>NZ_RCAA01000041.1:198807-199770 GCF_003628475.1 Enterobacter sp. R1(2018) | reverse complement strand
AAAGGCAATCCGCAAACGCTGCGCTCGCCGCATAAAGCCTCAAGCCTGGGTATAGGGTTCTGTCCGGAGGATCGCAAAACCGACGGCATTATCGCCGCCGCTTCGGTGCGTGAAAATATCATTCTGGCGCTGCAGGCCCAGCGCGGCTGGCTGCGGCCGATCCCCAGGCGCGAGCAGTATCAGATAGCCGAACGCTTTATCCGTCAGCTTGGTATCCGCACGCCGGGCCCCGATCAGCCGATTGAATTTCTCTCCGGCGGCAACCAGCAAAAAGTGCTGCTTTCGCGCTGGCTGCTGACCAAACCGCAGTTCCTGATCCTCGATGAGCCAACGCGCGGCATTGACGTAGGGGCGCACGCGGAAATTATCCGCCTGATAGAAACGCTCTGCGCCGACGGGCTGGCGCTGCTGGTCATCTCCTCCGAGCTTGAAGAGCTGGTGGGCTACGCGGATCGCGTGGTGATCATGCGCGACAGGCAGCAGGTGGCGGAGATCCCGCTCGAAGAGCTGTCCGTTTCGGCCATTATGAATGCCATTGCGGCATAAGGAGTAACACGTGATGTCTCGTTCATTGCCGCAAACCGAGGCGCCGAAGCCAAAACGCAGCTTCCGCTGGCCTCCCGGTATCCCACAGCTTATCGCGCTGGTGCTGGTTCTGGTGGTCGACAGCATGGTCGCCAACCATTTCTTTAATATCGTCGTGCAGGACGGACGCCTGTTCGGCAGCCCAATCGACATCCTGAACCGCGCGGCCCCGGTTGCGCTGCTGGCCATCGGCATGACGCTGGTCATCGCCACCGGCGGCATTGACCTGTCCGTGGGCGCGGTAATGGCGATTGCCGGTGCGACCGCCGCCACGCTTACGGTTGAGGGCCACAGCCTGATGGTTGTGCTGCTGGCCTCGCTCGGGGTGGGCATACTGGCGGGATTGTGGAACGGTATTCTGGTGGCCATTCTGAAAAT
>NZ_RCAA01000041.1:178648-198797 GCF_003628475.1 Enterobacter sp. R1(2018) | reverse complement strand
TCGTTGCGACATTGATACTGATGGTCGCCGGGCGCGGCGTGGCGCAGCTTATTACCGCCGGGCAAATCGTTACCTTTAACTCACCGAGCCTGTCGTTTCTCGGCAGCGGCTCGCTGTTTTTCTTCCCGACGCCGGTGATTATCGCCATCGCCACGCTGATTGTGTTCTGGCTGTTTACCCGTAAAACGGCGCTGGGCCTGTTTATCGAATCCGTGGGGATTAACATTCGCGCCGCCAAAAACGCCGGTGTGAATACGCGTATCGTTGTGATGCTCACCTATGTGCTGAGCGGCGTGTGCGCCGCCATCGCCGGGATTATCGTCACCGCGGATATTCGCGGGGCCGATGCCAACAATGCCGGTCTGTGGCTGGAGCTGGACGCCATTTTAGCGGTGGTGATCGGCGGCGGCTCGCTGATGGGCGGACGCTTTAACATTGCGCTGTCCGTGGTGGGCGCGCTGATTATTCAGGGGATGAACACCGGCATTTTGCTCTCCGGTTTCCCGCCGGAACTTAACCAGGTCGTAAAAGCCGTCGTGGTGCTGTGCGTGCTGATTGTGCAGTCGCCGCGTTTTATTGCTTTGCTCAAAGGACTCCGCCGTCATGATCAAACGTAACCTTCCTTTGATGATAACCCTGGCGGTATTCGTGCTGGGCTATCTCTACTGCCTGACGCAGTTTCCCGGCTTCGCCTCTACGAGGGTGATTTGCAACATTCTGACCGATAACGCTTTCCTCGGGATCATCGCCGTCGGCATGACCTTTGTGATCCTCTCCGGCGGGATCGATCTCTCGGTCGGTTCGGTGATCGCCTTTACCGGCGTATTCCTTGCCAAAGCGATCGGCTTTTGGGGAATCTCGCCGCTGCTGGCCTTCCCGCTGGTGCTGCTAATGGGCTGCGCCTTCGGCGCATTTATGGGGCTGCTTATCGACGCGCTGAAAATCCCGGCGTTTATCATTACGCTTGCCGGAATGTTCTTCCTGCGCGGCGTCAGCTATCTGGTTTCCGAAGAGTCGATTCCTGTTGACCATCCGATTTACGAAACGCTCTCAAGCCTCGCCTGGCGCATTCCCGGCGGCGGAAGGCTGAGCGCGATGGGCCTGCTGATGCTGGCGGTGGTGGTGGCGGGTATTTTCCTCGCTCACCGCACACGTTTCGGCAACCAGGTTTACGCCATCGGCGGCAGCGCAACCTCTGCCAACCTGATGGGGATTCCAACGCGTAGCACGACCGTGCGTATCTATATGCTTTCTACCGGTCTCGCGACGCTTGCGGGCATCGTTTTCTCGGTTTACACCTCGGCCGGCTACGCGCTGGCGGGCATGGGCGTTGAGCTGGACGCCATCGCCTCGGTAGTGATCGGCGGCACGCTGCTGAGCGGCGGCGTTGGCACCGTGCTGGGCACCCTGTTCGGCGTGGCGATTCAGGGGCTAATCCAGACCTATATCAACTTCGACGGCACGCTCAGCTCGTGGTGGACAAAAATCGCCATCGGCATTTTATTGTTTATTTTTATCGCGTTACAACGCGGGCTGACGGTGCTGTGGGAAAATCGCCAGAGCTCGCCTGTTAAACGTATTAGCGTTACGGCAACCCGTACGTAACATATTGAATTAACAAAAAACGTCTAAACTTTCCCCGGTGGCTGCCGATAACCTCTTCATGAGTTATCTAACGACTTAGGTCACCGGGAAGAGAAGCATGCTAAGAAATCTGTCGATTCGCACGGGTCTGCTAACGTTACTGGCAGTGATGACGTTTCTGCTGCTGGTCGTCAGCGGCATTGGTATTTTCGCATTACAACAAAGCTCCAGCTCGCTCGAAAAAGTAAACCGCCTGCAGGGCGAACAGATGGTGCATCTGACCGACGGCTACCTGTCCCTGCTGCGCGCCCGCAATGAGGCCGGGCAGGCGGTGCGGCAGATGGAAATCGGCATGCTGGAAGATGCCGCTAAGTCGACCAATACCGTTACCGGCGAAGCCGCGCATGCGCAGCAGGAAATTAAAGCCTTTATCGACGGCGGCGTGGACAACGAAGAGGGCAATCAGCTGCTCAAAAACCTGTCGCAAACCTACGCCGATTACCTCGCCAAAGGCATTACGCCGATGCTGGCCGCCCTGAATAAGCAAAGCCCGGACGACTATTACGATCTGCTGGAAAATGGCCTGGCCCCGCTGGCGCAGAAGTTTGATAACGACGTGCAGATTTTCCGCCTGTGGGGCGAGCAGCGCGGCAACGACGAAGTGGCTTCCATTCACAAGCAAAAGAAAATCGTCCTTACGCTTATCATTATTGCAGCCCTGCTGACGGCGGGCATTATCGTGCTGGTATGGCTCGCTCTGCGCCATCTGCTGCTTAAACCGCTCAATGAGTCCATCGAGCAGCTTGAATACGTGGCGGAAGGGGACCTGACGCGAGAGCTGCAGGCCGCGGGTAACAATGAGTTTGGCCGCCTGGCGAGCGCTATCGCCGCAATGCGTAACTCCCTGACGGAGTCGGTAAGCCGCGTCAGGGACGCCAGCTCGCAGATTGATACCGGCAGCCGCGAGCTGGCGGCGGGCAACCTTAATCTCTCCCAGCGTACCGAGTCCACCGCCACCTCGCTTGAGCAAACCGCCGCCAGCATGGAGCAGATCACCGCGACGGTGAAACAGAACGCCGACAACGCCGAGCAGGCGCATAAGCTTGCGAAGGACGTTTCGGACACCGCGGATCGCGGCAGCGAAATGGTGTGTTACGTTATCGAGAAAATGCGTGATATCGCCACCAGCTCCGATCGTATCGCCGATATTCTTGGCGTTATCGACGGTATTGCCTTCCAGACTAATATTCTGGCGCTGAACGCCTCGGTAGAGGCCGCGCGCGCCGGTGAACAAGGACGCGGATTCGCCGTGGTAGCCGGGGAAGTGCGTACTCTGGCAAGCCGCAGCGCCGACGCGGCGAAAGAAATCCGCACCCTAATTTCCGATTCGCAAAATCACGTGGGCGAAGGGCGCGACCTGGCCCAGCAGGCGGGCGAAACCATGGATGAGATTGCCGAGGAGGTCACGCGCATGACGAAGCTGATGCGTCAGATCGCCAACGCTTCGAACGAACAAAGCCACGGTATTGAACAGGTGAATATTGCGGTAAGCCAGATGGATGAAGCCGCGCAGCAGAATGCGGCGCTGGTGCAGGAATCTTCAGCGGCGACCCGTTCGCTGGAAGAGCAGTCGCAGCAGCTTGTTGCCGCGATGGCGTCGTTCAGGTGCTAAACGGCGGATGACGTTGCGCTTATCCGCCCTACAAAATCATCGATCTGTAGGGCGGACGAGCAACGCGCCCGCCGCCGTAGCGAAAACAGTTAAGCGTCCGGGAACTCGCGAATAAAGCGCTCCACGTCTTCCACCATATGCTCGTTACCGACGAAGAACGGACGACGCTGGTGCAGGGATTCCGGGATGATATCCAGAATACGCTCTTTGCCATCGCTCGCTTTACCGCCCGCCTGCTCGGCCAGGAACGCCATCGGGTTACCTTCGTACAGCAGGCGCAGCTTCCCTTGCGGGTGGCTTGCGGTGCTTGGGTAGAGGTAAATCCCGCCTTTTAGCAGATTACGGTGGAAGTCGGCGACCAGCGAGCCAATGTAGCGCGAGGTGTACGGGCGCTGCGTTGAGCTGTCTTCTTCCTGACAGAACTTAATGTATTTTTTCACGCCGTTCGGGAAGCGAATGTAATTCCCTTCGTTGATGGAGTAGGTGTTGCCCTTTTCCGGGAAGCGCATACGTTCCTGGCACAGGCAGAACACGCCCAGCGACGGATCGTAAGTAAAGGCGTGAACTCCGCAGCCGGTAGTGTAAACCAGCATGGTGGAGGAGCCGTAAACTACATAGCCTGCGGCAACCTGCTTGTTACCCGGCTGGAGGAAATCGGCCTCGGTAACCGGGGAGCCGACCGGCGTAATGCGGCGGTAAATAGAGAAAATGGTGCCAACGGAGACGTTGACATCAATGTTAGATGAGCCATCGAGCGGGTCCATCAACACCACGTATTTGGCGTGCTCCGCCCCTTCGAAAACGACAATTTCGTCCTCTTCTTCGGAAGCGATGCCCGCCACAATTCCTCGGGCTTTCAGTGCTGCTTTCAGTTTTTCGTTCGCGAACAGATCGAGTTTTTGCTGCACCTCGCCCTGCACGTTTTCAGCGCCGCTGGCACCCAGAATATCAACCAGGCCGGCCTTGTTGATATCGCGGTGGATGATCTTGGCACCCAGCTTTATCGCCGACAGTAAAGCAGTAAGCTCGCCGGTTGCGTGGGGGAACTCGTGCTGTTTTTCGACAATAAATTCACCTAACGTTTTCATAACCTTTCCCTGCATCTTTATGTTGGATAAAGCGGTTGCAACAATCTTAACAAACTTTCAAATCTTAGCGCACAGGTGAATCGCGCCAGCAAAATACGGAATTTCCTGAATTGCATTTCTCAGCACAGGACATGCGGGTAGAATGTGCGCCAAACAGAGAAAGGATAGTTTTGTATGCGCATTCATATTTTAGGGATTTGTGGCACTTTTATGGGCGGTCTGGCTATGCTCGCTCGCTCGCTTGGCCACGAGGTAACCGGTTCGGACGCCAACGTTTATCCGCCGATGAGCACCCTGCTTGAAGAGCAGGGCATCTCCCTGATTCAGGGCTATGACCCGGAACAGCTCGATCCGCAGCCGGATTTAGTGATCGTCGGCAACGCCATGACGCGCGGCAATCCGTGCGTGGAAGCGGTGCTTGAGAAAAGTATTCCTTATATGTCCGGTCCGCAGTGGCTGCATGATTTCGTGCTGCGCGACCGCTGGGTGATCGCCGTCGCCGGCACCCACGGTAAAACCACCACCGCCGGTATGGCAACCTGGATCCTTGAGGCCTGCGGCTATAAGCCTGGTTTTGTGATTGGGGGCGTTCCGGGGAACTTCGATGTGTCCGCGCGCCTGGGCGACAGCCCGTTCTTCGTGATCGAAGCCGACGAATACGACTGCGCGTTCTTCGATAAGCGCTCCAAATTCGTGCATTACTGCCCGCGTACGCTGATCCTCAATAACCTTGAGTTCGATCACGCGGACATCTTCGATGACCTGAAGGCTATCCAGAAACAGTTCCATCATCTGGTGCGCATCGTGCCGGGGCAGGGCAAAATCATCTGGCCGGAAAACGACGCCAACATTAAACAGACCATGGCGATGGGCTGCTGGAGCGAGCAGGAGCTGGTGGGCGAACAGGGCCACTGGCAGGCGAAAAAGCTTACGCCGGACGCCTCCCGCTGGGAGGTGTATCTGGACGGCGAACGAGCAGGCGAAGTGAACTGGCAGCTGGTTGGCGAGCACAACATGCATAACGGCCTGATGGCGATCGCCGCGGCGCGTCACGTGGGCGTTGCCCCGGCAGATGCCGCCCGGGCGCTGGACGGCTTTGTCAACGCGCGTCGCCGCCTGGAACTGCGTGGTGAAGCCAATGGCGTGACGGTTTATGATGACTTCGCCCATCACCCAACGGCGATTCTGGCGACCCTTGCGGCGCTGCGCGGCAAAGTGGGCGGCACCGCCCGCATTCTCGCCGTGCTGGAGCCGCGCTCCAACACCATGAAAATGGGTCTGAGTAAAGACGATCTCGCCCCTTCTTTAGGGCGGGCGGATGAAGTCTTCCTGCTGCAACCGCCGCACATTCCATGGCAGGTTGTGGAAGTCGCCGAAGCCTGTATACAGCCCGCTTACTGGAGCGCGGACGTGGACACGCTGGTGGATATGATTGTCAAAACCGCGCAGCCGGGGGATCACATTTTGGTGATGAGCAACGGCGGTTTTGGCGGTATTCATCAGAAGCTGCTTGATGAACTGGCGAAAAAAGCCGCTCGATAATCTCATCAGTTGAGAACGGCTGCTGCAGGGCGGGTAAACTTAGAAGCACCCGCCAATAATTAAGGCCCGCATGCGGGCCTTAATTTTTAGTCCTGGCTTTCGGCCAGCTCGCGCAGATACGAGAAAATCTGCCGGTAAGATTTCGGCGGCTTGTTGGCTGCCTTTTCTTTTTGGGCGTTGCGAATCAGCACGCGCAGCTGCTGGCGGTCCGCCTCCGGGTAAAGTCTCAGCACTTCGCTTAGCGCGTCGTCGCCTTCTTCAACCAGACGGTCGCGCAGCGCTTCAAGCTTGTGGAATAACGCAACCTGCTGGTTGTGGCGATTCTTCAGCTTATCCAGCGCCTGGCGAATCGGATCCATGTCGCGGGAACGCATCATTTTACCAATCAGCTGCACCTGACGGCGGCGGCCTTCTTTTTTGATTCTCTGCGCAAGCTCAATGGCGGCACGCAAATCGTCATCCAGAGGGATTTTGTCGAGCGCGTTTTTGCCCAACTCCATCAGCTCCATACCGAGGCGTTTTAGCTCTTCGGCATCACGTTTTATTTCGCTTTTACTGACCCAGATAATCTCATCATCTTCGTCTTCATTTTCGTTATCGGGTACGTCATCGAGCCAGTCATCGGGCTGCTTAGTCATATAGGCTCCTTAAAAAAAGTGGCTAATTCTACCAGTAAAGCCTGTTCACTGCGAAATTGTTCTGATCCTGTTAGACTTAATTCACTCACCTTACATTATGGCAGTCGCGATGAAAGTAAACACGCAGGTAGCACAACAACGTAAGATCCTTGAACAGGCGGTTTCGCAGGCGCTGGAACTTGGCTTCCTCGCAGTCCGACGGCGCAGAAGTGGCCGTCAGCAAAACCACGGGTATCGGCGTCAGCACCCGCTACGGTGAGGTGGAAAACGTTGAATTTAATAGCGATGGTGCGTTAGGCATCACCGTTTATCATCAAAATCGCAAAGGCAGCGCTTCAACCACGGATTTAAGTCCGGACGCCGTAGCGCGCACCGTGCAGGCGGCGCTGGATATCGCCCGTTACACCTCTCCCGATCCGTTTGCGGGCGTAGCAGAAAAAGAACTGCTGGCCTTTGACGCGCCTGACCTGGATCTTTTCCATCCGGTAGAAATGGATGCGGATCGCGCTATTGAGCTTGCCGCGCGTGCGGAAAACGCCTCGCTGAACGTGGATAAACGCATCACCAATACCGAAGGCGGCAGCTTCAACAGCCATTACGGCATTAAGGTTTTCGGCAACAGCCACGGGATGCTGCAAAGCTACTGTTCGACTCGTCACTCTCTTTCCAGCTGCGTCATCGCCGAAGTTAACGGCGAAATGGAGCGTGATTACGCTTACACCATCGGCCGCGCAATTGAAGATCTGGAAAGCCCGGAATGGGTCGGGGCCGAATGCGCGCGCCGCACTTTATCCCGCCTTTCTCCGCGTAAATTGTCCACCATGAAGGCGCCGGTTATTTTTGCCGCTGAAGTAGCGACGGGCCTGTTCGGGCACCTGGTGGGCGCAATCGCCGGCGGCGCGGTATACCGTAAATCCACCTTCCTGCTCGATTACCTCGGCAAGCAGATTCTGCCGGAATGGCTGACTATTGAAGAGCATCCGCATTTGCTCAAAGGGCTGGCTTCCACCCCGTTTGATAGCGAAGGGGTGCGTACGGAACGCCGCGATATTATCAAAGACGGCATCCTGCAGCAGTGGCTGCTGACCAACTACTCCGCGCGCAAACTGGGCCTGAAAAGCACCGGCCATGCGGGCGGCATCCATAACTGGCGTATCGAAGGGCGCGGCCTGGACTTTGCCGGCATGCTGAAAGAAATGGGCACCGGCCTGGTGGTTACCGAACTGATGGGGCAGGGCGTGAGCGGCATCACCGGAGATTATTCTCGCGGCGCCTCCGGCTTCTGGGTGGAGAACGGCGAGATTCAGTATCCGGTCAGCGAAATCACCATCGCCGGAAATTTAAAAGACATGTGGCGGGATATTGTCACAGTCGGTAGCGATATTGAAAAACGCAGTAACATTCAGTGTGGTTCAGTACTGTTGCCGGAGATGAAGATCGCCGGTCAATAGAGCGGTTACGGGCGCGGCACGCCGCGCCTTTCTTCAATAATAAAAAGGTGATGACTTAATGCTTAAGCAACTGATTGCAATGTTGGCAGTATCGTCCGTGTTATTTACCGGCGCCGCGATGGCGAAAGACGTAGGCGATGATATGGATACCATCGCTGAGAACTACCAAACCGTGTTGAAAACCAGCGATGCGGCGGAGCTGAAAACTTCATTAAACAATATGCGCACTGCGGCACTTGATGCGCAGAAAGGTACGCCGCCAAAGCTTGAAGACAAAGCGGCGGACAGCGCGGAAATGAAAGACTACCGCCACGGCCTGGATATTCTGGTTGGCCAAATCGATGGCGCGCTGAAGCTTGCCAACGAAGGCAAGGTGAAGGAAGCGCAGGCGGCGGCTGAAGAATTTAAGGCTACGCGCAATACCTACCACAAAAAGTATCGCTAATTAGTAACGCGCGGCGGATAGCGTAAGCTTATCCGCCCTGCGCCTGCCATGACCCTTCCTTGTATAACGCTGTAAAACGCATTACTTGGCGCCTCAAGCCAGCCTTCCGGCATCAAAACCACCATAAGCTTTTCCAATATCTTTCCTGAAACCGTCCCTGGTTCACAATTTCGGCTAAAAATTCTTCCTGCCTGAGACGCTGTCAGCTGGCTAATCACGTGACCTTAATCACATTAAACCAGCGAATTATCACGATCCGGTCGCTTTTTGTGGAACAGATCACTGTCGCCGCTGCTATTTCCACTTCGAAGTGGAAAACAACTCGCTACAAACTGATAACCCCCGTCGCTACCTTAGAGTCATATCAGTAAATGAGGTACGTAGTGTGAATAACGGAGCGGTAAAGGTTAATGAAGCCGGAAGTACCGAAGCCATGCAGCTGACGGAAAAGGTGCAGGGGTTTATCAATGAACTGCTGAAGACCCGCAATATCACGCCGAATGCGGTACAGGAACAGATGCTGACTTCCCACGTTCGCGCCATGGCGCATCGGTCGTTGACCGGTGAGCCGCTGCCAGAAGTCGAAGAGAGCCTGTTTGAGGAGATCTCTGCCGACTCACTGGAAATGGCGAAGGCGGTGGTGGAACAGTTCGGCAATCTGCCGATTGAAGAAGCCTGGCTGCTGTCGGTGCATTTCGAAGTAGCGAAAGACAATCTTTGAACCAACAGGAGATTTACATGGAACAAATCACCGTAGTAATTGGCGACCGCCTGGGTAAAGGCCAGAAGGTTGCGGCAGGGATCGAAAAAGCGGGCGGCCGCGCAGTGGTCATTCCCGGCGTAGCGGCCGACATGAAGCTGGGCGACGTGATGAAAGCTGAAAACGCCGCCTTTGGCATCTCCTTCTGCGGCAGCGGCGGGGCCGGCGCCATCACCGCGCAGACCAAGCACGGCTACAAAGCGAAATATGGCATGCGTTCCGTGGACGAAGGCGTTACCGCCATCAACGAAGGCAACAACGTTTTAGGCTTTGGTTTTATGGATAAAGAAGAGCTGGGCGAGCGCCTGGTGCAGGCCTGGAACAAGAAGTACGGCAGTTGAGTATGAAAGAACACTTCTCCGACACGGTGAGAGTGAGCGGGCGCGGCGATACCAAAGCCAAAGCCTTTGCCGACGCCCTGAACCACGTTCAGGGTACGGTGCTCAAATCCTCGCCTCACATATTGCTGCGTATTGAGCCACAGGATGTGCAGGTTGTTCAGGCGCGGGTAGAGGTAAAGAAAGAGGCATTTTTGTTCTTCTTTTTGCGCCGGGAACGACGGCTGTTCAGCGTGGAGCTGGATGTCACCGTCAACGTGACGGCAATCAATCTCGATAAAGTGGATTTCGTCGCGCATTAAAATCACACAGAAAGGACAGACTGATGTTCTTAATAATATTAATAAAATCACTCATCATCGGGGGGCTTGTCGGCGTAGGTGTTGGCGCCGGAGCCGCACGCATGTTTCACGCGCCGACCACTCAGGGAATGGGCGCTTTTCGTACACTCGGCGAACTGAACTCCTGTGAAGGGGACCCGGCTTCGCATTTCTCCTTTGGGTTAGGGTTCTTCTTCAACGCCTGGGCCTCTTCCGTTGCGGCGGGTGCTTTTACTCAGGACGTTGACCACCGCATTATCCCTAACTGGGGCGCCGCCGCGTTGATGGTAAAAAACCGCAACGTCGCTGAAACCCTGCACGACCCGAAAAAAATGGCTATCGCCTGCGGCCTTATCGGCATGGTGGTGGTGGCGTTCCTTAACAGTACCGCTTCCGCCGTACCGGCCGCGCTGCAGGTTACCGCCGTTAAGGTACTGGTGCCTGCCGCAAACCTGCTGGTGAACACCGTGATGCCGGTTATCTTCTGGCTGGCGGCGATTGACGCCGGGAAGAAATCAGGCTTCTGGGCGACTATTTTTGGCGGCTGCGCGCAGCTGATCATGGGTAACGCCGTGCCGGGACTGGTGTTGGGCATCCTGATTGGCAAAGGCGTGGAAGAAAGCGGCTGGCACCGCGTCACCAAAGTGATGATGACCGCCATCGTCGCGCTGTTTGTGCTGAGCGCCTTCTTCCGCGGTTTCGACATGAAAATGATCGAATCCTTCCATATGACCGTGCCGAACTGGCTGGATCTGATTCATAACTCCCTGAGCGGAAAATAACGGAGCCTGCAATGGAAGAGAATAAAGGGTTTTGGTATGCCGACTGGTCGTTCCCGATTTTCGTTGGCCTGCTTTCTTCCGGCGTGTTCGCCGGGACACACATGTACTACCTGTACGGCATCGGGGCGTTTAACGAAGTGGCGTTTGTCTCCATGCTGCGCGCCGGGATTGATACCGGTGTTTACGGCGCGGTAGCGGCCTTTGGCGCCAGCTTCCTCTTCGCGCGCATTATCGAAGGTTCGCTGGTGGGGATTCTGGACATCGGCGGGGCGATTCAAACCGGCGTAGGGCTGGGCGTACCGGCGCTGCTGCTGGGCGCAGGCTTCGTCTTCCCGGTCGCCAACTTTGCCGCCTCTCTGGTGACGGGGCTGGTTATCGGGCTGGCGATTGGCTACCTGATTATCCTTGCGCGTAAATTCACCATCAACCAGAGCGACTCCACCTACGGCGCGGACGTGATGATGGGCGCGGGTAACGCTTCGGGCCGCTTTCTTGGGCCGTTGATTATCCTGAGCGCCATGACCGCCTCGATTCCGATCGGCATCGGCTCTCTGATTGGTTCTTTGCTGTTCTACCTCTGGGGCAAGCCGATTACCGGCGGCGCGATTCTGGGGGCGATGATTCTGGGGGCTATTTTCCCGGTCGCTTTGTAAGGCTACGCGGCGGCGGATGGCGCCTTGCTTATCCGCCCTGCGAATCGATACGTAGGGTGGGTAAGCGAAGCGCCACCCACTAACCAAGGAGAAAATTATGTTCGACCTAATCCTGCGTCAGGCCCGCCTCGTGGACGATACGGTTATCGATATCGCGCTTAAAGACGGCAAAATCGCCGCGCTGGGTGAGGTAAACGGCGAAGCGCATGAGGTACGAGCGCTAAACGGCGATTACTACGTCAGCGCAGGCTGGATTGATTCTCACGTTCACTGTTATCCAAAATCCCCCATCTATCACGACGAGCCTGACAGCATTGGTATCCAGACCGGCGTGACAACCGTCGTGGATGCGGGAAGCACCGGCGCGGACGATATCGATGAGTTTTACGAGATAACCCGCAAAGCGGCGACGGATGTCTATGCGTTGCTGAACATTTCCCGCGTAGGGCTTATTGCTCAGAATGAACTGTCGGATATGGCGAATATCGATAAGGCCGCCGTGCGCGACGCGGTAAAACGCCATCCCGCTTTTATCGTCGGTATCAAAGCGCGCATGAGCAGCAGCGTGGTGGGCGCCAACGGTATTAAGCCTCTTGAGCGCGCTAAAGCAATCCAGCGTGAAAACGGCGATCTGCCGCTGATGGTGCACATTGGCAATAATCCGCCCAATCTCGATGAAATCGCTAATTTGCTGACCAGCGGCGATATCATCACCCACTGTTATAACGGCAAGCCGAACCGCATTCTCACGCCCGCGGGCGAGCTGCGCGCGTCTATCGCCAGCGCTATTCAGCGCGGCGTACGGTTGGATGTGGGCCACGGCACCGCCAGCTTCAGCTTTGAAGTGGCGAAAATCGCCATCAAACAGGGCATTTTCCCGCATACCATTAGCTCCGATATTTACTGCCGCAATCGTATTAACGGGCCCGTTCACAGCCTCGGCGCGGTAATGTCCAAATTCCTCTCTATCGGCCTTTCGCTGTCGCAGGTCATTGACTGCGTTACCGCCCATGCGGCGGACGGCCTGCGCCTGAAAAACAAAGGACGGTTGTCCGTAGGGCTGGACGGCGACCTGACCATTTTTGAACTACGCCGCCAGCCAACGGTGTTTACGGATTCCGAACAGCAAACGCTCACCGGCGAACTGTTGCTGTCGCCGCTTGCCGCCGTACGTGCCGGCAAGTGGTTTACTACCGAACAAGGAAAAGCAGAACATGTCTTCGATTTATGAAAAATATGATTTAAAACAGGTGATTAATGCCTCTGGCCGCATGACCGCGCTGGGCGTATCCACGCCGCGTCAGGAAGTCGTCGAAGCGGTCACTAACGGCATGAATCACTATTTCGAAATGAAGGATCTGGTTAACAAGACCGGTGAGTACATCGCCCGACTGCTGGAGGTGGAAGCGGCAACCGTGGTGTCCTGCGCTTCGTCCGGCATTGCCCAGTCCGTGGCGGCGGTGCTGGTCAAAGATAACCAGTGGCTGATTGAGAACCTGCATGCCGCGCCGCTTGAGAATAACGAAATCGTGTTGCCAAAAGGCCACAACGTAAACTTCGGCGCGCCGGTTGGCACTATGGTGAACCTGGGCGGCGGCAAAATCGTGGAGGCAGGCTATGCGAACGAATGTTCTGCGGACCAGCTTGCGGCGGCCATTTCTCCGCGCACGGCCGCGATTTTGTACATCAAATCCCACCACTCGGTGCAGAAAAGCATGCTCAGCGTCGAGCAGGCCGTGGTCGTCGCGCGGAAACACAACCTGCCGCTGATTGTTGACGCGGCGGCCGAAGAGGATTTGCAGTGCTACTACCGCGCCGGCGCGGACCTTGTGATCTACAGCGGCGCGAAGGCCATTGAAGGGCCAACCAGCGGGCTGGTTATCGGTAAAAAGCAGTATGTCGAGTGGGTGAAGCTGCAAACCGGCGGTATCGGCCGCGCGATGAAAGTGGGCAAAGAGGGCATTCTTGGCCTGGCCTGCGCCATAGAACATTACCTCACCGCCGAAAAAGAAACGGGCGAGCAGATGGTGCAGAAAATGACGCCGTTTATCGACAGCCTGAACACGCTTGATGGCGTCAGCGCACGCGTAGTGTGGGACGCCGCCGGCCGTGATATCGCCCGCAGCGAAATTAAGTTTGATGAGGCCGCCATCGGCATCAGCACCGGCGAGCTGGTAAGCGCGCTTAAACAGGGTGAATACGCGATTTATTTCCGCGGTTATAAGGCCAACGAAGGGATTATCGAGGCGGACGTGCGCAGCGTAAGTCCGCAGCAACTGGACATTATTTATCGCTGCATTAAAGCGAACATCGGCAAGGAGAACCAGGCATGAAACTGACCCCAAACTTTTACCGCGAGCGCGTTTGCCTGAACGTACTGGCAGGTTCGAAAGAGAACGCCAAAGAAATTTACGAGGCGGCGCAGGGCCATATGCTGGTCGGCGTGCTTTCTAAAAATTATCCGGATGTGGCAAGCGCGGTGGCGGATATGCGCGATTATGCGGCGCTTATCGAAAATGCGCTTTCCGTAGGCCTCGGCGCGGGCGATCCGAATCAGTCGGCGATGGTGAGCGAAATATCCCGCCAGGTACAGCCGCAGCACGTAAATCAGGTCTTTACCGGCGTGGGCACCTCCCGCGCCCTGCTTGGGCAAAGTGAAACCGTGGTTAACGGCCTGGTTTCGCCGACCGGCACCGTTGGGAAGGTGAAAATCTCCACCGGGCCGCTGAGCTCAAACGCCCCGGATGGCATCGTACCCGTTGAAACCGCCATTAAGTTGCTGAAAGATATGGGCGGCAGCTCGATCAAATACTTCCCGATGGGCGGCCTGAAATGCCGTGATGAATTTAAAGCCGTAGCCGAAGCCTGCGCGCAGCATGATTTCTGGCTGGAGCCGACCGGCGGCATCGATCTGGAGAACTACGAAGAAATTCTGAAGATCGCGCTGGACGCGGGCGTGAGTAAAATCATCCCGCACATTTACAGTTCGATAATCGATAAAGCGACCGGCAATACGCGCCCGGAAGATGTGCGTACGCTGCTGGAAATGACGAAAAAGCTGGTTGGTTAATACCACCCTCACCCTAACCTCCCTGCGAGGGAAAGGGTGAGGGCGACAATTCCAAATACCATGAGGAATCCCCAATGCCTGCAACACGTAATCTGCTCATCGCGTCTCTTGCAATGGTTGCCGGAACGGCGGCGGCCCAGACGCAGTTTGCCTGGGTTGGCACCTACAATCCGAACGGCGAGGGCGTGTACCGCTTTCAGGTTGATGCCGGCACCGGCGCGCTGAGCAACAAAACGCTGGTTAACGAGTTACCGAACGCCGCGCAGCTAACCGCCGCCAAAGATGGCAAAACTTTGTACGTGGCGAGCGAAGCGGAAAAGGGCGTTATTGCGGCGCTGCGCGTTGGGGAAGAGGGTAACCTTACGGAGCTGAATCAGGTCTCTTCGGGCGGCGCCGGTCCGGTTTATCTGTCGCTTACGCCAGACGGCCGTCATCTGCTGGTGGCTAACTACATCAGCGGCACCATCGCCGTCCTGCCGGTAAAAGAAGATGGCAGCCTGGGCGAAGCCTGCGACACTAAACAGGATGAAGGCCAGCCCGGGGCAGCCAAACCGGCAGCCGCCGCGGAAGGCAGCTTTGCGATAAGCGACCATAACGGCCCGCACGCACATATGATCGGCGCGGATCCCAGCGGGAAATTCGTCTTCTCCACCGATCTTGGTCTGGATCGCATTTATCAGTACCGTTTTGACAACGCTGCCGGCAAGCTCACGCCAAACGATCCGCCGTTTATCGCCGCTTCTTCCGCAGGCGCAGGCCCGCGCCATTTTGTGTTTACCCCGAAGGGGGACGGCCTTTGGTTGATTAACGAAGAGTCCTCTACGCTTACTTATTATCAGCTCGATACGGCTAAAGGCACCTTAAGCGAGGGCAAAACCGTTTCTATACTGCCGAAAGGCTACAAGGGAACCAGCTTTGCGGCGGGCCTGGTTTTGAGCCGCGACGGCAAGCAGCTGTACGTCGCTAACCGGTTGCACAATAGCATCGCGCACTTCACCGTATCGGCAAACGGCACGCTGACGCATCGGGACGATATCTGGACGCGGGGCGATTATCCGCGCACCCTGACGCTCGATAGCGGGGGCAAATATCTGTACGCCATGAACCAGCGCAGCGACAACATCACCCGCTTCAGCGTTGCGCCGGCCGACGGCAGGCTGACCTTCGTTGAGGATTACGTGGCGGTAGGAAGCCCCTCGCAATTAGTTTTAACGCCCGCGAAATAGCTATGGCGGGCAACGCGCGCCCGCTTAATGAAAGGATACTGCTGTGAGATTCCCAAACCTTCGTCTGGCCCAGCTTTTTGAAATGCTTCAGAAAGAGACGCTGCCCCAGGATGAACTGGCGCGGCGTTTATCGGTTTCTACACGCACCGTGCGTGCGGATATCACCGCGTTAAATGCTTTAATCGCCGGGCACGGCGCGCAGTTTATTTTGAATCGAGGCGTGGGTTACCAGCTTAAAGTTGAGGACGCGGAACGCTATCAGGAACTGGTGATCCAGCCGTCTCGCCAGCTGCGCATTCCACGCACCTCGCCCGAGCGCGTGCACTATCTGGTGGTGCGTTTTCTGACCTCCGCTTTTTCGCTCAAGCTTGAGGATCTGGCCGAGGAGTGGTTCGTCAGCCGGGCCACCTTGCAAAGCGATATGGCGGAGGTGCGCGAGTGGTTTAACCGTTACAACCTGACGATAGAAACCCGTCCGCGCCACGGCATGAAACTGTTTGGCAGCGAAACGGCCGTACGGGCCTGTCTGACCGATTTACTCTGGCAGCTTATGCAGGAAGACAGCGAAAACCCGCTGCTGACCGAAGAAGCGCTCAATGCGGGCGTGCCGGAACAGCTGGAGAAGGAACTGCACGAGTGTTTTACCCGCTGCCGTATTCGCCTGACGGACGAGGGCGAGCAGTTTATCCTGCTGTATTGCGCAGTGGCGGTGCGGCGTATTAGCGAAGGCTATCCCCTGGCAGAGTTCAACGCCGCCAACGTGAATGATGACGTATGCGAAGCCGCGCGTCAGATTACAGGGCTGCTGCAAAGGCTTGCAGGCAAGCCGCTTTCCGAGGCGGAGGAGCAGTGGCTACAGGTGCACATCGCCGCCCGCCAGGTGCAGGAAGTGGCGCCGAGCGCTATCAGCGCCGATGATGACGAAGCGCTGGTGAACTATATTCTGCGCTACATCAACACGCACTATAACTACAATTTGCTCGCGGATGACCAGCTGCATGCCGACCTGCTCACGCATATCAAAACGATGATTACCCGCGTGCGCTATCAGATAAATATTCCCAACCCGCTGCTTTCCAACATCAAACAGCACTACCCGATGGCCTACGATATGACGCTGGCGGCGGTGTCGAGCTGGGGAAAATACACGCCGTACGCCATCAGCGAAAACGAAATTGGCTTCCTGGTGCTGCACATTGGCGTGGGGCTGGAGAGGCATTACAACATTGGCTATCGGCGCAATCCGCGCGCTTTGCTGGTATGCGATACCGGTAACTCCACGGTGCGCATGATTCAGGCGATGCTGCTGCGCAAGTATCCGCAAATTGAGGTGAAGCGCATTATTTCGCTACGGGACTACGAGCAGCTCGAAAGCATTGACGAGGACTTCGTTATTTCCACCGCCCGGGTAAACGAGAAAGAGAAACCCGTGGTGACGATGGCGCCCTTCCCGACGGAATATCAGCTCGAACAGCTGGGGAAACTGGTGCTGGTGGACCGAACCCGGCCCTATATGCTGGCGAAATACTTCGATGAGCGCCACTTCCTGGTGATTGATGAACCCGTGACGCAGCAGCAGCTGTTCAGCACCCTGTGCGAACAGCTTGAGCGGGAAGGCTATGTTGGCGAGGATTTTTATCCGTCGGTGACGGAAAGAGAGGCGATTGTCAGCACCATGCTGGGCGAAGGCATAGCGTTGCCGCACTCGCTGGGTCTCATGGCCAATAAAACCGTCGTCTACACCGTGCTGGCGCCAAAGGGAATAAGCTGGGGCGAAGAGACGGCGTACGTGATTTTTCTGCTGGCGATCAGTAAAAGCGAGTATGAGGAAGCGATGGCGATTTACGATGTCTTCGTCACCTTCCTGCGTGAAAGGGCGATGCCAAGGCTCAGGGACAGCCAAACTTTCGCAGATTTTAAAACGGTGGCGATGGAGTGTTTGAGCCGTTTTTAAGGCTGCGCGGAAAAGAATACGGCCCTCCCGCTGGAGGGCCGTAATGGTTTATTTCAAAATGGTAAATGCGGTAGTCACGTGTTTTACGCCGCTCACACGGCTGGCGATATCCGCGGCCGCCTTGCCTTCTCTTTCGGTCAGCAGGCCCAGCAGGAACACTTCCCCGTTTTCGGTGGTGACCTTCACGTTAGAAGATTTAACCTGGTCGCTTGCCAGCAGCTGCGAGCGAACTTTAGTGGTGATCCAGGTATCCGTTGACGCCGTTCCCAGACCAACCGGGGCGATATTACGGATTTCGTTATACACCTCGGTGGCACCGTCTACGCCCAGCGCGATCTGTTTCGCGCGCGAGGCCAGCTCGGTATTCTGCGTTTGCCCCGTCAGCAGGACTTTTCCCTGATAGGCGGTCACGTTGATACGCGCGTCTTTCTTCAGCTGTTCGTCTTTGCCCAGCGCGCTGTTAACGCGCAGCTCCAGCGTACCGTCATCAACCTGGGTGCCTACGGTGCGCGGGTCGGTTGCCGTTTTTGTAGCAACTGCCGCACTGCCGACAACCGCGGCAGCAACACAGCCCTGTAGCGCAATCGCGGTTATAAGGACTGCAAGTGGCTTAAATGCCTTCATCTGTACTCCTTAATCGTCCTGGTGAGGGAATAACGTGTTATCAATCAAATCACATAAGCAGTTAACCGTCAGCATATGCATTTCCTGAATGCGCGCGCTGCGGTGCGAAGGGATGCGGATTTCCACGTCCTGCGGGCCTAACAGCCCGGCAAGCTCGCCGCCGTCGTAGCCCGTTAGCGCAACGATGGTCATATCGCGCGTAACCGCCGCTTCCACCGCTTTTACAATATCCCGGCTGTTGCCCCGGGTTGAGATGGCCAGCAGCACGTCGCCGGCATGGCCTAAAGCGCGTACTTGTTTGGCGTACACTTCTTCATGCAAACGATCGTTTGCGATAGCGGTTAAGACCACATTATCGGCATTAAGTGCGATAGCAGGTAAGCTTGGGCGCTCGGTTTCAAAGCGGTTGATCATACTGGCAGCAAAATGCTGTGCATTAGCAGCTGAGGTACCGTTGCCACAGCACAGGATTTTATTGCCGTTAAGCAGCGACTGAACCAGCGTCATAGCTGCACGGGAGATAGCGTCTGGCAGAGCTTCCGCTGCGGCAATCTGGGTTTGAATACTTTCCGTGAAGCAGACTTTGATTCGTTCGAGCACGTTGTTCTACCTGGTTACTTTAAACATCTGCGGTAAACGCGTTGGTTAACCACTCTATTTCGTTGCCGGTGAAGGCTAACACATCGAAACGGCAATCCACAGTATCAAAACTTCCTGAAGCGCGGGCAAGCCAATTCCGTGCGGCAAGCAGCAACTTTTGCTGCTTGCTACGGGTGACGCTCGCCGCAGCGCCGCCAAAGCGCGAGCTGCGGCGGTAACGCACTTCGACAAAGACGATGACGTGGTGATGCTTCATGATGAGATCGATTTCACCGCCGCGCACGCGAACGTTGGCGGCGATAAAGCGCAGTCCTTTGCGCTCAAGGAAACGGCGCGCCTGCAGTTCATAGTGCGCGCCTGCCCGTTGACGGCTCAGCCGGCCGGGATGATTTGACCCTGAGAGAATTTCAGCCAATTTAACTTCCTGTTAACGACGCAGTCCTGGCTGGCGGAGAGCGTGCCGGTGTTGCCGCTCACCTGATAGCCCGGCACCTGACGGAGCTGAGAGAAATGGTTCGCCAGCAGCCAGGCGTCAGCGCCCATGGCGTACAGACGTGCCAGCGAGTAGTCGTTGCGCACCGCGCTTAGCGCCTGTTGCTGCAGGGACGCATTGCCGCCGGAGAGCATCGGAATTTCGCTGAACTGCAGGCCTTCCATCTCCAGACGGAAATCCGGACCGTTTACACCCTGAGAGCTACGCGAACTGGCGTACAGCTGGGCGCTGCTGCGGCTGCCGGTACGCATGGCGATCATCGGCTTGATCAGCGCCACTTCGTCAGGCGTGGCCACAATATAAGCGGCGTCAACGCCATCGGTAGAGCCTGCGGTAATTTGCGCGTCCGTTGGCGGCGCAGGGATAGTCAGGCCGCCGATGGTTACCGCTTCTTGCTGCGGCGCGGAGGAAGCCACAGGCGTACCGGTCAGGGCGATGCCGGAACCGCTGTTAATACCCTGCTTGAGCTCGCCCACGGAGCCAAACTGCTGTTGCAAAACGATGCCGCCGCCCAGCTTCTGCCATTCGGCGCTAAAGGCTTTGGTCACGCGATCGCCCAGCGTGCTACGTGGCACCAGCAGCAGCGGCGCGCGATGGCCTTCCTGCCAGATATGGTCCGCCGCATCCCGCGCTTCGTCTTCCGGCGAAAGGGCGAAATAACAGATATTCGGGCGGTTCTGCACATTTTCCGGCTGGTTTAGCGCGAGGATATTTAAAGAGGTGCTGCTGCCGGCGAGCCGATCGACGTCGTTTTTAAGCAGCGGGCCTACGACAAGCGTAGCGCCATCCTGCTGCGCCTGAGCGAGCGCCTGATCCAACGGCTGCGAGCTGGTATCGTAGATTTTCACTTCGGCCGCAGGATTAGCCGGAGCGGCCGCAGCGTTTTGCACCGCCGGCTGGGCCGGTTGT
>NZ_RCAA01000041.1:171029-178617 GCF_003628475.1 Enterobacter sp. R1(2018) | reverse complement strand
GCCGGCTGATAGTTTTCCATGTTGCTCAACTGGGTCGGCAGCGTTTTTGCGCCCGGGTTCTGCGGATAGCGTGTTTGCCAGTCTTTGATGCCGGCCTTCAGCATATTGGGATCGTTGCGGTTGTCATTCCAGACCCGCTGCAGATCCAGCCAGCCCTGCAGGATGTTTTCATCCGCATTGATCACCATGGCGTTCATCTGTTCAGGCGTCAGCTGAGACAGCGTTTGCCAGGTGCCGTCGATATTTTTTTGATGTGCGCTGCCCTTGAGCATCGGCTCCTGAGCAATATATGCGCGCAGCAGCTCCAGCGATGGGCGATTCTGGCTGGCATCGATTACCGCCTGATAATATCGGCCCTGTTGCTTTTTGTTGAGCGCGGAGGGATCGAGCCTCGCCAGCAGCATATTTGCACCGGCATAATCTTTCTGCGCGATTTTGATTTCCGGCATCAGCAGCGCCTTTTCTCGACGCTGGACGTCATCCATCTCTTGCGGCAGCTGATTGAAAAGCGCTACCGCCTGCTGAGTCTTGCCTTCGCCAAGCAGCGCATGAATGGCGAGTAATTGCCAGGTGGTCTTGCTATCATCTGCGCTTTGCTGCATCTGTTGCAGGTAGTACGCGGAATCCGCAGCGGCTTCGCCCTGTACGTGAGCGGCGGACCGATCTGGCACTTTCGCGGTACAGCCAGCAAAGATCAGGGCTGCGAGCACGACAGGCAGACAGCGCCCGGCTTTAGAATGAATAAATTTAGACGGTAGCATGCTGTATCCAGTGAATTTTTCTTCTCAGTGTTCAATATTAAATCGGCAATACGGATGAAACAATGAAACAACTCGAAACGGCGGCGATTTCTGCCAGCACGCTCTACATCGTTCCGACCCCTATCGGTAACCTCGGCGATATCACACAGCGGGCGTTATCCGTGTTGCAAAGCGTTGACCTGATTGCTGCCGAAGATACTCGTCATACCGGTTTATTGCTGCAGCATTTTGGCATTAATGCGCGTCTGTTCGCATTGCACGATCATAATGAACAACAAAAATCGGAATCGTTACTGGCGAAGCTTCAGGAAGGACAAAGTATTGCTCTGGTTTCTGATGCCGGTACGCCGCTGATTAACGATCCCGGCTATCATCTGGTGCGTACCTGCCGCGAAGCCGGGATCCGCGTGGTGCCTCTGCCTGGCCCGTGCGCTGCCATTGCGGCGTTAAGCGCGGCCGGCCTGCCCTCGGACCGCTTCTGTTATGAAGGTTTTCTGCCGGCCAAATCCAAAGGTCGGCGTGATGCGCTAAAAGCCCTTGAGCAAGAGCCGCGCACGCTGATTTTCTATGAGTCTACCCACCGTTTACTCGACAGTTTAGACGATATTTGTGCGGTGCTCGGTGAATCCCGCTACGTAGTGCTGGCGCGGGAGCTGACCAAAACGTGGGAATCGATTCACGGCGCGCCCATCGGAGAGCTGGCGGCATGGGTTAAAGAGGACGAGAACCGTCGAAAAGGCGAGATGGTGCTGATCGTTGAAGGCTTTAAAGCGCAAAGCGACGATGCGCTGCCCGCCGATGCGTTGCGGACCCTCGCACTGCTGCAGGCAGAACTGCCGCTGAAAAAAGCCGCTGCGCTTGCCGCCGAGATCCACGGCGTGAAGAAGAACGCTCTGTATAAATATGCCCTTGAGAACGCTGAGAAATAAGATTTTCATGTAGCTTTGCAGCCTGGTCTGAGCGCCGGGCGCTTCGTTTATTCCTGCTGCTGCGCCTTTAGCGAAGCGGCGTATTTAAACCGGCCCCGAAGCTTTGTTCAGACCAAAGGGGCAGGTTTTTAATTTACAAGGCGCGGGATTAGAACATATTTTTGGGCTGCCAATCCCATTGCCGGGGCAGTCTGATTTTTCGCGCATGGTTTTCCACAGCTGTGCATTAAATGCGCTCACATTGCAGAGCGCGATTTCATTTTTCCTGCCATTAATAAAAAAGCCAAGGTCGCTGGTGGTTAATTCGTCTCCGGCTTTTAAAAATAGCGAAGCCTCATACCATAGCACCAGTTTTAGATTGCGTGCTGAAATGACGCATGAAAATACTGTCCCTGTAGAAGGACTAACCAATGAGTCAATGACTTTCCATTTCATTGCTGGTCTCCTGAAAACCCGGTTAATGTTAAATCACGTCCTTACATCTCTACAGACGGCCAATTCTCCTTATGTAGCCCCTGAAAGATATTAGCCGATCTGATTTATCGTGGTGGGCTGAGATATAAGCTTAGGCAAAGGTTTTTTTGTCAATGTTTTGTTAACAATCATTCAATATATGAATACTAGCCTGGGATATTGATTTAAGCCATTGAAAAAGATCACTTTTTTGATGTAACTTAATAAAATTCTTATTTTTCATCAGGATGTTTTCTATTAACAAACTTAATTTGTGTGCTTTTTGATCAATTTTTTCCCACCAGGAAATTTCTCAATCTGGCAGAGCTACTCTGCATTATCCATAAAAAATGTTAATGATTTTTTATGGAGGTTTTAGCTTAATGCCCAAGGATGGACTGAAATTCAGATGGAAAATTATTGAGCTTTATAGGGCAGGGAGAAGACCGGGGCGCATAGCCATGAGTGAAAATGAGAAGAATTATTCTTTCTTATAAATTTTATTTATGTATTTTCCAGCGTTGATAATAAAAAAGCAGGTTGCAACTTGAAAGTTAAAAAGGGTGATCTATTTTTTTTGTCATCCCTTTCTGGGCTGATATGGAATTATTCCAATAATGTCCGGAAGCTATCAATAAAGTGCTTATTGCTGACAAATGGAGAGTTGAAAATGCCTGAGGAATTTATGAAGGTAACAGGGCTATGGACCACGGATGCGCCTCAGCGGTTAGGCAGCGTTGCGCTTGAGGTTCTGATGTCGGGTAAGCCTTTGTCGAATAAAGACGTCATCGCCACGCTTATTAAGCGTCTTGAGCAGGAACAGGATGTTCTGACCACCGATACTTACCGCCAACTGCTGGAATATGTTATCTATCGCACCCAAGGGGAGATCGGGTAACAGGGTGCCAGGCTCGCTTTTCTTAAGCGGGCCTGGCGAAGAAAAATCAGGTTACCGGAGCCGGATTAAAAATCGCCAGCGCGTTATGTAATCCCCATCGATCCGAAAAAGTTTGCCTGCGGCCGCTCGCCACCTCAAGGATCAATTTAAACAGCTCCCAGCCAACGTCTTCAATCGTAGCTTCGCCGGTGGCGATGGTGCCTGCATTAATGTCCATCAGGTCATACCAACGGTTCGCCAGCGCGGTGCGGGTCGCCATTTTAATCACCGGTACTGCCAGCAGGCCGTATGGCGTACCGCGCCCGGTGGTGAATACCTGCAGGGTAATGCCGGACGCCACCTGCTGCGTACCGCAGACAAAATCGCTTGCCGGGGTGGCCGCATAGATAAGCCCGCGTTTGGTGGGGCGCTGGCCCGGTGAAAGCACCTCCACGATTGCGCTCTGGCCGGATTTAGCAATGGAGCCGAGGGCTTTTTCCACCACGTTTGCCAGGCCGCCTTTTTTATTGCCCGGCGATGGATTGGCGCTGCGGTCGGTTTTACCCATATCCAGGTAGTTATCGTACCATGCCATTTCTTCGAGCAGGCGTCTGCCCACCTTTTCGTTGATAGCTCGCGGGGTTAGCAGGTGGATGGCGTCGCGTACTTCCGTCACCTCAGAGAACATCACCGTTGCGCCGCAGCGCACCAGCAGGTCGGAGGCATAGCCGACCGCCGGATTTGCCGTCACGCCAGAAAATGCGTCGCTTCCGCCGCACTGCATGCCGACCACCAGCTCAGAGGCCGGGCAGGTTTCGCGCTGGCGCTGATTAAGTTTCGCCAGATGACGTTCGGCGACGGCGAGAATATCGTCCACCATGGATTTAAAGCCAACGTGATGTTCATCCTGTAAACGCACGATGCTCGCCTCGTTCACCTGAATAGCCTGCACATCTTCGGTGCCTTCCAGCAGGCGTTCCGGCTGGAGCTTTTCGCAGCCCAGGCCAATAACCATTACTTCGCCGCCAAAGTTCGGGTTCAGGGCGATATTATGGATGGTGCGGATGGGAATGACCGCCGCCGGAGCGTTGATGGCCACGCCGCAGCCGTAAAGATGATTCAGGCCGACGACGCCATCCACGTTCGGGTAGCGGGGCAACAGGTCACGCTCGATAATCTTAATAACGTAATCCACCACGCCCGCCACGCAGTGAACGCTGGTGGTAATGCCAAGCAGGTTTTTAGTGCCCACGCTGCCGTCCGCGTTGCGGTAGCCTTCAAAGGTATAGCCTTCCAGTGGGGGCAGAGGTTTAGGAACCCTGGTGGCCAACGGCAGGGTATGCAAAGGCGGCGCTTTCGGCAGTTCGACCAGAGATTCATCAATCCAGCTGCCCTGCGGGATGTCCCGGACCGCATAGCCAATCACTTCTCCGTAGCGAATGATTTCACCCTGGGCGGGAATATCAACCAGCGCGACCTTATGGCCCTGCGGAATATGCTCAATTAACGTCAGCCCATCGGCAAAGCGAGCGCCTGCTTTCAAACCATTATCGTTGACGATAATGGCGACGTTGTCAGTTTCATGCACTTTGATATAAAAGGCCGCTGGCGCCTGCTGGCTAATTTTAATATCTGACATTATTCACTCTTCTCCGGATTGACCGCTACTTATTTATAAGTACCGAATATCATTAATTGAGATCGCGGAAATGGCTTGCAGCATAAATAATGGCAGGCTGAGATATATAAGGATGTGATTCAGGTCACTTAATATCGTTACGCCTTCCCGATCAGAAAGACAATATAGAAATATGTGCAATATGCCCCATGATCATGTACCAATGCTCAAAATAATCATCTACGCAAGACTTTCAATTGTGCAATTGCCTGATGTCGCGGCAGCCTGCGCTGGCTATACTATGCTGCGTGTCATTAATAGCGAATTCATTATCTGTGAATGATATTAAGAAAGAATAGACAGCGCGTAAGCTGATTTAAAAAATACCGGCTCTAAAATGGAAAATTATCAATTGGCTTTAGGGCGATGACGATTACCATGCTGAACGCGCCGCATTTTATTACCAGCATTGATTGTGCTGGCTAATTATTAATTAGCGGCGGCAGATAACAGCAGACGCAGGCGACGAAAATTAAGGTAAAACATTATGAATAACGATGTCTTCCCAAATAAATTCAAAGCCGCCCTGGCGGCCCACCAGATACAGATTGGCTGTTGGTCGGCCCTGGCTAACCCTATCAGCACCGAAGTGCTGGGCCTTGCCGGCTTTGACTGGATCGTGCTGGACGGCGAACACGCGCCAAACGATATCACTACGTTTATTCCGCAGTTGATGGCGCTTTCCAATAGCCATAGCGCCCCGGTTGTTCGCGCCCCGGCTAACGATCCGGTCACGATCAAACGTCTGCTGGATATCGGCTTCTATAACTTTCTTATCCCGTTTGTGGAAACCCGGGAAGAGGCTGCTTTGGCGGTCGCTTCCACTCGTTATCCGCCTGAGGGCATTCGCGGCGTGTCGGTTTCGCACCGCAGCAATGGCTATGGCACCGTGGTGGACTATTTCAAGCAGGTGAATCAGAACATCGCCGTGCTGGTGCAGATTGAAAGCCAGCAGGGCGTTGATAACCTGGACGCCATTGCGGCAACCGATGGCGTAGACGGCATTTTTGTTGGTCCGGGAGATCTATCCGCCGCGCTGGGCCACCTCGGCAATCCTTCTCATCCGGAAGTACAAAGCGCTATCCAGCACATTTTTGCGCGTGCAAAGGCATTCGGCAAGCCGGCAGGGATTCTGGCGCCGGTCGAGACGGACGCGCGCCGCTATCTGGAATGGGGGGCGACTTTTGTCGCCGTTGGCAGCGATTTAGGCATCTTCCGCTCCGCTACCCAGAGGCTATGCGACCAGTTTAAAAAATAACATCCGTCCGTCCATAACGAGAGAGTAAAGCTATGACGCTGAAAGTTGGATTTATTGGCCTTGGCATTATGGGCAGGCCAATGAGCAAAAACCTTATCAAAGCCGGTTACTCGCTGGTGGTTGCCGACCATAACGCGGAGGCGATTGCTGATGTGGTTGCCGCCGGCGCCGCCACCGCAGCCACGCCAAAAGATATTGCCGGGCTGTGTGGGGTGATAATCACCATGTTGCCTAACTCTCCGCATGTGAAAGACGTTGCGCTGGGCGAAAACGGCATTATTGAAGGCGCGAAACCGGGCACCGTATTTATTGATATGAGCTCCATTGCGCCGCTGGCGAGCCGTGAAATCAGCGAGGCGTTGAAAGCCAAAGGTATCGCCATGCTCGATGCGCCGGTAAGCGGCGGCGAGCCCAAAGCCATTGACGGTACGCTGTCAGTGATGGTGGGCGGCGATAAAGCGATTTTCGATAAATATTACGATTTGCTTAAAGCGATGGCGGGTTCTGTCGTCCATACCGGTGATATCGGCGCGGGCAACGTAACCAAGCTGGCGAATCAGGTGGTTGTCGCGCTGAATATCGCCGCCATGTCTGAAGCGCTGGTGCTGGCAACCAAAGCCGGCGTAAATCCCGAGTTAGTATTTCAGGCGATTCGTGGCGGCCTTGCGGGCAGCACCGTGCTGGAGGCGAAAGCGCCGATGGTGCTGGATCGTAACTTCAGACCCGGCTTTCGTATCGATCTGCATATTAAAGATCTCGCGAATGCGCTGGATACCTCTCACGGCGTAGGCGCCCAGCTGCCGTTGACCGCAGCCGTTATGGAGATGATGCAGGCGCTGCGCGCTGACGGCCAGGGCAACGACGACCACAGCGCAATCGCATGCTACTACGAAAAACTGGCGAAGGTTGAAGTCGCGAAGCCTTGAGGCGGGCGGGCTGTTTTTCTCAGGCTGAATCAGGCATGGATTGCTATAAAAATCCTATCTCGTCCGACTTTTATAAAGAAATCATCTCAGCCGTAAGTCAGCGTGACATGGGCGCGCAAACCCTCTATACTTCGCGCCGAAGCTGACCAGGCAGTCGCCGCTTCGTCGTCGTCCTCTTCGGGGGAGACGGGCGGAGGGGAGGAAAGTCCGGGCTCCATAGGGCAGGGTGCCAGGTAACGCCTGGGAGGCGCAAGCCTACGACCAGTGCAACAGAGAGCAAACCGCCGATGGCCCGCGCAAGCGGGATCAGGTAAGGGTGAAAGGGTGCGGTAAGAGCGCACCGCGCGTCTGGTAACAGTTCGCGGCACGGTAAACTCCACCCGGAGCAAGGCCAAATAGGGGTTCATAAGGTACGGCCCGTACTGAACCCGGGTAGGCTGCTTGAGCCAGTGAGCGATTGCTGGCCTAGATGAATGACTGTCCACGACAGAACCCGGCTTAACGGTCAGCTTCAACTTCTTAAAAAACCCCGCTCCGGCGGGGTTTTTGCTTCTTTTATCAGGAATAAGAAAAGCTTCAGATTACTTTTTGCGTATCAGCAAAGAACGGTCAATAAATTCATTCGTTACCGGATCAAAATAGCGCGAAGGCCAGATTACCCAGGGTTGGGTTTCCAGCGCCTGGGCAATGATCTGCTCACCTTTGG
>NZ_RCAA01000041.1:158457-170864 GCF_003628475.1 Enterobacter sp. R1(2018) | reverse complement strand
ATAAAAAATAACAACGCTCAATTCTGTGTTTTAATACACAAAAGCGTATGAAAATGGTTGGGTAAGCGTTGCAGGATAAGAGGATGAGAAAGGGGTAATAGAAAATTTACTGGAAACTTTGCGCGCCAGAGGCTGGCGCGCAGGACAGGTTATCGATCGCGCTGAACGGCCATATGTGCCAGGGCGATTAAAGCTTCTTTATGCTCGCTTTCCGGCAACGCGCTCAGGGCGGCGATAGCCTTATCCGCTTCTTGCTCGGCGCGCAGGCGAGTCCATTCCAGCGAACCGCAGGCGGCCATGGCATCCAACACGGGCTGTAGTAAATGGCGGCCATTTCCCTGCTCGATGGCTTCGCGAATCATCTGGGCCTGCTCCGGCGTGCCGTTGCGCATCGCATGCAGTAAAGGAAGCGTCGGTTTACCTTCGTTAAGGTCATCCCCCACATTTTTACCCAGCGTTTGGCCGTCGGCGCTGTAGTCCAGTAAATCATCGATCAGCTGGAAAGCGGTGCCCAGATAGCGACCATAATCCTGTAAAGCCTGCTCTTGCTCCGCAGTCGCATCGGCTAAAATACCGGAGCACTGGGACGCGGCTTCGAACAGGCGCGCGGTTTTGCTGTAAATGACGCGCATATAGCTTTCTTCGGTGATGTCCGGGTCGTTACAGTTCATCAGCTGCAGAACTTCCCCTTCCGCGATGACGTTCACCGCTTCGGACATCACTTCGAGCACCTTCAACGATCCCAGCTGCGTCATCATCTGGAAGGCACGAGTGTAAATGAAATCGCCTACCAGCACGCTCGCCGCGTTGCCAAAGGCCGCGTTAGCCGTGGCTTTACCGCGACGCATGTCGGATTCATCAACCACATCGTCGTGCAGCAGCGTGGCGGTATGAATAAACTCGATCAGCGCAGCAATGCTGATGTGGGCCTTACCTTCGTAACCGAGCGCACGTGCAGCAAGCACGGCGATCATCGGGCGTATGCGTTTGCCGCCACCGCTAACGATGTAATAGCCTAACTGGTTGATCAGTTGGACATCCGAATTTAACTGTTCAAGGATGACCGCGTTGACACCCGCCATATCTTGCGCGGTTAACTCGTTAATTTTTTCTAAATTCATCGCAAAAGTCTGGCTTACAGTCCTGTTTACCACGTGTTGTTATGGAATAACGTGAAGGTAGAGGAGTGATAATGTAGTACAGATTGTACTGAAAAAACGAGGCAGATAAACGTTGTCTGTGAGGTTGCGTTTTTTTTCTAGGCGTATGCACAATCGGGCTTGTCAAATGCTCCATGTTTGCGTAATATTCGCGCCCTATTGTGAATATTTATAGCGCCACCTGAAACCAATGTAAGGTGTGTGCGGAAAGCGGAGTTTTATATGTACGCGGTTTTCCAAAGTGGTGGTAAACAACACCGAGTAAGCGAAGGTCAGACCGTTCGCCTGGAAAAGCTGGACATCGCAACTGGCGAGTCTGTTGAGTTCGCAGAAGTTCTGATGATCGCTAATGGCGAAGAAATCAAAATCGGCGTTCCTTTCGTTGATGGCGGCGTAATCAAAGCTGAAGTTGTTGCTCATGGTCGTGGCGAGAAAATTAAGATTGTTAAGTTTCGTCGTCGCAAACACTACCGTAAGCAGCAAGGTCATCGTCAGTGGTTCACTGATGTGAAAATCACTGGCATCAGCGCTTAATACAGAGGAGCAGATTAAATGGCACATAAAAAGGCTGGCGGCTCAACTCGTAACGGTCGCGATTCGGAAGCTAAACGTCTGGGCGTAAAACGTTTCGGCGGTGAAGCAGTTCTGGCAGGCAGCATTATCGTTCGTCAACGTGGTACTAAATTCCACGCTGGTAGCAACGTAGGTTGCGGCAAAGATCATACTCTGTTCGCTTTGACTGACGGTAAAGTTAAGTTCGAAGTTAAAGGCCCGAAAAACCGTAAGTTCATCAGCATCGTTGCTGAATAAGTTTTTCGCGTCCCGGTAACGGATTGAAGCCCCGCAACACGTTGCGGGGCTTTTTACATTCTGAGCCCGGTAAATCAATGAAGTACCAGGGAACTTCAGCATGAAACAGCAGGCGGGCATCGGCATTCTTTTGGCATTAACCACGGCGGTCTGCTGGGGCGCTTTGCCAATAGCCATGAAGCAGGTGCTGACGGTCATGGAACCGCCTACCGTGGTTTTTTACCGCTTCCTGATGGCCAGTATCGGCCTGGGTTCAATCCTCGCGTTACGGGGCAAGCTGCCGGCGATGCGAATTTTCCGCAAGCCGCGCTGGCTGGTGCTGCTGGCGATCGCGACCGGAGGATTGTTCGGGAACTTCCTGCTTTTTAGCTCATCCCTGCAATACCTGAGCCCAACGGCATCTCAGGTGATTGGTCAGCTCTCCCCGGTGGGGATGATGGTGGCGAGCGTGGTCGTGCTGAAAGAAAAAATGCGCGGCACACAGGTCGTTGGGGCCATTATGCTGCTTTGCGGTCTGGTGATGTTCTTTAACACCAGCCTGATAGAAATTTTTACCCGCCTGACAGATTACACCCTCGGGGTGATATTCGGCGTGCTGGCGGCAACGGTTTGGGTCACCTATGGCGTGGCGCAGAAGGTGTTATTACGCCGACTGGCCTCGCAACAGATCCTCTTTTTGCTGTACACTTTATGTACTATTGCCTTATTGCCTTTGGCGCAGCCGAAGATGATCCTTCAGCTTAGCGGATGGCAACTGGCATGTTTAATTTTCTGCGGCCTGAATACGCTCATTGGGTATGGGGCGCTGGCAGAAGCAATGGCCAGATGGCAGGCGGCGCAGGTCAGCGCGATTATCACTTTGACGCCGCTGTTTACCCTGCTGTTTTCAGATTTATTAGCGTTAGCCTGGCCCGATTTCTTCGCCATGCCGTTGCTTAACCTTGTGGGTTATGCTGGCGCGTTTGTCGTGGTTGCGGGCGCGATGTATTCCGCCATTGGTCACCGTCTTTGGGGACGCTGGCACAAAACCGAAGCTGTCATTCCAGTACAACGTTCGGGCGAATGATTTACGGAGAAGTGAAATGAAGTTTGTTGATGAAGCAACGATCCTGGTCGTAGCAGGTGATGGCGGTAACGGCTGCGTTAGCTTCCGTCGTGAAAAATACATCCCAAGAGGCGGCCCGGACGGCGGCGACGGTGGCGACGGCGGTGACGTTTGGCTGGAAGCCGATGAAAACCTCAACACGCTGATCGATTATCGTTTCGAAAAATCTTTCCGCGCTGAACGTGGTCAGAATGGCCAGAGCCGTGACTGTACCGGTAAGCGCGGTAAAGACGTAACGGTTAAGGTGCCTGTAGGGACTCGTGTTATCGATCAGGGAACTGGCGAAACCATGGGCGACATGACCCAGCACGGCCAGAAACTGATGGTTGCTAAAGGCGGCTGGCACGGTCTGGGCAACACCCGTTTCAAATCATCCGTTAACCGTACCCCGCGTCAAAAAACCATGGGTACGCCGGGTGAAAAGCGCGACCTGCAGCTTGAATTAATGCTGCTGGCTGACGTTGGCATGCTGGGCCTGCCGAATGCCGGTAAATCTACCTTCATCCGCTCTGTCTCCGCCGCAAAACCAAAGGTTGCCGATTATCCGTTCACCACCCTGGTGCCAAGCCTCGGCGTGGTGCGCATGGACAGCGAGAAGAGCTTTGTCGTCGCCGATATCCCTGGCCTGATTGAAGGCGCTGCGGAAGGTGCCGGCCTGGGCATTCGCTTCCTCAAACACCTTGAGCGCTGCCGCGTGCTGCTTCATCTCATCGACATTGCGCCAATCGACGAATCCGATCCGGTGGAAAACGCCCGTATTATTATTGGCGAGCTGGAGAAGTACAGCGCGAAGCTGGCGGAGAAACCGCGTTGGCTGGTGTTCAACAAAGTTGATTTAATGAGCCAGGAAGAAGCCGAAGCGCGCGCCAAAGAAATTGCTACGGCGATGGGCTGGGAAGATAAATATTACCTTATCTCTGCGGTCAACCGTGAGGGCGTCAACGCGCTGTGCTGGGACGTCATGGACTTTATCATCGCTAACCCGAAAGTCAGCGAAGTGGTGCCGGTTGCGCCTGAGAAAGTTGAGTTCATGTGGGATGACTACCATCAACAGCAGCTCGACGCCGCGGAAGCGGAAGAAGATGACGACTGGGATGATGACTGGGATGAAGATGACGACGAAGGCGTCGAAATCATTTATCAGAAATAATCATCGCAGTGCAGAAGGGCCGGTTAAACCGGCCCTTTTTTTATGGGTTACTGAATAGTCGTCGGCAGCCAGCAGCCGGCTTTAAGACCGCTGCATTCGCTGCGGTTATCCAGGGTTAATTTCCCGTGGTGTAGCTGCACGATGCGCAGGACGATGTTTAAACCCAGGCCGCTGCCGCCGTAGCGCTGGTCCATGCGGCGGAAAGGTTCGGTGAGCGTCTGCCGATGCTGCTCGTCAATGCCCGGCCCCTGATCCGATACGCATAGCACCGTGCCCGCATCCTGCGGGGTCAGGGAAACGCTAATCACGCTTCTCTCCGGGCTGTAACGGGAGGCGTTCTCCAACAGGTTACGCAGCATCAGGCGCAGCAGCACCGCGTCGCCCTGCACCGACTCGTTGCTTTCCTGCGGCCATTCGATGGATTGTTCCCGTATCGCCATCATCTCGTTCATTTCCATTTTCAGCGGCGCGATGATGTCCCGGGTCCACGCCAGCGTATTGTAGTGTCCGCTTGCCAGCGCCTGTCCCGCGCGGGAAAGCATCAACAGCTGTTCAATGGTGTGCATCAGCTGATCGATGCGCTCAAGCAGCATCGGCGCCTGCGGATTGCCCGAGTTCGCCATTAATTCCAGATGCAGCCTGAGTCCGGCAAGAGGTGTACGCAGCTCGTGGGCGGCGTCGGCGGTAAACAAACGCTCCTGTTGAATGGTATGGTCCAGGCGTGCGAGCAGCTGGTTTAACGAGGTGGTGACAGACACCATCTCTTCCATATCGGAATACATGGGAAGAGGAGAGAGGTTATCCGCAGAACGGTTAGTGAGGCTTGTACGCAGGCGGTTTAAAGGACGCGTAATCCAGCTGATTGCCCAAAAAGAGAAGAACAGCGTAAAGCCGATCATCACCAGCGAAGGCACCAGCAGCGAGGCGATGGCTTCGCGGATCTCTTTCTCAACGTGCATGTTACGCGATTTGGCTGAAAGCGTTTCGTTTACCAGAAAGCCGATTTGCTCTCGGCTTTCATGCCATAACCAAATCACGCTAATTAGCTGAAAAAACAATAAAATTATTGCCAAAAGAAGCATTAAACGCCGGCGCATGCTGTTCATATCTGGCTTTCCAGCCGGTAGCCTACGCCGCGCACGGTTTTGATGCGATCCTTGCCTAGCTTGCGGCGCAGATTGTGAATGTGTACCTCAAGCGTATTTGAGCCGGGATCGTCCTGCCAGCTGTAAATATCCTGCTGTAACGTCTCGCGATGCACCGTCTGGCCGATGCGCATCATCAGGCGCGTGAGAAGGGCGAATTCTTTCGGGGTGATTTCCAGCGGACGGGCCTGCAGCATAACCTGCTGGGTTTGTAAGTTAAGCGCCAAATCCCCCTGCTGCAAAAGGTTATCGCTGTGTCCCTGGTAACGACGGATCAGCGCCCGCACCCGAGCCTGAAGCTCTGCCAGCGCAAAGGGTTTAACCAGATAATCGTCAGCGCCGGAATCCAGGCCTTTGACCCGGTCTTCCAGCGCATCGCGTGCCGTGAGGATCAGTACCGGATTGCCTATGCCACGGCGGCGCCACTGGCTCAGCAGCGTGGCGCCGTCTTTATCCGGCAGGCCGAGATCCAGAATAACCAGGCTGTATTCGCCGCTTTGTATCAACGCGTCAGCCCCGGCGGCGGTAGCGGCGCAGTCCAGCGCGTAGCCTTCGTTGCCCAACGCCTGCGACAGCCCTTCCTGTAACAGTAAATCGTCTTCAACAATCAGCAGCTTCATGGCTTAGTTATTCTGGTAGATATCCTTATAGAGTCGACTTTCGAAGCGCACTAACGGGATACGGCGGTTACGTTGATCGGCAGGCTCTACGGCATAGCCGGATAAATATTGCACAAAGGCCATTCGCTGGCCGCTGGCGGTAGTAATAAAACCGGCCAGGTTATACACGCCCTGCAGGGAACCGGTCTTGGCAGAAACTTTACCGTCGACGCCCGCCTGATGCAGACCCGCGCGGTACTGCAGCGAGCCGTCATAGCCTGCGAGCGGCAACATCGAGATAAAGTTTAGCTGACTGTCGTTCTGCGCGATGTATTGCAGCACCTGCATCATCGTCGCGGGTGAAATCAGGTTATGGCGGGACAGGCCCGAACCGTCCACCACAATCGTATTACCTAAATTAACGCCCGCTTTTTGGCTCAGAATCTGGCGTACTGCGTCCGCGCCCGCACGCCAGGTACCCGGCACGCCGAACCTGTTATGACCGATGGTGCGGAACACGGTATCGGCAATCATATTGTCCGATTTTTTGAGCATGATTTTCAGCAGGTCGTGTAAAGGAGCGGATTCCTTACTGGCGATAACCGTTCCCGGCGTAGTTACCTGGGTCTGACGCAGCAGCGTGCCGCTATAGGTGATGCCCGCTTCTTTTAGCTCGGCTTTCAGGATAGCGCCCGCATAGCTGGCTCCGTCCTGAATGGCAAAAGCCAGCGGAAGCGGATCCGCGCGTTGGGTCATGCAGCCCGTGAGAGTAAAGCGGTTGAGGTCGCCGGGCACCACATCCAGCTCGCAATACTGCGCGTCCGGCGAACCTTTGGCGAGCGTTCTCACCTGGCTGTTCATCAGCACCGGGTAATAGGAGGCGATACGAACAAATGCCAGATCGTCGGGCTTCGGCGCGCTGTAGAGAGAAATAGAGAAACAGTTGCGGTCAACGATGGCTGCGGCAGGCGGCGCGCTGAAGCACTGCGTCATGTCGTTCCACGGCCAGCCGGGCGCCTTATCGTGGCTGGCGAAGACTGAAGTGTCGATCAGCACATTGCCCTGAATCTGCTGCACGCCGGCCTTTTTCAGCACCGCGACCATATTGCGAATATCCTGGCGTTTTAGCGTTGGATCGCCGCCAAATCGCGCCACAAGGTCGCCGTTTAGCACGCCGTTGCTTATTTGCGCATGGCTTTCAAGCGTCGTGGTAAAGCGGAAATCGGGCCCGAGCTGCAGCAGGGCCGCCAGCGCCGTAATCCCTTTTTGTGTACTGGCGGGCAGGGCCATTTGCTGACTGTGATAGTCAATTGACGGAGCCTGAGCGCCCACCTTTTGCACCATAAGCGCCAGGTTTGCTCCCGCGGGTAGCTGGGAGGTGTATTCTTCAACGTTGGCGGCCTGAACGTTTAATACCACTGCACTGGTCAATCCAATGACAAATCTAAAAAATCGCATAATCTCGCGGTAACAGCCTGGAAACGTGCAGCCATACTACGGTGCATCGCGGTGCAAAGTAAACGATGACCCTTATGGAACTCCAGGGTAAAATACGTATCAAATTGAAAACCGTTCCTGACCTGGGGCTTTGCTCCGGGTCAGTTTTCTTTTATTTGTTGTCAGGCAAACGCTCTGGCTATGCTCTTAAGTCAGCACTGCTTAAGGCCTTGCTGAACAGGACAGTTTTTAAGAGGTATAACAAATGCAACCTATTCCGATGACCCTACGTGGCGCAGAAAGATTACGTGAAGAGCTCGATTTCCTGAAGTCGGTTCGTCGCCCGGAAATCATTGCCGCTATCGCCGACGCCCGCGAGCATGGCGATCTGAAAGAAAACGCTGAATATCACGCGGCGCGTGAGCAGCAGGGTTTCTGCGAAGGCCGTATTCAGGATATCGAAGCTAAGCTATCTAACGCTCAGGTTATCGACGTCACCAAAATGCCTAACAACGGCCGCGTAATTTTTGGTGCCACGGTGACCGTCCTGAACCTGGAGAACGACGAAGAGCAGACTTATCGCATCGTTGGTGATGATGAGGCTGATTTTAAACAGAATCTGATCTCTGTTAATTCACCGATCGCGCGTGGCCTGGTAGGAAAAGAGCAGGATGACGTGGTGGTGATCCGCACGCCTGGCGGCGATGTCGAATTTGAGATCGTGAAGGTGGAGTATTTATAATTTCTGCTACGCTGATTGCCGGCGTGGCGTATTGTAAAGAAAGGAAAAAGGCCGCACAGCGGCCTTTTATCAACGAACAGAGCGTGGCATTTTGCACACTCTCTGCTTACTTCGGCAGAGAAATCTTGCGCTCTTTAGATGGGCGATAAAGCACCAGCGTTTTACCGATGACCTGTACATTACAGGCGCCGGTTTCCCGCACGATGGCATCCACTATCAAGGCTTTAGTCTCGCGATCTTCGGTTGCGACTTTGACCTTGATTAGCTCATGGTGCTCAAGTGCTTGTTCAATCTCGGCCAGTACCCCTTCGGTCAAACCATTATTGCCCAGCATGACTACTGGCTTGAGTGGATGAGCAAGACCTTTCAGGTGCTGTTTTTGTTTAGTACTCAGATTCATCGTATTATTTGCTTACGTTGGGATTGAAAACGGTTCATTCTACCGCCATCTCCAGTGTATCGCCAAATCGGCTGTGCTGATTTTTTAACAGCCTGCCACTCACGATGAACAAAGTTGGAAATTGAGATGACAGGTAAAAAGCGTTCTGCCAGCTCCAGTCGCTGGCTGCAGGAACACTTTAGCGATAAATATGTACTTCAGGCGCAGAAAAAGGGGTTGCGTTCCCGTGCCTGGTTTAAACTTGATGAAATACAGCAAAGTGACAAACTTTTTAAGCCAGGAATGACGGTTGTCGATCTTGGCGCTGCTCCCGGAGGCTGGTCACAATACGTTGTGACGGAGATCGGGAATCAAGGGCGAATCATTGCTTGCGATCTTTTACCAATGGATCCTATCGTTGGTGTGGACTTCCTTCAGGGCGATTTTCGTGATGAATTAGTCGTCAAGGCCCTGCTGGAACGTGTTGGTGACAATAAAGTTCAGGTTGTCATGTCAGATATGGCACCAAATATGAGCGGGACACCGGCAGTAGATATTCCTCGCGCTATGTATCTGGTAGAACTGGCACTGGAAATGTGTCGTGATGTTCTGGCGCCGGGCGGAAGTTTTGTAGTGAAAGTGTTTCAAGGCGAAGGTTTCGATGAATACCTGCGAGAAATTCGCTCCCTGTTTACGAAGGTTAAAGTTCGTAAACCGGACTCTTCTCGTGCCCGCTCACGTGAAGTGTACATTGTAGCGACCGGGCGCAAAGTATAGTACCCTGACGCTGTTTGTTAACACAGTTGTAATATGAGGTTAATCCCTTGAGTGACATGGCGAAAAACCTAATACTCTGGCTGGTCATCGCGGTTGTGCTGATGTCTGTGTTCCAGAGCTTTGGGCCCAGCGAGTCAAACGGCCGTAGGGTGGATTATTCCACTTTCCTGTCTGAAGTGAATCAGGACCAGGTTCGCGAAGCGCGTATCAATGGACGTGAAATCAACGTTACCAAGAAAGATAGTAACCGATACACGACTTATATCCCCGTTAACGATCCCAAGCTGCTTGATAATCTGCTGACCAAGAACGTTAAAGTGGTAGGCGAGCCGCCTGAAGAGCCTAGCTTGCTGGCTTCTATCTTTATTTCCTGGTTCCCGATGCTGTTGCTGATTGGGGTCTGGATCTTCTTTATGCGTCAGATGCAGGGCGGCGGTGGCAAAGGTGCCATGTCGTTTGGTAAGAGCAAGGCGCGTATGCTCACCGAAGACCAAATCAAAACCACTTTTGCCGACGTTGCAGGCTGTGACGAAGCAAAAGAAGAGGTTGCCGAGCTGGTTGAATATCTGCGTGAGCCGAGCCGTTTCCAGAAGCTGGGCGGCAAAATTCCGAAAGGCGTGCTGATGGTCGGCCCTCCGGGTACCGGTAAAACCCTGCTGGCGAAAGCCATCGCGGGCGAAGCGAAAGTGCCTTTCTTTACCATCTCCGGTTCTGATTTCGTGGAAATGTTCGTTGGCGTGGGCGCATCCCGCGTGCGCGACATGTTCGAACAGGCCAAGAAAGCCGCACCGTGCATCATCTTTATCGATGAAATCGACGCCGTAGGCCGCCAGCGTGGCGCAGGCCTGGGCGGCGGTCACGATGAACGTGAGCAGACGCTCAACCAGATGCTGGTTGAGATGGATGGTTTCGAAGGTAACGAAGGTATCATTGTTATCGCCGCAACTAACCGTCCGGACGTGCTTGACCCGGCGCTGCTGCGCCCAGGCCGTTTTGACCGTCAGGTGGTGGTAGGTTTGCCGGACGTACGTGGTCGTGAGCAAATCCTGAAGGTGCATATGCGCCGCGTGCCTCTGGCGCCCGATATCGACGCGGCAATCATTGCCCGTGGTACGCCAGGCTTCTCCGGTGCGGATTTAGCAAACCTCGTGAACGAAGCCGCGCTGTTTGCCGCTCGCGGTAACAAACGCGTCGTTTCAATGGTTGAGTTCGAAAAAGCGAAAGACAAAATCATGATGGGTGCGGAACGTCGCTCCATGGTGATGACGGAAGCGCAGAAAGAATCCACCGCCTATCACGAAGCAGGGCACGCAATTATTGGTCGCCTGGTGCCTGAGCACGATCCGGTACACAAGGTTACTATCATTCCGCGTGGCCGCGCGCTTGGCGTCACGTTCTTCCTGCCGGAAGGCGATGCGATCAGCGCCAGCCGTCAGAAACTGGAAAGCCAGATTTCTACGCTGTACGGCGGTCGTCTGGCAGAAGAGATTATCTACGGCGCAGAACATGTTTCTACCGGTGCGTCTAACGATATTAAAGTCGCGACCTCCATCGCGCGTAACATGGTTACCCAGTGGGGCTTCTCCGAAAAACTCGGTCCGCTGCTGTATGCGGAAGAAGAGGGCGAGGTGTTCCTGGGCCGCTCCGTGGCAAAAGCAAAACATATGTCTGATGAAACCGCTCGTATCATCGATCAGGAAGTGAAGCTGCTCATCGAGCGTAACTATGCTCGTGCTCGCCAGCTGCTGAATGAAAATATGGACATTCTTCACACCATGAAAGATGCGCTGATGAAGTATGAAACCATCGATGCGCCGCAGATCGACGATCTGATGGCTCGCCGCGATGTGCGTCCGCCAGCGGGCTGGGAAGATTCAGGCAACGGCAGCAACAATTCTGATAACAACGGTACGCCACGTGCACCGCGTCCGGTCGACGAACCGCGCACGCCGAATCCTGGCAACACCATGTCAGAACAGTTGGGCGATAAGTAAGCCGAGCTCGTCCCATGTTTTGCAATAAGTAATCCAAACCCCGGGCTGGTCCCGGGGTTTTTGTTTTTGCGTTAACCGAAATCTATCCAGGGGAACTTTGATGAAACTCACCGCCCAGGGCACCACGCTCGATCTCTCCCATCCCCACGTTATGGGGATCTTAAACGTGACGCCGGATTCGTTTTCCGATGGTGGAAAACACAATTCACTGGTTGAAGCGGTAAAGCACGCCAATGCGATGATTAACGCCGGGGCGACAATCATTGATATCGGCGGAGAATCTACGCGTCCGGGCGCCAGCGAGGTGAGCGTTGAGGATGAGTTAGCGCGGGTTATTCCGGTAGTTGAGGCGATTGCCCGGCGTTTTGAAGTATGGATTTCCGTCGATACCTCGAAGCCGGAAGTGATTCGCGAATCGGCACGCGTCGGCGCACATATCATCAATGATATTCGTTCGCTGACCGAGCCGGGCGCGCTTGAGGCAGCGGCTGCGACAGGATTGCCGGTTTGCCTGATGCATATGCAGGGTAACCCAAAAAACATGCAGCAGGCTCCGCACTATACAGACGTATTCGAAGAGGTTAATCGCTTCTTTGTTGACCATATAGCCCGCTGTGAAGCGGCCGGCATTGCAAAAGAAAAATTGTTGCTCGACCCGGGCTTCGGTTTCGGTAAAAATCTCAGCCATAATTACCAACTTCTTGCCCGACTTTCAGAATTCCATCATTTTGGCTTACCGCTTTTAGTTGGAATGTCGCGTAAATCTATGGTTGGCCAGCTGCTTAACGTTGGGCCGGATCAGCGCCTGAGCGGCAGTCTTGCCTGTGCCGTCGTTGCGGCTATGCAGGGGGCACATATCATCAGGGTTCACGACGTGAAAGAAACCGTAGAGGCTATGCGCGTGGTGGAAGCCACACTTTCAGCGAAGGAAAACAAACGCTATGAGTAACCGTAAATATTTTGGTACCGATGGAATTCGTGGGCGCGTTGGCGACAGCCCGATTACGCCTGATTTCGTTCTGAAGCTGGGCTGGGCGGCAGGTAAAGTGCTGGCTCGTCACGGCTCGCGTAAAATCATTATTGGTAAAGACACGCGTATTTCAGGCTAC
>NZ_RCAA01000041.1:143483-158369 GCF_003628475.1 Enterobacter sp. R1(2018) | reverse complement strand
GGCGGCGGCGGGACTATCGGCTTCTTTTACCGGCCCAATGCCCACGCCTGCCGTAGCTTATCTGACGCGCGCTTTCCGTGCTGAAGCCGGCATCGTTATCTCCGCTTCCCATAACCCTTTCTACGATAACGGCATTAAATTCTTCTCCATCGACGGCACCAAGCTGCCTGACGAAGTGGAAGAAGCCATTGAAGCCGAAATGGAAAAAGAGATTACCTGCGTAGATTCCGCCGAACTGGGTAAAGCCAGCCGTATTGTTGATGCTGCAGGGCGCTATATCGAATTCTGCAAAGGCACTTTCCCGAACGAGCTGAGCCTTAGCGGCTTAAAAATCGTTGTAGACTGTGCCAACGGCGCAACCTATCACATTGCGCCAAACGTGCTGCGCGAGCTGGGTGCGAAGGTTATCCCCGTAGGCTGCGAGCCCGACGGCGTTAATATCAATGAAAAATGCGGCGCGACGGATGTACGCATGCTGCAGGAAAAAGTGCTGGCGGAAAAAGCCGATCTTGGCATCGCCTTTGACGGCGATGGCGATCGCGTCATCATGGTTGATAACCAGGGACTGAAGGTAGACGGCGATCAGATCCTTTACATTATCGCTCGCGAAGGGCTGCGCCAGGGCCAGCTGCGCGGCGGTGCGGTTGGCACGCTGATGAGCAATATGGGGCTGGAACTGGCGCTCAAACAGCTGGGCATTCCCTTTGCCCGCGCCAAGGTAGGCGACCGCTACGTGCTGGAAAAACTGCAGGAAAAAGGCTGGAGAATCGGCGCTGAAAACTCCGGTCATATCATTCTGCTCGATAAGACCACTACCGGCGACGGCATCGTTGCAGGTTTGCAAGTGCTTACAGCAATGGTTCGCAACCACATGAGCCTGCACGATCTTTGCAGCGGAATGAAACTATTCCCGCAGATTCTGGTTAACGTCCGCTTTAAAGCGGGCAGCGGCGACCCGTTAGAGCATGACAGCGTGAAAAAAGTGACCGCTGAAGTGGAAGAAGCGCTGGGCAGTCGCGGGCGCGTTCTGCTGCGTAAATCCGGCACTGAGCCATTAATCCGCGTGATGGTCGAAGGCGAAGACAACGCGCTGGTGACAGAATACGCCAATCGTATTGCGGATGCGGTAAAAGCAGTTTAATAACAAGCGGTAAGATTGCGTAAAAAGGCGGCGTTTGCCGCCTGTTATATAAGCAAAAATGGCTTTGTTGCTGCTTTTTTCTGCAATCAGCGCAATGTTAATAAATTGCCCTTGCGCACCACTGATGCTTTGGTTAGTATTCTCACCCGCTTCAGTGGGTAAACACAAACTTGCCCGCTTCACTGGTTTGAAGCAATTGGTATGCGGTAATCCCGCAAGGAACAGGTTGATTATGTACGAAGCTCTTTTGGTAGTTTTCCTTATTGTAGCGTTGGGCCTTGTAGGTCTCATCATGCTGCAGCAAGGTAAAGGCGCTGATATGGGAGCCTCCTTCGGTGCAGGCGCCTCCGGGACGTTATTCGGTTCAAGTGGTTCTGGTAACTTCATGACCCGTATGACCGCTGTGCTGGCAACGCTGTTCTTCATCATCAGCCTGGTGCTGGGTAATATCAACAGCAACAAAACCAGTAAAGGAAGCGAGTGGGAAAATCTGAGTCAGCCAGCGAAATCTGAGCAGACAACGCCAGCGGCACCTACCAGGCCGAGCAGCGATATCCCGCAGTAATAAGCAGTAAGCTTCAGTACGGTAGAAACGATAGCCGTACGCAAAGTGCCGAGGTGGTGGAATTGGTAGACACGCTACCTTGAGGTGGTAGTGCCCGATTGGGCTTACGGGTTCAAGTCCCGTCCTCGGTACCAAATCCCAGCGATTCTTGCATTTATTGCAATTCTGGCGTAGTATTTTCCACGTTTTCGGACGCGGGGTGGAGCAGCCTGGTAGCTCGTCGGGCTCATAACCCGAAGGTCGTCGGTTCAAATCCGGCCCCCGCAACCACTTTCCCTGAGAGTTGTTTTTCAAATATACTGTGAGCCATTCGGTGCCTCGCGAAGAATTTAGAAAAAAATTCTCTGGACGGTGTCCGGGCCGCAATTGCGGCATACAGGGTTCAGTTATATAAAGCCCCGATTTATCGGGGTTTTTTGTTATCTGACTTCAGAATAACTGGGCTATATGCCCTTTTTTTATGTCTTGGGGGTGGGCTTGTCCACATTAGAGCAAAAATTAACAGAGATGATTACAGCACCCGTCGAAGCACTGGGTTACGAACTGGTGGGTATCGAATTCATTCGAGGTCGCCAATCTACGCTGCGCATCTATATTGATAGTGAAGATGGCATCAATGTTGATGATTGCGCTGATGTCAGTCACCAGGTCAGTGCCGTGTTAGACGTCGAAGATCCTATCACCGTGGCCTATAACCTTGAAGTTTCCTCACCTGGTCTCGATCGCCCAATGTTTATTGCAGAACATTACGTTCGCTATACTGGCGAAGAAGTGAGCATTGTGTTGCGTATGGCCGTGCAAAACCGTCGCAAATGGCAGGGTATTATCAAAGCCGTTGAGGGTGAGATGATCACGGTCACGGTCGAAGGCAAAGATGAAGTGTTCGCACTGAGCAACATCCAGAAAGCGAACCTGGTACCCCACTTTTAATAGTTTGGATTGAGGTGAAAACCCAGGATGAACAAAGAAATTTTGGCTGTTGTAGAAGCAGTTTCCAACGAAAAATCCCTCCCACGCGAGAAGATTTTTGAAGCGCTGGAAAGTGCGCTGGCGACCGCGACGAAGAAAAAATATGAACAAGAGATTGATGTTCGCGTGAGCATCGATCGTAAAAGTGGTGACTTTGACACTTTCCGCCGCTGGGTCATCGTTGAAGAAGTGACGCAGCCGACACGCGAAATTACTCTTGATGCCGCTCAGTTCGAAGACCCGGCGCTGAACGTAGGCGATTATGTTGAAGACCAGATTGAATCTGTCACCTTCGACCGCATTACAACGCAGACGGCTAAACAGGTTATCGTACAAAAAGTACGTGAAGCTGAACGTGCGATGGTTGTTGACCAGTTCCGCGAGCATGAAGGTGAGATCATCACCGGCGTGGTGAAAAAAGTTAACCGCGACAACATCTCTCTGGATCTGGGTAACAACGCTGAAGCCGTTATCATTCGTGAAGATATGCTGCCGCGCGAAAACTTCCGTCCGGGCGACCGTATTCGCGGCGTGCTTTATGCCGTACGCCCTGAAGCTCGCGGCGCGCAGCTGTTCGTTAGCCGTTCCAAACCGGAAATGCTGATTGAACTGTTCCGCATCGAAGTGCCGGAAATCGGCGAAGAAGTCATTGAAATCAAGGCCGCTGCCCGCGATCCGGGTTCTCGTGCGAAAATCGCCGTGAAGACCAATGACAAACGTATCGATCCGGTTGGTGCTTGCGTCGGTATGCGCGGTGCGCGCGTACAGGCAGTTTCCACTGAGCTGGGCGGCGAGCGTATTGATATTGTGCTGTGGGACGACAACCCGGCGCAGTTTGTTATCAATGCCATGGCCCCGGCTGATGTGGCTTCCATTGTGGTTGATGAAGACAAACACACGATGGATATCGCGGTAGAGGCAGGCAATCTGGCGCAGGCGATTGGCCGTAACGGTCAAAACGTGCGTCTGGCAGCACAGCTGAGCGGCTGGGAACTCAACGTAATGACCGTTGACGATCTGCAGGCCAAACATCAGGCTGAAGCACATGCGGCCATTGATACCTTTACCAAATACCTCGACATTGACGAGGATTTCGCCACCGTGTTGGTTGAAGAAGGCTTCTCAACGCTTGAAGAACTGGCCTATGTGCCAATGAAAGAGCTGTTAGAAGTTGACGGCCTTGATGAAGACACTGTGGAAGCATTACGCGATCGCGCTAAAAACGCCCTCACCACTCTGGCGCTTGCCCAGGAAGAAAGCCTCGGCGATAGCAAACCTCAGGAAGATTTACTGAATCTTGAAGGTATGGATCGCACGCTGGCCTTTAAGCTGGCCGCACGTGGTGTGAGCTCGCTGGAAGACCTGGCGGAGCAAGGCGTCGACGACCTGTCAGATATTGAAGGTTTAACCAGCGAAAAAGCCGGTGAATTGATCATGGCAGCTCGCAATATTTGTTGGTTTGGCGGCGAAGCGTAATAAACTGTAGCAGGAAGGAACAGCATGACAGATGTAACCGTAAAAGCGCTGGCCGCAGAGATTCAGACCTCCGTGGACCGCCTGGTACAGCAATTTGCTGATGCAGGGATCCCGAAGTCTGCTGATGATTCTGTTTCCGCGCAAGAGAAGCAAACCCTGCTGGCGCACCTGAATCGTGAACACGGTTCAGCACCAGATAAGTTGACATTACAGCGCAAAACGCGCAGTACTTTAAACATTCCAGGTACCGGTGGGAAAAGTAAATCGGTACAAATCGAAGTCCGCAAGAAGCGCACCTTTGTGAAACGTGATCCGCAAGAGGCTGAACGTCTCGCCGCGGAAGAACAGGCGCAGCGTGAAGCGGAAGAGCAAGCCCAACGTGAGGCGCAGGAAGCTGCTAATCGTCAGGCGCAAGAAAAAGCTAAACGTGAAGCCGAAGAAAAAGCTAAGCGTGAAGCCGCTGATAAAGCGAAACGTGAAGCTGCGGAAAAAGACAAAGTGAGCAATCAACAATCTGACGATATGACGAAAAGCGCCCAGGCCGACAAAGCCCGCCGCGAAGCAGAAGCTGCTGAGCTTAAGCGTAAAGCGGAAGAAGAAGCCCGTCGCAAACTGGAAGAAGATGCCCGTCGCGTAGCGGAAGAAGCCCGTAAAATGGCTGAAGCTAACGCAGGCGTCTGGACAGAAGAAGAGAAAGTGGAAGACGACAAAACTGATTATCACGTAACCACCTCTCAGCATGCCCGCCAGGCCGAAGACGAAAACGACCGTGAAGTAGAAGGCGGCCGCACTCGCGCTCGTACTACTGCGACTAAAGCGCCGCGCCAGAAAAAAGGCGGCAAACACGGCGAATCCAAAGCTGACCGCGAAGAAGCGCGCGCAGCGGTTCGCGGCGGTAAAGGCAAGCGTAAGCCTAGCACTCTGCAACAAGGCTTCAACAAGCCTGCGCAGGCGGTTAACCGCGACGTAGTCATCGGTGAAACCGTTACCGTTGCCGAACTGGCTAACAAAATGGCCGTTAAAGGTTCTCAGGTCATCAAAGCGATGATGAAGCTGGGCGCTATGGCGACCATTAACCAGGTCATCGACCAGGAAACCGCACAGCTGGTCGCCGAAGAGATGGGCCACAAAGTTATCCTGCGTCGTGAAAACGAGCTGGAAGAAGCGCTGATGAGCGACCGTGATACCGACGCAGTGGCTGAGTCACGCGCGCCGGTTGTGACCATCATGGGTCACGTTGACCACGGTAAAACCTCTCTGCTTGACTACATTCGTTCTACTAAAGTGGCCTCCGGCGAAGCAGGTGGTATTACTCAGCACATCGGTGCTTATCACGTCGAAACCGACAACGGCATGATCACCTTCCTGGATACCCCGGGCCACGCAGCCTTTACCTCTATGCGTGCTCGTGGTGCTCAGGCAACGGATATCGTTGTTCTGGTTGTTGCCGCGGACGATGGCGTAATGCCACAAACTATCGAAGCTATCCAGCACGCGAAAGCGGCGCAGGTGCCGGTAGTGGTTGCGGTAAACAAAATCGATAAGCCAGAAGCGGATCCAGATCGCGTTAAGCAGGAACTGTCCCAGTACGGCATCATGCCGGAAGAGTGGGGCGGCGAAAGCCAGTTTATCCACGTATCTGCGAAAGCCGGTACCGGTATTGACGAGCTGCTTGATGCGATCCTGCTGCAGGCTGAAGTGCTGGAACTGAAAGCGATGCGTACCGGCATGGCAAGCGGCGTGGTTATCGAATCCTTCCTTGATAAAGGTCGCGGTCCGGTAGCTACCGTTCTGGTTCGTGAAGGTTCATTGAACAAGGGCGACATCGTTCTGTGCGGCTTCGAATACGGCCGTGTTCGCGCAATGCGTGATGAAATGGGTCGTGAAGTGACCGAAGCCGGTCCTTCTATCCCTGTCGAGATCCTCGGCCTGTCCGGCGTGCCTGCGGCGGGTGACGAAGTCACCGTTGTTCGTGACGAGAAAAAAGCGCGTGAAGTTGCTCTGTACCGTCAGGGTAAATTCCGCGAAGTGAAACTGGCTCGCCAGCAGAAATCCAAACTGGAAAACATGTTCGCCAACATGACCGAAGGCGAAGTGTCAGAAGTGAACATCGTGCTGAAAGCCGACGTTCAGGGTTCTGTGGAAGCGATCAGCGATTCCCTGCTGAAACTCTCTACTGATGAAGTCAAAGTTAAAATCATCGGTTCCGGCGTGGGCGGTATCACTGAAACTGACGCAACGCTTGCTGCGGCTTCTAACGCTATTCTGGTTGGCTTCAACGTGCGTGCCGATGCCTCTGCTCGCCGCGTTATCGAAGCGGAAAGCCTGGATCTGCGTTACTACTCCGTCATCTATCATCTGATTGACGAAGTGAAAGCGGCGATGAGCGGCATGCTTTCTCCAGAACTTAAACAACAGATCCTCGGCCTTGCCGAAGTTCGCGATGTCTTCAAATCACCTAAATTTGGTGCTATCGCAGGTTGTATGGTTACCGAGGGCGTGGTCAAACGTCACAACCCAATCCGCGTACTGCGCGACAACGTGGTTATCTATGAAGGCGAGCTGGAATCCCTGCGCCGCTTCAAAGATGATGCCAACGAAGTGCGTAACGGCATGGAATGTGGTATCGGCGTTAAGAACTACAACGACGTGCGCGTTGGCGATGTTATCGAAGTCTTCGAAATCATCGAAATCCAGCGTACGATCGCCTGATAGAAGCCGGGTAGTCGGTAATATCTTAAGGGGGGCCGAGCGCCCCCCGATTTGTATGGAGAATTTAATATGGCGAAAGAATTTGGTCGTCCACAGCGCGTCTCTCAGGAGTTGCAGAAAGAAATCGCAATTATCCTGCAGCGCGAAATCAAGGATCCGCGTCTGGGCATGATGACCACCGTTTCCGGTGTGGAAGTGTCACGCGACCTGGCCTATGCCAAAGTTTTCGTTACTTTCCTTAACGACAAAGACGAAAATGCCGTGAAAGAAGGCATCAAAGTATTGCAGGATGCCTCCGGTTATATTCGCAGCCTGCTGGGCAAAGCGATGCGTCTGCGTATCGTGCCTGAGCTGACCTTCTTCTATGACAACTCGCTGGTTGAAGGGATGCGCATGTCGAACCTGGTTTCTAACGTCATCCGCAACGATGACGAGCGCCGAGTAAACGATGCGGATGATAGCAAGGAGGATTGATGAGTCGTCCTCGTCGTCGTGGTCGTGATATCCATGGTGTTTTGCTGTTAGACAAGCCGCAGGGGCTGTCTTCCAATGACGCACTGCAGAAAGTTAAGCGAATCTATAACGCCAACCGTGCCGGCCATACCGGGGCGCTGGATCCGCTTGCGACCGGCATGCTGCCGATCTGCCTGGGTGAAGCGACAAAGTTTTCGCGATATTTGCTGGATTCAGACAAGCGTTACCGCGTGATCGCCCGACTTGGGCAGCGAACCGATACCTCCGATGCCGACGGCACGGTTGTGCAGGAACGTCCGCTCACCTTTAGCGAACAGGAGCTTGCGGCAGCGCTGGAAAGCTTCCGCGGCGAGACTATGCAGGTGCCGTCAATGTATTCGGCGCTTAAGCATCAGGGCAAGCCGCTATACGAATATGCTCGTCAGGGCATTGAAGTTGAGCGCGAAGCGCGTCCGGTTACCGTTTATGAATTGCTGTTTATTCGTCACGAAGGCCATGAGCTGGAGCTTGAGATCCATTGTTCAAAAGGGACCTACATCCGGACCATCATTGACGATCTGGGTGAAAAACTGGGCTGCGGCGCGCACGTGACTTTCCTGCGTCGTCTGGCCGTAAGCAAATATCCCGTTGAGCGTATGGTCACGCTTGAGCAGCTGAATGCGCTGCTGGAGCAGGCGCAGCAGCAGGAAATCGATCCAGCCGTCCTGTTGGACCCGCTGTTGATGCCAATGGACAGCCCGGCTTCGGACTTCCCGGCGGTGAACTTATTACCCGTTGTGGCTGGCTATTTCAGAAATGGGCAGCCGGTACAGGCTGCGGGCGCGCCTGCCGAAGGGCTGGTTCGCGTCACCGAAGGCGATGAAGCGAAATTCATCGGCATGGGTGAAATTGATGATGACGGTCGCGTCGCGCCTCGTCGTCTGGTAGTGGAGTATCCCGCCTGACCTCCGTAGTTACCTTGCGATAACAGGTGGCTGCAGGTAAAATAGCGCGGCTTAGCATCCGGCTAATTGTTTAACAGCTACTCGGATGTGCACTGGGGTCGCTGAATTAGAGATCGGCACCCTGTCTTTTTATCTAAAATTTTGGAGTTGAAAATGTCTCTAAGCGTTGAAGCTAAAGCTAAAATCGTTTCTGAGTTTGGTCGTGGCACTAACGACAGCGGTTCTACCGAAGTTCAGGTTGCACTGCTGACCGCACAGATTAACCACCTGCAGGGTCACTTTGCAGAGCACAAAAAAGATCACCACAGCCGTCGTGGTCTGCTGCGTATGGTTTCTCAGCGTCGTAAACTGCTCGACTACCTGAAGCGTAAAGATGTGGCACGTTACACCAGCCTGATCGAGCGTCTGGGTCTGCGTCGCTAAGTCTTGCGAGTTTCAGAAAAAGGGGCCTGTTAAGGCCCCTTTTTTCAACCTGACGGCAGCAATTCTATGGAAACTAATGTATTGTTGCTGTGTGTGATCTTTGTTGCAGAGGTTCGCGCGGCTAATGAGAGGCTTTATCCGCAGGGGCGGGTCAGGGTTGTCATTAGTCGCGAGGATGCGATAGAGATCGGGTCATAACGGCACCGCGTGAAGTCACCGGGAGCCTAAGAATCTAAAGGATATTATCTTGCTAAATCCGATCGTTCGTAAATTTCAGTACGGTCAGCATACGGTCACGTTAGAGACCGGTATGATGGCCCGCCAGGCTACCGCAGCAGTAATGGTAAGCATGGACGATACCGCAGTATTCGTGACCGTTGTCGGTCAGAAAAAAGCTAAAGCTGGTCAGGACTTCTTCCCGCTGACCGTTAACTATCAGGAGCGTACCTACGCTGCTGGTCGTATCCCGGGCAGCTTCTTCCGTCGTGAAGGCCGTCCAAGCGAAGGCGAAACCCTGATTGCGCGTCTGATTGACCGCCCGGTGCGTCCGCTGTTCCCGGAAGGTTTCGTTAACGAAGTTCAGGTCATCGCGACCGTGGTTTCCGTAAACCCACAGGTACATCCTGATATCGTTGCAATGATCGGCGCTTCCGCCGCGCTGAGCCTGTCCGGTATTCCATTCAACGGCCCAATTGGTGCGGCCCGCGTTGGCTATATCAACGACCAGTACGTGCTGAACCCAACCGCAGACGAGCTCAAAGAGAGCAAGCTGGACCTGGTGGTTGCCGGTACGGCAGGCGCTGTACTGATGGTTGAGTCCGAAGCAGAGCTGCTGAGCGAAGATCAGATGCTGGGCGCAGTGGTGTTCGGTCACGAGCAGCAGCAGGTTGTTATCGAAAACATCAACTCCCTGGTTGCCGAAGCGGGCAAACCTCGCTGGGACTGGCAGCCAGAAGCGGTTAACGTTGAGCTGAACGCTCGCGTTGCGGCCCTTGCTGAATCCCGCCTGAGCGATGCTTACCGCATCACCGACAAGCAAGAGCGCTATGCGCAAATCGACGCGATCAAATCTGACGTTATCGCGGCGCTGCTGGCTGAGGATGCTAATCTGGATGACGCTGAGCTGAGCGATATCCTGCATGCCATCGAGAAAAACGTTGTTCGTAGCCGCATTCTGGCAGGCGAGCTGCGTATTGACGGTCGCGAAAAAGACATGATCCGTGGTCTGGACGTGCGTACCGGCGTGCTGCCGCGTACCCACGGCTCCGCACTGTTCACCCGTGGTGAAACTCAGGCGCTGGTTACCGCGACCCTGGGCACCGCTCGTGACGCGCAGAACCTGGATGAGTTGATGGGCGAACGCACCGACAGCTTCCTGTTCCACTACAACTTCCCTCCGTACTCCGTAGGCGAAACCGGCATGGTCGGCTCACCGAAGCGTCGTGAGATTGGTCACGGTCGTCTGGCCAAGCGTGGCGTACTGGCCGTGATGCCAGATGCCGATCGCTTCCCGTACACCGTACGCGTAGTGTCTGAAATCACTGAATCCAACGGTTCTTCTTCCATGGCTTCCGTTTGCGGTGCTTCTCTGGCGCTGATGGACGCAGGCGTGCCAATCAAAGCCGCGGTAGCGGGTATTGCGATGGGCCTCGTGAAAGAAGGCGACAACTTTGTCGTTCTGTCTGACATTCTGGGTGACGAAGATCATCTGGGCGACATGGACTTTAAAGTTGCCGGCAGCCGTGAAGGTATTTCTGCACTGCAGATGGATATCAAAATCGAAGGCATCACCCGCGAAATCATGCAGGTGGCTCTGAACCAGGCTAAAGGCGCGCGTTTGCATATCCTTGGCGTAATGGAACAGGCTATCAACGCTCCGCGTGGCGACATCTCCGAGTTTGCTCCACGTATTCACACCATCAAAATCAACCCGGATAAGATCAAAGACGTGATCGGCAAGGGTGGTTCTGTGATTCGTGCGCTGACTGAAGAAACCGGCACCACCATCGAAATCGAAGATGACGGTACCGTTAAAATCGCAGCGACCGATGGTGATAAAGCGAAACACGCAATCCGCCGTATCGAAGAGATCACCGCTGAAATCGAAGTGGGCCGCATCTACAACGGTAAAGTAACCCGTATTGTTGATTTCGGTGCGTTTGTAGCTATCGGCGGCGGCAAAGAGGGCCTGGTGCATATTTCTCAAATCGCTGACAAACGCGTTGAGAAAGTCACTGACTATCTGCAGATGGGTCAGGAAGTGCCGGTTAAAGTTCTGGAAGTTGACCGCCAGGGCCGCGTGCGTTTAAGCATCAAAGAAGCAACCGAGCAGTCCCCGGCGGAAGGCGCAGCGCCAGCTGCTCCGGAAGCTGAGTAAGGTTTGCCAATTTAGCTCTCCATGGTGACATGGAGAGCTGTTTATTACGGAGCTGGATGCTCCGTTTTAGCAGCCGGCGGACAGGATGTTCATTCAATTGTTGTCTTCGGGAGTGGGAAATGAAGCCTTTTTTGCGCTGGTGTTTCGTTGCGACAGCTCTCACGCTGGCAGGATGCAGCAACTCTGCCTGGCGTAAAAGCGAAGTCCTGGCGGTGCCATTGCAACCGACTTTGCAGCAGGAAGTGATTCTGGCACGCATGGAACAGATACTTGCCAGTCGGGCTTTGACCGATGATGAACGCGCACAGCTTTTATATGAGCGCGGAGTGTTGTATGATAGCCTCGGCTTGCGGGCTCTGGCGCGAAATGATTTTTCACAAGCGTTGGCAATCCGCCCCGATATGCCTGAAGTATTCAATTACTTAGGTATATATTTAACGCAGGCAGGCAATTTTGATGCTGCCTATGAAGCGTTTGATTCTGTACTTGAGCTTGATCCAACTTACAACTACGCGCATTTAAATCGCGGTATCGCCCTCTATTACGGTGGTCGTTATCGTTTAGCGCAAGATGATCTGCTAGCGTTTTATCAAGACGATCCCAATGATCCGTTCCGCAGTCTGTGGCTCTATATTGTCGAAAACAATATTGACGCTAAACAGGCCAAAGTGGCGTTACAACAGCGCCTCGATAAATCGGATAAAGAGCAATGGGGATGGAACATTGTCGAGTTCTACCTGGGGAACATTAACGAAAAAACGTTAATGGAACGCCTCAAGGCGGACGCAACGGATAACACCTCGCTCGCTGAGCATCTCAGTGAAACCAACTTCTATTTAGGTAAGTACTACCTAAGTCTGGGGGAAAAGGACAGCGCCACGGCACTGTTCAAGTTAGCGGTCGCTAACAACGTACACAACTACGTTGAGCATCGTTATGCATTGTTGGAATTAGCGCTCTTGGGCCAGGAGCAAGATGACCTGGCAGAATCGGACCAGCAATAGCTGACGAACAACGATCAGCCCATAAACTTTAATCATTAAAGTCATCGCCTTAACAGGTGAGGGCGTTTTTGTTCGTTAATCAACCAAATTTGAGCCGGTTCACACTTTTCAATGAAAATTGCAGATCAATTTCACGATGAGTTACGTAGACTGGCCGCCATCAACGAGGCACATGTACTACATGACTGATATCATCGAAACCACTTTTTCTGATCTGGGGCTGAACGCCTCCATCCTTCAGGCCCTGAACGATCTGGGTTATGAAAAGCCATCTCCAATCCAGGCAGAGTGTATTCCACATCTGCTGGGTGGCCGCGACGTACTGGGTATGGCCCAGACCGGTAGCGGCAAAACGGCAGCCTTCTCTTTACCGCTGCTGCACAATCTCGATCCCGAGCTGAAAGCACCGCAAATTCTGGTGCTGGCGCCAACCCGCGAACTGGCGGTTCAGGTTGCAGAAGCCATGACGGATTTCTCTAAACATATGCACGGCGTAAACGTGGTAGCCCTTTACGGCGGCCAGCGTTATGACGTGCAGCTGCGCGCTCTGCGTCAGGGACCACAAATCGTTGTTGGTACCCCAGGCCGCCTGCTCGATCACTTAAAACGCGGTACGCTGAACCTGTCCAACCTGAAAGGCCTGGTGCTGGACGAAGCTGATGAAATGCTGCGTATGGGCTTCATCGAAGACGTTGAAACCATCATGGCGCAGATCCCGGAAGGTCATCAGACCGCTCTGTTCTCTGCCACGATGCCGGAAGCTATTCGTCGTATTACCCGTCGCTTTATGAAAGAGCCGCAGGAAGTACGCATTCAGTCAAGCGTAACCACCCGCCCGGACATCAGCCAGAGCTACTGGACCGTGCACGGCATGCGTAAAAACGAAGCGCTGGTGCGTTTCCTGGAAGCGGAAGATTTTGATGCGGCGATTATCTTCGTACGTACCAAAAACGCGACTCTGGAAGTCGCTGAAGCGCTGGAGCGCAGCGGTTACAACAGCGCCGCGCTGAACGGTGACATGAACCAGGCGCTGCGTGAGCAGACTCTGGAGCGTCTGAAAGATGGTCGTCTGGATATCCTGATTGCAACCGACGTTGCGGCCCGTGGCCTGGACGTTGAGCGCATCAGCCTGGTTGTTAACTACGACATCCCGATGGACTCAGAATCCTACGTTCACCGTATCGGCCGTACCGGTCGTGCAGGTCGTGCTGGCCGTGCGTTGCTGTTCGTTGAGAACCGCGAGCGTCGTCTGCTGCGCAACATCGAACGCACCATGAAGCTGACCATTCCTGAAGTAGAGCTGCCAAACCGCGATCTGCTGAGCGAGCGTCGTCTGGCTAAGTTCGCGGCTAAAGTTCAGCAGCAGCTGGAAAGCAGCGATCTGGATCTGTACCGCGGCCTGCTGGCTAAAATTCAGCCTTCCGCAGAAGAAGAGCTGGATATCGAAACGCTGGCGGCAGCGCTGTTGAAAATGGCGCAGGGCGAACGTCCTCTGATCCTGCCACCGGATGCGCCGATGCGTCCGCGTCGCGAGTTCAAAGAGCGTGACGATCGCTTCGAACGCCGTGGCGATCGCAACGACCGTGGTCCACGTTCAGACCGTCCACAGCGTGACGGCGATGCGCCTGCTCGTCGTGAACGTCGTGACGTTGGCGATATGGAACTGTACCGTATTGAAGTTGGTCGTGATGATGGCGTTGAAGTTCGTCATATCGTTGGCGCGATTGCTAACGAAGGCGATATCAGCAGCCGTTACATCGGTAACATCAAGCTGTTCGGTACTCACTCCACCATCGAGCTGCCAAAAGGCATGCCGGGTGAAATCCTGCAGCACTTTCCCCGCACGCGTATTCTGAACAAGCCGATGAATATGCAGCTGATGGGCGATGCGCAGCCGCGTACTGACCGCGGTGGCGAACGCCGTGGCGGCGGTGCCGGTCGTGGTTTCGGCGGCGAACGTCGTGAAGGCGGTCGCGGTCCACGTCGTGACGGCGCGGCTCCGGCCGGTCGTAGCTTCAGCGGCGAACGCCGTGAAGGCGCGCGTGGCCCACGTCGTGATGATGGCGCAGCACCTGCCCGTCGTCGTTCAACCGAAGCTTAATTAGCCGAAGTTTATGCCTGCGATTAACGCGCAGGCAGTGATAAAAGTCCCGGTTATCCATACCGGGATTTTTTTTATCCAATATGTACTCATGTACTGGTACAATACTCCGCAGCAAACCTGTCAATCCGACAGCCGTTGATCGTTTTCAGGAATTCGTATGACAACCTTATCGACCACCAAAGCCACGCCCTCTATTTTCGGCGGCGTGATGATAATTGGTGGCACAATTATTGGTGCAGGTATGTTTTCACTTCCGGTCGTAATGGCGGGCAGCTGGTTCTTCTGGTCGCTTGCGGCGCTCGTCTTTACCTGGTTTTGTATGCTGCATTCCGGGTTGATGATTCTGGAGGCTAACCTTAACTATCGCGTTGGCGCCAGCTTTGACACCGTGACAAAGGATCTGCTGGGCAAGGGCTGGAACCTGGTTAACGGGCTTTCCATCGCTTTTGTGCTGTATATCCTTACCTACGCCTACATTTCGGCAAGCGGTTCGGTTATTCATCACACCTTAAGCGAGATGGCCATCGATTTTCCCGCCAGGTTTGCCGGGCTGATTTTTGCCCTGGCGGTGGCCTTTATCGTCTGGTTAAGCACCCATGCCGTAAGCCGCATGACGACCATCGTGCTGGGGGCAAAAATCCTCACCTTCTTTATGACCTTCGGCGGCCTGATGTGGCACGTCGAACCGAAAATACTG
>NZ_RCAA01000041.1:95680-143420 GCF_003628475.1 Enterobacter sp. R1(2018) | reverse complement strand
CCGTTCTGTCTGGCATCCTTTGGCTATCACGGCAACGTGCCGAGCCTGATGAAATACTATGGCAAAAATCCACAAGCCATTAAGCGCTGCCTGCTTTGGGGCACGGTGATGGCGCTGGTGCTGTACGTCATCTGGCTGATGGGCAGCATGGGCAATATTCCACGCGGTGAGTTTATCGCCATTGCCCATAAAGGCGGCAATATCGACGTGCTGGTGCAGGCGTTAAGCGGCGTGTTAAACAGCCGCGCGTTGGATCTGCTGCTGATCGTCTTCTCCAACTTTGCCGTAGCCAGCTCATTCCTGGGCGTGACGCTGGGGCTGTTCGATTATCTGGCCGATTTGTTCAAGTTTGACGATAGCGCCCTGGGCCGTCTGAAAACGGCTCTGGTGACCTTTATTCCGCCGGTTCTGGGCGGCGTGATTTGGCCCGACGGTTTTATCTATGCGATTGGTTTTGCTGGGCTTGCCGCAACTATCTGGGCGGCGATCGTGCCCGCGCTGCTGGCTAAAGCTTCAAGACATAAGTTCGGCAGCCCGATTTACCGGGTCTGGGGCGGAAATAAAATGATTGCGTTGATTCTGGTCTTCGGGATCGGCAATGCGGTCATTCATATTCTTTCGAGTTTCAATTTATTACCTGTCTATCAATAAGTTGTAGGGTGGATAAGCGCGGGCGCCATCCACCCCTTTGTTTTGTCGGGCGGCGCTCACGCTTACCCGACCTGCGAGCAAGTAACCTACAAACTTTCGTGCACGTCCATCGCCAGGTCGAACGAATGCAGCCGTGCCTGGCTATCAAAGATCTGCCCGTTAACCATGATTTCATCAGCCTGGGTTTCCCGCAGCAGTGAAATCAGCCCGTGACGCACCTTCGCTTTATCGCCCACCAGCGACATGCTCAGCGCCTGCTGCACGCCGTACTGTTCTGCCGGGCTCCAGAAGCTGTCCATGTTTTCGATAGGGGCGGGAAGCTGCCCGGTTTCACCGCGGCGCAGTTTGACGAACGCCTGCTGCATTGAGGTAAACAGGAACTCCGCATCGCGGTTGCTGTCCGCCGCGATGATATTAATGCAGACCATCGCATAGGGTTTTTCCAGCCTTTCGGACGGTTTGAACTGGGCGCGATAAAGCTGCAGCGCCTGGAAAAGCATGTCAGGGGCGAAGTGTGAGGCGAAGGCAAACGGCAGCCCAAGCTGCGCCGCCAGCTGGGCGCTGTAAAGGCTTGAACCCAGCAGCCAGACGGGGATTTTAGCGTTATAGCCAGGGACCGGCCGCACGGGCGGATTCGGATCTTTCGCGTCAAACCACGAAATCAGCTCGCTCACGTCGCGCGGGAAATTGTCGATATCGCCGCTCATATGGCGGCGCAGCGCCATCATCGTGCGCTGATCGCTGCCCGGCGCGCGACCGAGGCCGAGATCGATGCGTCCCGGATAGAGCGTCTCAAGCGTACCGAACTGCTCGGCAATCACAAGCGGCGAGTGGTTGGGCAGCATCACGCCGCCGGAACCCAGGCGCAGCGTCCGGGTGTTTGCCGCGAGATAGCCAATAAGCACCGACGTAGCCGCGCTGGCGATACCGGTCATATTATGGTGCTCCGCCAGCCAGTAGCGGTGATAGCCGCGCTTCTCGGCCAGGCGTGCGAGATCGAGGGAGCGATGGAACGCGTCGGCTGCATGCGAGCCCTGGGGAATAGGGGACAGGTCCAGCAGCGAAAAAGGGGCTTGGATAATGTCAGACATAACGGCTCACTTTGTTAGACGAAGTGGGTAACTTCGTTTGCTGATAATTAGCCTCAGTATTGCGCATAATCATCAACAGTTAAGTAACAAAGCGAGCTTTTTCTCAGGCGCGGTCCACCAGCTCCAGACCGGCGACGCGTCGCCAGTAGCCGTTGCAGTCGCGTTGCGAGGTGAGCTTCAGCGGGGCCGAGCCATTTTCATTGGCGCGGAAGGTTTCCAGCACGCGCAGGGTATCCATCCCCATGGGCGACAGGCGAACCATATCCACCAGCCCCTTCATCGACGTCAGTTCGTTGCCAAGATTATAGACGTAGCCGCTCATCGTCTGAATGCCGTTAAGCACGAAAACCTGCTGATTCTCCTGAGAAAGCATGTTGCGTCCGTTGGGGTACTTAATGCAGCAGGTTTCACATTCGTTCTTCGGACGGTCCTCAGAGCGCGCGGTAAAGCAGCGGGCGGAGTAAGCCAGCGGCAGGTGGCCATAGCTTAGCACTTCCACTTCAAACTGATGATGGATGCCTAACTCATCGCACTGGTTCAGCAGGTTTGCCAGCCAGTCGCGCGAAAGCTCGACCGGCATGCACCAGCGCGTCATGCCCTGTTTAAGCAGCAGACGCAGGGTGACCGCGTTATAGCAGTTAAGCGCGTGGCCTGCGACAAACGGTAGCTTGCGCTCCGCGGCGACGTTCACGGCGCCAATGTCGTTAGCCTCAATCAGAAAGTCGCCGTTCTCGACGTAACGCTTGAGCTCGCTCAGTTCGGACGGCGCCTGCACCAGCGCAAGGGTGGAAAGCACAACCTGTTTGCCTTCGCCAGCGAGCATTTTCGCCATATCCAGCCAGTCGCCTGCTTTGGTGGCGCGGCGTTTACTGCAGACGGTCTCACCGAGATAAACCACATCGGCGCTGCTCCTCGCAGCGGCCTGGTAAAAACTTTCCAGCGTCTCTTTCGGCCAGTAGTACAGCACCGGCCCTAGTGAATATTTCATCTGATTTCCTACTGCCATTTGCGGTGATATGCGCCGAGGGTGGTTTGCGTGCCTTCCGCCATCGCGCCGAGGGCGTCCATCCAGGCAGGCTGCGCGCGATAGTTCTCCGGGTCGGCCATGCAGCGGTCGATGGCCTGACGCCACACTTTCGCCACCTGGCTGACGTACGCCGGACTACGCTGGCGGCCTTCGATTTTCACCGACGCGATATTGGCCGCGTAGAGTTCGGGCAGCAGCTCAAGCGTGTTCAGACTGGTGGGCTCTTCCAGAGCGTGATATTTCTGCTCGTCTACCAGATAACGGCCTTTGCACAGCGTCGGATAGCCGGCGTTCTCATCCTCCTGATACCTGTCGATCAGTACGTCGTTAAGACGTGATTCCAGCCCCTGCGGCGTTTGCTGCCAGCGCACAAAGCGCGCCGGGGAGCAGGCGCCGACGGTATTTGGCGACTCGCCGGTCAGATAGGATGACAGGTAGCAGCGCCCTTCGGCCATGATGCACAGGCTGCCGAAGGCGAAGACCTCCAGCGGAACGGGAGTGACGCGGGCCAGCTGCCTGACCTGATGAATGGATAACACCCGCGGCAGCACCACGCGCGCCACGTCAAAATTACGCTGATAGAAGCGAATGGCTTCTTCGTTAGTGGCCGAAGCCTGAACCGAGACGTGGCGCTCAATATGCGGATAGCGAGCCGCGGCATACTCCAGCATCGCAAGATCCGCCAGAATCAGCGCGTCCGCGCCCAGCTGGGCGGCCATATCCACCGCCCGCTGCCAGCGCGCGTAACCGTCGGGGTGGGCGAAGGTATTGATAGCGATATGCAGCTTGCGCCCGCGAAGATGTACGTAGCTGACCGCTTCGTGTAGTTTCTTTTCCGTGAAGTTCAGTCCAGCAAAATGGCGGGCGTTAGTGTCGTCTTTCAGACCGATATAAACCGCGTCGGCGCCATTATCGATGGCCGCTTTCAGCGCCGGTAAATTTCCGGCAGGGCAAAGCAACTCCATAATTTATCCCGCATCATTGGGTATCCTTTCAGATAGCCCGCGCGACCGGCTAAAGGCCGCAAAATTGTTAACGAACTGGGATTTTAGTTAACCTGCCCGCGACAAATTTTGATTTAAGGCAGCTAATGGCGTATTGATGGCAACCAATGGTGAGAGTTAAAACCTGAGCAATTGTTGATTTGCGCCGCTATGACGATCGGCGTGTATGGCAAAATAGCGAAAATTTTTCACAAGGAGTAAAGCTCGTGTTGGATAAACTGCGTTCTCGCCTGGTACAGGTTGGCCCATCTTTATTGCGCACTCCGGTCAAACTGACGCCCTTTGCTCTGAAGCGTCAGCTTCTCGAGCAGGTGCTGGGCTGGCAGTTTCGTCAGGCGCTGGAAGATGGCGAGCTGGAATTTTTAGAGGGCCGCTGGCTGAGCATTGAAGTACGCGATCTCGGCCTGAAGTGGTTTACCTCGCTTCAGGATAATAAGCTGCTGGTTCGTGAAGACGCGCCGGCCGACGTCAGCTTCAGCGCCAGCGCTAACGATTTGCTAATGATTGCCGCGCGCAAACAGGACCCGGACACGTTATTCTTCCAGCGTCGCCTGGTCATTGAAGGCGACACCGAACTCGGTCTGTATGTCAAAAACCTGATGGATGCCATTGAGCTGGATGCGATGCCGAAACCTTTACGGTTCGGGCTGCTGCAGCTGGCTGATTTCGTCGAAGCGGGTTTGCAACATAACCCTGCTCCAGAAAGTAACTCGGTAGGTGAGCCATGTTAATTCGTGTGGAAATACCCATTGACGCCCCCGGTATCGACGCCTTGCTGCGCCGAACCTTCAAGGGCGACGGTGAAGCGGATCTGGTAAAAAATTTACGAGAAGACGGCCTGCTGACGCTTGGCCTGGTCGCCACGGATGAAGAAGGACAGGTCGTGGGCTATGTTGCGTTCAGCCCGGTTGCCGTGGAAGGCGAGGAGCTGCAGTGGGTGGGGCTTGCGCCTTTAGCGGTGGATGAGGCCTGGCGCGGCCAGGGTCTGGCGAAACGGCTGGTTTACGAAGGGCTGGATTCACTCAACGAATTCGGCTATGCCGCGGTGGTCGCGCTGGGCGAGCCTGATATGTACCGCCGCTTTGGCTTTGCGCCTGCGGCTCAGTACGGCCTGCGTTGCGCCTGGCCTGATACCGAAGCCAGCTTCCAGATCCATCCTCTGGCGGACGATGCGCTAAATGGCGTAAGCGGACTGGTGGAATACCACGAGCACTTTAACCGCGAGTTTTAATCCCCATCATCTTTCGCGCGGCAGGGGTGTTGGCTGCATTCGCTCACCCCAGTCACTTACTTTCGTAAGCTTTTCGGGGTGGGTTCCCTTGCCGCCTACCTGCATCGCGAAATCTAGTGGGGAGTGGTTTGATTTTGAAGATCTGCCAGCAGGTCTTCAAAAGCCAGGCTGCCGTTCACCAGGCGTTCTTTTTGCGCTTTAGTCAGCTGCTTGATGCGATATTCCAGCCGCAGGGCCGCCGAACGATCGCCCACCGGGCGGCTAAACGCCAGTTTTAACTCGCCCTTGCCCCGCAGAGCCTTCGCGCCTTTTCCGGCCTGATGCTGACCGAAGCGGCGCTCTACATCCGTGGTGATGCCGGTGTATAAGCGGTTATCGCAGGTGCGGACTAAGTAGAGATACCAGGGTGACATGGGGCACGCGCGCATAATTGAAATTATTTGCAGAGTAACACCGTTCAGGTTGCCCATGGAAACACTTGATGCCATCAGCCGCTGGCTGAACAAACAGCACGTTCTCACCTACTGCGTTGGCGGTAGCGAAGATTTATGGTGCGCTAACGCCTTTTATTATTACGATCCCCAACGCGTGGCGTTTTATCTGCTTACCGACGCCCATTCTCGCCACGGCGAATTAATCGGCCAGCGTGCAGCGCGCGTCGCGGGCACGATAAACGGGCAGCAGAAAACGGTAGCGCTGATTCGCGGCGTACAGTTTTGCGGCAGAATACGCATGCTGGAAGAAAGCGAGGCGGAAAGCGTTCGCCATCTTTACTGCAAACGCTTTCCGGTAGCAAGAGTGATGTCAGCGCCCGCGTGGGAAATTCAGCTCGAGGAGCTGAAAATGACCGACAACACCCTTGGTTTCGGCAAAAAATTACACTGGCTGCGGGAAAGCTAGCTTCCCAGCAGGCGCAGCGCCTCGCGGTTAAAGGCCGGTAGATCGTCCGGAGTACGGCTGGTGACCAGCTGATCCTTATCGACGACGACCTCTTTATCGTAGAAGTCGGCTCCGGCATTTTTCACGTCAATCACGATAGGTTTGACTGCGGTAAGTTTGCGCCCGCGGACAACGTCGGCGCTGATTAGAAGCTGTGGGCCGTGGCAGATAGCAAAAACGGGCTTGCCGCTGTTGACAAAATCACGCGTAAAGGTCACGAAGCGTTCATCGCCGCGCAGGCTGTCCGGAGAGTGTCCGCCGGGCAGCAGGAGCGCGTCGAAATCAGCCGGTCTTACTTCGTCAATGGCCTTATCGATAACGACTTTTGCCTCGCCCTGTTTCCCGGTTACCGTTTTACCCGCCTGTTTTTCGATCGTAATCACCTCATGTCCGGCTTTACGATATGCCTCTGCGGGTGAGGTAAACTCAGAATCTTCAAACTCGTCGGTGATCAAGACTGCGATCTTCTTGCTCATAGTTCCTCCGTTTTTTATGGTGCCAGTGCTTAAGCCTGGTCTACAGGGCAGACTTTGCAAGCGAACGCACTAGACTTAGATTCATCTGATAAAGGAGTTTCTATGAGCCGGGTATTGATTACAGGTGCTACAGGTCTGGTCGGCGGGCATTTATTACGTCTGCTCAACGACGAACCGCGGGTGACGAATATTGTGGCCGCGACGCGTCGTCCGCTGCCGCCCATGCGTAAAATGTTTAATCCTCACGATCCGCAGCTGAGCGATGCGCTGGCGCAGGCCACCGAGCCGGTGGACATCGTATTCTGCTGTCTTGGCACGACGATGCGTGAGGCAGGCAGCAAAGAGGCCTTCGTGCTCGCTGACTACACGCTGGTGGTGGATACCGCTCTGACGGGCCAGCGGCTGGGCGCCAGCCACATGCTGGTGGTCAGCTCGCTGGGGGCTAACAGCGCGTCACCGTTCTTCTACAACCGGGTAAAAGGCAAGATGGAAGAGGCGTTGATGGCGCAAAACTGGCCGCGTCTTACCATCGCCCGGCCGTCCATGCTGTTGGGACATCGTGAGTCGCAACGCTTTAACGAATCGCTCTTTGCGCCGCTGTTTAAAATCCTGCCCGGAAAGTGGAAGTCCATTGAGGCGAGGGACGTTGCCCGGGCGATGCTGCACGAGGCGCTTTCACCTTCCCATGAAGGCGTGGCCATCCTCGACTCCAGGAGGCTGCGGGAGATCGCGGCGCATACGGCGGCTTATTAACCGCGGCTTCCCAATACCCTTACGGGAAGCGTAGTATTAGCGCCAACAGATCACTCAGGCTTAATACTCGCAGGATAACTTTTCATGCAAACTCAAACTTCGCACCAGCCGAGCGGCACGCCGTTCAGCTGGTGGAAACCGGCACTGTTTTTCGCGGTGGTGATTGTCGGGCTGTGGATAGTGAAATGGCAGCCCTATTACGGTAAAGCCTTTACCGCCGCCGAAACGCACAGCATAGGCAAATCGATTATTGCGCAGCAGGAAGTTAATCCTTTCAAAGCCGCCTGGGATTACGCGATGGTTTATTTCCTCGCCGTCTGGAAAGCCGCGGTACTGGGCGTGATATTGGGCTCGCTGATTCAGGTTTTGATTCCCCGGGACTGGCTTATGCGCACCCTCGGCCAGCCTCGCTTTAGCGGCACCTTGTTCGGCACGCTTTTTTCGCTGCCGGGCATGATGTGTACCTGCTGTGCCGCCCCGGTTGCCGCAGGCATGCGGCGCCAGTCGGTGTCGATGGGCGGAGCGCTGGCGTTCTGGTTAGGCAATCCCGTGCTGAATCCGGCGACGCTGGTCTTTATGGGCTTTGTTCTGGGCTGGCATTTCGCCCTGATTCGCCTGGTCGCGGGTATTATCACGGTGCTGGGCGTGGCGACCTTAGTGCAGCGCTGGGTAAAAGATAATCCTCAGAGCACGGATATTCCTCAGCTCGCCCAGCCTTTGCAGCCAGAAGGGAATTTTCTGCAGCGCTGGATGAAAGCGCTGTGGAATCTCTTCTGGAGCACCATCCCGGTTTATCTTATTGCGGTGCTTGTCCTCGGCGCGGCTCGCGTCTGGCTGTTTCCCCATGCCGACGGCGCTGTAGACAACACCCTGTTCTGGGTTATTGCGATGGCGATCGCCGGCTGCCTGTTTGTTATTCCTACCGCGGCCGAAATTCCGATTATTCAGACCATGATGCTGGCCGGCATGGGCACCGCTCCCGCGCTGGCGCTGCTGATCACCCTGCCTGCCGTCAGTCTTCCGTCGCTGATCATGTTGCATAAGGCGTTTCCCGCGAAAGCCCTGTGGCTTACCGGCGTGCTGGTTATGTTAAGCGGGGTGATTGTAGGAACCCTGGCGCTCTTATAAAAAAAGCCCCTTGCGGGGCCTTAACGTAAATGATGAACGACCTGATTGCTGCTGCCGCGCCAGATAAGCGCCGGGTCCTTCAAATCCTGAACAAACTTGCCGTCGACCAGCACGTTGATTAAATCAACCACCTCAAGCTGGGCGGCGGTCAGCTCATCCAGCTTGTAACCCGTCCACATCCAGATGTCCTTGCCGGGACATTCGGCCCGCACGCGCCGCACCAGCTTCAGAATATCCGGTACGTTTTGCGGATGAAGAGGATCGCCGCCGGAAAGGGACAGCCCCTGACGGCGAATCCGCTTATCGTTGAGGTCGTTAATCAGCCGGTCTTCCATTTCACGGGTGAAGGCCACGCCTGAATTCACCCGCCATGTGCTTTTGTTATAGCAGCCCGGGCATTCATGCACGCAGCCGGAAACGAACAGCGTGCAGCGGGTGCCCGGCCCGTTAACCACGTCCACCGGGTAGTACTGATGCACGTTCACTTAGCCAATCTGCCCGTTATCGAGGTGCTTAACGCGGCGCTTCACTTCTTCCTGCTTGCCGGCGTTAAAAGGACGCGCGTCCGGACTGCCTAAATAGCCGCAAACGCGGCGGGTAACGGAAACACGCGCTGCGTCGTGGTTGCCGCATTTCGGGCAGGTAAAGCCTTTGCTGGTGCACTCGAACTCACCGGTAAAGCCGCATTCGTAGCATTCGTCGATTGGCGTATTGGTGCCGTAATACGGAACGTGCTGATAGCTGTAATCCCATACATCCTCCAGCGCACGAACGTTGTGCTGAATATTCGGATATTCGCCGTAACAGATGAATCCGCCGTTCGCAAGCGGCGGGTAAGGCGCTTCAAAGTCAATTTTGTCGTACGGATTGACCTTTTTCTCTACGTCCAGGTGGAAGCTGTTGGTGTAGTAACCCTTGTCGGTTACGCCCGGCACTACGCCGAACTCGGCGGTATCGAGGCGGCAGAAGCGGTCGCACAGGTTCTCGCTTGGCGTGCTGTACAGGCTAAAGCCGTAGCCCGTTTCATTTTTCCAGGCTTCGGTAGCCTCTCGCAGGCGCGCAACAATGGCGATCGCTTTTTCGCGCAGCGCTTCGCTGTCGTAGACATGCTGATTGCCAAACAGAGCGTTTACGGTTTCGTGAATGCCGATGTAGCCCAGAGAAATTGAGGCGCGGCCGTTTTTGAAGATTTCAGAAACCTCGTCGTCCGCCTTCAGGCGCACGCCGCAGGCGCCTTCCATATAGAGGATTGGCGCCACGCGGGCTTTCACGCCTTCCAGGCGAGCAATACGCGTCATCAGCGCCTTATACGCCAGTTCCAGGCGGCCGTCTAATAACTGCCAGAAACGCGCCTCATCGCCGCCGGCTTCCAGCGCGATGCGCGGCAGGTTCAGGCTGATCACGCCGATATTGTTACGACCGTCATGGATCTGCTCGCCGTTTTCTTCATATACGCCGAGGAAACTGCGGCAGCCCATCGGCGTTTTGAAGGAGCCGGTGACTTTCACTACCTGATCGTAATTCAGAATGTCCGGATACATACGCTTGCTGGCGCATTCAAGGGCCAGCTGCTTAATGTCGTAGTTGGCATCGCCGAACTTATGGTTCAGGCCGTCTTTAATAGCAAAGACCAGCTTCGGAAATACCGCGGTTTTACGGTTTTTGCCCAGCCCGGCAATGCGGTTGCGCAGAATAGAGGTCTGAATCAGACGCGATTCCCAGCTGGTGCCCAGCCCGAAACCGAAGGTGACGAACGGCGTCTGGCCGTTGGCGGTGTGCAGCGTGTTCACCTCATATTCCAGCGACTGGAAAGCGTCGTAGCACTCTTTCTCGGTACGTGAGCGGGCGTAGCCTTCGGCGTCGGGAATCTGCCACTCCTGCGCCGTTTTGCTGTGCTTCTCGAAGCTTGCCGTCACAAAGGGAGCCAGCACTTCATCAATGCGGTTGATGGTGGTCCCGCCGTAAATATGGCTGGCGACCTGGGCGATGATCTGCGCGGTGACCGCCGTCGCGGTAGAGATGGATTTCGGCGGCTCGATCTCTGCGTTGCCCATTTTAAAGCCGTGGGTCAGCATACCTTTCAGATCGATAAGCATGCAGTTAAACATCGGGAAGAACGGAGAATAATCCAGATCGTGGTAGTGAATATCGCCACGTTCATGCGCCAGCACCACGTCGCGCGGCAGCAGATGCTGTTTAGCGTAATGTTTCGCCACGATGCCGGCCAGCAGGTCACGCTGGGTTGGGATCACCTTGCTGTCTTTGTTGGCGTTTTCGTTCAGCAGCGCAGAGTTGGTTTGTTCAACAAGGCCGCGGATTTCCTGATTCAGGCGGCCGCGTTTCTCACGTTCGATATCGCGGTCGTGGCGATATTCGATATAGGCGCGCGCCAGCTGCTTGTAGTTTCCGGCCATAAGCTGGTTTTCTACCGCGGTCTGGATTTCGCCGATATCAACCTGGCTGCGGCCTTCCATCTGAGCGCTTACAATTTCTGCGACGGTGGCGCAATAATCTGCGTCATCGACTCCCGCTGCTTTAGCTGCACGAAGAATGGCTTCTTTGATGCGCTCTGAAGTGAAAGGCACTTTGCACCCGTCTCTTTTCATCACATGCGGTGTCATGATTTCTCCATTTTAAAAAGGTTATCCACACGAGGATGGATGAGTCCGGCAGCGTAAATACACTCGTTTGACCAAGGGCTTCCGGATTCAACTCCATTTTATCCACAGATAATCCCCAGAGTTATGCCTGAGGATCTGTTGCTATAATAGTCGATAAATACAAGATGTAGTGGCGAGATGCATTTTAAGTTCTATATATAGTGCTTGCACCAAAGATGTTTGCGCTTTTATTGATTTAGAACAAAGTAAATCGGGGGTACAGGAAAGATGGGGCGTGAGAAAGAAAACAAATTTACGCGCTGAATTTTTCGAGTAAATAGTCGACAAAAACCCGCGTCCTGGGAGCCAGTCTGCCTCCGGCATATTTCACCCATAGCGTTTGCGGGGCCGGGTAATACTCTGCAAGTAACGGTACAAGCTTACCCTCTTTAACCAGCTGCGCCAGATACCAGTCCGCAAGATAAACAATGCCCATGCCGGCAATCGCTGCATCCATCAATGCGTCCGGCATGGTGGCGATAAGCCATGCGGCGTGCTCATCAATCAGCGTTTCATCCCCCAGCCATTGCTGAAGCCGTCCGTTGCCCGGGTTGCGATGAACAAGACAGCGGTGATGCGCGAGATCTTCAGGCGTACGCGGCGTGCCGTAGCGGGACAGATAGGCTGGCGAAGCCGCCATCATCATGCGCATAGGACGAAGCTCACGCGTGACGACGCGGCGTTCATGCAGGGTGCGCTGACCAATCGCCACGTCAATTCTTTCCCCGATTAAATTTACGCTGCGGGCGTCCATCGACAGCTCAAAACGAATTTGCGGGTAGCGTAGTTGAAACTCGCCGAGCTGCGGGAGCAGGGCATGACGCCCAAAGCCGGGAATGACGCTTACGCGCAGCAGGCCCGCAGGTTCGGCAATCGGGCTGACAAGTGCCTGGTTCAGGGCGTAACAAAGCGGAGCGACCTGTTCCCGCAGGGCCGCGCCTTCGTCGGTGAGCACAACGAAATGCGTGTTGCGCCCAAACAGCGTCATGCCAAGCCGCTGCTCCAGCTGACGCACGCTTTTGCTGACGGCGGCTGGCGTAACGCCCAGCTGCCGGGCCGCCTCAGAAAAGCTCTGGCAGTCGGCGGCGGCGAGGAACGCGGGAAGCAGACGATGAACGTCAGGTGAAAGGGTCATGCTTTAAACCTTTGGTTGAAACAGATATGCCTTGATTAAGGCTACAGGTATGCGGCGCTATTTGAAATGATAGGTGCATCGAAACTCAGAAGGGGGAAAACATGAAAAAGATCCTGATCCTGGCGGCGCACCGCTATCCCGATCAATCGCGTATAAGCAAGGCCGCTCTCGCAGCATTTACCGGCCTGCCGAACGTCACGGTTCACGAACTGACCCGCGAATATCCTGATTTCCGCATAGACGTCCAGCGTGAGCAGGCGCTGCTGACCCGCCATGATTCGGTCGTTTTGCTGTTTCCGTTCTGGTGGTACAGCACGCCTTCGATCCTTAAAGAGTGGCAGGATCAGGTGCTGACCTACGGTTTTGCCTACGGCAGCCAGGGCAAAGCGCTGCACGGTAAAAAGCTGCTGGTGATGACCTCAACCGGCGGAAGCGCGCAGGCCTATACGCCGGAAGGATACAATCGCTATGCCACCGACGCGCTGCTGTTGCCGCTACAGGCGATGAGCAATATGACGGGCATGATCTGGCAGAAACCCGCATTGATTCAGGGCGCGAATGACATTACCGACGCGCTGATTGACGAGGGCGTAACGTACTGGCTGAGCCGGATTCAGGATTTGAAAGAGAGGTGAGAACGGATGCCCTCATTCTGGCTCTCCCCGTCAGGTGAGGAAGAAAACCCCTCTCCCTTTCGGGGAGAGGGATCAGGAGAGGTCAGGAGCGCTGTAGCCAGTAAACGGCCTCGTAAGGCCGCAGGCTGATCTCGCCGGGCCTGTCCGCCGCCTCGGCGTAGTTGCTCATTAACACCTCCCAGTCGCCCTCGAAGGCTTCCGGCATCCACCACTGGTTGTTGCGGCTGAGGTTAGCGGCGACTACCAGCGTCTGGCCCTGCCATTCGCGGCGGTAGCACCACAGGTATGGATGCTCCGGCAGCAGATCCTGATAGCTGCCCCAGGTAAAGACCGGCTGAGCTTTACGCAGCTTGACCAGTTTCTGGTAGGCGTAAAACACGGAGTCCGGATCGTCCACCGCCGCCTGGGCGTTAATAGTCTGATAGTTATCACACAGGTTGATCCACGGCGTGCCTTTGGTGAAGCCTGCATTTTCACCGGCGTCCCACTGCATAGGCGTACGGCCGTTGTCGCGGGATTTACTCGCGAGGATCGCCAGCAGGTTATCGCTGTCGCGGCCCTGCGCGCGCAGTTCGGCGTACATGTTGTGGCTTTCCACATCGCGATAATCGATGATGCGCGTGAAGTGTGGGTTGGTCATGCCCAGCTCTTCGCCCTGATAGATATAGGGCGTGCCCTGCATGCCGTGCAGCACCATCGCCAGCATTTTCGCCGCCGGCACCCGCAGCTCGCCCTCATCGCCGAAACGAGAAACGATGCGCGGCTGATCGTGATTACACCAGAACAGCGCATTCCAGGCGACGTTGTGCATTCCCTGCTGCCAGTGGCTGAAGATCGCTTTCAGCGCCACAAAGTCCGGCTCCGCCAGCGTCCATTTCTGCCCGCCGGGATAATCCACCTTCAGGTGGTGGAAGTTAAACGTCATCGACAGTTCGTTTCCGTCCAGCGCGGCGTATTGCTGGCAGTTATCAAGCGTGGTGGAGGACATTTCGCCCACCGTCATCAGGCCGCGCGGGGTGAACACATCGCGGCTGAACTCCTGCAGATACTCGTGGATGCGCGGCCCGTCGGTATAAAAACGGCGGCCATCGCCTCCTTCGATATCGTTGGGAAAATCCTGATCTTTAGAGATCAGGTTGATCACGTCCAGACGCAAACCGTCCACGCCACGATCGGCCCAGAACTCGCACACTTTTTTCAGCTCGGCGCGTACCTGCGGATTTTCCCAGTTGAGATCCGCCTGCTCAGGCGCAAACAGGTGCAGATAGTACTGGCCGCTTTCAGCGTGCCAGCGCCAGGCGTTGCCGCCAAATTTAGAACGCCAGTTGTTGGGTAAAATATCAGGCGTGCCGTCGCGCCAGATGTAGAATTCACGGAACGAGCTTTCGGGGTTCAGCGACTCATGAAACCAGGCGTGCTGCGTGGAGGTGTGGTTAAACACCATATCAAGGATGATGCGGATCCCGCGCTCGTGCGCTTCGGCGACCAGCAAATCGAAATCATCCAGCGTGCCGTAGTTATGGTCAATGGCGCAGTAGTTGGCCACGTCATAGCCGTTATCCACCTGCGGCGAGACGTAGAACGGCGTCAGCCAGATTGCGTCCACGCCGAGCAGCTTCAGGTAGTCGAGGCGCTTAATTACGCCGATTAAATCACCGGTGCCGTTGCCGGTCGTATCCTGAAAACTCTTCGGGTAGATCTGATAGATGACACCATGTTGCCACCATGGAGGCGTTGTATTCATAGCGCTTTCCTAAAGCTAAGGGGCCAATAACCGGCCCCGGTAAAAACTAAACCACCAGCAGCTTGCCCTGACGGAACCTGCGTTTATACACCGCCGTCGTCAGCATAATCGGGATAACCACCGCAATCAGCATAGCCATGGCGTAAACCTCCCAGTAGCGCGGCTGAATCGACAGAATGCCGGGCAGGCCGCCAACGCCGATGCCGTTCGCCACCACGCCGTTGAGGCCGCACAGCAGGCCCGCAATCCCGGAACCGATCATCGCGCACAGCATCGGGAAGCGGTATTTCAGGTTAATCCCGTACATTGCCGGTTCGGTGACGCCCAGAAAGGCCGAGATCGCCGCCGGTACTGAAATTTCCCGTTCGTTGTTTTTCCGGCTGCAGATAATGATGCCCACAACCGCCGAAGCCTGAGCAATGTTAGACAGCGCAATCAGCGGCCACACCGGCGTGCCGCCCATGTTCTGAATCATCTGCATATCAATGGCGAGCGTTGTCTGATGCACGCCGGTTATCACCAGCGGCGCATACAGGAAGCCAAAGAGCGCCGCGCCAACGGGCGCAAAGCTGCCGGTCATAAGGTGGCGAACCGCGAAGGCTACGCCGTCGCCAATCCAGCGTCCGAACGGTCCGATAAACGCGTGGGCGAGGAACACGGCCAGAATCAGTGAACACACCGGCACTATTACAAGATAGAGGTAATCCGGCACAATGCGTTTCAGACGCGTCTCAATAAAGCCAAGAGCCAGCCCCGCCAGCAGCGCCGGAATGACCTGCGCCTGGTAGCCGACCTTCGCAATGGTAAACAGGCCGAAGTTCCATACGTCCGGAATTTTAGTGCCCAAATCGTAGGCGTTCATCAGCTGCGGTGAAACAAGCGTTACGCCGAGCACGATACCAAGGATAGGCGTCCCGCCCATTTTGCGCACGGCGGACCAGCAAATACCCACCGGCAAATAGAAGAAAATCGCCTCGCCAATCAGCCACAGGAAGTCATAAATGCTTTGCAGCGACGGGTACATCTGCGCCAGCGTCTGGCCGTTACTCATCGGCAGGTCGCCAATCACGTTACGGAAGCCGAGAATCAGCCCTCCGCTTATCAGCGCAGGCAGCAGGGGAAAGAAAATCTCCGCAAAATGCGAGATTAAACGCTCGTGCCATTTCATGTTCTGGCGGGCGGCGAGCTTTGCCTGCTCTTTATCGGCGGTGCGGTGGCCGCTGGTGGCGATCAGCGCCTGGTAGTAGTCGCCGACGTCGGTGCCGATAACCACCTGGAACTGCCCGGCGTTGGTAAAGCAGCCTTTTACCATCGACAGATTTTCGATCTCTTTCGGCCTGGCAATCGCCGTATTGTTCAGCACAAAACGCAGCCGGGTAATGCAGTGGCTGACGGTGGCGATATTTTCGCGTCCGCCCACCAGCTCTATCAGCCTGTCGATATCCTGTTGTTTCACTTTGCTCATTTTTTTAGCCCCGAGGAAGGAGTAGTGACCTGCCTGCAAGGGTATCCGGTAATCCTTTCGGCGAAAATGGGAACGTTCCCGGAATCGGGCGACGATCACAATAAACCGACGATCGGCTGTTTACTGAAGCACGCCTGGGATAACGAGCTGGCGAATAGCGAGGGTTTGATTTATCTGGCCGATAAGCTGCAGGGCCGCCTGTCGACCGGCTTCCGCATAGCCTGGATCGACGGTAATTATCTCCGGGTGAAGGAATTTCATCAGCGGCGTGTTGCCCACGCTTGCGAGCTGCAGGCTGGTGCGCTGTTGCTCCTGGAGATATTTACTGGCGCCGAGCGCGAGCGTATCGGTTGCGCACAGCAGGGCGGTGGTTTCAGGCAGCAGCACTTCCGCCACGTGTTCGTAGCCCTGTTTCATCGCCAGGCCCGGCAGCGCCACCTTTGGGATAAGTTTGTGTTTTTTGCAAAATGCGAGGTAAGCCTCATGGCGGCGTAATCCTGTGGTGACGTCGCTATGGGGAACGCCGAGGAAGCTGATATGGCGATGGCCCTGTTGATAAAGCGCCGACATCAGAATCTCAATGGCGCCTTCGTCGTCGTAGCAGACCGAGGAGAATCCTTTCGCATCGCGCGCTATCAGCACCAGCGTGGACTGCCAGGGATGCAGCATTTTTTCGCTAATGCCGGTAAAGCCAAACAGGATAACGCCGTCAATGTTGCGCCGCTGCAGCATGCCCAGATGTTCTTCCACCAGGTCCGGATCAAACTGGCTTTCCATCATGATCGGGTCGTAGCCCTGTTCATAAAGGCCCGGCAGCATGGTTTGCACCGCCAGGTTTTCCGAAAGAGAATCCAGGCGCGTGACGATTATCGCCACCACTTTATCGCTTTGGCCGCGCATCGCGCGCGCCGAACGAGAGGGGGAGAACCCTTCCTGCCTCATCACCGCTTCGACCCGTTCACGCGTGCGCGCGCTGACACCGCTTTCATTGTTCAGAACACGAGAGACGGTGGATTTACCCACGCCGCTCAGTCGCGCGATATCTTTAATGGTGAGGCGGTTTTGCATTGTTCTGGTTTTTCCCGTCGTTCAATGACTGGTGAGTTCATCATTTAAGTAATGCTATCCAACAATTCGCAATGGGCAAAATCTGGTTTACAAAGGGTTTAGTTTTACAGGCGTACCCTATTGGCACTTTGATCTGCGCCAGCAGGCGCACGAAAGCATTCATCTTAATTTTCAACCGGAGGCGACATGGAACCCGATCCCAGTCCTGACCCTGTGAAAACAGGAACCATCCGGTAAGCCGCCCTTCTTCGAAGCGTCTGCCTTACCGGAACCCGTAAGGCAGCGATTCACAATTTGTCGATCCCTGCTGAATAAAAATATGACCTGCAAGGTGGGCTCAGCCGCGCCCGCAGGACAGCCAGGCGCCGTATTATACGGCGCTAAGGGACTATTATGCTGTTTAAAAACCTGACCCGGCAGTTGTTTTCACAACTTAGCCGCCATCTGCCACGCCGCCTGATCCAGCGTGACCCTATGCCGGATGGCAAAACCGTTGCGCAAGCAACGGATATTCCCGCAACGCTTAGCGAAGCCTGCCTGAAATATGCTTACGCGAGCGAAGAGCAACTCTATCGCGAGTTTTCCAGCCATCCCGAAGGCCTCAACGAGCGCGAAGTGGAAGACGCGCTGGAAGCGCACGGCCCGAACCAGATCCCCACCCAGGCGCCGGCGCCGTGGTGGAAGCATCTGTGGGGCTGCTACCGCAATCCGTTCAACCTGCTGCTGACGCTGCTGGGCATTTTTTCCTACGCCACAGAAGACGACCTGTTCGGCGCAGGGGTCATCGCGCTGATGGTGATTATCTCAACGCTGCTTAACTTTATTCAGGAAGCCCGCTCCACCAAAGCGGCGGACGCCCTTAAGGCGATGGTCAGCAATACCGCCACCGCGATGCGCGTTATCAATGAAAAAGGTGAGAGCGGGTATGTTGAAATTCCTCTCGATCGGCTGGTGCCGGGCGATATCGTAAAACTGTCGGCGGGGGACATGATCCCGGCGGATTTGCGGATAATTCGCGCTCGCGATCTGTTCGTGGCCCAGGCTTCGCTGACCGGCGAATCGCTGCCTGTTGAGAAAGCGGCGGTAAGCGGCGCAGCACCACAGCACGGCAACCCGCTTGAGTGCGCTACGCTGTGCTTTATGGGCACCAACGTGGTGAGCGGTACGGCGCTGGCGATGGTGATCGCGACCGGCGGCAATACCTGGTTCGGCCAGCTTGCCGGACGGGTAACCCAGCAGGAGAACGAACCCAACGCGTTTCAGCAGGGCATTAGCCGGGTAAGCTGGCTGCTGATTCGCTTTATGCTGGTGATGGTGCCGGTGGTATTGCTGATCAACGGCTTCACCAAAGGCGACTGGTGGGAGGCGGCATTGTTCTCGCTCTCCGTGGCGGTTGGCCTGACGCCTGAAATGCTGCCGATGATCGTCACCTCAACCCTTGCCCGCGGGGCGGTGAAACTCTCAAAGCAGAAGGTGATCGTCAAACACCTGGACGCTATTCAGAACTTCGGCGCTATGGATATTCTGTGCACCGATAAAACCGGCACCCTGACCCAGGACCGCATCATCCTGGAGACGCATACCGATATCCTGGGGAGCGTAAGCGACAGCGTCCTGCATGCGGCCTGGCTGAACAGCCATTACCAGACAGGGCTGAAAAACCTGCTGGACGTGGCGGTGCTGGAAAGCGTGGTATGGACCAGGTTCGCAAGGCCGTGGCCCGCTGGCGCAAAGTGGATGAAATCCCCTTTGACTTCGAACGCCGCCGCATGTCGGTGGTGGTTTCCGAAGAGCCGCAGGTTCACCAGCTGATCTGCAAAGGGGCGTTGCAGGAAGTCCTTAGCGTTTGTACGCACGCTCGCCATGGCAGCGATGTCGTGCCGCTAAATGACGCGATGCTAAAACGCATTCGCCGCGTGACGGACGATCTGAATCGTCAGGGATTACGCGTGGTTGCCGTTGCCACTAAATTCCTGCCGGCGCGCGAGGGGGACTATAGCCGCGTTGATGAATCCGATCTGATCCTCGAAGGCTATATCGCTTTCCTCGATCCGCCGAAAGAGACGACCGCGCCGGCGCTGAAGGCGCTGAAAAAAAGCGGCATCAGCGTCAAAATCCTTACCGGCGATAGCGAGCTGGTGGCGGCGAAGGTGTGTCGCGAGGTCGGTCTGGAAGTGGGCGAACTGGTGGTCGGCTGCGAAATCGAAAAGCTCAGCGATGAGGAGCTTGCGCGTCTTGCGCTGCGCACCACGCTGTTCGCTCGTCTGACGCCGATGCATAAAGAACGCATCGTGCGCCTGCTGCGCGGCGAAGGCCATGTTGTCGGCTTTATGGGCGATGGCATTAACGATGCCCCGGCGCTGCGCGCCGCGGATATTGGCATCTCCGTTGACGGCGCGGTGGACATCGCCCGGGAAGCGGCGGACATTATCCTGCTTGAAAAGAGCCTGATGGTATTGGAAGAAGGCGTCATTGAAGGGCGCCGTACATTTTCCAATATGTTGAAATACATCAAGATGACCGCCAGTTCAAACTTCGGTAACGTCTTCAGCGTGCTGGTGGCGAGCGCCTTCCTGCCGTTTCTGCCGATGCTGCCGATTCACTTACTGATTCAGAATCTGCTGTACGATGTCTCCCAGGTGGCGATTCCGTTCGATAACGTAGACGATGAGCAAATTGCCAAACCGCAGCGCTGGAATCCGTCGGATTTAGGACGCTTTATGGTGTTCTTCGGCCCCATCAGCTCCATCTTTGACATCATGACGTTCTGCGTCATGTGGTGGGTATTCCAGGCTAACGTGCCGGAGGCGCAAACCCTGTTCCAGTCCGGCTGGTTCGTGGTGGGCCTGCTGTCGCAAACGCTGATTGTGCATATGATTCGCACCCGTCGCATCCCGTTTATCCAAAGCCGAAGCGCGTGGCCGCTGATGGTGATGACGCTGGTGGTGATGACGGTGGGTATCGCGCTGCCGTTCTCGCCGCTGGCAGGCTATCTGCATCTCCAGGCGCTGCCGCTTAGCTACTTCCCGTGGCTGGTGCTGATCCTCGGCGGCTACATGACCTTGACCCAAGCCGTAAAAGGCTTTTACGCCCGTCGTTACGGCTGGCAGTAATCAAAGGCTGTGACCCGCCCTTGGACCTGAGCACCGCTGGAGGTCATTTGAGTACGCAGCAAGACGCGAACTGTGAGATTTGGTTGGCCAAATAAGCAGAGAGTAACGCCGCTGCGTGCTCAAATGGCCCCAGCCCTTCGGGGCGCGCCCCAAAAGCCCGAACTCTGCGTTATCAGGTTTGATTATAGGTGGCTATGACCTGCACCTTCTGCCTTGATTTCGGGCTTTTGGGACTGCGCCGGTACCACGTACAAGGGCGGATCACAGCCTAAATTAGCGAGATGTGATCTGCATCTCGCCATAGCCTTGATGAATATTTTTCCACGTGTTACCAGAGTGTTTTTGTTTTTTCTGGCCCGTCACCTCTGAAGGAATATTCATGTTTAAATCAATACGTTCAGGTCTGCTAGCCGGCTGTATTTGTATCGCCTGTCAGGCAAACGCCGCGCCGGCAGGGGACCTGCCGCTAATGCCCTGGCCGCAGCAGGTGAATCGCCCGGCGGCGGAAGGCAGCCTGGTGTTGGATAATGCGGTGTCGATAAAAATCACCGGCGACAGGCTCGACGGCGCAACGGAGCGCTGGCGTCAGCGCATTGCGCAGCAAACCGGCTGGCAGCTTCAGCCCGCGCAGGCTAACCCCACCAGCCCAACTATCGCTATTCATATCAACAAAGCGGTCGATCCATTGCCCGTACTCGGCAGCGATGAGCGTTACGAGCTGAGCGTAACGGCTGACGGCATCAAGCTCACCGCCAACACCCGTTTTGGGGCGATGCGCGGTATGGAAACGCTGCTGCAGCTCATCCAGAACGGACCGCAAAATACCTCTGTTCCCTTCGTTGCGATTAAAGACGTACCGCGTTTCCCGTGGCGCGGCATGCTGCTGGATTCCGCCCGCCACTTTGTGCCGATCGAGGATATTTTGCGCCAGCTGGACGGCATGGCGAGCGCCAAGCTCAACGTCTTCCACTGGCATCTGACCGACGATCAGGGCTGGCGCTTCGCCTCGACGGCCTACCCCAGGCTGCAACAGCTCGCCAGCGACGGCCAGTTTTACACGCAGGCGCAGATGAAAGAGGTGGTGCGCTATGCGACAAGGCTGGGGATTCGCGTGGTGCCGGAAATGGATTTACCCGGTCACGCCTCGGCGATTGCGGTGGCCTACCCGGAATTGATGAGCGCGCCGGGGCCATACCAGATGGAGCGCCACTGGGGCGTCCTCAAACCTCTGCTTAACCCGACCAACGAGGCCACTTACAAATTCGTTGACGCCCTGACAGGCGAGCTTGCGGCGATCTTCCCGGACGCCTATTTGCATATCGGCGGCGACGAGGTGGACGACAGCCAATGGAAGGAATCCGCCTCTATCCAGTCGTTTATGAAGCAGCATAATATTGCTGATACCCACGCATTGCAGACCTACTTTAACCAGCGGCTGGAAAAAATCCTTGAAAAGCATCATCGCCAGATGATGGGCTGGGACGAGATCTACCATCCGGATCTGCCGAAAAGCATTTTGATCCAGTCCTGGCAAGGGCAGGACGCGTTGGGCACCGTCGCCGCGAATGGCTATAAAGGGATCCTCTCTACGGGCTTTTATCTCGATCAGCCCCAGTCGACGGCTTACCACTATCGCAATGAGATCCTGCCGCAGGGCTTAAACGGCATCGATCAAATAACCTCCGCTGATAGCGCGCAAAGCTGGTTCTTCACTATGCCGCGTCTGAAGGGCAAGCCCGTGGAAGGCAGCTTCACGCTGGTGAACAATAAAAACGGCTGGCGAGGATTTATCGACTTTGCCGGGAAATCCCGTCGCGCCGTACGCGATATCGAATGGCTGAACGCGCATCAGGTGACCTTCACGGTTGATACCTGGATGGGCGAGACGCGCCCGGTGGTGACGGTGGATCAGGATAAGCTGAACGGTTATTTCCTGGTGGGCAACGTACGTTATCCGGCCACCGGGCAAAAGCTCGACAGCGTGCCGGACGGCGTGCAGCCGACGGTGCCGACGCCTGAGCAGACCGGCAATATTATCGGCGGCGAAGCCGCGCTGTGGGCGGAAAACGTCTCCTCCCCGCTGCTTGATATCAAGCTCTGGCCGCGAGCCTTTGCCGTAGCGGAGCGCCTGTGGTCCGCGGAAGAGGTAAAAGACATCGACAACATGTATCAGCGCCTGCAGGCGATTGATGCCTGGTCAACCGTCTCCGTTGGGCTGCGGCAGCATACCGCCGCCGTGCAGCAGATGACGCGCCTTGCAGGTACGCCGGACATTATGCCGCTGCAAATTCTCGCCCAGGCTATAGAGCCCGCGCAGTATTACACGCGCCAGCATCTTAAATTCCAGGCGGGTAACTACCATCACTTCGAGCCGCTTAACCGTTTTGCGGATGCGCTGGCGGCGGAAAGCAGCCAGGTGCGGGCGATAGATGCCTGGGCAGACAAGCTGGTGGCCGATCCGGAAGACGGTAACAGTGCGGAATCCCTGCGCCACGTCTTTGCGCGCTGGCAGAGCAACACGCCTGACGCGCTGACGTTGATTGACGGAAACTATCAGCTTAAGGCGTTAAAACCGGTGGCTGAAAGCGTGGACAAACTCGCGGGTATCGGCCTGCGTTTAACTGACCTTGTGGCAAAGCAGGGGACGCTCAGCGACGGCGAGCGCGGCGACATTCAAAAACAGCTTGATGATGCGGCGCAAACCCAGGATGAAGTGGTTATCGCCGCCGTTTATCCTTTGCAAAAGTTATTACGCGCCAGCGTGAAATAAACGTGTAAAAAAGGCCGCGTAAGCGGCCCTTATTTTGTTACCTGAAGGAAATTAGCGGCGAATAGCGATCGCTTCAATTTCAATTTTCACGTCTTTCGGCAGGCGGGCTACCTCCACGCAGGAGCGCGCCGGGAAAGTCGCTTTGTGCTCGGTGAAGAAAGCTTCGTAGGTAGCGTTTACGGTGGCGAAGTCGTTAAGGTCTTTAACGAATACCGTGGTTTTTACAATATCGCCAACCTTCAGGCCAGCCGCTTCAACGATAGCCTGCACGTTTTCCAGAGACTGGCGCGCCTGGGCGGCCACATCTTCCGGCACGCTGCCGGTTTTTGGATCGACCGGGATCTGCCCGGAAGTGATGATCATGCTGCCCAGATCGACGCCCTGAACATAGGGACCGATGGCGGCCGGTGCGTTTTCGGTGCTGATAGTACGAGACATTTTTCTTCCTCAAAAATGGGTTACAAAGCTCCCGCCCATTATAGGGAAGGGAGCCTGGTTGTCATTAGCGGCAGCGTTTAATCCGCCAGTACCACATGATGAGCGAACTCTTTCTCGCAGTATTTACACTTCAGGCTGATGTCTTCGCCGCGTTTTTTCACCGCGAAAGAGGAAGAAACCGGCTCGCTGCGGCTGATGCAGTTGCTGTTCGGGCAGATCAGCACTTTTTCGATGCGTTCCGGCAGCGTAGGACGGCTTTTGCCGACCACTTCATATTCGTCGATGCGGTTAACCGTGGCGTGCGGCGCGTAGAGCGCCAGCTGGTTTACCTGCTCGTCGGTCAGGAAAGTATTCTCAATCTTAATCAGATCCTTGCGGCCCTGCGCGCGGGAAGGCAGGTTCAGACCGATGGTAATGCGCTGTTCGGTTTCGGTCAGCTGGAACAGCGTCAGCAGCTTAAAGCCTACCTGCGCCGGGATATGGTCGATAACCGTGCCGCGTTTGATAGCTTCAACCTGTAATTTGTTATCCTGGGTCATCTTCTTTTCCTCTCACTTAAGCCAGTTCGCGATTCAAAACCAGAGCCAGCAGCGCCTGGCGAGCAAAAATGCCGTTGCCTGCCTGCTGGAAATACCAGGCGTGAGGCGTTTTATCCACGTCGGTGGTGATCTCATCCACGCGCGGCAGCGGGTGCAGGACTTTCATATTTTCACGCGCGCCCGCCAGGTCTGCGGCGCGCAGCACAAACTGCGCCTTCACGTTGGCGTATTCCGACGGGTCGAGACGCTCTTTTTGCACGCGGGTCATGTACAGAATATCCAGCTCGCTCACCACATCGTCGATGGCCTCGTGGCAGCTCCATGCGATGCCTTTCTCATTAAGCATATCGAGGATGTACTTAGGCATCGCCAGCGCGTTTGGCGCGATAAAGTAGAAGCGGTTGCCGCTAAACTTCGCCAGCGCCTGCGCTAAAGAGTGCACGGTGCGGCCGTATTTCAGATCGCCGACCATCGCGATATTCAGGTTTTCCAGCCGGCCCTGGGTTTCCTGGATAGTGAACAGATCGAGCAGCGTCTGGGTCGGATGCTGGTTTGCGCCGTCGCCCGCGTTCAGGATGGGTACGTTGCCGGAAAATTCGGTAGCCAGTCGCGCCGCGCCTTCCTGCGGGTGGCGCATCACAATCGCGTCGACGTAGGTGCTAATCACCGAGATGGTGTCCGCGAGGGTTTCGCCTTTTTTACCCAGCGAGGTATTGCTGCTGTCGGAGAAGCCGACAACGGACGCGCCCAGACGGTGAATGGAGGTTTCGAACGAGAGACGGGTACGCGTGGACGCCTCGAAGAAACAGCTGGCGATAACCTTATGCTTTAACAGTTCCGGCTGCGGGTTCGCCTTGAGTTTCGCGGCGGTAGCCAGTACCAGTTCAAGCTCTTCACGGCTGAGATCGTTTATGGAAATGATATGTTTTTGATACAGCGGGTTAGCCATGTTTATCTCCTGTTCTCGTGCGTCGGGCAAAAAAAAGCCCCTCAATGAGGGGCCTTTGAAATTGATTGATGCAGCGGAAAGAAAAACGGCGTCGCGTCGTCTTGCAGACGACGAGGTGTGACAATTTTTTGAACACACTTGACCATGCTTCCTCCTGGCAAATTGTGGCGCATTATACGCGCGTGGATTTACATCGCAAGGGGCAATTTCACACTTTTATATCCACAGGCAAACGGTTGCGATGAATACTCATGCAGCGCTAATGTAGCCCCAGCGTTTGCATAATACGGCGATAGACCTGAGGCGTTTTTTGCACTTCGCGCGGCGCGATCCATACCACGCTGCTGCCCGCCACTACGCCTAAAATCTCCGGCAGGGCGCGGTAATCAAGAATTTTTGCCACGGCGCGACCGTAGCCGGCGACGGCGTGAATCATAATAAATTCTGCATTATGCTCGACGCTAATCACCATCTCCGCCACCGAGCGCGCGGCATCCGGTTCCGGCTGTTCCTGCGGGTTTAGCGCGTAGATTTTTTGCCCTTTCGCGTTGCGCATTTTAATCACTCCAAGCAGCTTCAGCAGTCGCGAAATCGTCGACTGGCTGATGGCTTCAAAGCCGTGGCGCTGCATATCGCGACGCAGCTCTTCCTGGGAGTGATAGCTTTTATGGACGATAAGCCGTTGGCACAGCGTCAGCTGACTCTGCTCTTTTTCTGATGACGTGCGGGAGATCCTCATCGTATTCACCATTCCATGTTTTTTATAGGTGATTAATTTACGCCACTTATAGATTTAAACTGTTTGATAGATCTGACTTTGATAGCGTTAGTAACTAAAAATATTATAAATCACGTAACTTTCAGCATTTAACGCCCCGAAAGGGGCGTTAATCTCTTAAGCAATCTGTATTGCGCCGGTAAAGACCAGTTTTAACGTCCAGGCCGCCAGCAGCAGCAGCGCCGCCACGAGCGCCCATTCATAGCTTTTTAGTAATGCTTCTCCCTGCTGTTTTTTCTGCCACAGGAAAACCGCAAGTCCCGGGGTAAATAGCAGCGAGCTGAGCAGCATGGAATCCCCGGCGGCGTAGCAAAGCCAGAATCCATACACCGTAGCAATAGCGCCAAGCACGATCCCGCCCGTACGCGATTCGCCTTCGGCATAACGTTCGCCCGTCCAGGCAAGCTTCAGGCCGTAAGCTGCGCTGAACAGATACGGCGGCAGGATGGCGGCGGTCGCGATAGAGAAGAGCGCCTGATAGCCTGCCTCATAGAACAGCGTCAGGATCAGGAACAGCTGGATTAAGCCGTTGGTTATCCACAGCGAAAACGACGGGGAATGGCGGGCGTTTTCTTTAGCGAACACCTTCGGAAAGATGCCATCAAGGGCGGCAACGCGCGGCAATTCTGCGGCGAACAACGTCCAGGCAAGCAGGGCGCCGGCGACGGACAGAATGACGCCGCCGGCGACGAATTTCGCGCCCCACGGGCCGACCACGCTTTCAAGCACGCCGGCCATCGAAGGATTTTTGAGCCCCGCAAGGGCGGCCTGATCGAGGATCCCCATCGACAGCACGCTAACCAGCACATAAATCGCCAGCGCGCCGAGCAGTCCGATTACCGTTGCCTTACCGATATCGCTGCGGTTTGCCGCGCGGGCAGAAACCACCGTCGCCCCTTCGATGCCGATAAACACCCAGGTGGTGACCAGCATGGTATTTTTCACCTGATCGAACAGCGCCGGTTCCTGACCGCCGACGATCATCATGCGCCCCCAGAAATCGGCGGTGAACACGCCGAGACGAAACGCGATCAGCACGGCGACGATAAATACCAGCAGGATAACGACTTTCACCACGGTGAGGATGGTGTTGATATAAGCCGCTTCCCGTACGCCGCGCAGCACCAGGGCGTGAACCAGCCACAGCACTACGGAAGCGCCGATTATCGAGGGCAGATTGTTGCCATCGCCGAATACCGGGATGAAAAAGCTCATCGCGCTGAACAGCAGCACGGCGTAAGAGACATTGCCAAGCCAGGCGGAGAACCAGTAGCCCCAGGCCGACTGAAAACCGATAAAATCGCCGAAGCCTGCGCGAGCGTAGCTGTAGACGCCGCCTTCAAGTTCAGGACAGCGGGAGCTGAGATTTTGATAAATAAAAGCCAGACAAAGCATCCCGACGCCGGTGATGGCCCAGCCGACCAGTAACGCGCCGGGTGAGGCAACGGAGCCAAAGTTTTGCGGCAGGCTGAATACGCCGCCGCCAATCATGGAGCCAATAACCAGCGCGACCAGCGCGCTGAGTCCTAATTTTTTTTCTGCTGCTGCGGATGTCGCGCTGACATCCCCGTGGGTAACATCGGCCATTTTCCTTTCCTCCTGCGGCGCTTTGCCGCACGAATGTATATCCGGCGGCGGGGCGATTCCCGCCGCCGGAGGAAGTTACTCTCCGAGCGTGGCAACCATCACGGCTTTGATGGTATGCATGCGGTTTTCGGCTTCGTCGAAGACGATGGAATGCGGGGATTCGAAGACCTCCTCAGTTACCTCCAGTCCTTTCAGACCGTATTCCGCTTCAATTTCTTTACCGACTTTGGTGTGCTCGTTATGGAATGCAGGCAGGCAGTGCATAAATTTCACGGCCGGATTGCCGGTGGCATTGAGCACCTTCTGGTTAACCTGGTAGGGAGTCATAATGCTCACGCGTTCCGCCCAGGCCTCTTTGGGCTCGCCCATCGACACCCACACGTCGGTGTAGAGGAAATCCACCCCCGCCACGCCTTCTTCGACGCTGTCGGTCAGCATGATGCGGCCGCCTGTTTCCTTCGCAATTTCGCGGCATTGCTCCACCAGCGCAGCCTCCGGCCAGAACGTTTTCGGAGCGACAAGACGGATATCCATCCCCATTTTCGCCGCGCCCACCATCAGGGAGTTGCCCATGTTGTTGCGGGCGTCGCCGAGATAGGCGAAGGCGATCTCCGGCAGCGTTTTGTCCGGCGCGTGCTCCAGCATGGTCATCAGGTCGGCGAGAATTTGCGTTGGGTGGAACTCGTCGGTCAGCCCGTTCCAGACGGGCACGCCGGCAAACTCGCCCAGCTCTTCCACGATCTGCTGGCCGTAGCCGCGGTATTCGATGCCGTCATACATGCGGCCCAGTACGCGAGCGGTATCCTTCATGGATTCCTTGTGGCCAATCTGCGAGCCGCTTGGGCCGAGGTAGGTGACCTGCGCGCCCTGATCGAAGGCGCCCACTTCAAAGGCGCAGCGCGTGCGGGTAGAGGTTTTTTCGAAAATCAGCGCGATGTTTTTACCAACCAGGGTTTTCTTTTCCGTGCCGGCTTTTTTCGCCGCTTTCAGTTCACGGGCGAGGTCAATCAGGTACTGAATTTCCGCGGGCTTAAAGTCCAGCAGTTTCAGAAAGTTGCGGTTTTTTAAGCTGATGGTCATTTTCGTTATCCTTTTGAATTTCTCGGTGGACGGCGCCTTCGCTTATCCACCCTACGATGCGATTTCTGTAGGTCGGGTAGCGCTGCGCTACCCGGTTTTTTCGACGCTTATTCCCGGATCAGCGTGCCTTTCTCGCCTGCCAGAATGGCTGGCCCGTCCGCCAGCGCGCCAATGCCCGCAATGCCGTGGCACTGGGCAACAAATCTGCTGCAGGCGGCAACTTTCGGCCCCATCGAACCGGCGTCAAACGCCATGCCGTCCAGCTCTTCCGGCGTGATGTGGGTAATCGGGCGCTGCGTTGCCATGCCCCAGTCGAGATAGACCGCGTCGGCATCGGTCAGAATTAGCAGCGCGTCCGCTTCAATCTGGCGCGCCAGCAGCGCGGCGGAGAGATCCTTGTCGATGACCGCCTCAATGCCGTGATAGCCATCGGCTCTCTCCACGACCGGCACGCCGCCGCCGCCGTTGCAGATAACCAAATGATCGCGTTGGATAAGCGCCGTAATCGCATCGCTTTCCACAATCCTTTTCGGCTGTGGAGAGGGCACCACGCGGCGAAAATACTGGCCGTCCGCTTTTATCGACCAGCCTTTTTCAGCGGCCAGGGCATTGGCCTGCGCCTGGTCGTACACCGGACCGATGTACTTGGTGGGATGGTGAAACGCCGGATCTTCGGCATCCACTTCCACCTGGGTCAGCAACACGCTGACTTCCCTGGCCGGCAGATGGTTCTTAAGCGATTGCTGCAGCATGTAGCCGATCATTCCCTGGCTTTCCGCGCCGAGAATATCGAGCGGATAGGGGGCGACCTTCTGATAGGCGCTGTTCTGTAACGCCAGCAGACCTACCTGCGGACCGTTGCCGTGGACCAGCACTACGCGCCAGCAGGCGGTCAGCTGAGCGATGGTTTTTGCCGCCAGATCGATATTTTTACGCTGGATTTCGGCTTCCAGCGGCTCGCCCCTTTTCAGCAGCGCATTGCCGCCAAGCGCTACAACCAGGGTTGGTTTGTGTTCCATTTTTTCTCTCCTTGCCTTAAATGCCGTCACGTTCCAGCGGGCAGCTCATGCAGCGGGCGCCGCCGCGGCCGCGGCCTAATTCATCACCCGGAATCGGTAATACGGTGATGCCGGCTTTGTCGTATTTTTCGTTAGTCCAGATATTGCGTTCATAGCCGATAACCACGCCCGGACGGACGGTCAGCACGTTGTTGGCGTCGTTCCACTGTTCGCGCTCCGCTTCGAAGGCGTCGCCGCCGGTTGTGATTAAGCGCACCTGATCGATGCCCAGCGCCAGTTCGATGGCGTGCAGCAGATGAGGTTCCTGATGGCGTTTGATGCCGCCGTGCCCGTCCGGGGTAAGGGTCCAGCACTGGGCATCTTTGCGTACTACTTCCGGATAGACGGAGAAGGTGTCGATATCGATATGCGTCATAACCGTATCGAGGTGCATGCAGGAGCGATGTTTCGGCAGCTCCACGGCGATAACGCGGGTCGCCTGTTGATGTTTGAATAAGGATTCGGCCAGGAATTCCACGCCCTGCGGCGTAGTGCGTTCGGACATGCCGATTAAAACCGCCCCGCGCCCGATAACTAAAACGTCGCCGCCTTCTAATGTGGCATGGTCATAATTAATATTGTCGTCGCCGTAGTATTTAATAAAGTTGCCGTCGGTGAACGCCGGGTGCCAGCGATAAATAGCGCGCAGATTATTTGTTTCACGCTGGCGGGCGGCTTTCGCCATCGGGTTAATGGAAACGCCGTTATAAATCCAGCACGAAGTGTCGCGGGTGAATAAATGGTTTGGCAGCGGCTTCATAATAAAATCGGTCGCCTGGTGAGTATCGACGACCATATTATGAATATAGGCTGGTATTTCTCCGTAGGTCAGGCCGCCGCTGAGGCGACGGGCAAGCTCGCGGTGGGGCATATCGGCCAGCCAGCCGCGGATATCAGAGGCGAAAGCCGGCCCGAGGCGATAGTCGGAAATCTGCGTTTCCAGCAGCCATGCTTTGGCATCGCTGATATCTAAGGTTTGGGTCAGTAAGTCAGTTAGCAATAAAACTTCCACCCCTTCGCCACGCAGGGTATTAGCGAAAATATCGTGTTCCTCTCCCGCGCGCTCTACCGATAAAACATCATCAAATAAAAGCTCCTGGCAATTAGAAGGGGTCAGTCTTTTCAGGCTGAGATTGGGGCGATGCAGCATGACGCTGCGCAATTGTCCAATTTCGGAACCGACATAATGTTTGTTCATGACTATTCCTTTATATTAATCAGGAGATGAAGGAGGCCGTGATGCAAAATATTTTGCATCCTGTCTGAGATATATTTACCTGGTGTCTTCGGGGCGTATCTTAATTTTACTGGGGTTATTTAATGTGAGGTTTATCACGTGTTCAAGCGACTTTGGACTTCTCTGTTAATTAATTGATAACGGTCAGGGAATAGTAAATAAGCGTGAGGGGATGGATGAATAATTAAGCGCGTTATATTTTTTTCTATTCTGTGGTTGTTATGATTTTGTTATTTTATGCAAGATGGTGATTTTTATAAGCTGCTGAAAATGAATGCTATTTTAAAAATAAACGCATAATTATGCATGGCAGAAAGACTTTCATTGCCTGCATATAAATATACGGCAAATAATTATGATTTATTTCACGTTAAATTAGCGAATGCAAAATGTGAGTGGCGATCATTTTTCTATAAAAAAGTCTTAAAAACATAAGGTTAAATAATGGCTCTATAAGTTGAAAATCTGTTTTATGCTCTTTTACTGCATAAAAACTTCTCGTCCGTAGCAGATCTTTAACATCTTCTGCAATAAACATGCGTTAGCACAGGTTTTGGTGAAAAAGCCGTGGCGATAAAAAGCGAAGTCTCGTATAAATGGATTTATAAAACATCGTTTCAAAATGGGGTTGGGCATCATGATCATCGGCAACATACACGCTTTGCAAAACTGGCTTCCTGAACCGCTGCGCCAGGCGATTGAATACGTTAAGCAGCACGTCACCGCGCAAACGCCCCTCGGCAAGCACGATATCGACGGCAGCCGCCTGTTTATGCTGGTTTCTGAAGATACCACTCAGCCGCTGGCCGAGCGTCAGGCCGAGTTCCACCAACGCTATCTGGATATTCAGATCGTGATGCGCGGTCAGGAAGGCATGACCTTCAGCTGTCTGCCGGCGGGCACGCCGCAAACCGACTGGCTTGATGACAAAGACATCGCCTTTTTACCGGAAGGCGAGCAGGAAAAAACCGTTGTGTTAAGCGAAGGAGATTTTGTGGTGTTCTATCCCGGAGAGGTGCATAAGCCGTTATGCGCGGTAGGAAGCCCGGCGCAGGTAAGAAAAGTAGTGGTAAAAATGCTGCCTTGATAACCAGGCTATCCCGGCCTTCTCTCTGAAAGGAGGCGGCCGGGGAGAGCGATACTATTTAGCCAGCGTAGCGACCATTACCGCTTTGATGGTATGCATGCGGTTTTCCGCCTGGTCAAAGACGATACTGGCCGCGGATTCAAACACCTCATCGGTAACCTCCATTCCGCCGTGCAGACCATACTGTTCCGCCATTTGCTTACCCAGCGTCGTCTGGTCGTCGTGGAACGCCGGAAGGCAATGGAGAAACTTGACCTGCGGGTTGCCTGTAAGAGCGAGCATGGCACCGTTTACCTGATAAGGGCGCAGCAGACTGATACGTTCAGCCCATTTCTCTTTGGCTTCACCCATGGACACCCACACGTCGGTATAGATGAAATCAGCGCCTTTCACGCCGCTGGCGACATCTTCGGTGAGGGTGATTTTGCCGCCGGTTTGTGCGGCCAACGACTGGCATTCGGCGACCAGTTTTTCATCCGGCCAGCAGGGTTTTGGCGCGACAAGGCGCAAATCGAGGCCGGTCAACGCGGCGGCCTCCAGCATAGTGTTGCCCATGTTGTTGCGCGCATCGCCGGCGTAGACCAGCGTCATCTCGTTGAGGGATTTGCCGGGCAGATGTTCCTGCATGGTCAGCAGATCGGCCAGCAGCTGCGTGGGGTGGAATTCGTTGGTCAGGCCGTTCCATACCGGCACGCCGGCAAATTCCGCGAGGGTTTCGACGATTTCCTGGCCGTAACCGCGATACTGAATGCCATCGTACATTCTGCCCAGCACGCGCGCGGTATCTTTAATTGATTCTTTATGCCCAATTTGACTGCCGCTTGGGCCGAGGTAAGTGACGCGAGCGCCCTGGTCATAAGCGGCAACTTCGAAAGAGCATCGGGTGCGGGTTGAGTCTTTTTCGAAGATGAGCGCAATGTTTTTTCCGGTAAGCTGCTGAGTTTCGCAACCTTTTTTCTTGTCGGCCTTCAGCTTGGCGGAAAGGGCTAATAATTCATTGAGTTGTGCAGGGGTAAAATCCAGTAACTTAAGAAAGTGCTTTTGATAAAAGTGACTCATCTTTTCCTCACATGGCGCAGGCCACTTATTGAATTAAAATTCAATTTATATGTATGAATATTCATTTGCAACCCCCCGGCCGCAAATCTTTAGCGGGAAAGGTGGAGGCAAATCGATGCGTGTGTGAAAATAGAAGTATCTGCCGACACATTGAGGAAAGGGCCATGGCAAATCCAGAACTGCTGGAAGAGCAACGCGAAGAAACGCGTTTGATTATTGAAGAATTACTGGAAGATGGCAGCGATCCGGACGCGCTGTATACCATCGAACATCACCTTTCTGCAGACGACTTTGAAACCCTGGAAAAAGCAGCGGTTGAAGCGTTCAAAATGGGTTATGAAGTGACCGACCCGGAAGAGCTTGAAGTGGAAGAGGGCGATACCGTCATCTGCTGCGACGTGCTGAGCGAATGCGCGCTGAAAGCCGAGCTGCTGGACGAGCAGGTTGAGCAGCTGCTGAACCTCGCCGAGAAGTTTGGCGTGGAGTACGACGGCTGGGGCACCTATTACGAAGACCCGAACGGCGAAGAAGGCGAAGAGGGCGAAGAAGAAGATTTTGTGGACGAAGACGACGACGGCGTGCGTCATTAAGTCCTTACGTGCAGCGGCTACCCCGCCGCTGCATTTCAACCAGCTACGAATACCCAAACATGAATTACCCCGAGCTGCTTTCCCCGGTTCTTAATTTCCTGCACTGCCCAACTCCCGATGCGTGGATTGCTAAAGCCCGCAGGCCTGAACATCTGCCTTTGCTGCTCACCGATCATATGGTTTGCGAACTTAAAGCCGCGCAGACGGCCATGCTGCTGATCCGCAAATACGTTGCCGATAAGTCCAGCGCCCGGGCGCTGCTGGACTGGTTAAAACCTTACGAAGATTTTACCTTCCGTGAAGGCGAAGCACCGGACTTCATCACGCTGCATAAAGGCCTCAGCAAAAGCGTAATGCCCAAAACGCGCACGGCATGGGGCCAGGCGCTCATCGACAGCATGGTTTTGCTGATCAAAGAAGAGCTGCACCATTTCTGGCAGGTGCGCGAGTTGATGATTGCCCGTAACATTCCCTACGTGAAAATCACCGCCAGCCGCTATGCTAAAAGTTTGCTGAGCGAGGTGCGTACGCACGAACCCGTGATGCTGGTGGATAAGCTTATCTGCGGCGCCTATATCGAAGCGCGTTCATGCGAGCGTTTTGCGGCCCTGGCGCCGCATCTGGACTGCGAGTTGCAGAAATTTTATTTGTCCCTGCTGCGTTCAGAAGCCCGACATTATCAGGATTATCTTGCTCTGGCTGAAAGCATTGCCGGTGGCGACATCAGCGACCGGGTGCGCTTTTTTGGTGAAATAGAGGCGGCGTTAATCTCCAGCCCGGATAGCGAACTCCGTTTCCATAGCGGCGTACCTGACCCTGATTAATAAGGACATTCAATGAACTGGACTCACGTAATTCTTGCAGGCTATGTCGGCGCGGTGATTGCCGCTGTGGTGGGCGTCGCCCGTAAAAAGGGTTGGATCGGAAAAGTAGCCGCCGTGGCTATTGCCGCCGTCGCTATCGTGGCGTGGAACATTATTGATGTGAAGTACCTGATTCCCCGCGACGGGAAAAGCGCGGAGCTGTCATCGGAAAGCCAGTTCGATGAAGCTTTCAATAAGATGCCGGTTTATCAGGTGATGAAAGAACGTCAGCCCGAGCTCTTCGCCTCCGTTCGCCAGCAGGCGCTGACAATGCACAAAGAAGGCAAATCGGAGCAGCAGATAATCGACGCCATTCAGCCGCGGATCCTCGCCTTCCAGATGAAACAATTGCAGAACGCAGCCGATGCAAACGTAGTGGCCTATATGCAAATCAATATGCAGCAAACGGCGATGGTGCAAAAAGCCAGCGATGACGACTGTTTTCGTTTCCTGTTCCCGGCGGTGAAAGGCGGCATTAATGTGGTGCGTATCATTCCGCGAGAGGTCAATTTACGCCGTATGGAAGTCGATGCAGAAATGCTGCGCTCCGCTTTTGGTCCGGATAAACATACCGTGACTGCCGAAGAGCGTGAGCAGGCCCGGCAAGACATCCAGCCGATCGTTCAGCGGCTGGTTAAACAATACGGTCAGGATATTGAGCTCATAGCCGATCCGCACAAAGCCGTGGGCAAAGAAGCCGTGGTCTGCAATCTGGTGCAGGATTTATGGCGAAACGTCATGCTGCTGCCGCCGCAGAAAGCCGCCGCGATTATTCGACTGTCATTTGAGGAGCAATAGCCTGTATCAGGTGGATAGCGTTGCGCTTGTCCGCCTGGGCTATTAAAGCGTCTTGAGCATCCTGACTTCGCAGTCCACGTGCCCGGTACAGCCGAGAGGCTCAGAAATATGCTCGAAGCCCAGGCGCTCGTACAGCGCGATAGCTTCGGTCAGAAAGGCTGTGGTTTCCAGATAGCAGCGCTTAAAGCCCTGCTCGCGGGCAAAATCCATCGCCTGCAGCGCCAACCGCTTCGCCAGACCTTTGCCGCGAACCACCGGCAGGAAGTACATTTTCTGCAGCTCGCAGATATCCGGCTCGCTGCAGGACAAAGGCGCGACGCCGCCGCCGCCAACGACTTTACCTTCCAGCTCCACGACCCAGTAAGCATGGCCGGGCTTGCTGTAGAGCTGATAAAGCTCGTCCAGGTTAGGATCCGCGACCGTGTAGCCTTTGTCGGCCGTTAAGCCATATTCAGCGGACACCTCGCGGATCACGCGGGCGATGGCGGGATTGTCATGGGCGGAAATCCTGCGCAGGGCAAGATCGACCGGAGCAGCAATGTTCATCATTTGGCTCGTAATTCCTGGGACACATAGGGCGAGTTAATAGCACTACCTTGAAAAGGGTGCAAGAGAGGATCTTTCAACCTTCCATAAAAAAAGCCGGGAATGCTCCCGGCTTTTTACGCTTAACGACTCAGCTACAGCGCGGCGATAACGGCCTGCTGTTCAATCAGCTTCGCTTTCGCATCGGCAAAGCCCGCCAGGCGTTCACGCTCTTTCGCAACCACGTCTGCCGGCGCGCGCGCCACGAAACCTTCGTTGGACAGCTTGCCTTCGATTTTGCCGATCTCGACTTCGATCTTCGCAACTTCTTTAGCAAGGCGTTCAATTTCAGCGGCTTTGTCGACCAGGCCGGCCATTGGAATCAGCAGCTCTGCGCCGTCGATAATTTTGGTCACGGAAACCGGACCTTTATCATCAACCGGCAGGATGGTGATGCTTTCCAGACGCGCCAGGTTTTGCAGGAAGGTGCGGTTGTCGTTGACGCGACGGACCGCTTCTTCGTTACAGCCGCGCAGCAGCACTTCCAGACGTTTGCTCGGCGCGATATTCATTTCGGCACGAATATTACGTACCGCGGTGATCACATCTTTCAGCCACTCGGTGTCCGCAAACGCGGCTTCATCGTCCTGAGCGCTGTTATACGCCGGGAAGGGCTGGAGCATGATGGTATCGTCGCTGATACCTTTGAGCACTTTCACACGCTGCCAGATGGTTTCGGTGATAAAGGGAATGATCGGGTGCGCAAGACGCAGCAAGCCTTCCAGCACGTTCACCAGCGTATTGCGGGTGCCGCGCAGTTCGGCTTCAGAACCGTCATTCATCACCGGCTTGGTCAGCTCCAGATACCAGTCGCAGAACTGGTTCCAGGTGAACTCATACAGGATGTTGGCAGCGATATCGAAGCGATAGCTGTCGAGCGCTTCACGGTACGCCTTCACGGTACGGTTGAACTCGGCCAGAATCCAGCGATCCGCCAGCGACAGAACCAGCTCGCCGCTTTCAAAGCCGCAGTCCTGGTCTTCAGTGTTCATCAGCACGAAACGGCTGGCGTTCCACAGCTTGTTGCAGAAGTTGCGGTAGCCTTCCAGGCGCTTCATGTCCCAGTTGATGTCGCGACCGGTTGAAGCCAGCGCCGCCAGCGTAAAGCGCAGCGCGTCGGTGCCGTGCGGCTCGATGCCGTTCGGGAACTGCTTCTCGGTGCGCTTGCGGATTTTCTCCGCCAGCTGAGGCTGCATCATATTGCCGGTACGCTTCTCAAGCAGGTCTTCCAGCGAGATGCCGTCAACCATATCCAGCGGGTCAATAACGTTGCCCTTGGACTTGGACATTTTCTGCCCTTCGTCGTCACGGATAAGGCCGGTCATATAGACCGTTTTAAACGGCACCTGCGGCTTGCCGTCTTCATCTTTGATGAAGTGCATGGTCAGCATGATCATGCGCGCAATCCAGAAGAAGATGATATCGAAGCCGCTGACCATCACGCTGGTCGGGTGGAAGGTACGCAGCGCTTCGGTGTTCTCAGGCCAGCCGAGGGTGGAGAACGTCCACAGGCCGGAGGAGAACCAGGTGTCCAGCACGTCTTCGTCCTGGTTTAGCGCAACGTCGTCGCCGAGGTTATTTTCAGCGCGAACTTCCGCTTCGTTACGGCCCACGTAGACGTTGCCTGCGGCATCGTACCAGGCCGGGATGCGGTGACCCCACCACAGCTGGCGGGAGATACACCAGTCCTGAATATCGCGCATCCAGGAGAAGTACATGTTTTCGTACTGCTTAGGCACGAACTGAATTTCGCCCTGTTCAACGGCTTCAACCGCCACTTTCGCCAGCGGAGCGGTACGAACGTACCACTGGTCGGTCAGCATAGGTTCGATAACCACGCCGCCGCGGTCGCCGTAAGGTACGGTCAGATCGTGGGGTTTGATTTCGTCGAGCAGGCCCATTTCGTCGAATTTAGCGACAACGGCTTTACGTGCGGCAAAACGCTCCAGCTTCTGGAATTCAGCCGGAATATCGCTGCTGTAAACGGTAGATTCTTCGCCGTTGGTATCAAACACTTCGGCCGCTTCGCGGATATCGCCGTCGAAGGTCAGAATGTTGATCATCGGCAGGGCGTGGCGGCGGCCGACCTCATAGTCGTTAAAGTCATGGGCCGGGGTGATCTTCACGCAGCCGGTGCCTTTTTCCATATCGGCGTGTTCGTCGCCCACGACTGGAATACGGCGGTTGACCAGCGGCAGCACCACGAACTTGCCGATCAGATCTTTGTAGCGCGGATCTTCCGGGTTGACGGCCACGCCGGTATCGCCCAGCACGGTTTCCGGACGGGTGGTGGCGACAATCAGGTAATCTTTGCCGTCGGCGGTTTTTGCGCCGTCAGCCAGCGGATAGCGCAGGTGCCACATGGAGCCTTTGGACTCGCGGTTTTCTACTTCCAGATCGGAAATAGCGGTGCGCAGTTTCGGGTCCCAGTTTACCAGGCGCTTGCCGCGATAAATCAGGTCTTCTTTGTACAGGCGGACAAACACTTCTTTCACCGCGTTGGACAGGCCTTCGTCCATGGTGAAGCGCTCGCGCTCCCAGTCTACGGAGTTGCCAAGACGACGCATCTGACGGGTGATGGTGCCACCAGACTCTGCCTTCCACTGCCAGATTTTATCGATAAAGGCATCGCGACCGTAGTCATGACGAGTTTTCCCTTCTTCGGCGGCAATTTTGCGCTCGACGACCATTTGGGTCGCGATGCCGGCGTGGTCAGTCCCCGCCTGCCACAGGGTATTTTTCCCCTGCATGCGCTGGTAGCGAATCATGGTGTCCATGATCGTCTGCTGGAAGGCGTGACCCATATGCAAACTGCCGGTGACGTTCGGCGGCGGGATCATGATGCAGAAGCTTTCCTGGCTGGTATCGCCATTTGGCTTAAAGTAGCCCTGCTGTTCCCAGTGCTCGTAAAGCGGCTGTTCGATATCTTGCGGGTTATATGTCTTTTCCATTGTCTGCTATGTCGTTCCCGGCGGGGTATGAGTCGCCGTAGTCAAGTGGAAACCAGCAACGCGGTACGCCTTGTAGCGCTCGCGGGCCAGTTGTTTTTGAGTGTCTTCGTAAGGTACGAAGTCTATCACTTCATGGAAAGCGGTGGCAAAATCTGCGAAATGCGGCAGCAGGCTAATTAACACATCGCGCGGCGAGCTGCCGCGACGCGCGGGCCACGCCAGCTCCACCGGCGCGCCATAACGCGGCCCTTCGCCGGCGAGATTATGGGGCACAAATGCGTCGGCATCGCGCTGCCAGAGCGCTTCGTCCAGACGGATGGCCTGTTGTTCATCAACGCAGGCGATGAGCAGGCGCTTGCCCGCCCGAAAAGTTTCTGCCGCAAGTGTACAGACCAACGCTTCAACGGCGCTCAGCTCGCCTGAGACGGCGTCGTTGTCGAGAAGGTAGAACGTCGCGTTTTTCATTTGCTTCGCTTTTGATGGCTAATGAGGTTCCCCTCATCCCGGCTTTCCCCCGGCGAAGGGGGAGGCCGACAATTCCCTCTCCGAAAAGGAGAGGGCGAGGGTCAGGGTTACTCTTCCCCGTTAAACCCGGAACGGTTTAACAGGAACTGCGACAGCAGCGCCACCGGACGGCCGGTCGCGCCTTTCGCTTTGCCTGAACGCCAGGCGGTGCCTGCGATATCCAGGTGGGCCCAGTTGTACTTACGGGTAAAGCGCGACAGGAAGCAGGCTGCGGTAATAGCCCCACCCGGACGGCCGCCGATGTTCGCCATATCGGCGAAGTTGGACTCCAGCTGATCCTGATACTCATCGCTGATCGGCAGGCGCCATGCGCGATCGCCCGCCTGTTCAGAGGCGCTAATCAGCTCGTGCGCCAGCGGATTGTGGTTGGACAGCAAGCCGGTGATGTGATGGCCCAGGGCGATGACGCAGGCGCCGGTCAGCGTCGCCACATCGATAACCACCTCCGGCTCGAAGCGCTCGACGTAGGTCAGCACGTCGCACAGCACCAGACGGCCTTCCGCGTCGGTATTTAATACTTCAACGGTTTGCCCGGACATGGTGGTCAGCACGTCGCCTGGGCGATAGGCCCGGCCGCCCGGCATGTTTTCACAGCCGGCCAGCACGCCGATAACGTTAATCGGCAGGTTCAGTTCTGCGACCATACGCATGACGCCATACACGGACGCTGCGCCGCACATGTCGTATTTCATCTCGTCCATGCCTTCGGCAGGCTTGATGGAGATACCGCCGGAGTCAAACGTCAGGCCTTTGCCCACCAGCACGATCGGACGCGCGTCCGGCGCGTCGTTGCCTTTGTACTCAATAACGGACATCAGCGATTCGTTCTGCGAGCCGTCGCCCACCGCGAGGTAGGAGTGCATGCCCAGCTCTTTCATCTGCTGCTCGCCAATGACGCGGGTCACCACATTTTTGCTGTAGGAGTCGGCCAGCTGGCGTGCCTGAGAGGCCAGATACGCCGCGTTACAAATATTCGGCGGCATGTTGCCGAGATCTTTTGCCGCTTTGATACCGGCAGAAATGGCCAGACCGTGCTGAATCGCACGTTCGCCGCTGGTCAGTTCACGACGAGTCGGCACATTAAAGACCATTTTACGCAGCGGGCGGCGCGGCTCGCTTTTGTTGGTTTTCAGCTGGTCGAAGCAGTAAAGCGACTCTTTTGCGGTTTCTACCGCCTGGCGAACTTTCCAGTAGGTATTACGGCCTTTAACGTGCAGCTCGGTCAGAAAACAGACGGCTTCCATTGAGCCGGTGTCATTGAGGGTATTAATAGTTTTTTGAATAACCTGCTTATACTGACGCTCATCCAGTTCGCGCTCTTTACCACATCCAATCAGCAGAATACGCTCAGAAAGCACATTCGGAACGTGGTGTAGCAATAAAGTCTGACCTGGTTTCCCCTCAAGCTCACCGCGGCGCAGAAGCGCGCTGATGTAGCCATCGCTGATTTTATCGAGTTGTTCGGCGACCGGGGACAGGCGACGCGGTTCAAAGACTCCCACAACGATGCAGGCACTACGCTGTTTCTCGGGGCTACCGCTTTTTACACTGAACTCCATGCACTACGCTCCTGAATCTTAAAGACAACGGCGGTGGCTACAGCTAGAATTGCAAGCTCTCGTAACTCATGTCCGCTGTTGCGATGACTTCGTGTTAATCTTAACGAATGTATTTTTACGGTTTCGGCAACGTCAGTTAAATCACCCTGTGGCATCACTTCGCCGGGTAAGTTTAATCTTAGCGATGTTTTCGACGACTCAAGAGAATAAATGACGTATAAGCGATGAAACAAGCGATTTTCCTGCAAAAAGACTCGTTTTCACAGGCGTACTTAATGTGATTATCATAAGATATCTGGTTCGGGAGACGCTCAAAAGCCAGCTTGCGATCCTCTTCATCCTGCTGCTGATCTTCTTTTGTCAGAAGCTGGTCAGGATTCTTGGTGCGGCGGTTGACGGCGATATCCCAACAAATCTCGTACTTTCTCTGCTGGGATTAGGCGTGCCGGAAATGGCGCAGCTTATCCTGCCTTTAAGCCTGTTTTTAGGGCTCCTGATGACGTTTGGACGGTTATATACCGAAAGCGAAATCACGGTAATGCATGCTTGTGGTCTGAGTAAAGCAGTCTTGATCAAAGCCGCGATGATTCTCGCACTCTTTACCGGCGTGGTGGCAATGGTCAACGTTATGTGGCTGGGCCCGTGGTCTTCGCGCCATCAGGATGAAGTGCTGGCGGAAGCCAAAGCGAACCCCGGCATGGCGGCGCTTGCGCAAGGGCAATTCCAGCAGGCTACCGACGGTAACTCGGTGCTGTTTATCGAAAGCGTTGAGGGGTCAAGCTTCAAGGATGTCTTCCTTGCGCAGATACGTCCGAAAGGCAACGCGCGTCCGTCCGTGGTGGTTGCTGACTCCGGGCACCTGTCCCTGCGAGCTGACGGCTCGCAGGTCGTCACGCTCAACACCGGCACCCGTTTTGAAGGCACGGCGCTGCTGCGCGACTTCCGCATTACGGATTTCCAGGACTATCAGGCCATCGTCGGGCATCAAACGATAGCGCTGGATCCGAACGACGCCAGCCAGATGGACATGCGAACGCTATGGCATAACGACCAGCCTAACGCTCGCGCCGAGCTACACTGGCGTATCACGCTGGTGCTCACCGTGTTTATTATGGCGCTGATGTTGTTCCTCTTAGCGTGGTGAACCCCCGCCAGGGCCGCGTTCTGTCCATGCTTCCGGCGATGCTGCTGTATCTGGTCTTCTTCCTGCTGCAGACTTCCCTGAAGTCGAACGCGACAAAAGGCAAAATCGACCCGATGATTTGGATGTGGCTGGTGAATCTGGTGTACTTTACTATCGCGCTGGTATTAAACGTGTGGGATACGGTACCGATGCGTCATCTACGCGCGCGCTTGCTCAAAAAAGGAGCGGCATAAATGTTTGGCGTACTCGACCGTTATATCGGTAAAACTATCTTCACCACCATCATGATGACGCTGTTCATGCTGGTGTCGCTGTCGGGAATCATTAAGTTTGTCGATCAGCTAAAAAAAGCCGGGCAGGGTGAATACTCAGCGCTGGGCGCAGGCGTGTATACCCTTCTGAGCGTGCCGAAAGACATTCAGATTTTCTTCCCGATGGCGGCACTGCTGGGCGCGCTGCTGGGGTTAGGCATGCTGGCGCAGCGCAGCGAGCTGGTGGTTATGCAGGCGTCGGGCTTTACCCGCATGCAAATCGCGCTTTCCGTTATGAAAACCGCCATTCCTTTGGTGCTGTTGACCATGGCGATTGGCGAATGGGTTGCTCCGCAGGGCGAGCAGATGGCGCGTAACTATCGCGCGCAGCAGATGTACGGCGGCTCGCTGCTTACTACGCAGCAGGGTTTATGGGCGAAAGACGGCCAAAACTTCGTCTATATCGAACGCGTGAAGGGCGACAACCAGCTGGCCGGCATCAGCATCTATGGCTTCACTAAAGATCGCCGCCTGCAGTCCGTACGCTATGCCGCTGCGGCCCAGTACGACGCGGACCACAAGGTATGGCGACTCTCCCAGGTAGACGAGTCTAACCTGACCGACCCCAAACAAATCACCGGTACCCAGACGGTCAGCGGCGAATGGAAAACAAACCTCACGCCGGACAAGCTCGGCGTGGTAGCGCTGGATCCCGATGCGCTGTCGATAAGCGGTTTGCACAACTATGTGAAATACCTCAAGTCGAGCGGCCAGGATGCGGGGCGTTACCAGCTCAACATGTGGAGCAAAATATTTGCTCCGCTGTCGGTTGCGGTCATGATGTTAATGGCGCTGTCGTTTATCTTCGGGCCGCTGCGCAGCGTGCCGATGGGCGTGCGCGTGGTGACCGGCATCAGCTTTGGCTTCGTGTTCTACGTGCTTGACCAAATCTTCGGGCCGCTGAGCCTTGTCTATAACATTCCGCCAATCCTTGGCGCGCTGTTACCAAGCGCCAGCTTCTTCCTGTTAAGCCTCTGGCTGATGATAAAGCGCTCGGGTTAAGCCGGGTAAATAAGGTCGGGTGGCGCGATGCTTACCCGACCTGCGTCTGCTCTGGCATTTTAGGGTGGATAAGCGAAAGCGCCTTTATGGGTCGTTATCCTTTTACCAGCCCCGGCGCCTGCCACATCGAGGTCGTAAGCCCGCTGTCCACCAGCGTGAGCTGATCTGCATATACCCTCATCCATTTGCTTTTCATCTCGTCATACAGCGCCCGGTGCGCCCGGTTGGGCGTGAACTCTTGCTGCCATTGCACCAGCCTTTCACCGGTATCAGCCATATCGTTAAACAGTCCGGCGCCCACGCCTGCGGCAATAGCGCAGCCGAGCGCCGTGGCCTCTTTTACCATCGGCACGCGCACCGGTAAGCCGGTCACGTCGCTTAAAATCTGGCTCCACAGCGCGCCTTTCGAGCCGCCGCCGGCAAAGACCAGCGATTCAAACTGCACGCCTGAAAAACCGGAGATCTGCTCAAGATTACACGCCGAGACAATTGCCGCGTTCTCTTCCAGCGCCCGGAACAGCGTCGCTTTATTGCACTTCTCAGGATCGATAGAGAGGTTAATAAACGACGGCGCCGCGTGATACCACTGCTTGAAATGCATCGCGTCGGAGAAAATCGGCATCACGCCGTGGGAGCCTGCCGGTACTCCCGCCGCCATATCTTCGAGCAGCGCGTAAGTATCCTTGCCCAGCCTTTCGGCCAGCGCTTTTTCCTCAGCGCAGAAGGCATCCCGGAACCAGCGCATGGTCAGGCCGGTAAAAAAGCTAATGGATTCCGCCTGCACCATGTTGCCGATAACGTGCGGGTTAATGCGGATATTCATCTCCGGATCTGTCCTGATGGCCGGCAGATTGACTACCTGCTGCCAGAAGGTTCCGCCCAGCACCGCCGTTTGTCCGGCGCGTACCACGCCGAGTCCCAGGCAGCCCAGCTGGACATCGCCGCCGCCCATCACGACCGGCGTACCAGCGAGTAGACCGCTTTGCTGCGCGGCTTCCTGGGTCACGCCGCCGAGCACCGTGCCGGTTTCTTTCACCGGCGAGAGAATATCCGCCCGCAGCCCGGCCATATCCAGCAGCGCGGGCCGCCAGTCGCGGGTCGCCAGGTCAAGCATTCCCGTGGTGCCGGCGTTGGAAGGATCTACCGCCAGCTCGCCGGAAAGCTTCGCCGCCAGCCAGTCGCTGATCATTGTGATGGTCGCAGCCTGACGATAAATATCGGGACGATGGTGTGCAAGCCACAGCAGGCGCGGCATGGCGCTTAACGCCAGCGTCTGCCCGGAAACGTGGTACACCTCGGACTCAAACTGGAAATCGTGAATCTCTTTTAGCTCGCTCACCTCGCGGCTGGCGCGAGCGTCTACGTTGGCGCACGCCCAGATTGGGTCGCCGTTGCGGTCGTAGAGCACAATGCCTTCGCGCATGGAGCAACAGGAGATAGCGCTAATCGCGCCGGGCGGCAGATGCGCTTTTTGCAGGGCCTCCCGGATGCACTGACAGGCGAGCTGCCAGTTGGTGGCGAGGTCAAACTCCATCGAGCCGGGCACGTCGGCCACGCTGAGGTGTTTCCATTCGGCCTGGCCGACGGCAATCTGGTGGCCCGACGTGTCGAAGATAACGGCGCGGATACTGCCTGTCCCTGCATCTAAAGCTAAAAGATAACTCATTGGCTAACCCCTGCTTTACTCGAAGCGCAGGGGTTAATCAGCCAGAGCCAATACCGCCCGCGCGGTCTCTTCTTCCGTCACCAGGCCGTTGATACGGCGGCCTTTCAGTGCGGCATAAATAGCGTCCGCCTTATCGTGCCCGCCCGCCACGCCGACAATGGTCGGCAGATGGGAGAGGTCGTTTAGCGTCACGCCCAGCAACTCGCGGTGGATTTCCAGTTCTTCCACCAGTTCGCCATCCGCTTGCAGGAAATAGCCGAGAATATCGCCCACCGCTCCTTTTCGGGCGTACATCAGCTGTTCTCCCTCGCTGATATAACCGGAGCGCAAAATCGTGGCGTCGCGCTTCTGGTTTATTGCGCCAATGCCGACGACCGCCACGTCCGCAGCCATTGCCGCGAGGATCACATCCCGCACGCTCGACTCCATGCGTAAAATTTCCGCCACCTGCGGCGAGGAAACGCGCAGCGGGGCAGGGATCATGCTGACGCTACAGGCCGCGTCGAGCTGCCCGATGCCCGTCATATAGGGCCCTACACCGCCGGAAAGCGTCACCAGCCGAATCTGCTGCGAGCCGATAAAGCCGCTCAGATGCTGCAGGCAGCTCATGGTGGTTTCGCCGAATCCCACCGCCAGCAGCTGTCCCGGCTCCAGCACACCCATCAGCGACTGCGCGGCGCCAATACCCAAACGCGTGCTCATCGAGGGGGTACTCTGCGCGGGCAGCACGCGGGCGATTTTAAGATTGAACCTCTGCTGCAACGCCGTTTCCAGTGCCAGACACCCCTCGTAACGCGAGTTAATCTGTACGCGTATCACCCCCGACTGACGGCCCTTTTCCAGCAGCCGCGAAATCTTCAGGCGCGGCAGGCCGAGGCGTTCACCGATATCATTCTGCGTTAATCCGTCGTGGTAGTAAGACCAGGCGACCCGCGCCAGCAATTCTTCCTCTGCCATCGGCAGGGTGCCCAGCCGCCCTTCTTCAGCTCGTTTATCGCTCATAGGTGAACTCTTATTCAAATTTAGATCATATGTTCGGAATTGCCGGACGAGAAAATGTGAGGCATGCGGCAAAAAGATCATTTTGTGATGCACAGGGTTTAGACGATCTAATTAAAAATTTTGTGATCCCCGCCCGGTTGTAAATATATATCGGCGTCTACGCTTTTGAACATTATTAACGTGATTTTTCTTTTGTTCAATTGCGGAGCGAAGATGCACAACAATACCGCCGTGCTGGAAGCCTGCCGTATCAGCAAGCAGTTCTCGGGCGTGAGCGTCCTCAAAGACATTGATTTTGCTCTCTATGCAGGGCAGGTCCACGCTTTGCTCGGCGGCAACGGGGCAGGGAAGTCGACGTTAATGAAGATCATCGCCGGGGTGGAAATCCCCGATCGCGGCGAGCTGAGGGTGCATGGCGAAGCCTTCAGGCGGCTTAATCCGGCGCAGGCCCACGAGCTGGGCATTTATCTCGTGCCGCAGGAGCCGATGCTCTTTCCCAACCTTACCGTGCGGGAAAATATTCTTTTTCGCCTGCCCGCTGGCCGCGACGCTGAAGGCCGCCTGCAGGAGAAAATGCGCCAGCTTGAGTGTCAGATCCCGCTGGCCGCCGTCGCCAGCACGCTGGAAGTGGCGGATCAGCAAATGGTCGAGATCCTACGCGGGCTAATGCGTGAGGCGAAAATCCTCATCCTCGATGAGCCAACCGCTTCGTTGACGCCGGGTGAAACCGAGCGGCTGTTCCGCCAGATCCGTGCCTTACAGGAGCTTGGCGTCGGTATTGTTTTTATCTCCCACAAGCTTCCGGAGATCCGCAAAATCTCCAGCCATATTTCAGTGATGCGCGACGGCGCGGTGGTGCTGCACGGCGAAACGGCGCAGCTGCTGGATGAGCAGCTGATCAACGCGATGACGCCGGTTAATCGCCAGCACGCGCTGAGCGACACGCAAAAACTATGGCTGGCGCTGCCGGGCAACCGGCGCACCGAGCCGCAGGATTTTCCGGTGCTGCGCGTGGAAGAGCTTACCGGCGAAGGCTTTATGGATCTGAGTTTTGAACTGTACGCGGGCGAGATCCTCGGTCTGGCAGGATTAGTAGGATCCGGGCGTACCGAACTTGCGGAAACGCTTTATGGCCTGCGGCCCGTTCGCGGTGGGCATATCTATCTCGAAAACCGGGAAATCAGCGGCGATACCACGAAATCACGCCTCGATCGCGGCCTTATTTACCTTCCTGAAGATCGCCAGGTTTCAGGGCTGTTTCTTGATGCGCCGATCCGCTGGAATACCGTAGCGCTCAATGAGCCGGGCGTCTGGCAGCAAAGCAAGCGGGAAGCGGCGATCGTTGAACGCTATCACCGCGCCTTGGGCATCAAGCTCAATAACGCCGAACAGACGGTGCGCACGCTCTCCGGCGGCAACCAGCAAAAAGTCCTGCTGGCGCGCTGCCTGGAGGCCAATCCGCTACTGCTTATCGTTGATGAGCCGACGCGCGGCGTGGACGTTGCGGCGCGCGCGGATATCTATCAGCTGATTAAAAGCGTGGCGGCGCAAAACGTCGCGGTACTGATGATCTCAAGCGATCTTGATGAGTTTGTGGGCCTTGCGGATCGCGTGCTGGTAATGCATCAGGGAGCGATGAACGGCGAGTTGCGTAAGCCGGCCATCAATGTCGATCGCATGATGAGCATGGCCTTTGGCGGAGGTCGGACATGAAAAAACTGTTGAAGAACCGCGAGCTGAGCGCGCTGCTTGCCATTCTCGCCCTGTTTGCGGTGCTGGTGGCGCTTAATCAGAGCTATTTCAGCCTGCAAACGCTGAGCATGATCTTTACCAGCGCGCAGATTCTTATCCTGCTGGCCGTGGGCGCCACTATGGTGATGCTGACGCGCAACATTGACGTGTCCGTGGGCTCAACGGTCGGCCTGTGCGCCATCGCCGTCGGCGTGGCGTTGAACAACGGCCATAGCCTGCCGGTGGCGATGCTGTTCGCGCTGGTCATCGGCGCGCTGGCAGGTTTTTTCAACGGCGTGCTGGTCGTCTGG
>NZ_RCAA01000041.1:87434-95584 GCF_003628475.1 Enterobacter sp. R1(2018) | reverse complement strand
GGAACCCGCCGCACTGGGCATTTCTCCCTTTGGCATGCTGGTGCTCGGCCTGGTGGCTATCGCCGCCTGGACGCTGTCCAGAACGGCCTTCGGACGCGATTTCTATGCGGTGGGCGATAACCTGGCCGCCGCCCGTCAGCTCGGCGTTGCGGTAAACCGTACCCGCCTTCTGGCCTTCACTTTCAACGGCATGCTGGCTGCGCTTGCGGGCATTATCTTCGCCTCGCAAATCGGCTTTGTGCCGAACCAGACCGGCAGCGGGCTGGAGATGAAAGCCATTGCCGCCTGCGTACTCGGCGGCATCTCCCTGCTGGGCGGTACGGGCACGGTGATTGGCGCGTTCCTCGGCGCGTTTTTCCTCACGCAAATCGATACGGTACTGGTGCTGTTCAAACTTCCGGCCTGGTGGAATGACTTTATTGCCGGCCTGGTACTGCTCGGCGTACTGGTGTTGGACGGACGTTTGCGTCAGGCGCTGGCACGGCATCAGCGGGCGCAGAAATACAGCCGCTTTGTGCCGCCGCTGCCGGGCGCGAAAAACGTCAGGCCTTTTCCCCGCAAGAAGAAGGACGTGGCGTAAATGACTAAGCTGAAACTTAACTGGGAAGCCTCGCTGCTGCTGATTCTGGTGGCGGAGATCCTGCTGTTTGGCGCGGTGAATCCGCGTATGCTCGATATTAATATGCTGCTGTTCAGCACCAGCGATTTCATCTGCATTGGCATCGTAGCGCTGCCGTTAACCCTGGTTATCATCAGCGGCGGCATCGATATTTCGCTCGGCTCCACCATCGGCCTGTGCGCCATCGCGCTGGGCGTGATGCTGCAGGCAGGACTGCCCATTTCGCTGGCCGTCATTCTTACGCTCGCCGTCGGCCTGCTGTGCGGTTTGTTTAATGCCGCGCTCATTCACTACACCGGCATTAGCCCGCTGGTCATCACGCTCGGCACGCTTTATCTCTTCGGCGGCGGCGCGCTGCTGCTGTCCGGCATGGCGGGGGCGACGGGCTATGAAGGCATTGGCGGTTTCCCGGACGCCTTTACCGGTTTCGCTAACCTCACGCTGTTTGGCCTGCCGGTTCCGCTGGTGATGTTCGCGATTATCACCCTGTTGTTCTGGCTGTTAACCCACCGCGGCCGTTTTGGTCGCCACATCTTTTTGATCGGGCAAAACCCGCGCGCGGCGCGTTATGCCGCGTTGCCGGTGAACGGCTCGCTGTACGGCGTATACGGCATGGTGGGGCTGGCTTCGGCCATCGCCGCCATCGTGCTGGTTTCTTATTTCGGCTCGGCGCGTTCGGACTTGGGGCGCGATTTGCTGATGCCGGCCCTGACCGCCGCCGTGCTTGGCGGCGCGAATATCTACGGCGGTTCCGGGTCGATACTGGGCACCGCGCTGGCGGCGCTGCTGGTGGGGTATCTGCAGCAGGGGCTACAGATGGTTGGCGTGCCGAATCAGGTATCGAGCGCGTTGTCCGGTGCGCTGTTGATTTTGGTGGTCATTGGTCGTTCGGTGAGTTTGCATCGCGATTATCTTCAGGCGGCATGGCGTCGCCTGCGCGGTCACAGGAAAACTAACGGGAGTTTGATATGAAGCAGACAGCAAAACGCGCCCTGCGGTTCGGCGCATGGGCTTTAGCCTTTGGGGTTGTCACCGCTCAGGCCGCCGATCGTATCGCCTTTATCCCCAAACTGGTGGGCGTGGGCTTCTTTACCAGCGGCGGCAACGGCGCCATGCAGGCGGGCAAAGACCTCGGCGTGCCGGTGACCTACGACGGGCCGACCGAACCGAGCGTCTCCGGACAGGTGCAGCTCATCAATAACTTCGTCAATCAGGGCTACAACGCCATTATCGTCTCCGCGGTTTCGCCAGACGGCCTGTGTCCGGCGCTTAAACGCGCCATGCAGCGCGGCGTAAAAGTGCTGACGTGGGACTCTGATACCAAGCCGGAATGCCGCAGTATTTACATCAACCAGGGCACGCCGCAGCAGCTTGGCGGCATGCTGGTGGATATGGCGGCAAAACAGGTGACGAAACCCGCGGCCAAAGTTGCTTTCTTCTACTCCAGCCCGACGGTAACCGACCAGAACCAGTGGGTGAAAGAGGCAAAGGCGAAGATCGCCAAAGATCATCCGCAGTGGCAGATCGTTACCACGCAGTTTGGCTATAACGACGCCACGAAATCTCTGCAGACGGCGGAAGGGATCCTGAAGGCGTATCCGGATCTTGACGCCATTATTGCGCCGGACGCCAACGCGTTGCCCGCTGCGGCACAGGCGGCTGAAAACCTCAAACGGACCGACGTCGCCATTGTCGGCTTCAGCACGCCGAACGTCATGCGTCCTTATGTTGAGCGCGGCACGGTGAAAGCCTTTGGCCTGTGGGATGTGGTTCAGCAGGGGCAAATTGCGGTAAACGTCGCCAATACCATGCTGAAAAAAGGCGATCTCAACGTGGGCGACAGCGTCGAGGTGGCGAAGATTGGCACATTGAAGGTCGAACCCAACAGCGTGCAGGGCTACCAGTATGAGGCTAAGGGCAACGGCATAGTGCTGCTGCCGGAGCGCGTGGTATTCACTAAAGAAAACATCGGCAAATACGACTTCTGAGGGAGGAAATAATGGCAGATCTTGACGATATCAAAGAAGGCAAAGACTACGGTATTGGCCGCCCGCAGGAGAACAAAGCCTTTTATCTGAAGGGCAGCGGCGCGCTGGACTGGGGCATGCAGTCGCGGCTGGCGCGAATCTTTAATCCAGATACCGGCCGTACCGTGATGCTGGCGTTCGACCACGGCTATTTTCAGGGGCCAACCACCGGCCTTGAACGTATCGATTTATCCATCGCGCCGCTGTTTGAAGAAACCGATGTACTGATGTGCACGCGCGGCATTCTGCGCAGCGTCGTGCCGCCGGCGACCAATAAGCCAGTTGTACTGCGGGCATCGGGTGGCAATTCGATTCTTAGCGAGCTATCGCGGGAAAGCGTGGCGGTGACGATGGAAGATGCGCTGCGCCTCAACGCCTGCGCGGTGGCGGCACAGATTTACATCGGCAGCGAGTACGAGCATCAGTCGATCAACAATATCATCAGGCTGGTGGACGAGGGTACGCGCTACGGCATCCCAACCCTTGCCGTCACCGGCGTCGGCAAAGAAATGGCGCGTGACGCGCGCTATTTCTCTCTCGCCTCCCGCATCGCCGCAGAAATCGGCGCGCAGTTTGTGAAAACCTATTTTGTCGAGGAAGGCTTTGAGAAGGTGGCCGCCAGCTGCCCGGTGCCGATCGTCATCGCCGGCGGGAAAAAATTGCCGGAGCAGGAGGCGCTGGAGATGTGCTTCCGGGCTATCGATCAGGGCGCGTCCGGCGTGGATATGGGGCGCAATATCTTCCAGTCCGAGGCGCCGCTCGCGATGCTCAAAGCGGTGAAAAAAGTGGTGCATGAAAAGCTGTCCGCCCGCGAAGCTTATCAGTTCTGGCTGGATGAAAAACAGCACGGAGGCAGGGCATGAACGTCACGCTGGTAGAAATTAATATTAAACCCGAACGGGTTGATGAGTTTCTGGACGTGTTTCGCGCCAATCATGAAGGCTCAATCAGGGAACCGGGAAACCTGCGCTTTGACGTGCTGCAGGATCCGGAAGTCGCAACGCGGTTTTTTATCTATGAGGCTTATGAGAACGACGAAGCGGTGCTGGCGCACAAGAAAACGCCGCACTATCTGGCCTGCGTGGAAAAGCTGGACGAGATGATGTCGGAACCGCGTAAGAAACGGAGTTTTATCGGGCTATTGCCGGTTTGAAAGTCTTGCAAACCTGCCTGTCATGGAAGAACAGGCAGGCTTGTATTTGGGTCAGACAATATGCTTTTTAAGCGCCGCAAGCATTCCGTCGGCGCTGTATTCCCATGCGGCATTTGTTGGCAGTGGAGCCGGTTGCTGTTGCAGGAATTCCGCTAATTCCTGTTCATTGCTGCCATTAAAGACGCAGAAATGAGAGGGCTGGTAAAAGTCATGATCTTTGACGGCTGTATTATTCGTAATTAGCCGTTTATTAAATACAAATGCCTCAACGGCACGCAGCGTTAGCCCGCTTTGATTGGGTTTGTTGATTTCTAATACAAACGTTGCGCGATTAAGTTTTTGAATATTCTCTTGATAGCTAAGTTTCTGATTTTTACAATTTGGTGGGTAATTGTCATCATTGCCATATTTATCCATCAGGTAAAAATCGGTCTCGCAGTAATTTTTTTCTAATACAGGCGTGATGGTATTAATATAATTAACGCGCTCAATCTGATAGCCACCCACGTAAAAACAGCTATTCCTCACCTCGTGCGAAGTGTCTTTAAAAGCCTGAATCTGCTGCCAGGTGAAGGGCAGGAATTGTTTGATATAGATAAGATTGTAGGTCCTGCAGTCCTGAGGATCGAAGCTGAAAATAACGTCAAATATCGGTCTGACAGTTTCCACATAATCTTCATTGGGTCCTAGTTGACCCAATTTCCGCCGCTTGAAGGTTAATGCCTCCACCGAGTCACGCAGGATCAAAATCTTCTTACAGGGCATTGTTTGTACGTAATCCAGGAAAGGGAAAACACTGTAGCCGTTACAAACGATGACATCGTCTTTTTTTATTGCAGAGAAGCGAAGGGAGCAATGTATTTTTTTATGCAGTTTTTTTAGATAGTCGCCGGGCAGCAGTTTATTAACTGATTTAAAACGACGCATAATCCGGTTGATCTGGAACACAGCATTTTCTTTCGCTAATGAATCCAACATCATTTTTTCAAAATCATTCACCCATTCAAGAAAGAAAAAGCGCATACAAATCAAAACCGTCAATGTAAAAGATTGCTTTATTCTACAGAAATTGCGGCAAACTAAAAGAAAGAGGCATAAACAAGTTGTTTATGCCTCTTCGGGATAGCGTCTTTCACTCTTGTACAGTTTCCATAGATGCAGTCTGGGTTAATTGTAAGCTGTCCAGCGCCTTCCTTGCACAGCCCAACACATGTTCACACTGTTCAACGGTGATGGTCAGCGGCGGCTCAATGCGAATGGTTTTCGCATTGTTGAGCGTGCCGGCGACCAGCACCTGCTGGCGGAACATTTCGCTGGCGAAGTTATAGCCGATTTCGTTATCGCTAAACTCAATGGCTATCAGCAGACCCTGTCCACGCGCTTCCACGACCATTTCCGGGAACTCGCGAGCGAGGGCCTGGAAACCGTCCACCAGAATCTGTCCTTTTTGCGCGGCCTGCGCCGGGAGATTCTCTTCAAGCAGGACGTGAATGGTCGCCAGCGCCGCGGCGCAGGCCAGCGGGTTGCCGCCGAAGGTGGTGGTGTGCAGGAAAGGATTATCAAAAAGCACTGAGAAAACTTCTTCCGTGGCGACCGTCGCCCCAATCGGCATCACGCCGCCGCCGAGCGCCTTGGCGAGGCATAAAATATCCGGCTGCACGTTTTCATGCTCGCAGGCGAACATCTTGCCGGTGCGGCCCATGCCGGTTTGTACTTCGTCAAAAATAAGCAGCACGCCAAACTCATTGCAAAGCTTACGAACCGCTGGCAGGTAACCTGCCGGTGGCAAAATAACCCCGCCTTCGCCCTGGATGGGTTCCAGAATCAAAGCTGCGACATCATCGCCGGTTTTGCGGCATTCGGTAAACGTTGCGCGTAACGCGTCGATATTGCCGAACGGAACGTGACGGAAGCCCGGAAGCAGCGGCATAAACGGCTTGCGGAACGCGGATTTTGCCGTAGCGGACAACGCCCCGAGGGATTTACCGTGAAACGCGCCGCTGGCGGCGATAAAGGTAAATTTCCCACGTGGTGACTGATAGGCCTTAGCGAGCTTAAGCGCCGCTTCGACCGATTCTGTACCGCTGTTGCTAAAGAAGCTGTATTTAAGTTTACCAGGCGTAAGCGTCGCGAGCGTTTTGGCTAGCATTGCCCGTAGCGGGTCGAGAAGCTCCTGACTGTGCAGGGGTTGTTTTTCGAGCTGATGCTGTACGGCGGAAACCACTGTTGGATTACGGTGCCCCACGTTAAAAATGCCGAACCCGCCCAGGCAATCGAGGTACTCCTTACCCTGGGTGTCGACAAGCGTATTCAGACTGCTCGCTTGCCACTCTACGGCTCCGTAATCCCCGCCGGCGGTCACAGACTTGCGATACTCAAGAAAACCTGGATTAACATGCTGCTGGAAACTATCGATAACCTCTCGGTTTAATGCTTTCATCTCCTCATGACTAAGTGACTTCTTTTCGATGATGTTCAGTGCATGCGCCGTGCAGGCAAGAGCCGAGGCGCTGGTAGGTAACCTGTTCAAAATATGCTCCTGGGAGTGGCGTATCACGCGATACACAAAATAAGTATTGCAGGGATTGCGCCATTTCGCCGTCCGCAGGTGAAATCAGGATAAACGCCGGGCGAAACGCGGGTTGCTCAATAATTAATCGTACTGGAAATGGTTTGGCGCAGTTAAATGCTGGAAGAAAGGGGTTGCGAGAGGAATCGTGAAGAAGCGGCTGCACCATAATAATGCAGCCGCCCCATCGTCAGGCGGCGTCCATCCGGTGCTCGCCCCGCGCCAGGGCCGCGCGATTGTACTCGTGCCGGATGCTGCCTTCTGCCATATAAGCCGCGCGGTCCGACATATGCGCTATGACGTCCGCGTCGTGGCTGACCAGCAGATAGGTCATGCCAAACTGCTGTTTCAGCCGGTTTAGCAGGTTAAGAATCTCAGCCTGGACCGACATATCCAGCGCCGATGTGGGTTCATCCAGCAGCAGGATTTTTGGCCGCAGCAGCAGCGCCCGCGCAATGGCAACGCGCTGGCGCTGGCCGCCGGAGAGCTGATGCGGATAGCGTCTTGCCGCATCGGCCGGTAAGCCAACCTGCCTGAGCGCTTCTTCAACGCGTGAGGGGATTTGCGTTTCCTTATGGATAGCCAGCGGTTCGGCGAGGGTACGATAAAGCGTATGGTTAGGATGCAAGGAGGCGTAAGGATCCTGAAACACCATCTGCACGTTGCGCCGCAGCGCGCCCTGAAAACGTACGCCCGGCTGGATGGCTGTGCCCAGAAGTTTAACTTCGCCCTGCCATTCACGCTGTAATCCCGCCAGCACCCGCAGAATAGTCGATTTTCCGCAGCCCGATGCGCCGATCAGACTGAACGTCTCGCCCTCGTTAATGGCAAAGCTCGCGTTGCTGACCGCGGTCTTAACCTGCCTTTTCGCGGCAAACTGTACGCGCAGATTTTTTACCTCAACGATCGCCATGGGTGTCTCCGTGCAGGTTCTGAGTGCGGTCAAGCGTAGGCAGCATCATGCCGTAGGTGGCGGCATCAGGACGGCAGGTCCACAGCGTGCGGGTATAGGGATGGTCGGCGGTGGACAGGGCGCTCGCCGCCATTTCATCGACTTTTTGTCCCTGATACATCACCAGCACGCGCTGGCAGTGCCGGGCCACCAGCGGTAAATCATGGCTAATCAATAGCATGGCCATCTGGCGTTGTTCACATTGCTCCACCAGCAGTTCAAGGATTTGATTGCGCAGGCGCGCGTCCAGCGCGGAGGTAGGTTCGTCGGCAATCAGCACTTTCGGGTTGTTGATCAACGCGATGGCTATCATTACGCGCTGTCCCATCCCGCCTGAAAGCTCCGCCGGGTAGCGGGCCAGCACGTTGTCCTGCAAGCCTACGGCGTTAATAGCCTCGCGAATTCTTTCCCTACGCTGCCCGGTAGAAAGGTTCTGGTGCAGGCGCAAAGCCTCATCAATCTGTTGGGAGACGTTTTTCACCGGGTTTAGCGCGTAGCGCGGATCCTGTAAAACCATGGCGATATCGTTGCCGCGCAGGCGCTGCCAGTCCCGGTTTTTCATACTTAGCAGATTATTGCCCAGAACGTTAAGCCGCCCGGCGCTAACCTTGCCCGGCCTGCGCACCAGCCCCATTAGCGCTCTTGCGGTCATGGATTTACCCGAACCGGATTCACCCACCAGCGCCAGCCGTTCATTGCCAAGCTGAAATGAAAGGTTATCCACGACGCGCGCGCCGGGATAGTCGATATTTAAATTGTGAACTTCAATGCGCTTCTCAGTCATGTCCCGGCTCCAGCACGTCGCGTAAACCGTCGCCCAGCAGGTTAAA
>NZ_RCAA01000041.1:71227-87331 GCF_003628475.1 Enterobacter sp. R1(2018) | reverse complement strand
GCCAGAATAATGCCCGCCAGGTCGAGGGCAAGGCGCACTATTGCCGAGGGCAGGCACAGGGGAAGGATATGTCCGGCAAGCAAACGCAGGCCGCGGATGCCCATCATTTCTGCCGCGGCGAGATAATCACTGTGGCGCAGACGTTGAATTTCACTGCGGGCCTGGCGCGCGTAGGCCGGCCAGGTCGTCAACGCCAGCGCCAGCGCGCCGTTTACCAGGCCGGGCCCGAGCATGGCCACAAAAGCGAACGCCAGAATCAGGCGCGGCATCGACATCACCACGTCGGTAAAGCGCATCAGCACGCGTTCCAGCCAGCCGCCGTAATAGCCGGAAAGAATGCCGATCAGCAGCCCGGCCGGCAACGTTATCGCCGTCACCAGCAAAACCAGGCCGAGAGCGGGGCGCGAACCATACAGCAGGCGCGACAGCAGATCGCGGCCGTAGCTGTCGGTGCCGAGCCAGTGCTGCGCGTTGGGCGATTGCAGACGAGCGGCGGCATCCTGCCAGTTGGGGTCGAACGGCGCGAGCAGCGGGGCGAACAGGGCAACCAGCGCCAGCAGCGTGATAATGCTCAGGCCGAAAAGCGCCGCGGGTGAGCGCAGCATACGGCGTAAAAAGAGATAAGACGGCATCAGCGCACCCTCGGATCGGCGACACGCACCAGCACGTCGGTCAGATTATTGATAATGACGAAAGAAACGCCAATCAGCAGCGTGCCGCCCATAATGGCGGTGGTGTCGCCGGCAAACAGGGCGGTCGTTAAATAGCGACCGATACCCGGCCATGAAAAGACGGTTTCCGTTAGCACCGCGCCTTCGAGCATGGAGGTGTAGGCCAGCGCAATGACCGTAAACAGCGTGCCGCGAATATTGGGCAGCACGTGCCGTATCAGAATAGTCATTTCACCCGCGCCTTTAGCGCGTGCAAGGGTAATGTACTCTTTGTTCATCTCGCTCAGGCAGGCCGTACGCGTCAGCCGCGTAATGCTGGCCAGCGAATAGCAGGCGAGAAGAAGCACCGGTAAAGCGAGGTGATTAACGGCGTTGAAAAAGGCGTCGCGATCGCCGGAAAGCCAGGTATCAATCAGTACGAATCCGGTTTTCGCCTCCACGCTGTACTGATAAATATCGTCAAGCCGCCCGGGCCCGGCGCTCCATTGCAGACGCGCGTAAAACAGCGCCAGCATCAGCAGGCCAAGCCAGAAAATGGGTACAGAGTTGCCGAGCAGGGTAAATGTACGCACCGCCAGATCCCAGGGCGAGCCAACGAACCGCGCGCAGAGAACGCCAAAAATCACGCCCAGCACGCTGCCGATAATCAGCGCGAGGGTAGCGAGTTCAAGCGTGGCGGGAAACGCAGAGAGCAAATCCTGCAGGACGGGCTGGCCGGTTGCGCTGGCGATGCCTAAATCGCCGTGGGCCAGCTGCGTCAGGTAGTGCCAGAATTGTATGGGCAGCGGCCGGTCTAACCCGAGCTGATGGCGCACCTGATCGTAGGTGGCCTGGCTTGCGTGATCGCCTACGATTTGCAGCACGCGGTCAACGGGCGAAAGCGCGGAAAGGGCAAAGGTAATAAGCAGCAGGCCGACAAGCGTCAGCGCAAGGGTGAACAGGCCCTGTAACAGCGTCAGCAGCGGACGGCGAAAGCGGCCCGTAGCCGGAGTGATGGAGACATCTGACATCAATAACTCTTATAGGATACGGTGAGGAGGCGTTTTGTCGGACGGCTTTTGCGCTCATCCGACCTACAGATCACAGGGTGAATAAGCGCAGGCGCCATCCACCGGGAAACATCAGGCGGGCCGCTCTTGCGCTTACCCGCCTTCAGCTATGCGCGTGGAATTACTTACTCACGCGATCGTAATACACCATATCCGCATTCAGCCCCTGCTGGTAGCCCTTCACATTTTCGCGGACCACTATCTGGGTTTTACCCTGATCGACAAACACATACGGAGAACTGCGCTGCAGCTCCTGCTGGATGTTTTTATACAGATCCTGGCGCTTAGCCGGATCGGCTTCCGCTACGGCTGCCAGCGTTTGCTTGTTTAACTCCGGGATTTGCCAGCCGTTCAGGCCTGCTACGGTGCTCGCTTTGCCGTCGTTAAAGGCAAAGGCGCTGGCGTTAGAGTGGGCGTCGAAATAATCCGGGATCCACAGGCGAATCGCCGCCTGATGCTGTTTAGCGCGCACGCGCGCATAGACCTGGCTGCCCGCAGCCGGCAGCAGATCGACCTTCACGCCGCCCTGAGCGAAGCTTGCCTGCATGGACTGGGCGATAGTGATAAACGGCGGTTTGTTTTCCACATCGAGCGTGAAATGAGCATCTTTAATGCCCGCTTTGGCAAGAATTTCTTTCGCCCTGGCCGGATCGAATTTAAACGGATTGTTATCCAGCGCGCCGGCAAAACCGACCGGCAGGAAGCTTTGATGGACAAAATACTGACCTTTCAGCAGGTCTTTGGTGATGCCTTCGTAATCCACCAGATAGCGCGCCGCTTCCCACAGCGCCGGGTTTTTCAACAGCGGATTAGCGCTGTTGCCGACGTTGAACACCATGTAATTCTGTTCGGCGGAAGGAATGCTCAGCACCTTCACGCCGGCTTTGCCTTCCAGAGCGCTGGTCTGATCCGCACCCAGATCGCGGGCGATATCCGCGTCGCCCTGCTGAATAAGCAGGCGACGGGCCGCCGGATCCGGCACGTTTTTAATAATGATGTTTTTAACTTTTGGCGCGTCGCCCGGAGACGTCGGGTTGGCGTCCAGCACGATAGCCTGATGCGGCTGGTAAACGCGCATTTTGAACGGGCCGCTGCCGGCGGAGTGCATTTTCAGCCACTCGTTGCCGAAATCGCCGCCTTTGGCATTCGGCGCGACGGCTTTTTCATCGACGATAGAAGCAATCGGCGTGGAGAGAATATTCAAGGCGACCGCCGGGCTGACGTCTGCGGTCCAGTGCAGCTCCAGCGTGCGATCGTCCACTTTTTTCAACTGGCCTGCGATGTTATCCGGCTGCCAGCCCAGCACGTTAAGAATAAAGGCCGGAGATTTGTTCAGCGTCACCGCGCGGGTATAGGAGAAAATCACATCTTCCGGACGCAGCGGATTGCCGGAGGAAAATTTGGCGTCCGGGCGCAGTTTGACGGTCAGCTTTTTATTAGCGGCGTCGCCCTGCCAGCTTTCTGCCAGCACCGGGATAACTTTTGCCGGGTCTTCACGGTCGGCCTGCACCAGACGCTGGTACAGGCTCGGTACGGTTTGGATACTGGAAAGCTCGTTAGCTTCGGCCGGATCCAGGCTGACGATATCGTCCAGTCCCTGGGCCACAACTAAGGTATTCGGCGGCGTAGCGGCAAAACTGCCAGCGGATAACGCGGCCAGCAACAGTAACGGCAGAACTTTTCTTTGCATGATGCACCCTGCGTAAAAGAAGAATAATTATGGATTGTTATTTTCTGACCTGGTTACGTTAGGCGACTGCAGAATATTCACAAAGTACAAAAATGACTTTGCTTATAAATATAAGGTATATCCAATAACCTTCAGGAATGTCGGAAACAAAAACGCCGGGCGCTTGCCCGGCGTTGCTGTCGCTTAACGAGATTATTCGTCGATATGCGGGTGCTGCTGTACGAGGTTGCTACGTTTTGCCTGCAGGGCTTCAATCTCACGATCCAGGTCTTCGATTTTCTGCTCGATGTTATCGTGATGCTCCTGCACGATTTCCCGCGCTTCGGCGATATCGGAAGCGGCAGGCGTCGCTCCTTTCAACGGCTTGTTGGCGGTCTCTTTCATCGTCAGGCCGGTCACCAGGCCGATGACCGCGATCACCATCAGATAGTAAGCCGGCATCATCAGGTTTTCGGTCGACTCCACAAGCCAGGCCGCTAATGTAGGCGTCAGGCCGGCAACCAGCACGGAAATATTAAACGCGCTTGCCAGGGCGCTGTAGCGGATATGCGTCGGGAACATGGCCGGCAGGGTGGAAGCCATAACGCCGGTAAAGGAGTTGAGGATCACCGCCAGAATCAGCAGGCCGGCAAATATCAATCCCAGCACGTTGCTGTTAATCAGGATAAAGGCGGGAATAGAAAATAGCAGCAGCGCTACGCTACCGAAGACGATAAACGGACGACGACCGTAACGGTCGCTCAGCATACCGATTACCGGCTGCACAAACAGCATGCCGATCATAATGGCGATGATTATCAGCACGCCATGCTCTTCGGAATAATGCAGGTTGTGGGACAGGTAGCTCGGCATATAGGTGAGCAGCATGTAATAGGTCACGTTGGTGGCGATAACGATCCCGATACAGGTCAACAGGCTGCGCCAGTGTTTGGTGGCGATCTCTTTAAAGGAAACTTTTGGTCCTTCGGCCAGGCCTTCTTTATCGCCCTGTTCCAGCTTATCAATGTGCTGCTGGAACGCCGGCGTCTCTTCAAGCGCATGACGCAGGTACAGACCGATAATCCCCAGCGGCAGCGCCAGGAAGAATGGCAGACGCCAGCCCCAGTCAAGGAAGTTAGCTTCCCCGACGATGGCGGTAATCAGCACGACAACGCCCGCGCCGCAGACAAAGCCGGCAATGGAGCCGAAGTCGAGCCAGCTGCCCATAAACCCGCGTTTACGGTCCGGAGAGTATTCGGCTACGAAAATAGAAGCGCCCGTATATTCGCCGCCCACCGAGAAACCCTGCGCCATTTTTGCAAGCAACAACAGGATTGGCGCCCAGATACCTATTGTCGCGTACGACGGAATCAGGCCAATACAGAAGGTGCTCAATGACATGATGATAATGGTTATCGACAGGATTTTCTGACGACCGTATTTGTCGCCCAGCATGCCGAAGAACAAACCGCCGAGGGGACGGATCAGGAAGGGAACGGAGAAGGTCCCGAGTGCGGCAATCATCTGCACGCTTGGGCTGGCATCCGGGAAGAAGACCTTACCCAGAGCATAAGCAACGAAGCCATATACGCCGAAATCAAACCATTCCATCGCATTGCCCAGCGAGGCTGCGGTAATGGCCTTTTTCAGGCGGCTGTCGTCAATGATGGTAACGTCACTGACCTTGATAGGCCTGACTTTCTTTTTCCTTTTTAACATTCTTATCCTCTTTGTTTTCCTTGCGGGAGCAACTTTGCCTCCCTCACTAAGTGTAGTGGGCCAGCGACGATGCGATAGCCGGAACGTTGTCACTTAGTCGCACTACGAAATTTATGATAATAACCTAATGAAATTATTAGCAAATATCGTTCCACGAAGAAGCCATTATAAATACTATGGCTAATTTGAGAAGTGTGATCTTCGTCAAGTTTAACCGTTAAAGTTAATTCTTGCAGCGCCGAAATAACATGAAGAAAGAAAAATTAACATTTGGATCACCTGCATAACGGAGTTGCTATGTCTGCCCCCGCCTCTGTCACCCGGCATGAATTTTTGCTCGATGACGATACCACCCTTATGTCCACTACGGATTTGCAAAGCCACATAACGCACGCCAACGATACTTTTGTGCACGTCAGCGGCTATCAGCTGCACGAGCTTATCGGCGCCCCGCATAATCTCGTTCGTCATCCGGATATGCCAAAAGCGGCTTTTGCCGACATGTGGTTTACCCTTCAGCAGGGCGAGCCCTGGACCGGCATCGTAAAAAACCGTCGTAAAAATGGCGATCACTACTGGGTGCGCGCCAACGCTATCCCGGTGGTGCGCCAGGGTAAAACCACCGGCTATATGTCGATTCGCACCAAGGCGACAGCAGAAGAGGTCGCCGCGGCAGAACCTTTATATAAGGCCCTAAACGAAGGGCGAGCGAATCGACGTTTATTTAAAGGGCTGGTGCTGCGTAAAGGCTGGTTTGGCAAGCTGCCGACCCTGTCCCTGCGCTGGCGTATCCGGGCAATGATGACGGGGCTATTTGCCGTATTGATGATCGCGGCCGGAGCGTCAGGGCAAAGCATACCTCTGATGGTGATTAGCGCGCTGGCGACGGCTGTGGCCTGCGGTTTACTGGAGTGGCAAATCGCCCGCCCGCTGGAAAACGTCGCGCGTCAGGCGCTGGAGGTGGCAACGGGGAACCGCCAGAAAATAGAGCATCTTGCGCGCACCGATGAGATCGGCATGACGCTTCGCGCCATCGGCCAGCTTGGTTTGATGTGCCGCTGGCTGATAAATGATGTCAGCCATCAGGTCGAGAGCGTGCGCAGCGGCAGCGAAACGATGGCCAAAGGCAACGATGAGCTAAACGAGCGCACGCGTCAGTCGGTATCCAACGTGCAGCAGACGGTCACTACCATGAATCAGATGGCCGCCTCGGTGCAGAACAACTCTGAAACCGCCGCGGCGGCAGACAAACTCTCAAGCTCGGCGAGCGACGCTGCGGCACACGGCGGCCGGGCCATGGAAACCGTCGTCACCACCATGGATGAAATAGCCGACAGCACCCAGCGCATCGGCTCTATCACCAGCCTGATTAACGATATCGCTTTCCAGACGAATATCCTGGCGCTCAACGCTGCGGTGGAAGCGGCCCGTGCCGGCGAGCAGGGCAAAGGCTTTGCCGTGGTGGCCGGAGAGGTCAGAAGCCTGGCAAGCCGCAGCGCGGCGGCGGCCAACGATATCCGCAAGCTGATCGACGCCAGCGCCAGCAAGGTGCAGTCCGGCACCGTTCAGGTCCATGAGGCGGGACGCACCATGCAGAATATCGTCTCCCAGGTGCGGAACGTCACGCAGCTGCTGGGGCAAATCAGCCAGGCGACGTCTGAACAGGCGGGAGGACTATCAGAATTAACCCAGGCCGTGTCGGAGCTGGACGCGATAACCCGGAAAAATGCCGATCTGGTGGAGGAGGGCGCGCACGTCTCGGCAATGGTGAAACACCGGGCCGCACGGCTTGAGGATGCGGTATCGGTACTGCATTAACGGCATCGGGATAGTCTGTGGATGGCGCTTACGCTTATCCCCCCTACACTCTCTTTAGCAAAGCAGGTCGGGTAAGCGTAACGCCACCCGACACTTCTCTTTTTGCATGTTAAGGAGATCGTTATGACGCAGTCGTCCCACATCAATCGCCGCTTTGTGCTGGCGAAACGCCCGCAGGGCATGCCAACCCGTGAAGATATCGTGCTGAAAGAAGAGGATGTTCCGCAGCCCGGCAAAGGCCAGATGCTGTTACGCACGCTTTATCTTTCACTCGATCCGTATATGCGCGGGCGCATGGATGACGCCGAGTCGTACTCCGCTCCGCTGGAAATCGGCGACGTTATCGTCGGCGGAACCGTCTGCCGGGTTGAGAAATCTGAACATCCTGATTATCAGCAGGGCGATCTGGTGCTGGCTTATAGCGGCTGGCAGGATTATGCGCTCTCTGACGGCGAAGGGCTGCAAAAGCTCGACGCTGACATGAGCCATCCCTCTTATGCGCTTGGCCTGCTGGGCATGCCCGGCTTTACCGGCTATATGGGATTGACCGATATAGGCAATCCGCAAAAAGGTGAAACCGTCGTTGTGGCGGCGGCCAGCGGCGCGGTGGGCTCCGTCGTCGGTCAGGTGGCAAAAATACGCGGCGCCAGAATAGTCGGCATTGCGGGCGGCGAGGATAAATGTCGCTACGTGACCGAAACGCTGAAGTTCGACGCCTGCGTCGATCACAAAGCTGCTGACTTTGCGGAACAGCTTAAAAAGGCCTGTCCGCAGGGGATCGATGTTTATTTTGAAAACGTTGGCGGGGCGGTATTTGATGCGGTTCTGCCTTTGTTAAATACCAAAGCGCGTGTCCCGGTGTGCGGCGTGATAAGCCAATACAACGGGCAGAACAGCGCCTTTAGCGAGGATCGTTTGCCGCTGCTGATGGGCAAAATCCTGAAAAAACGCCTGCGCGTGCAGGGATTTATCATCTTCCAGGACTACGGCGACCGTTATCCGGAGTTCTTTAAGCAGATGAGCCAGTGGCTTGGCGAGGGTAAAATTCAGTTTCGCGAGGATATCGTCGATGGCCTGGAAAACGTCGTTGAGGCGTTCCGCGGGCTGCTGAGCGGCAAAAACTTCGGCAAGCTGATTGTAAAAGTCGCCGGGTAAGAAGGCGCAAAACGCCGGGCCTTTTATTTAAAAGGCCCGTTGCCCACCGAATCCCGCACCAATAGATCGGAAGTGAAAATATTGTCCCGCGACAGATAACCGCCATCGAGCATGAAAATTAAACGGTTAATTACCTCTCCCATCATTTCGCTGACCGGATCTTTTACGCTGGAAAGGGAAGGGGTTAAATAAGGCGCGGTAGGAATATTGTCAAAACCAATGACGGATATTTGTTCCGGCACCTTAATACCGGCTTCATTTAATTTTTTTATTGCTCCCACGGCCATATCGTCGTTGCTTGCCAGTACCGCGCTGAACGCTGCTTTATTTTTTAAGAGGGATTCCAGCGCGTTAAAGCCGCACGCCGGCGTCCATTTACCCTGGACGATAAGGCTATCCCGCACGGCTATATCAAACGTTTTCAGTGCTTCTTTGTAGCCCGAAAGGCGCTCGATTGCCGTTGGCGAGTCCATTGATCCCGTTATAAAAGCTATTTCCCGGTGGCCGTTTTCAATAAGATATTTCGTTGCCCCGAAGCTTGCGCCTTTATGATCGCAGCAGATACAGTGGCTGTGGTGTTTTCTCAGCTTTCGGTTCACCACCATAATAGGCTGTCGGTGCTGCTCAATAATCTCATCCATTTCATCGGTAGTTAAAAATCGCGGATAGATAATTATCGCATCGCACTGCAGATCCAGCAGAAACTCTATCGCTTCCCGTTCTTCGCGGGCGCTGTGTTTGCCGTCCATAAGAATAAGCTGGCGGCCGTTGTCTTCTAATTTTTTCGCTGCCTGGGTGAGAATTTCACTGAAGTAGCTGCCGTTATACAGCGTATTGGTAACCACCAGGCCAATGCACTGGGAAGTATTGCTCGCCAGGTTCCTTGCCAGCAGGTTAGGGCGATAGCCGGTTTCCGCAATAGCCTGATAAACCTGTTTTTTTGTCTCCTCGCTTACGTATCCTTTACCGGACAGCACCCGGGAAACGGTGGCTTTTGAGACGCCCGCTTTTTTTGCCACTTCCAGCATTGTCGACATAAAAGGTTCCTGACTTCCTGAAATTGGCTTCATTCTACACGCAGGGTTTAAGCCGGCAAAATCATCATTATTTCGCTTTTTATGGCGATCGTTATCACAAAAAAAGAACAAGAAAAAAAATTTAGTTGATCTGATTATAAAGTGTTAACAATCTTATGTGGAACCGGTTACCTCCCTCTGAGAACTGTTACCCATGTCTAAAAATTATGCGGCAGTATCAAGATCGATAGTCGACGCCCTTGGCGGAGCCAGAAACATCGCGGCCGTCACCCACTGCATGACCCGCTTACGCTTTGTGCTTAACGACGATACGGTCATTGACGCCGGAAAACTGAAATCCATTAGCGGCGTGCTGGGCGTCGTCAGAAACGAAAACCAGTGCCAGGTGATTATCGGCAACACGGTTTCCCAGGCTTACGCTGAAGTGCTAAAGCTGCTGCCGGCGGATGCGGTTGCCGAAAAGCCCGCGCCTGAGAAAGGCAGGATCACCCTAAAGCGAATCGGGGCGGGCATTCTTGACGCGCTAATCGGCACCATGTCGCCGCTGATCCCGGCGATCATCGGCGGGTCGATGGTGAAACTGCTCGCCATGATCCTGGATATGACCGGCGTCTTCGAAAAAGAATCCTCCACGCTGGTCATTCTTAACGTGATTGGCGACGGCGCCTTCTTCTTCCTGCCGGTTATGGTCGCGGCGTCTGCAGCGGTCAAATTTAAAACCAATATGTCGCTGGCTATCGCCATCGCCGGCGTGCTGGTGCATCCGAGCTTTATTGACCTGATGGCTAAAGCAGCGCAGGGCCAGCCCGTTGAATTTATGGGCCTTTCCGTGACGGCGGTGAAATATACCTATACGGTTATTCCGGCGCTGGTAATGACATGGCTGCTTTCATATATCGAACGCTGGGTCGATAAAATCACGCCTGCGGTAACGAAGAACTTCCTGAAGCCGATGCTGATCGTGCTGATTTCCGCCCCCATCGCCATCATGCTGATCGGCCCGCTGGGGATCTGGATCGGCAGCGGCATCTCCGCGCTGGTTTATACCGTGCACAGCTATCTGGGCTGGCTATCCGTGGCGATTATGGGCGGGCTGTGGCCGCTGCTGGTCATGACCGGCATGCACCGCGTGTTCACCCCAACTATCATTCAGACCATCGCCGAAACCGGCAAAGAGGGCATGGTTATGCCATCAGAAATTGGCGCTAACCTTTCCCTCGGCGGTTCATCCCTCGCGGTGGCATGGAAAACTAAAAACCCGGAGCTGCGCCAGACGGCCCTTGCCGCGGCGGCGTCAGCCATCGTTGCCGGGATTTCAGAACCCGCGCTTTACGGCGTCGCCGTGCGCCTGAAACGCCCGCTTATTGCGGCGCTGATCAGCGGCTTTGTCTGCGGAGGCGTCGCGGGCGTGGCAGGGCTTGCAAGCCATTCCATGGCCTCGCCTGGGCTGTTCACCAGCGTGCAGTTCTTCGATCCCGCCAACCCGATGACCATCGCCTGGGTATTTGGCGTGATGGCGCTCGCCGTCGTGCTCTCCTTTATTCTTACCCTGGTGCTGGGATTTGAAGATATTCCGGTCGAACAAGCCGAAAACGAAGGGACGCCTGTTGCTGCCGCGCAGCAAGCTATAAAAGTTAACTAATTAAAAACAAGAGGTATTTCATGGCTGAGTCAATTTTCCCGGCGGATTTTTTATGGGGCGGGGCGCTTGCGGCAAACCAGGCCGAGGGAGCTTATCTTGAAGGCGGCAAAGGCCTCACTACCGTAGATATGATCCCGCACGGCAAAGATCGCCTGGCGGTAAAGCTGGGTCAGGAAAAGCGTTTTGCGCTGCGCGACGATGAGTTTTACCCAAGCCATCAGGCCATCGATTTTTACCATCGCTATAAGGAAGATATCGCCCTGATGGCGGAAATGGGTTTTACCGTCTTCCGCACCTCGATTGCATGGAGTCGTCTCTTCCCGAACGGCGATGAGCAGCAGCCAAACGCGCAAGGCATTGCTTTTTACCGCGACGTGTTCAGCGAGTGCAAAAAGCACGGCATTGAACCGCTGGTGACGCTTTGCCACTTCGACGTGCCGATGCATCTGGTCCGTGAATACGGTTCCTGGCGCAACCGCAAAATGGTTGAGTTCTTCACTCATTACGCCCGTACCTGCTTTGAAGCCTTTGACGGGCTGGTGAAATACTGGCTGACGTTTAATGAAATCAACATCCTGCTGCACAGCCCCTTCTCCGGCGCCGGGCTGGTCTTTGAGCGAGAGGATAACCAGGAGCAGGTGAAATACCAGGCTGCGCATCACGAGCTGATCGCCAGCGCCCTGGCGACGAAAATTGCCCATGAGGTGAATCCTGAGAACCAGGTCGGCTGCATGCTGGCGGGCGGAAACTTCTATCCATGGTCGTGCAAGCCGGAAGACGTATGGGCCGCGCTGGAAAAAGATCGCGAGAACCTGTTCTTTATCGACGTGCAGGCGCGCGGAGCCTATCCGTCCTACACTAGGCGCTTATTTAAAGAAAAAGGCATAACGATTGCGATGGAACCGGGTGACGCGGAGATCCTGAAAAACACCGTCGATTTTGTCTCTTTTAGCTATTACGCCTCCCGCTGCGCGTCGGCTGAGATGAACGAGCAGAACACCAACGCGGCGAACATCGTTAAGTCATTGAAGAACCCGCATATCCAGGCCAGCGAATGGGGCTGGGGCATCGATCCGCTGGGCCTGCGTATTACCATGAACATGATGTACGATCGCTATCAGAAGCCGCTGTTCCTCGTGGAAAACGGCCTTGGCGCGAAGGACGAAATCAACGCGCAGGGTGAAATTAACGACGACTACCGCATCAGCTATCTGCGCGAGCACATTTCGGCGATGGCCGAGGCGATCGAAGACGGTATTCCGGTAATGGGCTACACCTCCTGGGGCTGCATCGATCTGGTATCCGCTTCGACGGGAGAGATGAGCAAACGCTACGGCTTTGTGTATGTCGATCGTGACGACCAGGGCAACGGCACGCTGGCGCGCACCCGTAAGAAATCTTTCTGGTGGTACAAAAAGGTTATTGCCAGCAACGGGGCGGATCTGGAGTAAGCCGTAGGGCATAGCCGACGATAAAAGCGGCGTTTGCGCTGATGCCACCGCCTGAGCGGAAAGATCAGGCAAACGCCGCATAATTATCAGGCCTGATAGCCGCCGCTTATATCGAGAACGGCACCCGTGATATACCCGGCCTCCGGACCGACGAGGAAGGCGATGGAGGCGGCCACCTCTTCCAGCGTGGCGATACGCGCGATGGACAAGGTATCTGTTATGCCAGGAGGGAGCACTTCACCGGCCGCAGCGGCCATATCGGTAGGCATAATGCCGGGCTGCACCACGTTGACCGTGATATTGCGCGGCCCCAGATCGCGTGAAGCGCCTTTCGCATAGCCGACCAGCGCCGCTTTGGTAGCGGAGTATTCCGTGACCGTAGGAAAAGCCACGCGTCCGCCGAGGCCCGATCCGACAAACACAATGCGTCCGCCGTCGGTAATTTTTTGCGCCGCGGCGCGCGTCAGCGCTACAACGCCCAACACATTAACCCGCCACTGACGGTCAAGCTCGGCAAAATCCGCCTCTGGATCGTCAATACGATGACCCTGCACGGCAATGGCGGCGTTGTTGACCAGAATATCCAGCTTGCCGAAATGGCCGATAACGGTATCGACCAGAGACTGTGCGGCAAAGGGATCGCCCTGATCGTTTTGTATCGCCAGCGCCCGCACGCCTTTTTGCTGCAGCGTTTCCGCCACCGCGGCGGCCTTTTCCCCGGATGCGACATAGCTGAATGCGACATCAGCGCCCAGTTCCGCCAGCCTGACGGCGATTGCTGCGCCCAGCCCGCGCGATCCGCCTGTCACCAGGGCGACTTTACCTGCCAGAGTTTTATTCATAAAACCTTCTCCTGCTCGTTGAGGGATAGTTCGTTGTTTGCATAATCTGCGGCATAAGATAACGATCATTACAGTAATGATCGTTATTGAAATTGACAAGCGCTTTTTTTCCCCATTTAATAACGGACGTTATCGAAAGGGGGAAATGATGGGACGCCATCGTGAATTTAATATTGACGACGCGCTGGATGCGGCGGTGAAAGTGTTCTGGGAAAAGGGCTATGAAGGCACCTCCTATGACGATCTTACCCGCGCGACTGGCGTGAAACGTCCGGGACTGTATGCGACCTTTGGCAATAAAGAGGCGCTGTTTCAGAAGGTGATTGAGCGTTACACCCAGCGCTATCTGCATCATATGACCGACGCGCTTTCTGAACCCACCTCCAGAAAAATGGCGGAGCACGTACTCTATGGCACGGTGAGGATGGCGACCTGCGATCCGTTGCATCGTGGCTGCCTGGGCATTAACGGCGCTCTCGCCTGTTCGACGGACGCCGAACCGATAAGAGAGATGCTTGTTCGCTGTCGGGCGCAGGGTGAAGCGAGGCTGCGTCAGAGGCTTGAGCAATACAAAAAAGACGGAGATTTACCAGAGTTTGCGGACTGTGCGGCGCTGGCCGCTTATCTGGTTACGGTAAACTACGGGATTTCAGTGCAGGCAAAAGCAGGCGTTTCCCAACCGCAGCTGCTGGCGGTGGCGGAACAGGCTCTGGCGGGATGGCCCGCTGCGCCCGGCGAGAAATAGCATACGGCAGCCGTGCTGCCGTATTGGAGCAGGCAAAAACGTTATTCCACGATCTTATTTAGCGCTTCCAGCGCCTCCTGCGACAGCGTAAGTTCGGCCGCCGCCAGGTTCTGGTGCAGGTGCGAAACTGAAGAGGTGCCGGGGATCGGCAGAATATTCGGCGATCGGCGCAGCAGCCATGCCAGCGCCACCTGCATAGGCGTGGCTTCCAGCCGATCTGCTACCGCCTGCAGCGCCGAGGACTGTATCGGTGAAAAGCCGCCGAGCGGGAAAAACGGCACGTACGCTATCTCCTGCCGGGCAAGGTCATCGATCAGGGCATCATCTTTCCGGTGCGCGATATTGTACATATTCTGTACGCAGACCACGCCCACGGTCTTTTGCGCTTCGGCAAGCTGCGCGGCCGTGACGTTGCTCAGCCCAATATGCCGTATCAGCCCCTGATGCTGTAATTCTGCAAGGGTTGTGACCTGCTCTTCTATTGACCCTTCCACCGGCTCTCCCATGCCGAACATAATGCGTAAATTGACGACATCCAGCACCTCCAGGCGCAGATTACGCAGATTATCGTGCACCGCCTGCGTCAGCTCCTGTGCGGAAAAGGCGGGCAGCCAGGATCCGTCGTCGCCGCGCCTGGCACCCACTTTGGTGACGATAGTCAGGTCGTCCCGATAGGGAGACAGCGCTTCACGAATAAGCTGGTTGGTAACGTGCGGGCCGTAAAAATCGCTGGTATCAATGTGGTTAACGCCCGCCGCTATCGCTTCGCGCAGCACCGCCAGCGCGGCATTCCTGTCTTTCGGAGGGCCGAATACCCCAGGACCTGCAAGCTGCATGGCGCCATAGCCCAGCCGTTTTACCGTACGCGAACCTAATGTGAAGGTGCCACTTTTATCGATATCTGCCATTCCTGCCTCACTTATTGATTTACCGATGGCTAAGAAGTACAAGTATATGAAGCATCCTTCAGGTTTAGAATTCGCATTCGGGCACGCTATGACAGACTTACTAAAGCCACGTAAAACGCCGGTTCAGGCACGATCCGCCGCGACCGTTGCGGCTTTACATACCGCAACCATTCAGGTTTTGACCCGGGAAGGGCTAAGCCGCTGCACCACTACGCGGGTTGCCGGCCGGGCCGGAATATCGGTGGGCAGCCTGTACCAGTATTATCCCAACCGGGATGTTTTGCTGGCGGCGGTGCTGGAGCAGCACCTGGGCGAGGTAGCGTCTGCGGTTGAGGCCGCCTGTCAGCAAGGCAGGCATCTACCCGTGGCGGATATGGCTGCCTTACTGGTAACGGCGTTCCTGGCCGCTAAGCTTCGCGATCCGCACGAGTCAAAAGCGCTATATGCGGTAGCAGGGGAAAGGGATGGCGCAAGGCTGGTTGCCATGATGCACGGCAGGCTGGTTACCGCGGTGGCAGGGATGTTGTCCACCGCCACGGATGCGGCTTTTGTTAACCCTGCCGTTACCGCCACTATTGCGCTGGGTGCGCTCGTCGGGCCGGTGAGGACATTACTGGAAGGGCTTGCTGAACCGGGGTTTGAAGCCTGCCTTGCAGAACAGCTAACGTTGTTGTTACAGGGGTATCTGCAGGCGTCATCGGAGCTCTGAAACCTGCGTCAGTCCAACCCGGCATCGTACCCGGCGATAACAAAAAGCCGCTTCCTGAGAAGCGGCTTAAGTATATCTTCGTCCTGCCATGCTTTTGTTAATTCGCGGGCTTATAACGCCTTTTCCCAGACGGCCTGCGGCAGTAAATAGACCGCCTTTTCCGCTTGCTGGCCTGCGGTGACAATATGGTTGATGCCGCTTGCCATTACGGCGAGGGTGACGTCAAAGGCGTTCAGGCTGTCGCCAAATCCTGCGGTCAGGTTCAGCATGGAGCCGTTTGCCATCAGATAAAGCATTTTGCCGTTCAGCCGGTAGGCGTTGATAAACGGCATCACTTCTTCAGTCGGAAACTGCTTCAGGTATTCGCAGTCGATCTCTTCGGCGACATGACCGACGTTGAGCACGAACACGCCGTCTTTCGCTTTATCCAGCACGGCTGCGCTAACCACTTTTTTCGCGCCGGTGGCGGTGGCGACAACATCGGTAGCGGCGATGACGTCATGAATATCGACCACGTGCCAGCCGTCGTAAGCGGCCTGCAGGCGGCGGGCAGGATCGCGTTCTGCCACCATTACCTGTCCACCGTAGGCTTTTGCCGCGGCGGCAACGCCCTGGCCTACCAGACCGTAGCCAATCACCAGCACTTTCTTCTCATGCAGCGTCAGGTGGGTGGTCTGGAAGAAAGTCTG
>NZ_RCAA01000041.1:52696-71139 GCF_003628475.1 Enterobacter sp. R1(2018) | reverse complement strand
AGGGTAGCCGGGACGCAGATCCGCAAGCCGGTTTACGCCAGAACCGGTTGCTTCCAGACAGGCGACAACATCGCCGAACTCGCCGCGCTGATGCAGCAGCGTAGTGATATCCGCCCCCATTTCGCACAGATGAGTCGGGCGCCAGGCAATCGCTTTTTCCCATGAGTCATGCCAGTCGGCATCGCTCATATTGCGCCATGCGCAGGCTTCGGCGCCCGCTGCGACCAGGTAAGCCACAACGTCATCCTGCACGGTCGTCGGGTTACAGGTGGTCAGAAAGACTTTGGCATTCTTCTGCAACAGGCCTTCTACCAGAGGGATCATCTTCAGGTCGAGATGCATGTTGCAGGCCAGCCGCACGTGGCCTAAGTCCGGCAGCGCCTGCACCTGTTTCAGGGTACGAACCATATGGCGGCGGGACCACGCAATTTCTCTTTCAAACGTTTCGCTTTGAGCGTTCACAGGAGTTCCTTAACTATTGTTTTTAATTGCTTTTTTAAAGTAAGAAGCGGCTTTTATGGATCCCGGAGGATAACAAAGTGAGCTGCGGTTGTTAACCTGCGAAGAAATATCCGCCAGCGTGAGGTACAGCTATTAAGACTGTCGGAGGAGAAGCGTCCTTAGGCGTTGAAGAGTCTCAATGGCGTACTGCCGGGTGAAAACTATCCCGGCAATGGAGCCAACGGTTTTTATTATCGGTACAAAGAAGGAATGGGGCTGTTTGCTAAAATGGACGTCAAATGTTTCCGTCCTTTCAATGCCTGGGCATATGAATTGACGTCATTTTGACGTTGCAGTTTTATAAGGAGGCAAGCCCCAGGGAGAGATTGATTTTATTAAAATTGAATTTTTCAATTTCTTTGTTATTGATTTTATTTTTCATCATCAGAATGAATTCATCTATATTTTCTGCACTTGTAAACGGAGGGAGATCGACAACGTTATAATCCCACCATTTTATCATCAATAGTTCATCAATTTGCTCTTTGCTAAAGCGATATTTTATTATCCTGGCCGGTATGCCACCGACAATAGCATAGGGCGGCACATTATGAGTCACCACCGAGTTAGAAGCAATTATTGCGCCATCACCAATCATAACTCCCCCTTTTATCACCGCATTACCGCCGATCCAGACATCGTTACCAATTGTTGGTGGAGGGAGAGTATTCTCATACTCTAATAGATTCAGTTGTTTATCAGACCCCGAGGTGGCAATTTCTTGAAAAACTTTATTATAAGTTATGGGGCTGGTTGTAAATCTGTTTACGGGATGTTGAGAGCCCATTAAAGTTACGCCAATAGCGATACTACAGTAGCGGCCGATCGTTACATTATTTTCTAATTTGCTACAGGAGTAAGAAAACGCGCCTGAGCTACAAAAGCTTGCATGAGGCATACATGAGTATTGCTCAGCAAAAATATCATTTCTAAAGGTGATTTTACTACCTTTTTTTAGCAGCAATAAATTCCTTTTTTTGTAGAACGGTTTTTTTCTGCCGGGAAGTTCCAGATAAATTTTATTGTCACTTAAATATTCTTCATGTGCTTTTTTCCATCTAAAACTTATTGGGTAATCCATGAATGTTTCCCTGCCGCTGAGCATTAAAGGTAGTGCCGAAATTTCAGGCATTATTATAGCGTAGGGAATAATATAAACAATAATGGAAGGGCTGTTTAGCTCTGTTTACAAACTTCCGCCAAAAATGAATACCGGCGCTTTTAAGTATCAAGAGTAAAAAAACCGCTACTTATAAGGCGGTTTAATTGTTTGATTTTCAAGGGGGATTTTTTAGCTTCCGCAGTTAACGGGTTCCCCTTACACTTCTGTCCAGCCACGTAGCAGGTTGTGGTACATATTCAGCAGCGAAAGCAGCTCTTCGCTGTCGCCATGACGCGCTTTCAGGCTTTGAATATTTCGGTCCAGCTCAAACAGCATCGCGCGTTGCTTATCATCGCGCACCATCGACTGAATCCACAGAAAAGAAGCCACCCGCGCGCCGCGAGTTACCGGCGTTACACAATGCAGGCTGCTGGCAGGATAAAGTACCAGATGCCCGGCGGGTAGTTTCACCCTGTGCTGGCCATAGGTATCTTCAATCACCAGCTCGCCGCCGTCATAGCTGTCCGGCTCGCACAGAAACAGAGTGGCGGAAAGATCGGTACGCATCCATCCCGCGGAACCGTTGTGGCGTACCGCGCCATCAACGTGAAAACCGTAGGTTTCGCCCTGTTCATAGCGATTAAACAGCGGGGTGGAAATGCTGCGCGGCAGCGCGGCAGAAAAGAACAGTGGGTTGTTATTCAGCGCCTGTAATACCGTCTTTTGCAGACGATCGTACAGCGGAGTGCTGGTATCGATCTGCTGATTGTTTTTGACCGTTGCGCCCTGGCTGCCGACTGTCGCGCGGCCATCCACCCATGCGGCCTGGTGCATAAGGGTAGTAAAACTGGCGACCTCTTCCGACGTTAGCACGGCGGGAATGTGATACATCATCGCGTTGTTCTCTTATAAAAAAGTGGGGCGCTAAGGCCCCACCAGCGTTAATCAGAAATGCATATTGGCGGTCAGCAGGAAAGTACGTTCTTCTCCTGGCTGGTAGCGATAACCGCTTTTATTAATTGAGGCAACATAGTCGGTATCGAAGAGGTTATATACGTTAAGCTGCAGGTCAAGATTGTCACTCACCTTGTAACCCAGTTTGGCGTCTGCCACCCAGTAGCCCTCGGTATGGTCAGGCGTACCCACTGCGCCATCGCTGCCACGACGTAAACTCCCCACATAACGCGCGCCGGCGCCGACCGAAATAGCGTTGGTAGCCTGGTACTGCGACCACAGTGTGAAGGCATGTTTCGGCGTGTAGGCCAGCGCGGAAGAACCATCCTGCGCCACGCTGCTTCCTTCGGTTACCGACGCGTGCTGCATGGTGTAACCGGCGATCACCTGCCAGTCCGGCAGGATATTGCCGGTAGCCGAGAGCTCATAGCCTTCAACGCGTTTTTCCCCGTACTGTGAATATGTGCCGTCATCATTGGCGGCGACTTCATTTTCAATATCGGTACGGAACAGGGCCGCGTTCAGCAACAGGCGTTTATCCAGCACTTCCCACTTGGTGCCCACTTCGCTTGATTTGGCTTTTTGCGGTTTGAAATCGGTACGGTTGGCGCTGTTTCCACTGCCGCCGGCCGCCAGGGCAAAACTGCTACCGCCGGGCGGTTGTTGGGAGATGGCGTAGTTAACGTAGATATTGCCGTGCTCCGTCAGACGATACAGCGCGCCGGCTTTCCAGTTCACCAGATTGCCTGATTTGGCGGTATCAATGGTGGTGATCGGCGTGCCGGTCGCCGTGCCGGTCGGACACGCCAGCGCACCGCGGCCGCTGCCGCCACAGCTCGTGGCGCTGTCATAATCGGTGTGATAGTTATCGAGACGAATGCCGCCGTTCAGCTCAAAGTCGTGGGTGATCGCCAGCGTATCAAAAGCATAAATGCCAAAAGTATCGGTCTGACCGTTGGCGTTAGCGCCGTTACGATCAAGCCCACCCACTGAAATGCTGCTGATCGGATGGTAAATATTCACCGCTGGCGGAGTAATAGCATTCACACCGTAGTTAGTCTGATTTTCACGGGTAAATTCCACCCCCGTGCTGACATCATGCCCCACTGAACCCGTATTAAATGTTGAGGTGAGGTTAGTCTGGTTGGTCAGAATACGGTTGCTCACATCTTTGGTATTAGCCAGGCGTGACCAGCTCCAGGTATTTACATCATTCGGATCCGGAGACACGATGTTGGTCGCACCGCCCATCACCGCGGTCAGTAAATATTCCTGCTTCACGCGCGACCAGCGCGTAGTGTTGCGAATAGTGGTGGTGTCCGACAAATCATGCTCAAAACGTATCGTCGCACTGTCGGTGGTGGATTTATCAAAATCCGAATCGGTACCGTAAAAATTGCTGGTATTAACTTTGCCTGCGTCATTCAACGCTGATAACGCAGCTGAAGGCGCGGAGTAACCCGGCAGGCCGATAGTAGGAATGCCGCCGTCCGGCGTGTTGTTCTGATGCACATGCAGATAATTGAGGTACAGGCGGGTCGGGGTATCGAGGCCAAACGCCAGCGATGGCGCCACCCCGTAACGCTCATTTTCGACGTTGTCGCGTCCGGCGTCATGCGTCTTTTCGCCCATAAGATTGAGGCGGAAAGCGGCGTTATCGCTAATCGCCTGGTTATAATCCAGCGTTCCGCGCCGCATCCATGCGCTGCCCACGCTGATTGACGCATCCAGTCCGCTATCGAGACGTGGCTGCTTGCTGATCATATTGATGGAGCCTGATGGCGCGCTACGGCCGTAGTCGGTGCCTGAAGGCCCCTTGATCACCTCCACCTGTTCGGTATTAAAGGTATCGCGCGTCACGCTGGCAATATCGCGAATGCCGTCCACGTAGATGCTATTTGAGGTATCGACACCGCGCATGTACACCGCGTCGCCGGTGGATGAGCTGCCGTTTTCGCCGGCATAAAACGCCCCTACGCCAGGCACGTTTTTCAGCGCGTCTGTCAGGTTATTCACGCCCTGATCTTTAATTACCTGCTCAGAGATCACCGTCATGGTACGGGTTGTATCCACCAGAGGCTGGGTAAACCTGGGGTCGGCTGAGACGCCCGGGGAATATAACGAAGGCGCCTGAGCTTCCACAACTAAGGTATCGTCGGTTTTTTTACCTGCGGTAGTGCCTGCGGCTAGCGCGGCGGTTGGTGCGATGCCAATGCAAAAACCGGTGAACAAAGTCAGTGAGTTAAAGCTGCCAAACGGCAAATTGCGATTTTTATCCATTTTCAAATGAGGAGGCTATTTGTTGTTATTGACGCGCACATCAGGCTACACGCCGCGTCCTGGACAACAAAAAGTCTTCCATGATGCGTAAGCATAGTCTGACACCTGAATGATAAAGTTAATCGTTATCATTTGCATTATTATCTTTGCATGAGAAAAGCGGCATGGGAATACATTTCTTTACGTGAATGTTACAAATTCAATGAAATTGAATAAATTGTGGGGAAATTTAAGTGATTTTTTAAATGATTGGTTAAAAAATAACGGAAAAGAGAAAATTGAGCAGGGTTTTTGTGGTTATTGCAAAGCTATCTGGGGGCTAAGTTCAAACAAAAGAAGAAAGAGGGAGTAGTTTCCGGACCAGAGCACTATAAAACAAAAAGAGCCAGACGATTTCTCATCTGACTCCTTGTTTTGTCTGGTGGCCCCTGCTGGACTTGAACCAGCGACCAAGCGATTATGAGTCGCCTGCTCTAACCACTGAGCTAAGGGGCCGTGGCGCTGGATTATAATGGAACTCGGGGCGTCAATCCAGTGATTGCGTGACATATGCTTGTTTTATAAACAATGCTTAATCAATCCCTTATACTTATCCCCACATCTATAACGACGGGAAATGTCATGATCGGCGATATTCTTCAGCCCGGATTGCGGGTAGTGTTCTGCGGTATTAATCCCGGCAAGTCTTCGGCGCATACCGGCTTTCATTTTGCGCATCCTGGCAATCGCTTCTGGAAAGTTATTCACCTCGCAGGCTTTACCGAGCGGCAGCTAAAGCCCGAGGAGGAACGGCATCTTCTGGATACGCGCTGCGGCATTACCATGCTGGTTGAGCGGCCAACGGTGCAGGCAAGTGAGGTTGGGCTACACGAACTGCGTGCGGGTGGCCGGGAGCTTATCGCAAAGATGCAGGACTATCAGCCGATGGCGCTGGCCGTGTTGGGCAAGCAGGCTTTTGAACAGGCGTTCAGCCAGCGCGGAGCGAAATGGGGCCGGCAAACTAGTATGACTATCGGTGATACAGAAGTGTGGATTTTGCCAAATCCGAGCGGCCTTAACCGCGCAAGCCTGGATAAGCTTGTGGAGTCTTACCGCGAGCTTGAAGAGTCTTTGACCATGCGAGGAAGGTAGCGGGGCAAACGGCAGACAATAAAAAGCCCTCGCGAGGAGGGCTTTAAAAGAGCGATAAAATTAATCGTCGAGGAAGCTGCGCAGCACTTCAGAACGGCTTGGATGACGCAGTTTGCGCAGAGCCTTAGCTTCGATCTGACGGATACGTTCGCGGGTAACGTCAAACTGTTTGCCCACTTCTTCAAGCGTATGGTCGGTATTCATATCGATACCGAAACGCATGCGCAGAACTTTAGCTTCGCGCGCGGTCAGGCCGGCCAGCACGTCGTGCGTTGCGGAGCGCAGGCTTTCTGAGGTCGCGGAGTCCAGCGGCAGTTCGAGGGTAGTATCCTCGATGAAATCGCCCAGATGCGAATCTTCATCGTCGCCGATTGGCGTTTCCATGGAGATTGGCTCTTTGGCGATTTTCAGCACCTTGCGGATTTTGTCTTCCGGCATCAGCATGCGTTCAGCCAGCTCTTCCGGCGTCGGCTCGCGGCCCATCTCCTGCAGCATCTGGCGCGAAATACGGTTGAGCTTGTTGATGGTCTCAATCATATGCACCGGAATACGGATGGTACGCGCCTGGTCGGCGATGGAGCGGGTGATAGCCTGACGGATCCACCAGGTTGCATAAGTAGAGAACTTATAACCGCGGCGATATTCAAACTTATCTACTGCCTTCATCAGGCCGATATTGCCTTCCTGAATCAAATCAAGGAACTGCAGACCGCGGTTGGTGTATTTCTTGGCGATAGAAATAACCAGACGTAAGTTTGCTTCAACCATTTCTTTCTTCGCACGGCGGGCTTTCGCTTCACCGATAGACATGCGGCGGTTGATGTCCTTAACCTGCTCGATAGTCAGGCCGGTTTCTTCTTCGATCTGCTGCAGCTTTTGCAGGCTGCGATGTACGTCTTCAGACACATCACGCAGTTTTTCAGACCATGGCTTGTTCATCGCAATAGCCGCGTTGAACCAGGTTTCGCTGGTTTCGTTGCCGGTGAACAGCGTAATGAAGTTTTTCTTCGGCATTTTGCACTGTTCGACGCACAGCTTCATGATGATACGTTCTTGCGTACGAACGCGATCCATCATGACGCGCATGCTGTTTACCAGGTAGTCGAACTGCTTCGGCACCAGGCGGAACTGTTTGAAGACCTCGGAGAGCTGCAGGATCTCAGCGGCGGAGTCGGCATGAGCGCGACCTTTCGCTTTGATGGTGTCGCGGGTGATTTCGTATTGGGTACGCAGTTCACCAAATTTTTCGCGCGCCAGCTCCGGATCGATGCTGTTGTCATCGTCCGCGTCGTCGTCTTCATCTTCCTCATCGTCATCATCGCTGTTTTCTTCGCTGGTAAGCTCAGAACCGATGTGGGTGGCGGTAGGGGCAAGTTCTTCTTCTGCGTTCGGATCGACGAAACCGGTAATCAGATCCGTCAGACGCACTTCTTCTGCTTCAACGCGATCGTACTGCTCAAGCAGGTAGGTAATAGCTTCCGGGTATTCGGCAACGGAGCACTGAACCTGGTTGATACCGTCTTCGATACGCTTAGCGATATCGATTTCACCCTCACGGGTTAACAGTTCAACGGTTCCCATTTCGCGCATATACATGCGCACCGGGTCGGTGGTACGCCCGATTTCAGATTCTACGCTGGACAGCACCTGAGCGGCAGCTTCTTCCGCATCTTCGTCCGTGTTGTTTGAGTTTTCAGCAAGCAACAGGTCATCGGCGTCAGGCGCTTCTTCCATCACCTGAATGCCCATGTCATTGATCATTTGGATGATGTCTTCGATCTGATCGGAGTCGACGATATCTTCCGGCAGATGGTCATTGACCTCAGCATAGGTCAGATAGCCTTGCTCCTTACCACGTTGGACAAGAAGTTTAAGCTGTGACTGCGGGTTTTGCTCCATAAGACGGTATCCACACTTCAGTATTAGGGTTGGTGTCGGTCGGCGAAACCGCCAACAATAACGTAACGAGGGCTGATTTATTTTAATGCCGCTGCCCGTCCGTGCGGCGTTCGGGTTTGACCCGATCAATGTTCGGCAGTTAAGCCGCGAGTATTCACTTTTTCATGCGCGATTGGGTTATCACGCGGACTTCCTCACGCTCCGCCGGGGTTAGCCCCTCGGTTCGTGAGCGTGCCATCAATTCTTCAAACCTCAGCTCCAGCACTGAATCAAACATATGCTCGAGCGCATCGTTGAACGTTTTTTCCGCAATGTCCTTATCTGCTATATCGTCCCAGGCCGACAGTTTTTCAAGGGTAGCGGCCTCATTTGTGCCGCGATAGAGCTCTAAAAGCTGCCCCGTGGTCAGCCCTGGCTGGGCAAGACAGGTATTGACTAAATCGATAAATAACTTCAGCCCCGGCAGCTTAGCCTCTTCCAGACCGCTTAATGGCGGAACGGAGGGCGCGAGCGCCGGGTTTTGTACCAGCAGTCCTATCAGTATACGCATGGTTGTGCGTTTTAGCTGTGGCGCCGGGCGCGGCGTACCGCTTTCCGCCAATTTCGGCATCAGCTTTTCAAGCTGGCTGTCATCCAGAATGCCGAGTTTGTTGCCCAGCTCCTGACGCAGATAGATGCGTAATGTTTCGCCAGGTACCTGACTAATCAGGGGTAATGCCAAAGTGCTCAACCGCGCGCGGCCGTCCGGAGAACTCAGGTCGACCTGCGGCATCAGGCTGTTAAAAAGAAATGTAGAAAGCGGCTGAGCGTGCTCCATGCGCGCTTCAAATGCTTCCTTACCTTCTTTACGCACTAACGTGTCCGGGTCTTCACCGTCCGGCAGGAACATAAAGCGCAGCTGGCGTCCATCCGTCATATAAGGTAGCGCAGTTTCCAGCGCCCGCCATGCGGCGTCACGTCCGGCGCGATCGCCGTCATAACAACAGACGACGTTATCGGTTACCCGAAATAGCAGCTGGATATGGTCGGCGGTGGTTGAGGTGCCAAGAGAGGCGACGGCGTAAGAAATGCCGTACTGCGCCAGCGCCACCACGTCCATATAGCCTTCGACCACCAGCAGGCGCGCCGGTTCAGGCTGGCTCTGCTGAGCTTCATACAGGCCATACAGCTGACGGCCCTTATGAAAAATATCGGTTTCCGGGGAGTTCAGGTACTTCGGCAGGGCATCGCCCAGCACGCGGCCACCAAAACCAATTACCCGGCCTCGCTTATCGCGAATGGGGAACATCACCCTTTCACGGAAGCGATCGTAACTGCGTCCCTGATCGTTGGTCACCAGCATGCCCGCGTCCGTCAGAGCCTGACGGTTATCGGCGTTGCCGCCAAAACGCTTTAAGGCGTTATCCCAGCCGGGAGGCGCGTAACCGATAGCAAAATGCTTGATAACTTCTGCGCTTAGCCCGCGGCTTGCCAGATACTGCCGGGCAGGTTCTGCGTTATGCTGCGCCAGGGATTGCTGATAAAAGGCGTTCAGGCCATCCATCAGCTGATAAAGATTCTGCCGCTGATGGCGTTCGATCTGGCTTGGCCCGTTACCCGCTTCGTACGGCACTTCAAGGTTGTGCATGGCCGCTAATTCTTCAACGCTTTCGACAAACTCAAGCTTGTCGTAGTTCATTAAAAAATCCAGCGCGTTGCCGTGCGCTCCGCAGCCGAAGCAGTGGTAAAACTGTTTATCACCGTTTACGGTGAAAGAAGGGGTTTTTTCGTTATGGAACGGACAGCACGCATGGTAGTTCTTGCCCTGCTTTTTAAGCTTCACGCGCGCATCGATCAGATCGATGATGTCGGTGCGAGCCAGCAAGTCATTGATGAAAACACGTGGGATTCGTCCAGCCATAGGCCCCGTTTGACCCCGTAAGTTATTCCGTTGAGCTTAAAAGCGCGCCAGGCACCGTAGGGCAGGTCAGTTCATAAACGAAAATAAGCCGCGCATTCCTTTCGGAAGCACGGCCTTTACAACTACTACTTGTCTGTTCCGGAGGGTTGAACCCCCAGGCAATTAGTACAGACGAGTGCGGCGTGCGTTTTCGCGAGCCAGTTTCTTCGCGTGACGTTTCACAGCGGAAGCTTTAGCGCGTTTACGTTCGGTAGTCGGTTTTTCATAGAACTCACGACGACGAACTTCCGCCAGAACACCTGCTTTCTCACAAGAACGTTTGAAGCGACGCAGTGCTACGTCGAATGGCTCGTTTTCACGTACTTTAATTACCGGCATTAACTCTCACCTTTGATAAATTCGGTTTGCCGCTGACTGATGCGCCAGCTATTTCAAAATGGTGCGGAATTTTACTGCAACTCTTGCTGCTTTGTAAAGCACCGGACAACCAGAAACCTGGCTTTTAAGGCCGGAATCTTCCAGGGGCGAGGATTATACACCACCTCAGCACAATAGGTGAGCAAAGTTTTACAACGGAGGCCCGGAAGCATAAACTTCGCCGCAAGACTTTGAGGTAGAGAAAGCCATGCGTGTACTGGGTATAGAGACATCCTGTGATGAAACCGGCATCGCCATTTATGACGATGAGAAAGGGTTGTTAGCCAACCAATTGTATAGTCAGGTGAAACTGCATGCCGACTACGGCGGCGTAGTGCCGGAACTGGCCTCCCGCGACCACGTGCGTAAAACCGTGCCCCTGATTCAGGCTGCGCTGAAGGAGGCGGGGTTAACCGCTCAGGATATCGACGGCGTGGCCTATACCGCAGGCCCGGGCCTGGTTGGAGCGCTTTTAGTGGGCGCAACCGTTGGCCGCTCGCTGGCGTTTGCCTGGGATGTGCCTGCCGTGCCGGTGCACCATATGGAAGGCCACCTTTTAGCGCCGATGCTTGAAGATAACCCGCCGGCGTTCCCGTTCGTCGCACTGCTGGTGTCCGGTGGTCATACGCAATTGATTAGCGTAACCGGTATCGGCCAGTATGAGCTGCTGGGCGAATCCATTGACGACGCTGCGGGCGAAGCTTTCGATAAAACCGCTAAGCTGCTGGGGCTTGATTACCCAGGCGGCCCGATGCTGTCAAAAATGGCCTCTCAGGGCACGGAAGGGCGTTTTGTTTTCCCTCGTCCGATGACGGATCGTCCGGGGCTTGATTTCAGCTTCTCCGGCCTGAAAACATTTGCCGCAAACACCATTCGTGGCAACGAAGCAGACGATCAGACCCGCGCCGATATCGCTCGCGCCTTTGAAGATGCGGTTGTTGATACGCTGGCCATTAAATGTAAACGCGCCCTGGATCAGACCGGTTTCAAACGGCTGGTGATGGCGGGCGGCGTAAGCGCCAACCGCACTTTGCGATCGCGTATGGAAGAGCTGATGGCCAAACGCCGCGGCGAAGTGTTTTACGCACGCCCGGAATTTTGCACCGACAACGGCGCGATGATCGCCTACGCGGGGATGATTCGTCTGAAGGTGGGAACCGCAGGGGAGCTGAGCGTGACGGTGCGCCCGCGCTGGCCGCTGGCGGAGCTACCCGCGGCGTAAAAAGATTACGCCATTAGCAGCAGGGAGTGAGAGATCACTCCTTTTTTTCGTCTTTATTCTTGCGCAGCTTCTTCCAGATTTTCGTTTCCTGGCCGCGCCACAGGCGCTGAATATTATCGTGATGGCGCATCAGAATCAGGCAGGAGAGCATGGCAACCGGGAAAGTAAACTGCGGTTTAAACCACCAGACGTAAAACGGGGCGATGAGCGCGCTGATGATTGCCCCCAGGGAAGAGTAGCCGCTGAGCAGGACGCTAAGAAGCCAGGTTCCGGCCATCACGCCCGTTAAATCGAAGCCGATAGGCGCAATGGCGCCGAAAGCCGTCGCCACACCTTTTCCACCGCGAAATTTAAAGAAAACCGGCCAGATATGGCCAAGGCATGCGGCGATGGCAATCAGCCCGAGCCAGAATGGGGTAACACCCATCGCATAGGCCGCCCAGACCGGCAGCATACCTTTTAAAATATCAAAAATGAGTACCGCTACGGCTGCGCCTTTGCCGCCAATACGTAAGACGTTTGTCGCTCCTGGATTACCTGAACCGCTCTCTCTTGGGTCCGGGAGGCCCGCGAGGCGGCAAACCAGAATGGCGCTAGAAATTGAGCCGCAAAGATACGCGAGGAGAATCATGCCAGGCGCGATTGCACTCATAACGCTGTTCCATTTTGAAAGTGTCGTTGTATTCTTCGCATTTGTGGATAATACGCATATTTCGTCGGAAGTGGTATCTGGCGTAACCAAAAACCAGGCAGGGCGTGATGGATATTGTATTTATAGAGCAACTAACGGTAATCACCACCATCGGAGTGTACGACTGGGAGCAGACCATTGACCAGAAGCTGATATTCGATATCGAAATGGCATGGGACAACCGGGCGGCGGCCGCTAGTGACGACGTAAGCGACTGCCTGAGCTATGCGGATGTCAGCGAGACGGTTATCAACCACGTTGCGGGCGGCCGTTTCGCGCTGGTTGAACGCGTGGCGGAAGAGGTGGCCCAGCTGCTGCTGACGCGCTTTAATTCGCCCTGGATACGGCTGAAAGTCAGCAAGCCTGGCGCGGTCGCGCAGGCGGCAAACGTCGGTGTCATCATCGAGCGTGGCAGTAATCCGAAAGCCAGCAAATAAGTTCATAATTTTTAAACCAAACGTGTCTAAGCTGGTCATAGCCAGTAGCCTTTTGCGGCGGTCGCATTTCGCACGCCGCTTTTTTGTGTTCTTTCAGGGGTATGAGGATTTATAAATGAGCGATTTTCACTCGCTGGCGATTGCCGCGATTCTCGGTGTGGTTGAGGGGTTAACGGAATTTTTACCTGTCTCGTCCACCGGGCATATGATTATTGTCGGACACCTGCTGGGATTTGAAGGTGACACCGCCAAAACATTTGAAGTGGTGATTCAGCTCGGTTCGATCCTCGCTGTGGTAGTCATGTTCTGGCGTCGTCTGTTTGGTCTGATCGGTATCCATTTTGGCCGTCCGCCGCATGAAGGCATGGGTAAAGGGCGCCTTTCGTTGATGCATATTCTGCTGGGTATGGTTCCTGCCGTGGTGCTGGGACTTATCTTCCACGACACCATTAAATCCCTGTTTAATCCTATTAACGTTATGTACGCCCTGGTTGTCGGCGGCGTGCTGCTTATTGTCGCCGAGTTGCTAAAACCAAAAGAGCCGCGTGCCGTTGGCGTGGACGATATGACCTTGCGTCAGGCGTTTGTCATCGGCTGCTTCCAGTGTCTGGCGTTGTGGCCGGGCTTCTCCCGTTCCGGCGCCACCATCTCCGGCGGCATGTTGATGGGCGTAAGCCGCTATGCCGCGTCTGAGTTTTCCTTCCTGCTGGCCGTGCCGATGATGCTGGGCGCGACGGCGCTGGACGTTTATAAGAGCATCGGCTTCCTGACGATGGCGGACGTGCCGATGTTTGCCGTGGGCTTCGTCACCGCGTTTGTGGTGGCCCTGATTGCGATTAAAACCTTCCTGCAGATAATCAAACGCATGTCGTTTATTCCGTTTGCTATCTACCGCTTTTTTGTAGCCGCCGCGGTTTATTTCGTCTTCATGTAGGTCATGCGCCCTCAGTCCTGCGGCTGAGGGCAGTTTTCTTCTTTCCACTTCGCAACGGCTTCAATACGACGTTTAGTCAGCTCCTCGCGAATCGCCGGACCGCTAAAACCGGCATCAATCACTTCTTTATTAGTCACCTTCTGTGCTGCTTCCCAGGCCGCACGCAGCTGCCGTCCCTGCGGATAGTCGCTGCCTTCAAAACCGGTGCGTCCGCGTGCGTCAGCCTCGCTGGTAAGGGCTATCTGCTCGACGCGGTGCGGTTTGCGCCAGGCGTCGATAGCGTCGAACAGCTTCACCACCGTTTTCGGCTGCAGGATTGGGAAGGTATGAATCAGGTCGTGATATTCCGCCACCAGTTTGGCCAGATCGCGGATTTCGTTCGGCACGCGCATCCTCTGGCAGATATTCTCCACCAGTTTTACGCCGGCCGGGCCGTGGCCGTGGTGACGGGGCCAGAACTCTTTAGGCGTTAACCCTTTGCCAAGATCGTGGCAAAGCGTGGCAAAGCGCACGTCGACTTCCGGGCTAAGCTGGGCGGCGATAGCGAGCGTCATTAGTACGTGAATGCCGGTGTCGATTTCAGGATGCCATTTGGCCGGAGCAGGCACGCCAAACAGCGCGTCGATTTCCGGGAACAGCACGGCCAGCGCGCCGCATTTGCGTAGCACATCAAAGTAAACCTGCGGGTTTCGGCTGGTCAGCGCATTTTCCGTTTCTTTCCAGACGCGTTCCGGCGTCAGATGCGCCAGTTCGCCGCCTGCGGCCATGCTTTTCATCAGCGCCATGGTTTCCGGGGCGATTTGGAAATTAAGATGGGCGTAGCGTGCGGCGAATCGCGCCACGCGCAGAACGCGCAGCGGATCTTCGTTGAAAGCAGGGGATACGTGACGCAACAGGCGCTTTTCTATGTCGGCGAGGCCGTTATAGGGATCGACAAGCTCGCCGCGTTCATCCTGGGCTATAGCGTTGATCGTCAGATCGCGGCGCAGTAAATCCTGCTCAAGCGTGACGTCCGGCGCGGCATAACAGGTGAATCCTGTATAACCCTGACCGGCCTTACGCTCGGTGCGCGCCAGGGCGTACTCTTCGCGAGATTTCGGATGCAGGAAAACGGGGAAATCTTTTCCCACCTGCTGGAAACCCGCATCCAGCATTTCCTGCGGGGTAGCGCCGACCACCACCCAATCTTTATCTTTGACCGGTAGTTTTAACAACCCATCGCGAACGGCGCCACCGACCAGATAAATCTTCACTCTTTACACCCCTGCATCAGCTTAAAGTTACGAATAATACGTAATTGTAGGATACAGGGTTGCGAATCAGTTCATCCAGCGGTCTTTCTTCTTACGGCTTGGGATCATGTGCGGCAGCAGCAGACCAAACAGCAGGCCAACGCCTAATACGCCGCCGCCGTACATAAACCACTGCATGATGATGGCGCGCTGCTTGTCGTCAAGCTGTACGTTTGCAGCGTTCACTTTTTTTTGCGCGACGATTAGCTGGTTTTTCAGCTGCTGATTTTCCTGCTTAAGACCGTTGATAACGCTGTCGCTCTGCGCAACTTTCTGCTGCATCTCCGCGGTACGCTGGTTCCAGGTGGTGTCGATATTGGTGAGCTTGTCGGTCAGGTCTTTAACCTGTTGTTCCAGAACCGGGACGCGGGTGCGCAGGCTTGGATTGGTGCTCAGCTGCGCCAGCGGGATCCAGGAGGTGCGGCCGTTGCTGTCGCGCACCTGGCCGTATTTGGTTTCTTCGTTACTTTGCAGAAGGGTAACTTCTTCGCCTGCGTTTACCGTACCCAGCAGGCGATAGTTATCACCCGGGCCACTACGAACCCAGGTGTTTAATTCGTCAGAGACATAACGTTTTTCATCGGCATGAGCCACAACGGTAACGCTAAGAGAGAGCAAAGTAAGGCAAATCAGGCGTAATTTCTGCATTAGTTCGTCATTATTGTCATAAAGTGTGGAACGATAGTAGTGGCATCAGTCTGACGGTGCAATCCGTAAACCTGAATGGGAATCATCCTGGTGTCAATTTCGCCACTTGTGCATGTTGTTAACCTTTTTCAGATGAATATCCGCTCGTCAAATTGCGCGTCATGCGTGGCAATTTACGGCAAAATATTATCTACTGACCAGCAACTCGCTATTTAGTTCGCCGGGATGTCATCCCGTGTGACCGCAACCAAAAGTAAAAAGACGATGCCTCAAGAAATCGAACTCAAATTTATCGTTAACCCAGCGTCGCTGGACGATCTGCGCAGCACCTTAAACGCTCTTGAAAGCGAACATGCTGAACCTCGCCAGCTGCTTAATATTTATTATGAAACAGCAGATAACACCCTGCGTAGCCACGATATGGGGCTGCGTATCCGCGGGGTGGACGACCGCTATGAAATGACGATGAAAATTGCCGGCCGCGTCACCGGCGGACTGCATCAGCGCCCTGAATATAATGTCGACCTCAGCAAGCCGGAGCTCGATCTGGCGCTGTTTCCCGTCGAGGTCTGGCCGCAGGGCGTAGTACCCGCGGCTCTGCAGCAGGAGCTAAAGCCGCTGTTCAGCACTGATTTTGCTCGTGAAAAGTGGGTAGTCACTCACCGTGACAGCAAGATTGAGCTGGCCCTGGACTTGGGAGAAGTGAAAGCAGGCGAGTTAAACGAGCCGCTGTGCGAGCTGGAGCTTGAACTGCTTGCAGGCGAAACGGCGGCGCTGCTTGACCTGGCGCAACGATTGGTTGCCCGACCGGGCCTGCGTCAGGGAAGCCTGAGCAAGGCCGCGCGCGGCTACCATCTGGCGGCCGGTAATGCGCCGCGCGAAATTAAACCGTTGGGCGTACTGCATCTGGCGCCAAAAGCCACGGTTGAGCAGGCACTGGAAGGCGCGTTGGAGATGGCGCTTGAACACTGGCAGTATCATGAAGAGCTGTGGATACGCGGCAGTAAAGCGGCGAAAAATGCGGTGCTGAACGGCGTAGGCCTGGTCCGCCATGCGCTGGCGCTGTTCGGCGGCATAGTGCCGCGTAAAGCGAGCACTCACTTACGTGAGATGCTAATGGCTTATGAAGCACTGCTGGCTCAAAATCTGAAGGCGGAAGAGCTGGTTTACAGTCCGGAAAGCGGCCAGGCGAAGCTCGCGCTGACCGAATGGTTAGTGAATCGCGAGTGGCAAAATTTTGTCGATGAAAAAGGCGCCGCTAAGCTTGCCGGCTCCTTTAAGCGCTTTGCGGATACCCATCTTTCTCGCCATGCGGCGGAGCTTCGCACCACCTTCCAGCGCCCGCTCGGCGACAGCTATGGCGATCAGCTGCCGCGTCTGGCACGTGAAACCGACTCCATTCGCCTGTTAGCCGGTGTCTACGATAACGCGATAACCCAGCCCTGGCTTGATAACTGGCAGGGGCTGCGCCACGCCATTACCACGCGCCAGCAGGTTGAAATTGAACATTACCGTAATGAAGCCATCTCGCAGGCGCCGTTCTGGTTGCACAGCGGGAAATAACCATCTTGCCGGGATAATATGATGCCCCACTCGCTCCTTTTACAGCAGCACCTGCAGGCGGTATTGCCGCGTCTGCCACAAGAGATCGATAGTCAACGATTAAGCGCCCAGGCGCAGGCCGTCCTGACGTTCAGTGATTTTGTTTGCGACAGCGTAGTGACGCACCCTGTCTGGCTGCTGGAACTGGAGCAGAGCCCGCCCGAAGAGCAAGAGTGGCAGCGCTATGCCGCCTGGCTGCAAAGCGAGCTGCAGGAAGTGCGCGACGAAGCGGCCTTAATGAAAGCACTGCGCCTGTTTCGTCGTCGCATCATGGTGCGCATCGCCTGGGCGCAAACGCTGCAGCTGGTGCCGACGGAAAGCTCGCTGCAGCAGCTGAGCGTGCTGGCGGAAACCCTGATTATCGCCGCTCGCGACTGGCTTTATGAAGCCTGCTGCCGCGAGTGGGGCACGCCGTGCAATCGCGATGGCGTCCCGCAGCCGCTGATGATCCTTGGCATGGGCAAACTTGGCGGCGGCGAGCTGAATTTCTCCTCGGATATCGACCTGATTTTTGCCTGGCCTGAAAACGGTTCAACGCAGGGCGGGCGGCGCGAGCTGGATAACGCGCAGTTCTTCACGCGCATGGGACAAAAGCTTATCAAGGTTCTCGACCAGCCTACGCAGGATGGTTTTGTCTACCGTGTGGATATGCGTCTGCGTCCCTTTGGCGATAGCGGCCCGCTGGTGCTGAGTTATGCCGCGCTGGAAGATTATTATCAGGAGCAGGGGCGCGACTGGGAGCGCTACGCGATGGTTAAGGCGCGGATCATGGGCGATACGGGCGATGCGTGGAGCCAGGAGCTGCGCAACATGCTGCGTCCCTTCGTCTTCCGCCGCTATATTGATTTCAGCGTTATTCAGTCTTTGCGCAATATGAAAGGCATGATTGCCCGTGAAGTGCGCCGCCGCGGCTTAACGGATAACATTAAGCTCGGCGCCGGCGGCATTCGTGAAACCGAATTTATCGTGCAGGTATTCCAGCTTATTCGCGGCGGACGCGAGCCTTCGCTTCAGTCCCGTTCGCTGCTTCCTGCCCTTGCGGCCATTCAACAGCTGCATCTGCTGCCTGAAGGCGACGATCGGCGGCTGCGCGAAGCCTATCTTTATTTGCGTCGCCTTGAGAACCTGCTGCAAAGCATCAACGACGAACAGACCCAGACGCTGCCCGGCGACGAGCTTAATCGCGCCCGCCTTGCCTGGGGCATGAATGAAGAGAGCTGGGATGCCCTGCAGCTTACCCTGCAAACGCATATGAATGCCGTGCGTCAGGTATTCAACGAGTTAATCGGCGACGACGAGCCGGAAGCGGGCGAGGACAAAATCGCCGAGGCCTGGCGCGAGCTGTGGCTGGACGCGCTCGACGCCGATGACACTACCGCCGTGCTTAGTCATCTGACTCCCGACGCTCGCGGCGAGGTGCTGCGGCAGGTCAG
>NZ_RCAA01000041.1:50241-52645 GCF_003628475.1 Enterobacter sp. R1(2018) | reverse complement strand
GGATAAACGCACCATTGGCCCGCGTGGCCGCCAGGTGCTTGACCAGCTTATGCCGCGGCTGCTGTGCGAGGCGTGCTCGCGCAACGATGCTCCGCTGCCGCTATCCCGCCTGCTCCCGCTGCTGCTGGGTATTGTCACCCGCACAACCTATCTTGAGTTGCTGACGGAGTATCAGGGCGCGCTCAAGCACCTTATTACGCTGTGTGCCGCGTCGCCAATGATTGCCGGGCAGCTTGCGCGTTACCCGCTGCTGCTGGATGAACTGCTCGATCCGAACACCCTCTATCAGCCAACGGCCACGGACGCTTATAAAGACGAGCTGCGCCAGTACCTGCTGCGCGTGCCGGACGATGATGAAGAGCAGCAGCTGGAAGCGTTGCGCCAGTTTAAACAGGCGCAGCTCCTGCGCGTCGCGGCGGCGGACATCGCCGGAACGCTGCCCGTTATGAAGGTCAGCGACCATCTTACCTGGCTTGCCGAGGCGATTATTGATGCGGTCGTTCAGCAGGCGTGGACGCAAATGGTGGCGCGCTTCGGACAGCCAAAACACCTGCGCGAAAGAGAAGGGCGCGGCTTTGCGGTAATAGGCTACGGCAAGCTTGGCGGCTGGGAGCTTGGCTACAGCTCCGATCTTGATTTGGTTTTCCTGCACGATTGCCCGGCGGACGTGATGACCGACGGCGAACGCGAAATCGACGGCCGCCAGTTCTACCTGCGCCTCGCTCAGCGCGTTATTCATTTATTCAGCACGCGCACCTCGTCCGGCATTTTGTATGAGGTGGATGCCCGCCTTCGTCCGTCCGGCGCGGCAGGCATGCTCGTCACGACGGCGGAGGCGTTTGCTGATTATCAACAAAATGAAGCCTGGACCTGGGAGCATCAGGCCCTGGTGCGCGCCCGCGTCGTCTACGGCGACCCGCTGCTAAACCGCGAGTTTGACGCTATTCGCCGCCAGATTTTATGCACCTCGCGCGAGGGCGAGAAATTACAAACCGAAGTGCGTGAAATGCGTGAAAAAATGCGCGCCCACCTGGGAGGTAAACATCGCGATCGCTTTGATATTAAGGCGGATAAAGGCGGAATCACCGATATCGAGTTTATTACGCAGTACCTGGTTTTGCGTTATGCGGCGCAGGCTCCAAAATTAACCCGCTGGTCGGATAACGTACGCATTCTGGAATTAATGGCGCAAAACGACATCATGAGCGATGACGAAGCGCAAGCCCTGACGCATGCTTACGTCGCGTTGCGCGATGAGCTGCACCATCTGGCCTTGCAGGAGCTGCCGGGCAACGTGGCGCTCGATGCCTTTGTCGCCGAGCGAGAACAGGTCGAACGCAGCTGGCAAAGCTGGCTGGGCGAGGCGCAAACGCGCGCGCAGGCGTAATTGTGATATTATCTCGCGCAAAATTTTTTCCCTCTCTGGAGAGTCAGGAATGAAAGTAACGCTGCCCGAATACAGCCGTGCAGGCGTCATGGTGGTTGGTGATGTGATGCTGGATCGCTACTGGTATGGCCCAACCAGCCGTATCTCCCCGGAAGCCCCGGTGCCGGTGGTGAAAGTGGATACCATTGAGGAGCGTCCCGGCGGCGCCGCCAACGTGGCGATGAACATTGCTTCGCTCGGCGCCGGTTCCCGCCTGGTTGGCCTGACGGGGATTGATGACGCCGCGCGTGCTCTTAGCCAGACGCTGGCGGGCGTAAACGTGAAATGCGACTTTGTTTCGGTTCCGACTCATCCGACGATCACCAAGCTGCGGGTGCTTTCCCGCAATCAGCAGCTGATTCGTCTGGATTTCGAAGAAGGTTTTGAAGGGGTTGATCCAGAGCCGTTGCACGAACGCATCAGCCAGGCGCTGCCGCATATTGGCGCGCTGGTGCTGTCCGACTATGCGAAAGGCGCGCTGACAAGCGTACGTCAGATGATTAGCCTTGCCCGTGCGGCCAAAGTGCCGGTTCTTATCGATCCTAAAGGTACGGACTTCGAACGCTATCGCGGCGCGACGCTGCTGACGCCAAACCTTTCTGAATTTGAAGCTGTGGTAGGCAAATGTAAAAGCGAAGCCGAGCTGGTGGAGCGCGGTATGCAGATTATTGCCGATTACGAACTGTCTGCGCTGCTGGTGACGCGTTCAGAGCAGGGCATGACGCTGCTGCAGCCAGGCCTTGAGCCGGTTCATCTGCCGACGCAGGCGCAGGAAGTGTATGACGTAACCGGCGCTGGCGATACGGTGATTGGCGTGCTCGCCGCAACGCTTGCTGCGGGCAATACGCTGGAAGAAGCCTGCTACTTTGCCAATGCCGCTGCGGGCGTGGTTGTCGGCAAACTTGGTACTTCCACCGTCTCCCCAGTTGAGCTCGAAAATGCGGTGCGCGGCCGCGCGGATACGGGTTTTGGCGTAAT
>NZ_RCAA01000041.1:27819-50183 GCF_003628475.1 Enterobacter sp. R1(2018) | reverse complement strand
GATGACCAACGGCGTGTTCGATATTCTGCACGCGGGCCACGTTTCCTATCTTGCTAACGCACGTAAACTTGGCGACCGATTGATTGTGGCCGTAAACAGCGATGCTTCAACCAGGCGTCTGAAAGGCGAAACGCGTCCGGTTAACCCGCAGGATCAGCGAATGATCGTGCTTTCCGCACTGGAAGCCGTGGACTGGGTGGTGCTGTTTGAAGAAGACACTCCGCAGCGCCTGATCGGCGAGATCCTGCCGGATCTGCTGGTGAAAGGCGGTGACTACAAGCCGGACGATATTGCCGGAAGCAAAGAGGTATGGGCGAACGGCGGCGAAGTGATGGTGCTGAACTTTGAAGACGGATGTTCCACCACCAATATCATCAGGCGTATTCAAAACAACGAAGCCTGACGGAAACGGACTCCCCCGGCAGGCGGGGGAGGCTGTATTACATCTGCGGGTCGGTCGGTGGAATCACCGCCGGCGCAGGCGTATGAACTTCACGGTTTTCCAGCTCGCTCAGACGCTGTTCAAGCAAAGCCAGTTTTTCACGGGTGCGCAGCAGCACCTGCGTCTGCACGTCAAATTCTTCACGACTTACCAGATCCAGACGCGTTAGCTGCGCCTGTAAAACCTGGCGAATTTTCTTTTCGACGTCATCCCCGAACTCACGAATCCCTTTCGGCATCGACTCATGGACCTGACGGGCGATCTGCTCAATTTTTTTCGGGTCAATCATAGTGGTTTCCATTTAACCTGCGTGAATAGCTTAATTGTAATGCGTGATTGCCGGGTGATAAACCTGAAATGCCGTTGCCAGCGAAAATCATCGGCGTTATAGTAAGTCTGCTTATTCTCAGGGCGGGGCGAAACTCCCCACCGGCGGTAAATCAGCGTACGCTGAAAGCCCGCGAGCGCTCCGAAGTCCTTCGGAGGTCAGCAGATCCGGTGTAATTCCGGGGCCGACGGTTAAAGTCCGGATGGGAGAGAGTAACGACAAAGTCAGGCCCCGGCCTGCCCACGTTATTTTTCACAGCTCCTAAGACTGCCCTGATTCTGGTAACCATAATTTTAATGAGGTTTTTTTACCATGAATCAGACGCTACTTTCTGCATTTGGCACCCCGACTCAGCGCGTGGAACATGCACTTGATGCATTGCGCGAGGGCCGCGGCGTAATGGTTCTCGACGATGAAAATCGTGAGAACGAAGGTGACATGATTTTTCCTGCCGAAACCATGACCGTTGAGCAAATGGCGCTGACCATTCGTCACGGCAGCGGCATTGTCTGCCTGTGCCTGACTGATGAACGTCGCAAACAGCTCGACCTGCCGATGATGGTTGATAACAACACCAGCGCTTTCGGCACCGGTTTTACCGTAACGATTGAAGCGGCCCACGGCGTGACCACCGGTGTTTCGGCGGCGGATCGTCTCACGACCGTACGTGCAGCCATTGCCGACGATGCTAAACCAAGTGATTTGAACCGCCCGGGGCATGTGTTCCCGCTGCGTGCTCAGCCAGGCGGCGTGTTAACGCGCGGCGGCCACACTGAAGCGACCATCGACCTGGTTTCTCTGGCAGGTTTTAAACCAGCCGGCGTGCTGTGTGAACTGACCAACGACGACGGTACTATGGCACGAGCGCCTGAGTGTATTGCTTTTGCCCGCCAGCATAATATGGCCGTAGTGACCATCGAAGATCTGGTTGAATATCGCCAGACTCATGAGCGCAAAGCCAGCTAAGACTGATAAAAAAGCCCGGTTTATCTACCGGGCTTTTTGTTAGCCGATTCCGCTGGTTTGCAGCAGCGTCAGGCTTAATCCCATCACCGCCATCCCACAAAGAACGCCATAGCTGGGATTGTTATGCGGGTCGATTTCTTTCGCCAGCGGCATCAGCTCGTCTACCGAAAGCGCTACCATTATTCCCGCTACCGCCGCCATGACCGACGCCATCACGACGGGCGAAATCATTGTGCCCAGAATCAGCCACGCCAACAGGCCGCCGAAAATTTCCGCCAGCCCTGAAATACCGGCCCAGAAGATCGCTTTACGCTTTGAACCCGTGGCCGCATAAACGGGACCGGCGACCGCGAGGCCTTCAGGAATATTGTGTAACGCGACGGCGAGCGCAATACCCATCCCGAGTTCGAGATTGGCGCTGGCCGTTACGAAAGTCGCAATACCTTCCGGGAAGTTATGCAGACTGATGCCGAGCGTTAACAACAGGGCGGTGCGGCGTAGATCAGGCGTTTTTAACGTGCCGTCCGCCAGATCCTGCGGGTGCGCATGGGGCAGGCTGCGATCAAGAGCGAAGTAGCCTACCAGTCCCAGCACGAACATGCCGTAACCCAGCACGGGGGACATGCCTTGCGTATGCAGCGCGGCGGGCAGCATTTCCATTAACGAAATGAGCAGCATGATACCGGCGGCAAATCCGAGTGAAAATGCCAGTACCCGGTTCGATGGCTTCTGGCCAATTACGCCTGAAATCGCCCCGATAAAGGTGGCGCCTCCGGCTAACAGCGTCAGGATCAACGGTACAGACATCTACAGCTCCTTATCGCATACATTCAAATTTCCTGATGATCTTCATCATGCTTATCTGAGTTCTTCCCGTCATGATTGGGCGTAATGTTAGGTCATTAGATATTTATCCGATTAAGGACACAACTATGACTGCCCAACGTATGCCCGCGCTATTCCTTGGCCACGGTAGCCCGATGAACGTACTGGAAGATAACCACTATACCCGGGCCTGGCGTCATTTGGGAGAGACGCTGCCACGACCGAAGGCGATTGTGGTGATATCTGCACACTGGTTCACGCGCGGTACTGGCGTAACCGCGATGGAGATGCCAAAAACCATCCATGATTTCGGCGGTTTTCCGCAGGCGCTGTACGACACGCACTATCCGGCGCCGGGCTCGCCGGAGCTGGCGCAACAACTTGTCGATCTGCTGGCGCCCGATAACGTCACGCTGGATAAAGAAGCCTGGGGATTCGACCACGGCTCCTGGGGCGTGCTGATCAAAATGTACCCGGACGCGGACATCCCTATGGTACAGCTTAGTATCGACAGTACCAGACCGAACGCCTGGCACTATGAGATCGGCCGTAAGCTGGCCACGTTGCGCGATCGGGGCGTTATGCTGATTGCCAGCGGCAACGTGGTGCATAATCTGCGCACCGCCCGCTGGCATGGCGAAAATACGCCTTATCCGTGGGCCGCGTCATTTAACCAGTATGTGAAGGATAATCTCGCCTGGCGCGGCCCTGCGGAAGAACATCCGCTGGTAAATTACCTGCAGCATGAAGGCGGAGCGCTATCGAACCCGACGCCGGATCACTACCTGCCTTTGCTTTATGTGCTCGGCGCCTGGGATGGTGAGGAGCCGATTACAATTCCAGTAGAAGGCATTGAGATGGGCTCGCTGAGCATGCTTTCGGTACAGATTGGGTAATAAAAAAGGCGCGAATTTCGCGCCTTTTCTTATGCCGAGCTTTTACTCTACGAATATGTGCGGATAGAAACGTGAAAGATCCTGAGTGATTAACTCGCGATCTTCACGGATACCGATCCCGGCGGGCCGATCGTTGATAAGCCAGCTGCCAATCAGCGTGTAGCTCTCGCCGAATTTCGGTAGCTGATAGAACTCCTGTACGATCATGCCTTCTTCGCCGTAAGGGCCGTCGACGCGGGCAACTTCCTGGCCGTTTTCGATGATCTTCACGTTCGCCCCTTCGCGGGAGAAAATCGGCTTAACGACATATTTATTCATCGCCGGATAGTCGTCTTCCGCAAAGTACGCGGGCAGCAGGTTTGGGTGATGTGGAAACATTTCCCACAGCATCGGCAGCAATGCTTTGTTGGAGATAATGCTTTTCCAGGCCGGTTCCAGCCAGCGTACGCCAGCGTCTTCCAGCTTGGTGGAGAACATCTCGCGCAGCATGTATTCCCATGGATAGAGCTTAAACAGGTTGCTAATGACCTGATCCTGAAGATCGGTGAACTGGCCTTTTTCACCCAGACCGATCTCTTCCATGTACAGGAACTCGCTTGCCACTTCGGCTTCAGCGGCGCAGTCCTGCAGATACTGTACGGTACCGCGATCTTCCACCGTGTCCTGGCAGCAGGCGAAATGCACGAGGTTAAAACCGTACTGCTGTTTTAGCTCGGCGAAACGTTCAACGATCTTTTCCTGCAGGCTGTTGAACTGATCGCTGTCAGCCGGCAGATTTCCGGCCTGAAGCTGGTCTTCGAGCCAGATCCACTGGAAGAACGCGGCTTCGTAAAGGGAGGTCGGCGTATCGGCGTTGTTTTCCAGCAGTTTGGGTTCGCCTGTGCCGTCCCAGGCCAGATCGAGGCGGGAGTAAAGCGAAGGCTGTTGGGTACGCCAGGACTGGCGTACAAATTCCCAGGTGTGTTTCGGAATGCGGAATTTAACCAGCAGCTCATCGCTGCTCACCACTTTCTCCACCACTTTCAGGCACATCTGGTGCAGCTCAGCGGTGACATCTTCCAGGCGTTCAACCTGCGGGAGCGTCAGCTTGTAATAGGCATCTTCGCACCAGTACGGCTCACCGTACATGGTATGGAAGTTAAACCCGTATTCGGTAGCTTTCTCGCGCCAGTCCGGACGCTCGCTAATTGCAACTCTTTCCATAATTCTCAGCCGCCCATTGAACGGGAGGAACCGGTGGCGCTGCTGCGCTGCATGGTCGACTGTTTGGCAACCGATTCACCAAAGCCGCCGCGTGTTACGGTGCTGGTCGTGGCCGGTTTTGGCGCCAGCGCGGTTTTCGGAACTGAGGCGGTACGACCCGGCGTTGCCGCGCCGTAGCTTTTGCCGCTGGCGTCGGCGTATTTTCCATAAGCCGGGCTTGCCGGATTTTTAGAGGTGAACAGCGGCTGCTGAGCAAAGCCCGCGCCGCCGCCCATCAGACGACCCATCATATAGCCCGCCATCAGCGGCATCCAGAAGCTCCCGCTTTGCTGGGTTTGAGCCTGATTTTCACCCGCCATGCTGGCCTGAGCCGGCGCCTGCTGGCACTGGCCTTCGCCAAATTCGGCGATACATTCTTCACGGGATGCGTATTTAGGCGCGGTGCGCTCTGCTTCTTTTAAGGCGTTATTGTAGGAGGTGGTGCATTCCGCGCTCTTGCCAGGGTTCGCCTGGGCGCAGTCATCCGCATTCTGGTACATAGAGACGGTTTCGTCGCTCTGTTCACAGCTCGCAAGCATAAAGACTGCGGAAACAGCCAGCGCAACCGGCGTTAAATGTCTGGCGTTCCAGCTTTTGCGGAACGACGCGTGGTTTATAGTTTTTGTCCGTTTCATTTATCTGTCCTGAGCCCAGTAGGTTTGTTGCTTAGGATAGGGGATGAATGGTTGAAATTAAAGCGATGACGAGGGTTTGCAGGGGGATCTTTACGTTGCCTTACGTTCAATGGCGCAGGTTGTGACAGGGGTACGGCATGCTAAATAATTAAGCCCCGAAAATGGCCTTTTCGGGGCTTAATGAGAAAGCAAAAATAAAGACAAAAGGCGATCAGTTGCCGAATGGATTACCGGAACGGCTGCCGGTTGCGGTAGCTCTTGCCGGCTGTGCAACCGGAGCGGCCTGAGCTGAAACGTTGGTGGTAGTCGCAGCGGTATCCGCTGTGTAACCATCGGCGCGTGCGTTCTGCTCCGCGTTTTCTGGCGCAACGCTTTCCGGCGTTGTGGGCACAGGTTTACCCAGGTTCGCGTTGAGCGAAACCAAATCCTGTTCGTTAAGCGTACCCAACGCCTGCTTGATGTTCAGCTGGTTGATCAGATAGTTATAACGAGCGTTGGAGAGCTGTTGCTTGGCATTATACAGATCGGTTGTCGCGTTCAGTACGTCAACGATAGTACGTGTACCGACGGAATACCCGGCTTCGTTAGCATCCAGCGAGCTTTGCGCAGACACCACGGCCTGTTTGTAAGCATTAATGGTGCTGATAGAGGCATTCACGTTATTAAAGGAGGAACGAACGTTCTGCACGACGCTGCGGTGCGCGCTTTCGAGCTGTTCGCTGGCGCCTACAAAGCTGTACTGCGCTTGTTTAACCTGAGAATTAACCTGACCACCCTGATATAGCGGCAGGGAGAAGTTCAAACCAATTTTGTTCTGGCCAACGTTGCTGTCGTCATACTGTGCGTTGTTGGTTTTAGAACCGCTGTAGCTGGTATCAGAAACGCCCGTAGAGGCGGTTAAACCTACAGTTGGCATATGGCCGGTTTCCGCATAGCGAATTTGTTCGCGAGCCAGATCCTGATTTAAACGAGCCTGCAACAGAGACAGGTTACGTTTCTCAGCTTCTTTAAGCAGGTTATTTACCGCATCCGGTTTATTCGTTTTGAAAGTGTCTACATTCAAAGATGCCAGCGACGGATAGTCATTGCCGGTAACCTGACGGAGTTGTTCCACCGCGTTGTCCAGGTTATTACGCGCCGTGACTTCATTAGCCAGAATAGTGTCGTACTGAGCACGGGCGTTCTGTACGTCGGTAATAGCAACAAGGCCTACGTTAAAACGCTGCGTAGTTTGATCTAACTGACGATAGGTAGCCTGTTTCTGCGCTTCGGTATAAGAAAGCGAGTCAATGGCGTTTAGCACGTTAAAATAGGCCGTCGCGGTGTTCAGGATCAGCGTTTGCTGATCGGTCTGATAGGTCACGTCCTGGATGCCAGCTGATTTTTCCTGCAGCGTCAGCGCGCGCCATTTCGACATATCAAAAATGGTTTGCGTTAAGGATAATGAGGCGCTGGTTCCGCTGGTATTAACACCGTTCTGATCGCGGAAGCCGTTAGTGTAGCTGTAATCTGCACCAAGGCCGAGCTGTGGTAATAACGGGCTGCGTGCTTCGTTGATTTTTTCGAATGCGGCGTCACGGTCTGCGGCGGATTTACGTAAATCCGGGTTGCTAAGACGTGCCTGCTGATAAACCTGCATCAGGTTTTCTGCCTGGCTCATGGCGCTGAAACCCGTTAGGCTCAGACCGATAAGGATTGGGAGCAGTTTCTTCATTTGCATTCCTTGTTGTGAAGCAAAATTGTTTTTGTTAGCGCTGTTTGAGACGAAATATTTGCCGATTCTAACAGACACGGCCAGCGGGGCGGGTTGGCGTAAAGTGCCATCCATCCGGAATTTTCATCAATCTACCACATAGCAAATGAAACGGCAGTCAAACAGGGTTGAAAACGCTCATTTCATTACCATTACCCATCAGGACATTATCATGAGTCAGCCTAAGAATAAGCTTGTCACGTTAGCCAAAAACGATGTTGAAATTATTGCACGGGAAACGCTTTATCGCGGTTTTTTTTCGCTCGATCTCTATCGTTTTCGCCACCGTTTATTCAGTGGCGAAATGAGCGGTGAGGTTCGGCGTGAAATTTTTGAACGCGGACATGCGGCGGTGCTGCTACCCTATGACCCTGCGCGTGATGAAGTTGTGCTGATTGAACAGATTCGAATCGCCGCTTACGACACGAGCGATACGCCGTGGCTGCTTGAGTTGATTGCCGGAATGATTGAAGAAGGCGAAAGCGTCGAGGACGTAGCGCGACGGGAAGCCGTGGAAGAAGCAGGACTGGTGGTTGGGCGCACAAAACCGGTGCTCAGCTATCTGGCAAGCCCGGGAGGAACCACCGAGCGGTCATCCGTGCTCGTGGGTGAAGTGGATGCCACCGCCGCTGAAGGAATTCACGGCCTGGTGGATGAAAACGAAGATATTCGTGTTCATGTGGTGAGCCGGGAAGAGGCTTATCAGCTGGTAGAAGAGGGGATTATCGACAACGCTGCCTCAGTCATCGCTTTGCAATGGCTGCAGCTGCATTATGAAAAACTGAGAATTGAGTGGAACGATTAACTATGAAGCGCTATACGCCTGACTTTCCTGAAATGATGCGCCTGTGCGAAACCAATTTCGCCCAGCTGCGCCGCCTGCTGCCGCGCAACGATGCGCCAGGCGAAACCGTAACCTATCAGGTTAATAGCGCCCGATACCGGCTGACCGTCCTTGAGTCCACTCGCTACACTACGCTTGTTGAGATAGAGCAAACCGCGCCGAGCGTAAGCTACTGGAGCCTGCCGTCAATGTCCGTCAGGCTTTACCATGACGCGATGGTCGCGGAAGTGTGTTCAAGCCAGCAGATCTTCCGCTTTAAAGCACGTTATGATTATCCTAATAAAAAGTTGCATCAACGCGACGAAAAGCATCAAATTAACCAGTTTCTTGCTGATTGGCTGCGCTACTGTTTGGCGCATGGAGCGATGGCGGTTCCGGTTTGTTAGAGAGTGTGAAACCTAAGGACACCATTTGGAAAGCCTGTTAAATCTTCCTGTGGCCGGTGGGGGCCGTATCAGGATACTGCAAATTACCGATACCCACCTATTCTCTGGAAAGAATGAAACGCTGCTTGGCATCAACACCTGGGAAAGCTACCAGGCGGTGCTTGCGGCTATCCTCGCCGATCGCCGTCACTGCGATCTGATCGTCGCCACGGGGGATCTGGCCCAGGACCACAGCGCGCAGGCCTATCAGCACTTTGCTGAGGGGATCGCGCGAATTGCTGCGCCCTGCGTCTGGCTGCCGGGCAACCACGACTTTCAGCCGGCGATGTACAGCGCGTTGCAGGAAGCGGGGATCTCGGCCTCAAAGCTGGTCCATATCGGTGATAGCTGGCAGGTCGTGCTGCTGGACAGCCAGGTCTTTGGCGTGCCGCATGGCGAACTGAGCGAATATCAGCTCGAATGGCTGGAACGTAAATTAGCCGCCGCTCCCGATCGTCACACTCTCTTGTTGCTCCACCATCATCCTTTGCCGGCTGGCTGCAGCTGGCTCGATCAGCACAGCCTGCGTAACGCGCAGGAGCTGGATAACGTGCTGGTCAATTATCCTCAGGTTAAAACCCTGCTGTGCGGGCATATTCACCAGGAGCTGGATCTCGACTGGAACGGCCGACGTATGCTGGCGACGCCTTCCACCTGCGTGCAATTTAAGCCGCATTGCGCCAACTTCACGCTAGATACGATCGAACCTGGCTGGCGCTGGTTGGAACTTCATCCGGACGGCGCCGTCACCACCGAGGTATGCCGTCTGAAAGGCGCAGTATTTAATCCTGATACCGCTTCAGAAGGATACTGATGTCAACGCTACTCTACCTGCATGGCTTTAACAGCTCCCCGCGTTCGGCAAAGGCAACAAGCCTGCAGGCGTGGCTTGCCGACCACCATCCGCAGATAGAAATGGTGGTGCCTCAGCTGCCGCCCTATCCTGGCGAAGCCGCAGAGCTGCTGGAGTCGCTGGTGCTTGAGCACGGCGGCGAGCCGCTTGGCGTGGTGGGTTCCTCATTAGGCGGCTATTACGCTACCTGGCTGTCACAATGCTTTATGTTGCCGGCGGTAGTCGTCAATCCCGCGGTGCGGCCCTTTGAATTGCTGGCGGATTATCTTGGCGCCAACGAGAACCCCTACACCGGCCAGCAATATGTGCTAGAGTCTCGCCATATTTACGATCTTAAAGTCATGCAGGTTGACCCGCTTGAAGCGCCGGATCTCATCTGGCTGCTGCAACAAACGGGTGACGAAGTGCTCGATTACCGCCAGGCGGTGGCTTATTACACCTCCTGTCGCCAGACGGTAGAATCCGGCGGCAATCATGCCTTTGTGGGCTTCGAAGATTATTTCACACAGCTTGTCGACTTCCTCGGTCTGCATTGAGGCCGGGTCGGCCGATTCTCTGTTTCGCTATCTGAACGAATAAACCATGACGCAATCCAGTTATAACGCCGATGCCATTGAGGTACTCACCGGGCTTGAGCCGGTTCGCCGCCGTCCGGGGATGTACACCGACACCACCCGCCCAAACCACCTGGGCCAGGAAGTCATTGATAACAGCGTGGATGAAGCGCTGGCAGGCCATGCTAAGCGTGTTGATGTTATTCTGCATGCCGACCAGTCATTAGAAGTTATCGATGACGGACGCGGCATGCCGGTAGATATCCACCCGGAAGAAGGGGTGCCCGCGGTCGAGCTGATCCTCTGCCGCCTGCACGCGGGCGGTAAATTCTCTAATAAAAACTATCAGTTCTCCGGCGGTCTGCACGGGGTGGGCATTTCCGTTGTCAACGCCCTGTCCAGACGAGTGGAGGTTACCGTTCGCCGCGATGCGCAGGTCTACAGCATCGCCTTCGAAAATGGCGATAAGGTGCAGGACCTGCAGGTGATTGGCACCTGCGGCAAACGCAACACCGGCACCAGCGTTCACTTCTGGCCGGACGAAACCTTCTTCGACAGCCCGCGCTTCTCCGTCTCACGCTTAAGCCATCTGCTGAAGGCCAAAGCGGTGCTTTGTCCGGGCGTTGAAATCACCTTTACCGATAAAGTGAATAATACGGAACAGCGCTGGTGCTACCAGGATGGCCTGAAAGACTACCTGAGCGAAGCGGTAAACGGGCTTATCACGCTGCCGGAAACGCCGTTCATCGGCAACTTCGCCGGCGATACCGAAGAGGTTGACTGGGCGCTGCTCTGGCTGCCGGAAGGCGGCGAGCTGTTGACGGAAAGCTACGTCAACCTGATCCCGACGATGCAGGGCGGTACGCACGTCAACGGCCTGCGTCAGGGCCTGCTTGATGCAATGCGTGAATTCTGTGAATACCGCAATATTCTGCCGCGCGGGGTAAAACTCTCGGCGGACGATATCTGGGAGCGCTGCGCCTATGTGCTTTCAGTAAAAATGCAGGATCCGCAGTTTGCCGGCCAGACTAAAGAACGCCTCTCATCACGCCAGTGCGCGGCTTTTGTCTCAGGCGTGGTGAAAGATGCTTTTAGCCTGTGGCTGAATCAGAATATTCAGGCCGCGGAACAGCTGGCGGAGCTGGCCATCTCCAGCGCCCAGCGCCGTATGCGCGCGGCCAAAAAAGTGGTGCGTAAGAAGCTGACCAGCGGCCCGGCGCTGCCTGGTAAACTGGCGGACTGCACCGCGCAGGATCTCAGCCGCACCGAGCTGTTTCTGGTGGAAGGGGATTCCGCAGGCGGTTCCGCAAAACAGGCGCGCGATCGTGAATATCAGGCGATTATGCCGCTGAAAGGTAAGATTCTTAATACCTGGGAAGTCTCATCTGATGAAGTACTGGCCTCGCAGGAAGTGCACGATATTTCCGTGGCCATCGGCATCGATCCTGACAGCGAAGATTTAAGCCAGCTGCGCTACGGCAAGATCTGTATCCTTGCGGATGCGGACTCCGATGGTTTGCATATCGCAACGCTGCTGTGTGCGCTGTTCGTGCGCCATTTCCGCTCGCTGGTTAAAGACGGTCACGTTTATGTGGCGATGCCGCCTTTGTACCGTATCGATTTGGGAAAAGAGGTGTATTACGCGCTGGATGAAGAAGAAAAGGCCGGCGTGCTGGAACAGCTTAAGCGTAAGAAGGGCAAGCCGAACGTACAGCGCTTTAAAGGTCTGGGTGAGATGAACCCGCTGCAGCTGCGCGAAACCACGCTCGACCCGAATACGCGCCGTCTGGTACAGCTCACCATCAGCGATGAAGACAGCGATAAAACGCTGGCTATGATGGATATGCTGCTCGCCAAAAAACGTTCCGAAGACCGCCGTAACTGGCTGCAGGAAAAAGGCGATATGGCCGAACTCGACGTATAACGACAGGCCGGTTAAAAAAAAGGGAGCCGGTATTCATACCGGCTCCCTTTTTTATTACTGAAAGTACGTCAGTAGGTTACTTGATGCCGTCTTCCAGGATATGGATATGAATGTCCAGCACGTCATCCTTTACCGCGGCGCTGTGGTTTTTCATATGCGGCGTAGCGAGGTGGGCTTCCAGGTGGGCAACGGTTTCCCATTTCTCTACCATAAAGATGGAATCCGGTGCGGTAGTCTGGAACGCGACCTGTGCATTGTGATCCACTAACGGCGTGTAGCCGTAGCAGCCTTCTTCTTCGAGCACGGTCGGAATAATTTTCGCAAAAGCATCCAGAACGGCCTGGCGATGGTGCTGGCCAGGGCGGGTACGAATTTCAGCTATCACTGTCAGCATGGCTAACTCCTTTTTGTAAGCAGAGCAATAGTTAAGCAAAAATTTCGCCGAGATGCTTGCGATATTCTGCAACAAAGCGTGGAACGTCCGGCACCTTCATTACGTCATTCGCGATAAAGGTCGGCAGACCTTTCATGCCGAGAAATTCGTTGGCTTTATGGAAGGGCAGATAAACACCGTCGACGCCGACGCCGTGGAAGAACTGTTCTTTATCTTCAAAGGCCTGCAGCGGTGCGTTCCAGGTGAGGGAAAGCATATAGGTTTTGCCCTGAATCAGGCCGCCGGAGCCGTATTTTTTCTCCGCGTCTGAACGGGTGCGGCCATCGCTGGCGTACAGCGAGCCGTGGCCTTCGGTGAAAACGTCATCAATGTATTTTTTCATGGTCCATGGAGCGCCCATCCACCAGCCCGGCATCTGGTAAATGACGGTGTCGGCCCAGAGGTATTTTTCGACTTCAGCTTTTACGTCGTACTCGCTGTCGGTGCGGGTAACCTGAACATCATGTCCGAGGTCGCGCAATAAGCTTTCCGCGACTTCGGTCAGGGTGTCGTTTAACTGGCCGTTGGAGTGGGCGAATTTTTTCGCACCGTTAATAATCAGAATGTTGCTCATCGTTAGTCCTCGAATCATTGCGTTTGACACGAAGTCTAACGTGATCGCCGTCACGGTAAAATGGTCAGAATGTGCAAAGACTTTTGCCAGGCAAGCAATAATCTTTTCATCACCAGCTTATACGCACCTGAAAGCCACCGCTTTCAAGATTAGAAAACCGCGCCTGCATACCGTGTAAAGCAGCGATGCGCTGGACGATAGAGAGCCCAAGGCCGCTTCCTGTTTTTTCCTGGCCCGGCGGGCGGTAGAACCTTTTGCCTAACGTGGGTAAAAACTCAGAACTGATGCCCGGCCCGTTATCGGTAATACAAATTTCTTGCGGCTGTAAAATAACGGTCACCGCGCTGCCCTTCGAACTGTAGCGCACCGCATTATCCAGCACGTTACGGACCATCAAACTCAACAGCAGAGCCTGACCTCGTACAAAAACCTGTTCAGCCTGTAGCTCAAGTCGAATATCAACGCCTTCGCGTTGCGCCTGATGCCAGGCGTCCATAACGGCGTTTTGCAGCAGGGCCGGCAGCGAAACGTCTTCAACATCGTCAAGGCCGGCCAGCGAGTCCAGGCGGGACAGGGTGAGCAGCTGATCCACCAGGCGAGTAGCCCGCTCGATGCCCGTCGTCAGATTATTCAAGGCGTGATCGCGCACGGGCGCATCGTTACCCGCCAGCTGCGCCACTTCAGCCTGTACTTTCAGCGCCGCAAGCGGGCTGCGCAGCTCATGGGCCGCATCCGAAGTAAAACGCCGCTCGCGCAGCATGAATTCGCCGGTGCGGGTAAAAAGCGTATTGAGGGAATCAACCAGCGGTTTGATTTCCAGCGGCAGCCGCCGGGTTTCCAGCCTGCCGGCGTCATCCGGCGAGCGCTGGCGCAGCCGGGCTGCCAGCTGATGCAAAGGAGCCAGCGCGCGGCTGACCAGCCAGACTAACAGCAACAGCATCAGCGGCAGGGTAATCAGCCACGGAGCCAGCTGCGAAGCGACGATATCCAGCGCCATATCTTCGCGATACTCTTTTTCCTGGCCGACGACGATACGGTAGCGTCCGTCGGGGGTAGTAAGCCACAGCAGCCGCCAGGGGTCGTCATCGCCGTTGAGGTATCCATCCGTAAAGCCGTCGCGGCGATAATCAAACCTCAGGTCCTTGCCGTTATCGCCGTCGTTCAGGCGCATCTGGCCGTCAACGGAGAAAATCGCGAAGGCAAGAACGTCATCATCCTGGTTTCCGCGATGATGCGGCACCATTTTTTTTGTGCGCGGTAGCTTTGGATCGTCGCGGATGATACGTAAATCCAATGCGCTAAGCCGCTTGGCGAACAGCATCTGCTGGGTATCAAACAGTTTATCGAGGGTTTTGGATGTCTGGTACCAGGCGGCGGCGCTTGCGCCAATCCAGGCGATAACCGTCAGCAGAATAAAGCTGGCGATAAGCTTTGCCCGCAGGCTGCGCGTCAGCTTTTTAATCATTCTTCACCCAGCGTATAGCCGATACCGTGAATGGTGCGAATAAACCCGCTTCCCAGCTTACGGCGAAGGTGATGGATATGCACTTCCAGCGCGTTTCTGGAAACCTCATCATCCCAGCTGTAAATTTTCTCTTCGATAAGCGAACGGGGCAGCACCCGCCCGGCGTTGCGCATCAGCAATTCCAGCAGCGCGAATTCTTTCGGCTTAAGCTGCAAGGGCTCGCCGTTTTTTGTGATGGTTAATTTGATTGGATCGAGCTCAACCCCCGCGTGTGAAAGGGCCGGCTGCGACTGTCCGTGGGTCCGACGAATTAGGACCTGCAGGCGCGCCGCGACTTCAATTAGCGCAAAAGGTTTGCACATATAGTCATCGGCACCCAGCTGTAATCCTTCGATACGCTGTTCCAGCGCGTCGCGTGCGGTGAGGATTAACACAGGTTCATTCTGGCCGTTGCGCCGCCAGCTTTTTAATATATCGAGGCCGTCAATGCCCGGCAGGCTTAAATCAAGCACGACCGCATCGTAGGGTGCCTGCCCCAGCGCCGACTGGCCGAGCTTGCCGTCGGTAAACCAGTCAACGGTGAATCCCATTTTCATCAGCCCGGCCTTCAGGCCGTCACCGATCAGTTTGTCATCTTCAATCACTAATACCCGCATGACGCTGTCCTTATCGTTCAACCCGGTGAAGTTAATAACGTTTGATTCGACGTGTACAGGGGAAAAACGCCATGATTCGGCAACGGCCGCAATTCGGTAAAAAATGCGTTTTTACACGGCGAAATTAAGATCGGGTTAAGATCCTTGCGCTCTAATAGCTAGCTTAAATGCCATATCGGTAAGGAAAATAAATAATGAAAAAAGTAGCCGCTATTTTGACCGTACTCGCTGTTTCCGCCGCGCCCGCCTTTGCTGCGAACCAGGGCGGCTTTGTTGATCCTGATGCGCCTGCCGCCACCCAGCAAGCGCCTGCTGCGGGCGGCTTTGTGGGCCCTACAGGCACGGTAACCACGGCAGAAAAAGCCAAAACTTTCTCTGATGACACCTGGGTTACGCTACGCGGCAAGATTGAACAGCGCATCGGCGGCGATCACTACGTGTTTCGCGACGCTTCCGGTACGGTAAATGTGGACATCGACCACAAGCGCTGGAACGGGCAGACTGTCACCCCGCAGGATACCGTAGAGATTCAGGGCGAAGTGGATAAAGACTGGAATTCCGTTGAAATCGACGTTAAGCAAATCAACAAAGTAAAGTAAGCCAGCAACGAGCCGCCCAGTGCGGCTCGCTTTCGTGCGCCGGCCCGCGTTAAACCTCCGCGCAAAGCTATTCCTCCCTGTGACTCGGCAAGCCAGATAAGGTACTATCGGCGGCAATTACGCCGTTTGTGGCCACACTCGGCTCGTCAGTTTGAGGATGAATGATTAATGAGTGATCTAACTCATGATGGTGCAGAGCGCCTTTCGCTGCACGAATTCACGGAAAATGCTTATCTCAACTATTCCATGTACGTCATCATGGACCGCGCGCTGCCGTTTATCGGCGACGGACTTAAGCCCGTCCAGCGCCGTATCGTCTATGCCATGTCGGAGCTGGGACTCAGCGCCAGCGCGAAATTCAAAAAATCCGCTCGTACCGTAGGCGACGTGCTGGGTAAATATCATCCGCACGGCGACAGCGCCTGTTATGAGGCGATGGTACTGATGGCGCAGCCGTTCTCTTATCGCTATCCGCTGGTGGACGGACAGGGGAACTGGGGCGCGCCGGACGATCCTAAATCCTTCGCGGCGATGCGTTATACCGAGTCTCGCCTGTCTAAATACGCAGAATTGCTGCTCGGCGAGCTGGGCCAGGGCACCGTTGATTACATTCCGAACTTTGACGGCACGCTCACGGAGCCGAAAACGCTGCCCGCGCGACTGCCGAACATTTTGCTCAACGGTACTACCGGTATCGCCGTCGGCATGGCAACGGATATTCCGCCGCATAACCTGCGGGAAGTGGCGGAAGCCGCCATCAGGCTTATCGACCAGCCAAAAACGTCGCTCGATGAGCTGCTGGATATCGTGCAGGGACCGGATTATCCGACCGAAGCCGAAATTATCACGCCGCGTAGTGAAATCCGTAAAATTTACCAGAACGGCCGCGGCTCGGTGCGTATGCGCGCCGTGTGGAAAAAAGAAGAGGGTGACGTGGTTATCACCGCTCTGCCGCATCAGGTTTCCGGCGCGCGCGTGCTTGAGCAGATTGCCAGCCAGATGCGCGCCAAAAAGCTGCCGATGGTAGAAGACCTGCGCGACGAATCCGATCACGAAAACCCGACTCGTCTGGTGATTGTGCCGCGTTCAAACCGCGTGGACATGGAACAGGTCATGAACCACCTGTTCGCCACCACCGATCTTGAGAAGAGCTATCGCGTTAACCTCAATATGATCGGCCTGGACAATCGTCCGTCGGTGAAAAACCTGCTGCAAATCCTTACCGAGTGGCTGGTTTATCGTCGCGAAACGGTGCGCCGTCGTCTCTCTTACCGTCTCGAAAAAGTGCTCAAACGCCTGCATATCCTTGAAGGTTTGCTGGTGGCGTTCCTTAATATTGATGAAGTGATTCATATCATCCGTACCGAGGATGAGCCTAAGCCGGTGCTGATGGAGCGCTTCGCCCTGAGCGAAACGCAGGCTGAATCCATCCTTGAGCTGAAATTACGCCATCTCGCTAAACTCGAAGAGATAAAAATCCGCGGCGAGCAAAGCGATCTGGAAAAAGAGCGCGATCGTCTGCAGGGCATTCTTGCTTCCGAGCGTAAAATGAACACGCTGCTGAAGAAAGAGCTGCAAGCCGATGCTGAAGCCTATGGCGACGACCGTCGCTCCCCGCTTCACGAACGCGGCGAGGCTAAGGCGATGAGCGAGCACGATATGACGCCATCCGAACCGGTCACCATCGTCTTGTCGCAAATGGGCTGGGTGCGCAGCGCCAAAGGCCACGACATTGATGCGCAGGGGCTTAACTACAAAGCGGGGGACAGCTATCTGGCCTCCGCGAAGGGCAAAAGCAATCAGCCGGTGGCGTTTATTGATTCTACGGGCCGAAGCTATGCGCTCGATCCGATAACGCTGCCTTCGGCGCGCGGCCAGGGCGAGCCGCTAACGGGCAAACTCACGCCGCCGCCGGGCGCAACCATAGAACATGTGTTGATGGCGCCGGAAGAGCAGAAGCTGCTGATGGCTTCCGATGCGGGCTATGGTTTTGTCTGCACCTTCAACGATCTGATCGCGCGCAACCGAGCCGGTAAAACGCTGATTTCCTTGCCGGAGAATGCGCGCGTGCTGCCGCCGATGGAAATCACCAGCGAAGAAGATATGCTGATGGCAATCACCGCCGCCGGGCGTATGCTGATGTTCCCGGTGAGCGATCTGCCGCAGCTATCGAAAGGCAAAGGTAATAAAATCATCTCTATCCCATCCGCAGAGGCGGCGAAAGGGGAAGATAAGCTGGCGCATCTCTTTATTCTGCCTCCGCTTAGCACCGTTACGCTGCACGTGGGCAAACGTAAGATTAAACTGCGCCCGGAAGAGCTGCAGAAAATCACGGGTGAACGCGGACGTCGCGGGACGCTGATGCGCGGCCTGCAGCGTATCGATCGTGTAGAGGTGGATTCTCCGGCCCGCGCGGGCGTTGGCGACAGCGAAGAATAAATAATGTCGGGCGGCCTCGTGTCGCCCGAACGGTGTGTTTTGCGCTAAAGCAGGTCATACTTATTAGCGATTTAGGCTTTAGAGGTTGTTATGCTATCCATCGTTCGTTTTATTATTGTTGTGATTTATTGCCTTCTGGTCTGTATTTTAGGCTGCATATACTGCTTATTTAGCCCGCGTAATCCGCGTCACGTGGCAACTTTCGGCCATCTTTTCGGACGCCTTGCGCCCGTATTCGGCCTGAAGGTAGAAACCCGTCTGCCGGCGGGCGCTGAAAATCATCCGACGGCTATTTATATCGGCAACCACCAGAATAATTTTGATATGGTTACCGCGGCGAATATTGTGCAGCCGCCGACCGTTACCGTGGGCAAGAAAAGCCTGCTCTGGATCCCTTTCTTCGGGCAGCTATACTGGCTAACCGGCAACATGTTGATTGACCGGGATAACCGCGCCAAAGCGCACAGCACTATCTCGCAGGTTGTGTCGCAAATGCAAAAACGCAAAGTATCCGTCTGGATGTTCCCGGAGGGCACTCGCAGCCGCGGACGCGGATTACTGCCGTTTAAAACCGGCGCCTTTCATGCGGCTATTGCCGCCGGCGTGCCGATTATTCCGGTGTGCGTTTCTAATACCAGCAATAAAATTAAGCTAAACCGCTGGAATAATGGCCTGGTGATTGTCGAAATGCTGCCGCCGATTGATACCAGCCAGTACGGTAAAGATCAGGTGCGCAAGCTGGCAACGCACTGCCGCGAAATTATGATGGCAAAAATCGACGAGTTAAATAAAGAAGTGGCGGAACGCGAAGCGTCCGGCACGGTAGAGAAAAAACAGGCGAGCTGATCGCCTCATGCCGGGGTCCTTCCCCTCTGGCGGTACGGCTTGTACCGCCCTCACGTTTTAAGTTTTACATGGAGCAACTATGTCACTCAGTCGGCGTCAGTTTATTCAGGCATCGGGCATTGCACTCTGTGCAGGTGCGGTGCCGCTGAGGGCTAATGCAGCAGGGCAGCAGCTACCGTTACCCGTTCCCCCTTTACTTGAATCCCGCCGCGGTCAGCCTCTTTTCCTGACGCTGCAGCGGGCGCACTGGTCATTCACCGGCGGCGCCAAGGCCCAGGTCTGGGGATTAAACGGGCGCTATCTCGGACCGACCATTCGCGTCTGGAACGGCGACGACGTAAAGATGATTTACAGCAACCGCCTGCAGGAGAATATCGGCATGACTATCGCCGGTCTGCAGGTGCCGGGGCCGTTGATGGGCGGTGCGCCGCGTATGATGTCGCCTAATGTTGACTGGGCACCCGTGCTGCCCATTCGCCAGCAGGCCGCGACGCTCTGGTATCGCGCCAACACGCCAAACCGTTCCGCCCAGCAGGTCTATAACGGCCTGGCAGGCATGTGGCTGATTGAGGATGAGGTAAGTAAATCGCTGCCTGTTCCTAACCACTACGGCGTCGATGATTTCCCGATAATTATTCAGGACAAGCGCCTTGATAACTTCGGCACGCCGGAATACGTTGAGCCGGGCAGCGGCGGTTTCGTTGGCGATACCCTGCTGGTTAACGGCGTGCAGGGACCCTATGTCGAGGTTTCCCGCGGCTGGGTAAGGCTCCGCTTGCTTAACGCCTCCAACGCGCGTCGCTATCTGCTGCAAATGAGCGACAGCCGGCCGATGCACGTTATTTCCAGCGATCAGGGTTTTTTACCTGCTCCGGTCTCGGTCAAGCAGCTCTCTCTGGCTCCCGGCGAGCGCCGCGAAATTCTGGTCGATATGACCGAAGGGAAAGAGGTTTCCATTACCTGCGGCGAAGCGGCGGGCATTATGGATCGCATTCGCGGCTTCTTTGAACCGTCGAGCATTCTGATTTCAACCCGGGTGCTAACGCTGCGCCCAACCGGCCTGCTGCCGCTGGTGACGGATAGCCTGCCGATGCGCCTGCTGCCGAATGAAATCATCAACGGTACTCCGGCGCGCAGCCGTGAGATTACGCTCGGCGACGAGCCGGGTATTAACGGCCAGCTGTGGGATATTAAACGTATTGATATCCAGACGCAGCAGGGTACCTGGGAGCGCTGGACGGTGCGTTCGGATATGCCGCAGTCCTTCCATATTGAAGGCGTGAGCTTCCTGATTAAGAACGTTAACGGCGCGGTGCCTTTTGGCGAAGACCGCGGCTGGAAGGACACCGTCTGGGTCGACGGCCAGGTCGAACTGCTGGTTTATTTTGGCCAGCCTTCCTGGGAGCACTTCCCGTTCCTCTATTCAAGCCAGACGCTGGAAATGGCCGACAGGGGCTCGATTGGCCAGCTGCTGGTCAATCCAGCGCCTTAAAGATTCGACGCTTGCCCTTACCTAATCGTAAGGGCAAATATAACACTGCATTAACCCTTCATTTATCACCGATAACCAGCGTATAATCGCCGGCTTTGATTACTTTTACATCATTTTTTCGGAAAGCTATATGAGCTCTGTAAGCTTGATCCAGCCCGATCGCGAACTCTTTTCGTGGCCTCAATACTGGGCGGCCTGTTACGGCCCGGCACCGTTTTTACCTATGTCACGCAAGGAAATGGACGACTTAGGCTGGGACAGCTGCGACATCATTCTGGTCACCGGCGATGCGTACGTTGACCACCCAAGCTTTGGCATGGCGATTTGCGGACGCATGCTGGAGGCTCAGGGCTTCCGCGTGGGGATCATCTCCCAGCCGGACTGGAACAGCAAAGAAGACTTTATGCGCCTGGGTAAGCCGAACCTGTTCTTCGGCGTGACCGCGGGCAACATGGACTCGATGATCAACCGCTACACCGCCGACCGCAAGCTGCGTCACGATGATGCTTATACGCCGGATAACGTGGCGGGCAAACGTCCTGACCGCGCATCCCTCGTGTATACCCAGCGCTGTAAAGAAGCCTGGCGCGATGTGCCGGTGATTCTTGGCGGCATCGAAGCGAGCCTCAGGCGTACCGCGCACTACGATTACTGGTCCGATACCGTACGCCGATCCATTCTGGTGGATGCCAAAGCCGACATGCTGATCTTCGGCAACGGCGAGCGTCCGCTGGTGGAAGTGGCCCATCGTCTGGCCATGGGCGAGAAGATCGACGAGATCGGCGACGTCCGTAACACCGCGATGATGCGTAAAGAAGCTATGCCGGGCTGGTCGGGCGTGGACTCTACGCGTTTGGACACGCCGGGGCGCATCGATCCTATTCCCCATCCCTATGGCGAAGATTTGCCGTGCGCCGATTCCGGCAAGCCTGCGGCGGAAGTAAAAGAAGAGTCGAAAACCGTTGTGGTTCAGCCGCCGCGTCCTAAGCCGTGGGAAAAAACTTACGTACTGCTGCCGTCGTTTGAAAAAGTAAAAAATGACAAGGTGCTCTACGCGCACGCTTCGCGTATTTTGCACCATGAAACTAACCCGGGCTGTGCGCGGGCGCTGATGCAAAAGCATGGCGACCGCTATATCTGGATTAACCCGCCGGCCATTCCGCTCTCTACCGAAGAGATGGACAGCGTGTTTGCGCTTCCCTATAAGCGCGTGCCGCATCCGTCTTACGGCAAAGCGCGCATTCCTGCCTATGAGATGATCCGCTTCTCGGTCAATATCATGCGCGGCTGTTTCGGCGGCTGTTCATTCTGTTCGATAACCGAACACGAAGGGCGCATCATTCAGAGCCGTTCAGAAGATTCGATCATCAGTGAAATTGAAGCGATCCGCGACACCGTACCGGGCTTTACCGGCGTGGTTTCGGATCTCGGTGGCCCAACGGCGAACATGTATATGCTGCGCTGTAAGTCGCCGCGAGCAGAACAGACCTGCCGCCGCCTGTCCTGCGTTTATCCGGATATCTGCCCGCATATGGATACCAACCACCAGCCGACCATTAATCTCTATCGTCGCGCCCGCGATCTAAAAGGTATTAAGAAGATCCTCGTCGCATCCGGCGTACGTTATGACCTGGCGGTTGAAGATCCTCGCTATATCAAAGAGCTGGCGACGCATCACGTTGGCGGCTATCTGAAGATCGCGCCGGAACACACTGAAGAAGGCCCGCTGTCCAAGATGATGAAGCCGGGGATGGGCAGCTATCACCGCTTTAAAGAGCTGTTCGATACCTATTCGAAGCAGGCTGGCAAAGAGCAGTATCTGATTCCCTACTTCATTTCCGCGCACCCCGGCACGCGCGATGAAGACATGGTGAACCTGGCGCTGTGGCTGAAGAAGAACCGTTTCCGTCTGGATCAGGTGCAGAACTTCTATCCGTCGCCGCTCGCGAACTCTACCACCATGTATTACACCGGTAAGAACCCGCTGGGTAAGATAAGCTACAAGAGTGAAGATATCGTGGTGCCGAAGGGCGATCGCCAGCGTCGTTTGCACAAAGCGTTACTGCGCTATCATGACCCGGCGAACTGGCCGATGATTCGCGAAGCGCTGGAAGCTATGGGTAAAAAGCACCTGATTGGCGGTCGACGCGAGTGCCTGGTTCCGGCTCCGACC
>NZ_RCAA01000041.1:24207-27809 GCF_003628475.1 Enterobacter sp. R1(2018) | reverse complement strand
AAGAGATGCGCGAGGCGCGCCGCCATAACCGCGGCAGCAAAGTGGCGCTGACGCGTCACACGCCGATGACCCATCAGCGCCGTCCTGCGGCCGCAGGGGTGAAAGCGGCTCCTAAGGCTGGGGTGAAACCAGCGGCGAAGAAAAGACCTGCGTAAGCGTTGCTCTTATCCTCTCCCGCAAGGGAGAGGATAGCTGCTATTTAATCACCGAACACATCCGGGTCCGGCCCCAGACGCTTGTTGCTGTCCAGCTTCGCAATCTCGCCCAGCTCGTCTTTATCGAGACGGAAATCAAAGACGTTAAAGTTTTCGACGATGCGCGATGGCGTAACGGATTTCGGAATGACCACCAGGCCGCTGTCCAGATGCCAGCGAATAACGATTTGCGCCGGCGTTTTGCCGTATTTATCCGCCAGATCCCGGATGATTTTCTGATCGAAAACGCCTTCGCCGCCCTGAGCTAACGGGCTCCATGATTCGGTCTGAATCTTATGCGTGGCGTTCCATGAGTGAAGCTGACGCTGCTGCAGCAGCGGATGCAGTTCAATCTGGTTGATAACCGGCGTCACGCCCGTTTCATCAATCAGCCTTTGCAAATGGTTGACCTGAAAATTACAGACGCCGATGCTTTTCGCGAGGCCCTGCTTTTGCAGCTCAATCATCCCCTTCCAGGCTTCAACATAGTGGTCTTTGCCCGGCACGGGCCAGTGCATCAGATAGAGATCGACGTGATCGAGCTGCAGCTTTTTCAGGCTCTCTTCCAGCGCCTGATGCGGCCGCTGCTGATCGTCATTCCAGAGTTTAGTGGTGATAAATAATTCTTCGCGCGGCAGGCCTGCCTTTTTCAGGGCGTTGCCCACGCCGTCCTCGTTTTTGTACGCCGCGGCAGTATCAATGGAGCGATAGCCAACTTCCAGAGCCTTATCGATGGCGAGCAGTACCTGATCGTTACTGGCTTGCCATACGCCGAGACCCAGCTGAGGCATCACGTTTCCATCCTGGAGCTTGATTACTGTTGGATTTGCCATGCGTTCCTCCTTAATGAGCGATTCACCGGAGCGGGGCCCCGGTGTAAGAATTGCATTTAAGTCTGGACCAAATACCCGAAAACGAAAGCCAGGTGGCTAAATTACTTAGCGTGCCGCTTCGTAAATACGGCGGCTTACGTCAAGAGTAATATCCTGATGTTCGCCGAGTCGGGTCATGCCTTTCTCTTCAAGTTTGACCAGCAGCGCGGGAATAGTGCTGCCGTCAAGGCCGTAAGCTGACAGGCGGGTTGGCGCGCCCATTTGCTCGAAGAAATTACGCGTTGCCTCAATGGCGGCATCGATGCGTTCTTCTTCGCTACCGCTGGTGATATCCCACACGCGCTGCGCGTACTGCAGCAGCTTGGCGCGTTTCTCATTGCGTTTTTCATTCAGCAGCGAAGGAAGCACAACCGCCAGAGTCTGCGCGTGATCCAGGCCGTGCATTGCGGTCAGCTCGTGGCCCAGCATGTGCGTTGCCCAGTCCTGAGGTACGCCTGCGCCGATCAGGCCATTCAACGCCATGGTGGCGGCCCACATTACGTTTGCGCGTACGTCGTAGTTTTCCGGCTCTTTCAGCGCTTTCGGGCCTTCTTCAACCAGCGTCAGCAGAATACCTTCCGCAAAACGATCCTGTACTTTGGCGTTTACAGGCCAGGTGATGTATTGCTCAACGGTATGAACGAACGCGTCCACCACGCCGTTTGCAACCTGACGCGCAGGCAGGGTGTAGGTATAAACAGGATCGAGCACGGCAAAGACCGGCTGAACATGCTCGGACATAAACGCCTGTTTGTCGCCGGTCGCACGACGAGAAACCACCGCGCCTTTGTTTGATTCAGAGCCCGTTGCCGGCAACGTCAGCACGGAGCCCATAGGAATGGCGCTTTTAACGTCTTCGCCGCGGGTCAGCAGGATATTCCACGGATCGTTTTCCAGCGGATAGTGCGCCGCAGCGGCGATAAACTTGGTGCCGTCCAGAACGGAGCCGCCGCCGACCGCCAGCAGAAAACTCACGTTCTCTTTGCGCACTATTTCGACGGCTTTCATCAGCGTTTCGTAGGTTGGGTTTGGCTCGATACCGCCGAACTCCAGCACATCCATGCCTTCCAGCGCGGCATAAACCTGATCCAGCACGCCGTTTTTCTTCACGCTGCCGCCGCCGTAGGTGATAAGCACGCGGGCTTCGGCAGGGATCTGGTCGCGCAGTTCAGCAATGGCGCCTTTACCAAACAGAATGCGGGTTGGGGTATGGAGATTAAAATTGTTCATTATCAGATTCCCGTTAGGTGAATGAAAAAAGACATCGCCTGTCGCCTTTTTGATGTGGCCCATTGTCGGCTTACGCACGCTATCCCTCAATGCATATTCCTGCCTTTGTCTTGCCCATTTCTCCATGCAGCTGGAGAAAAAATCCTGTTCGTCGCACACTGTCATAGCTAAAAAAGCCTTGTGGAGCGGATACAAATGAACCGGAAAACGATCTGTCAGCAGCTGACGCAAAAAATTAATCATTTGATAGAAAATGAAAGTAGCGCGCTTCAGGCGCTGCCCGACGTGCGCCTGCTGTACGGCACCAAGCCCAATGCCAGAACGCCGGTGATGTATGAGCCGGGGATAGTGATTCTCTTTTCCGGCCACAAAACGGGCTATATCAACGATCGCGTGTTTCGCTACGACGCAAACGAATATCTTCTGCTTACGGTTCCTTTACCCTTCGAATGTGAAACTTTTGCGACGCCTGAGGTGCCGCTGGCGGGAATGCGCATTAAAGTCGATATTCTGCAGCTTCAGGATCTGCTGATGGATATTGGCGAGGACGATCTTTTCCATCCGCAGGCCTGCTCTACGGGGATTAACTCAGCCGAGCTTTCCGATGAAATTCTTTGCGCGGTGGAGCGCCTGTTAGATGTGCTGGAGCACCCGCTGGACGCGCGTATCCTCGGTAAACAGATCGTGCGCGAAATTCTCTATCATATTCTCACCGGACCGCGAGGCGGCGCGTTGTTGGCGCTGGTCAGCCGTCAGACCCATTTTAGTCTGATAAGCCGCGTACTCAGGCGCATCGAGATGCAGTACACCGAAAACCTCTCCGTTGACCAGCTCGCCGCGGAAGCGAACATGAGCGTTTCGGCGTTTCACCATAATTTCAAGTCCGTCACCAGCACCTCGCCGCTGCAATACCTGAAAAGCTACCGGCTGCATAAGGCGCGGATGTTAATTTTACACGACGGCTTAAAAGCCAGTACCGCAGCGGTACGGGTAGGGTATGAAAGCGCATCGCAGTTTAGCCGTGAATTTAAACGCTATTTCGGCGTGACGCCGGGTGAGGATGTGGCACGCATGCGCACCATGTAAAAACCCCGGCACGGCTGGCCGGGGGCGTGGACTTAATTACGCGAGCCTAACTTTTTTTTTGAGCACCACGAATACCGTGCCGACCAGACCGGCAACCAGCAGGGCGATAGGCAGGATCATCAGGAAAGTCATCACCTGATCCTCATGGCGCTTCACAAAAGGAATCATGCTCAGCGCGTAGCCGAAGCTGGTCACCACGCCAACCCACAGCAGCGCGCTC
>NZ_RCAA01000041.1:2979-24162 GCF_003628475.1 Enterobacter sp. R1(2018) | reverse complement strand
CCCGCCATGGTCGGCAGCAGGGTACGAACAAACGCCAGGAAACGTCCGGCGAGCAAGGCCAGCAGCCCGTGCCTGTCGAACATATGTGTGGCTCTCTGGTGATACTGGGCGGGCAGCTGGCTCAGCCAGCCTTTTACCGTTTTGGTGTTGCCCAGCCAGCGGCCCTGTAAATAGCTCAGCCAGCAGCCGAGGCTTGCGGCCGTGGTTAAAATCACCATTGTCGGGACGAAGTCCATTACCCCTTTCGCCACCAGCGCGCCCGCCAGCAGCAGCAGGCTATCACCCGGCAGAAACGAAGCCGGCAGCAGTCCATTTTCTAAAAAAAGCGTTGCAAACATGACGCAATAAACAACACCAATTACATGCGGGTTTGCCAGGGCGGCAAAGTCATGCTGCCAAAGCGCCTGGACGATATTTTGTATTACAGCCATGGAAAATCCTGTGGAACCGCTTAGGTAGTACGCCTGAAACAGGACGAACCTTATTTTAAATACAGTGTAACGCTAAAAAGCCCACGGCACCTTGATCGCGGGCTCAACAAATCACAGCGGCAAACAAATTCCTGTCTCTTCAGGTGTCCATATCTGGCAACTTCAGGCTATGCGCTGGAAACCCGCATCAAGATCGGCCTGCAGATCCTCGACGTTTTCCAGCCCGATATGAACGCGAACTAAGGTCCCTGAAAAATCCACGCCGCCCGCCGGACGAATCTCAGCCAGCTCCTCCGGCTGATTGGCAAGGATAAGCGATTCGTAGCCTCCCCAGGAATAGGCCATGCTGAAATAACGGAAATAGTTGAGATAATGCTGTAGCTGCTCATCATTTAAGCGTTTTTTCAGGATGAAAGAGAAGAGTCCGCTGCTGCCTGTAAAGTCACGTTTCCAGAATTCATGGCCTTTGCTGCCGGGAAGCGCCGGGTGGTTAACACGTTCAACTAACGGATGACCTGCCAGCCATTCGGCAAGTTTTAAACTGCTTTCATGATGCTGGCGTAAACGTACGCCAAGCGTGCGCAACCCCCGGCTGGTCATATAAGCCGTATCGGCGTCGAGCATCTGGCCCATCAGATAGGAGTTCTCACGCAGCCGATCCCAGCAGCGGGCATTGGAAACGGCGGTGCCAACCATCGCATCGGAATGGCCAATCAGATATTTGGTGCCCGCCTGGATAGAAATATCGACGCCAAACTCCAGCGCTTTAAATAATATGCCCGCCGCCCAGGTGTTATCTATCATGATGATAGCTTCGGGCGCGACGCTGCGAACCGCCTTTACGATCGCCGGCACGTCATGGACTTCCATGGTTATAGATCCGGGGGATTCAAGGAACACGACTTTGGTGTTGGGCTGCACCAGGTCCACGATTGCCGCGCCGATTAGAGGATCAAACCAGGTGGTGGATACGCCAAGCCTTGCGAGGACCTTAGTGCAGAAATCCTGGCTGGGCTCATAGGCGGTGCCGGTCATTAATACGTTATCGCCATGCTCGACGAAGGCCAGAATCGCGTTTGCCACGGCGGCGGCGCCGCAAGGGTAGAGCGCGCAGCCTGCGCCGCCTTCCAGCTCGCACATCGCTTCCTGCAAAGAAAAGTGGGTAAGGGTGCCGCGACGTCCATAGAATAACTCGCCCTTCGCCCGGTTCGCCGTCGCCTGCCTTTTAGCTTCCACGGTTTCAAAGACCAAAGATGAAGCGCGTTGAATAACGCTGTTAACCGATCCCTGGGTGAATTTTTTATCGCGACCGGCGTTTACCAGCGCCGTTTCAATGTGCTTCGCTGCCATTTCCTCTTACCCCGTTTAAACGTCTGGATGTCTAAACATAACTTATCACGGTTTACATAAGCTGCCTCATGCCGTTTCTTCAGGTTGACAAAAAAAGCTGAAAATTCGGCAGCCGCGCGGTTTTGCTGCGTAAACGCAAGGAATGCATAGACAATTTCAGGCACCCTGCAAATACTAATGAGAACTACTATCAATTCGATGCCGTTTTGATATTATTACGCTCAGTTTTTGTATTATTTCGCGGTGGAGAGTTAGAGTGACGAATAATTTGATGCAGACGGATCTCTCCGTCTGGGGCATGTATCAGCATGCTGACATCGTGGTAAAGATAGTGATGATCGGCCTGATCCTGGCCTCCGTCGTCACCTGGGCCATCTTCTTTAGCAAAAGCTTTGAGCTGCTCACCCAAAAGCGCCGCCTGAAGCGTGAACAGCAGCAGCTGAGCAACGCCCGCTCTCTGGACGAAGCCTGCGAAATGGCTACCGCCTTTGGTGCCCGCAGCCTTAGCACGGTGTTAATTAACGAAGCCCAAAACGAGCTGGAGCTGTCTGCCGGAAGCGAAGATAACGAAGGCATTAAAGAGCGTACCGGTTTCCGCCTGGAGCGTCGCGTAGCCGCGGTTGGTCGTCATATGGGCCGTGGTAACGGCTATCTGGCCACCATCGGCGCCATCTCGCCGTTTATCGGCCTGTTCGGTACGGTATGGGGCATTATGAACAGCTTTATCGGCATTGCCCAGACGCAAACCACTAACCTTGCGGTTGTAGCGCCCGGTATTGCCGAAGCCCTGCTGGCCACGGCAATCGGTCTGGTTGCGGCCATCCCGGCGGTTGTTATCTACAACATTTTCGCCCGCATGATCGGCGGCTATAAGGCGTCGCTGGGCGACGTAGCGGCACAGGTTCTGCTGCTGCAAAGCCGCGATCTGGATTTAGAGGCCAGCTCCCAGTCTCGTCCGGTGCGTTCCACTCAGAAACTGCGTGTGAGCTGATAACCCATGGCGATGCATCTTAACGAAAATCTCGACGATAACGGTGAAATGCATGAAATCAACGTGACGCCGTTTATCGACGTCATGCTGGTTCTGTTGATCATCTTTATGGTGGCAGCACCGCTGGCGACTGTGGACGTGAAGGTGAATCTTCCGGCCTCCTCCAGCCAGCCGCAGCCGCGTCCGGAAAAACCGGTTTATCTTTCCGTTAAGGCCGATAATACGATGTTTGTCGGCAATGACCCGGTGACGAAAGAAAGCCTGATCAACGCGCTGACCGCCGCCACCGAAGGCAAAAAGGACACCACCATCTTCTTCCGTGCCGATAAAACGGTAGACTACGAGACGATGATGAACGTAATGGATACGCTGCATCAGGCGGGATATTTAAAAATTGGGCTGGTAGGACAGGAAGTGACTAAAGCTCAGTAAAGGTATGCAGTCATAAGAGAGATGGCGTGGTAAAAACCACGCCATTTTTTTTAGCCTAAATGTTCCCCGCCGCACACGCCGTGCACTTCCGCGGTAACGTAGCTTGATTCCTGACTTGCCAGATACACATACACTGGCGCAAGCTCTGCAGGCTGTCCCGCACGTTTCATCGGCGTCTGCTGGCCGAACTGCGGGATTTTTTCCTGCGTCTGGCCGCCGGAAATTTGCAGCGCGGTCCAGATTGGCCCTGGCGCCACAACGTTTACACGAATGCCTTTTTCCGCAACCTGCTTAGCCAGTCCGCGGCTGTAGTTCAGGATGGCGGCCTTGGTTGAAGCGTAGTCCAGCAAATGTGGGCTTGGCTGATAGGCCTGGATTGAAGAGGTGGTAATAATGCTCGCGCCTGGTTTCAGATGCGCCATGGCCTCCTGGGTTATCCAGAAGAGGGCAAAAACGTTTACCGCATAAGTTTTCTGGAACTGTTCGCTGGTCAAGTCGGCAATCTCTTCCACCGCCGTTTGTTTACCGGCAACCAGCGCCAGGATATCCAGTCCGCCAAGCTCTTTAATAGCCTGCTGCACAAGAGAGCGGGCAAATTTTTCATCGCTTAAATCGCCCGGAATCAGCACCGCTTTACGGCCGGCCTCTTCAATTAAAACCTTCACCTGCTCGGCGTCTTCCTGTTCGGCGGGAAGATAGTTAATCACAACATCGGCGCCTTCGCGTGCGTAAGCAATGGCGGCGGCACGACCAATACCCGAATCGCCACCGGTCACCAGCGCTTTACGATCCTTCAGCCGTCCGCTTCCAACATAGGTGCTTTCGCCGCAGTCGGGAACCGGATCCATCTTCGCCTGAATCCCCGGAGCCGGTTGCTTCTGCTTAGGATACTCGCCGGTATGGTACTGGGTACGCGGATCCTGTATTTCAGACTGGTGATTTGCCATTAGTCGTTCTCCGTTTTGTTTACACATCCTTAAAGCCTGGTTGTTTTTGCTGAAATGTCTAACCCTACCAGTTTATTCATGGTACCGGGTACGTCGTCCAGAGGGGGGCAGGCAGGCGAGCTGCTGCAGACGAGTCCGCTATTTCGGCTGGCCTGGTAACAGGGTTAAAACGTTTACTGCCCTGACAAAATTCCCTTATGGTAAAAGCGGCGACGTTCGCCATTAGAGGGAAGATAAATGAAAACCGCACGGCATGAGGAGTTGATCCAGCTCCTCGAACAGTACGAAAATCTGACCACCCGGCAGCTGGCGCGCCTGCTGGAGGTAAGCCTCGAAACGGTACGGCGCGATCTGGATTACCTGCAAAAGCAGGGAAAGGTTATCCGTCAGCATGGTAGAGCCAGGCATATCAGCCGCGGTACCGGCGACAGCGGCGACCCGTTTATCGAACGTCAGAAAAGCCATTTACACAGTAAAGCGACTATCGCTCGTCGCGCGCTGGAATGGGTGAGCGAAGGCATGGTGATTGCCCTGGATGCGAGCTCAACCTGCTGGTATCTGGCCCGCCTGCTGCCGGATATTCCTCTTACCGTCTTTACCAATAGCGAGCGTATTTGCCAGCTTCTGGCGAAGCGTGAACATATTCAGCTCATCAGCACCGGCGGCATGCTGCAGCGTAAATACGCCTGTTACGTTAATGCTCCGCTGGCCGCGTTGCTGAAAAATATTGAGATCGATTTGTTTGCCTTTTCCTGCGAAGGGGTTGATGTCAACGGCGCGCTATGGGATACGCGAAGCTGGAATGCGGAATATAAAACGACGCTGCTGCGACGCGCCGCTCAGTCTTTGCTGCTCATAGATAAAAGCAAACTTGAACGGGCAGGCGAGATCAGAATAGGCGGCGTGGATGAGGTGACGGAAATTATCAGCGATTCTGTATTGCAGAGCGGGTGAATGGCTCACCCGCTATTATTGGCTATAGATTCGGCGTTTTGTAAGTGCCTTCAATCAGCCCGCGCGTGATGGATAAAGTCTGCGCTTCGCGAGTTTTAATCTGCTGATAATTTTCCTCAAGCCGCGATATTATTATCTGCTTTAACTTTGGTTGGCTGTGGATAATTTCACTTAATACCGCGCCGTAAACCTCTTCTTTAAATCTCAGCGGATAGATCTCGCGGCGATTTTTCCACTTAAGATCTACCAGCGCGGAGGTGATATCGGTAACGTCCTGGGTATATTGGGCGATATTTTCATTTTTCAAAATTATCAGCGCATTAATGTTTTGATTTAAGGTAAATTCAAAGTCATCTGCGCTGGCGGCGTTTTTTTCTAATAGCGGGGGCTGGCTTGTTTTTGACATAGCCGTTACTCCTCAAAAGAATAAAATAATGGCCAGTTTTTTTCCTGGGTCAGTTGGTTCAGCCAAATCTGTTCTTCTTTTAGCCTTATGTCTGACGTTTTGTCTTCCACCAGCATCTGTAAATCTGCGGGATTGAGCTTTTCTTGTTCGCACAGCTCGTTGATTACGGCAACCAGGGTTTCAATTTTTATCGCGCACAGCAGGCGCTCTTTAATATGCCTGTCGGTTTCTTCCAGTAGCGTGTTTTTAGCAACTCCTGCATAATAGTTGCCGCTAAGAATGGTTTTTTCCAGCGCTGAAAACGTCTGCTGAGCATGGGCGTTCACTTCGCTATTTTTTGCGCTATCGCTGTCGTCTTTCACGCTAAAACTCTGAAAGCGCCACGGCATGAAACTGTTGGGCAACATTGAGCTATGTCCTTTGATATCAATAGGCTGCTGGCAGGCGGTAGGTCAATATTATGATGCCTCAATTTCAAAATAAAAAAAACAGGAGTTTCTGATGCACAGCGTTTTTTATTTCATCGCCACCCTGGTGATGCTGGTGGGCGTCGTGGCGTTGTTAATGAAAGAAATGGCCGTTGAGCAGGAAAACGCGACGTCGGGGAAATTAAAAGAGGCGTCCACCAGCAGCGCTGAAGAGCGCGAGGATTATTTCTCCATGCTGATGAGCAAAATTACTCCTGATTACTTCTGGCGGGTAAGTAGCGAATATATTGATTTTACCTACGCCACAATAAAAAGAATGCGCATTGACGAACTGACCGCTTGTCCTGAATTATTTAATGCGCAGCGTCGCTGCAGCGATCTGAATTCGGCAGTCTATAAGTATTACGACAATATCAAAAAACGCTGCGCTGAAGGCGAGCAGGTTTCGCTCTCGGACATAGAAGTACTCAATTTACGCCAGTGTTTTAATGAATTGAGCCACGACGCCTATCCCCGGCTGGTGGCTCTGGTCTGGCCGCAATATCAGCGTCCTGCTGTTGAGTTGGCCGACGTATAGGGAAGAGGCGGGCAAATAAATACCCGCCGTCAGGCTATTTATCCGAAGAGGCCTGCCAAAGATTCAGCTCGCCGTCAGCCACGTGTTTGTCGATATTGCTGAGCTCTTCGGCGCTGAATGTCAGATTTTCTAACGCCTTCACGTTTTCTTCCAGCTGTTCCGGACGGCTTGCGCCAATCAATACCGAGGTTACCCTTTCATCTTTCAGCAGCCAGCTTAAGGCCATCTGCGCCATGGTCTGGCCGCGCCGTTGCGCCATTTCATTGAGTAACCGCAGGCTATTAAGGTTGGCTTCGGAAAGCATATTTTCCGTCAGTCCGCGCGCTTTTTTCCCTTCGACCTGCATACGCGAACCTGCAGGTATGCCGTTGAGGTATTTGCCGGTCAACAGGCCCTGGGCCAACGGCGTAAAGGCAATGCAGCCGATGCCGTTTTGCTCAAGCGTATCCAGCAGACCGCTTTTATCAACCCAGCGATTTAACAGGTTATAAGAGGGCTGATGAATAAGCAGGGGAATTTTCCACTCGCGCAGCATGCTGGCCATTTGCTCAGTGCGTGCCGGCGAATAGGAAGAAATACCGACATATAAAGCCTTACCGCTTTGCACGGCCTGGGCTAATGCCGAAGCGGTTTCTTCCATCGGGGTATTTTCGTCAACGCGATGCGAATAGAAAATATCGACATAATCAAGGCCCATACGCTGCAGGCTTTGATCAAGGCTTGCCAGCAGGTATTTGCGCGAGCCGCCGGAGCCGTAAGGGCCTGGCCACATGTCATAGCCAGCTTTGGTGGAGATAATGAGCTCATCGCGATAAGCGGCAAAATCCTCGCGCAGCAGGCGACCAAAATTTTCTTCGGCCGAACCGGGAGGAGGTCCGTAGTTATTGGCTAAATCAAAATGAGTAATACCTGAGTCAAAAGCTTTTTGCAGCAGCACGCGCTGTGATTCAAGATTGTTGATATGACCAAAACCGTGCCACAGGCCAAGAGAAAGGGCGGGCAGCTTCAGCCCGCTTTGGCCGCAGCGACGATATTGCATGGATTCATAACGAGAGGGGGAAGCCTGATAAGGCATGATATCTCCTTAGCGGATGGGGCAATTTGAAACGTTGTTCCACTTTACTCTGGTCGTCTGAATAACCCCAGGCTAAGAGCCTGAATGGTGGAGATGGATCACACAGTATTGAAAAATTATTCCCTTAATCTCATCCCCTTCAGCCCGACCCATAAATCATCCGCTATTTTGATAGTCAAAATGACAAAACACGGTCCATTTGACAGCCCGAAGCACTGTCAAAATGACCCGCCATAAAGATGTCTTCAGGCTTATATCTATCAAATACAGCGACCTACATTTATGGCACGTGCATTGCAATAGGTTCTCCAGATACCTTTACTCTATGGAGAACACCATGGCACATCGCATTCCGGCAGCTTACAAACATACTCGTTCCACGCCTTTCTGGAACAAGGACTCCGTACCAAAAGCGCTACTTACCCATCACAATACGAAGAAAGATGTCTACGGGCGGCTGTCGGTCATGGCGGGGGCGGTAAAATATATCGGTTTTCGCAACGAACACGACACCACGCCGGAAATTGAATTGATTATTGAAGAAGGCCGCTTTGGCATTAGTCCGCCGCAGTACTGGCACCGTATAGAGTTACTTACCGACGATACTTACTTTAATATTGATTTCTTTGCCGCGCCTGACGCGCAATTAGAGGGAAAAGGGTTTGGACAGGTAGTAAATACCTCTAAGGAATAGCGTAAAACTGAGCGTGATAATCATCAGGAAAGCTTGCTGGCAGCCAGTTGGCGGCAACCCACCGCTGCCAGATTTCTGGCGCATTGAGCTCAGTATCTCTGATTTAAGACCGGGGCGTTCTGACACGTTGCTGTTATCAACCGTGTTAATACGAGGACCGCAGGCTTCTGTATAACGCCCTGATTCAGATCGCTATAAGTAATCTGCGGCTGAGGCGCCAGCTCCCGCACTTTAAACGCAGGTATTATATTTATATTCCCGCACTATAGAAGTCTCATCTATATGATAGATAAACGCTCTCGGGTTAAGTGAGAGGAAAAAGCTCAGGATAATAAATAGCCTTATGTTTCTTAAATGAAGCAAAGTAATGATATTCAGTAAACTGGAACAGTGATATCCACCTGCGCAAAGTGATATGAGGAGAAAACAATTGCTCACTCAATGATTACGATTTTAAGTCGCCCCGGCTATCCAATATATTTCACATTCACCCCCTCTTTTTCTCCTGCCCCGCTGCTGCCCTCTTTTAATGGGCGATAGTTATTTTTAAAATCCAAACATTGATTTAGATCAATTTAATATCATTTTGTTAAGAACACTCTGCATGTGTTAACCCCTTCGATATAAATATTCATATTTTGCGTTAGGGGTGGTTCGTTTAACTGAAGTTTCACTGTAATTCATTATTAACAATCAGTAGAAAATTCCTATAAAATTGATTATATCAGTTTAAAGATCGGTAAATTTGATCTTGAGTCGATCATTGTTCTATTATCGCCTGTAAAGAAACGTAGCGTGAAAAATGTACACAGCGATAAGAAGAGGGATGATGAGATGGCTGAGAGTTTCCAGAATGAAGTGCCGAAGGCACGCATTAATCTAAAACTTGACCTGCACACGGGTGGGGCAAGCAAGAAAACAGAATTACCCCTGAAGTTACTGGTTGCGGGTGATTTCAGTAACGGACAGGCATCTGCGCCATTATCCGAGCGCCTAAAAGTCAATGTTAATAAAAATAACTTCGACGCTGTTCTTTCCGAATATTCCCCAAAAGTGAATCTTATCGTTAAAAATACTCTTGCTGATGACGATAGCGAAGAAAATATCAATCTGACGTTCCAGAGCATGAAAGATTTCTCCCCGGAACAGGTTTCCAGACAAATACCACAGCTGAAGGCAATGCTTTCCATGCGCAATTTGCTGCGTGATTTAAAGGCCAATCTGCTCGATAACCAGGCTTTCCGAAAAGAGTTGGAAAAAATTCTGCTGGATCCGGCGTTAAGTGCGGAACTCAGAGCCGAGCTGTCAGCTCTGGCACCGAAACAGCCTTAACCATCACGAATTGATAACGGATTAACCAAGGAATGCTCATGTCTGTACAAAATGAAAATAGTGCTGGAAGCGAAAGCCTTATACTGGAACGTCCTTCAGCTGGCGGGGTTTACGCGTCGCTGTTTGAGAAAATCAATCTGAACCCGGTCTCTGAATTAAGTGCGCTGGATATCTGGCAGGATGCGCAGGCGATGTCGGATGCGACTGCTGATGAACGTCTGACTGCCGGGATGCAGGTGTTTCTGGAGTGCCTGAAAAAATCAGGCTCAAAAGTTGAAAAGCTCGACAAAACGTTGATTGACCATCATATCGCAGAGCTGGATTACCAGATTAGTCGCCAGCTGGATGCGGTAATGCATCATGAAGAATTTCAGCGAACAGAAAGTACCTGGCGCGGGTTAAAGTCGCTGGTGGATAAAACGGATTTTCGCCAGAACGTGAAAATCGAACTGCTGGACATGTCCAAAGAGGATCTTCGACAGGACTTTGAAGACAGCCCGGAGATTATCCAGAGCGGCCTGTATAAACACACCTATATCGATGAGTATGACACGCCGGGCGGAGAACCGATTGCCGCATTGATTTCCGCTTACGAGTTTGATGCTTCTGCGCAGGATGTTGCTCTGCTGCGCAATATTTCGAAAGTGTCTGCCGCAGCGCATATGCCGTTTATCGGCTCTGCGGGCCCGAAATTCTTCCTCAAGGACTCAATGGAGGACGTGGCGGCGATTAAAGATATCGGTAACTACTTTGACCGTGCCGAGTACATCAAGTGGAAATCCTTCCGCGAAACGGACGACGCCCGCTATATCGGTCTGGTGATGCCACGCGTTCTCGGCCGCCTGCCCTATGGGCCTGACACCGTGCCGGTACGCAGCTTCAACTATATGGAAGAAGTAAAAGGACCGGATCACAATAAATACCTGTGGACCAATGCGTCCTTTGCTTTTGCGGCCAACATGGTGCGCAGTTTCATCAACAATGGCTGGTGTGTGCAGATTCGTGGCCCGCAGGCCGGGGGTGCCGTTCAGGACCTGCCAATCCATCTGTACGATCTTGGTACCGGTAATCAGGTGAAAATCCCTTCTGAGGTGATGATTCCTGAAACCCGCGAATTTGAGTTCGCCAATCTGGGATTCATTCCCCTTAGCTACTACAAGAACCGCGATTACGCGTGCTTCTTCAGCGCAAACTCCACCCAAAAACCGGCACTGTACGATACCGCCGATGCGACCGCTAACAGCCGTATCAATGCACGTCTGCCGTATATTTTCCTGCTCTCGCGTATTGCGCATTACCTGAAGCTTATTCAGCGCGAAAACATCGGCACCACCAAAGACCGTCGTCTGCTGGAGCTGGAGCTGAATACCTGGGTTCGCAGTCTGGTGACCGAAATGACCGACCCGGGCGACGAACTGCAGGCGTCTCACCCACTACGTGATGCCAAAGTGGTAGTGGAAGACATTGAGGATAACCCGGGCTTCTTCCGCGTGAAGCTGTACGCCATTCCGCACTTCCAGGTTGAAGGGATGGACGTCAACCTGTCACTGGTTTCCCAGATGCCGAAGGCGAAGTCATAACGTAAGTAAGGCAGGAAGCCGATGAAAACGGAACAACCGTTATGGGGCAGGGGTCAGATGATCTCTCCCCAGCATTTCCAGCAACAGGCTGCGTACGCGGCCTGGTCCGCCGAGTGCATCGCCCGACTGGGCCTCACCTGTCCCTGGGGCATGATTGATGCCACATTTGAACCGGAAGCATTAAAGCTGGGCCGCCTGCAGGCCCGGCATCTTCACGTCCGTTTTTCGGATGGTACGCTGATTGACACAGACAATGCTGACGCGCTGCCACCGACGCTGTCACTTGCAGGCGAATCGCATGACGTGGTGGTGGTTCTGGCACTCCCACTGCTGCGGGCGAACGGCGGCAACTGCCTTAAACCCGATGAGGTGGCAGAGCGTCCGGTGCGTTTTCGCCAGCGCTGGCGGGAGGTCCGCAATCCCTTTGGTGAGGACACCCGCCAGATTGCGGTGATGCAGCCGGAGCTGACCCTGCGCTTTGCCCATCAGAATAACAGCGATTACCTGACCTGCCCGGTCGCCCGCATGCAGCAGGACTCGCAGGGAGCATGGGCGCTGGACGAGACTTTTCTCCCGCCACTCCTGGCCATTCAGGGTAGCCGCTGGCTGGTCACCCAGCTGGAACAGCTGATGATACAGCTGCGCGCCCGTCTGTGCCGTCTGATGGCGATGCGGCGTGAAAGTAACGAGCGGATGGCTGATTTTGCGGTGGCCGATGTCTCCCTGTTCTGGCTGCTCAATGCGTTGAACAGTGCAGAACCGGTGCTGGGACAGTTTCAGCGCAACCTGCAAAGCCCGCCTGAACGTCTGTATCCGGAGCTGGCCCGCCTGGCGGGCAGTCTGCTGACGTTCTCGCTGGAGCATCAGGTGAGTGCGATCCCGAGCTGGCAGCATGAGCAACTGAACGCCGTATTTCCGCCGCTTTTTGATTTGCTGGGTGACCTGCTGGAGGCGAGTCTGCCGTCACGGGTAGTGTCGCTTGAGCTTGAATATAACGCGCGTCTTCATTTCTGGCAGGCTCGTCTGCATGACCCGCGCCTGCGTCAGGGGGCCGATTACTACCTCTCCGTGCGCTCACCGATGCCGGTGGCGCAGCTGCAGGAGCAGTTCCCGCGTCAGTGCAAAGTGGGCAGCCCGGATCACGTCCGGGGCATTGTTAACTCATCGCGTGTGGGGGTTCCCCTGACGCCGTTGCGCCATGTGCCTGCTGCCATTCCGCTGCGTCTGGAAAACCAGTATTTCAGCCTCGATGTCTCTCATCCTCTGGCCACGGAAATGCTGCAAAGCGGCACCTGCATGTTTTATGTCCCGGGAATGCTCGGCGAGCCTGAACTTGAACTCTTTGCGGTACTGAGAACATGAGTGAGCGTAAACGCGGCGCGGCCGCGTCTGTTGATATTGATGCGTTGCTGCAGGACACCTGGCTACAGGTCATCAGTCTGCGTCACGGCCCGCAATTTCAGGATGGGGAAGGGCGAAAACTGTGGGAACGCTGTATTGCCGATGTAGAACGCGTACAGCGTGAATTGACAGCGAGTGGACTCGATGAGACGAGTTGTCAGCACATCCTTACCGCGCAATGTGCGCTGCTTGATGAGGCGGTCAAAGGCCGTGGTGTGGACGACGACGCCTGCATGCAGTGGTATGACATTCCTCTGCAGGGACATTTCCTCGGCACCATGGACGCCGGTGACACACTGTGCGACCGGATGCGTGATGTATTGCGCGAACCGGCCCCCGAGCATGCCGTCGTGACCTGCTTCCAGCGGGTAATGATGCTGGGATTCCTCGGCAGTTTCCGCTCCCTGAGCGATCCGGAACGTCAGAAACTCATTAACGCGTTGAGCGAGCATGTTGTCCCCTTCAGCTATCCGCAGACTCATCCGGTGCTGGCGGAAAGCCGTGCCGGGGGGCTGGGCGGCTGGGCGGCGTCGTGGCCGGTGCGTATTGGTCTGAGTGTGGTTGTGGTCGCAGCCTTGTGGTGGGGGTTGAACCACTGGCTCGATCGGATGCTGCTCATTCTGCTGCCGGGAGCAGTGAAATGAGTCCTGCACAACAGCGGGGACTTGCGCTGTGGGCTGCTCTGCTAAGCGCGGTAGTCTGCCTGGGTTTTTTGCCGGTATCCCGGCTGATTTCTGTGCTCGTTCTGCTGGCGACTCTGGGGATAATCGCGGCGTTCTGGTACGTCATCAGCCGTCGCGCTGAGCAGGAGGTCATTCTGCGTCTTGATGACCTTCCGGAAGCAGCATACCGCCAGCCTGTGGTACTGGTCTGTGGCGATCTGCCGCTGGCGTGGCCGCATCAGTCACGGGTGCTCACCGTTACGCAGGGGTGTTGGATCCGCGTGGAGGATCATCAGGATGTGGAACAGGTGGCCCGCCAGGTACTGTGTCTGCGCCCGGACTGGGGACGCCAGCTGTCGGTCATGGTGAGCATCTGTCCGCAAAAGTACGCTGACAGCGAGCGGCTTACCAGCCGTCTACTGGCCCTGCGCTGGCAAATCAGCCAGCTGCGTAAGGAAACCGGGCATTCCGTGCCGCTGGTGCTCAATGGTCAGGCCGGCAGCGCGATGATGCATGACATGCTGTGGCAGGCAGCGGTTCCGGGTGAAGGGGTGAAGATCTGGCGTGAGTCCTCCGCGCCCTGTTCGATTGCCGCATGGGTCACTACCGGTGGTGCGCCGGCGATGCAGCAGCAGGTGCTGATGAACAGCCTGATGAGCTGGTTTCATCAGCACGTCAAAGCGGTGTTCATGAATGAGAACCCCGACGTTCCGGCAATCGCACCTACCGCGGTGCTGTGGGGTATGGGACCGATCCTTGCCGGAAGTCTGGCAACATCTGCCTGGACGGTGTGGTTGTCCCGTCACACCGGTATGCAGCAGGTGGCAGGCTGGCAGCCGGTGGGGACTGACAGTACGGTGATATCGCCGCTCCCGGATTTCGTCCTGCCGCTATTACCGGAGGGGCAGGGATTAACGCCGCGGAGCCGGACCTGGCGTTGTGCGCTCGGTATCTTCACCCTGGCGGCCGTTGCGGCGCTGCTCAGCAGCGGCTGGAACAATCGCCAGCTGCTGCATCGCGTGAGCTTCGATATTGCCCGCTATGACCGTATCCCGATGCATGATTTCGGACCGAAAGCCGACGCCGTTGCCGTCCTGCGTGACGATGCGGCACTGCTGGATGGCTGGGCGCGCAATGGCGTACCGGCCCGGATGAGCCTCGGCCTGTATCAGGGAGAGCGTCTGCGCATGCCGGTGCTGGATGCCATCCGCTCGTATGTCCCGCCGCCGCCGCCCAAACCTCAGCCGAAACCAAAACCGGCACCAAAAATTGTGCGTCTGGACAGCATGTCGCTGTTCGATTCCGGCAAATCCGTACTGAAGGCTGGCTCTACCAAAATGCTGGTCAACTCGCTGGTCGGTATCAGGGCGAAACCGGGCTGGCTGATTGTCGTCGCCGGACACACAGACAATACCGGCAACCCGCAACTGAACCAGTCGCTTTCCCGAAAACGTGCCGAAGCGGTACGCAACTGGATGCGTGACACCGGCGACGTGCCGGAAAGCTGTTTTGCGGTACAGGGCTATGGCGAAAGCCGCCCGGTCGCAACGAATGACACGCCGGAAGGCCGTGCGCAGAACCGCCGTGTCGAAATCAGTCTGGTACCGCAGGTGGACGCCTGCCTGCTGCCGGACAAACCCTCAGCGTCATCGCAGGATGGTGGCGCTTCACAACACAATGGAGAGTAATTCCATGGCAATTCCTGTTTATCTTTGGCTGAAAGACGACGGCGGCGCGGACATTAAAGGGTCTGTGGACGTTCAGGATCGTGAAGGCAGCATCGAAGTGGTGGCCCAGGAACATAACCTGTACATCCCGACCGACAACAATACCGGCAAGCTGACCGGTACACGCATCCATACGCCGTTCCTGTTCACCAAGGAAATCGACTCCTCCAGCCCGTATCTGTACAAGGCGGTAACCACCGGTCAGACCCTGAAATCTGCGGAATTCAAGTGGGGACAAAATCAACGACGCGGGCCAGGAGGTGGAGTACTTCAACACCAAACTGGAAAACGTGAAAGTGGTGAAAGTGAATCCGGTGATGCACGACATCAAGGATCCTTCCTACGAGAAGCACAACCACCTTGAGCAGATCGAACTGCGTTACGAAAAAATCACCTGGACCTACAAAGACGGCAACATCATTCATTCCGATTCCTGGAATGAACGCGCCACCGCGTAAGTCGCAAGCGGGCAGGGTTTCTCTGTCCGTTTTTCTTTTTTGTTGAACATCTGCCGCCGCGGGCGTTGAGCAAAGAAAACATCACATCCCGGAAACAGACCTTATGGGCTTCGGTAACGGCCAGGGGCGGTAGCGTGTCCGAAAGGTCCTCAACAGTGAGTAAAAAAACATGGAAAACCCGGCAATCCTTCTGCGACGTCTCAATCCTTACTGTGCCCGTGCGATGGAAGGGGCGGCTTCGCTCTGCCAGACCCGTGCCCAGGCGGAAATCCTGCCGGTGCACTGGCTGCTGAAACTGCTGGTGCAGGGAGAAGGTGACCTCACCGTGCTGGCGCGCCGTTACGAGTGGGATATGGATGCGCTGTGGCAGGATTTGCTGGCCTGGCTCGACAACCAGCCCCGTTCGGTACGCGGTCGCCCGCAGTTATCTGAGAATATTCAGTCGATTATGCAGGAAGCCTGGCTGATTGCTTCACTTAACGGTGAAGCGCAGATCCGCAGTGTTCACCTGCTGATGGCGCTGATTGATAAACCAAAGCTGGTGCGCTGTGATGGCCTGTGGCCATTGTTAACGCTGGGACACAGCCAGCTTGAACGTCTGCGCCCGCTTCTGGACTCGCAGTCTGACGAACGCCCGGACGTGCAGCCGGAAGCCGAACTTGTCCAGGAACACGGCAGTGAAGTGGAGTTTGTTGGTCGCCCGGTCGACGCAGAACTGAAAGAAGGTGAACTGAACCCGGTAATCCAGAGTGCGCTGGATAAATTCACCCTCGACGTCACCGCCAAAGCCAAAGAGGGCAAAATCGACCCGGTGTTCGGCCGCGACACCGAAATCCGCCAGATGGTGGATATTCTTTCCCGTCGCCGCAAGAACAACCCGATCCTGGTCGGTGAACCAGGCGTCGGTAAAACCGCACTGGTTGAAGGCCTGGCGCTGCGCATTGCCGAAGGTAATGTGCCCGCATCACTCAAGCCAGTGAGCCTGCGTACCCTTGACCTGGGTCTACTGCAGGCAGGGGCGGGCGTGAAAGGCGAGTTCGAACAGCGCCTGAAAAACGTGATTGATGCCGTCCAGCAGTCACCGACACCCATCCTGCTGTTTATCGACGAAGCCCACACTATTATCGGCGCCGGCAACCAGGCGGGCGGCGCAGATGCGGCCAACCTGCTGAAACCGGCGCTGGCTCGGGGTGAACTGCGCACCATCGCCGCGACTACCTGGTCCGAATACAAGCAGTACTTCGAGCGGGACGCCGCGCTGGAGCGCCGCTTCCAGATGGTAAAAGTGGACGAGCCGGACGATGACACCGCCTGCCTGATGCTCAGGGGCCTGAAATCGCGCTATGCAGAACACCATAACGTGCATATCACCGATGACGCGGTACGCGCCGCTGTCACGCTGTCTCGCCGCTACCTGACGGGGCGTCAACTGCCGGACAAGGCGGTTGATTTGCTCGATACTGCTGCGGCGCGCGTGCGCATGAGCCTTGATACCGTACCGGAAGCCATCGTGCGCCTGAAAGCACGGCTGACTGCGCTGGCTTTTGAAGAGCAGGCGCTGCTGGAAGATATCGCCGCCGGCAGTCACCATCATGGCAATCGTCTGTGCGTCATTGAACAGCAGCGAAACGAGCTGGAAAACAGTCTTCATCTGCAGGAAAGCCGTTTCAGCAAAGAAAAGGATCTTGCACAACAGCTGATGGCCAGCCGCCAGGATATCAGTCAGCAGGCAGAGATCGCGGCGCTGCAACACCAGCTGGCACAGGAGCAGCAGGGTGATGCGCTGGTTCAGGTGGATGTCGATACCCGCACGGTCGCCAACGTCATTGCCGACTGGACGGGCGTGCCGCTATCTTCACTGATGAAAGACGAGCAGACCGAACTGCTGACGCTGGAAAAGGCAATCGGTCGGCGCGTGGTGGGGCAGGATATCTCCCTCACCGCCATTGCTCAGCGCTTGCGGGCGGCAAAAACCGGGCTGACGTCAGAGAATGGCCCACAGGGTGTGTTCCTGCTGGTTGGTCCAAGCGGCGTCGGCAAAACTGAAACCGCGCTGGCGCTGGCCGATGTGCTGTACGGCGGCGAGAAGTCGCTCATCACTATCAACCTGTCGGAGTACCAGGAGCCGCACACTGTCTCGCAGCTAAAGGGCTCGCCGCCGGGTTACGTGGGTTACGGCCAGGGCGGCATTCTGACCGAAGCCGTTCGCAAGCGTCCTTACAGCGTGGTGCTGCTCGATGAAGTGGAAAAGGCTCACCGCGATGTGATGAACCTGTTCTACCAGGTGTTCGACCGCGGCTTCATGCGCGATGGCGAAGGACGTGAAATCGACTTCCGCAACACCGTTATTCTGATGACCTCCAACCTCGGCAGCGACCACCTGATGCAGCTGCTGGATGAGCAGCCGGAAGCCAGCGAAGCGGATCTGCAGGAACTGCTGCGTCCGATCCTGCGCGATCACTTCCAGCCCGCGTTGCTGGCGCGTTTCCAGACCGTGATTTATCGGCCGCTGGCTGAAAATGCGATGCGTACCATCGTCGAAATGAAACTCGGCCAGGTAAGCAAGCGCCTGCACCGCCACTACGGCCTGACCACGCATATCAACGAGAGCCTTTACGATGCGCTGACCACCGCCTGCCTGCTGCCGGATACCGGTGCGCGTAACGTCGACAGCCTGCTTAACCAGCAAATCCTGCCGGTGCTGAGTCAGCAGTTGCTGAGCCATATGGCCGCGCAGCAAAAGCCGAAAATGTTGACGCTCGGCTGGAGTGATGAGGAAGGGATCGGGCTGGAGTTTGATACTGTCAAAGGAGAGACTTTATGAGCATCAGTCCGGCAATATTGTTCAGCCATAACCACCACAGGCTTTCGGTAAAAGGCTGTGAGTCAGAGCTCGATGTACTGGCATTTGAAGGCAATGAAGCGCTGAGCCAGCCCTTCAGCTACCGTATTGAGTTTACCAGTGGTGACCATGCCATCAGCAAAGAGATGATGCTGATGAAAGCCGCCTCCCTGACGCTGCAGGCCCCGGTTGACCAGGGTTACGGCATCAAAATGCAGCAGCCGGTGCGGGTGATTCAGGGAGTGGTGAGCGGCTTTGAACGCCTGGGCACCTCAAAGGATGAAACCCGGTATGCCCTGACGCTCCGGCCCCGCCTGGCGCTGCTTGACCGCTCGCATCAGAACGCCATCTACCAGGATATGTCCGTTCCGCAGATTGTGGAGAAAATCCTGCGTGAGCGTCACAACATGCGTGGTCAGGATTTTCTGTTCTCGCTCTCAAATGAGTACCCGCGTCGTGAACAGGTGATGCAGTACGGCGAGGATGACCTGCACTTTACCACCCGCCTGCTGGGTGAGGTCGGCATCTGGTTCCGCTTCACCACCGACACACGCCTGAACATCGATGTGGTGGAGTTTTACGACGGTCAGCAGGGTTACGAGAAAGGTCTGACGCTGCCATCGGTTCCGCCGTCAGGGCAGCATTCGGAAGGCGTGGACTCAGTGTGGAGGATGGAGAGCCATCATAACGTGGTGCAGAAGCAGGTCAGCACCCGCGACTACAACTACCGCCAGGCCACGGAAGACATGAACACCCGGGTCGATGCGACCCGCGGGGATGCGACCACCTACGGCGATGCCTATCACTATGCCGACAATTACCTGACGGCGGGCAGCACATATGACCGCAACCCAGCCCCGGAGTCCGGCGCGTTTTACGCCCGCATTCGGCATGAGCGTTACCTGAACGGCCAGACGCAGACCCGTGCCATCACCAGTTGCCCGACCCTCTCCCCCGGACAGGTGCTGAAAGTCACCGGTGGTTATGAAGTGGCGGAGGTGTTCAGGCAGGGCGTGGTCGTCACGGCGATGCGCAGCCATGCCCGACGTGATGAAGATTTCAGCGTGCATTTTGATGGCATTCCGGACAGCACCGATTTTGGCTTCCGTCCGACGCCCGGTGACCGCCCCGTGATGGCCGGCACATTGCCGGCACGCGTCACGAGTACCACCGAGAACGACACCTACGGCCACATCGATAAAGACGGCCGCTACCGCGTCAACATGCTGTTTGACCGTGATAACTGGGATACCGGGTTCGAGAGCCTGTGGGTGCGCCAGTCCCGTCCCTATGCCGGTGACACTTACGGTCTGCATCTGCCGCTGCTGGCGGGCACCGAAGTGGCGATTGGCTTTGAGGACGGCAATCCGGACAGGCCGTACATCGCCGGCGTGCTGCACGACTCTGCCCACGGCGACCACGTCACCATCCGCAATTACAAACGCAACGTCCTGCGCACCCCGGCGAACAATAAAATCCGCCTCGATGACAGCCGTGACCAGGAGCATATCAAGGTTTCCACCGAGTACGGCGGCAAGAGTCAGCTGAATCTCGGTCATTTAGTGGATGCGGAGAAGCAGAAGCGCGGCGAGGGTTTTGAACTCAGAACCGACAGCTGGGGGGCCATCCGGGCACAGAAGGGGATATTCATCTCTGCAGACGGCCAGGCGAAAGGACAGGGCCAGGTGCTGGAGATGGAGCCTGCGCTCAGCAATCTGGGGGATGCCCGGGAGCAGATGACCGACATCTCCGATGACGCGCAGAAGGCGACCGCAAATCCGGCCGATCTGCAGGCGCAAATCAGCCTGCTGGAACAGCAGCTGACAGACCTCAAAAAATCAGTGCTGCTGCTCAGCGCGCCGGATGGAATGGCGCTGACCAGCGGACAACATCTGCAGGTATCTGCTGGTCAGAACCTGATAGCCACTGCCGGTAAAAATGCAGACGTCAGCGTGGTGAAAAATCTGTTCATCGGGGTGGGTAATGCCCTGAGCGTGTTTGTTCGTAAGCTGGGGATCAAGCTCATTGCGAATCAGGGGCCGGTACAGGTACAGGCACAGAACGACCTGATGGAGCTCATCGCTCGTGGAGAAATCAGCGTCGTCAGTACCGAAGATCGTATCGAAATTATTGCTAGGAAACAGGTCACGATCAACGGGGGGGGAAGCTATATCACCCTCGATGCCAATGGCATTGAATCTGCCACACAGGGGGAGTACCGGACTAAAGCCGGGCATTACGGGCGAAAAGAAAAGGCTAACAAACCAGAAGACTTCCCGAATGTGGCTCCTGAAACCACAGAACCTTCCAGTAAATTCAGCTTTTCCTGACAAGGAGTCAGTTTATGATTATCAGCCCACCGCTTCTGAAAGCGAAAGATGCCCATGAAACTGATGCGGCCTGGATTGAAAGAGTCATGACCGTAGTTGACCGTCGCGGATATCCGGTTAACGGTTATGGTTCGTGGCATGGCGGGATCCACATCAGTCATACTGACGCAGGCCGGCCGGTAGAGAATGTAAGGGCGATCGCGGACGGTACCATTGTTTCGCTGCGCAAAGACTCCGACAAACGCGACCTGGCCCCACTGAACATCAATGCCGATAAACCCAAGTCCAAAGGCAGCAATGATGGTTATGTGTTGTTAAAGCATGAAACCGAGATCGGCAGCGGTGATGAAGCAAAAGTAGTTTTCTACTCCCTCTACATGCACCTGAAGTCGCTGGCTGAAACTGTTAAGGAAGGTGAGAAAATTTATCGTAAAGATCCGTTGGGTACTCCCGGGGTGGTGGATGGAGTGAATGCGTTCCACTTCCAGGTTTTCTGCGATGACGACAATATCAGCAAGCTCACGGGCAGGAAAACAGGAGAGCTGGATATTTCGAAAAATGGTCGA
>NZ_RCAA01000041.1:0-2969 GCF_003628475.1 Enterobacter sp. R1(2018) | reverse complement strand
CTGTTTACGGTGATATCCATTTTTATCTTCCGACCGGTACAAAGTTTTATGATAAGGCGCCCGCAAATAACAGTACTTCCATAACCGGGCTTTCTGAACTCTATACCAGCAATGCGCCTTTATATGTCAGCATGACTCTGGCCCAGGGCAACTGCACGCTGGTTACGCGCCAGAAAAATACGCAGACTGACGGGAAGTATGATTTGCTGGGCGAGCCACTGGTGAACGCTGATGGCAAAGACTACGAATACAATCTGTATAAAACCGCTATGCGGAATTATAAGGAGAGCCCGAGTGCCGGGTTTGAGTTGCTTCGTTTTGGGCGGGTGATCAATACGGAACATGAAACGCTGGTGCCGGCAGATGCGCCATTATGGATGACAGTGAATTACCCGGGTGGCAAAGGAGTGGTGAATCTTGCTGATTCCAGTATTAAAAAGTTCAGTGACGCTGATTTTCCTCACTGGACGGGCTGGCAGATGGTTGATGACGATAGTGACAGCAACAGCCAGTGTAATTCAGCGGTTATCAAGAAACTGCAGGAAGATGGTGAGTTCGATAACCAGTGCGGGAAGCTAATCTGTCATTTCCCGTTCGAATGGGAAAAAAGTACGATCGTCACCCGTTTTTCATGGCTGAAAACGGGTAGTGACGAGCATGCTCCGATGACGGAAGCAGATTATGCAAAATTTAAAGCATATGCAGAAGCGCTGTGCTTCGACTCCGGAGCATTTAGTAGCGGAAGTCTGTGGCATTTTCATCCTACTGAGTTTATAAAAAACTTCAGAAAGTGCGGGTGGATAGATCATGATGCTATCGAGAAAGTTATGGTCGCCAATGTTAGCTCAAAAGAAAAAAGTAAAATAAAAATCATTGAAGAAAAAACGGGTGATTACTATTTGGCAATAAATTTAGTTATGCGCAAATATAATATTTCCGACAGTAGAAGGATAAGCCATTTTTTGGGCAAGGTGCCGTTGAATCAAATTATTTACGAACCATGCAGGAGACGAGTCAGGAGCAAATTGTCAAAAATGGTGTTCAGACCGGAGGTGTTATAATAGATAAATCAAAGTCTGATGAAACTACTGTCCTGGGGCACTGGTATGGTTCAATTACGTCTGAAACTGATAGTTATTTTTCCGGGAAAAAATATAATAAAAGAGGCGGACTTATCGCTGGATCTTATAGCTGGATAAATGGCAACTGCGGCGATGTTGACGCTCAGAAATTCCGGGGGCGGGGTTTTAAGATGCTGACAGGCCTGGACACCTATTCCGGTTACTGGGTCTATCGCGGGTGGTTAGCACTAAAAGACTTTGATCGCTATTGGTGGGACGATCCCGAATACAAGAAGAAAAATGCATCTAAAATGAAGAAAAAACCTCCGGTCATTGATAATCCACAGAGAATAACGGCAAATGCGTATAACTGTATTGATACCGGCGGTTATTTTATCGCGGGCTTCAAACAGGGGGTGTTAAAAACAATGGATGCGGATAAGGCAGGTATATCTGATGACGATACTGTGGTGAAAAAAGTAACCTCTTCGATAAATGGTGCAGATAAAGGTCTGGAACAGAGGAAAATAGCTACCAAAAAAGCTAAAGAGGTTATTGGTGATGAAATTTAATAAAATTTTAATTGTTTTAGTTGTTGTTTTTTTTACAGGAATGAACGCGCGTGCAGGATATTATAACAGTGTTCAGTTTGGTGATTATACAATCAAGCTAAATAAACAGAAAGTGAGTGTTATTGATGTGAAAGATAATCTATCAGGGCATTATTTTACATGCCCAATTAAAAAATGGACCAAGCTTCTGTCAAATGGCGCGGGGAATATATCATTAACTAGTGATAAAAAAGGTGTGCTGGTTTCGCCGGGAAATAAATATCTTAAGGTGGAGGATTTACTGGCCTGTAATAATAATCCAGTAACATTATATAGCCTTCCTTATTTTGATGATGATATTTCTGCTGTTGCAGATGTCAATTTTGAAAAAAAATTGGTTCTGGCGCTTGTTGTAGTGGATGTCCGCACAGAGTCTTATCAGGCGATAGTGTCACGCTTTAATGGGAGAAAAAACCTTTTATCCGGCAAAGGATTTTGGGATCGAACGGCTAAAGATGATTCTGACAACCCTGATGATACTTTTGGTATGGGGGATACTTTTTATCTTGGAAAAATATCACCCGATGGTAAATATGTTGCACCCAATGATCTGGACTGTGCCGCAGATGCTTTTCCTGGAGTATGGGATATCGAAAAAAAAAGGAAGGTGTTAATTACCTCTGATAAAGGAGAACATGATATTGAGGCCCGCTGTCAGAAAATGTTTTCTGGCGAAGAAACACTTGAACAGGTTGGCGGAAAGCTTATTTCATCAAAATAATAGTCTGCCGGATTATAGCGAGGCTAGGGATATTTAGACTTTAGACTGATGTACAGATGAATCAGGCTGATCTTCAAGCTCGAATCAGCCTGCTGGAACAGAAGCTGACGGATCTCAAAAAATCGGTGCTGCTGCTCAGTGCGCCGGAGGGTATGGCGCTGACCAGTGGGCAGCATCTGCAGGTATCGGCCGGTCAGAACCTGATTGCCACGGCCGGCAAGAATGCTGACGTCAGCGTGGTGAAAAATCTGTTCATCGGGGTGGGTAATGCCCTGAGCGTGTTTGTTCGTAAGCTGGATATCAGGCTCATCGCGAACCAGGGACCTGTGAGGATCCAGGCACAGAATGACCTGATGGATTTGATCGCCCGCGGCGAACTAAGTCTCACCAGCACCGAAGATGAAATCCATATTACTGCGAAGAAAAAAGTCACGATTAACGGGGGTGGAAGTTATATCACGCTTGATGCCAATGGTATTGAGTCTGCCACTCAGGGGGAGTAACGGACCAAAGCCGGGCATTACGGGCGAAAAGAGAAAGCCAATGAGCCAGAAGACTTCCCGAATGTGGCTCCTG
>NZ_RCAA01000040.1 GCF_003628475.1 Enterobacter sp. R1(2018) | reverse complement strand
ACCATTCTTCCTCGATAGCGTTAAGTTTGTCTGGCGGTATCGAATCAGAAGTCAAAAGTAGTACCCCTGATGCATCCGTAGCTCAGCTGGATAGAGTACTCGGCTACGAACCGAGCGGTCGGAGGTTCGAATCCTCCCGGATGCACCATTCTTCCTCGATAGCGTTAAGTTTATCTTGCGGTATCGAATCAGAAGTACAAAAGCACCACCCCTGATGCATCCGTAGCTCAGCTGGATAGAGTACTCGGCTACGAACCGAGCGGTCGGAGGTTCGAATCCTCCCGGATGCACCATCTTCCCTTCTACCTGTAATTACGGTAGCGTGCCAGAAAGCGTAACGCTTTCAGCGAGCACGGAAGAAACGTTGCTTCAGCAACGGCCCGCAGGGCAAGCATCGGTGAGCCCTCCTCCCGGATGCACCATTCTTTATCGACATCGTTAAGTTTATCTGACGATATCGAATCAGAAGTACAAAAGCAGCAC
>NZ_RCAA01000039.1:50603-60407 GCF_003628475.1 Enterobacter sp. R1(2018) | reverse complement strand
GTCATTAAAGTTAAACAAATATAGAAAAACAGTACTAACATCTGACTTGGAAACGTTCCTGCCATTGTCAAAGTTAACTGTTTTTGTCATACGGTGTTGCGTTGTTCTAAAGAATTTTGGAGCGAGTTTTCTAAGCGTTGGCTTTGCAGAGCTAACATTAAAAACACTACCCATGATATGATGGATATATTCTTTACTTGTAACTTCTCTCCCATTTAAAATATAACTTTGCAAGTCTACATTAGTAGAGAGCCTACGCTTAATAATACTATACTGGTTGTCTAAACCTAAATATTCTAATGATACGTGCACTTCATTTCTAGTGAAAAGTTGTTCAATTTCTTTTTTAGGTGTTTGAAACTCTTCATCAATATAGATAGGCTTAATTGAGCCATCAAACAAATAGTCCAGAAGCCTTCCCAACGTAGATTTACCCACACTATTACCAGGGTCATCAGACTCCTTTTTACTTGTTATTATATTTAAATTCTCGAAAAACTGTATCGAGCGTATTTCTTTTCCATCTATCTCCAATAAAAACCTAAGCAACTTCATTAATAAAAACCTCGTTCCGATCGTAGCTAATAGCTGAAATTATATACAGCCAGTCCAGCGCTAAAATTATATGGTCTACAGAAACAGAAAGCTCTTTTTCCCCAGTTTTCATTAGTTGAGTGATCTTTATACGCCCTCTTTTGCACTCTTGTAGCTGCTTCAGAATGAATCCACCGATGTAGAGCACGTTCATCTCTGGATGAGATCCTTTAGTTGGTAGCATTATTTGGATTCTCCAAGACACAGCACTCTACAAAGGCATGCGCAACGACAACATTTAAGCCAATTTCCACTTGCTCTTTGTATTGAGTGACATTTGCTGAACTATAAACGAATTTCCTCAGTTGTTTAATTACATCACTGATTATGTCGTCAGCATGCTGTCGTACTTTTGTTATGTCTGGTTCAAAAGAATCGATCTCATACTTGTCTAATGAATTACAGTACATTCCATTTAATAACTCCATAGCTGATTGTTTACCATTTATTATATTTTGTTCTGCAAGAGTGTAGGCTCTTTCAATATGAGAGGAGTAAGATTTGTATTGCAAGACTATACGACGCTTGCTATTAAGCATATTGTGTTCTATTTTTTTAGCAACATTAGCAGGGAAAGAACGATCACTGCGGTCGATATTAACTTTAGCTGATGCAATATCTCTAATTATAACATTGATAATAGAATCAACATTATTTTCTGGAGCTTCCACATTGTAGAAGTCACCTTCAATGTTATGAATGTCAAATCTTGTTTCATACATAGGTAAGCCCAGAAAAATTATTTATTGTAAATAAAGTCGCCTTTAATCACACCTTGGTTAAAGTTATTTTTTCCGTGTTGATGCACTTCTTGATAATTATCATGAATATCATTTTTTTCGGTATTTATTATTTTCTGTTGCAGAATTGTATTCTGAACATTTAATTCATTGTTAGAGATTTCAAGAGTCTCAACTTTCTGTTTAAGAGTATTATTTTGAAATTTTAGGTCACTATGTGTAATGTGTAGGTCCCTGAATTTCTGTTCAATCTTGGTCACGTTGCTTTTTTGTACAAAGGCATATATGCAACTGGCAACGGTACAGATCCAAGCGATAGCTACGAAAGGTTCGCTGCCAAAGAGTTTCCAAAATTCTTGCATTTCTTATCTCGACGTCTATACATGTGAACATACATTGTACAATTCACACACATAGTGTGCCACTAAAAGGTGCATAACTTACTCATAACTATAAAAGAGTTCGTCTGAATTGCTCAGCGGAAAAGTGTTCCATCTTGCCCTCGTACAGAGTAAGACATTGAAGATGTTTTCTCTTTCTGCCCACGCTGCATCTGGCCTCTGATATGTCGCCCTTACACAACCAGCCATAGTCAGTAAACTCTTAGTTTAGCGGTAACCTGTCCCACATTAATTAATACAATGTGGTATGGGTAACCTTCGCTTCTGGTACTAAGCAGTACCGTAATACGCAGATCTAACCTTTCTGAAGCAAGAGTAAATGCAACTCAGTAAAAAAAAGAAATTTTCTGTTATTGAACCCCTCCGTTTGGAGGAGTTCAGCTTGTGTTTTCATCCTATCTAACGAATAAGTAGCTAAGTTTGTAGATGAAATTATGATGCTATGATTAGATTAAATTTACTAATGTTATCAATGCAATCCGCATACCACTGCATCATCTCCCTTCGCCCTTCCAGATACAGCGCATGGTTATACGTCCCACGAATCGCATTCTTATCGACATGCGCAAGCTGGGTTTCAATCCATGCCGTATTGAACCCTTCCTCATGCAAAATCGTACTCATCGTGTGGCGGAAGCCATGCCCCGTTACCTTCCCCGTATATCCAATCCGCTTAAACACCTGATTAATACTCGCTTCACTCATCGTCTTGCGGGGATCATTACGTCCTGGGAACACCAGTGGATATTGCCCTGACATCACTTTGAGTTGCTGTACGATTTCCAGCGCTTGGGTAGAGAGGGGTACAAGATGGGGCCGTTTCATCTTCATCCGCTCGGCAGGAATTTCCCACACCGCTTTTTCAAGATCAAATTCACTCCAGAAAGCACCTCGGAGCTCGCCGGTACGAACTCCCGTAAGGATCAGCAGACGAGCGGCAAGAACAACTAACGGGCTTCCTGTATAGCCTGCGAGAGCTTTAAAGAAGTCTGGTAACTCCTCTACAGTAAGGAAGGGATAATGCTTCGATTCATGCCCTGACATCGCGCTGGTAAGATCCGCTGCAGGATTGTATTCCGCACGACCGGTAACAATGGCGTAACGAAAGACTTCACTGCAACGCTGGCGAACCTTCTTGGCCTTCTCTGTCGCGCCACGGCTTTCCATTCGACGCAGCACATTCAGCAGAACCAACGGTTTGATTTCATTCACCGGCTGCTGGCCGATATAGGGGAAAATATCTTTATTGAAGGCTTCGATAATGTCCGAGGCATAGCCTTCTGACCATCGGCTCACCTTCGTACCGTGCCATTCAAGCGCCACAGCCTGAAACGTATTATTGAGCTGCACATCGCGAACCAGCTTTTCTTCTTTCTTGGCAAACGATGGATCGATACCTTCGGCCAGCTTTTTCTTGGCTTCATCACGTAGTGCCCTCGCTTGTGCAAGGGATACTGCCGGATAGACACCAAAAGCCATACGCTTCTCTTTTCCATTGAAGCGATACTTCATCCGCCAGTATCTGGAACCAGAAGGAACAACCTCAAGATACAAACCAGCACCATCTGCCAGCTTATAGGCTTTCTCTCTGGGTTTAGCTGCATCTACCTGTCGCGCATTTAGCTTCATTGGGGGCATCTCCCTGGACCGAACACAGAATGCCCCCACTTATGCCCCCAACTGTAACTTGATTCCGGTTGAGTCCAGTTGATAACAGGAGATAAGATACGGGCCAGAAACCGCAGTATACGGGCTTTTAGTTGATTTCGGTAGACCTGGGAAGAGTTTGAAATGGTGCCGATAATAGGAGTCGAACCTACGACCTTCGCATTACGAATGCGCTGCTCTACCAACTGAGCTATATCGGCTTTTCAGGAGAGGGTCACGGACGTGACCACGGTGTAAAAGGGTAAGAAAATCGGCCTGGCTCGTCAACCGCTGCTTTGTTTAGTTGCTTGTTTTTAGAGCGGACTGCGGCAAAAGCCGCACAATATGCACGCCTTCAATATGCCAGCCTTCATCCGAAAAGCGGGTGCCAGGCACCCGCTTGCTTCAGGCGATACCGGTAGTGACGGTAAAGGTACGAGTTTGCTGCGGCTCTACCTCAATCAACGAACCGTTACGCTGCGCGGCGAGAAAACCTTCCGGACGGCAAGTCGCAGGCAGCGCAAACGCCGCAACCTGCTGGTCGCCGTTGTAAAGGATCCAGCGGGTGACGTAGTTCAGCTCGGCGCTTGCGAAGCGGGTAACGAACGTGGTGCCATCCGGCGCAATCATGCTGAACTCAGGTTTATCCGTCCAGGCGTCAAGCTTGTCCGCAAAGAAGACAATTTCCGGATCGTAAAAACCGGGCTCATTAAGCGTCGTCAGCGAGGCTTCCCCCTGCAGGATCCGCTGGTTAAACGCCAGCCACCGTTCGGTGGGCTTCACGTGCGCCGGAATCGACTCGCGCAGCTTCAGCGCCTCATCCGGGATATTCTGGCTGAAGGTGGCGTCCGGCACATACGCATAGTTCATATGGCACATGTACTGCAGCGGCATCGCCACAGAGGCCAGGTTGGTGACCGCCATCTGGATATCAAACAGCGCGCTGGCTTTGCGCATCACCACCGCAGGCTGCGCCTGATAGTGGTGGCCGAATCCCATCACATATTCATAGCGTCCGGCGACGCGCAGGCTATCGTCGTTCAGCTCCAGCCAGGCCTCATCCATCGCCGCGCAGGCCATCTCGCCGTGCAGCGGATGATTATCCTCCGGCGACGGACAGCCATTCGCCAGCAGGCCAGAGTGGAAGGCGAAGCAGCCGTAAGTCGCCACCACTTCCGCTGCGGGTTTCGGCTGGCTGAACATGTTGCGCATGGTCAGATCGCGGCCGTCGAAACAGGCGTCCCAAATCATCTGCCCCATCCAGGGCAGAATGACCAGATGGCCGCGGCTGTTTTGTACCCGCAGTCCTTCCACGCCGCTGGCATAGCGAAACGCCGTTACCGTAAAATGACTGTTTTCCAGCAGGATGCGCGGCTGTTCGCCGAAGAGTTCGCGCCATAAGGCGATACGTGTTGTCATAATCAACTCCTTCAGGATGCGATAGCTTCGGACACGTCGCCGCGCACTTTGCTTTCACGCCAGAAGTAAATGCCGACGTAGATAAAGCACAGCATGGAGACCAGGAACGAGAGCTGCAGCGAGTGGAACATATCCGCCACGTAGCCCTGGATCGCCGGGACAACCGCCGCGCCGACGATCGCCATCACAATCACCGCGCCCGCCATTTCGGTATGTTCGTTATCCACCGTATCCAGCGTTCCGGCATAAATGGTTGCCCAGCAAGGCCCAAACAGCACGCTCACCAGCACCGCGACATATACCGCGCTGAAGCTTGGCGCCAGCGCCACATAAGCCAGCAGCAGCGCGCCAACGATGGAGTAAAGAATCAGGACTTTTTCCGGGTTGAAACGCGTCATCAGCACGTTGGCGATAAACTTGCCGATAAAGAAGCAGGCGAAGCTGTAGACCATAAAGTTAGAGGCATCGCGCTCGTTGATGTTGCCCATTTCCAGCGCCAGACGGATGGTGAACGACCAGACCGCCACCTGCATGCCGACGTAGAGGAATTGCGCCACAATACCGCGACGGAAGCGGGCGTTGGTCGCCAGATAGCGCAGCGTCTCCATGGCCGACGGGCGTTTATGGCTCGTCTTTTGCGCCACTTTACAGGTTGGGAAGCGGGTCAACAGGAACAGCACCATAACCACCACCAGCACCATAATCATGTACTTGTAGGGTTCAAGCGTATTTTCCAGCATCAGCACCTTGAAGTTATGCATCTGCTCGGCGTTCATGCCCGCCATCTGTTTTTGCAGGCTTTCGCCTTCGGAGAAGACCAGATATTTACCCAGCAGAATGCCGGAGGCCGCGCCGATCGGATAAAAGGTCTGGCTGATGTTCAGACGCAAGGTGGCGTAAGCCTTCGGGCCAATCATCGAACTGTAGGTATTCGCCGCCGTTTCCAGGAAGCTCAGGCCAATGGCAATGGCGAAAATAGCCGCGAGGAACATGGTGTAGGTTGCCATGTGCGATGCCGGGAAAAAGAGCGTACAGCCGACGATATACAGCGTCAGGCCGGTTAAGATCGCCACTTTATAGCTGGTTTTCTTAATTACCAGGGACGCTGGAATCGCTATTAAAAAATAACCGCCGTAAAATGCGCTCTGTACCAGTGCCGAAGCAAAATTACTGAGTGAAAATACACTTTTAAATTGTGTAATCAGAATATCATTTAAGGCGGCTGCGCATCCCCATAACGGGAATAAACAGGATAACAAAATAAACTGGAACAGAGGGGTCTTATTCAGATACCCATCGGGCATCTGAATTATTTTTTTATCGTTCATAGTGCTACCTTTTACAGTGCAGGGAGATTATTCGTTTAACGCCAGGAACTCGTTAAATTGCTCAATGCTCGGGTAAGATGATTGGGTGCCCTTTCCCGTGACGCTAAAGGCCGCGAAGAGGGCTGCTTTTTTCATGGCGGCTTCCACGCTGCCGCTCTCGACATAATAATGGGTAAAGCAACCAATAAAGGCGTCGCCCGCACCACTGGTATCAACTGCATTCACTTTAAAAGCCGGAACATGTACTTCCTGCTCACGCGTCATCCATAACGCCCCTTTTTCGCCCATGGTTACGATAATATTATTCAGCCCCTTATCGACCAGGCTACGGGCGGCGGTACGAATATTTTCATAAGTATCAACCGGCATGCCCGTTAATATTTCGAGCTCGGTTTCGTTAGGCACAAAGAAATCACATTTACAGGCATAGGACATATCGAATTCACGCAGCGCAGGCGCCGGATTTAATAACACTTCGATTCCGTGCTTGTTGCCAAACTCAATGGCGTGATAAACCGTTTCCAGCTGAACTTCCAGCTGCAGGACGATAAGGCGACATTTTTTTAAATCGTCCGCCGCGCGATCGATATCTTCCGGAGAAAGAAATTTATTCGCCCCTTTAATAATCAGAATGCTGTTGCTGGAGTTGGCGTTCACAAAGATAGGCGCCACGCCGCTGCTGGTACAGGGCACTTTTTCCACATAGGTGGTGTTGATGCCCCAGGATTCGAGATTGCGAATGGTGTTATCCGCAAAAATATCGTCCCCGACCTTGGTCAGCATCAGCACTTTTGAATTCAGCTTGGCAGCCGCCACGGCCTGGTTCGCCCCTTTCCCGCCGCAGCCGATCTTAAAGGCCGGCGCTTCCAGGGTCTCGCCTTCTTTAGGCATCTGGTTGGTGTAGGTGATAAGATCAACCATGTTTGAGCCGATAACCGCGATATCCATTTTACTACCTCTCAGAAACAATCACATAACAATGATATTTAAGTAACATTATCATGTTATTTTAGTATCATTTGTGACTGAGATCGCGATTAAAAGATCATTTCATCCTTTCCTTACGTCGCTCTCCTGCCCTTTACGTCAGGCAAACGAAACCTAAAAAACATCACAATATTTTGAATTTAAAGTAATTATAATCGTAAAAACGCGAGCAATGGCGCTTTTAATTCTTCATTAGCAGCAGTATAGTAATGCAACGAAATGATGTTCCTCGAAGAAAAAAATGTTACTACAGGAACATATGCAACACGCATTGCGGAGAAGGTGAATGGAGACCAAGCAAAAAGAACGCATCCGGCGTCTGATGGAGCTGTTGAAGAAGACCGACCGGATCCATCTTAAAGAGGCCGCCCGCATGCTGGAAGTCTCTGTTATGACCATTCGCCGGGATCTCAGCCAGGATGATGAACCGCTGCCGCTAACCCTACTGGGCGGCTACATCGTGATGGTGAACAAACCGGCCGCCTCGACGACTGCCGCCCCGCTGCCGGGCGAAAAGATCCACCACCGGGACGACCTGCCCGTAGCAATTCTGACGGCCGGTCTGGTGAGTGAAAACGATCTGGTGTTTTTTGATAACGGTCCGGAAATGCCGCTGGTTATCAGCATGATCCCGGATGACATCACCTTTACCGGCATTTGTTACTCGCACCGGGTATTCATGGCGCTGAATGAAAAGCCCAACGCCACCGCCGTTCTGTGCGGCGGAACCTATCGGGCAAAGAGCGATGCGTTTTACGACGCCAATAATCCGTCGGCGCTGGATTCGCTCAATCCACGCAAGGTTTTTATTTCCGCCAGCGGCGTGCATGAACATTTTGGCGTGAGCTGGTTTAATCCGGACGATCTTGCCATTAAACGCAAAGCGATGGAGCGCGGCTTGCGCAAGATCCTGCTCACGCGGCATGCGCTGTTTGATGAGGTCGCCCCGGCGAGCATCGGTCCGCTTTCGGCGTTTGACGTATTGATTAGCGATCGTCCGCTACCGGCGGATTATGCTGCGCACTGCCGGAACGGATTCGTTAAGGTCATCACGCCCGATTCCGAGAGCGAGTAAGACAGGCTCCGCAAGCAGGGCGTGAACAACGGCAAAATAAAAAGGCGGATGCCTGGCCTCAGCCTCGCATCCGCCTTTTTGTGACTGCTCAATCACGCGCGGATAGTGTCGTCGCCGAAACCAATCCATTTATAGGTGGTGAGCGCTTCCAGGCCCATCGGGCCGCGGGCGTGAAGTTTCTGCGTGCTGACCGCCACTTCCGCCCCAAGGCCGAACTGGGCGCCGTCGGTAAAGCGCGTTGAGGCATTGACGTACACCGCCGAAGAATCCACTTCGTTCACAAAGCGGCTGGCATTGCGCAGCGTGCGGGTCAGAATCGCATCGGAATGCTGCGTGCCGTGCTCGCGAATATGGCCGATGGCTTCATCGAGGTCCGCCACCACCTTCACATTAAGATGCAGCGACAGCCACTCGTCGTCGTACTCCTCCGCTTTTACCGGCAGCACTTCTGCCGGGCCGTTTTGCAGCAGCGGCAGGGATTTTTCGTCCGCGTGCAGCGTCACGCCAGATTCCGCCATTCTTTTGCTCAGCGCAGGCAGGAAGTTTTGCGCGATGCCCTGATGAACCAACAGCGTTTCCACCGTGTTGCAGGTGCTTGGACGCTGGGTTTTGGCGTTGACGATGATTTTCAGCGCCGGTTCGATTTCCGCCGTATCGTCCACAACGATATGGCAGACGCCAATCCCGCCGGTGATAACCGGAATAGTAGACTGCTCGCGGCAGAGCTTGTGCAGGCCTGCGCCGCCGCGGGGGATCAGCATGTCCACGTAGCGATCCATCTTCAGCAGTTCGTTAACCAGCGCGCGATCCGGGCTTTCAATAGCCTGAACCGCCGCGGCCGGCAAACCGCATTCGATAAGCGCCTGCTGGATGACCTTCACGGTCGCCGCGTTGGTGCGCCACGTCTCTTTGCCGCCGCGCAGAATCGCCGCGTTGCCGGTTTTCAGGCATAAAGAGGCGACGTCTACCGTTACGTTAGGACGCGCTTCGTAAATTACGCCGATGACGCCCAGCGGCACACGGCGGCGCTCAAGGCGCAGGCCGCTGTCTAACAGGCCGCCGTCGATCACCTGCCCTACCGGGTCGGCGAGATTGCACACCTGGCGCACATCGTCGGCGATGCCTTTCAGGCGCGCCGGCGTAAGCTGCAGGCGGTCGAGCATCGCTTCGCTCAGGCCGTTACGGCGGGCTTCCAGCACGTCCTGCTCGTTGGCGATAAGTATTTCTTCGGCCTGCGCTTGCAGATAATCCGCAATGCGTTCCAGCACCCGGTTTTTTTGCTGGCCTGAAAGGAGCGCCATTTGATAAGAAGCCGCTTTGGCGTCTTTGCCCATCTGTTCTAACATCGCCAGCTCCTTAGTTAACGATCATGTCGTCGCGATGTACCGCAACCGGGCCGTACTCGTAGCCGAGGATGGCATCGATCTGCTGCGAGTGTTGGCCGGCGATACGGCGTAGCGCATCGCTGTTATAGCGGCTTACGCCGTGGGCCACGTCGCGCCCTTCGAGGCTGCGGATTCGGATAACTTCACCGCGGGAGAAGTTGCCGCTCACGCTCTTAATGCCTTTTGGCAGCAGCGAGCTGCCGCGCTCAAGGATGGCGGAAAGCGCGC
>NZ_RCAA01000039.1:23939-50516 GCF_003628475.1 Enterobacter sp. R1(2018) | reverse complement strand
CGTCGATGCCCGCGCGGCAGGCGACGTCTGCGGCCTGCAGTTTGGTGCCCATGCCGCCGGTTCCGAGGCCGGATACGCTGTCACCCGCGACGGCGCGCAGCGCGTCGTCTATACCGCGAACTTCTTTAATCAGCTCCGCCGACGGGTTGTTGCGCGGGTCGGCGGTGTACAATCCTTGCTGATCCGTCAGCAACAGCAGTTTGTCCGCCCCGGCCAGAATCGCGGCCAGCGCAGAAAGGTTGTCGTTATCGCCGACTTTGATTTCTGCGGTGGCTACCGCGTCGTTTTCGTTAATGATCGGCACGATGTTGTTATCAAGCAGCGCCCTGAGCGTATCGCGGGCGTTCAGGAAGCGTTCGCGGTCTTCCATATCGGCGCGGGTCAGCAGCATTTGCCCGACATGGATACCGTAAATAGAAAAAAGCTGTTCCCAGAGCTGAATCAGACGGCTCTGGCCGACGGCGGCCAGCAGCTGTTTGGAGGCAATGGTTGCCGGAAGTTCGGGGTAGCCCAGATGTTCGCGCCCTGCGGCAATCGCCCCAGAGGTGACAATAACTATGCGATGCCCGCTGGCGTGAAGCTGCGCGCACTGACGCACGAGTTCAACGATATGGGCGCGGTTCAGGCGGCGCGAGCCACCGGTTAATACGCTGGTGCCAAGTTTTACCACCAGCGTCTGGCTGTCACTCATGATTCTCTGCCGTTTCAACGAAATTAGAAAAATTAAAGGCCAGATGACGTTGTAGCAGGACTGACGCGGCTTGCCAACAGGCGCCAGGGGAAAAGCGACAACTTCCCGTAGCAGATCATTAAGCGTAACGGTAAAGTTTGACAAATTTGTGACATTCAGACTTTATTACTTTTATTTAAACTTTATCTCAGTCTGTCATAAATCTTTCATCTCAGGGCGATAAAACTCTCTGCGTTTTTTAACGGGATACCGCCCGATTAAATTTAGCGCGTAAACATATTTGGGATGAAAAATGAAAAAGACCACACTGGCATTAATGGTACTGGGTGTTGCTGCATCAACCGCTTCTCATGCTGCAGAGATTTTTAATAAGAATGGAAATAAATTAGATCTCTATGGAAAGGTAAAAGCGGAACACTATATCAGCGATAATAACAGCGTTGACGGTGACCAGTCTTATATTCGCCTGGGTTTTAAAGGTGAAACGCAAATTAACGAACAGCTGACCGGATTTGGCCAGTGGGAGTATCAGGTTGCGGCCAACAAAACGGAAAGCGAAGCCAATACCGCCAAAACGCGTCTGGCCTTTGCCGGTCTGAAAGCGGGTGATTTAGGCTCCTTCGATTATGGCCGTAATTATGGCGTGTTATATAACATCGCCTCCTGGACCGATATGATGCCGGAATTCGGCGATGACTCTTACACCAAAGCCGACAACTTTATGACGGGCCGTGCTAACGGGCTGGCAACCTACCGCAATACGGATTTCTTTGGCCTGGTTGACGGGCTGAAATTCGCCTTACAGTATCAGGGTAAAAACGAGAACGACGGCCGCGCGGCAAGCAAAGCCAACGGCGATGGTTTCGGTACCTCACTGACTTATGAGCTTGGGGACAGCGGCGTGAGCGTAGGCGGCGCCTATACCAGGTCGAACCGTACCCTGGCGCAAAAAAATGGCGCTTACGGCCAGGGCGATAACGCTGAAGCCTGGACCGGCGGCTTAAAATATGATGCCAACAATGTGTATCTGGCCGCGATGTATGCGGAAACGCGTAATATGACGCCAATTTCCGGTACGGCATCGGTTGGCGGGGTTAATACTGCCGTCAGCGGATTTGCCAACAAAAACCAGGCGTTCGAAGTTATTGCACAATATCAGTTCGACTTCGGCCTGCGTCCTTCCATCGGCTACGTGCAATCAAAAGGCAAAGATATTGAAGGCGTTGGCGATGCTGACCTGGTGAAATATATTGACGTAGCGGCGACCTATTATTTCAATAAAAATATGTCTACCTACGTCGACTATAAAATTAACCGCCTTGACGATAACAACGCGCTCGGTCTGAACACCGATGATGTGGTTGCGCTGGGTCTGGTTTATCAGTTCTGATTGCTTAATTGCTTATCTGCATCGCCCTTCCCGTCCGGGAAGGGCGATTTTTTTATGCGGAGAGTTTTACTGGTTTATCTAAAAAATCTTTGGCTGGCACCAAATCCATATTTAACGTTTTTAAGAGATCGCGCAGGCGCTCATGGAATCCGCGTAGCGTTTGTTCCAGCCTGTCGTCTATTTCTTTATCTTTGGAAGCCGTAGTGGTCCAGTTGCCGTGTTTGTCGAACAGACCAAAGTGATAGGTATAGGTAAACTGCTTTTCCTGCGCTTCCAGTTCCATCCACCAGCCCCAGAATTCACGTAGCTCTGGCGCAGGTTTCACGTTGACGCATACTGCCAGGCAGTCGAAGAAGAAACGGTTATCTTCGCACTGCTCTTCCCGGATATAGGGGCCAAGGGCGGCAAATTTTTTGATCAGTCTACCTTTCGGGTGTCCACTCGGTAACGTCATTGCGATCTCCTGTTGTGAAGCTCTGTTTTACCAAACCGATAAAATTTAGCAAATTTTTAACGCAATCTCTGTTTAATCCAGCCGGTGATTTCTCTCAAAGCATTGTCAAAATTTTTATACACCGGATTAAACGGAATCGACAGCAGCTTGCCATCGGCAGATGACGAAGTAATTAAACGCGACTCTTCTTCCGGACTAAAGGGATCGTTGGCCCAAAAGCCCGACAGCATTGGCGTCGGGCAACGTCGGCCAAGCAGCCCCTGCGTCTTTAACGAGTAGCGATTTAGCTCGACGCTCAGCGTGCTGTCCGCGGCATCGTTCATCCCTAAACGGCTCGCCAAAACGTCAATATACATTTCCGGCACCTGCGCCTGGCGTACCGGATCGCTCAGCAGGCTGTGTACCACCGGACCAAGACAGGCGACGGCCTTCAGACGCGGCGCTTCAAGATAGGCCAGGCGAACCGCGACGTTTGCCCCAAAGCGGAAGCCAAAGGCGGCAACGCGGGTATGATCGACCCAAGGCACGTTCGGCAGAGCTTTTAATACGTGCTGGTGAAGCAGGCTGGAATCCTGAGTGAGCTTCCATTTCGAGGAATACCCTACCGACGGCATGTCGATGGTCAGCATCGCAATGCCCTGCGGCGCAAAGTATTTTTCAAACAGGGTGTAATAGTCGCTTTGCAGAGCGTCCAGGCCACCGCACATCAGCACCGTCGGGAAAGGCCCTTCCGACTCTTTTGGCATATGCAGGAAGCCGGTAATCGAGCTGCCGCCGGTGATGGTGAATTCGATTTCCCGCAGGTTTCCGGAAAGACGGGGAGCGGCCTCTTCAAAAGCCCGGTTGGCAAGCACCTGCGCCTGCTCGGCCAGCACGTCTCCTTTCAGATGCGGATACGCCGCAATGCTGTAAAGGTTCGCCGCCTGCAGCCAGTATTTGCCCTTCTGCGCCTCCACGGTTTCCTGATTGGCCTTTTGCTGCCACAGCATCGCCTGTTTCGACCATTCGTAAATCCAGTTGCCGCCGCGATAGCCCACGATGGTGTCGTACAGCTCATCGTCCGTGCGCTCTTCGTTGCAGCAGACGATGCGCGCCTGCACATCGAGGATTTCACGCGGATCGACGCCGCGCCAGATCCACATCAGCCGGTTGACCATGCGATACCAGTGGGGAACGGTTTTACCATCAAGCGCGGATTGAATAGCGGGGGCAGCGTGGTGCTGAGAGCGACGAACTAGCGTCGATGTCTCCGGGTGCTTAAAGCGTGGTTTAAACAGAACTTCACTAAGGTTGGCCTGTGACATCGGTTTTCTGCCTCCATGAAACGTCAGGAACGCAGTATTGTACTCTGTCGGTAGCCAAATAACACAAACGCCCGGCGGTGCCGGGCGTAAAAGAATGCAAATTAAGTAGGGGTATTAACGACCGGCCAACGGCGGAACAAACACCACGCCCATATCCCACGGCTGTTCAATCCAGGTGTTCTGTGGGATATCAATGACATAATCATCTACCAGCGGCTGGCCTGCCGGCTTGGCAAAGATCGTGACGAAATGCGCTTTCGGGTACATTTCGCGAATCGCAACCGCGGTACCGCCGGTATCAACCAGATCGTCGATGACGATAAAGCCTTCGCCGTCGCCTTCAGCACGTTTGAGGACGGTCAGTTCACGCTGGTTGTCATGGTCATAGCTGGAAATACATACGGTATCAACATGACGAATACCCAGCTCACGCGCCAGCAGCGCGCCCGGAACCAGACCACCACGGCTAACGGCAATGATGCCTTTCCACTGTTCGGCAGGCAGCAGGCGGCTCGCCAGTTTGCGGGCGTGAATCTGCAACATGTCCCAGGTGACGACGTATTTTTCGCTCATGTGAAGTGTCCCGGCCTATTATTAACGGCTTAAAAATGTTCAAAGGGGTTTTGGTTGCGCGAGATTATAGAGATCTGACGCACTAAAAACCAGTACTGTGGGTGGACGGCGGCGGTTTTTAAGTGGATTGGGTCGTCATGCCCAAAGAGTTAGTGGTATTCTCGAACCATCGCGCAAGCCCTGCTTGTGGTGTATATCAAACAGGTCAACCAATGGCCTGTGTGCCAAAAAATTCTTAGCCGAGTCGATGTCAAGGAGACCTAACGTGTCTGAATTGTCTCAATTATCTCCGCAGCCGCTGTGGGATATTTTTGCCAAAATCTGTTCTATTCCGCACCCTTCTTATCATGAAGAGCAACTGGCGGAACATATTCTGTCCTGGGCAAAAGAAAAAGGGTTACACGTAGAACGCGACCAGGTCGGCAATATCCTGATCCGCAAGCCCGCCACCGCAGGCATGGAAAACCGCAAAGCCGTCGTGCTGCAGGCTCACCTCGATATGGTGCCGCAGAAAAACAACGATACCGTGCACGACTTCACCAAAGATCCAATCCAGCCTTATATTGACGGCGAGTGGGTAAAAGCCCGCGGCACCACGCTTGGCGCGGATAACGGCATCGGTATGGCCTCTGCGCTGGCGGTGCTGGCTGACGAAACCGTGGCCCACGGCCCGCTGGAAGTGCTGCTGACCATGACCGAAGAAGCCGGTATGGACGGCGCTTTTGGTCTGCAGGCCGGCTGGCTGCAGGCCGATATTCTGATCAACACCGACTCCGAAGAAGAAGGCGAGATCTACATGGGCTGCGCGGGCGGGATCGATTTCATCACCACGCTGCCTGTGCAACGCGAAGCGGTTCCGGCCGGTTTTGAAACCTACAAGCTGACCATCAAGGGCTTAAAAGGCGGCCACTCCGGCGCCGAAATTCACCTGGGTTTAGGCAACGCCAACAAGCTGCTGGCGCGTTTCCTGTTCGCTCACGCGCAGGAGCTGGACGCACGTCTTATCGACCTTAACGGCGGCACGCTGCGCAACGCTATTCCACGTGAAGGCTCCGCAATTCTGGCGGTGCCTGCTGATAAAGCGGCGGCGCTAAAAGAGCTGGCGGATAAATTCCTGGCGATTTTGAAAAACGAACTGGGCGCGGTGGAAAAAAATACCACCGTGCTGGTTGAGTCTGTCAGCAACGCCCAGGCTGCGCTGACCGCCAACAGCCGCGATACGTTTATTAAGCTGCTGAACGCTACGCCAAACGGCGTTATCCGCAACTCTGACGCGGTAAAAGGCGTGGTGGAAACCTCGCTGAACGTAGGCGTGGTTACCCTGAGGGAAGAGAGCGCTGAAATCATCTGCCTGATTCGTTCTCTTATCGACACCGGTAAAGATTACGTGGTCGACATGCTGAAATCGCTGGGCCAGCTGGCCGGCGCGCAAACCGTCGCCAAGGGCAGCTATCCGGGCTGGCAGCCGGATGCAAACTCTCCGGTCATGGGTCTTGTGCGCGAAACCTACCAGAAGCTGTTCAACAAGACGCCTAACATCATGGTTATCCATGCGGGTCTGGAATGCGGCCTGTTCAAAAAGCCTTATCCGGATATGGATATGGTTTCCATCGGGCCAACTATTACCGGGCCTCACTCGCCGGATGAGCAGGTGCATATCGAAAGCGTGGGCCAATACTGGACCCTACTGACCGAGCTGCTGAAAGCGATTCCTGCGAAGTAAATTCGTCTTTATGCAGACTTCATAAGCCTCTCCCCGGAGAGGCTTTTTTATAGCCCCAGCAGAAGCTGCCGCTCCAGCTGAGGATCGAGCAGCGTTACGTGAAGCCCCACCAACCTTACGCCCCGCTCCTGTCGGCGTTCACTCCAGGTCTTTCTGGCGATAGCTATCAGATCGGCTTTGTTAAGCTGCGGCCAGACGTGTTCCTGGGTGGTTTGCTGAAAGTCGTTAAATTTGAGTTTGACGCCCTGACGGGCAATCAGCAGGTCAGGCTTCACCTTCTTTAGCCTTCTTTCCAGTTCCTGATAGAGATGTTCGATGATGGCTTCGCACTCCTCCCATTCGTGAATATCTTCCGCCAGCGTTTTTTCAACGCCGACGGATTTACGCTGCCGATCGTTGCTGATTTGCCGTTCGTCTATGCCCTGGCTGCGCTCCCAGATCACGCGGCCAAACTTTCCAAAACGCTTTAACAACGAGGCCAGATCGGTTTTCTGCACGTCGGCGCAGGTGCGTAACCCAAGGCTTTCAAGCTTTCCTGCGGTCACTTTGCCAACGCCGGGAATTTTACCAAGCGGCAGAGTTTCCAGAAAAACCGGCACTTCTTCAGGGGTGATGACGTACTGCCCGTTTGGCTTGTTGAGATCGGAGGCGATTTTAGCGAGGAACTTAACCGGGGCGATTCCCGCCGAGGCCGTGAGATTTAGCTCATCAAAAATCGCCTGACGAATTTCACGCGCGATAAGCGTGGCGGAGCCGTGGCAGTGCGGGCTGTTTGAGACGTCCAGATAGGCCTCATCCAGCGAAAGGGGCTCGATTAAAGAGGTATAGCGCGAGAAGATTTCCCGAATATGGTTAGAGGCTTCTTTGTAGGCGTCGAAGCGCCCCGGCAGCAAGGTGAGGTGCGGGCAGAGTTTCAGCGCCATCGCGGTGGACATGGCGCTGTGTACGCCGTATTTGCGCGCCGGATAATTTGCGGTACTGATGACGCCGCGCCGCTGCGCGCTGCCGCCAATCGCCAGGGGAATATCGCGCAGGGCTGGATTATCTCGCATCTCAACGGCGGCGAAGAAGCAGTCCATATCGACATGAATGATTTTACGCATACTCATCCAACCTGGTTATTTACTGGATAAGTATACAGTTGGAAATAAGGTTGTGGCAATTCGTCGGGTGGCGCTTCGCTCACCGGCCTACAAAAGTCCGGAGATTTGGGTATGAATTGACGGGGAACGCTTCGCCTACCCGATCTGCACAGCCCCGGGAATTTCGGCGTGGATTGTTGGGTAGTGCTTTGCTTACCCGGCCTGCACAACCCCGGAGATTTCGGCGTGGATTGTCGGGTGACGCTTTGCTTACCCGACTTATACGATGGTGGGATGGGTGTTTTGTAGGGTGGATAAGCACCAGCGCCATCCACCGCTATCCGTCATAAGATGCGTAACTTCTGCCGTTTCGCTTCGCGCGCCATGCGCTTTTTGCGCGCGTCGCAGGGTTCCGGGCAGTTACACACCTTTTTCATTCCCAGGGCAGCTATTCCACCGCAGCTGCCCTGAATAGCTTTGCGTTTAACGATAAAGCCCAGCGACATACCCAAAACGACCAGCAGAAAAATGGCGAAGGTTGCGATAAACACGGTTAACATAAGCGCTCCTGTCAGCCGCCGAAATCGTCGAGCATGATGTTTTCATCCTCTACGCCCAGGACTTTGAGCATTTTGATCACCGCCGCGTTCATCATCGGCGGCCCGCACATATAAAATTCGCAGTCTTCCGGCGCGGGGTGGTTGCGCAGGTAGTTTTCCAGCAACACGTTATGGATAAAGCCCGTATACCCTGTCCAGTTATCCTCCGGCTGCGGATCGGAAAGCGCCACATTGAAGGTAAAGTTGGGGTTTTCGCGCGCCAGCTGCGCAAATTCGTCTTCATAGAACATTTCACGCAGCGAACGCGCGCCGTACCAGAAGCTGATTTTGCGTTTGCTGCGCAGGCGCTTAAGCTGATCGAAAATATGTGATCGCATAGGCGCCATGCCCGCGCCGCCGCCGATAAACACCATTTCGGCATCCGTCTCTTTAGCAAAGAATTCGCCAAACGGCCCGGAAATAGTCACCTTATCCCCCGCCTTCAACGACCAGATATAGGAGGACATAATCCCCGGCGGCGCGTCAGGCACGTGCGGCGGCGGCGTGGCGATACGAACGTTGAGCATGATCATGCCCTCTTCTTGCGGATAGTTCGCCATGGAGTAAGCGCGTACGCATGGCTCCTTCACCACCGATCGGAAACGGAACAGATTGAATTTATCCCAGTCGCCGCGATACTCCTCCGGTACGTCAAAGTCAGCGTAGCTGACCTGATGCGGCGGCGATTCGATCTGGATGTAGCCCCCGGCGCGAAAAGGCACCACATCGCCGTCCGGAATGCGCAGCTTCAGCTCTTTGATGAACGTCGCTTTGTTGTCGTTAGAGATAACTTCGCATTGCCATTTTTTAACGCCGAAGATCTCTTCCGGCAGCTCGATTTTCATATCCTGCTTAACCGCTACCTGGCAGGCGAGTCGACAGCCTTCTTTGGCTTCGCGTTTGCTGATGTGGGAAAGCTCGGTGGGCAGAATATCTCCGCCGCCCTCTTTGATTTTCACCCGGCACTGCCCGCAGGAACCGCCGCCGCCGCAGGCCGAGGAGATAAAGATCCCCTGGCCTGAAAGCGTGTTAAGCAGCTTATCGCCGGCAGGCGCGTGGAATCTTTTGTCCGCGTCGTTGTTAATCTCAATCAGCACGTCGCCGGAATTCACCAGCCTGGATTTGGCGAACAAAATCAGCAGCGCCAGTGCCAGAACGATCAGCGTGAACATCACTACGCCAAGAATAATTTCCATAACTTTCCGCCCTTACAGCTGCACGCCGGAGAAGGACATAAAGCCCAGCGCCATCAAACCGGTGGTGATAAAGGTTATCCCTAAGCCGCGCAGTCCTGCGGGCACGTTGGCGTATTTCATCCTCTCGCGGATACCGGCCATGGCAACAATCGCCAGCATCCAGCCGATGCCGGAACCGAAACCGTAAACGATGGATTCGCCAAAGCTGTAGTCGCGCTGCACCATAAACGACACGCCGCCGAAGATGGCGCAGTTAACGGTAATCAACGGCAGGAAGATGCCCAGCGCGTTGTAGAGCGCCGGGAAGAAACGATCGAGGATCATCTCCAGAATCTGCACCAGCGCCGCAATGACGCCGATAAAGGTAATGAAGTTGAGGAAGCTAAGATCCACGCCTTCCACCAGCGCGCCGTCGCGTAGCACCAGGTTATAAACCAGATTGTTGGCCGGAACTGAAATGCCAAGGACGACGGTAACCGCCACGCCCAGGCCAAACGCCGTTGAGACTTTCTTCGACACGGCAAGGAAAGTACACATGCCGAGGAAGAAGGCGAGCGCCATGTTTTCAACAAACACCGCGCGCACAAACAGACTGATCATATGTTCCATCGTCCGTTAATCCTTTTCCTGTTGCGCCGGCTTCCACGTACGCAGCGCCCAAATCAACAAGCCGATAATAAAGAACGCGCTCGGCGCCAGCAGAAACAGGCCGTTTGGCTGATACCAGCCGCCGTTTTGCACCGTTTCCAGCACGGTTGCGCCAAACAGTTTGCCGCTGCCGATAAGCTCGCGGATGAAACCGACCAGCAGCAGAATTACGCCGTAGCCCAAGCCGTTGCCGATGCCGTCCATAAAGCTCGCCAGCGGCGGCGCCTTCATGGCGTAGGCTTCAGCGCGCCCCATAACGATACAGTTGGTGATGATCAGCCCGACAAAGACGGAAAGCTGCTTCGAGATCTCATAGGCATAAGCGCGCAGGATCTGATCGACTACGATCACCAGCGAGGCGATGATCGCCATCTGGACGATAATGCGCACGCTGTTGGGTATGTAGTTACGGATCATCGAGATAAACATGCTGGAAAAGGCGGTGACCACCGTGACGGCTATCGTCATCACCAGCGCCGTTTCCAGTTTGGTGGTGACCGCAAGCGCGGAGCAAACCCCGAGGATTTGCAGCGCGATGGGGTTGTTGTCCACCAGCGGGCTAACCAGCACCCGCTTAACTTCCTTCATGCCTGACATATCAGCCATTGTTAAGCGCTCCTTCACGAACCTGCTTCAGGAAAGGGCCAAAACCCAGCTCGCCCATCCAAAAATCGAAAGTGTGCTGCACACCGTTTGCCGTCAGCGTCGCGCCCGACAGGCCGTCTACGCCGTACTGGTCGCCAGGACGCGCGCCGCCTTTTACTACGCGCAGCGCCGGTCTGCCGTTATCGTCGAGCAATTTCTTACCGATCCACTGCGCGCGCCAGTTCGGATTTTCTATTTCGCCGCCCAGCCCCGGCGTTTCGCCCTGGTCGTAATAGGTGATGCCTTTTACGGTGCGCCCGTCGGTTTGTAGCGCGACAAAGGCGTACATCATCGACCACAGACCGTTGCCGTAAACCGGCAGCACAATTTCCTGCACTTTATTTTGTTCATCCCGCACCAGATAGATTTCCACGACGTTGGCGCGACGTTTAATACCGGCGCGGTCTTCACCCGACGAGAGCGCGACGCTTTGTTCCGGGTCGCGCAGCGCGGCGGCGTGGTCAAAGTTAGCCGGGTCTTTAGCAAGCATTTCGCCCGTCTTCAGATTCACCAGGCGCGGAGTAATACGAGACTCAAAAAGCGTTTTTACCTCTTCGCCGCTCATGCCCGGTGCCGCCAGACCGGCGACGTCCAGAATGTTGCGCTGTTTATCGAGCGCTTTCTGCTCCTGCTGGCGCGACTTCAGGCCCACGGCGGAGCCCGCCACGACGACGGAGCATACCAGGCAAAGCACCAGCACCACCAGCAGCGTTCTGCCGATGCTATCGTTACTTTTTACGTCAGCCACGCGACTTCCTCCGCTTAATATTGGCCTGCACCACCAGGTAATCGAACAGCGGCGCAAAGAGGTTGGCGAACAGAATCGCCAGCATCATCCCTTCCGGATAGGCCGGGTTAGCCACCCGAATCAGCACGCACATCACTCCAATCAGCGCGCCGTACCACCATTTGCCTTTGCTGGTAAAGGAGGCGGAAACCGGGTCGGTGGCCATAAACATCATGCCGAAGGCGAAACCGCCCAGCACCAGATGCCAGTACCAGGGCATGGCGAACAGCGGATTGGTGTCTGAACCGATAAAGTTAAACAGGGTGGCGGTGGCAATCATGCCGATCATCACCCCCGCGACGATACGCCAGGAGGCCACGCGGCCAAACAGAATGATGGCGCCGCCAATCAGGATCATTAGCGTTGAGACTTCGCCAATAGAGCCGGGAATCTTGCCCAGAAACGCATCCATCCAGCTCACCGGCTGCCCGCTGACCACGTTGACTAACGCCTCGCCGCCGCCGTGGGACCACTGGGAGAGCGGCGTGGCGCCGGAGAAACCGTCGGCCGCAGTCCATACCAGATCGCCGGAGATTTGCGCCGGGTAGGCAAAGAATAAAAACGCGCGCCCGGCAAGCGCCGGGTTAAGGAAGTTGCGCCCCGTGCCGCCGAAGATCTCTTTAGCCATCACTACGCCGAAGCTGATGCCCAAAGCGGCCTGCCAGAGCGGCAGCGTCGGCGGAACCACCAGCGCAAACAGAATGGAGGTGACGAAGAAACCTTCGTTGATTTCGTGCTTACGGATAATGGCAAACAGCACTTCCCAGAAACCGCCCACCACAAAGACGGTGAGGTAGACCGGCAGGAAGAACACCGCCCCCAACGTCATCATGCTCAGCCAGCCCGCATCCGGTGCGAAGCTTACGCCCAGCCATTGCGCAGCGGCATAATGCCAGTCGGCCGCAATAACCTGCTGCAGCTGTTCAGGGCCGTAGAGCTTGTGCAGCGCAGGAATGCTTTGCAGCCCGACGTTGTACATTCCCCAGAACATTGCCGGGAAGACGGCGAACCAGACCAGGATCATCATGCGCTTCAGGTCGATGGCGTCACGCACGTGGGACGCGCCCGGCGTAACCTGTCCCGGCGTGTAGAACAACGTGACCGCGGCTTCATACAGCGGATAGTATTTTTCTAATTTGCCGCCCTGCGTAAAGTGCGGCTGTGCTTTTTCAAATAAACGCTTCAGGCCCATGGGTTATCCTTCCTGCTCGATGCGGGTTAACACCTCGCGTAATACCGGGCCGTATTCATATTTCCCCGGGCAAACATAGGTACAAAGCGCCAGATCCTCTTCATCCAGTTCCAGACAGCCCAGCGCCTGCGCGCTGTCGGTATCCCCCGCCAGCAAATCGCGCAGCAGCATGGTCGGCAGGATATCCAGCGGCATCACGCGTTCATAGTTGCCGATAGGCACCATGGCGCGCGCCCCGCCGTTGGTGTCGGTGGAGAAGCTGAAGAGTTTGCGTTTCAGGAAATGGCCGAGCGTAGTGCGCGTAATAGAGAATTTATCTGCGCCCGGCATCGCCCAGCCAAACAGCTCTTTTTCACGCCCTTCTTTCAGCGCGGTGACCTGCAAATGGAAACGCCCAAGCCAGGCGCGCGGTCCTATGGCCTGCACGCCGCTAAGTACAGAACCGGAAACGACGCGGTTTTCACCTTCCAGCAGCTCGCCCTGGGTGAGTGCTTCAATGGATGCCCCCAGGCGCGTACGAATCAGGCGCGGCCGTTTTACCTGCGGGCCCGCCAGGGAAATCACCCGCTCGGTCCACAGCTCGCCTTCGACAAACAGCTTGCCGATGGCAATGACATCCTGATAGTTCAGGTGCCATACCTGCTTTTGCAGGCTGACCGGCTCGATAAAATGTATGTGAGTGCCTGCTAACCCTGCCGGATGGGGCCCGGCGAACTCATTAAAAGTAATCTGCCCGACAGGATGGCCCCCAAGCTTGCCGCCGCTGGCCTGGCAAACATGTACCTTGCCGTTGGTCAGCCGCGATAATAACGTCAGGCCCGCGTCGAACATTTGGCGATTCGCCAGAATAATAGGCTGGGGATCGGCCGCCAGCGGGTTGGTATCCATAGCGGTGACAAAAATGGCGGCCGGTATGACGCCCGGCTGTGGCACTTTACTAAAGGGGCGCGTGCGCAGCGCGGTCCACAGGCCTGACGAAAGTAGCTGAGCCCGGACGGTTTCACGCGGCACCGCGGCCAGGGACTCGGGAGCATGGCGTTCAAAAACCACCGCTTCGTCTCCCTGCACCTCAATAATGACGGACTGCAGCACGCGGCGTTCGCCGCGGTTGATGACGGTAACAACCCCGCTGGCCGGAGCGGTAAACTTCACGCCCGGATTTTTTTTATCTTCAAAAAGAGCCTGCCCTTTGAGTACCTTCTCCCCTTCTTTTACCAGCATCGAAGGCCGCATTCCCACGTACTCTTCGCCGAGCAAGGCCACATGAGATACTGCCGGGCCAGCATAAATTTGCTGCTCGGGTAACCCGGCGATAGGCAAATCGAGGCCTTTTTTGATTTTTATCATAAGGTTATCACGCATAAATTAGGCTAATAAAAACCGACAAAACGCCAGCCGACAACGAACGGGCTGAGTCAAAGCTCAACCGCAACGACGCGCCGGGAAGGTAAGATAGAGGGGTTGTGCATCCGTTCGTCACGCCTGGTGGGTTGAGTCGCCTGGCAGGGTCCTGGCAACGCTGACTTAGGGAAAGCGTCCTTCTTATCCTCGGGTCATCATTCGGCCAGGATTTTACCATTATTGACGGCGGGAGGGGGAGAAATGCGGGAAGTTAAGCCCGGCAATGCGAGCTGTTACGCAAAAACCTAAATTCTTTTGCTTTAGCGGTGAATTAGTTAATATCCATTTTCCGGAAACTCGCCAGTCTGCGCTTGCGAAATTTATTGATGGTGCTAATGTGAGCGCACCGAATACAGATTAGTCTGATTTCAGGTCTCTTTTGCCGTCCTGGCATTTGGTTACAGGTTTATCAAGGAATCAAGCAGTATGCCCAAGATCGCACTTCTAATTGCGATGCTCATGATGCCGTTCGTGTCGTTTGCCAGTTTGCTTAATGGCAACGCCTCGCCCGCGCCGGTCAGCAAAGAATTCAAACAGCAGTTGATGGGTTCTCCCGTTTATATTCAGATCTTTAAAGAAGAGCGTACCCTTGAGCTGTACGTCAAAATGGGTGAACAGTATCAGCTGCTCGACAGCTACCGAATCTGTAATTATTCCGGCGGCCTGGGTCCGAAACAGCGTCAGGGCGATTTTAAAAGTCCGGAAGGTTTCTACAGCGTGGATCGCAGCCAGCTGAAGCCTGACAGCCGCTTTTATAAAGCGATTAATATCGGCTTTCCGAACGAGTTCGATCGCTCCCATGGCTATCAGGGCCAGTATCTGATGATCCACGGCGCCTGCGTCTCCATCGGCTGTTATGCCATGACCGACAGCAGCATCGATGAGATTTTCCAGTTTGTGACCGGCGCGTTGGTGTTTGGGCAGCCGAAGGTGCAGATAAGCATTTATCCATTCCGCATGACGGACGCGAATATGCAGCGCCACAAGTACTCTTACTATATTAATTTCTGGAAGCAGCTTAAGCCGGGATATGACTACTTTATGGCGAATCACCAGCCGCCGGCCGTTTCTGTTATCAGCGGCAATTATGTGATTAGCAAGCCGGTCGTACCAACGGTACAACCTCAGCTCGCCTCAAACTACACGCTCTCCGAGGCAAAATAACACCGACTCGCCTGGCGCGATCCTGTGCCAGGTTTCGTTACCGGTGAGCGGCTGTGTAGCAATTACCGTGACCACATCGTTGGGTGTGGTCTCTTCCTGAAAGTCGATTTCCACGTCCCTGTCCAGCAGTTTTGCCACGCCAAAGGGTGCCCGCCGGGTTATCCAGTAAAGATTGGTGGAGCAGAACGCCAGCACGTACCGCCCGTCCGACAGCAGCATATTGAACACGCCTTTTTCACGCAGCTGAACCGCAAGCTCGGTGATATAGCGAAAAACCGCCTGCATATTGCCGGGCGTGCGCGGATAGCGCTGCGTCAGCTTGTGCAGCAGCCAGCAAAACGCCTGCTCGCTGTCGGTTTCGCCAATCGGACGAAACGGCCCGGTTTCAAGCCGACGATGGCCTTTAAGCTGGCCGTTGTGGGCGTAGGTCCAGTTCCGCCCCCACAGTTCGCGGGTAAAGGGATGGGTGTTCTCCAGCGCAACTTTGCCGCGGTTTGCCTGGCGAATATGCGCCACGACAGAGCAGGATTTAATCGGATAATCCTGCACCAGCCTTGCGATGGGAGAGTTAAAGCTCGGCTGGGGATCTTTGAACGTGCGACAGCCTTTGCCCTCATAGAAGGTAATGCCCCAGCCATCTTTATGGGGCCCTGTTCCGCCGCCACGCTGTACCAGCCCGGTAAAACTAAAGCAGATATCCGTCGGTACGTTGGCGCTCATCCCGAGCAGTTCGCACATAATTCTCTCCCACTACTTTCGCCGGGCCTTTTTCGCTTAAGGGTGAATAAACGCAGCGCCAGCCGCCGCTTGCTTGTCTTCCACGGCGGCGGATAACGCCGGCTTATCGGCCCTAAGGCGAAAAGAGGCGATTAACGTTAAGCCTTAACCATCTCTTTTTCGATCAGCTGAATCAGGATATGAATCACTTTGATGTGGATTTCCTGAATGCGATCGGCATAGCCGAAGTGCGGCACGCGAATTTCGATATCCGCCGTACCCGCCATTTTGCCGCCGTCTTTCCCCGTAAGCGTAATGACCTTCATGCCTTTCGCGCGTGCGGCTTCGATCGCTTTTATGACGTTACCAGAATTACCGGAAGTGGAAATCCCCAGCAGGACGTCGCCTTCACGACCTACCGCCTCGATATAGCGAGAGAAAATATAGTCGTAGCCGAAATCGTTACTCACGCAGGAAATGTGGCTTACGTCTGAAATCGCAATGGCCGGGTAGCCCGGACGGTTTTCGCGATAGCGTCCCGTCAGCTCTTCGGCAAAATGCATCGCGTCGCAGTGGGAGCCGCCGTTGCCGCAGGAAAGCACCTTACCGCCCGCCTTAAAGCTATCCGCCAGCAGCACGGCCGCGCGCTGGATCGCATGGATATTAGCTTCATCTTTCAGGAAGTTAGCCAGCGTCTCGGCGGCTTCATTCAATTCGTTACGAATAAGATCCTGGTACATGAGGATGTCCTTCAGTATTTATTGATTGAGTAAACACCAGCAGTTTACCGGATAGCGCGAGAAGCGCCATAACCTGATGCTTTTATGGATCCGTGCGGCAACAATGTGAGCAAGGTTGTAATTATTTTGTAAACACATTGCTAAAAAAGTGCGCATACACTAAAACCAATACATCACAAGTGGTCAGACCTCCTACAAGCAAGGGAGCTTTCTTTATGTTGATTTTGAGTGTTGTTGCAACCGTTATTCTGCTCGGCGCGCTGTTTTACCATCAGGTCAATCTGCTGCTCAGCAGCGCGATCCTGCTGGCGTGGACGGCAGCTTTAGGTTTTGCCGGTATCTGGTCAATCTGGGTACTTGTCCCCCTCGCCATTATTCTGGTGCCTTTTATCTTTACCCCGATGCGTAAGTCGCTGATTTCCGCTCCGGTGTTTAAAGGCTTCCGTAAAGTGATGCCGCCGATGTCACGCACCGAAAAAGAGGCGATTGACGCAGGCACCACCTGGTGGGAAGGCGATCTGTTCCGCGGCAAGCCGGACTGGGAAAAACTGCATAACTATCCGCAGCCGAAGCTAAGCGCCGAAGAACAGGCGTTTCTTGACGGCCCGGTCGAAGAAGCCTGCCGCATGGCGAATGATTACCAGATTACCCACGAGTTGGCCGATCTGCCGCCGGAGCTGTGGGACTATCTGAAAGAGCACCGCTTCTTTGCGATGATCATTAAGAAAGAGTACGGCGGGCTGGAATTCTCCGCTTACGCTCAGGCTCGCGTGCTGCAGAAGCTTGCCGGCGTTTCGGGCATACTGGCGATTACCGTCGGCGTGCCTAACTCATTGGGCCCGGGCGAGCTGCTCCAGCATTACGGCACCGAAGAGCAAAAAGATCACTATCTGCCGCGCCTGGCCCGCGGACAGGAAATTCCCTGCTTCGCGCTGACCAGCCCGGAAGCAGGTTCAGACGCGGGCGCCATTCCCGATACCGGCGTAGTGTGCATGGGCGACTGGCAGGGCCAGCAGGTGCTGGGCATGCGCCTGACCTGGAACAAGCGCTACATTACGCTTGCCCCTATCGCCACCGTTCTCGGCCTGGCGTTCAAACTCTCCGATCCGGACCACCTGTTAGGCGATGAAGAAGACCTCGGCATCACCTGTGCGCTGATCCCAACGCATACGCCGGGCGTTGAAATAGGCAAACGTCATTTCCCGCTGAACGTGCCATTCCAGAACGGCCCGACGCGCGGCAAAGATATTTTCGTGCCGATCGACTACATCATCGGCGGCCCGAAAATGGCGGGTCAGGGCTGGCGTATGCTGGTGGAATGCCTGTCCGTAGGACGCGGTATCACCCTGCCTTCTAACTCAACGGGCAGCCTGAAAACTATCGCCATGGCAACCGGCGCCTATGCCCATATTCGCCGCCAGTTCCGCATCTCTATCGGCAAGATGGAAGGGATTGAAGAGCCGCTGGCGCGCATTGCGGGCAACGCTTACGTCATGGATGCCGCAGCGTCGCTGATTACCTACGGTATCGTGCTTGGTGAAAAACCGGCGGTGCTGTCAGCGATTGTGAAATATCACTGTACCCATCGCGGCCAGCGCGCCATCCTGGACGCGATGGACATCGTCGGCGGCAAGGGCATCATGCTTGGCGAATCTAACTTTGTCGCCCGCGCTTATCAGGGCGCGCCTATCGCTATCACCGTTGAAGGGGCGAACATCCTTACCCGCAGCATGATTATCTTCGGCCAGGGCGCTATTCGCTGCCATCCTTACGTTCTTGAAGAGATGGCGGCATCGCAAAATAACGATCTGAACGCCTTCGATAAGCTGCTGTTCAAGCATATCGGGCACGTCGGCAGCAACAAAATGCGCAGCCTGTGGCTGGGGCTGACTAACGGGCTGGGAAGCGCCACGCCAACCCGCGACGCCACCAAACGCTATTATCAGCATCTGAATCGCCTGAGCGCTAACCTGGCGCTGCTGTCCGATGTTTCCATGGCGGTGCTGGGCGGCAGCCTGAAACGCCGCGAGCGCATCTCCGCCCGTCTTGGGGACGTGTTAAGCCAGCTGTATCTCGCTTCCGCGGTGCTCAAGCGCTACGAAGACGAAGGACGCAACGAGGCGGATCTGCCGCTGGTGCACTGGGGCGTACAGGATGCGCTCTTCCAGGCGGAGCAGGCGATTGACGATTTACTGCGCAACTTCCCTAACGGCTTTGTCGCGGGCATGCTGCGCCTGGCAATCTTCCCGCTCGGCCGTCGTTACGATGCGCCATCCGACAAGCTGGACCATAAGCTGGCGAAGATCCTGCAGGTGCCGTCGGCCACGCGTTCACGTATCGGCCGCGGTCAGTACCTCACGCCGAGCGAGTTTAATCCGGCGGGGCTGCTGGAACAGGCGCTGCTGGACGTGATGGCCGCCGAGCCGATCCATTTGCGCATCTGTAAAGAGAGCGGCCACAACCTGCCGTTTACGCGTCTGGACGAACAGGCTAAACAGTGGCTGGCGGAAGGGAAAATCGATGCCCAGGAAGCAGCGATTCTGACCAAAGCCGAAGCAAGCCGCCTGCGCAGCATCAACGTCGACGACTTCGAGCCGGAGGCGCTGGCAACTCAGCCGGTAAAGCTGCCGGAAAAACATCGTAAAATCGAAGCCGCGTAAGCCGCGTTAAACCTGAAAACCCCGCCAGCCGGGGTTTTTTATTGCCCAACAAAAGCCGCTGAACTCATGCTACAGTGAAGGAAATACCTTTATTCATGGGGTCCGTGATTGTGTCTGGCTTAAAAATTTCCCTTCTGCAACAGCCGCTGGTCTGGATGGATGGCGCGGCAAACCTGCGTCATTTCGATGTGCTGCTCGACGGCATTCACGGTCGCGATCTGATTATCCTGCCTGAGATGTTCACCACCGGTTTTGCCATGGAAGCCGCAAAGCAGTCGCTGGCGGAAGAGGAAGTCATCGACTGGATGCAGTTTAAGGCGCAGCAAACGCAGGCCATGATCGCCGGCAGCGCCGCCCTGCAAACGGAACGCGGTCCGGTAAACCGTTTCCTGCTGGTAAAGCCGGACGGCCAGGTGCACTTCTACGATAAGCGCCACCTGTTCCGCATGGCGGACGAGCACCATCATTATCAGGCCGGCGAAGAACGCGTCGTGGTGGAATGGCGCGGCTGGCGTATTCTGCCGCTGGTCTGCTACGACCTGCGTTTCCCGGTGTGGTCGCGCAACCGCAACGATTACGATCTGGCGCTGTACGTCGCAAACTGGCCCGCCCCGCGCTCCCTGCACTGGCAAAGCCTGCTGGTCGCCCGCGCCATTGAAAACCAGGCCTATGTCGCAGGCTGCAACCGCGTCGGCACCGACGGCAACGGCCATCACTATCGCGGCGACAGCAAAATCATCAGCCCGCAGGGTGAGATCCTGGCAAGCGCGGAAGCGCACCAGGCCACAAGGCTTGATGCGGATCTGTCGTTGATTGCGTTGCAGGAGTACCGGGAGAAATTCCCGGCGTGGCAGGATGCGGATCCGTTTAGTCTGTAGGTCGGATAAGCGAAGCGCCATCGGGGATTTGCGGGGGGTAAGCTAGCGCTTACCCGCCCTAAAAAACACCTTAATAAACCAACGCCTGTCCGTCTTTGCGGCTTTCCGTCGCGGCGATGTAGTGCCCCTCGGGCGCGCGCACTATTATCTGCGCGCCGCCGAAATTGTAGGCCTGAAGCGGGTCTTCCACCACGATGGTATGGCCCAACTCGCGCAGCGCGGCTATGGTATTGCGATCCATCGTCGATTCCACCACCACCTCCCTGCCCTGCACCACTCGCCAGCGCGGCGCGTCAATCGCGGCCTGCGGATTCTGTTTGTGCAGCATGATGCGAATCGCCATCTGCAGGTGCCCCTGCGCCTGCATCGGCCCGCCCATCACGCCGAACGACATCAGCGGCTGTCCGGCTTTATCCAGCGCGAAAGCGGGAATAATGGTGTGGAACGGGCGTTTGCTGCCCGCCACGCAGTTCGGATGCGCTTTATCTGTCACGAAGCCTGCGCCGCGGTTTTGCAGGCTGATACCGGTCCCCGGCACGACGATGCCGGAACCAAAGCCCATAAAGTTGGACTGGATAAACGACACCATCATGCCGCTGGCGTCGGCGGTGGAGAGATAAACCGTACCGCTCTGGGTCGGTGAACCGTAGGTAAAGTCGCTCGCCTTGTCCGCGTCGATAAGCCGGGCGCGCGTTTTCAGATACTCATCGCTTAACAGATGTTTAGCGGCGAACTCCATGTGGTCTTCGTCCGCCACGTAGCGGTCGAGGTCCGCCAGCGCCAGCTTCATCGCTTCGATGGACAGATGCAGCGTCTCCACCGAATCCGGGCCGTAGCGGCCGATATCCCACTGTTCGAGGATCCTCAGCGCAATCAGCGTGGCGATGCCCTGCCCGTTTGGCGGCAGCTCCTGAACGGACCCTCCGGCAAACTCTTTCGACAATAGTTCAACCCAGTCGGCCTTGTGGTTCGCGAGATCTTCTTTCGTCAGGTGCGCGCCGTGCTCCTGAGCAAAAGCGGCGATTTTCTGCGCCAGCTCGCCGTGGTAGAAGGCTTCGCCATTGGTCGCGGCTATTTTTTCCAGCGTGTCGGCCTGCGCCGGATTGCGGAATATCTCGCCCGTTTTTGGCGCGCGGCCGTTAGGCGCGAAGCATTCGCTAAAGCCCGGCTGGTCTTTTAATTTCTTGTAGCCGCGTTCCCAGAGCTGGCCGATAAGCGGCGAAACCGGGAAGCCGTTGCGCGCATATTCAATCGCCGGCTGGGCAAGCGTGGTGAGCGGCAGCGTGCCGAAGCGCTCCGCCAGCGCCACCCAACCGGATACCGCGCCGGGCACGGTAACCGCGTCCCAGCCGATTTCCGGCATGGTTTTATGTTGCGCAAAGTGGTCATGGTGCCAGGCCGCCGGAGAGCGCCCGGTAGCGTTCAGCGCGTGAAGCTGTTTTCCATCCCAGACAATGGCATAGGCATCGCTGCCGATACCGCAGCCGGTCGGCTCCACCACGGTCAGCGCCATGGCGCTGGCGATCGCCGCATCAACGGCGTTGCCGCCCTGCAGCAGCATGCGCAAACCCGCCTGGGCCGCCAGCGGCTGCGAGGTAGTGACGGCGTTACGGCCCATCATGGCCGGACGGTAAGAGGGATAGCCTACCTGAAAATCGATTGATTCTTTCATCACGTCTCCTGCGTGTTAATCGTTGCGGGGATCGAGCGCATCGCGCAGCCCGTCGCCCAGTAAATTGAATCCTTGCACCGTCAGAAAAATGGCCACGCCGGGGAAGATGGACATCCACGGAGCCTGTTCCAGGAAGCCTTTCGCGGTGTTGAGCATTGCTCCCCAGGAGGGATTCGGCGGCTGCTGGCCAAGGCCGAGAAACGACAGGCTCGCCTCGGTGATAATCGCGGCGGCGATCGCCAGCGTGGACTGCACCAAAATCGGCGACATCACGTTCGGCAGCACATAGCGAATGATTATCCAGCGGTCCGGCAGGCCGATGGCCCGCGCCCCGTCGATGTACTCTTCGTTGCGGATAGCGATCACCTGCCCGCGCGTCAGGCGGGCGAAGATCGGCATCGCCGACAGGCCGATGGCGATCATGGCGTTACTCAGGCTCGGGCCTAAAAACGCCCCCAGCGCGATGGCCATGATCAGAAACGGACAGGCAAGCAACGCTTCGATAACCCGTGAAATCACCCCGTCCCAGATCCCCTGGAAATAGCCTGCGACCAGCCCCAGCGGCACGCCGATCGCCACCGCGATCAGCACTGAAATACAGCCCGCCAGCAGCGAGGTGCGCGCTCCCCAGACGATGCGCGAGAGGATGTCGCGTCCCAGCTCATCGGTGCCGAACCAGTAAAGCTCAGAGGGCGGCTTGCGCACCGCCAGGAAGTTGGCCTTTACCGGATCGAACGGCGCGATCCACGGCGCCAGCAGCGCGACCAGCACGAAGACGCCGACGATAATTGCGCCGATCATCGCGCTCTTGTTGGCGAGAAACTTCTTCAGCACGCGGTTCGGCGCTTTCGGCGCGCTTATCGCCACGCCCGTTGTGGTCAGTTCAGCCATGCTCAGCTCCGCATTTTCGGGTTGATAAGGACATACAGCACGTCCGCCACCAGGTTCAGCACCAGGAAGCCGATGGCCACCACCAGCACCACGCCCTGCACCACGGCGTAGTCGCGGTTAAACACGGAATCCACAATCATTTTGCCGAAGCCGGGGATGGTGAAGACCTGTTCGGTCAGCACCGCGCCGCCCAGCAGTTCGCCAAACAGCAGCGTGGTTAAGGTGATGACCGGCACCAGCGCGTTGCGAAACGCGTGTTTAAGAATGACGCGTTTTGGCAGCAGGCCTTTGGCGCGGGCGGTACGGATGTAATCGGCCTTCAGAACGGCAATCATCGAGGCCCTGGTATGGCGCATTAACGTAGCCGCAAGCCCGGTTCCCAGCACCAGCGCGGGCAGCAGCAGCGTGCGCAGGTTCTGCAAAGCATCCTCGCTAAAGGGCACAAAGCCGGAGGCGGGCAGCCACTGAAGATTGACCGAAAAGATGAGGATCAGCAGGATGCCGAGCCAGAAATGCGGCACCGAAATGCCCGAGATCGCCACGAAGTTCGTCCCGTGGTCGATCCAGCTGTTTTTGTGCACCGCCGCCACGATCCCCATGCTGATGCCCACCAGCAGCGCGATAATCATCGCCAGCAGCGACAGCTCGAGCGTAACGGGCAGCTTGCTGGCGATCAGCGCGGTGACCGGCTCATGCGTGCGCAGGGACATGCCCAGATCGCCCTGCAGAGCGTTGGTCAGCCAGTGAAAATACTGCAGCGGGATCGGATCGTTCAGGTGCAGCTCTTCGCGTAACTGGGCGATCACCGCCGGATCGCGCTCCTCGCCCGCCATGGCGATCAGCGGATCGCCCGGCAGAAGCTTTTGCAGGCCGAAGACCATGACGCTGACGATAAGCAGCGTCGGAATGGCCAGCAGCAGGCGTTTGCATATCAGTTCCAGCATGATGCCTCCAGGCCGCTGCGGGTTACGGGGTCAGCGTTAAGCCGGCCAGACGCACGATGCCGTCCGGGTACGGCTTAAAGCCCTGCACTTTTTTGTTCAGCCCGAAGATGCGCGGCTCGAAGTAGAGGTAGGCGATCGGCATATCGGTTTGCAGCTGCTTCACCACTTTGTCGTACAGCGCCTGGCGGGTAGCCTGGTCGTTGCTCTGACGAGCCTGCAGCAGCCATTCATCCACCTGCGGGTTGTTGTAGCGACCGTCGTTGAGGTTGCCTTTGCTGTTGATAAACGCGAACAGGCTGCCGTCCGGGTCCGGGCGGCCGGACCAGCCGGAAAGGCTCAGCTGATAATCCCCGCTCTGCTGGCGATCCAGCAGCGTGGCGAACTCGGTCATTTGCAGGTTGAGATTGAAGCCCGCCTCGGCGGTCATCGCCTGCAGCACCTGTCCCACCTGCTGCGAAGTTGGGTTGTTCGGCACCAGCAGCGACACGTTCAGCGGCCCGTTGATGCCCGCTTCTTTGAGCAGCGCTTTCGATTTCTCTACGTCGCGCGGCGCGACGGGCAGCTTCACGTGGTAAGGACTCACGGTGGACAGTCCCTGGTTAGAAGGCGCATACAGCCCTTCGAACACCACCTGGTTGAGCGCGTCACGGTCGATGGCGAGGGAGAAAGCTTCGCGCACGCGGGCGTCTTTAAAGGGATCGTTAGCCGGAACTTTGCCGTTGTTAATATTGAAGGTGATGCCCTGGTAGCCGAGGCCGGTGACTTTGGCGAGGCTCAGCCTGCCGTCGGCCTCCACGGTTTTCACGTCGCTTGCGGCAATGCCTTCGGTGATGTCAAGGTCTCCCGCCCGCAGGTTGGCCAGACGAACGGAGGCGTCAGGAATCGGCAGGAATATCACTTTATCGAAGTGGTAAGCGCCTTTGTTCCAGTAGTTGTCAAAGCGCTTGAGCACGATGCGGTCCTGGGATACGCGACTTTCAAACTGGTAAGGGCCGGAGCAAACCGGATGCGCGGCGAAATCAGGTTTGGCTGCCGCTTTCGGCGCCATCATCGCGCCCGCGCGGTCGGTGAGCTGGCTGAGCAATGCCGCATCCGGCGATTTCAGATGCAGCACCACCTGCGTGGGGCTTTTCACCTCCACGGACGCAACGGACGACAGGTCGCTTTTGCGCAGCGAGCCCGGCATGGTCATCGCGCGATCCAGGTTGTACTTCACCGCTTCGGCATCAAACTTTTCGCCGTCATGGAAGGTCACGCCTTCGCGCAGGTTCAGCGTCAGCGTCTTGCCGTCGTCGCTCCACGCCCAGTCCTTCGCCAGCCCCGGCACCACCTTGAGATTTTCATCCACGTCCACCAGGCGGTCGCACATGGCGGCAAAAACAAAGCGTCCGTAGTAGGTGCGCGCCTGATGAGGATCGAGCATGTCCGGGTCGGCGCCCAAACCGACGCGCAGCACGCTTTCGGCATACGTCTGGGCGCTGGCGCCCAGTAACAACACGCTTCCCAGCGCGCTCACCACTGCTTTATGCAATTTCATCGTCGTTCTTCTCCAGAGGGGGTCAGGATTGTTGAGATGCCGCCTGTTCAAACAGCGCGCGGCGACGCAAGAAAGCGCTTGAAGGCGGCGCAATTTGAATAACGCTGCGATCGCGGTTGATCTCCTGCCAGCGGTGGCAGGCCACCTGACGTCCGCCGTCCAGCACCTGCATGATTGGCTCACGCTGCGTGCATTCGTCGTTGGCGTGCGGGCAACGGGTGTGGAAACGGCAGCCGCCCGGCGGATCGGACGGATTCGGTAAATCGCCCTGCAGTAAAGGAGCCTGACGCGGCGCGCCGGGCTGCATCTGGGGAGCCGAAGCGATCAGCGCCTGGGTATAGGGATGCAAGGGCGCATCAAAAATGTCATCGACGTGGGCCAGCTCGACAATCTGTCCGAGATACATAACCGCCACGCGGTCGCTCATATGGCGAATCACCGCCAGCCCGTGGGCGACGATAATCATCGTCAGACCGAACTGTTCTTTGAGGCTCTCCAGCAGGTTCACCACCTGCGCCTGAACGGAGACGTCCAGCGCCGAAACCGGCTCATCGCCCAGCAGCAGCTTCGGGCCGGAGGCCAGCGCGCGGGCAATGCCGATACGCTGGCGCTGGCCGCCGGAAAATTCGTGCGGGTAGCGCCGGGACCAGGCCGCGGGCAGCCCCACCGTTTTCAGCAGCTCGGCCACGCGGTGCGTGCGGTCCGCCTTGCTCATGTTCTGGTGCAGCCACAGCGGCTCGCCCACGATCTCTTCAACCGTCATCCGCGGGTTGAGCGAGGCAAAGGGATCCTGAAAGATGATTTGCAGCTCGCGGCGCAGCTGGTTCAGGCGCGCGGCGTTAACCTGGGTGATCTCCTCGCCCTGATAAAAAACCTGTCCCTGAGTCGGGGCCAGCAGCCGCAGCAGCAGCCGGCCGAGGGTGGATTTCCCCGAGCCGGACTCGCCAACGATCGCCAGGGTTTCACCCGGCCAGACTTTCAGCGAAATGCGATCCACCGCCGTTACCTGCGTATTGCGGGCGAACAGGCGCTTTGGCCCGGCAAAAGCTTTGCTTAATTCGAGGCATTCAAGAATCGGCGTCGTCATGCGATTTCTCCCAGCGCGATGTGCTGTTCAAGGGGCGCCCGGAAACAGGCGACCTGGTGATGGGGCCCCATGTTTTGCAGCGCGGGCTTGTGCTGGTGACAGCGGGTTTCGGCAAAGGGGCAGCGGGTGGCAAAGCGGCAGCCTTTCGGCATCGCCTCGGGCAAAGGTACGGAGCCGGGGATGGTGGCAAGCGCGCCTTTGCGTGCGCCCAGCGAAGGAATAGACGCCATCAGGCCGATGGTGTAAGGGTGCTGCGGATCGGCAAAAATCGTCTCCACGCTGCCGCTTTCCACTACCTGCCCGGCGTACATCACGGCGACATGCTGGGCCACTTCCGCCACCACTCCCAGATCGTGGGTGATCATCAGCACCGCCGTGCCGGTTTCCTCTTTCAGGGTATTGAGCAAGGAAAGGATTTGCGCCTGAATAGTGACATCAAGCGCGGTGGTCGGCTCATCGGCAATCAGCAGCTGCGGATGATTAATCAGCGCCATAGCGATCATCACGCGCTGGCGCATACCGCCGGAAAGCTGGTGCGGCCAGGCTTTCAGGCGCATGGCCGGGGCCGGGATCTGCACTTTTTCAAGGATCGCCAGCGCCGC
>NZ_RCAA01000039.1:22713-23929 GCF_003628475.1 Enterobacter sp. R1(2018) | reverse complement strand
GCGATGGCGCATTACCGCTTCGCTCAGCTGGTCGCCCAGCGTAAAGGCCGGGTTCAGCGAGGTCATCGGCTCCTGGAAAATCATCGCCAGCTGGTTGCCGCGAATATCCGCATATTCACGGGGCGACAGGCTGCGCAGATCGTAATGATTGAACTGCATCTCCCCGCTGACGATCTGCGCGCTGGCCGGCAACAGCCCCATCAGCGCAAGCGACGTGATACTTTTGCCGCAGCCGGACTCACCCACCAGCGCCAGCGTCTCTCCGGCTTTAAGCGTCAGGGTGATGCCGTCCAGCACGCTGACCGGCGAGCCGCTAAATTTTACGTTCAGGTTGCGCAGACGCAGGACCGGCGCGGGCGGATTCAGAGGGATCGTCGTCATAGGCTGGTGCTTTCCTGATGGTTGATGGCCTGAATAAGCGCCTGCTGCAAATCAAGGAGGTGTTCATGCATCGCGGCGGCCGCTTCCACGGGCTGGCGCGCGGCAATATGTTTGAGGATGTTCTGGTGGTGATCGTCATAACGGGTTACGCGAGCGGGCGTGCGGGCAAGTTCGCGCAGGTGCTGCCAGCTCGGTTCGCGGCGCACGGCATCGATGGCGTCGAACAGGCCGAGCATCAGGCGGTTGCCGGCAGCCTCGGCAATGGCGCGGTGAAAGGCGCTGTCCCACAGCTCGTTGAGATCCGGATCGCTCGGGTTGACCTGCTCGATGCGCTCAATAAGGCGTTGCATCAGGGCGATTTGCTCCCCGGTGGCGCGTAACGCCGCGAGGCGGGCAAGTCCGGGTTCAAGCTGGAGGCGCGCTTCCATTACCTCATGCAGATTGGTTTGTTGCAGCAGGCCCTGCAGCGCCAGAGGCTCCACGGGAGCGGCGGGGCCGATAAAAGTGCCTTTACCCTGCTTACGCCAGATGCGCCCTTCTTCTTCCAGCACGTCCAGCGCGCGACGGATTTCACGGCGTCCGACGCCTAAGCGTTCGCTCAGTTCGCGCTCGGTCGGTAACGAAATCCCCGGCGTCGATTCATGGGTGTGAATTAACGCACGCAGCTGTTCTAACGCGGAGCTGGAATTTGCCAGAAACCGGGAAGTTTTTGTCATGCGGTTGCCTGCTATCATCGGGTCATAAATTTTATTTATATTTCTTAAACAATAAGTTATGGGTCTTAAGCCCAATGCTTATCCTGCTAATGACTTGCAATACTCGAACCAATTTCTGA
>NZ_RCAA01000039.1:21716-22703 GCF_003628475.1 Enterobacter sp. R1(2018) | reverse complement strand
AAAAAATTTAACTTATTAATTTCATTGCATAAAAATTTAATAATATTGGTTCGATATGCATATACGCTGGTCTGATAAGCGCATAAAATGCACAAAATCAGTGCAAATAACGCACCACAGTTGTGCAATTGTTAATATTTTGGATCTAAATGATGCGCATTTGTTTTTATAATGTTAAATGCCACGGCGCGATCTCAGCGATCGCGCAACGGCATTAAGAGGGCTCAGGAGAAGAGGGATCAGGAGGCTTCGGGTAGACGACGGCGTGACGGGCGTAAACGGAAATTGAAAAGGAGATTGAGCATAAAAGCCGCCAGGCAGGTAGCGCTAATGCCGGAGTGCAACAGCGTGTGCACCCAGTCGGGGAACCGATCGTAGAAGGTCGGCATCACAATCGGGATCATGCCGAACGCCAGCGCCGTGGCGACCACCACCAGGTTCATATTCTCCCTGTAGTCCACTTTGGCCAGCGTGCGGATACCGCTTGCCGCCACGGAACCAAACAGCACGACGCCCGCGCCGCCCAGCACCGGCATCGGAATGCAGGCGATAATCCGCCCCAGCACCGGCAGCAAACCCAGCGCGACAAGAACGATCCCGCCCGCGGCCACCACAAAGCGGCTTTTAATGCCCGTTAGCGCAACCAGGCCGATATTCTGCGCAAAAGCGCTTTGCGGAAACGAGTTAAATACCGGGGCGATGGCGCTGGTGAGCATATCGGCGCGCAGGCCGTCAGCGATGCGCTTACCCTTGACCTCCGTGCCGACGATTTCCCCAATCGCCATCAGCCCGGCGGTGGTTTCGGTAAGCAGCACCAGCACGATCAAAAACATTGAAAGGATCGCCGCCCCGTCAAAAACGGGCGCGCCAAAGGCAAAGATCGTCGGCATGGCAATCCAGTCGCCGACCGTCACGCCGCTGAAATCCGCTTTCCCGACCGCCACCGCCGCCAGGGTGCCGATGACCATTGCTGCCAGCACCGCAATG
>NZ_RCAA01000039.1:19306-21639 GCF_003628475.1 Enterobacter sp. R1(2018) | reverse complement strand
TGCCGCCCATCGCCCAGCGCGCGGCAACCGGCATCAGCGACAGGCCGATAACGGTGATCACGCAGCCGGTCACCACCGGCGGGAAAAAGCGAATAATCTGGGCGAAAAAGGGCGTGATAAGCAGACCAAGCAGCGAGGAGGCGATAACCGCGCCAAATACCACCGGCAGCCCGCCACCGGTCACCAGCGTCACCATCGTTGCCACACCCGCGAAGGAGACGCCCTGCACCAGCGGCAGGCGCGAGCCGAAAAAGGGGATGCCAAGCGACTGAAGCAGGGTCGACAGGCCGCTGATAAACAAGGCGGCGGTGACCAGCAGGCCGATATCAGCCGCGTCCAGTCCCGCCGCGCTGCCGATAATCAACGGCGGCGCGATGATCCCGCCGTACATCGTCAGCACATGCTGTAGTCCCCAGGCAAAGCTTTTCACCGCCGGGTAACGCTGATCTTCCGGGCGCGCGCAGGCGCTATTATTCTGTTTCATGCAGCCCTTCCGTTTGTGAGTGAATTCAACTGCCGCGATAGGTTGACCACGACCAGGGGGAAATCAGAAACGGCAGGTGATAATGGCCGCCGCTTTCAGGAATAACGAAATCAATCTGCGCCGTGGGATAAAGCGTTTCGCGCAGCGTGGCCGCAAAATAAAGTCCGATTTCCGCCGTCAGGCGATAGCGCCCGGCAGCCAGAGGAGAAGAAACGAGATCTTTTAAACGTCCGTCGGTGTCCGTCCGCCCTTCACCAATAATTTCCCACCCGTCGGCGAACTGATATTCAAGACGGATGGCAACGTCGACGGCGGGCTTACCAAGAGCGGTATCCAACACGTGGGTACTGAGCTGGCTCATCGGGCAAAGACTCCTTCAAGACGCAGCAAGGTAATCTGGCGCAGCTGTTCGAGCGCCTCGGTTTCTTCCTGCTCGGGTGAATTTTTCAAACGGCGATGCAGCTCCGCGAGGATATCTTCCCCGCTGCGGCCTTTGGCCCGAATTAAAAACACGCGCCCGAAGCGGGCTTCGTATTCGCTGTTTCCCCGGGCCAGCGCGAGCGCTAAGGCGTCATTTTGCGTATTGACCGCCGCCTGCTCGCCGCGAGAAAACGACGCTTCCCGGCCGCCGCCCTGCGCTTTTTCGCCGATGCGCGGATGCGCGGCAAGCGCGCGGTGCAGATCCTTATCATCCCAGTCATGGCTGAGCTGCGCGGCTTTTGCTAACAGCGCGTTTAGCGAATCGTAAGGCCGGGCTGCCGCAACGCCTTTTGCCCATTCCGGCAGGGCAACGCATGGCGCGATCAGATCGAGCGCCTCGGTTTCTTCGCCAAGATTAAACGCCTCAAGCGGCGAGCGGGCCAGACGAACAACCGCCTGCGTATAAGCCTGTACGGCCAGCGCCACGTCCGCGGCAATAACGGACTCCGCCGGATGATGGCTGATGCCGCGGTCGCAGCGCACAAACAGCATGCCCACCGGCCAGCGTTCCGCGATAGCGATAGCGTCGTGCCCCGCGCCGCTCGGCAGCGATAAGCTGATTCCCTGCACGTCCTTCACGGAGGCATTTAATTTTCTTTGCAGCGCGGCGTCGCATGGCGTGGCGGGAATGGAATAGTAAGTTTCGGCGTTAAATGATACGCCGCGACGCGCCGCAATGTTTTCACCTTCTCGCAGCAGCAGCCCGAGCAGGGCTTCAAGGCTGTCATCCTGCGGACTGCGGATATCTAAGGTGAGATGCGTCTCGCCCGGAATAACGTTTACCGCCCCCGGCGCGCACTGTAGCGTGCCGACGGTGGCGACCAAATCCGGTCCCTGCTCGCGCGTGGCGCTTTCGATAAAGGTCATCCATTCCGCGGCGGCGGCCAGCGCATCTTTACGAAGAGACATCGGCACGGTGCCGGCGTGTCCGGCCTCGCCGGTAAAGCGGCAGTTTAAGCGGCGAGCGCCGTTAATGGCCGTGACGACGCCGAGGGCAAGATTTTCCCGCTCCAGCACCGGCCCCTGCTCTATGTGCAGCTCCAGGTAGGCGCTGAACGCTTCCGGCTGACGGCCGGCGTTGCCGATGCGTGAAGGATCCAGTCCTGCGTTGACCAGCGCCTGCGCCACGCTGACGCCTTCGCTATCCTCGCGGCCAGGCCAGCTCTCCGGCCAGCTGCCGGTGATGCCCCGGCTCCCCAGCAGCGTGATGCCAAAACGCGTCCCTTCTTCATCGCCGAAACCGACGATTTCTACCGCCTGCTCCAGCTGCAGATTGTGCCGGTAAAGAAAGGCGACGACCTCAAGCGCGCTTAATACGCCTAACATGCCGTCGTAGCGTCCGGCGTTGCGTACGGTATCAAGGTGCGAG
>NZ_RCAA01000039.1:16664-19143 GCF_003628475.1 Enterobacter sp. R1(2018) | reverse complement strand
CGGCCCGCCGCATCACGCGTCGGGCGGCGGCGTCTGCCTCGGCGGCGTTCATTGCCAGTCTGACCATCAGCGGTTTCCTTGTGCGTAAACGTCCCAGGCCGCCTGCATCGCTGCGCCCTGAATCGTTTTAAAACCGAGACGGTTGAGCACGGCTTCCAGCGCCGTCAGCGTCTGCAGCACGCAGTCCTTGCGGGCGTTGTAGCCCATGGTGCCGATACGCCAGATTTTGCCCTGTAGCGGGCCGAATGAAGTGCCGATTTCGATATGGAAATCTTCCAGCAGCAGCGTGCGAACCTCTTCGCCATTTACCGCAGACGGGATCACCACGCCAAGGACGTTATTCATTTTGTGCCGCAGGTCGCCGAAGGTTTCCAGTCCCATACCCTGAATCCCGGCGACTAACGCCCGACCGTGCAGTTCGTGGCGGGCAATGCTCCGCTCCAGCCCTTCTTCCAGCAGCACCCGCGCGCATTCGCGGGCGGCGAATAACATGCTGGTGGCTTCGGTATGGTGGTTCAGACGCTCCGGCCCCCAGTAATCCATCACCATGCCAAGGTCGAAATAGTTGGAGTAGATCATTTCGTCGTCGCCGTCCTGATGCAAAGCGGTGCGAATGCCCGCCTCCACGCATTTGCGACGGCGTATAGCCTCTTCCATTTTTGGGCTAATCGTTATTGGCGAACTGCCGGACGGGCCGCCAAGACATTTCTGTAGCCCGGCGGACACCGCGTCCAGCCCCCAGACGTCGGTTTCCAGCGCGTTGCCGCCAAACGAGGCGGTGGCATCCGTATAAAACAGCACGTCGTGACGACGACAAATCTCGCCCAGCTCCGCCAGCGGCTGCAGCATGGTCGTCGAGGTGTCGCCCTGCACCGTCAGCAGCAGGCGCGGTTTGACGGTTTTGATGGCATCCTCGATCTGGTCCGGCGTAAAGACCTCTCCCCACGGCGCTTCGATGGTATGAACCTCAGCGCGACAGCGGCGGGCAATTTCACACAATAAATGGCCGAAGCGGCCAAAAACCGGCACCAGCACTTTATCGCCGGGACGAATAGCGGAAAGCAAAATCGCTTCGATACCCGCACGGGAAGTGCCGTCCACCAGCAGGGTCCAGCGGTTCCGCGTGCGGAACGCTTCGCGGTAAAGCGCCATCACTTCATTCATGTAGCCCGTCATCGCCGGGTCGTACTGCCCGATCAGCTGGCTGGCCATGGCGCGCAGCACGCGCGGGTCGGCATTGATCGGCCCCGGCCCCATTAACAGGCGGTGCGGCGGGTTAATCTGTGAATAAGCCTGGATATCGAACATGGGGGTTCCTTTTACTCTTTCTGAAACAAAAGATTCTTAATGAAATGTTTTGCAACTAATGTGCCAGACATAGATAAAGGCGGCAATGCAGGAAAAACGGATTTACCGGGCGTTCAGGCGACGTCGCCGCCTGATGAGAAAAAGAGTATGAACCAGAATGGTTCACTCCGGCTGTGCAAACGCACCGTTGCGGTGCACTAACGCTGCTCTAATTCCTCCAGCTCGTTATACAGCTCGGCGATGTGATGGATACGCTGTCGGCCGGTGGCGAGCGCTTCATGCAGCACCGCATTAGACAGCAGGTTAACCAGGCTCATGGCGCTGCTGTAGCTGTCGAAGGCCGAAACGCTATCCAACGGCGCGGCAAGATGCCAGCTGGCAAACGACGCCAGGCCCGACGCCTGCATTTCGCTCATCACCAGCAGCGGAATGCCCCGCGCATGCAGATTTGCCAGCAGCGGCCTGATGATGCGCGGACGGCGGCGGAACGCTATCGCTACCACGCAATCCTGCTCGCCGATGTCCACCAGCTCTTCCGCCAGCGTCTGGCCCGGCTGAGGGAGCAGGTACACATCGCTTCGGCTTTGCAAAAGCTGCTGGCGCAGGTGCATCGCAACCGGCCAGGAATTTCGCAGGCCGATAATAAAGATGCGTCTGGCGTTCACCAGCGCCGAAACGGTGGCCGCAAACTGCTGCGCATCCAGCGCGTTTACCCAGTGGGTTAAGTTTGCCATCTCCTGTTTGTAGTGCCGCGCCAGCAACGTATTGCCCTGCACCGCGTCCCTGTTTTCCGTCAGCGGCATGCCGCTCTGACGCAGGGTGCGCAGCTCGTCGCGCATATCTTTGTAACGATCGTAGCCCAGGCGTTTAAACAGGCGGCTTACCGTCGCTTTTGATACGCCCGAAAGCCGCGCCAGCTCGGCGCTGTTATAGCTAATCAGGTCATCGAAATGATCGACAATAAATGCCGCAACCCTTTGTTCCTGAGGAGAAAGTTGATCGTACGAGGCGCGCAGCCGCTCATCTAACTGTTTCATAGCGATCCCTGTAACTTTTGTTTCATGCGAGCCTGACACACCGCAACGATTCTCGTCAACCTGGAACAGCTCTTGCTTGGCTTAACGCCACGCCCCGAACCGAAGAGAAAAAAATAATGCAAAGTAATATGGCT
>NZ_RCAA01000039.1:15871-16575 GCF_003628475.1 Enterobacter sp. R1(2018) | reverse complement strand
GGCGGAGACGCCATCGAAGCCATGGTGGCCGCCGCCGCGACCATTGCGGTGGTTTACCCGCATATGAACGGCATTGGCGGCGATGGATTCTGGCTTATCGTGCCGCCAGAAGGCGAGCCCGTGGCCATTGACGCCAGCGGCGCTGCGGGATCGCTCGCAACTTTTGATTTTTATGCCGGAGAGCAGGTCATTCCTCACCGCGGGCCAAAGTCTGCCCTCACCGTGCCCGGTACGCTCAGCGGCTGGCAGGAGGCGCTGAAAGTCTCGGCGCAGCTGGGGGGCGGCCAGCTGCCGCTTTCCCGACTGTTGGCCGACGCCATTCGCTACGCCGCCGACGGTATCCCCGTCACGCAGTCCCAGGCGAATGCCACACACGATAAATACGACGAGCTGGTCAACATCCCAGGCTTTGCGCAGACGTTTTTAACGCGCGGGGAGATCCCCCGTCCGGGCAGCCGTTTCACGCAGCCGAAGCTTGCGGAAACCTTAACCCGTCTGACCGTTGAAGGGCTGGAGAGTTTTTACCGCGGCCCGCTGGCGACGCTGATGGCGGAAGAGCTACAGGAGCTGGGCATGCCGATAACCTATCAGGATCTTGCCGCCCAACGCGCAAAACGGCGTATTCCTCTGCATCTGAGCCACCAGCAGGGCGATATTTATAATATGACGCCGCCGACCCAGGGGCTGGTTTCGCTGGCGATTCT
>NZ_RCAA01000039.1:13236-15836 GCF_003628475.1 Enterobacter sp. R1(2018) | reverse complement strand
TCACGGATAATTTAGCCATGGCGGACGCCGACGAGGCGCAAACCGTCCACCGCATTGTGGAAGCCACCAAAAAAGCCTTCGCGCTTCGCGACCGGTACATCACCGATCCGCGTCATATCACCACCTCCATTCAGAGTCTTTTAGAGCCGGCACCGCTCGCGGCGCTCGCCGGAGAAATCGACGATGGCCAGGCCGCGGCCTGGGGAACCGGCAAAGGTCCGGGCGACACGGTATGGATGGGCGTGATTGATAACAGCGGGCTGGCGGTGTCGTTTATCCAGAGCATTTACCACGAATTCGGCAGCGGCGTGGTGCTGCCGAAAAGCGGCGTGCTGTGGCAAAACCGCGGCGCGGCCTTCAGCCTCGATCCCGAGCATCTCCTCGCGCTTGCGCCCGGTAAACAACCTTTTCACACGCTGAATCCTGCGGCGGCACGTCTTGCCGACGGCCGCACTATGGTTTACGGCTCAATGGGCGGCGACGGACAGCCGCAAACCCAGGCGGCGATTTTTACCCGGCATGTCGTACAGGGCATGCCGCTGCAGGAAGCGGTGAGCGCCCCGCGCTGGCTGCTCGGCAGAACCTGGGGCCAGGCATCCGACAGCCTGAAGCTGGAAGGCCGATTCAGCGAGCAAACTTTCGCGACGCTTCGCAGTTTGGGCCACGAAGTTGAAGCCCTGCCCGATTTTAGCGAAGCGGTTGGGCACGCGGGCGCTATTGTGCGCCACACCAACGGTATGCTTGAAGGAGCGTACGATCCCCGCAGCAACGGCAGCGCCGCCGGATTTTAAGGAGCGAACTATGTCTGAGTCCTTCGACTGGCCCACTTACATCAACCTGATGGAGCAACTGCTGGACGTTCCCTTAAACGAGGAACGTCGCAAAGAGCTGGCGGTGCAGCTCGCCCGTATGGCCGCCATGGCCGGGCCGCTGCTCGCCTTCGAGCTGCCGCAGCGCCAGGAAGTCGCCGGAGTCTATAAGCTATGAACCCATTGTCGATCCGCGAGATCCAACAAGGCCTGGCGCAGGGAAGCTTTTCAGCCCATGAGCTCGCCCGGCATTCTTTAGCCGCCATCGAGCAGGCTAACCCGTCGATCAACGCTTTTACCGCCCTGGCGCCGAAGCGCATGCTGGATGAAGCCGCCGCTATTGACCGTTTGCGGGCGCGCGGCGAAGCCCTGCCGCCGCTGGCGGGCGTTCCCTATGCGGTAAAGAACCTGTTTGATATTCAAGGGATAACGACGCTCGCCGGGGCGGAATTATTCAGCGACGATCCTCCGGCCGCAGCGGATGCGTTTGCCATTCGCCAGCTGCAGGCGGCCGGCGCGACCTTAGCCGGGGCGCTGAATATGGACGCTTATGCTTACGGGTTCACCACGGAAAACAGCTACTACGGCGCAACGCGCAACCCCCGGGATCTTTCCAGAATCGCCGGCGGCTCTTCCGGCGGATCGGCGGCGGCCGTCGCGGCGGGGTTAGTCAATTTTACGCTGGGCACCGATACTAACGGTTCGATTCGTGTTCCTGCCTCGCTGTGCGGCGTGCTGGGCTTAAAGCCTACCTTTGGCCGGCTTTCCCGCAGCGGCAGCCAGCCGTTTGTCGCAAGCCTCGACCATATTGGCCCGCTGGCGCGCAGCGTTGACGATCTTGCGCGGGTATACGATGCGCTTCAGGGCATGGACAGCGCAGACGCGTTTCAGGCCGCGCGTCCTGCGCAGCCGGTAGCTGACAAGCTGACGGACGCCGGCGGTTTACGCTGCGCGGTGCTCGGCGGCTTTTTTGAAACCTGGTGCGACAGCGTGGCGAAAAATGCCGTTGCGATCGTTGCAGGCACGCTTGAAGCCGAGGAAAGCATTAGGTTGCCGGAAGCTGAACTGGCGCGTTCCGCGGCCTTTGTGCTGACCGCAGCCGAAGGTGGAAATCATTATCTGCCCGCGCTGCGCGCCCGGGCGGAACGTTTTGAGCTTAATTCCCGCGAGCGCCTGTTAGCCGGGGCCATGACCCCCTCGGCATGGTATACTCAGGCACAGCGTTTCCGCGCGTGGTTCCGCGACCAGACTCTGCCACTCTTCGATCGGTTTGATGTATTAATCGCCCCCGCAACGCCAGGCTGCGCGACTTTTATCGGTCAACAGACGATGCAAATTAACGGCGTAGATCTGCCTGTGAAAGCCAGTATGGGAATGCTCGCCCAGCCGATTTCATTTCTGGGTTTACCGGTGGTCACGGTGCCTTTAGCTGGCGCCGGTGGCCTGCCCGTTGGCATACAGTTAATCGCCGCGCCCTGGCGCGAAGATGTGTGCCTGCAGGCTGCCCGACTGCTCGAATTGCAGGGAATCCTTGATGTGAAGGTGAATTAAATGACGCGTGACAATATTGACCGTCCGGCCATTCTTAACGAGGTACGGGCGGCGTTTTATCGTTATGAGCAGGCTTTGATTAGCAATGATATCGCCGTGCTGGACGAGCTTTTCTGGGACGACGCCCGCACCGTTCGCTACGGCGTGACGGAGAATCTGTACGGCATTGAGCAGATTCGCGCCTTCCGCACGGCCCGTTCGTCGCAGGGGCTGGAGAGGCTGCTGGATAACACCACCATC
>NZ_RCAA01000039.1:0-13086 GCF_003628475.1 Enterobacter sp. R1(2018) | reverse complement strand
CCGGCCTGCAAATCCTCTACCTGCCGTTGAACGGATGCGTCCGGGCCCAATGCTCCGCGATATCCTGCCGACGGCAAATCCATGCGTCGTCAAACTGCTGCACATAATCCAGAAAACGCTGTAAAGCGCGAAAGCGTCCCGGACGGCCCAGCAGCCGACAGTGCATGCCGATTGACATCATCTTCGGCGCCGTTTCGCCCTCTTCATACAGCACGTCGAAACTGTCTTTCAGATAGGTATAAAACTGCTCGGCGGTGTTAAAGCCCTGCGCGGTGGCGAAGCGCATGTCGTTAGCGTCCAGCGTATAGGGCACGATAAGATGCGGCTTAACCGTGCCGTCTTCGCAGGCCACTTCGCTCCAGAACGGCAGATCGTCGCCGTAGTAGTCGCTGTCATAGAGAAAGCCGCCGTTTTCTGCCACCAGCCGCCGGGTATTCGGGCTGTCGCGGCCCGTGTACCAGCCGAGCGGTTTGCTGCCGAACAGGTCCGTGAGGATTTCGATGGCCTGATGCATATGCTGACGTTCGGTGGCGGCGTCCAGATTTTGATAGTGGATCCAGCGCCAGCCGTGGCTGACGACGTCGTAATCCGCGGCTTTAATGGCCTCGACAATATCCGGGTTGCGCGCCAGCGCCATGGCCACGCCGAATATGGTCATGGGCAGGCCGCGTTTCCGGAACTCGTTATGAATGCGCCAGAATCCCGCACGAGCGCCATATTCGTAGAGGGAATCCATCGACATATGGCGATCCGGGTAGCTGGCGGCGCCGATAATATCGGAAAGAAACTGCTCGGAGCCGCTGTCGCCGTGCAGCACGTGGTTCTCCGCGCCCTCTTCGAAGTTCAGCACGAACTGTACGGCGATACGGGCTTTGCCGGGCCACCGCGCGTGCGGCGGGTTACCGGCGTAGCCTTTCATGTCACGAGGGTAGTTTTCGGTAAAGTTATAGGTTTTTTTCGGTACGGCTTGCATGGTTCGATCCTTTCTCAGGGCCGAGCCAGAACATCAACTCAGCATGTCAAAACAGCCCGATAGCGGCTTTTTATTCGGATACGCGAGATCGCCGTATTTACTGGTGCCCAAACCGAGAGCGATAAGGGATTCCACCATTTTCACCGCGGCGGTGACGCCGTCGATAACCGGCACGCCCAGCTCGGCCGTCAGCTCCCGCGCCAGGTTGGCCATTCCTCCACAGCCCAGCACGATGGCTCCGCTGTTATCTTCTTTAATGGCCCGTATACAGCGCTCGCGTACCTTTTGCTGAGCAAGACCCGTGCCATCTTCTAAAGCCAGCACCGGCAGGTCGATGGCATGAAGCGCGGCGCAATGATGTTCAAAGCCGTACTGGCGCAGCAGATGCCGGGCGATAATCAGCGTACGCGGCAAAGTGGTGACAACGGAAAAGCGCGTGGCGACCAGGGTGGCGGTATGCATGGCGGCCTCCGCAATGCCGATAACCGGACCGCTCGCCAGCTCACGCGCCGCCAGCAGACCCGGATCGCCAAAGCAGGCGATCACGTGCCCGTTCACGCCCTGCTGTTTGCCAAGCTTGATTTGTTCCAGCACGCCGACTGCGGCGACGGCTTCGTCAAAATGCCCCTCGATAGACTCCACGCCCTGGGACGGACAAACCGCGATAATTTTGCTGGTCGCCGCGGCGACGCCGCGCGCCGCTTCGGCGATGGTGTGCGTCATCGCCGCGTTAGTGTTGGGATTGATAACCTGAATCAAATGTTGCGTCATGCGCTTTTCTCCTGGTTTTTGGGCCTGCCGTTCAGCACCAGCGCTGGGCAGAAAATCGATCTTTTGCACCGTGATAATGCACCACATGCCTGACAGAAGGCTATTTAACGCGCTTATAAGCCGTAAAAACAGAAAAATAAAACCTGGCCCGGTTCCTGCAACGAAAGTTGCAGACATTCCGTCAGCATCTGTTTTTCCAAAGGAGCAGATTTCATGCCAAACATTGAACACAGCACAACAGCCAGGATCGATAACGCCGGATACAGCCCTCGCTTATGTAATGACGATCTGGCGCCGACGCGTAATCAAAGCTGGTCCTGGTACAATATTTTTTCTTTCTGGATGTCCGATGTGCACAGCATGGGCGGCTATGTGGTCGCCGCGAGTTTCTTCACCCTCGGGCTGGCGAGCTGGCAGGTGCTGCTTTGCCTGCTGGTGGGGATTTGCATCGTGCAGCTGTGTGCAAACCTGGTCGCCAAACCCAGCCAGATGGCGGGCGTACCCTATGCGGTGATTTGCCGCCAGGCGTTTGGCGTATTCGGCGCGAATATCCCGGCGGTAATACGCGGGCTTATCGCCTTTGCCTGGTACGGCATACAGACCTGGCTTGCGGCCAACGCGTTGATGCTGGTAATACTGAAGTTCTGGCCGTCGCTTGCGCCGATGACCGCCGGACATTTTCTCGGCCTTTCGCATCTGGGCTGGGTTTGCTTCGGCATTATGTGGGTGCTTCAGGCTATGGTCTTCTGGCACGGCATGAACGCCATTAAGCGCTTTATTGATATCGCCGGGCCTGCGGTTTACGTAGTGATGATGGCGCTGGCCGGCTGGATTTTGTATCAAACCGGCTTCGAGGGGATTTCCTTTACGCTTGCCAGCAAGCAGCTCACCTCCGGCGAACAGGCGTGGCAAATGCTGACCGCAACCGCGCTGGTGGTTTCATATTTCTCCGGGCCGCTGCTGAACTTCGGGGACTTCTCACGCTACGGTAAAAGCATGAAGGAGATCCGCCGCGGCAACCGCTGGGGGCTGCCGTTTAACTTCCTGCTGTTCTCGATTGTGACCGTGGTTATCGTCTCCGGCACCCAGTCGCTGTTTGGCAAAATGATCACCGATCCTATCGAAACCGTAAGCCACGTGGGCAACAGCCTCGCCATGGCGATTGGCCTGCTGACGATGATTACCGCCACCATCGGCATTAATATCGTCGCCAACTTCGTGTCGCCCGCTTTCGATTTTTCTAACTGTTCGCCGCAGAAAATCAGCTTCCGCACCGGTGGGATGATCGCCGCGGTGGGTTCCGTACTGCTCACGCCATGGAACCTGTTTCAGTCGCCCGAGCTTATCCATTACACGCTCGACGTGCTGGGATCCTTTATCGGGCCGCTGTTCGGCATCCTGCTGACCGACTTTTATATCATCAAGCGCAGTAAGGTCTATGTGGATGATTTATTCGATGACACGCCAAAGGGACGCTACTGGTATAAAAACGGCTTTAATCCAAAAGCGATCGTTGCGCTGGCGCCTTCCGTGGCGGCCTGCCTGACGATAAGCTTTATCCCTTCGCTGCATGAGGTGGCGAACTTCAGCTGGTTTATCGGCGCGTTTTTAAGTGCAGGCTGTTATCGCTGGCTGGCGCGCAGTGAAAAAGAAAGCGGTGCGGCGGGATACGCTGCGCAGGTCGCCGTTTCGAAAGAACAGGTTTAAAAACCACAGAAACGACAAAGGCCTGAATCATTGCTGATTCAGGCCTTTTGAATTGTGGCGGAACGGACGGGACTCGAACCCGCGACCCCCTGCGTGACAGGCAGGTATTCTAACCGACTGAACTACCGCTCCGCATTGTCCCCCGTCGGGAACGAAGCGGATATTACGGATTGCCCCGCATGCCGTCAACGGTTTTTCTTACAAAGTTAATCGTTTGCCGCAAAAATCATCTGAATGCTGTTTTTTAAGGCGTTAACTCAGCTTTCAGCTCGCCACAGGCAGCTTCCGCCCTTTTTCATCACCAGATCCAGCCGCGATTCGTGGGCGGCGATTTCTTCATCGCTGGCCTGAATAACCCGTAAACCCGTAGCGCCGCGCACCACGCGCTGAATGCCGTCGCCACCCTGCTTTTGCTGAATATCCCCTTCCATAGAAAATTTCAACGTCGTCTGGCCGCCGGTCATCATCAGATAGACATCCGCCAGAATCTGGGCATCCAGCAACGCCCCGTGCAGAGTACGTTTGCTGTTGTCTATTTCGTAGCGCGAACAGAGGGCATCGAGGCTGTTGCGCTTGCCCGGGAACATCTTACGGGCCAGCGCCAGGCTGTCGGTAACTTTACAGAAGGTGTCGGTTTTAGGGATATCGCGTTTAAGCTTGCTGAATTCGTAATCCATAAAGCCGATATCAAACGAGGCGTTGTGGATGACGAGTTCCGCGCCGCGAATATACTCGATAAATGAATCAGCAACCTGGTCGAAGGTTGGTTTATCGGCGAGGAATTCGTCAGCGATACCGTGCACGCCAAAGGCCTCCGGGTCCACCAGCCGGTCAGGCTTCAGGTAGACGTGGAAGTTATTGCCGGTCAGGCGTCGGTTAATCACCTCAACCGCCCCGATTTCAATAATGCGATGGCCTTCGTAGTGAGCACCGATCTGGTTCATACCGGTGGTTTCCGTATCGAGGACAATCTGTCGTGTAATAGCTGTGCTCATAGCGCTCGTTTATGTCAGACTTGGCTTTTTAATCACAGGAAGTCTACCAGAGATGCGTAAACAGGTAGAAATTTTCACCGATGGATCTTGCCTCGGCAATCCCGGTCCGGGTGGATATGGTGCCATTTTACGGTACAAACAGCATGAAAAAGTCTTCAGCGTTGGCTATCGCCTGACCACCAATAACCGCATGGAAATGATGGCCGCCATCGTCGCACTTGAAGCGCTCATTGAACCTTGCGACATCGTGCTCAGTACCGACAGCCAGTATGTGCGCCAGGGGATTACGCAGTGGATCCACAACTGGAAAAAGCGCGGCTGGAAAACCGCGGATAAGAAACCGGTAAAAAACGTCGACTTGTGGCAGCGCCTGGACGCGGCGCTTAGCGAGCATAAAATCACCTGGGAGTGGGTGAAGGGCCACGCCGGCCACCCGGAAAACGAGCGCTGCGACGAACTGGCGCGCGCCGCGGCGTCGAACCCTACTCTTGAGGATGTTGGCTATCTACCGGACGCGAAGATTTAATCCCCTCGTGATACTGGCGGGTAGCGCCTACCGCCGAGCGGATTTGTGATTTCGCCTTGCGGTTTTTCAGCGGATTTAACGTCAGCGGTAAAGTACGTTTACGCGCCACGATAACATGCATGCACCCTAAAGCCGGAAGATGGGTGCTAAGCATTTTTCCGCCGTTTTTATGCCACGGCAAAACCTGAAAGCCTCGCTGATACACGACTTCGAAATTAAGCAAAGCCAGCCAGTCAAACTGCCGCATCGGCGTAAACATGCGGCTATTGTAGGGAATGCGTTTACGCAGGAAAGGAATGGTTTTCCCAAGGCCTAGTAAACTGATCGGGTTGAAACTGCTAATGACGAGCCAGCCATCGTCGATTAATACGCGATCGGCTTCGCGCAGCAAGCCGTGCGGATCCGGACTCCACGGCAGGGTATGGGCCAGCAGGCAGGCATCGACAGATTTGCCAGCGAAGGGCAAGTGCAGCGGATCGGCATTCACCTGCAGCTGTGCGCCCTGCAGCGCGACGTTCACCTGATGTGAAATAGCGCAGCCGCTGGTATCGATTTCCGCGCTCAGGTTGCCTATTTTAAGCAGGTGAAAGCCAAACATTTTGCCAAGCCACGGGCGCAGCTGACTTTCTAGCGCCTCGCGGTAGTATTCCCCCCAGGGCAATTGTCCCCAGTGATGCGGTGAAGTGAAATTGTCAGGTATCCTTGCCGGTTTCATCACTACCTTCTAATCGCTTTGCCAGGAGATTGAATTATGAATCTTAACAGTATTCCCGCCTTCCAGGATAACTACATCTGGGTTCTCAACGATGAACAGGGTAAATGCATTATTGTCGATCCCGGCGAAGCGGCGCCGGTGCTTCAAGCCATCGCCAGGCATCGCTGGCAGCCGGAGGCCATTTTGCTCACCCACCATCACAACGACCACGTTGGCGGCGTGAAAGAACTCGTGCAAAAGTTCCCGGGCCTTGTGGTATACGGCCCCGAAGAGACGCAAGATAAGGGAACGAACCGGGTAGTAAATGAAGGAGATAAGGTCAATATTTTGGAGTATGAATTTAGTATAATTGCAACACCGGGTCACACTTCAGGACATATCTCTTATTTTAGTTTTCCTTACCTTTTCTGCGGAGACACCATGTTTTCCGGAGGCTGCGGCAGGCTTTTCGAAGGCACGCCGGAACAAATGTATCAATCTTTTCAGAAGATTAACTCCCTACCCGCAGATACGCTAATTTGTTGTGCGCACGAATACACCTTATCAAATATGAAATTCGCCTTAAGTATTTTACCGGATGATGAAGAGTTAGTCCGATACTATCGAAAAGTTAAGGAGTTACGTGCAAAAAACCAATCAACTCTGCCGACTTCTTTACAAATCGAACGTAAAATTAATGTTTTTTTAAGAACGCAAGATGCTGATTTAAAAGAAATAATACAAAAAGAAACAAACTTGCAACAACCAGAGCAAATATTCGCATGGTTACGCGCAAAGAAAGACAGATTCTGAATTTTCTGGTTGTGTTGTCCGGCGGGCAAATGTATTCTTGCTCGTCTTTTAAGCAACCATTGACACACACATGAAGGCAAAAGCGATATTATTCGCCACTGTCTTGCTCGTGGGGTGCCAGGCGTCAAAGCATGACGCTAACATCCAACAGCATGCGCAGAGTCTGTCTGCGGCTGGTCAAGGTGAAGCAGGAAAGTACACTGGTCAAGCGACTTCGACGCGATGGATGGACGATGGGACGTTCCTCGCGCAAGATCAGAACCTGTGGAACTTCATCGGCGACGAGCTAAAGATGGGGATACCGGAAAACAGCCGGATCCGCGAACAGAAACAGAACTACCTGAGAAATAAGAGCTATCTCCACGATGTAACATTACGGGCAGAGCCGTATATGTACTGGATCGCCGGGCAGATTAAGAAACGTAATATGCCAATGGAACTAGTACTACTACCCATAGTGGAGAGCGCTTTTGACCCCCACGCGACTTCTGGCGCAAATGCCGCTGGCATTTGGCAGATTATTCCAAGTACGGGGCGTAATTACGGTCTTAAACAGACCAAAGCGTACGATGCACGCCGAGATGTGGTGGCGTCCACCACCGCAGCGCTGGATATGATGCAGCGTTTAAACAAAATGTTCGACGGCGACTGGTTACTCACCGTAGCCGCGTACAACAGCGGTGAAGGTCGCGTAATGAGCGCGATTAAAGCGAATAAAGCCCGCGGTAAGCCAACGGACTTCTGGTCGCTTTCGCTGCCGCGCGAAACCAAAATCTACGTGCCGAAGATGCTGGCGCTGGGAGATATTCTCAAGAACAGCCAGAAATACGGCGTGCGTCTGCCAACAACGGACGAAAGTCGCGCCCTGGCGCGGGTTGAGGTCCCTAACCCGGTACAGCTGACTCAGGTTGCCGAAATGGCAGGCATACCGCTCACGACGCTGAAAACCTTTAACGCAGGGGTTAAAACCTCCAGCGTGGGCAAAAATCAGCGCTACGTGATGGTGCCGCAGAAGCATGCCGACCAGCTAAAAGCTTCGCTGGCCGCCGGTGAAATCGCCGCCGTTCAGCCGACGCTGATGGCCAATAACCGCAGCAGCGCGGGCGGCAGCAAATCCTATAAGGTTCGTTCAGGCGATACCCTGTCGAGCATTGCTTCACGTCTGGGCGTGAGCACGAAAGATTTGCAAAGCTGGAACGGTATACGAGGCGCGCAAATCAAAGTAGGCCAAACGCTAAGCGTCAGAAATGACGGTGAACGTTTAGCTAAAAATGACAGTATCACCTATCAGGTGCGCAAGGGTGACTCCTTGTCGAGTATCGCGAAACGTCACGGTGTGGACATTAAAGATGTGCTGCGCTGGAACGATGATACGGACAACCTGAAGCCTGGCGATCGGCTGACGCTTTTTGTCAGCAACAGCGCCACGCCGGATACCTAATCGCTAAGCAAAAAAGGCACCTCACAAGGTGCCTTTTTTATTGTCTCAGCTAAGACCTGACCGCCTCCAGCATAACGATATCGCTGGTAAAAGAACCATCATCCTTCAGCTCAAAATAACGCTGAACCTCATCAGAGGCGCTGTGCTGATACGCGCGAATCGCCTCCGCCAGCACGGCGGGCGTTCTCATCCTCGCAATCCAGCTCGAAAACTCCAGAACCAGACGGTCACACAGCAGATTTTGAGAAATAAGCCCCGCTTCATTAAATAAGCTCAGCCATTCACCACTGGAGTAATTACGAACATGTGAGGTATCGCGCAAGGCCTCGACCGTTTGCAGCCAGATATCAAGCACGGGATGGCCCGGAGACATTACGTCCATAAAGATGACGACGCCACCCGGCTTCAATACCCGCCTGACTTCCCGCAGCGCCTTGCCCACATCATGCCAGTGGTGCGCCGAGTAGCGGCTAATCACAATATCAAATGACTCATCGTCAAAGGGCAAGGCTTCAGCATAGCCCTGGCGGGTAGAGAGATTAGTAATGCCGCGAGAACGCGCCGCATCGCTAACTACCGCCAGCATTTGTCCGGAAAGATCGTAAGCCACCACCTCTTTCACCCGTCCTGCGGCAATGAAGCTGGCGTGCCCTGCCCCGCATCCCATATCCAGCAGCCTCGCCTGCGGAAAAGCGGCCAGACGCGCGCTGAGACGCTCCAGATCGCGCCCTGTGGCATGCACCGCGCTTGTCAGGTACGCGCTGGCCTGGGAGCCGAACTGCCGATCGACTTTGTCATGGTGAGATTGTGTTGTCATTGTATGTCCTTGCGTTTGAGTAAAAGAAAGGGCAGCACACGGGTCTGCCCAACGGCAGACCTGACTAACCTTACTTCAGCTCAGGTTTGCCGGGACGGAATTCAACTAGTAGAGGATTGTGGTCAGAGGCGCGGGTAACCAGCACCGAGGCTTCCGTCACGTTTAAACCACGATAGAAAACGAAGTCCAGCGGGCGGCCGAAAGCCTTGCGGCGATGATCGTCGGTAAAGCGAACTTCGCGCAGGGTCATTTCACGGGCGAAGCGGTAAAGCGCATTCATTCGCGGGCGACTCCATGCGTTGAAATCGCCGGCCATGATTACCGGTCCATTATGATGGCCAATCTGATCGCCAATCGGGCCGAGCTGTTTACTGTAGACGTCCACGCCCAGGCTAAAATTCACGGCATGAATGTTTACCACCATCAACAGGCGGCCGTCAGGTAAAGGATAAACGGTAACTAAAGCTGATTTGGACAGACGCAGAATAGGTTCCCGCTCGCGCAGCGGACAACAATAAACGGGATGCGCGGCAGAAAGCGTCATAACGCCGGAGGGATGCTGGGGTAAAACAAAGGCCGGGACCTGATCGGCAGCCAGATAGTTGCTGGTCGCGAATGCCACCAGCTCAGGCGTAGTCTGCGCCTCTTGCAGCAGCACCAGATGGGCGTCTTTGCCAAAATTTTGCAGCACCGAAAGCCAGTCCGCTCGCTGCTGCTTAAAGATATTCCACACCAGCACGCGTAATGCGCCTTCACCGGGCAGAGGAGCGCCGGGTGGTAATGCCTGGCCTATGGTCGCAAATGAGCCAGGCGGCAGAATGCGTTCTGCAGGCTGACCGGCGACATATCGCATGGCATAAGTATTTTTGCGCACGTTTAACTAACGACCTCTGTAACCAAAGGGCCCTCTGACGCAGGGCGGTCTTTCAGTTATAGGGGCTTTATTGCAGAGTTTCAATGACCATTACAAACTGTTGACGGATCAGAGCGTAACAAAACTTCACGCTCTGACCCTTTCAGCTAGCCAATAGCAACTTTGGTTTGCTTATCGAGACGGCCGCTCAGGCCGATTAACAGCAAAGCCCCCGCGACAATCATCGCCCTATCCACGGTGTCTGAGCCAGACCAAAACTTTGTACCGTCTGACCGCCAATAACGGAACCTAACGCGATACCGATATTAAACGCTGCGATATTCAGGCCGGATGCGACATCTACGGCATTCGGCGTGTACTCTTCCGCTTTTTGCACAACGTAAACCTGCAGGCCTGGAACATTGCCGAAAGCGAAGATACCCATCACCAGAACCGTCGCCAGCGCCGCAATATGGGAACTGGCGGTGAACTGGAAGACCAGTAATAACGCGGCCAGAGCAGCAAAGATAAACTTCAACGCAGGTACGGCTCCGTGTCGATCAGCCAGCTTGCCACCCCAGATGTTGCCAATGGCGACAGACACGCCGTAGCCCAGCAGGATCCAGCTGACCGCCGCGGGAGAATATCCGGCAAGCTCCTGCATCATCGGAGCCAGGAAAGTAAAGGCGGTGAACACGCCGCCATAGCCAAGCGCCGTGATCGCATAGATCATCAGCAGGCGCGGATGAGTCAGCACTTTAAGCTGCTCTTTCAGACCCGCAACGGCGCGTAGCGGGATATTTTTCGGCACCAGAATCATGCTGCTGATGAGTGCGATAACGCCGATAAAAGAAACGGCGAGAAAAGTTTCACGCCAGCCGAAATGCTGGCCGATAAAGGTTCCTAACGGCACGCCGGTTACCAGCGCGACGGTCAGACCGCCAAACATAATAGCAATTGCGGATGCGGCTTTTTCCTTTGCGACAAGGCTTGTGGCGATGGTGGAACCGATAGAGAAGAACACACCGTGCGCCAGACCTGTCAGCAGGCGGGCAACGATCAGCGTTTCATAGTTCGGCGACAGCCAGGCCAACAGGTTGCCCGCGGTGAACAGTGCCATCAGGCCTGTCAGCAGCCGTTTGCGTGGCAGTTTCGCCGTCAAGGCGGTTAATACCGGCGCGCCAACGGCGACGCCCATCGCATAAATGGAAACTAACAGCCCGGCAGAGGGCAGTGAAATGGAAAGCTGATCGGCTATCGTAGGAACCAGGCCCACGATAACAAACTCGGTAGTACCTATTGCAAACGCACTGATAGTCAGTGCCAGTAGCGCCAGAGGCATAATTTACTCCATAGCAGGTGTCTTTTGATGACACGCAGTATGGCCGGATGGTTAAATAACAAAAATATGCAAAATCTCAATATAATTTTGCCTCAGGAGCAATAATGAAAGCGACCTCTGAAGAACTGGCGATCTTCGTCGCCGTGGTGGAAAGCGGGAGTTTCAGCCGGGCCGCGGAACAGCTTGGCCAGGCCAACTCAGCCGTAAGCCGCGCGGTGAAGAAACTTGAGATGAAATTAGACGTCAGCCTGCTCAACCGTACGACCCGACAGCTAAGCCTGACGGAAGAGGGCGAACGCTATTTTCGCCGCGTGCAGCAGATCCTACAGGAGATGGCCGCCGCAGAGAATGAACTGATGGAAAGCCGTCAGACGCCACGGGGACTGTTACGTATTGATGCGGCAACGCCGGTAATGCTGCATCTGTTACTGCCGCTAATTAAACCCTTTCGGGAACGCTATCCTGAGATAACGCTTTCTCTCGTCTCCTCTGAAACATTCATCAACCTGATTGAGCGTAAGGTAGATGTCGCTATCCGCGCGGGGACATTAACGGATTCAAGCCTTCGGGCCAGACCATTATTTGCCAGCTATCGTAAGATCATCGCTTCACCGGAGTATCTTGCAGAATATGGTATGCCGGAGAGTACAGACGATCTTAAAGATCATGTCTGCCTGGGGTTTTCCGAGACAGCAAGCCTTAACCGCTGGCCAGTTGCGCAGGTTGACGGGCAGCTCTATGACATTACGCCGGGGATCACTTCAAATAGCGGCGAAACGCTTAAACAGCTTTGCCTGATGGGAAATGGAATTGCATGTCTTTCTGACTATATGATCGATCGGGAAATTAGCGAAGGGAGGTTTGTTGAACTGATGGCCGATAAGCTTTTGCCTGTCGAGATGCCTTTCAGCGCCGTGTACTACAGCGACCGGGCGGTCAGCACACGAATCAGGGCGTTTATCGACTTTCTGAGCGAGCATGTAAAACAGCCCCCGCAGGGGCTATCAGACTCGCAAGGCAAGCCTATTTAACTAAATTAAAAACAAAGAAAATCAATTTTTGGATTTTCGGCTGCTCACTACAAAGAAGGAAAAATCACGTTTTTCCTTCTTTGTCATCAGCTTAAACAGGCCCGCCGGGACTGTAGCGGGTAATTAATCCCACTCGGGCGCTAAGCCTTCCGGACTAACCAGACGGTCATTGCAGTCAAGCGCGGCGATGGCTGCCATATCTTCGGCGTCCAGCTTCAACGTTTGCGCCTGCAGATTACTTTGCAGGTTCTCACGCTTGGTTGAAGAAGGAATGACCGAGTAGCCCAGCTGCATCGCCCATGCCAGAATCACCTGGGCTGGCGTCGCGCCGTGTTTGCTGGCAATCTGGCCAATCACCTCATCCGCCAACGCCTTACCATAGGCAAGCGTCATATAAGACGTGATGTGTATATCGTGCTGCTGCGCCCATTCAACAACCTTAAGATTTTGCAAATAAGGCGAAAGCTCAATCTGATTGGTGGCGATATTTTCTGCGCCAATCGCATCAATTGCCTTCTGCATCAGTGGGATAGTGAAATTTGAAATACCAATCTCACGCGTCAGGCCTTCTTTTTTCGCCTCCAGCAGCGCCTGCATAAATTCAGCTACGGGCACGGCGTCATTTGGCGAGGGCCAGTGGATCAAAGTCAGATCGACATAATCGGTACGCAGTTTATTCAGACTTTCCTTCAGGGAAGGAATCAACTTGTCTTTGCTGAGGTTCTCAATCCAGATTTTGGTGGTGATAAAGAGATCGCCACGCGCCACGCCGCTCTCTACAATTGCCTGCCCTACCGCAGCTTCATTATCATAGATCTGCGCTGTATCAATGGCGCGATAGCCAAGCTCAAGAGCCGTTTTTACTGATGCGATGACGACATCGTCTTTTAAGCGAAAAGTACCTAAACCAAATGCAGGAATTGTCATTACTTGCCTCGTTGGAGATATGTGTTTGTAATGCGAGGATTATGCAGGCAAAGACTATGATGAAAAAGACGGATAAAAGCAGAAGATATTTGCCAAAATTGCAACAATAGGGTTTTTCAGGCGGATTTGAGACAAGAAAAAAGCCCTGAGTCTAAGACTCAGGGCTTAATAAGTGGCGGAACGGACGGGACTCGAA
>NZ_RCAA01000038.1:2543-27750 GCF_003628475.1 Enterobacter sp. R1(2018) | reverse complement strand
GAAGTGGAAGGCGTGAACAACCGCCTGCAGCTCTCCCGGCTTGAGCGCGTCTATCAAACCGAACAGGCTGATAAATTGCTGCTGGCGGGCGTTATGCTGCGCGATCCTGAGCGTTTCGATCTGCGCGGCGTCTTATCCCACGGGCGCGATGTAGAGATCGATACTAATGTGATTATTGAAGGCGACGTCACTCTCGGCCATCGCGTCAAAATCGGCTCCGGCTGCGTGCTTAAAAACTGCGTTATCGGCGACGACTGCGAGATCAGCCCTTATTCCGTCGTGGAAGATTCCCGGCTGGCGGCTGCCTGCACCATTGGTCCTTTCGCACGTCTGCGTCCGGGGGCCGAGCTAGCGGAGGGCGCGCACGTCGGTAACTTCGTCGAAATGAAAAAAGCGCGTCTGGGTAAGGGCTCGAAAGCGGGTCATTTAAGCTATCTGGGCGATGCGGAAATCGGCGACAACGTGAACATTGGCGCAGGCACCATCACCTGCAACTATGACGGCGCAAACAAGCACAAAACCATTATCGGTAATGATGTATTTGTCGGATCCGACACCCAGCTGGTGGCGCCGGTTACCGTTGCCAACGGCGTGACCATCGGCGCAGGCACTACCGTCACCCGTAACGTGGCCGAAAATGAATTAGTCGTCAGCCGCGTAAAACAGACCCATATTCAGGGCTGGCAGCGTCCGGTGAAGAAAAAGTAATTGCACCAGGGTGGGTGGCGCTTTGCTTACCCGCCCTACAAAACCAGCGTTGGTCGGGTAAGCAAAGCGTCACCCGACCGCCCGGATAAAAATTTGGCGAGGGGAAACCATAATTCCTCCGCCCATTGCAGTACCAAAACTATAACCCCACTCTCTACAAGGCTCGGGGCCCCGGATAACCGGGAAATACAGGTCAGCGACAACATATGGCGGGAACGCCATTATCAGGAATTAACTACTATGTGTGGAATTGTTGGCGCGGTCGCGCAACGTGATATTGCTGAAATCCTTCTCGAAGGATTACGTCGTCTGGAATACCGTGGCTATGACTCTGCGGGCCTGGCGGTCGTGGACGAACAGGGTCATGTGACCCGCCTGCGTCGTCTGGGCAAAGTACAGAAACTGGCTGAAGCTGCAGAAGAAACCGCGCTGCACGGCGGAACCGGTATTGCCCACACCCGTTGGGCGACCCACGGCGAACCTTCTGAAGTTAATGCTCATCCACATGTGTCCGAGCATATTGTGGTCGTGCACAACGGCATTATCGAAAACCACGAGCCGCTGCGCGAAGCCTTACAGGCGCGCGGCTACCGTTTTGCCTCACAGACCGACACCGAAGTTATTGCTCACTTAGTCCATTGGGAGCTGGAACAGGGCGGTACGCTGCGTGAAGCGGTGCTGCGCGCTATTCCTCAGCTGCGTGGCGCGTACGGCACGGTCATTATGGATACCCGCAATCCGGGCGTTCTGCTGGCCGCGCGTTCAGGCAGCCCGATGGTTATTGGTCTCGGGATGGGTGAAAACTTCATCGCTTCTGACCAGCTGGCGCTGCTGCCGGTGACCCGCCGCTTTATCTTCCTCGAAGAAGGCGATATCGCTGAGGTGACCCGTCGCTCCGTCACCGTATTTGATACTAAAGGCGAGCAGGTTCAGCGCCCGGACATCGAATCCAGTCTGCAATATGACGCGGGCGATAAGGGTATTTACCGCCACTACATGCAAAAAGAGATTTACGAGCAGCCTAACGCCATCAAAAACACTCTGGTCGGGCGTATCAGCCACGGCGAGGTGGATTTGACCGAGCTTGGTCCAAAAGCCAACGAAATGCTGTCTCAGGTTGAGCACATTCAGATCGTAGCCTGCGGCACCTCCTACAATTCCGGGATGGTTTCTCGTTACTGGTTTGAATCCCTGGCCGGTGTGCCTTGCGACGTGGAAATCGCCTCCGAGTTTCGCTATCGCAAATCCGCGGTGCGCCGTAACAGCCTGATGATCACCCTTTCCCAGTCCGGCGAAACGGCGGATACCCTGGCTGCCCTGCGCCTGTCGAAAGAGCTGGGCTATCTGGGCTCGCTGGCTATTTGTAACGTGCCGGGTTCTTCTCTGGTACGTGAATCCGATCTGGCGCTGATGACCAACGCCGGCACCGAAATCGGCGTGGCCTCCACCAAAGCCTTCACTACCCAGCTGACCGTTCTGCTGATGCTGGTGGCGAAACTAAGCCGCCTGAAAGGAGCTGATGCGCAGATTGAGCACGATATCGTGCACGGCCTGCAGGCGCTGCCAAGCCGCATCGAGCAGATGCTTTCGCAGGACAAGCGCATTGAAGCGCTGGCGGAAGATTTCTCCGACAAGCATCACGCGCTGTTCTTAGGCCGTGGCGATCAGTATCCCATCGCGATGGAAGGCGCGCTGAAGCTTAAAGAGATCTCTTACATCCACGCGGAAGCCTACGCCGCAGGCGAGCTGAAACATGGCCCACTGGCGCTGATTGACGCGGATATGCCGGTTATCGTTGTGGCGCCGAATAACGAACTGCTGGAAAAACTGAAATCCAACATCGAAGAAGTACGCGCCCGCGGCGGGCAGCTGTACGTCTTTGCGGACCGGGATGCCGGCTTCACCAGCAGCGACAATATGCACATCATCGAGATGCCGCATGTTGAAGAGGTTATCGCGCCTATCTTCTACACCGTGCCGTTGCAGTTGCTGTCTTACCATGTGGCGTTGATTAAAGGTACCGATGTGGATCAGCCGCGTAACCTTGCAAAATCGGTTACCGTGGAATAAATCCATACCCCGTACCTTTGACCGTTAAGATTTAATTCGATCGCGTTTTCTGATTTGGCTGTTCTCAGAATTCGCGATCGGATTATTGAAGCTCCTCGCTGTTCCCTTTTTCCTGAAGCCGCTTCCCGCGCATCCTGCTCCTCGCTATCCGGTAACTCACTGGAGGCATATCCCTTTCGCATATCAGCGTATAAGCCCTAAGACATAAGCTTTCTTCCCATACCTAACAAACGATGGCCTACATGGAGCAAACCAGGGACACGGTTAAGCGCAACGTAGGAAATGCCATCCAGGTTAACGATCTCGTCTGTAACGCCAGACAGATGGCTATGAGGTAACGCTGCCGAAGAAACACGTCTCCTGATGAATACTATTCAGGAGAGCTCAAAGGCTATGTCGGAACTTAACGGCATTGTTACCAATACCGCCAGCCAGACCGATATTCCGGCGCTTAACGCCGCCGTTGAGGCTGCACACGCGGTTGAAACGGGGTAGGGCTTTGCGGCAGTTGCAAGCGACGTTCGTAACCTGGCGCAGCGCGGTTCAACAGCGGCGCGGCAAATTCGCAGTCTTATTTATTAATCAGGCCACCTCGGAAATTGCCAGCGGCGTCCAGCTGGACACGGAAACCAACGATAAAATCAAAACCGCCGTTGATTCCGTTACGCAGATTTCCAGCCTGATTGAGGAAACTAAAGCGGGAGCGGATGAGCAAAAGCTGGTAATTGAGCAGATATCAGAGAGCATGACGCCATCGATACCGTTATCCAAAAACAAAATACTGCCCCGATCGCACAAATTCCGGGCTTCATCCAGCTTTATGAACAAGGCCCGGCAGCTCATGGACAGGATCGGTTTCTGCCGGCTGAGGGAAGAAAGCAGGCATCCGCATAATCTTACAAAAGCGTTTTCGGTTGAGTAAAACGTCACATCCCGCCAGCGAACAGCGGGCGTTGTTCCATCACTTCATTTTGCTTGATAAGTCTTTCACCTGATTCGAGAGGCTATCGTTGCTGCGCTTCATATCATCAAGGCTTCTTTGCAGCCCATCTATCTTGCTGTCCTGGGCCGAACTCTTACTTTCGAGTTGTGAAATCTTATTGTTTAGGTCGCTAATTTTACGCGATTGGTCGTCGGCTTTTCTGATCATATCCTCTTGTTTAGCAATGGCTTTCTTTAAAGTGTCTTTCATCTCCTCCAAATCAGTTATTTTCCAGCCAGAGGATGAGACCTTATCGCTGCTTCCGGTAAAGGTGGCTATTCCATGGGGAATCATGTCATTTCCTGAATATTCTATTGCCTCTCCATAGCTGGCAGCAGAAATAATCATCAGAGAGGCTGATAACAAAACCGGCAGATATTTTTTCATTGCGTATTCCATTTTTCATGTGGGGCTAAAAGAATATTTATACTGATAATCAATGGATTAAATATGAAGGTAATGAAAAGATTCGTCTGTCATAAAACTGTCATAATTAGTACATTTAACTGTCACCAAACTGACCTATTTTCTATCCTGCAACGACTTAACAATGAATTACGTTCACCACCTCTGCAGGAGACATTATGAAAGTTATGCGTACCACCGTCGCAACTGTTGTCGCCGCGACCTTATCCCTGAGCGCTTTCGGCGTGAATGCAGCCGCAAGCCTGACCGGTGCCGGTGCAACCTTCCCTGCGCCGGTGTATGCCAAATGGGCAGATACCTACCAAAAATCAACTGGTAACAAAGTAAACTACCAGGGTATCGGCTCCTCCGGTGGCGTTAAACAAATTATTGCTAACACCGTGGATTTCGGCGCGTCCGACGCCCCGCTGGCGGATGACAAACTGGCGCAGGAAGGCCTGTTCCAGTTCCCGACAGTTATCGGCGGTGTTGTTCTGGCGGTTAACCTGCCGGGCGTAAAATCCGGCGAACTGGTGCTCGACGGTAAAACCCTGGGCGATATCTACCTGGGCAAAATCAAAAAATGGGATGACGAAGCCATCGCTAAGCTCAACCCGGGCCTGAAGCTGCCGCAGCAGAATATCGCGGTTGTGCGTCGCGCTGACGGCTCCGGTACCTCCTTCGTCTTCACCAGCTATCTGGCGAAGGTGAACGAAGAGTGGAAATCCAAAATTGGCGCAGGTTCCACCGTTAACTGGCCAACCGGTCTGGGCGGCAAGGGTAACGACGGCATCGCCGCCTTCGTTCAGCGTCTTCCTGGCTCAATTGGCTACGTAGAATATGCTTACGCTAAGCAGAACAACCTGGCCTACACCAAACTGGTTTCCGCCGACGGCAAGCCGGTAAGTCCTTCTGAAGAGAATTTCGCTAATGCGGCGAAAGGCGCAGACTGGAGCAAAAGCTTCGCTCAGGATCTGACCAACCAGAAAGGCGCGGACGCGTGGCCAATCACCTCCACCACCTTCATTCTGGTGCACAAAGAGCAGAAAAATCCGGAGCAGGGCGCTGAAGTGCTGAAGTTCTTCGACTGGGCGTACAAAGATGGCGCAAAAGAGGCGAATGCTCTTGATTACGCTACTTTGCCGGATGCAGTGGTTGAGCAGGTTCGCGCCGCATGGAAAACCAATGTGAAAGACAGTTCCGGTAAGGCGCTGTACTAACGGTAAATTTTTGACGAAGATGGCGGATAGCAACCGTGCTTATCCGCCCTACAGAGAACCTGTAGGCCCGGTAAGCATGACGCTACCGGGCATTTCGTAAAAAACGCATTTAACTAAAAGAGTAATTTATGGCTGTGAGTAAGCCGACGTTTAAAGCCCCTGGCAAACAAGGCGATATGATATTCAGCGCGCTGGTAAGACTGGCTGCGCTGATTGTGCTATTTCTGCTGGGCGGCATCATTATCTCCCTGATCATCTCTTCATGGCCGAGCATCCAGAAGTTTGGCTTCTCGTTCCTGTGGACCAAAGAGTGGGACGCGCCTAACGACATCTACGGGGCGCTGGTGCCTATTTACGGCACGCTGGTCACCTCGTTTATTGCGCTGCTGATTGCCGTTCCGGTGAGCTTCGGCATCGCGCTGTTCTTAACCGAGCTGGCGCCGGGCTGGTTAAAGCGTCCGTTAGGCATCGCCATTGAGCTGTTAGCCGCTATCCCAAGTATCGTTTACGGCATGTGGGGGCTGTTTATCTTTGCTCCGCTGTTTGCGACTTACTTCCAGGAGCCGGTGGGCGAAGTGCTCTCTTCCGTGCCGATTGTCGGCGCGCTGTTCTCCGGCCCGGCGTTCGGGATTGGTATTCTCGCCGCAGGCGTGATCCTCGCCATCATGATCATTCCTTACATTGCCTCCGTTATGCGCGATGTGTTCGAACAAACCCCGGTGATGATGAAAGAGTCGGCCTACGGCATCGGCTGCACCACCTGGGAAGTTATCTGGCGCATCGTCCTGCCGTTCACCAAAAATGGCGTTATCGGCGGCATAATGCTCGGGCTTGGCCGTGCGCTCGGTGAAACCATGGCGGTGACTTTTATCATCGGCAACACCTACCAGCTCGACAGCGCTTCGCTGTATATGCCGGGCAACAGCATTACCTCGGCGCTGGCTAACGAATTTGCCGAAGCGGAATCCGGGTTGCATACCGCCGCGCTGATGGAGCTTGGCCTGATCCTGTTTGTTATCACCTTTATCGTACTGGCGATCTCTAAATTTATGATTATGCGCCTGGCGAAAAACGAGGGGACGCGCTCATGACCGCGATGGAAGTGCAATCTGACGCACGGCTGGCGGAATCTCGCCGCAAAATGCAGGCTAAGCGCCGCATTAAAAACCGCATCGCCCTGACGCTCTCTATGGGCACCATGGCGTTCGGCCTGTTCTGGCTGGTATGGATCCTGTTCTCAACTGTTACCCGCGGTATCGACGGCATGTCGCTGGCGTTGTTCACCGAAATGACGCCGCCGCCGAATACGGCCGGCGGCGGGCTGGCGAACGCCCTTGCGGGCAGCGGCCTGTTGATTCTGTGGGCAACGGTGTTCGGTACGCCGCTTGGCATCCTGGCCGGGATTTACCTGGCGGAGTACGGACGTAAATCATGGCTGGCGGAAGTCATTCGTTTTATCAACGACATCCTGCTTTCCGCACCGTCGATTGTGGTTGGCCTGTTCGTTTACACCGTCGTGGTGGCGAAAATGCAGCACTTCTCCGGCTGGGCCGGGGTAATTGCGCTGGCGCTGCTGCAAATCCCCATCGTTATTCGTACTACCGAAAACATGATGAAACTGGTGCCGGACAGCCTGCGGGAAGCGGCCTACGCCCTGGGCACGCCAAAGTGGAAAATGATTTCCGCCATTACGCTCAAAGCGTCTGTTTCCGGGATTATCACCGGGGTGCTGCTGGCCATTGCGCGCATCGCGGGTGAAACCGCGCCGCTGCTGTTCACGTCGCTCTCAAACCAGTTCTGGAGCACGGATATGATGCAGCCGCTGGCTAACCTGCCGGTAACGATTTTCAAATTCGCCATGAGCCCGTTTGCCGAGTGGCAACAGCTGGCCTGGGCTGGGGTATTGCTTATTACCCTGTGCGTTCTGCTGTTGAACATTCTGGCGCGTGTGATTTTCTCGAAGAGTAAACACGGTTAAATTTTACGGCGCGGCAACCGCGGCGCCGGATGGAGATAGAGAAACAGATGAGTATGGTTGATACTGCCCCGGGCAAAATTCAGGTTCGCGACTTGAACTTCTTCTACGGAAAGTTCCATGCCCTGAAAAACATCAATCTGGATATTGCGAAGAACCAGGTTACCGCGTTTATCGGTCCGTCGGGCTGCGGCAAGTCCACCCTGCTGCGCACCTTTAACAAGATGTATTCGCTCTACCCTGAGCAGCGCGCCGAAGGCGAAATTCTGCTGGATGGGGAAAATATTCTTACCCACAGTCAGGATATCGCGTTGCTGCGCGCCAAAGTGGGCATGGTATTCCAGAAACCGACGCCGTTTCCGATGTCGATTTACGACAACATTGCCTTTGGCGTGCGCCTGTTTGAAAAGCTCTCGCGCAGCGATATGGACGAGCGCGTGCAGTGGGCGTTGACCAAAGCCGCATTGTGGAATGAAACCAAAGATAAACTACATCAGAGCGGATATAGCCTCTCCGGCGGTCAGCAGCAGCGTCTGTGCATCGCGCGCGGTATCGCGATTCGTCCGGACGTCTTGCTGCTTGATGAGCCGTGCTCGGCCCTCGACCCGATCTCAACCGGGCGCATCGAGGAGCTGATTACCGAGCTGAAACAGGATTACACCGTGGTGATCGTAACCCACAACATGCAGCAGGCGGCGCGTTGTTCCGACCACACAGCGTTTATGTACTTAGGCGAGCTGATTGAATTTAGCGAAACCGATACGCTGTTTACCACCCCTGCTAAAAAACAGACTGAAGACTACATTACTGGCCGCTACGGTTGATTTGGAGAACATGATGGACAACCTCAATCTCAACAAACACATTTCAGGCCAGTTTAACGCTGAGCTGGAACACATTCGCACTCAGGTGATGACCATGGGCGGGCTGGTGGAACAACAGCTCTCCGACGCCATCACGGCGATGCATAATCAGGACAGCGAGCTGGCGAAACGCGTCATTGCAGGCGACCAGAAGGTCAACATGATGGAAGTGGCGATTGATGAAGCCTGCGTGCGCATCATCGCCAAACGCCAGCCGACCGCCAGCGATCTGCGTCTGGTGATGGCGATCATCAAGACCATTTCCGAGCTGGAGCGCATCGGCGACGTGGCGGATAAAATCTGCCGTACGGCGCTGGAGAAATTCTCCCAGCAGCATCAGCCGCTGCTGGTGAGCCTGGAGTCGCTGGGCCGCCACACGGTGCAAATGCTGCACGACGTGCTGGATGCGTTTGCGCGTATGGATCTGGATGAGGCCGTGCGTATTTATCGTGAAGATAAAAAAGTCGACCAGGAATATGAAGGCATCGTACGCCAGCTGATGACTTATATGATGGAAGATTCGCGCACCATTCCAAGCGTGCTGACCGCGCTGTTCTGCGCCCGCTCCATCGAGCGTATCGGCGACCGCTGCCAGAATATCTGCGAATTCATTTTCTATTTCGTGAAGGGACAGGATTTCCGTCACGTCGGCGGCGACGAACTGGATAAGCTGCTGGCGGGAAAAGATCCGAAAGAGTGATGAACATTCGATAAAAAAAACGCCAGCTTACGCTGGCGTTTTTATGTTTGCCGTAAAATTAACGCACGATAATCCCTAACAGAATCCCCAGCACGCCAAAGTCAGCATCGCTGAAAGTGGTGTTGGCAAAGCCGATATTACCCAGCACCGGCAGCAGGAACACCGGCAGGAAGGTAATCAGCAGACCCTGCGCGAACGCGCCAAAAATGGCCCCGCGGCGCCCGCCCGTAGCGTTACCGAAGACCCCTGCCGCCGCGCCGACGAAGAAATGCGGCACCACGCCGGGAATAATCACCGTCATATTCAGCAGATATAACGCGACCATACCTATTAAACCGGCGACAAAGCTGCTCAGGAAGCCCACCAGCACTGCGTTAGGCGCATAAGGGAAGACGACCGGGCAATCGAGCGCAGGCCTGGCGTTTGGCACCAGCTTGTCGGAAATCCCCTTGAAAGCCGGAACAATTTCCGCGATCACCATGCGTACGCCTTGCAGAATGATATACACCCCGGCGGCGAAGGTAATAGATTGCATGATGGAGAACATGAACCAGTTTTTTCCACCGCTTAGCTCTTTTACCACGTCGGCGCCGGCGAACAGGCAGGTCACCAGGAAGATGATGCTCATGGTAAAGGAGATAGCGACCGGCGTGTCGCGCAGGAACAACAGGCTTTTCGGCACGTTCATGTCTTCGGTCGAATGCTCTTTGTTACCGAACCTGCTGCCGATAAAGCCTGCCAGCACGTAGGATAACGTTGAGAAGTGGCCGATGGCGACATCGTCAGAGCCGGTAACCTTTTTCATATAAGGGTGCGCAATGGCCGGGAAGAAAACCATCGCCACGCCCACCACCAGCGAGCCCACGGCAATCAGCGTCACGCCGCTCATGCCGGCGGTTGCCAGAATCACCGCCACCATCATCGACATAAATAACGTGTGGTGACCGGTCAGGAAGATGAATTTCCACGGCGTGAAGCGGGCAATCAGAATGTTGATAACCATGGCGAAGAACATGATCATCGCCATTTCTTTACCGAAGCTTTTCTGCGCCACGGAGACAATGGCTTCGTTGTTCGGCACCACGCCCTGAATACCAAAGGCGTGCTGGAAAATATTGGCAAAATCCCCCAGCGATGAGACAACCAAACCCGCGCCGGCGCCTAAAATTACAAAACCCATAATGGTTTTGACGGTGCCTTTAATGCATTCTGTAACCGGTTTCTTCTGCGCTATCAGCCCTATCAGGGCGATTAAACCGACCAGTACCGCCGGTTCGGAAAGCACATCGCTCATCAAAAAACGAAAGAAATCCATATCAGCCTCCGCTTATAGCGCGCCTAATTCGGTTAATGCCACGGACAGACGCTCTTTCATTGCTTTCTTATCAATCATGTTGTCCAGCGCAACAATTTTGCCCGCCACCGACTGGGCGACTAACTGCTCGGCGATGTCTTTCGTACCAACAAAAATATCGCTTGGCGTGCCTTTGGCGGAGCCCAGATCGACATGATCGACATCCGCGCTTACGGCCAGCTCTTTCAGGATGTTTTTGATGCTCATTTCCATCATCAGGCTGGTGCCCAAACCGTTACCGCAAACCACCGTAATTTTCATAATTGTTCTCCTGGATTAATAGCGCGCAATGACGGACAAAATGTCTTGCGTGGTTTTGGCCGTCAGAATGGCCTGAATGTCTTTTTCGTTATCAAATAACCGGGCGAGCTGAGAAATAGCCTCAATGTGGCTGGTGCTGTCGGTTGCAGCCAGCACGATCAGCAGTTTCACCGGATCGTTTCCCTCAGCATCGAAGTTCACCCCGGAAGTAATGAGGGTCAAGGCCAGCGATAGCCTGTTAACCCCATCTTCCGGTCGGGCGTGGGGCATCGCTATGCCCGGGCCGACCACATAATAAGGGCCGATAGCTTCATGAGAGCGATAAATGGCCTCGACGTAACGAGGGTCGACAGAACCATTTTCAAGCAGCGGGCGGCATGCAAGCGCGACGGCATCACGCCAGTCTTTTGCCCGTTCCACAACCTGAATGACCTCGGCAGTTAAGAGATTTTTTAACATGCGATTGATGACTCCTGATGATGTTGGAGAGGAGAGTAGAGCGTTTATGGCGGCAATAATGTGATGCTTATCTCATTTGATAGCGCTACCTGATAGCGCTATCAGATAATGTGATAGCGCTATCATTTCTCTCTCGCCCTACTTTGGCTATATCCGGGCTACGCATATACAATGCGACAGGAGATGTACCTGCTTAAACAGTGGGGTATAGAAGCCAGTGGCGGGATAAAAATAATGAAAACAGTGTGTTATAGCTGTCCGGGGAGTGAGGATGGAAAAAACGCGTAAGCGCCGCGGTACGGGCCGGGTCACGCTGCAGGAAGTGGCGAATTTTGCGGGCGTCGGAACCATGACGGTTTCCCGGGCGTTAAGAACGCCGGAGCAGGTTTCTGACAAACTGCGGGAAAAGATCGAGCAGGCCGTTGAAGAGCTCGGCTATATCCCCAATCGGACAGCGGGAGCGCTGGCGTCCGGCCACAGCGATACCGTCGCGGTGCTGATCCCTTCTCTGACGGACAAAGCCAGCTCTTGTTTTATGCAGTCGTTACAGCAGGTGCTGAACAAAAACGAATTCCAGCTTTTGCTGGGCTGCCATGAACATAATCAGCATAAAGAGGCCGAAATACTCACCACTTTGCTGCAAAGCAGTCCGGCTGCGCTGGTGATTTTCGGCTCCCAGCTGGCGGATAAAACGCATCAGATTCTCGAAAGGGTAAATATTCCAACCGTTAACGTTGTCGGCACTCCTTTCAGCCAGGTGCAGATTACCCTTGAGACTTCGTTCTTCGAGGCGGCACATAAGCTGACCGATCACCTGTTGGATAAGGGTTATAAACATATTGGTTTTATCGGAGCGCATATGGATAACCGCCTGCAGCGCCAGCAAATTAACGGCTGGCATAAGGCGATGCTCAGCCGCTACCAGAATTCGGATCAGGTGATAACGACGCCGGAAGCCGCCAGCCTGCAGTTTGGCCGTTATGCGCTAACGGAAATGCTGTTGCGCCAGCCTGAGCTGGACGCGGTGATTTGTAGCCATGAAGAAATTGCGTTAGGCATCCTGTTTGAGTGCCAGCGAAGGCTGCTGAAAATTCCGGGCAATATAGCCATCGCCTGCCTTGATGGTTCGGATAGCTGCGATCAAACGTATCCGACGCTGACCGCCGTGCGCGTTGATTACAAAAAAATGGGCAAAGAGGCCGGCAAGCTGCTGATTGATTTGTTAAATGAAGAGCGGGAACAGGAAGCATCGCGCGTAGAAATGTTCAACTACCAGATTGAATTACGCCAAAGTACCTGACGATAAAAAACGCCAGCTTACGCTGGCGTTATTTCTAGCGGGTGATGTCCCAGCCGCGTGCGCGCCACAGCTCAGGCAATTGCGCCAGGTCCGTAAAAGTTGTCACTTTCGGATGGTCGATCGGCTGATTGTGCGGATCGGCGCAGAAATAGAAGACTTCCATGCCGGCCGCGATGCCCGAGCGTGCGCCCGCCATCGAGTCATCCACCAGCACGCAGTTTTTTACATCAACCTGCATCTTATCGGCCGCATGAAACATCAGCGCCGGATCCGGCTTCCAGCACTGGATATCGTAGCCGCTGAACAGTTTTTCCGGAAAATGGGCGAGCATGCCGGTTTTGCCCAGCGAATGCTGCATTTTGCTGACCGGCCCGTTGGAGACGATACACATCGGGACTTTTATCCGCTCAATCAGCGCCGCCGCCCCTGATATTTCCTGCAGTTCGCTGTCGAACAACCTTGCAACCTCGGCGCGATAAACTGGCTCCAGCTCGGTTCTGGACAGCGCCACGCCATATTGTTGGCTTATGGTATCGATAATTTCGTACAGCTTGACGCCCTTGAAGGTCTTATGCACCTCCGCAAGCGCAAGTTCGATACCGTATTGCGCAAACATGTGTACGTAGGCTCTGGAGCAAATTACTTCACTGTCGACCAGCGTACCATCGCAGTCGAAGAACACCGCATCTATCCGGGACATGCCGCTTCCTTTTCTAAAAGTGAAAAACCATCTTAACCAATTTGCGCAATTAATGCGGTACGCAATCGTTGCCGTATAAACAAATTGAATGAAAAAAAGTCCATTTCGACCATCAACATTACGGAATTTTGGTATAGGATAACGACGGATTTTTCCCTCTCATGTTCGGAAACAACACTAATGAGCCAACCACAATCTACTCCGGCTGCAAATCCGGGGCTGCTCGAGCGCGTGTTTAAACTGCGCGAGCACGGCACCACGGCACGCACCGAAGTGATCGCCGGTCTCACGACCTTCCTGACGATGGTGTATATCGTCTTCGTCAACCCGCAGATCCTTGGCGCCGCCGGTATGGATACCCAGGCCGTATTTGTCACCACCTGCTTAATCGCCGCATTGGGTAGCATCTTGATGGGAATTTTCGCCAACCTGCCGGTTGCGCTCGCGCCAGCAATGGGGCTGAACGCCTTCTTCGCTTTTGTGGTCGTTGGCGCGATGGGCCTGTCCTGGCAGGTGGGCATGGGAGCTATCTTCTGGGGCGCCGTTGGCCTGCTGCTGCTGACCATTTTCCGCGTGCGCTACTGGATGATTGCGAATATCCCGGTGAGCCTGCGCGTAGGTATCACCAGCGGTATCGGTCTGTTTATCGGCATGATGGGCCTGAAAAACGCCGGCATCATCGTGGCGAACAAAGACACGCTGGTAAGCATCGGCAACCTGACTTCGCACAGCGTGCTGCTGGGAGCGCTGGGCTTCTTTATCATCGCCATCCTCGCTTCCCGTAACATTCATGCCGCCGTGCTGGTCTCTATTGTCGTGACCACGCTGCTGGGCTGGATGCTGGGCGACGTGCAGTACAACGGCATCGTTTCAACGCCGCCGAGCGTGATGTCCGTTGTAGGTCAGGTTGATTTAGCCGGTTCGCTGAATATTGGTCTGGCGGGCATCATCTTCTCGTTCATGCTGGTCAACCTGTTCGACTCCTCCGGCACGCTGATTGGCGTGACGGACAAAGCCGGGCTGACGGACGAAAAGGGCAAATTCCCGCGCATGAAGCAGGCGCTGTACGTCGACAGCATCTCTTCCGTCGCGGGCTCCTTTATCGGCACCTCTTCCGTTACCGCTTATATTGAAAGCTCGTCAGGCGTTTCCGTAGGCGGCCGCACCGGCCTGACCGCGGTGATCGTTGGCCTGCTGTTCCTGCTGGTTATCTTCCTGTCGCCGCTGGCCGGCATGGTGCCTGCTTATGCCGCCGCAGGCGCGCTGATTTACGTTGGCGTACTGATGACCTCAAGCCTGTCACGCGTGAAGTGGGACGACCTGACCGAAGCGGTTCCGGCATTCGTTACCGCCGTCATGATGCCGTTTAGCTTCTCCATTACCGAAGGCATTGCGCTTGGCTTTATCTCATATCTGGTGATGAAGCTGGGCACAGGCCGCTGGCGCGAAATCAGCCCTTGCGTGCTTGTTGTGGCGCTGCTGTTCATTCTGAAGATTGCTTTTATCGATAACTAAGACGCGATGAAATAAAAAAAGCCGGCCACGAGAGCCGGCTTTTTTATGATGCTGACTTAGGCCCTTACGCGCTTAATGTAGTCGCCAAACGCCGTCAGCTGGCCGGTAAGATGATCGAGCGTGCTTTGATCGACAACCTCGCCCGTTTGCGTATCAACTTTGTTCTGAATGACCCCGCCCATAAACTCCGGCTTGTTCATCACCATCGCATCCAGGAACACCAGAATCTGGCGCAGATGATACTGGCAGCGAGCGCCGCCGATCGCGCCCATCGAACTGGTTTGAATCAGCACGGGCTTACCTGCCAGCGGCTGCTCGGGAAGGCGCGATAGCCAGTCGATGGCGTTCTTCAGGCCGCCCGGCACCGAGTAGTTGTACTCTGGCGTCACGATGACCACGCCGTCCGCGCTGCGTATCTGTTCGGCAATGGTTTCAACCGTCTGCGGGAAACCCTCCTCCTGCTGCACATCCGCGTCGTAGAGTGGAATATCTGCAATAGACGGCAGTGCGTCGATGCTCATGCCCGCCGGGGCGATTTTCGGCAGCGTACGCGCAACCATAGCGTTGAACGAGCCTTTACGCAGGCTCCCCAGTAACGTAACTATCTTTAACGTGTCGGACATAACTACCTCTTTTTGTCAGGACGCTCAGGAAAGATCAGTTTGGAAATAAGGCTTTTTCATAGGGCTGGCTGGTAAAACGTATGATGCGCCCGTCAGGATCGCTACGGCGGGAAGGAACGTCTTTCAGGCTGCGCCAGCTGGCGTGTGCGTCAAATTCCCACAGGCTTAGCTTCTCGATCGCGGGCGAAACGGTACAGGACCAGACCAGAATATCTTCCACATCGCTTATCGCTTCAATATGCGCCTGGTTCATCACGCGTAAGCGACCGGCGCCGGGGATGAGCTGCAGCGCTTCGTCGCTGCCGGTAACCTTAAACACGCTCTGGCGCAGCGTGCGTAGCTGTGCGCTGGCTTCGATGGGATCGTTTTGGTTATTTATCCATGTGGTTTCATTGCTGCTGAAAGCGGGGGCGGGAAGCGTGGAGGGAAGAGCGCCAAATGAACGCGGCAGTTCCATATCAAGACCGCATCGCCCCTCCGTTGTTACCACTACGCCCACGCTATTTCCGGCATAAGCGATGCTGAAATCTGTAAGCGTGCGATCGATAAAGTGCGGTCTTCCCGTCGCGGTCGTGGTGATTTCAGGCAGCTGTTTTATGCCATACAGCATAAAAAGCAGCTCGGCCAGCAGCGTACGCGAGGCGAGAAACCGCGCGCGACGTCGTTCCGGAAGGCTCTGCGCGTAGCTGAGGCATGCGTCATCCAGACGCGAGAAGGAAGGGCGGGTTGAGCTGATTGTCCATCGTGCAAAATGCGTTGCCATTTTTCTCTCCATGATAATGGTCAAAGGGACGGTACAGTCGATTGTAGGATTTTTACCCCCTGAACGCACGACCTGAGAAGGTAAAAATCGGTCAGGGGTTCAAATCTGGGGTTATAGCATGCGGCTCAGCGCTGTCTGAGGATTTGCGGCAAAAAAAACCGCAGTGCCTATACACTGCGGAAGGAATGAAAGGTGAGTATGTGCTTACTTTGCGGGATTACTTGCCGATGCAGAAGCTGGAGAAAATCCTGCCCAGCAGATCGTCAGAGGTAAACTCGCCGGTGATTTCGCTCAGGCTCTGCTGCGACAGGCGCAGCTCTTCAGCCAGCAGCTCGCCGGCCCATGCGCCCAGCAGCTGCGCTTTGCCCTGCTGAAGATGCGTTGCAGCCTGCTCCAGCGCCTGCAGATGACGGCGACGCGCCAGAAAACCGCCTTCCATATTGGTTTCAAAGCCCATGCTCTGTTTGAGATGATCGCGCAACACGTCTACGCCTTCGCCGGTACGTGCGGAGAGGCGCACAAGTGAGTGACCATTTACATCGCTGAGGCCCAGCGTCTCGCCCGTGACATCCGCTTTGTTGCGCACTACCGTAATCGGCAAACGCGCCGGCAGGCGGGCGATAAAGTCTGGCCAGATCGCCGCCGGGTCGGTGGCATCAGTGGTGGTGCCGTCAACCATAAACAGCACGCGATCGGCCTGGTCAATCTCGTTCCACGCGCGTTCGATACCGATGCGCTCCACTTCGTCGCTTGCTTCGCGCAGGCCTGCGGTATCGATAATATGCAGCGGCATACCGTCGATATGAATATGCTCGCGCAGCACGTCGCGGGTGGTCCCGGCAATATCCGTGACGATAGCGGCTTCGCGCCCGGCCAGCGCGTTCAGCAGGCTTGATTTACCGGCGTTTGGCCGTCCGGCAATCACCACCTTCATGCCCTCGCGCAGCAGGCTGCCCTGGCGCGCTTCCGCGCGCACCGCATCAAGGTCGTTAATAACCTGATTCAACTGCGCTTCGATTTTTCCGTCAGACAGGAAGTCGATCTCTTCATCGGGAAAATCAATGGCGGCCTCAACGTAAATACGCAGATGCGTCAGCGCTTCCACCAGATGGTTTACGCGGGCAGAAAAAGCACCCTGCAGCGAGTTCAGCGCCGAGCGGGCGGCCTGCTCTGAGCTGGCGTCAATTAAATCGGCGATGGCCTCGGCCTGCGCCAGATCCAGCTTATCGTTGAGGAAGGCGCGCTCGGAGAACTCGCCCGGACGCGCGATACGCACGCCGGGAATCGCCAGAATGCGCTTTAACAGCAGGTCGAGAATGACCGGGCCGCCGTGGCCCTGCAGTTCCAGCACGTCCTCACCGGTAAAGGAATTTGGGCCGGGGAACCACAGCGCGATGCCCTGATCGAGCGTAGCGCCATCGCCGTCGCGAAACGGCAGGTAATCGGCGTAGCGCGGCTTAGGAAGCTTGCCCAGGATAGCCTGCGCTACGTCACGTGCCAGAAGGCCTGAGACGCGCAGGATACCAACTCCACCACGTCCCGGCGGCGTCGCCTGGGCAACGATTGTCTCGTTATGGCTCATAGTTTCTCTCTAAAAAAAGAAGGCGGTCAATTGACCGCCTTCCGTGTGCATTAACTTAATTTAATCGCTATCAGGTCTTTTTCTTGTCGCGGCTGTGCAGACCACGTTTTTCCAGACCGCGATAAATCAGCTGCTGCTGAATGATGGTCACCAGGTTACTGACGATATAGTACAGCACCAGACCTGACGGGAACCACAGGAAGAACACGGTGAAGATGACCGGCATAAAGGTCATGATCTTCTGCTGCATCGGGTCGGTCACGGTGGTAGGCGACATCTTCTGAATGAAGAACATCGTGATACCCATCAGGATCGGCAGGATGTAGTACGGGTCCTGTGCGGACAGGTCATGGATCCACAGCGCGAACGGCGCGTGACGCAGCTCAACGGAACCCATCAGCATGTAATACAACGCAAGGAAGATTGGCATCTGGATAACCAGCGGCAGACAGCCCCCCAGCGGGTTAACCTTCTCAGCTTTGTACAGCGCCATCATTTCCTGGCTCTGACGCTGCTTATCGTCACCGATACGCTCACGCATGGCCGCCAGTTTCGGCTGCAGCATACGCATTTTCGCCATGGAGGTGTACTGCGCCTTGGTCAGCGGGTACATGATGCCACGAACGATAAAGGTGATAACGATAATGGAGAAGCCCCAGTTACCGATAAAGCTGTGGATAAACTTCAGCAGCTTGAACAGCGGCTGAGAGATAAACCACAGCCAGCCGTAATCTACCGTCAGGTCAAGGTGCGGCGCGACAGCCGCCATTTTATCCTGAATTTCCGGACCAACCCACAGGGTGCTGCCCAGTTGAGCTGTCTGACCAGGCTGAACCAGCTGCGGTGCGGATTTATAACCGATAGCCGCCACGTCGTTGTTCAGTTTAGTGGTATAGAAGTTGTTGGTGCCCTGATTACGCGGTACCCACGCTGTTGCAAAGTACTGTTGCAGCATCGCTACCCAGCCGTTGCTGGCGTTTACGCTCAGGTTCTCGCCGTCTGCGATTTTATCGAACTTATACTTTTCGTATTTCGCATCTGGCGTGGAGTACGCCGCACCGCGGAAGGTGTGCAACGCAAAGTTGTTGCTGCCGGTATCACGATGGGACGGTAAATTGATGGATTGCTTCAACTGACCAAAGGTTGCCAGCTCCAGCGGTTTCTCACCGGCGTTTTTCACGTCGTAATCAACGCTCACCGCAAACTCGCCGCGTTTAAGCTTAAAGGATTTGGTGAAAACGTTACCCGCAGCATCGGTATATGTCATCGGGATAACCAGTTCGTTCTGGCCATCGGCCATGACGAAGGTATCGCTATCGACGTTATACAATGGACGAGCGCCGTTAGCCGGATTATCCGGGCCGTCACGACCTGTCAGGCCGCTTTGCGCCTGATAGATGAACTCTGGCGTTGTTTCCAGCAGCTGGAAAGGCTCGCTTGATTTGAGCTCTTTTGGATAGGTCAACAGCAGCGCCTGCTCAACATCACCACCACGGGTGTTGATGGAAAGTTCAAGGACGTCAGTTTTAACCGTAATGATTTTTCCCTGGCCACTGGCCGGCACGCCCTGGCTTGCTGCTTTACCCGTGGCGGTAGTCGTAGTCTGCGTGGTCTGTTGCACCTGAGGTTGAGGAGCGTGGTCCTGCTCCCAGGCTTGCCAGATCATGAAAGACACGAACAACAAAGCGATGAGAAAGAGATTGCGTTGCGAATCCATCGTTAGTGTTCTCTGGTATCAATTGGTCCAGGTGGGACGGGATCGTCTCCACCGGGGTTTAAAGGGTGGCATTTTAATACGCGTTTCACCGTCAACCAACTGCCTTTTAGCACCCCAAACCTGCGCAATGCCTCAATTCCATAGTGAGAACAGGTCGGCGTGAAACGGCAATGCGGCCCAAGAAGTGGGCTTATCAGGCGCTGATAGACCTTTATCAGGCCGATCAGGAGCCGTGAGACAGGCGACAGTGACGGCGCCATAATTTTTCCAACGCTTCCGATAAAGCCCGGTTATCCAGGTCACCCACTCCTTTCTTAGCCACTACCACGAAATCCATTGGAGGCAGTTCGTGCTGACGCAGACGAAAGCTTTCACGCGTCAGACGTTTAATCCGATTGCGTTCATGCGCGCGTTTGACGTTTTTCTTAGCGACGGTAAGACCGATGCGGGGATGCCCCAGCGAATTCAGGCGGCCGAGGATGGTGATTTGCGGCGTGCCAGCTCTTTGAGGTTGCTGGAAGACGAAAGTGAAATGAGTGGGAGTTAACAAACGTAACTCCCTGGGAAATGCGAGCTTAACCACTCAGGGGTTAGCTTTTATTACTTAGAAACGGTCAGACGAGAACGGCCTTTAGCACGACGACGTGCCAGAACCTGACGACCATTTTTAGTTGCCATACGAGCACGGAAGCCGTGTGAACGGTTGCGCTTCAGTACGGACGGTTGAAAAGTGCGTTTCATGGCGATTTCTACCTAAACTTGAATAAATTTCACTGGGTTAGCATAACGTCACGCAGAAAGTGCCGGACTTACGCCTCAGTGTGGCTGATTAAAGAGGCCGGATTGTAATAATTGTACACTCCGGAGTCAATTCTCTTTCCTTAATTCCCGCGCCTGAATCCCTCTTCTGACCCTAAAAGAGTTCAGGATCTGACCAGAAAACACAGTGACGATATGCGACGGGTGGGGAATTATACGGCCTCCCGATTAAAGCGCAAGGATCCTCGGGGATCTTCGTTAGATCTGTTAAGTCATTTTTGCGCTTTAGTCATTAAATTTTCCAATATGGGAACCTAAACCGCAGCGCCAACGCCAGGATCGATTACACTTAACGAGCTTCAAACTGCCCTGTGGATAAATCGGGAAGAAACTGTGAGAAACAGAAGATCTCTGCCGCGCTTTAGGCTATGATCCGCGGTCCCGATCGTGATCCAGGATCGTTCACATTGAGGGTAAACCGCAGATAGCGGTTCGCACGCTTCCCGTGCCGGGATCCCAGTGGGAGAGTCGGCGTGTGTCAACAATCATGAATGTAAAACTTTCAGTCTTCGTCTTTTTATCGACTTTGTTCGAGTGGAGTCCGCCGTGTCACTTTCGCTTTGGCAGCAGTGTCTTGCCCGATTGCAGGATGAGTTACCAGCCACAGAATTCAGTATGTGGATACGCCCCCTACAGGCGGAACTGAGTGATAACACGCTGGCCCTTTATGCGCCAAACCGGTTTGTGCTCGATTGGGTACGGGATAAGTACCTGAATAATATCAATGGATTGCTCAATGATTTTTGCGGCAACGACGCGCCATACTGCGCTTTGAAGTGGGCAGTAAACCCGCCAGCCAGACCCTGAACCAACAGACCGTGACTACGGCCGCTCCCGCTGCGCACACGGCACGCGCGGCGGCGCCCGTGCGTCCAAGCTGGGACAACCTCCCGGCGCCCGCGGAGCAGTCTTACCGTTCAAACGTCAACCTGAAGCACACCTTCGATAACTTTGTTGAAGGTAAATCGAACCAGCTGGCGCGCGCGGCGGCACGTCAGGTGGCCGATAACCCGGGCGGCGCGTATAACCCTCTCTTCCTTTATGGCGGAACCGGCCTGGGTAAAACCCACCTGTTGCACGCGGTGGGCAACGGCATCATCGCCCGCAAACCGAATGCCAAAGTGGTGTACATGCACTCCGAGCGCTTCGTTCAGGATATGGTTAAGGCCCTGCAGAATAACGCCATTGAAGAGTTCAAACGCTACTACCGCTCGGTTGATGCGCTACTTATCGATGACATTCAGTTTTTTGCCAATAAAGAGCGCTCACAGGAAGAATTCTTCCATACCTTCAACGCCCTGCTGGAAGGTAATCAACAGATCATCCTCACTTCGGATCGTTATCCAAAAGAGATCAACGGCGTCGAGGATCGACTGAAATCCCGCTTCGGCTGGGGGCTGACCGTCGCTATCGAACCGCCTGAGTTAGAAACCCGGGTGGCGATCCTGATGAAAAAAGCCGACGAGAACGATATTCGCCTGCCGGGCGAGGTGGCCTTCTTTATTGCCAAGCGTCTGCGCTCCAACGTGCGCGAACTGGAAGGGGCGCTCAATCGCGTCATTGCGAACGCCAACTTTACCGGACGCGCCATTACCATCGACTTCGTGCGTGAAGCGCTGCGCGATCTGCTGGCGCTGCAGGAGAAACTCGTGACCATCGACAATATCCAGAAAACGGTGGCCGAGTATTATAAAATCAAGATTGCTGACCTGCTGTCAAAGCGCCGTTCCCGCTCCGTTGCCCGTCCGCGCCAAATGGCGATGGCATTGGCAAAAGAGCTGACGAACCACAGCCTGCCGGAAATCGGCGATGCCTTTGGCGGCCGCGACCATACCACGGTGCTACACGCCTGCCGTAAGATTGAGCAGCTGCGTGAAGAAAGCCACGACATCAAAGAAGATTTCTCCAACCTCATCAGAACATTATCTTCGTGACGCTATGAAATTTACCGTTGAACGTGAAACCTTATTAAAACCGCTGCAACAGGTGAGTGGCCCGCTGGGCGGCCGTCCTACGTTACCGATTCTCGGCAACCTGCTGTTGCAGGTGGCGGAAGGCGCGCTCTCTTTAACCGGCACAGATCTGGAAATGGAGATGGTCGCGCGCGTCGCGCTGGTGCAGCCGCATGAGCCGGGCGCAACCACCGTGCCTGCCCGCAAATTCTTCGATATTTGCCGCGGCCTGCCGGAAGGCGCTGAAATTGCCGTGCAGCTGGAGGGCGACCGCATGCTGGTGCGCTCCGGGCGCAGCCGTTTCTCGCTTTCCACCCTGCCGGCGACGGATTTCCCGAACCTGGACGACTGGCAGAGCGAGGTCGAATTCACGCTCCCGCAGGCGACCATGAAGCGCCTGATTGAAGCCACGCAGTTTTCTATGGCGCATCAGGACGTGCGTTATTACCTCAACGGCATGCTATTTGAAACCGAAGGGGAAGAGCTGCGCACCGTAGCGACCGACGGCCACCGTCTTGCCGTATGCTCAATGCCGATTGGCCAGCCGTTGCCAAACCATTCGGTGATCGTGCCGCGTAAAGGCGTGATTGAGCTGATGCGCATGCTCGACGGCGGCGAAACGCCGCTGCGCATACAAATCGGCAGCAATAATATCCGTGCGCACGTCGGCGATTTTATCTTCACATCGAAGCTGGTTGACGGTCGTTTCCCGGATTATCGCCGCGTATTGCCGAAGAATCCGGATAAACACCTGGACGCCGGCTGCGATCTGCTCAAGCAGGCGTTTGCCCGCGCGGCGATTCTCTCCAATGAGAAATTCCGCGGCGTGCGTCTGTATGTCAGCCAGAATCAGCTAAAAATCACTGCTAATAACCCGGAGCAGGAAGAAGCGGAAGAGATTCTGGACGTCTCCTACGACGGCGCCGATCTGGAAATCGGCTTTAACGTCAGCTACGTGCTGGATGTGCTGAACGCGCTGAAGTGCGAAAACGTGCGCATTCTGCTGACAGACTCCGTTTCCAGCGTGCAGATTGAAGACGCGGCTTCGCAGGCTGCCGCCTATGTTGTGATGCCAATGAGACTGTAGATGTCGCTCACCCGACTGTTAATTAAAGATTTTCGCAACATTGAAAACGCAGATCTGGCGCTCTGCCCCGGCTTTAACTTTCTGGTTGGCGCCAACGGTAGCGGTAAAACCAGCGTGCTTGAGGCGATTTATACCCTTGGGCACGGCCGCGCTTTTCGCAGCGTGAAAATTGAACGCGTTATTCGCCACGAGCAGGACGCTTTTGTGCTGCACGGGCGGCTACAGGATGGCGAAAGGGAAACCGCCGTCGGCCTGACAAAAGATCGCGCGGGCGACAGCAAAGTACGCATCGACGGCAGCGACGGCCACAAGGTGGCGGAGCTGGCGCTGTTAATGCCGATGCAGCTAATTACCCCCGAGGGGTTTACTTTGCTCAACGGCGGCCCCAAATACCGTAGAGCTTTCCTCGACTGGGGATGTTTTCATAACGAACCGGGTTTTTTTGTCGCCTGGAGCAATCTCAAACGCCTGCTTAAGCAACGCAACGCCGCGCTGCGTCAGGTGACACGTTACGCGCAGCTGCGCCCGTGGGATAAAGAACTTATTCCGCTGGCGGAACAAATCAGCCGCTGGCGCGCCGAATACAGCGCCGCCATTGCGGATGATATGGCCGATACCTGCGCGCAATTTTTGCCGGAGTTTTCACTGAGCTTCTCTTTCCAGCGCGGCTGGGAAAAAGAGAGCGATTACGGTGAGATACTGGAACGCAGCTTCGAACGCGATCGCCTGCTGACCTATACCGCTCACGGCCCTCACAAAGCTGATTTTCGAATTCGTGCCGACGGCGCGCCCGTGGAAGACACCTTGTCTCGCGGACAGCTTAAATTACTGATGTGCGCCCTGAGACTGGCGCAGGGTGAGTTTCTCACCCGACAGAACGGGCGGCGTTGCCTGTATCTGATAGATGATTTTGCCTCTGAACTTGACGATGCACGCCGTGGCCTGTTAGCCAGCCGGTTAAAGGCCACGGAATCACAGGTTTTTGTCAGCGCCATCAGCGCTGAACATGTGATGGATATGGCGGACAAAAATTCAAAGATGTTCGCCGTGGATCAGGGTAAAATAGCGGATTAACCCAAGAATAAATGAGCGAGAAACGTTGATGTCGAATTCTTATGACTCCTCCAGTATCAAAGTCCTTAAGGGGCTGGATGCGGTACGTAAGCGCCCGGGCATGTATATCGGCGATACGGACGACGGCACCGGTCTGCACCACATGGTATTTGAGGTCGTGGATAACGCTATCGACGAAGCTCTTGCTGGCCACTGTAAAGATATCGTTGTCACCATCCATGCCGATAACTCCGTTTCCGTAACGGACGATGGCCGCGGCATCCCTACCGGTATTCACCCGGAAGAGGGCGTGTCTGCGGCCGAAGTTATCATGACCGTGCTGCACGCGGGCGGTAAGTTCGATGATAACTCTTATAAAGTTTCCGGCGGCCTGCACGGCGTAGGCGTATCGGTAGTTAACGCCCTCTCCCAGAAGCTGGAGCTGCTGATTCGCCGCGAAGGCAAAATCCATCAGCAAACTTACGTCCACGGCGTGCCGCAGGCGCCGCTGGCGGTGACCGGCGATACCGACGCGACCGGAACCCAGGTGCGTTTCTGGCCAAGCCACGAAACCTTCACCAACGTGATCGAGTTTGAATACGATATCCTGGCAAAACGCCTGCGCGAGCTGTCGTTCCTGAACTCCGGCGTCTCCATTCGCCTGATTGACAAACGCGACGGCCGCCAGGACCACTTCCACTATGAAGGCGGCATCCGCGCGTTCGTTGAGTACCTCAACAAGAACAAAACGCCTATTCACCCGACCGTCTTCTATTTCAGCACTGAAAAAGACGGCATTGGCGTGGAGGTGGCGCTGCAGTGGAACGACGGTTTCCAGGAAAACATCTACTGCTTTACCAACAACATCCCGCAGCGCGACGGCGGTACTCACCTGGCCGGTTTCCGCGCGGCGATGACGCGTACCCTGAACGCCTACATGGATAAAGAAGGCTACAGCAAAAAAGCGAAGGTCAGCGCTACCGGCGACGACGCCCGTGAAGGCCTGATTGCCGTCGTCTCCGTAAAAGTGCCGGATCCGAAATTCTCCTCGCAGACCAAAGACAAGCTGGTTTCCTCCGAGGTGAAATCCGCGGTTGAG
>NZ_RCAA01000038.1:463-2478 GCF_003628475.1 Enterobacter sp. R1(2018) | reverse complement strand
CCCGCCGTAAAGGCGCGTTGGATCTGGCAGGCCTGCCGGGCAAGCTGGCGGACTGTCAGGAGCGCGATCCGGCCCACTCCGAACTGTACCTCGTGGAAGGGGACTCTGCGGGCGGCTCTGCAAAACAGGGACGTAACCGTAAGAACCAGGCGATCCTGCCGCTTAAAGGTAAAATCCTCAACGTGGAGAAAGCGCGCTTTGACAAGATGCTCGCTTCTCAGGAAGTGGCAACGCTTATCACCGCGCTGGGCTGCGGCATCGGCCGTGACGAGTACAACCCGGACAAGCTGCGCTACCACAGCATCATCATCATGACGGATGCGGACGTCGATGGTTCTCACATCCGTACCCTGCTGCTGACCTTCTTCTATCGTCAGATGCCGGAAATCGTCGAGCGCGGCCACGTATATATCGCTCAGCCGCCGCTCTACAAGGTGAAGAAAGGCAAACAGGAGCAGTACATCAAAGATGATGAGGCGATGGATCAGTATCAGATCTCTATCGCCCTGGACGGCGCTACGCTGCATGCCAATGCCCACGCTCCGGCCCTGTCGGGCGAAGCGCTGGAAAAACTGGTGTCGGAATACAATGCTTCCCAGAAAATGATTGGTCGTATGGAGCGCCGCTATCCGCGCAACCTGCTGAATAACCTGGTCTATCATCCAACGCTTGCAGAAGCGGATCTGGCTGACGAAAGCAAAGTGACGGCCTGGGTTTCCGCGCTGGTTACCCAGCTGAACGAAAAAGAGCAGCACGGCAGCACCTGGAACTCCATCGTACGTGAAAACCGCGAGCTGAATATTTTCGAGCCGGTCATTCGCGTGCGTACCCACGGTGTCGATACCGACTACCCGCTGGAGCATGAGTTCGTGGTGGGCGGCGAGTATCGTCGTCTGTGCGCGCTCGGCGAGAAGCTGCGCGGCCTTATCGAAGAAGACGCGTTTATCGAACGCGGCGAACGTCGCCAGCCGATCGCCAGTTTCGAACAGGCGCTGGAGTGGCTGGTGAAAGAGTCCCGTCGCGGTCTTTCTATTCAGCGCTACAAAGGGCTGGGCGAAATGAACCCGGATCAGCTGTGGGAAACCACTATGGATCCGGAAAGCCGCCGCATGCTGCGCGTTACCGTAAAAGATGCGATTGCGGCCGATCAGCTGTTTACCACCCTGATGGGCGATGCCGTTGAACCGCGCCGCGCTTTTATCGAAGAAAACGCCCTGAAAGCGGCGAACATCGATATCTAATCGTTAGGCAACGACATGCTGGTGGGTAATTTGCTCACCAGCATATCGACGGCCAGCCGCACCTTTAACGCCATATGCGGCGAATGCACCCATACCGCATGGGTTTCATAGATATTCTCCCGATCTTCCCGCAGCACTCTTACCAGCTCCCCCTGCGCTATCGCATTATCAACCAGCCAGCACGGCAGCATCGCTATGCCGAATCCGGCCTTCGTCGCCTGCGCAATGGCTTCCAGATCGTCCATCAGCATGTAGGATGCTGGCGTGAAAGCATGCCTGACGCCGTGCTCGTCCGGAATCGTCCAGCGCTGCGGCTTGCCCGCATGGGCATAGTTGATGACCTTATGCTGGGATAAATCCTCCGCTGTTAACGGTATGCCGCGTTGCGCCAGGTAGGCGGGCGATGCGCAGGCAACCATCCGGTGAACGCGCAGCCGCCGTGCCGCCAGCTCGCTGCTGTCCGGCAGGCTGCCGGTACGGATAACCAGATCCAGCCTGTCTTCCGCTAAATCTGCAACCCTGTCGCTAAACAGCAGCTCCAGCGTTAAATTCGGATACCCACTCGCAAACTCCGTGAGCAGCGGCGCGACGCACATTCGCCCGTAAAGCACCGGCATCGAAACCCGCAGCCTTCCGCTAACGCTTTGTTTGCCGCTATCGAGCAGCGTTTCGGCGGACTTGATTTCCGCCAACGCGCGCAGGCAGTGTTCATAAAAGAGCGCCCCTTCAGCGGTCAGCGTCAGGCTGCGGGTGGTTCTCGCAAACAGCCTGACG
>NZ_RCAA01000038.1:0-400 GCF_003628475.1 Enterobacter sp. R1(2018) | reverse complement strand
CGCAAAACCGCCTGCCTCAACGGCGGAGACAAAAACGGAAATCCCCTTTAGCTGCTCGCTCATCTTTGTCTCCTTTATGGAACCAATAACGGGAAAAGTCATCGCCACTGGCGATATCTGGTCAACGTTACACTCTACAGCATGATGGATAACCCAACCAGGTGGAGAAAAAGATGACTCAAATGATGCAACGCTGGACGATGAATGCCGTTAGCCGGGAAAGCCTGACGCTCGAATCGGTTCCTGTGCCGCAGCCTGCCGCAGGCGAAGTCAGGGTAAAAGTCGCAGCCGTTTCGTTAAACTATCGCGACAAAATGGTGATCGAGGGCAGCATGCCCATCGCGCTGAAATTTCCTTTTACGCCTGCCTCAGACATGGCGGGCGTGATTGAAAGCGTGGG
>NZ_RCAA01000037.1:93385-111628 GCF_003628475.1 Enterobacter sp. R1(2018) | reverse complement strand
CCGCCGGTAAGCGCCCGCCGGCGGAAACCTCAATCACATCGCCGGGACGAAGCTCGCCCAGCGCGACGTTTTCTCTTTCACCGTTGCGAATGCGCGTTGCGACTTCCGGCTTAAGCGCCATCAGGGCGCTGACTCCGCGTCTGGCGCGGCTTGCCGCATAGGATTCAAGGCGTTCGCCAATCAGAAACAGTACCAGCACCATCGCCGCTTCGGCGGTAGCGCCGATAAACAGCGCGCCGATTGCCGCGACGCTCATCAGCGTTTCGATGGCGAACCAGTTGCCGCTGCGAATCAGACGCGCGGCCTGGCGGGCAACAGGCCACAGGCCAACCAGAGTGGTGGCGATAAACGCCATATTGCCGAACGGATGGTTAAGCTGTGCCAGCCCCCAGCTCATGGTCATCATAATCAACAGAGTGATAAGCGGCAGATTTTCACGCCAGCCTGAAGCCGCTTCAGGGGCGGGTGTGGAGCCGTCGCGCAGGGTATACCCGGCGGCTTTTACGGCCCGTTCGACTTCCTGGCGTACGTCGCGTGGCGCGGTTACGACAAGTTTTTCCGTCGCAAAAAGAACCTGTACGTGCTGTACATCGGAGATCTGTTTCGCTGCGTTTTCGACTTTGCGCGCGCAGGCGGCGCAGTCCATGCCTGTGACCTGCCAGCTATAACGTTCGCCTTTATCCGGGATAATTTCAGGCTGGGACGCGGCAGAGCACAGCCCGTCGTTGCAACAGGAGGGCGCGTCGGCCGGCAGCGGACCGATCTTTGCCTTCGCAAACTGCGGATTTTTTTTAGCGTTGAGCATCAGCCCTCCTCGGTAATGATAATGTTCTCATTACCGAGGATACACTCTGGAGCTTACTCCAGAGTCAAGAGAGAATTGCGGTTCAGATATACAGCGCGCGGACAATCATAAAGTGCCCGGCAAAATAGCAGGCGGCGGCGATGGCGCTGTCACCGCTAAAGCGGCGCCGATAGTGGCTGCACAGCCAGACAATATTGCCCAGCAGCAGAAGCGAGGCGCCGATAAACCCGGACAGGCTGTTGCTTGTCGGACGGAAGAAGTAGAGTTCGCCTGCCAGCCATACCATCACCAGCGTCATGCCGATAAAGGTCATGATTGGCCAGCGGAAGGTGTCCAACCGCGTCCAGATAACGGCCGCCAGCAGCGCCCCGATAATCAGTAGGGCCAGCGGCAGCGGCCAGAAGAAAGAGAGCGTCATCTGGCTGGCGAAATAGAGGGCATACAGCAGATGCGAAAGGAAGAACGCTCCGATGGCGTACAGCATGCGCTGCGTCGGCAGCAGCATAAGCGCATCGCCCGCAAGCGTCGCCAGCAAACCGGCGAGGATCAGATATCCCGTCGCCTCAAACATCGGCGCCTGCCAGGCCAGCAGCAGGAGCAGTAACAGCGTGAGCGGTTTAAACACCCAGCGCTGCCAGGCGGGACCCCGATAGGAAGCATCCACATAGAGCCACCCGGAAAAGAATACGGCAATAAAAGACCAAAGCATGGCGTGTTCCTTTTGCGTTAGGCAGGTAAGTTTTAACGCCACCCGCCGGAATTTTCATAATGTATTTTAAGTATGCGCTTTTTATTTCAGTCTAGTGGTCAATGTCGCTGGATGACAATGTCCGAAGGTGGGAGGTATTCTTAAAAGTGACTGACAAACCGAGATAAATTTATGAATAAGCCGCCCGTTTTCTTTATTGCCATCATCGTATTAATCGTGGTGGCCGCCTCTTTTCGCTTTATGCAGCAGCGCCGCCAGAATGCTGAAAATGACGCCGCACCGCTAAGCCAAAAAAGTGTGATAGTCGCCACCAAGCGCGAAATGCCCGCCAACGACAGGCGTTCGCGCCAGCGCGACGTGACGCCCGCGGGTGATTCAATGCGCTATGAAGTGGGATTCCGGCCGCTGACGGGCGGAATGGAGATGAAAATGCGCGTGCCGGCAGTCAGTTACCATGAAATTAGCGTGGGGGACAAAGGCACGCTGCGGTACAAAGGGACGCGCTTTATCGGCTTTGTCCCCGAGTCCGTTCACTGACCCTTACGCAGATTCTTCTGCCAGGCCAGCAGTTCAAAAACGCCGAAGACAAAGATTTTCAACTGCTGAACACGGCTTAAGGGCGGGCCCTCTTTCGGCTGGGTCGATTTCAACAGCGCCAGCTGCATCGCATGCATAATCGCCATAAAAATCAGCGCTACGTTGACAAAAATATTCAGCGGGCGCGGGAACGGGTGAAAAATATTCAGTAACAAAAAGGCCCATACGCACAGCATCAGTAGCCTGCCCAGGTTAATCAGCATAATGTTTCTCCTTATGCTTCGCGGTGATAGAGGCGATAGGCGACCTGGCCGGCCACTTTTTCACGATGTAATGTCCAGCCTGCGGGCACCGGCGGCATGCCGTTTTCCACCTCGCTTTCGACATAGATCAGCGCGTCTTCGGCCAGCCAGCCGTTGTTCTCCAGCAGGGCGAGCGTTTCTTCCAGCAGCCCTTTACGAAACGGCGGATCGACAAACACGATGGTATGCGGCTTACCCGGCTGCGCCAGATAATTCAACGTATTGGTATTCACGACCTGGCCATTTGCCGCTTTCAGCGTGGCGAGGTTCTTCTGCAGCTGCTGCGAGACGCTGCGATCCATCTCCAGAAGCGTTGCGCTTGCGGCGTAGCGGGAAAGGGCTTCCAGCCCGAGCGCGCCGCTGCCGGCGAAGCAGTCCAATACGCTGGCATCCACCATTGACGGCGCCAGCCAGTTGAATAGCGTTTCGCGTACCCGGTCGGTTGTTGGACGCAGGCCTGGGCTGTCGGGAACGGGAAGCTTACGGCCGCGCCAGAGACCGCCGATGATGCGGATCTGGCCTGCGCCTGAGGATTGGGGTTTCTTCATGAGACTCACTGCGATGCGATTTTTGTCGACTATTCTAGCGGCGCGAGGCATGAGGGGAAACCTTATTCCGCCAGAGTGCCGCCGCGATGGGAAAGTGATAGACTAACATATTCAATCGATGATTATTTTCAGTGCCCGGGGCAACGACGCTCGGGTCTGTGCCATGAATCAACAGCGAGGAGTACATTCGCAAATGGCGAAAGAGAAAAAACGTGGCTTTTTTTCCTGGTTGGGCTTTGGTCAGAAAGAGCAGGAACCGGAACAAGAAACAGAACAAGAAGTTATAGCAGAACAACCGGTTGCCGAAGATCCTGTCGAGCCTGAAGCTGGGCAAGCCGTCGAGCCAGCACAGCCGCAGTCCGTTGAGGAAATCGCCCAGCCAGAAGCGGAAGTCGAACCTGCTGCTGCGCATAGCGAGCAGGAAACCGAAGCCTTCGCCGAAGAGATTGTGGAAGTTAGCGAAAAGCTGGCTGAAAGCGAAGCGAATACAGCGGTTGCAGAGCCGGAAGCCGTTGAAACAGAGGTTGCGCACGAACCGGAACCCGCCGCCCAACCGCAGGCCGTTATTGAACATGAAGAGCTGCCGCTGCCGGAAGAAATCGCTGAAGTCGAACCGGAAGCCGAAGAGTGGCAGGCAGAGCAGGACCGTATTGTCGACGAAACCGTCGCTGAAATCGAAGAAGTCGTCGCCGCGCATATTGAATATGAGCCCGCTGAAGAAGCGCCGGTAGAAACCGAGGCGGCCACGCAAACGGAAGAAGATGCGCAGGAACAGCTCCAGCACGATGATGCGCAGCAGGAGCAGGAGAGACCGACCAAAGAGGGTTTCTTTGCGCGTCTTAAACGCAGCCTGCTGAAAACTAAGCAAAATCTCGGTTCCGGATTTATCAGTCTGTTCCGCGGGAAGAAAATCGACGACGATCTGTTTGAAGAGCTCGAAGAGCAGCTGCTGATCGCCGACGTCGGCGTTGAAACTACCCGTAAAATCATCAGTAATTTGACCGAAGGCGCGAGCCGCAAAGAGCTACGCGACGCGGAAGCGCTTTATGGTCTGCTGAAGGAAGAAATGGGCGAAATCCTGGCGAAAGTCGATGAGCCGCTCAACGTTGAAGGCAAGACGCCGTTTGTCATCCTCATGGTGGGCGTAAACGGCGTGGGTAAAACCACCACCATCGGCAAGCTGGCGCGCCAGTTCCAGCAGGAAGGTAAATCGGTGATGCTGGCGGCGGGGGATACCTTCCGCGCGGCGGCGGTCGAACAGCTGCAGGTATGGGGCCAGCGCAACAATATTCCGGTTGTCGCCCAGCATACCGGCGCGGACTCCGCTTCGGTTATTTTCGATGCGATTCAGGCGGCTAAAGCGCGCGGCATCGACGTGCTGCTGGCCGATACCGCAGGGCGCCTGCAGAATAAAGCGCACCTGATGGAAGAGCTGAAGAAAATCGTTCGCGTGATGAAAAAGCTGGACGAAGACGCCCCGCATGAGGTTATGCTCACCATTGATGCCAGTACCGGCCAGAATGCGGTAAGCCAGGCGAAACTGTTCCATGAAGCCGTAGGGCTGACGGGCATAACCCTGACTAAACTGGATGGCACGGCCAAAGGCGGCGTGATTTTCTCCGTAGCCGATCAGTTTGGCATTCCGATTCGCTACATTGGCGTCGGCGAACGAATTGAGGATTTGCGTCCGTTTAAAGCGGACGATTTTATTGAGGCACTTTTTGCCCGAGAGGATTAACAATGATTCGCTTTGAACACGTCAGTAAAGCCTATCTCGGTGGAAGACAGGCGTTGCAGGGAGTCACCTTCCATATGCAACCCGGCGAGATGGCCTTTCTGACCGGCCACTCTGGCGCAGGGAAAAGCACCCTGCTGAAGCTTATCTGCGGTATTGAACGGCCAAGCGCCGGGAAAATCTCTTTCAGCGGCCATGATATCAGCCGTCTGAAAAGCCGGGAGGTGCCGTTCCTGCGGCGCCAGATCGGCATGATCTTCCAGGATCACCACCTGCTGATGGACCGAACGGTTTACGACAACGTGGCGATCCCGCTGATTATTGCCGGTGCCAGCGGAGAAGATATTCGCCGTCGCGTCAGCGCCGCGCTGGATAAAGTCGGCCTGCTGGACAAAGCGAAGAACTTCCCGATTCAGCTCTCCGGCGGTGAGCAGCAGCGTGTAGGTATCGCCCGTGCGGTGGTCAATAAGCCTGCCGTACTGCTGGCGGATGAACCGACAGGCAACCTGGATGATGCGCTCTCAGAAGGAATTTTGCGCCTGTTCGAAGAGTTTAACCGCGTTGGGGTAACAGTGCTGATGGCGACGCATGATATCGGCCTTATCTCCCGTCGTAACTATCGTATGTTGACGTTAAGCGATGGCCATTTGCATGGAGGCCTGGCAGGTGAATAAACGCAACGCGCTCAATCACATCAAGCGCTTCAGCAACAAGCTGGATAAAATCAACAAGCTTAATAAGCTTGGGGATCTGGGTCGCTCGGTAAAAAAACGTGGCAAAGGGCCGCAGTCAAAAGCCCGTTCGCTCAAGGGCGGCGTGAACGAACAGTTCCGCTACGCCTGGGAAGGCGCGGTACAAGATCTTAAAAGCAAGCCTCTTGCGACCTTCCTCACGGTGATGGTTATCGCCATTTCGCTTACGCTGCCGAGCGTATGCTACATGGTGTATAAAAACGTGAATCACGCCGCGACGCAGTACTACCCTTCGCCGCAAATTACCGTTTATCTCGACAAAGCGCTGGATGATAACGCAGCCCAGCAGGTCGTGGGCGCTATTCAGGCCGAAGAGGGCGTTGATAAAGTTAACTATCTTTCGCGCGACGAAGCGCTTGGCGAGTTCCGCAACTGGTCAGGTTTTGGCGGCGCGCTGGATATGCTGGAGGAAAACCCGCTGCCGGCGGTAGCGGTGGTGAATCCGAAGCTGGACTTCCAGAGCACGGACCATCTGAATACCCTGCGCGATCGCGTGGCGCGTATTAACGGTGTGGACGAAGTGCGCATGGACGACAGCTGGTTTGCGCGGCTTGCCGCCCTGACGGGCCTGGTTGGTCGGGTATCCGCCATGATCGGTATTTTGATGGTTGCCGCCGTATTTCTGGTGATCGGCAACAGCGTGAGGCTGAGCATTTTTGCCCGGCGCGATACCATTAACGTACAGAAGCTGATTGGCGCGACGGACGGTTTTATCCTGCGTCCGTTCCTGTACGGCGGCGCGCTGCTGGGTTTCACCGGCGCCTTTTTATCGCTGATACTGTCGGAAATCCTCGTGCTGCGGTTGTCGTCGGCGGTCACGGAAGTGGCGCAGGTCTTCGGAACGAAGTTCGATATTTCGGGCTTAGGTTTTGACGAATGCCTTTTGCTACTGCTGGTGTCCGCGATGATTGGCTGGACAGCCGCCTGGATCGCCACCGTGCAACATTTACGTCGCTTTACCCCAGAATAAAATTTTTTTGATATACTTTGTCCCCGGCTCACGGTACTTCCGTTAGCAGGGGACAGGGCTCCATCTTCGGTTCGCCGTTTCTCCTGCCGTATTAATTGTGCTGTCACATTTTGTGTGTAATCTATACACAGCCATACATTGAACTTGTGGATAAGATCACTGTCTGAGAGTAGTGTGGATGGTACGGTTTGGCACCTTAACGTGAAGTCAGGCCTTTGCTGCATAAAGAATCGCTGTAGCAATCTGTACGTTAGTCTCTAAGAGAGGATTTGAATGACCAAAGAAATGCAAAATTTAGCTTTAGCCCCTGTTGGTAACCTGGAATCCTATATCCGGGCCGCTAACTCCTGGCCGATGTTAACGGCTGAGGAAGAGAAGGAGCTGGCTGAAAAGCTGCATTACCAGGGCGATCTGGAAGCAGCGAAAAGGCTGATCCTGTCTCACCTGCGCTTTGTTGTTCACATCGCTCGTAATTATTCGGGCTATGGCCTGCCGCAGGCTGACCTGATTCAGGAAGGCAATATCGGCCTGATGAAAGCGGTACGCCGCTTCAACCCGGAAGTGGGTGTCCGCCTGGTCTCCTTTGCCGTGCATTGGATCAAGGCCGAAATTCACGAATACGTGCTGCGTAACTGGCGTATCGTGAAAGTGGCAACCACAAAAGCGCAGCGTAAGTTGTTCTTTAACCTGCGTAAAACTAAACAACGTCTGGGGTGGTTTAATCAGGACGAAGTGGAAATGGTCGCCAACGAGCTTGGCGTATCCAGCAAAGACGTGCGCGAGATGGAATCCCGCATGGCGGCGCAGGATATGACCTTTGACATGTCGAACGATGACGACGCCGACAGCGCGCCAATGGCGCCGGTGCTGTTCCTGCAGGATAAAACATCTAACTTTGCCGACGGCATTGAAGATGACAACTGGGAATCGCATGCTGCTGATAAGCTCAGCGACGCTATGCTGGGCCTTGACGAGCGCAGCCAGGACATTATCCGCGCGCGCTGGCTTGACGATGACAACAAAAGCACGCTGCAGGAGCTGGCCGACCGCTACGGCGTTTCCGCAGAGCGCGTTCGTCAGCTGGAAAAGAACGCGATGAAAAAACTGCGTATGGCCATCGAAGCATAACGCCTTCCTGGCGTACGAAAAAACCGCCTCCTGAGGCGGTTTTTTTATATCTGCTATCCCCCGCCCGGTTGGTACTAAAACCCGCTGGCAAAATTGTTATTCCAAAAACCGCAAAATCGGGTATGTTTTTAGCACGCAGTGCTGCTAAGGCGCAGGTAGCTTCTGCTTAAAAAATAAAACCGTGCCGAAACAACACAACAGATACCAATCACAACAAGAATGGGGATTCTCAGGATGAAAATGAAGGGCAAAGCGTTACTGGCTGGCTGTATCGCACTGGCGATGAGCAATGCGGCATTTGCAAAGGACATTAAAGTTGCGGTAGTGGGCGCCATGTCAGGCCCGGTTGCGCAATATGGCGACCAGGAGTTTACCGGCGCAGAGCAGGCGGTTGCCGATATCAACGCCAAAGGCGGCATCAAAGGGGGCAAGCTGGTTATCACCAAATACGACGACGCCTGCGACCCGAAACAAGCGGTTGCGGTCGCTAACAAAGTCATTAACGATGGCGTTAAGTACGTTATCGGCCATCTGTGTTCTTCTTCCACCCAGCCTGCCTCTGACATTTACGAAGACGAAGGCGTGCTGATGATTACCCCTGCGGCAACCGCGCCGGAGCTTACCGCTCGCGGCTATAAGCTGACGCTGCGCACCACGGGTCTGGACTCCGATCAGGGCCCAACCGCGGCGAAATATATCCTTGAACATGTAAAACCGAAAAATATCGCCGTCATCCACGATAAGCAGCAGTATGGTGAAGGCCTGGCGCGCTCAGTGCAGGACAATCTGAAGAAAGGCGGCGCGAACGTGGTGTTCTTTGACGGTATCACCGCAGGCGAGAAAGATTTCTCGACGCTGGTGGCGCGCCTGAAGAAAGAAAACATCGATTTCGTCTACTACGGCGGTTATCACCCGGAAATGGGCCAGATTCTGCGCCAGTCGCGTGCAGCCGGCCTGAAAACGCAGTTTATGGGACCGGAAGGTGTCGCGAACGTTTCCCTGTCTAACATTGCCGGCGCTTCTGCCGAAGGCATGTTAGTGACCAAGCCGAAAAACTACGACCAGGTGCCTGCTAACAAACCAATCGTGGATGCGATCAAAGCGAAGAAACAGGATCCTAGCGGCGCATTCGTATGGACCACCTATGCTGCGCTGCAATCGCTGGCGGCAGGTCTGAATCAATCGGAAGACCCGGCAGAAATCGCCACCTGGCTGAAGGCGAATAAGGTGGACACGGTAATGGGTCCGCTGTCCTGGGATGAGAAGGGCGATCTGAAAGGCTTTGAGTTCGGCGTATTTACCTGGCATGCGAACGGTACGGCGACCGACGCTAAATAAAACCTGTCGGGTAGCGCTGACGCTTACCCGACCCGCCATTGTTCGTGCGATGGTAGGTCGGATAAGCGCTGCGCTATCCGACCTTTATCCTACTTCTCCCAGCCGCCGGTCTGCGCCCGGAATCCCAGCGCCTGCATAAACGCCGCCATCACGCCGCGGTCTTCCACGCCCACGTCGGCCATCCACCAGTGCGCCACCTCGGGATTATCCCGCATGACTTCCTCTACTAAATACTGGCCCACGCCTCTGCGACGGGTAATGTCACGCACGCGAAGCGAGTCCAGCGCGCCTTGCGTACCTGTCAGCGTCACGCGTACTGCGCCAAGCAGGCGGTCATTAAATTTTGCTGCATAAATTCGATGGGTGTCATTGAGCCTGAGCGAGGCGCTGGAATATTCCGGCCAGATCTTAGCGAGATCGATCTCATCCTGGGCACTACACTCAAACAGACGAATGATGGTGAGTTTCATAAACGAGCTAACCAAAAAGCGGGAAAACCCCGAGTGTAACCAATTTATTTACGCCAGACGCTTTATCTTTTTTCAGCCCCTGAGTAGCCGATTACATTATGTGACAAACCTTAAGCAGTTCGAAACACGTCGGATTGAAATTTGTTCAGTATAAAACCCTAAAACCCAGTGAATTATTCCGCTCTTTGTACCGCTATTTTATGCTGTAAAGCGCGCTTTTTTTTGTTTCGCTCAGCGCAAATACAGAATAATATCTCTGCTTAATAGCCTGAAAAATAGAGCTTTTAAGTGCAAAAATTGTAAATTTTAGCGCTAAGCCATTAAAGGCACTGGTAAAAATCTGAATTGATTATAAAAAGCACAGGATGCTTTTTAACCAGCATAAAACCACAAAATCACGAAAGAAATGGGGATTAAAACGGATGAAGATGAACGCGAAGACATTACTCGCCGGGATTGTTGCTTTGGCGGTGTCTCACGCGGCAACCGCTAAAGACATTAAAGTGGCTGTTGTCGGGGCGGTGTCTGGCCCGGTAGCGCAGTGGGGCGACATGGAGTTCAACGGCGCTCGGCAGGCTATTAAAGACATCAACGCCAAAGGCGGTATTAAAGGCGATAAGCTCGTTGCGGTTGAATACGACGATGCCTGCGATCCCAAACAGGCCGTCGCCGTCGCCAACAAAATCGTTAATGACGGCGTGCGCTATGTGATTGGCCATCTGTGCTCTTCTTCCACTCAGCCCGCGTCTGATATCTATGAAGACGAAGGCATCCTGATGATTACCCCGGGCGCGACAAACCCTGAGCTGACAAGCCGCGGCTACCAGATGATTATGCGCACCGCGGGGCTTGATTCCTCCCAGGGACCTACGGCTTCTAAATATATCCTTGAGCACGTTAAGCCGCAGCGCATCGCTATCATTCACGATAAGCAGCAGTACGGTGAAGGCCTCGCGCGTTCTGTACAGGACGGTCTGAAAAAAGGCGGCGCTAATATCGTCTTCTTCGACGGCATCACCGCGGGCGATAAAGACTTCTCCACGCTGGTTGCCCGTCTGCAAAAAGAAAACATCGATTTTGTTTACTACGGCGGCTACTACCCGGAAATGGGGCAGATTCTGCGCCAGGCGCGCGCTGCCGGCCTGAAAACGCAGTTTATGGGACCGGAAGGCGTGGGCAACGCCTCGCTGTCTAATATCGCCGGCAAGGCGGGCGAAGGCATGCTCGTTACTATGCCAAAACGTTATGACCAGGATCCGGCGAATAAAGCTATCGTCGATGCGCTCAAAGCCGAGAAGAAAGACCCAAGCGGCCCGTACGTGTGGATCACCTATGCTGCGGTGCAGTCTCTGGCCACCGCGCTTGAACGCAGCGGCAGCGCAGAACCTGCCGATCTGGTTAAGGATTTAAAAGCGAACGGTGCAAAAACCGTGATTGGGCCGCTGAACTGGGATGAGAAAGGCGATCTGAAGGGATTTGAGTTTGGTGTCTTCCAGTGGCACGCCGATGGTTCGTCCTCCGTGGCGAAATAAGGCGAAGGCTATAAATGAGTCATCCCACCTTCCGGGCGCAAAACCCGGAAGGCATTAGAAAGGTTAAGTTATGTCCGAGCAGTTTCTCTATTTCCTCCAGCAGATGTTTAACGGCGTCACGCTGGGCAGCACCTACGCGCTTATCGCCATCGGCTATACCATGGTGTACGGCATTATCGGCATGATCAACTTCGCCCACGGCGAAGTGTATATGATTGGCAGCTACGTCTCGTTTATGATCATTGCGGCGCTGATGATGCTGGGCATCGACGTAGGCTGGATGCTGGTTGGCGCGGGCTTTATCGGCGCGATTATTATCGCCAGCGCCTACGGCTGGAGCATCGAACGCGTGGCCTATAAGCCGGTGCGTAACTCCAAGCGCCTGATAGCGCTTATCTCCGCAATCGGGATGTCCATCTTCCTGCAAAACTACGTCAGCCTGACGGAAGGTTCGCGTGATATCGCGTTACCAAGCCTGTTTAACGGCCAGTGGGTTATCGGCGCGAGCGAGAACTTCACCGCCACCATTACCACTATGCAGCTTGTTATCTGGGTGGTGACCTTCATCGCGATGCTGGCGTTGACGCTGTTTATCCGCTATTCCCGCATGGGACGCGCCTGCCGCGCCTGTGCGGAAGATCTGAAAATGGCGAGCCTGCTGGGCATTAACACCGACCGCGTTATCTCTTTGACCTTCGTGATCGGCGCGGCGATGGCTGCGGTCGCGGGCGTGCTGCTCGGCCAGTTCTACGGGGTAATCAACCCGTATATCGGCTTTATGGCGGGTATGAAAGCCTTTACCGCGGCGGTTCTGGGCGGTATCGGCAGCATTCCGGGCGCGATGATTGGCGGTCTGATTCTGGGCGTTGCCGAAGCGCTGACCTCAGCGTACCTGAGCACCGAATATAAAGACGTTGTCTCCTTTGCCCTGCTTATCGTCGTGCTGCTGGTAATGCCTACCGGTATTCTGGGCCGTCCGGAGGTCGAAAAAGTATGAAACCGATGCATATTGTTTTTTCTGCCCTTTCGGCGGCGATGTTCTTCGTGCTGGCGGGCGTCTTCATGGGCGTGCAGCTCAGCCTTGACGGCACGCGGCTGGTGGTAAACAGCGCTGATTCCGTGCGTTGGGAGTGGGTCTGGATCGGTACCGCCGTCGTCTTTGTGTTCCAGCTGCTGCGTCCCCTGTTCCAGAAAGGCCTGAAGAAAGTCTCCGGGCCGAAGTTTGTGCTGCCCGCGCTGGACGGCTCAACGCCGAAGCAAAAACTCTTCCTGTTTGCTTTGCTGATCCTCGCCGTCGCGTGGCCGTTTATGGTTTCACGCGGCACGGTGGATATCGCTACGCTTACGATGATCTACATTATTCTCGGCCTTGGCCTGAACGTGGTGGTCGGCCTGTCCGGCCTGCTGGTGCTGGGTTACGGTGGCTTCTACGCTATCGGCGCTTACACCTTTGCGCTGCTGAACCATTATTACGGGCTGGGATTCTGGACGTGCCTGCCGATTGCCGGCCTGGTGTCCGCCGCCGCGGGCTTCCTGCTGGGCTTCCCGGTGCTGCGTCTGCGCGGTGACTATCTGGCAATTGTGACGCTCGGCTTCGGCGAAATCGTCCGTATCCTGCTGCTGAACAATACCGAAATCACCGGCGGCCCGAACGGCATCAGCCAGATTCCGAAACCGACGCTGTTCGGCCTGGAGTTCAGCCGTACCGCGCGCGAAGGCGGCTGGGATACGTTCAGCAACTTCTTTAACGTCGCCTATAATCCCGGCGACCGCATTATCTTCCTCTATCTCGTCGCGCTCCTGCTGGTGGTGCTGTCGCTGTTCGTGATTAACCGCCTGCTGCGCATGCCGCTTGGGCGCGCGTGGGAAGCGCTGCGTGAAGATGAGATCGCCTGCCGTTCGCTGGGCCTGAACCCGACGCGCATCAAGCTGACCGCTTTCACCATCAGCGCCGCGTTTGCGGGCTTCGCCGGTACGCTGTTCGCCGCGCGCCAGGGCTTCGTCAGCCCGGAATCGTTCACCTTCGCCGAATCCGCGTTTGTGCTGGCGATTGTGGTCCTCGGCGGGATGGGCTCGCAGTTTGCCGTCATTCTCGCCGCAATCCTGCTGGTGGTCTCCCGCGAGCTGATGCGCGATCTTAACGAATACAGCATGCTGGTGCTCGGCGGCCTGATGGTGCTGATGATGATCTGGCGTCCGCAGGGCCTGCTGCCGATGACGCGTCCGCAGCTGAAGCTGAAAAAAGAGCAGATAGAACAAGTGAAAGGAGAGCAGGCATGAGTCAGCCATTGTTATCCGTAAACGGCCTGATGATGCGTTTCGGCGGCCTGCTCGCCGTCAACAATGTCGCCCTGGAGCTGCACCCTCAGGAGATCGTTTCGCTCATCGGCCCGAACGGCGCCGGTAAAACCACGGTATTTAACTGCCTGACCGGCTTTTATAAGCCAACCGGCGGCACCATTATGCTGCGCGACCAGCATCTTGAAGGTCTGCCGGGTCAGCAGATTGCCCGCATGGGCGTAGTGCGTACTTTCCAGCACGTGCGCCTTTTCCGCGAAATGACGGTGATTGAAAACCTGCTGGTGGCTCAGCATATGCAGCTGAAAACCGGCGTTTTCTCCGGGCTGCTGAAAACGCCGGGCTTCCGCCGTGCCCAGAGCGAAGCGCTGGATCGCGCAGCGGTCTGGCTTGAGCGTATCGGTCTGCTTGAGCAGGCAAACCGTCAGGCGAGCAACCTGGCGTATGGCGATCAGCGTCGTCTGGAGATCGCCCGCTGCATGGTAACGCAGCCGGAAATCCTGATGCTTGATGAGCCAGCCGCCGGCCTTAACCCGAAAGAAACCCACGAGCTCGACGAGCTGATTATGGAGCTGCGTAATCATCACAACACCACGGTGCTGCTGATTGAGCACGACATGAAGCTGGTGATGGGTATTTCCGATCGTATTTACGTGGTTAATCAGGGAACGCCGTTAGCCAACGGCACGCCGGAGCAAATCCGCAACAACCCTGACGTTATCCGCGCCTATCTGGGTGAGGCATAGAATGGAAAATGTAATGTTGTCTTTTGACAATGTAAGCGCCCATTACGGTAAGATTCAGGCGCTTCACGATGTCAGTCTGCATATCAAGCAGGGTGAGATCGTCACCCTCATCGGGGCAAACGGCGCGGGGAAAACTACGCTGCTGGGTACGCTATGCGGCGATCCGCGCGCATCCGGCGGTAAAATCACCTTTGACGGCAAGGATATTACCGACTGGCATACCGCTCGCATCATGCGTGAAGCCGTCGCCATTGTGCCGGAAGGCCGTCGCGTATTTTCGCGCATGACGGTGGAGGAAAACCTGGCGATGGGCGGTTTCTTCGCCGAGCGAGAACAGTTCCAGCAGCGTATCAAGCGCGTCTACGATCTGTTTCCACGCCTGCATGAGCGCCGCATTCAGCGGGCGGGCACCATGTCCGGCGGCGAGCAGCAGATGTTGGCCATCGGCCGTGCGCTGATGAGCCAGCCGCGTCTGCTGCTGCTCGATGAGCCGTCCCTCGGCCTTGCGCCAATCATCATCCAGCAGATTTTCGACACCATCGAACAGCTGCGCAGCGAAGGGATGACCATCTTCCTGGTCGAGCAGAACGCCAACCAGGCGCTGAAGCTTGCCGACCGCGGCTACGTGCTGGAAAACGGTCACGTGGTGCTGGAAGATACCGGCGCCCGGCTTCTGGCTAACGAGGCGGTACGTAGCGCCTATCTGGGCGGTTAGCTTTACCTGTTACGAAAGGAGCCCGCGGGCTCCTTTTTTATCGTCAACTTATTAGCTGTACGTCATGCTTGTACAACCGTGCTTAAAAGCGCTGGCAGGAACACCATACATTGCAGTGAAGCATGTCAGAATCTTGCTGCTGCGTTGGATTTAGCGGCTGAAGGTCAACCCTTAACCGTCGTCGCGCTCATAAGCCAGCAGTAATCCCGTGCTGAAGCGCTTGTGCGCTACCAGAAGGCAAAAATGGATGCGGAATTCGCTGCCGTCATGAATGTGCATAGAGATGAGATAAAGGCGCTGGCAGATAAATGACCGTACAATTTATCTCAGCGGACGAGATAATTTACTTTCATGACAGGATAGTAAAGGTTACGCCTGGCGTTCCCGGCATGCCTGACCGCTGCAGGGCATAAGCACTACTTTATCGTGTATTAAACAAGCATGCCCATGAAGGTGTGGTTGATATTTATCTGGTGGCGGCAAGGCTCCTGTTAGCTCTTTCCCGTGGACATATTTTTAATGACGGGAATAAGCGCACTGCACTATTAGTTATTTTGCTTTTCCTGCGGCGAAACGGGATTAGTTTGCCCCCCAGATTAAATTTATTGATCTAACTGTAAATACGTCCGCTGGACGACTTTCTGTCGATGAAATCTCAGAACGGCGACGACTGGGGTCAGCGGGTCATTTTTCCGTCATCTCTCCGTCACGATCCTGTCACCCTACGGTTATTTTTCTGTCATTCGCGCATGTCATGTTGTGATGCGAACAAAAACGCGGATTTTCGCGCTTTTAACCTCATAACAAGAGAGATAAGACATGACTGCATCGTTACGACGTACGGCCCTTTGCCTGGCGCTTGGATGTGCACTCAGCAGCAACGCCTTTGCCGCGACCTCTATTCCGTTCTGGCATTCGATGGAAGGCGAGCTGGGCAAAGAAGTGGACGCCCTGGCAAGCCGCTTCAACGAAACGCATCCCGATTACAAAATCGTCCCGGTTTATAAAGGCAACTATGAGCAGAACCTGGCGGCGGGCATCGCCGCTTTCCGCTCCGGCAACGCCCCGGCGATTTTGCAGGTTTATGAAGTGGGCACAGCGACCATGATGGCCTCAAAGGCCATCAAGCCGGTGTATGAAGTGTTCAGCGATGCGGGCATTAAGTTCGATGAATCTCAGTTTGTGCCGACGGTTGCCGGTTACTACACCGACTCCAAAAGCGGCCACCTGCTGTCCCAGCCGTTTAACAGCTCCACGCCGGTGCTGTACTACAACAAAGACGCCTTCAAAAAAGCCGGCCTGAACCCGGAACAGCCGCCAAAAACCTGGCAGGAACTGGCTGAATACACGGCTAAGCTGAAAGCGGCCGGCATGAAGTGCGGCTACGCCAGCGGCTGGCAGGGCTGGATTCAGATTGAAAACTTCAGCGCCTGGCACGGCCTGCCGGTAGCGACCAAAAACAACGGCTTCGACGGCACCGATGCGGTTCTCGAGTTCAACAAGCCGGAGCAGGTTAAACATATCGCTATGCTGGAAGCGCTGAATAAAAAGGGCGATTTCAGCTACTTCGGCCGTAAAGACGAATCCACCGAGAAGTTCTACAACGGCGACTGCGCCATTACCACCGCCTCCTCCGGTTCGCTGGCGGATATTCGCCAGTACGCCAAATTCAACTACGGGGTGGGCATGATGCCGTATGACGCAGACGTGCCGAATGCGCCACAGAACGCCATCATCGGCGGCGCCAGCCTTTGGGTAATGCAGGGCAAAGACGCGGCGACCTACAAAGGCGTGGCTGAATTTATGCAGTTCCTTGCCCAGCCTGAAATTGCAGCCATTTGGCATCAGAAAACAGGCTATCTGCCGATCACCAAAGCGGCCTACGACCTGACGCGTGAGCAGGGCTTCTACGAGAAAAATCCTGGGGCCGATATCGCCACCCGCCAGATGCTGAACAAGCCGCCGTTGCCGTTCACCAAAGGGTTGCGCTTGGGCAATATGCCGCAGATTCGCACCATCGTAGACGAAGAGCTGGAGTCGGTGTGGACCGGTAAGAAAACGCCACAGCAGGCCTTAGACAGCGCGGTTGAACGCGGTAACCAGCTGCTGCGCCGTTTCGAGCAGTCAACGAAGTCTTAACCGTCATAGTGTCGGATGGCGCTGCGCTCCCGACCCACGCCTTCTCCTTGTAGGGTGGATAAGCGCTCGCGCCATCCACCGCTACTGTTTACAAGAGTTGCCCTATGTCCTCATCTCGTCCGGTGTTCCGCTCAGGCTGGCTTCCCTATGCGTTAGTGCTTCCGCAGCTGATTATCACCGTTATCTTTTTCATCTGGCCTGCGGGCGAAGCCCTTTGGTATTCCCTGCAAAGCGTCGATCCCTTTGGGCTTTCCAGCGCCTTCGTAGGGCTGGATAACTTCAGACAGCTTTTCCAGGACGGCTATTACCTGGACTCTTTCTACACCACGCTGATTTTCAGCGGCATGGTCGCGGGCAGCGGTCTGCTGGTCTCGCTGTTTTTCGCCGCTCTGGTCGATTATGTGGTGCGCGGCAGCCGGCTATACCAGACGCTGATGCTGCTGCCTTACGCCGTCGCTCCCGCCATTGCCGCGGTGCTGTGGATCTTCCTTTTTAACCCCGGCCGCGGCCTGCTCACCCACGTGCTGGAGCAGTTTGGCTATCACTGGAACCACGCGCAAAACAGCGGTCAGGCGATGTTCCTCGTGGTGTTCGCCTCGGTGTGGAAGCAGATCAGCTACAACTTCCTGTTCTTCTTCGCGGCGCTGCAATCTATTCCCCGCTCGCTGGCGGAGGCCGCCGCTATCGATGGTGCCGGGCCGGTGCGCCGCTTCTTTAAGCTTTCGCTGCCGTTGATTGCGCCGGTGAGCTTTTTCCTGCTGGTGGTGAATCTGGTGTATGCCTTCTTCGACACCTTCCCGGTTATCGACGCTGCGACCGGCGGCGGCCCGGTGCAGGCCACCACCACGCTTATCTACAAAATCTATCGCGAAGGATTCGCCGGGCTGGATCTCTCCGCATCGGCCGCGCAATCCGTGGTGCTGATGCTGCTGGTGATTGTGCTGACGGTTATCCAGTTTCGCTTCGTGGAACGTAAGGTGCGCTACCAATGATTGAGAACCGCCGCGGGCTGACTATTTTCAGCCACGCCATGCTGATCTTCGGCATCATCGTGATTCTGTTTCCGCTGTACGTCGCCTTCGTTGCCGCGACGCTGGACAGCGCCGCCGTCTTCCAGACGCCAATGACGCTGATTCCCGGCGGCCATCTGCTGGAAAACATGGCCAATATCTGGGTACATGGCGTGGGCGCCAACAGCGCGCCTTTTGGCCTGATGCTGTTCAACAGCTTTGTGATGGCGCTGGGCATCACGCTGGGCAAAATCGTGGTGTCGATGCTTTCCGCCTTCGCCATCGTCTGGTTCCGCTTCCCGCTGCGCAACCTGTTCTTCTGGATGATTTTTATCACCCTGATGCTGCCGGTTGAGGTGCGTATTTTCCCGACGGTAGAGGTTATCGCAAACCTGAAAATGCTCGACAGCTATGCGGGGCTGACTTTGCCGCTGATGGCCTCGGCTACCGCTACTTTCCTGTTTCGCCAGTTCTTTATGACGCTGCCGGATGAGCTGCTGGAAGCCGCC
>NZ_RCAA01000037.1:92736-93295 GCF_003628475.1 Enterobacter sp. R1(2018) | reverse complement strand
GGATGATGTCCTCCGGCGAAGGCACCACCCAGTGGAACCAGGTGATGGCGGCAATGCTGCTGACCCTTATTCCCCCGGTGATTATTGTTTTAGTAATGCAGCGCGCTTTTGTGCGCGGCCTGGTTGATAGCGAGAAATAACCCATGGCAGGACTGAAGTTACAGGCAGTAAGCAAAAGCTGGGACGGCAAAACCCAGGTGATCGAGCCGCTGACGGTCGACGTGGCGGACGGCGAATTTATCGTGATGGTCGGTCCTTCCGGCTGTGGAAAATCCACCCTGCTGCGCATGGTGGCGGGACTTGAGCGCGTGACCAGCGGCGATATCTGGATTGACCGGCAGCGCGTCACCGAAATGGAGCCCAAAGAGCGCGGCATCGCCATGGTGTTCCAGAACTACGCGCTTTATCCGCATATGAGCGTGGAGGAGAACATGGCGTGGGGGCTGAAAATCCGCGGCATGGGTAAAGGACATATTCAGCAAAAGGTTGCGGAGGCGGCGCGCATCCTTGAACTCGACGGCCTGTTAAAACGCCGACCGCGCGAACTTTCCGGCGGGCA
>NZ_RCAA01000037.1:91836-92641 GCF_003628475.1 Enterobacter sp. R1(2018) | reverse complement strand
CCTTTTTACGGGCAGAATCAGCGCCGAGGGTACGCATTTTGCGCTAACCGATGGCCTGACGCTGCCGCTGGGCGGCGCTTATTCCCGCTGGCGCGGGCAGGCCGTCACGCTGGGTATCCGCCCGGAACATATTGCGCTAAGCTCACAAGCTGCCGGAGGCATCCCGCTCGTGGTGGACACGCTGGAGATGCTCGGTGCAGATAATCTGGTGCACGGCCGCTGGGGCGTGCAAAAGCTGGTGGTGCGTCTTTCCCATCAGCAAAGACCGCAGCCGGGCAGCACGCTATGGCTGCATCTGCCGGAAGAGAATCTGCATTTCTTTGACGCAGAAAACGGGAAACGTTTATGAGCAACTGGCCTTATCCGTCTATCGTCGCCCACCGCGGCGGCGGAAAACTCGCGCCGGAAAATACCCTCGCGGCAATCGACGTCGGGGCGCGTTACGGTCACACGATGATTGAGTTTGACGTCAAGCTTTCACAAGACGGGCAAATTTTCCTGCTGCATGACGATACGCTTGAGCGTACCAGCAACGGCTGGGGCGTGGCGGGAGAATTACCCTGGGACAAGCTGCTCGGCGTGGATGCCGGCAGCTGGTTCGGCAGTGATTTCAAAGGCGAACCGCTGCCGCTGCTTTCGCAGGTAGCGGAGCGCTGTAAGCTGCACGGTATGATGGCGAATATTGAAATCAAACCGACCACCGGCACGGAAGCGCAAACCGGTAAAGTGGTGGCGCTGGCGGCACGCGAGTTGTGGCAGGGGCAAACTCCGCCGCTGCTTTCCTCTTTCGCCGTTGAAGCGCTTG
>NZ_RCAA01000037.1:52649-91729 GCF_003628475.1 Enterobacter sp. R1(2018) | reverse complement strand
GCGCCGGAATTACCCCGTGGTTTGCTGCTCGACGAGTGGCGTGAGGACTGGCGTGAACTCACCGCGCGCCTTGGCTGCGTGTCGATTCATTTAAATCATAACCTGTTGGATGAAGCGCGGGTGCGGGCGCTAAAAACGGCCGGGCTGCGTATTCTGGTTTATACCGTGAATGCTCCCCAACGCGCCAAAACCCTGCTGCGTTGGGGAGTGGATGCCATTTGCACCGACAGGATTGATGCTATCGGCCCGGACTTTAAGGCCCAATAGTTTTCAGCGGAATATTGGGCTGCGGCGTGGTCGGTCCGGTGGGGTTTAGCATGCTGCCGTTGGTTTTTGGCTGCAGCATATGTTCCTGCTGCGCCGCGCGTTCGCTGCCGCTGAGCATTCCCCCGTTGGTATTCGGCAGCATCTGCTGATTACCCGGATCCAGCTCGTTCGGCAGCGATTGCCTGATGCGCGGCTGCTGCTGAGTGTTGTTGTTTATCTGCGCTTCCAGATGCTGTTGCTGAATGCGCGTCTGGGTTTGCAGCTGCTGGTTTAACATCCCTTTTTGCTGCGTCTGCTGAATTTGCATCTGCTGCTGCATGCGCTGCTGGCTGGGAATCTGATAATCCGGCATGTTCGGGTTATTCATGGTGTTAAGCGGCTGTGCACAGCTGAAAAATGGCACCAGGGCCGTCAGGATCAATAATTTTTTCATCTTCACCTCCTCCATTTGGGGGATCTTCTAAGTTTACTCCTTTTCCGCCATCGCGATGGTTATTTAAGATTTTTAGACCAGGCTTATCTGGGGATTGACCCTGAAAAGCCTGGAGAAAATGACATGAAGCAGTGGAAAACCAGTCAATGGATAACAGGGCGCTGGATGGCCATTCCTGCGCTGACGATAGCGCTGTGCTTTAGCGCCGGCGCCACGCCGCCGCCGGTTGCCGCCCCGCCTTCGGCTCCTGTTTCCTACGGCGTTGAGACGGATGTCCATCATCCGGTTCGCGCGCAGCATGGCATGGTCGCCTCGGTTGACGAGCTGGCGACCCAGGTGGGCGTAGATATTCTCAAGCAGGGCGGCAATGCGGTGGACGCGGCGGTGGCGGTTGGCTTTGCGCTGGCGGTTACGCATCCGCAGGCCGGGAACCTTGGCGGCGGCGGCTTTATGATGCTGCGTACCAAAGACGGCAAAACTACCGCCATCGACTTCCGTGAAATGGCGCCTGAAAAAGCCACCCGCGATATGTTCCTTGATGAAAAAGGGGACGCCGACAGCAAAAAATCTCTCACCTCACACCTTGCTTCAGGCACGCCGGGCACGGTGGCAGGCTTCGCCCTGGCGCTGGAGAAATACGGCACTTTGCCGTTGAATAAGGTTATTCAGCCCGCCATTAAACTGGCCCAGGACGGCATTACGGTTAACGATGCGCTGGCGGACGATCTGAAGCAGTACGGCGCAGAAGTGCTGCCCAATCATGAAAACAGCAAAGCGATTTTCTGGAAGGCGGACGGCAACCCGCTGCAAAAGGGCGACAGGCTGGTGCAAACCAATCTCGCCAAAAGCCTGGAGATGATTGCCGAGCTGGGGCCGGACGCCTTCTATAAAGGGGCGATCGCCGACCAGATAGCGGATGAGATGGCCAAAAATGGCGGGCTGCTGAGTAAGGCCGATCTCGCGAATTACAAAGCGGTGGAGCGCGAACCCGTCAGCGGGAACTATCGGGGCTATCAGATCTTCTCCATGCCGCCGCCTTCTTCCGGCGGCATCCACATCGTGCAGATCCTCAATATTCTTGAGAATTTCGACCTTGCTAAATACGGCTTCGGCAGCGCAGATGCGATGCAGCTCATGGCGGAAGCGGAAAAATACGCTTACGCAGACCGCTCGGAGTATCTTGGCGATCCTGATTTTGTGAAGGTGCCGTGGCAGGCGCTGACCAGCAAGGCCTACGCCAAATCGCTCGCCGGGAAAATCGATCTCAGTAAAGCGCGCCCGTCGAGTGAAATCAAACCGGGTAAGCTTGCGCCCTATGAAAGTAACCAGACCACGCATTTCTCGGTGGTGGATAAAGACGGCAACGCCGTGGCGGTGACCTACACGCTAAATACCACCTTCGGTACGGGGATCGTCGCGGGCAATACCGGCATTTTGATGAATAACGAAATGGACGATTTCTCCGCCAAACCCGGCGTGCCGAACGTTTATGGTTTGGTGGGCGGCGATGCGAACGCGGTCGGGCCGCATAAACGTCCGCTGTCCTCCATGTCGCCCACGATCGTGGTGAAAGACGGCAAAACCTGGCTGGTGACGGGCAGCCCCGGCGGTAGCCGCATCATTACCACAGTATTGCAGATGGTGGTTAACAGCATTGATTTCGGCATGAACGTCGCCGAAGCGACCAACGCCCCGCGTTTCCACCATCAGTGGCTGCCGGACCAGCTTTGGGTTGAAAAAGGCTTTAGCCCCGATACGCTCCAGCTGCTGAAAGACAAAGGGCAGAACGTTGCGGTGAAAGAGGCAATGGGCAGTACGCAAAGCATCATGATCGCACCGGATGGCACGCTCTATGGCGCTTCCGATCCGCGTACCGTCGATGATTTAACCGCGGGTTACTAAAATTTGGCCCTCGTCCGAGGGCCAAAAAATTACACTGCTTTAAACCGCGCCATAAAATACGCGTCGACATATTTTCCGTCGCGCAGGGCGAAATTTTTGCCGGTGCCTTCCACTTCAAAACCAAACTTGCGATAGACGGCCAGAGCAGCTTCGTTATCCGCGAATACGGTCAGCTCTATACGTGCTATTCGCAGCCAGCTGTCGCACAGGTCGGTCATGGCGGCCATCAGCGCGCTGGCGACGCCTCTGTCCTGATAGCCGCTGTCCACGCCCATACCGAAGGTGGCGACGTGGCTGCGGCGCGGCGACTGCTCTATCGTAAGCATCAGCTGCCCGACGACCCGATCGTCAATACAGGCCACAAGGTTGCGGCTGCCCGGTTTCGGCGACGTAATGCGTTCCGTCCATGCGTGTAGCGGTGGATGAGGAAGCTGTAGCGTGTCACGGTATACCGCAGGTTGGGCATAGATTTGCTGCAGCGCCTGAGCGTCGCCGATTTCAGCGTGACGTACTACGATTTCTTTCATCCTTTTATCCTCAATGAGTTACAGAATCCCTTTAAACATCATTGACTTTCCATATGAAGTCAACCGCACATTTTTTAAAATTTCACTTTACAAGTGCGAATGATAATGATTATTATTGCCATGCGTTCAGGGGATACCCTTACGGAGACATCCTGAAAGCACGACATTGCTCACATTGCTTCCAGTATTACTTTAGCCAGCCGGGTGCTGGCTTTTTTTTTAGACTTCTTATTTGAAGCTGTAGCTGCGTTGGCTGCACTCTCTCACCCGAATCACATACATAAGTAAGCTCATCGGGACTCGCTCCCTGGCCGCCTTGCTACAACTCCAACTAATTTGCCTAAAATGCGTTTTTTCCTTCGAAAGAAGGCTGTTTTTTGTAGGGTGGAAAAGCGTCAGCGTCATCCACCAAAAACGCAGTGCCATCCGCCGCCTTCTGAAGTAAGGTTAAAGGAACTCAAAGTCAAAAAGGATGAAGCAATGACCCTCCACTGCGCTTTTATTGGGTTTGGCAAAAGCACCACCCGCTACCATCTTCCTTATGTACTGGCCCGCAAAGATAAATTCCACGTCGCCCATATTTTCCGCCGTCATGAAAAGCCGGAAATCGAGCAGCAGCCTCAGTACGGCGATATCCATTTCACCAGCCGACTGGATGAAGCGCTTTACGACCCGCAGGTGCAGCTGGTGGTGGTGTGCACGCACGCCGACAGCCATTTCGAGTATGCGAAACGCGCCCTCGAAGCGGGTAAAAACGTGTTGGTGGAAAAGCCGTTTACCCCAACGCTTGCACAAGCAAAAGAGCTTTTTGAGCTGGCTCGCGCCAAAGGGCTGACCATCTCGCCTTATCAGAACCGCCGCTTTGATTCCTGCTTTCTAATGATGAAAAAGGCCATTGAAAGCGGCAAGCTTGGCAAAATCGTGGAGGTTGAAAGCCACTTTGATATGTATCGCCCTGAGGCAGAAACTAAACCGGGCCTGCCCGCAGACGGCGCTTTCTACGGACTTGGCGTCCATACGATGGACCAGATTATTTCGCTGTTTGGCCGTCCGGACCATGTATCCTATGACATTCGCAGCGTGCGCAATAAAGCCAATCCGGACGATACCTTTGAAGCGCAGCTGTTTTACGGCGATATGAAGGCCGTGGTCAAAACCAGCCACCTGGTGAAAATCGACTACCCGAAATTCATTGTTCACGGCACCAAAGGCTCGTTTGTGAAATACGGCATCGACCAGCAGGAAACCAGCCTGAAGGCCTATATCATGCCGGGCGAGCCGGGTTTTGCCGCTGACAGTAGCGTTGGCGTTCTGGAGTACGTAAACGACGCCGGAGAAACGGTGCGCGAAGAGTTAAAGCCAGAGCAGGGCGATTATGGCCGCGTGTACGACGCGCTGTATGAAACCATCCTGAACGGCACGCCGAATTTTGTCAGCGAAACTGAAGCATTAACCAATCTTGAAATCCTCGAACGCGGCTTTGAACAGGCCTCGCCCTCAACGGTAACGCTGGCCTGACGGCAAAAATGGCGCCTCAGACTTGTTCACTTTTTTTGAACAGAGGCGTCAAACTTCACCCTCTATGATCCCTTCTGAATCAGGTCCACACTTAGCCCATCAAACGAATTGAGGAGAAGTGAAATGATCTACTTAAGAAAAGCCGAAGAACGGGGACATGCGAATCACGGTTGGCTGGATAGCTGGCACACTTTCTCTTTTGCCAACTATTACGACGCCAATTTCATGGGCTTCTCGGCGCTGCGCGTGATCAATGAAGACGTGGTCGCGGCCGGAGAAGGTTTTGGTACGCACCCGCACAAAGATATGGAAATCCTGACCTATGTGCTTGAAGGTGCGGTAGCGCATCGGGACAGCATGGGCAATGAAGAGCAGGTGCCAGCGGGCGAATTCCAGATTATGAGCGCCGGGACCGGGATCACCCACTCCGAATACAACCCCAGCAAAACCGATCGTCTGCGCCTGTATCAGATCTGGATCATGCCAGAAAAAAACGGCATCACGCCGCGCTATGACCAGCGTCGTTTTGATGCGCCGCAGGGCCGTCAGCTGGTGCTTTCACCGGACGCGCGTGACGGCTCCCTGAAGGTGAATCAGGATATGGAACTGTCGCGCTGGGCGCTGGCGAAAGACGAGCAGTCCGTCTATCAAATTCCGGCGGACCGCCGCATCTGGATTCAGGTAGTGAAGGGCGATGTTTCTATCAACGGCACGAAGGCAAAAACCAGCGACGCCGTCGCCGTGTGGGATGAACAGGCGATTTCCGTTCATGCCAACGACGCCAGTGAAATTTTGCTGTTTGATTTGCCACCGGTTTGATAATTCTCGTTAGTTACCGGTCACAACCTTCTGCTGAAACAGGGGAAGGTTGTGACCGGGTCGTGCTAAACTTCTTCGTCAATCTTGAAGAAGCTCGCGCGGAATATGAAAAAGAAAAGACCAGTACTACAGGACGTTGCTGATCGGGTAGGGATCACCAAAATGACGGTGAGCCGTTTTCTGCGCAACCCCGATCAGGTATCCGCCGCGCTGCAGATAAAAATCGCCGCCGCCCTGGACGAACTGGGCTATATCCCCAACCGCGCCCCCGACATTCTTTCTAATTCCACCAGTCGCGCCATCGGCGTTTTGCTGCCTTCGCTTACCAACCAGGTGTTTGCGGAAGTGCTGCGCGGCATTGAAAACGTGATTGACGCCTACGGCTACCAGACCATGCTTGCCCACTACGGCTATAAACCGGAGCTGGAGGAAGAGCGTCTGGAATCCATGCTTTCCTGGAATATTGACGGTCTGATCCTCACCGAACGTACCCACACTCCGCGCACGCTTAAAATGATCGAAGTGGCCGGAATTCCGGTTGTGGAACTTATGGACAGCGTTTCGCCGTGCCTCGATATCGCCGTCGGCTTCGATAACTTTGAAGCGGCGCGCCAGATGACCGCGGCCATTATCGCCCGCGGCCATCGCCATGTGGCCTATCTCGGGGCGCGTCTCGACGAACGTACGGTTATCAAGCAGCACGGCTACGAGCAGGCGATGCGCGATGCCGATCTGGTGCCCTATAGCGTGATGGTTGAGCACTCCTCTTCTTACTCCACCGGCATTGAGCTGTTCCGCCAGGCTAAGCGCGAATACCCGCAGCTCGACAGCATCTTTTGCACCAACGATGACTTAGCTATCGGCGCGGCGTTTGAATGCCAGCGGCAGGGTTTAAGTATCCCCAAGGATATGGCCATCGCCGGTTTCCACGGCCACGACATCGGCCAGGTCATGGAACCACGGCTGGCGAGCGTTCTGACGCCGCGTGAACGCATGGGCCGCATTGGCGCGGAGCGTTTGTTGGCGAGAATTCGCGGCGAAGAAGTGACGCCGAAGCTGCTCGACCTTGGCTTTACCCTCTCGCCCGGCGGCTCCATCTGACGGCAACAAAACATGATGTAGTTCACACTTATCGGCTTTTAAATCGAATGGTTATTGCTTATTGACCGACCACTCATGACAATGTTACCGATAACAGTTACCCGTAACAGCGAAGGCGCGCGCGGTGGCTGATAATTACGTATTCATTGTGCCAGTCGGAGCTACGCTATGAGCACTACTAACCATGACCACCACATTTATGTCCTGATGGGCGTTTCCGGCAGCGGCAAGTCTGCCGTCGCCAGTGAAGTAGCGCACCAGTTAAAGGCCGCTTTTCTGGATGGCGATTTCCTGCATCCGCGCAGCAATATCATGAAAATGGCCTCCGGTGAGCCGTTAAACGACGATGACCGTAAGCCATGGCTGCAGGCCTTAAACGATGCCGCTTTCGCCATGCAGCGGACCAACAAAGTCTCCCTGATCGTCTGCTCCGCCCTGAAAAAATGCTATCGCGACCAGCTGCGCGACGGTAACCCGAATCTCTCTTTCATCTACATGAAGGGCGGGTTTGAGGTTATCGAAAGCCGCCTGAAAGCGCGTAAAGGGCACTTCTTTAAAACCCAAATGTTAGTCACCCAGTTTGAAACGCTGGAAGAGCCGCAGGCAGATGAAAAAGATGTGCTGGTTGTCGATATCGATCAGCCGCTGGATGGCGTAGTCGCCAGCACAATCGCTTTAATTAACAAAGGCAGCGCGCAGTGAGTACATTAACGCTTGTTTTAACAGCGGCAGGTTCGGTTTTGCTGCTGCTGTTTTTAGTCATGAAGGCGCGCATGCACGCCTTCCTGGCTTTGATGGTGGTTTCTATTGGCGCAGGGCTGTTTTCCGGAATGCCGCTCGACAAAATCGCCGCAACCATGGAAAAAGGGATGGGCGGTACGCTGGGCTTCCTGGCGATCGTCGTTGCCCTCGGCGCGATGTTCGGCAAAATTCTTCATGAAACGGGCGCGGTTGACCAGATTGCGGTCAAAATGCTCAAGTCCTTCGGCCACAGCCGCGCGCACTACGCGATTGGCCTTGCAGGTTTAATCTGCGCGCTGCCGCTGTTCTTCGAGGTGGCGATTGTGCTGCTGATTAGCGTGGCGTTCTCAATGGCGCGTCATACCGGCACTAATCTCGTTAAGCTGGTGATTCCTCTGTTTGCCGGCGTGGCCGCCGCCGCAGCTTTCCTGCTGCCGGGGCCTGCGCCAATGCTGCTTGCTTCCCAGATGCACGCCGACTTCGGCTGGATGATCCTGATTGGCCTGTGTGCGGCTATTCCCGGCATGATCATCGCCGGTCCGCTGTTTGGCAATTTCATTAGCAAATACGTTGAGCTGCGCATTCCGGACGATATTTCCGAGCCGCATCTGGGCGAGGGTAAACTGCCGTCGTTTGGTTTCAGCCTGTCGCTTATTCTGCTGCCGCTGGTGCTGGTTGGTCTGAAAACTATTGCCGCGCGCTTTGTTGCGGAAGGTTCCACGCTGTATGAATGGCTGGAGTTTATCGGACATCCGTTCACCGCGATTCTGGTTGCTTGCCTGGTGGCGATTTACGGTCTGGCCTACCGTCAGGGCATGGCGAAAGAAAAAGTCATGGAAATCTGCGGCCACGCGCTGCAACCGGCGGGCATTATCCTGCTGGTTATCGGCGCAGGCGGCGTGTTCAAACAGGTTCTGGTGGATTCCGGCGTCGGCCCGGCGCTGGGCGAAGCGCTGACCGGTTTAGGCCTGCCGATTGCGGTGACCTGCTTCGTACTGGCCGCGGCGGTGCGAATCATTCAGGGCTCGGCAACGGTCGCCTGTCTGACGGCCGTGGGCCTGGTAATGCCGGTGATTGAACAGCTGAACTACAACGGCGCGCAGATGGCGGCTCTGTCTATCTGTATCGCCGGCGGTTCGATTGTGGTGAGCCACGTAAACGACGCCGGCTTCTGGCTGTTCGGCAAGTTTACCGGCGCGACGGAAGGACAGACCCTGAAAACCTGGACGATGATGGAAACCATCCTCGGCACCACCGGAGCGATTGTCGGGATGATTGCGTTTACGCTTCTGAGTTGATCCATTGCGGAAATAAAAAGGCAGCGCTCTTACGAGGCTGCCTTTTTTTATGGCTCTATAAAACGAGAGTAAGGGGAAATTCAACTTATCCCTGCATCCACGTCCGAATACCGTCCAGGAACATCTGGGTGGAAAGCATAATCAGCACCAGGCCCATCAGGCGCTCCAGCGCATTCACGCCCTTTTCGCCCAGCAGGCGCAGGAACAGCGATGACTGCAGCAAAATCGCCACCGTTCCGCCCCATGCCAGCATCAGCGCGGCCACTAAATGCCCCATCTGGTTCGGGTACTGGTGCGAGAGCAGCATTAGCGTCGCCAGCAGCGAGGGGCCGGCAACTAAAGGGATAGCCAGCGGCACAATAAACGGCTCTTCGCCGGCGGGCAGGCCGGAGGTGCTGCCTTCATGGCTGGGAAAAATCATTTTTATCGCGATAAGGAACAGAATAATCCCGCCTGAGATCGACACGGTTTCCGCGCGCAGATTAAGAAACGCGAGGATTTTTTCCCCGGCAAAAAGAAAAATCAGCATCAACAACAGCGCGATAAGCAGCTCGCGGATCATGATTTTTCGACGGCGTTTTGGCTCCGTATGCTTGAGCACCGACATAAAAATGGGCAGGTTACCCAGGGGATCCATAATCAGGATCAGCAGGACCGCCGCGGATATAATTTCGTTCATCTGTCTTCCCCGAAAAGCGAACTGATTTTCCGCTAATAAGCTCTGTTACTGACGCAGCGGATATCATTGATTAATTTCACTTGCGACTTTGGCTGCATTTTGTAAGGTGGATGGCAGTTTCAATTAATGCACACTACGCAAACACTTCAGTACGGATAAGTCGCTATGAAAAATGTAGGTTTTATTGGCTGGCGCGGTATGGTCGGCTCTGTACTCATGCAGCGCATGGTAGAAGAGCGTGACTTTGACGCCATTCGTCCCGTTTTCTTCTCTACTTCCCAACTGGGCCAGGCCGCCCCTTCTTTTGCAGGCCAGTCTACCGGCACGCTTCAGGACGCTTACTCTCTGGAAGCGCTGAAGGCGCTGGATATTATCATTACCTGCCAGGGCGGCGATTATACCAATGAAATCTACCCAAAGCTTCGTGAAAGCGGCTGGCAGGGCTACTGGATTGACGCCGCCTCCTCGCTGCGCATGAAAGATGATGCGATCATTATTCTCGACCCGGTAAATCAGCACGTTATTCAGGAAGGCCTGAACAAAGGCGTGAAAACCTTTGTCGGCGGCAACTGTACCGTTAGCCTGATGCTGATGTCGCTGGGCGGCCTCTTCGCCAACGATCTGGTGGACTGGGTTTCCGTGGCGACCTATCAGGCGGCATCCGGCGGCGGCGCGCGCCATATGCGCGAATTGCTAAGCCAGATGGGGCAGCTGCACAACCATGTCGCAGGCGAGCTGGCTGACCCGGCCTCCGCAATCCTCGATATCGAACGCAAAGTGACCGACCTGTCACGCGGCGGCAATCTGCCGGTGGACAATTTTGGCGTGCCTTTAGCCGGCAGCCTGATTCCGTGGATTGATAAACAGCTCGATAACGGCCAGAGCCGCGAAGAGTGGAAAGGGCAGGCGGAAACCAACAAAATTCTGAACACCAGCACCGTTATTCCTGTTGACGGGCTTTGCGTTCGCGTCGGCGCGCTGCGCTGCCACAGCCAGGCGTTCACCATCAAACTGAAAAAGGATGTCTCGATTCCGACCATCGAGGCGATGCTGGCTGCGCATAACGACTGGGCGAAGGTTGTGCCTAACGATCGCGACATTACCATGCGTGAGCTGACTCCGGCCGCGGTTACCGGCACGCTGACGACCCCCGTTGGCCGCCTGCGTAAACTGAATATGGGGCCGGAATACCTTTCTGCCTTCACCGTTGGCGACCAGCTTTTGTGGGGCGCGGCGGAACCGTTGCGCAGAATGTTGCGGCTGCTCGCATAATTACATTTTCATACTAAAGGGGCATTGCAGCCCCTTTTTTTCGCGTCATAGATGATGTATTCGCCGCTCTTGCATTAATTCCCGGGAGTAAAATAGCGCGTTGACTATGCTTAAGTCAGGACGGTAGAAACCGTCATGCTAGTTAGTTGGGCGGAACAGCTTACAGGAAGTTTTTTTATGCTGTCCGTTTGGGTCAATGATAAGTGTCTCGTCAGCGCGTAAGCGTTGCGCTGAGTCAGATGACACATACAATAAACAGGACGAATGCCATGTCTGTTCTTCCAGAAAAAGACGTGATAAATGCGCTCATTACGGGTCATTTCGCCGACCCTTTCTCCCTGCTGGGGATGCATAAAACGGAAGCCGGACTGGAAGTCCGCGCGCTATTACCAGACGCGACCGAAGTCTGGGTTATCGAGCCAAAAACTGGACGCAAAGTCGGCAAGCTTGAATGCCTCGACTCGCGTGGCTTTTTCTGCGGGGTTATCCCGCGCCGTAAAAACGTTTTTCGCTATCAGCTGGCCGTTATCTGGCACGGTCAGGAAAACCTGATTGACGACCCTTATCGCTTTGGTCCGCTAATCCAGGAAATGGACAGCTGGCTACTCTCCGAAGGCACGCATCTTCGCCCTTACGAAACGCTTGGCGCCCATGCCGATACCATGGACGGCGTGACCGGCACGCGCTTCACCGTCTGGGCGCCCAACGCCCGTCGCGTTTCCGTGGTCGGGCAATTTAACTACTGGGACGGCCGCCGTCACCCGATGCGCCTGCGCCGTGAAAGCGGCATCTGGGAGCTGTTTATTCCCGGCGCGCATCCCGGCCAGCTCTATAAATTCGAACTGATTGATATTGAAGGCAATCTGCGTCTGAAAGCCGATCCTTACGCTTTTGAATCGCAAATGCGCCCGGAAACGGCCTCGCTGATCTGCGGCCTGCCCGAGAAAACGACCCTTAGCCCGGCGCGGCAAAAAGCCAACGGTTTCGATCGGCCTATCTCGATTTATGAAGTGCATCTTGGCTCCTGGCGCCGCCATGCCGACAACAATTTCTGGCTCAGCTACCGCGAGCTGGCGGACCAGCTGGTGCCTTACGTTAAAGAAATGGGTTTTACCCACCTTGAACTGTTGCCGATTAACGAACATCCCTTTGACGGCAGCTGGGGCTACCAACCTCAGGGCCTGTACGCGCCGACGCGCCGTTTTGGCACGCGCGAAGATTTCCGCTACTTCATCAACGCGGCGCACGCGGCCGGGCTGAACGTGCTGCTTGACTGGGTTCCAGGCCACTTCCCGACGGATGACGCGGGGCTTGCGAAATTCGACGGCACCTCGCTTTACGAACACAGCGATCCGCGCGAAGGCTATCACCAGGACTGGAACACGCTGATTTATAACTACGGGCGGCGCGAAGTCAGCAACTATCTGGTCGGCAACGCGCTGTACTGGATTGAACGCTTTGGCATCGACGGTCTGCGCGTGGATGCGGTGGCGTCAATGATCTATCGCGACTATAGCCGCCAGCCTGGCGAATGGATACCTAATGACAAAGGCGGGCGCGAAAACTTAGAGGCCATCGAATTCCTGCGTAATACCAACCGTATTATCGGCGAGCAAACGCCGGGCGCGGTCACCATGGCGGAAGAGTCGACGGACTTCCCTGGCGTGTCGCGTCCTCCGTCGTTGGGCGGCTTAGGCTTCTGGTTTAAGTGGAACCTGGGCTGGATGCACGACACCCTCGACTACATGAAGCTCGACCCGGTACATCGCCAGTATCATCACGACAAAATGACCTTCGGCATGCTCTACAACAGCACCGAAAACTTCGTGCTGCCGCTCTCGCACGATGAAGTGGTGCACGGCAAGAAATCTATTCTCGACAGAATGCCGGGCGATGCCTGGCAGAAGTTCGCCAACCTGCGTGCTTACTACGGCTGGATGTGGGCCTTCCCGGGCAAGAAGCTGCTGTTTATGGGCAACGAGTTCGCCCAGGGACGCGAATGGAACCACGACAGCAGCCTGGACTGGCATCTGCTGGAAGGTGACGACAACTGGCACCACGGCGTGCAGCGCCTGGTTCGCGATCTGAACCATACCTACCGTCATCATGCCGCCCTGCACGAGCTGGATTTCGACACCTACGGCTTTGAGTGGCTGGTGGTGGAAGATAAGGTCAACTCGGTGTTTATTTTTGTGCGCCGCGACTCCCAGGGCAACGAGCTGATCGTCGCCAGCAACTTTACGCCGGTGCCGCGCTATAACTACCGTTTTGGCATTAACCAGCCGGGCCGCTGGCGCGAAGAGCTGAACACCGACTCCATGCACTATCACGGCAGCAATACCGGCAACAGCGGCGTGGTGCAAAGCGATGCCATTCCAAGCCACGGGCGTGAGAATTCACTGAACCTGACGCTGCCTCCGCTTGCCACCATCTGGCTGGTCCGGGAGGGTGAATGACGTTACTGAGCGCGGGCAATTCGGCGCCGTATGGGTCTTTTTATGACGGAAAAGGGGTGAACTTCACTCTGTTTTCCGCCCATGCGCATAAAGTCGAACTGTGCGTTTTTGACGAGCACGGCCATGAGCAGCGCTACGATCTGCCGATGCGCACCGGGGATATCTGGCATGGCTATCTGCCCGGCGCTAAACCTGGTTTGCTCTACGGCTACCGGGTTCACGGACCCTGGGAGCCGGATAACGGACACCGTTTTAATCCAGCCAAATTACTGCTCGACCCCTGCGCGCGCGCGGTGGTCGGCGGTCTGAACGACCATCCTCATTTCCACGGCGGACATGAGCATCCTGACATGCAGGACGACGCCGCCGAAATGGCGAAATGCGTGGTGGTGCAGGATAAATTCGACTGGGAAGATGACGAGCATCCGCGCACGCCGTGGGGCAAAACCGTTATCTACGAGGCCCACGTTCGCGGTTTGACGCTGCACCATCCGGATATTCCGCAGGAGATACGCGGCACCTACGCGGGGCTCGGCCATCCGGTCATGATCGCCTATTTTAAACGGCTGGGGATTACGGCGCTGGAGCTGCTGCCGGTGGCGCATTTTGTTACCGAGCCGCGTGTCGCCCAGCTGGGATTGAGTAACTACTGGGGATATAACCCGCGCGCTTTCTACGCGACAGAAGGCTATTACGCCTCCGGCGGCGATCCGCTGAAGGCCGCCGACGAGCTGCGCGGAGCAATCAAAGAACTGCATAAAGCGGGCATCGAAGTGATTCTGGATATCGTGCTCAACCACAGCGCGGAGCTGGATCTGGACGGTCCGACCTTCTCGCTGCGCGGAATCGATAACCGTAGCTATTATTGGTTAATGGATAACGGCGATTATCACAACTGGACGGGCTGCGGTAACGCATTGAATTTGAGCACGCCGGGAGTGGTCGCCCAAATGGTGGACTGCCTGCGTTACTGGGTCGATTGCTGCCACGTGGACGGTTTTCGCTTCGATCTGGCGTCAATCATGGGCAGAACGCCGCAGTTCCGCCAGGACGCGCCGCTGTTTGAAGCGATTAAAAACGATCCGGTGCTTTCACAGATCAAGCTGATCGCCGAGCCCTGGGATATTGGTCCGGGCGGCTATCAGGTCGGTAACTATCCGCCGCTATTTGCCGAGTGGAACGACCATTTTCGCGATGGCATGCGCCGCTTCTGGCTGCGACAGGACCTTTCTCTAGGAGGATTCGCCTGCCGCTTTGCCGGTTCAAGCGATGTTTACCGCCGCGATGGGCTTCTTCCCTCAGCCAGCATCAATTTAATAACGGCCCACGATGGCTTCACCCTGCGCGACTGCGTGAGCTTTAACCATAAGCATAACGAAGCCAACGGCGAAGATAACCGTGACGGGACAAATAATAATTACAGCAACAACCACGGATTTGAAGGGCTGGAAGCCAGTCTGTATATCAAAGAGCGGCGTCGCAACAGCGTACACGCGCTGCTTACGTTGTTATTGCTCTCCCAGGGTACGCCGATGCTGCTTGCCGGCGACGAACACGGCCACAGCCAGCACGGCAACAATAACGCTTACTGTCAGGACAATGCCCTGACATGGCTTGACTGGGAACGCTGTAATGATGGTTTGACAACTTTTACCGCGGCATTGATTCATCTGCGCCAGACTATTCCGGCATTAACCCGCAATAGCTGGTGGGAGGAAGGCGATGACAATGTGCGTTGGTTAAATAAAGAGGCGCAGCCTCTTAGCGCCGACGAGTGGCAAAGCGGGATTCATCGTCTGCAAATCCTGCTCAGCGAACGTTGGCTTATTACGATAAATGCCACCGAAGAAGTGGCAGATATCGTATTACCTGAAGGGGAATGGCGAGCCATTCCTCCTTTTGCCGGAGAGGATAACCCGGTGGTAATGGCTGTTTGGCATGGGCCTGCGCACGGAGTCTGCGTATTCCAGAAGTCATGAAAAAGGAGTCAGTCATGGTTAGGTTTGAAAAGAACGATCCTCTGATGTTGGCAAGACAGCTGCCGAATAAAGCAGTTGCGCTGATTTTGGCCGGTGGCCGCGGTACCCGATTAAAAGATTTAACTTCGACCCGTGCGAAGCCCGCCGTGCACTTTGGCGGCAAGTTCCGCATTATCGATTTTGCGTTATCCAACTGTATTAACTCTGGCATCCGCCGTATCGGCGTGATTACCCAGTATCAGTCCCACACGCTGGTGCAGCATATCCAGCGCGGCTGGTCCTTTTTCAGCGAGGAGATGAACGAATTTGTCGACCTGTTGCCCGCGCAGCAGCGCGTACACGGGGAAAACTGGTATCGCGGTACGGCAGATGCCGTAACGCAAAACCTCGACATTATCCGTCGCTACAAAGCTGAATACGTGGTGATTCTGGCCGGGGACCATATTTACAAGCAGGACTACTCGCGCATGCTTATCGACCACGTCGAGAAAGGCGCGCGCTGTACGGTGGCCTGTATGCCGGTGCCGCTGCATGAAGCGACGGCGTTTGGCGTAATGGCCGTAGACGAAGAAGACAAGATAATCGAATTCGTCGAAAAACCTGCTAATCCGCCTTCCATGCCGGGCGACGACAGCAAAGCGCTAGCCAGCATGGGGATTTATGTTTTTGATGCCGATTACCTCTACGAACTGCTTGAAGCCGACGACGTTGACGAAAATTCCAGCCACGATTTTGGCAAAGATATTATTCCCTACGTCATGAAGTCCGGGCAGGCGTTCGCCCATCCGTTCCCGCTGTCCTGCGTCCAGTCAGATCCGAACGCAGAGCCGTACTGGCGCGATGTGGGTACGCTTGAGGCCTACTGGAAAGCCAACCTCGATCTCGCCTCGGTTACGCCGGAGCTGGATATGTACGACCAGGAATGGCCGATTCGCACCCATATGGAACCGCTGCCGCCGGCAAAATTTGTGCAGGACCGCTCGGGCAGCCACGGCATGACGCTGAACTCGCTGGTTTCCGGCGGGTGCATTATCTCCGGGTCGGTGGTGGTGCAGTCGGTGTTGTTCCCAAGGGTGCGTATTAACTCGTTTTGTAATATCGATTCGTCAGTCCTGCTGCCGGATGTAAAAGTGGGGCGTTCGTGCCGCCTGCGCCGCTGCATTATTGACCGCGCGTGCGTTATCCCGGAAGGCATGGTTATTGGCGAAAATGCTGAAGAGGACGGGCGTCGTTTCTATCGCTCGGAAGAGGGTATTGTGCTGGTAACCCGGGACATGCTGGCCAAACTGCAAGGTTGAAAGTAAAGGATTGACCCACGCGCGGCGCGTGCCGCGCGTTGTCATTTTATCGTTCGGCGCTGTACCTGACTAAAAAAACGGCGTCGCGACTTGCTAACGGGAGCGATAATGCAGGTCTTACATGTATGTTCTGAAATATTCCCACTGTTAAAAACAGGCGGACTTGCGGATGTTATTGGTGCGCTACCCGCCGCCCAGCTGGCTGGCGGCGTGGATACTCGCGTATTGCTGCCCGCCTTTCCGGATATCCGTCGTGGCGTCGCCGATGTGCAGGTAGTTGCCCACCGCGATACCTTCGCGGGTCATATGACTTTGTTATATGGCCACTTCAACGGCGTGGGGATTTACCTGATTGACGCGCCCCATTTATACGACAGGCCGGGAAGCCCCTACCACGACACCAACCAGTTTGCGTATCCCGATAACGTGCAGCGTTTTGCGCTGCTCGGATGGGTAGCCTGTGAGATGGCCTGCGGGCTGGATCCCTTCTGGCGCCCGGATATCGTGCATGCGCATGACTGGCATGCGGGCCTTGCGCCGGCCTATCTGCACGCGCGCGGCAACCCGGCAAAGTCGGTCTTTACCGTGCACAACCTGGCCTATCAGGGGCTATTTTATGCCCATCATATGAACGATATTGGCCTGCCCTGGTCGTTCTATGACGTAAACGGCCTGGAGTTTAACGGTCAAATTTCGTACTTGAAAGCGGGCCTTTATTATGCTGATCATATTACGGCGGTAAGCCCGACCTACGCGCGGGAAATCACCGAGCCGCATTTTGCTAACGGTATGGAAGGGCTGCTGCGTCAGCGACATCGTGAAGGGCGTCTGTCCGGCATCCTCAACGGCGTCGATGAAAAAATTTGGGATCCCGCCCACGACCTGCTGCTTGCCGCACGCTATAACCGCGACACGCTGGAAGAGAAGGCCGAGAACAAACGCCAGCTGCAGATCGCGATGGGGCTGAAGGTCAACGACAAGGCGCCGCTGTTTGCGGTGGTGAGCCGTTTAACCAGCCAGAAAGGGTTGGATTTGGTGCTCGAAGCGCTGCCGGGGTTACTTGAGCAGGGCGGACAGCTGGCGCTGCTGGGCGCGGGCGACCCGGTATTGCAGGAAGGTTTCCTGGCGGCCGCGGCAGAACATCCCGGCCAGGTCGGCGTGCAAATCGGCTATCACGAGGCCTTCTCGCACCGCATTATGGGCGGCGCGGATGTGATTCTGGTGCCAAGCCGTTTTGAACCCTGTGGCTTAACGCAGCTCTATGGATTGAAGTACGGCACCTTGCCGCTGGTGCGGCGGACGGGTGGGCTTGCGGATACGGTTTCAGACAGCTCGCTGGAAAACCTGGCGGACGGTATCGCCAGTGGATTTGTCTTTGAGGACAGCAATGCCTGGTCGTTGTTAAGAGCGATCCGGCGTGCCTTCGTGTTGTGGTCCCGCCCGTCGCTGTGGAGATTTGTTCAGCGCCAGGCCATGGGTATGGATTTTAGCTGGCAGGTGGCGGCGCAGTCTTACCGCGATCTTTATCAACGCTTGATGTAATTATCCAGGAATCACCGATATGAACGCACCCTTTTCCTATGCATCACCCACGCTTAGCGTCGAGGCGTTAAAGCACTCGATCGCCTATAAGCTGATGTTTACGGTGGGCAAGGACCCTGCTATCGCCAACAAGCATGAGTGGCTTAACGCCACTTTGTTTGCCGTGCGCGACCGCCTGGTGGAACGCTGGCTGCGTTCTAACCGTGCCCAGCTTTCTCAGGAAGTCCGCCAGGTTTACTACCTGTCAATGGAGTTTCTGATTGGCCGCACGCTCTCTAACGCCCTGCTGTCACTGGGTATTTATGACGATGTGAAAAACGCCCTGGAAGAGATGGGCCTCGATCTGGAAGAGCTGATCGACGAAGAGAACGACCCGGGCCTCGGCAACGGCGGCCTTGGGCGTCTTGCCGCCTGTTTCCTTGATTCGCTGGCAACCCTCGGCCTGCCGGGTCGCGGCTACGGCATCCGCTACGACTACGGCATGTTTAAGCAAAACATCGTCGACGGCCGTCAAAAAGAGTCCCCGGATTACTGGCTGGAATATGGCAATCCCTGGGAGTTCAAACGTCACAACACCCGCTATAAAGTGCGCTTCGGCGGTCGCGTGCAGCTCGAAGGCAAAAAATCACGCTGGGTGGAAACCGAAGAGATTCTTGCGGTCGCCTATGACCAGATTATCCCCGGTTACGACACCGATGCCACCAATACGCTGCGTCTGTGGAACGCGCAGGCAAGTAGCGAAATCAACCTTGGTAAATTCAACCAGGGCGACTACTTTGCTGCGGTAGAAGATAAGAACCATTCGGAAAACGTATCGCGCGTGCTTTATCCGGATGACTCCACCTATTCCGGGCGCGAACTGCGTCTGCGCCAGGAGTATTTCCTGGTTTCGGCCACGGTGCAGGACATCCTCAGTCGCCACTACCAGCTGCATAAAACCTACGCCAACCTGGCGGATAAAATCGCCATTCACCTCAATGACACCCATCCGGTGCTCTCTATTCCTGAGCTGATGCGCCTGCTGATCGATGAGCACAAATTTAGCTGGGAAGACGCCTTTGAGGTGACCTGCCAGGTCTTCTCCTATACCAATCACACGCTGATGAGCGAGGCGCTGGAAACCTGGCCGGTGGATATGCTCGGCAAAATCCTGCCGCGCCATCTGCAAATCATCTTCGAGATTAACGACTACTTCCTGAAAACCGTTCAGGAGCAGTATCCGAGCGACAACGGCCTGCTGGGGCGCACGTCGATTATCGACGAGTCAAACGGGCGTCAGGTGCGTATGGCCTGGCTTGCGGTGGTCGCCAGCCATAAGGTAAACGGCGTTTCCGAGCTGCACTCCAACCTGATGGTGCAGTCGCTGTTCGCAGATTTCGCTACCATCTTCCCGATGCGTTTTTGCAATAAAACTAACGGCGTGACGCCAAGACGCTGGCTGGCGCTGGCGAACCCACCGCTTTCGGGCGTGCTGGATGAGATTATCGGCCGCACCTGGCGCACCGATCTCAGTCAGCTCAACGAACTGAAACAGCACATTGATTATCCGACGGTTCATCAGGATGTGCGCAAAGCGAAGCTCGCCAATAAGAAGCGCCTGGCGGAGTATATTGGCCAGCAGCTCAACGTGGTGGTGAATCCCAATGCGCTGTTTGATGTGCAGATCAAACGTATTCACGAATACAAGCGCCAGCTGATGAACGTCCTGCACGTTATCACGCGCTATAACCGCATTAAGGCCGACCCAACGGCCGAGTGGGTTCCGCGCGTGAATATCTTTGCCGGCAAGGCCGCTTCGGCGTATTACATGGCGAAGCACATCATTCACCTCATCAACGATGTGGCGGCGGTCATCAACAACGATCCGGTGGTTAAAGACCGGCTGAAAGTGGTGTTTATTCCAAACTACAGCGTGAGCCTGGCGCAGCTTATTATTCCGGCGGCGGATCTCTCCGAGCAGATCTCTCTTGCCGGTACGGAAGCGTCGGGAACCAGCAATATGAAGTTTGGCCTGAACGGCGCGCTGACTATCGGCACGCTTGACGGCGCAAACGTCGAAATGCTCGAGCACGTAGGGGCGGATAATATCTTTATCTTTGGTAATACGGCGGAACAGGTCGAAGAGCTGCGGCGCAACGGCTATAACCCGCGTGAGTATTATGAAAAAGACGAGGAGCTGCATCAGGTGCTGACGCAAATAGGCACCGGCATGTTCAGCCCCGGCGAGCCAACGCGCTACCGGGATCTGCTGGATTCGTTGATCAACTTTGGCGACCACTATCAGGTGCTGGCAGATTACCGCAGCTACGTGGACTGCCAGGATAAGGTGGATGAGCTGTATCGACAGCCGGAAGAGTGGACCATTCGCGCCATGCACAATATCGCTAATATGGGCTATTTCTCATCCGACAGGACGATTCAGGAATATGCCGATGAGATTTGGCATATTAAACCGGTGCGGTTGTAGAGTATTTCCCCTCTCCAGCAGGAGAGGGGATCGATATCCGTCAGCTTGTAAGGTGGTTAGGCAACGCGCCAGCCACCATTAATGATTTAGCACAGCTCCAGCTGCACATTATTATCCGCAATAACCTGCATCACGCCCGCAGGCGGCAGTATATCCGTATAAACCTGATCGACCAGGCTAATGCTGCCTAAATTTACCATCGCGTTGCGGCCAAACTTCGAATGATCGACGACCAGCATCACGCAGCGGGAGTTATCAATGATTGCGCGTTTGGTGCGTACTTCGTGATAGTCAAACTCCAGCAGCGAACCGTCGCCGTCGATGCCGCTGATCCCCAGAATGCCGAAGTCCAGGCGGAACTGGGAGATAAAGTCGAGCGTGGCTTCGCCGATAATGCCGCCGTCGCGGCTGCGCAGCTCGCCGCCTGCCAGAATGATGCGGAAATCTTCCTTTACCATCAGCGTATTGGCGACGTTCAGGTTGTTGGTAACCACACGCAAATTACTGTGGTCTAAAAGCGCGTGGGCAACGGCTTCAGGCGTGGTGCCGATATCGATAAACAGCGTGGCGCCGTTCGGGATTTGGCTGGCCACCTTACGGGCAATGCGCTCTTTCTCTGCCGTTTGCGTCGCTTTGCGGTCATGCCATGAGGTGTTCACCGAGCTGGACGGCAACGCCGCGCCGCCGTGGTGACGCATAATCATATTCTGCTCGGCAAGATCGTTCAGATCGCGACGTATGGTCTGCGGGCTGACCGAAAATTGCTCCACCAGCTCTTCGGTGCTGACGTATCCCTGCTTTTTAACCAGTTCTACAATGGCGTCGTGTCGTTGTGTTTGCTTCACGCTCTACTCCTGATTCTTATGTTCGTTTTCGCGCATGCAGAGTATCGACCAGCGCCATCGCCAGGCCCACAAGTAAGCCGGTAACGTGTGCGGCGTTGGCAATCGACATTCCTAAAATATCGAAGTAGCCCAGTACGATCCACAGCACCGCAAAGGCCATCAGGCCGCGCTGCATATAGATCCCACTTTCAGGATCCCGCTCGCCTCTGAGCCATACGTAGCCCATCAACGCGTAAACCGTTCCCGATAATCCACCGAAGAGCGGACCGCTGTATCTGGCCTGCACGTAACCGCTAAGCAGCGCTGAGATAATAGTCAGGGTAATGAGCTTGCCGCTGCCAAGACGCTTCTCCAGCGGGCCGCCGAGATACCACCACCATAGCAGGTTGAAAACGATATGCAGCAGTGAAAAATGCATCAGCGCGTGGCTGAAATAGCGCCAGAATTCATAGCGCAGGCTGTCGGCGTAGGGCCAGGCAAGCCAGACCATAACGGTACGGTCGCCCAGCGCCTGCATCGCCAGATAAATCAGCACGCAGGCGGCGATTATCGCAAGCGTAAAGGGCCCGGCTTGTTGCCGAATGGTGGCAAGAAAAGGGTAGCGCTGGTAGCGCAGGCCGCTTGCGGTATCGCCCGCAGCCCAGCTTGCCGCCAGGTAGCGTGGATCGCCGGGATTGGCGAGGAACCGTTCCAGCTCATGACGAACCCGGCTTTCCTGGCCGTCATCAGCGAGCCAAACGTCGCTTTGAGTATGCTGCTGGATAGTGAGGACAATGCCCTGCGTCGCCATATAGTCGACAAACGCCTGTGCGACCCGCGGGTTGGCAAACGAGGTGATCATAATCATAGGGTTTCAACCAAATCCGTACAAAAGGAAGCAGTATACCCGCAATGTGCGGGTTTCCTGCACCTTAAGCCGCGCCGCGATCGACTTCCGCCGGGAAATGGCGATGCCAGGCATCAAAGCCGCCGTCTACGCTATAAACGCTGTCGTAGCCCTGTTGCAGCAGGTACTGGGCCGCGCCTTTGCTGCTGTTGCCGTGATAGCACATCACCATCACGGGCGTATCGAAATCGGTCTGCTGCATAAAGGCGACCAGGCGATCATTGGTCAGGTGAAAGGCGCCCGGCGTGTGGCCCATGGCAAAGCTTTGCGGATCGCGAATATCCACTAATACCGCCAGTTTCTGGTGCAGCTTCTGGTGCGCTTCTTCCACACCAATACATTCAAATTGATCCATAGCTTGCTCGTGTACATATAAAGGAAAGGGGACGGGCTCGACGTCATACTAAGCGAAACCCGCCTCTGGCCGCTGATATTAACGCCATTATGTTATCCATATCACGCAGAAATGTTTTTTTCTCGTTACCAAAAAGCCGGACACTTGCTATTATGAGCGATAACGAACATTTATGAGCTTTAACGAAAGTGTGCGAGGGCAGAATGGAAACCAAAGATCTGATAGTCATTGGCGGCGGCATTAACGGCGCCGGTATCGCGGCAGATGCCGCAGGCCGCGGCCTGTCTGTACTCATGCTGGAGGGGCAAGACCTGGCCTGCGCAACGTCCTCCGCCAGCTCAAAACTGATCCACGGCGGCCTGCGCTATCTGGAACACTACGAGTTCCGCCTGGTGAGCGAGGCGCTGGCCGAACGCGAAGTGCTGCTGAACATGGCGCCGCATATCGCCTTCCCGATGCGCTTCCGTCTGCCTCATCGTCCGCATTTACGTCCGGCATGGATGATCCGCGTTGGCCTGTTTATGTACGATCACCTCGGTAAACGCACCAGCCTGCCGGCCTCTACCGGTTTGCGTTTTGGCGCAGATTCGGTCCTGAAGCCTGAAATCGTGCGCGGTTTCGAATATTCCGACTGCTGGGTGGACGACGCGCGCCTGGTTCTGGCGAACGCGCAGATGGTGGCGCAAAAAGGCGGCGAGGTGAAAACCCGTACCCGCGCAACCCGCGCACGGCGCGAAAACGGCCACTGGATTGTCGAAGCCGAGGATATCGATACCGGCGAAACCTTTACCTGGCGCGCCCGCGGCCTGGTGAACGCCACCGGCCCGTGGGTAAAAGATTTCTTCGACGACGGCCTGCAGCTTCCTTCGCCGTACGGCATCCGCCTGATCAAAGGCAGCCATATCGTTGTGCCGCGCGTGCACAGCCAGAAGCAGGCCTATATCCTGCAAAACGAAGATAAACGTATCGTGTTTGTTATCCCGTGGATGGACGAGTTTTCGATTATCGGCACCACCGACGTGGAGTACAAAGGCGATCCGAAAGCGGTGCATATCGACGAGAGCGAAGTGAAATACCTGCTGGACGTGTACAACGAGCATTTCAAAAAGACGCTGAAACGCGAAGACATCGTCTGGACTTATTCCGGCGTGCGTCCGCTTTGCGATGATGAGTCCGATTCGCCGCAGGCCATTACCCGCGATTATACCCTTGATATCCATGATGAAAACGGTAAGGCGCCGCTGCTATCCGTCTTTGGCGGCAAGCTGACCACCTATCGCAAACTTGCAGAGCACGCGCTGGACAAGCTACAGGCTTACTACCCGAAAATCGGTCCGGCCTGGACCAAAGGCAGCAAATTGCCGGGCGGGGATATCCACGGCGATCGCGATGATTTCGCCGCACAATTGCGCCGTCGCTACGCCTTCCTGAGCGAAAGCCTGGCGCGCCGCTTTGCCCGCACCTACGGCAGCAACAGCGAGCTAATCCTCAGGGACGTGAAATCGGTTGAAGATTTAGGCGAGCACTTCGGACATGAGTTTTATGAAGCCGAACTGCGCTATCTTGCCGAACATGAGTGGGTTAAGCGCGTTGATGACGCTATCTGGCGCCGCACCAAGCTGGGTATGTGGCTGACGGACGAACAGCAGGCGCGGGTGGCGCAGTGGCTGGCGAAGCGGGTGAGTAAACCTTCACTGTCGCTGGCTTCGTAAGGAAAGGGTGGGTAGCGCAGGCGCTTACCGCCCGCCCTACACATTAAAGGCGCGGGTTTGCAGGTAGGATAAGCCCGCGCCATCCGATACAACTTTAAACGCCGTACCCCATCATCTTCAGCAGCTTCTGCGCGTGCTGCACGGCATCCTGACGGTGCGCCACGCCCAGCTTCTGATACAGGTTACGAATATGCGTTTTGATGGTGGTCGCCGCCACGTCCAGCTCGCCTGCGATTTGTTCATTGCTATAGCCTGAATAAATCAGCCCCAGCACCTGCCATTCACGCTGGGTTAACGGACTGGTACGGATCAGCTCCGGCACTTCCGGATGCGTCAGCAGACGATTAACGAAGTTCTCGTCGAAGTGCGCGAATTTGTGACGGTGATGCTGGTTAATCTCGCGCAGAATTCGCTGGGCGCGGTGCTGATCCAGCTCCGGCAGCGTGTTGAGCTGGATTAGCTGACGCAGCTGCTGGGCCATGGCTTCGCCCTCAATCACAAAGTGGCTGATAAATCCGGTACGGTTAGCCAGCGCCAGTGCTTCAAGCAGCACGCGCTGCGCGTCGCTTTTGCGGCCAGACTGCCAGTAGAGCTGGTTTAACAGCAGCAGGTTGCGATTAAGATCGCTCATCAGACGCAGGCTGCGCGCGTTTTCGTTTAGCTCCTCCAGAACCATCTCCGCCGGCTCGAACTCACCCAGCAGGATCTGGACGCGGGCGATATTGCGCCACTGGCTTTGCAGGAAGTGGTTATTGGCGAATTCCGGTTTTGGCGTCTGACGTAACCAGTTGGCGGCAGACTTTTTGTCGCCGGTCATTTGCCAGTAAATAACCCTTACCTTATCGGCGTTAGACACCCAGTCGCTGTGATACGGCCCGTTGCCCAGCAGGTTTTCCAGGCGATTAAGATGGCTACGGGCGTTATCAAGATCGCCGCGCGCCAGTGAACATTGCACCAGCAGCGCCAGGCATTGCAGCTGCTGCTGAGGCTGGTAGCCGGAAAGCACTTCCACGCCGTAACGGGCCGAAGCCTCGGCTTCATCAAGACGAGCCCATGCCCACAGCAGCTGCGCGCGGATACGCAGCAGGAATTCGTGCAGCGGCAGCTGTTCAAGGTGCTGTTCGCGGATCAGGATAAAGGCTTTTTCCTGCGTCTCCCAGGCCGCCTGCAGAAAGCCCTGGGCCAGCAAAATTTCGCTTTGCTGAATCAGACTCCACAGCGCGTAATGCCAGACGTCGTGGCGGCGGGCCATCTGTTCAGTTTGCTGCATCACCGACAGGGATTTGGTCAGATCGCCTTTACAGTGCAGCACTTCGCCGTGAACGGAAGTGGCGACGATGCGGCTGTAGTAGTTGGCCAGCGGCAGCATATCAAGGGCGATCATCGCCAGCCGCTCGGCCTCGACCGGGTCGCCGTCGTTAATGGCGACCTGAGCGCGCAGGGCGTTGAATTCACCGTGCAGCGTGTCGTCCATTTCCAGATTCATTTCCTGCTCGGCCCGCGCCAGCAGCAGGTTGACTTCACTGTAGCGGTGCTGGCTTTGCATCAGCCAGGCCTGCAGCAGCACCAGCCTCGGATTTTCCAGCAGGCTTTCCCAGGGCAGCGCCTTCAGGGATTCTTCCAGCAGCGTAAGCTCGCTGTGGTTAAACAGCGCCCAGGCATGATGCAGCAGGATATCGCGCAGCATGCTGGCGTCGCCTGCGGCCAGCGCGTGGTGAATGGCTTCGCTTGGGAAACCTTGCGCCATCCAGCTTTCGGCGGCGGCACGGTGAATATCAGGCAGCTCGGCGGCGAGCTCCCACTGGCAGCGCTGGCGCAGGAAGCTGCCGAAAAGAGGGTGGAAACAGAACCATTCGCCGGAGTCATCCATGCGCTGCATAAAAAGGCCCTGACGCTCGGTCTCTTCCAGACGCATCTGGCCGTTTTCTTCACCGGTAACGCGCACGATGAGGGCATCATTCATTGAGCGCAGGATGGAGCTACGCAGCAGGAAGTTACGCGTATCCGCATCCACGTTATCGAGCACCTCATCCACCAGATAGTCAGAAAGATGGCTGGCGTTGATGCCGGAAAGGCGGCGTGCGGAGTGGTGCGCCGAGGTGCTGCTTTGGCGCGCGGAAAGGGCGATAAGCTGCAGGGCGGTAGCCCAGCCGGCGACGTCGTCGCACAGGCGGCTGCTGTCCACCGGCTCAATCGAGGTATTCAGGCGGCAGTCAAAGAACTGTTTCGCTTCCTGATGGTTAAAGGCGAGCTGCTGGCTGCCGATTTCCAGAAGCTGATCGCGCACGCGTAGATTAGCGATGCCAAGCTGCGGCAGGTTGCGCGATAACACCACCAGCGTCAGATTTTCCGGCTGGTGACGAATGAAAAAACGCATCGCTTCGTGAATAACCGGGTTTTTGATCAGGTGATAATCATCAATCACCAGGAATAAAGGGCGATGCCATTCCGCCAGTTCGATAAACAGCTGTGAGAACAGCGACGAGAGGCTCGCATACTGACGTTTTTGCGCCATGACTTCGCTGCTGACGCAGTGGCCGCCGGTCGCCTGTTGAATGGCGGTAACCAAATAACTGGCAAAGCGTTCTTGCTGGTTGTCGCCTTCATCAAGCGAATACCAACCTAACTCATTTTTCCCTGCTGCCCACTGGGAGACCAGTGTGGTTTTGCCATAGCCTGCGGGGCTGGTTATCAACGCCAGGCGATAATTAGCGGCGGTTGATAGCTTCACCAACAGGCGGTCGCGAACCACGGTATTTTCCAGACGCACCGGGCGACTCAATTTGGATGGGATCAACATAGTGTCACTTCACTGTGTGTAGAAATTGTGTACAGGAATGAGTTTTTTTACGCTTCGTAATTAATGCTTACCGTAAAGGTCGGCCAGATTCGTTCTTATTGCAAGAGCGTTGAACTTTCGGTGAGTGGTAAGTTGCACCTTGTCACAATTCCATATGTTTATTGCATGGCTTTTATTCTATGCATTCATTTTTCATTATTTCTGAACGCACGTTTCCCGCGCCATACCTGCAAAGAAAGCGGTTTCAGCCGCGGGTAAAAAAACGAACGTAATAGGCCGTTTGTTGTCCGAATTTGGGCGGGTTTTTGCCCGGCGTAGCAGAGTTTTTAGTGGCCGCGATCACACTTTTAGCTCATCCCTGACGCTCCTCCTGGTCTTTTCCCCCTCAGGATGAGGAATAAGCCCAGGCCGCCCTGCACACTAGCGGGCAATGAAATTTAGAACATCAAAGGATCCGATCTCTTATGTCACAGCCGACCTTCAAAAAAGAACAGTTTCAGGCTGCGCTGACCCGTCAGTGGCAGCGTTACGGTCTTCATGCCGCCAGCGAAATGACCCGTCAGCAGTGGTGGCACGCCGTGAGCGGCGCGCTGGCGGAGCTGCTGGCCGCCCAGCCGGCGGTCAAACCTCAGGCAAAACAGCGCCATGTTAACTACATCTCAATGGAGTTTTTAATTGGCCGTCTGACCGGCAACAACCTGCTGAATCTCGGCTGGTATCAGGATGTGGCGGACGAGCTGCAGGCCTTCGATATCAACCTGACGGACCTGCTTGAAGAAGAGACCGACCCGGCGCTGGGCAACGGCGGTCTGGGACGTCTGGCGGCGTGTTTCCTGGATTCGATGGCAACGGTAGGCCAGTCAGCGATCGGCTACGGCCTGAATTACCAGTACGGCCTGTTCCGCCAGTCCTTCAAAGACGGTCAGCAGATGGAGGCACCGGACGACTGGCATCGCGGCAGCTATCCATGGTTCCAGCATAACTCCGCGCTCGACGTGCAGGTCGGCGTGGGCGGTAAGGTCATCAAAGATGGCAAAAACGTGCGCTGGGAGCCGGCTTTCGTCTTCCAGGGCGAAGCCTGGGATTTGCCGGTGCTCGGCTACCGTAACGGCGTCGCACAGCCGCTGCGCCTGTGGCAGGCGAAACATGCGCACCCGTTTGATCTCACCAAATTTAACGACGGCGATTTCCTGAAGGCAGAGCAAGCCGGCATCGACGCGGAAAAGCTGACCAAGGTTCTCTACCCGAACGACAATCACCTTAACGGCAAAAAGCTGCGCCTGATGCAGCAGTACTTCCAGTGCGCCTGTTCGGTGGCGGATATTTTACGCCGTCATCACCTGGCGGGCCGCAGGCTGGCGGAGCTGGCGGATTACGAAGTGATTCAGCTTAACGATACGCACCCGACCATCGCCATTCCGGAACTGCTGCGCGTGCTGATTGACGAGCATCAGCTGAGCTGGGACGACGCCTGGGCCATCAGCAGCAAAACCTTCGCCTACACCAACCATACCCTGATGCCGGAAGCGCTGGAGTGCTGGGACGAGAAGCTGGTGAAGTCGTTGCTGCCGCGCCATATGCAAATCATCAACGAAATCAACGCGCGTTTCAAAAAGCTGGTTGTGAAAACCTGGCCGGGCGATGAGGCGGTATGGGCGAAGCTGGCCGTGGTATACAACAGGCAGGTTCGCATGGCGAACATGTGCGTTGTAAGCGGTTTCGCGGTAAACGGCGTGGCTGCGCTGCACTCCGATCTGGTCGTGAAAGATCTGTTCCCGGAATACCACCAGCTGTGGCCGAATAAATTCCATAACGTCACTAACGGCATCACGCCGCGCCGCTGGATTAAACAGTGTAATCCGGCCCTTTCCGCGCTTATCGATAAGAAGCTGAAGAAAGAGTGGGCGAACGATCTGGACGTGCTCGAAGGGCTGGAAAAATACGCTGACGATGCGAATTTCCGTAAAGAATACCGCGAGATTAAATACCAGAACAAAGTGAAGCTGGCGGCCTTTGTGAAGGCGCGCACCGGCATCGTCATCAGTCCTGACGCGCTGTTTGACGTGCAGATTAAACGCCTGCACGAGTACAAACGTCAGCACCTGAACCTGCTGCACATTCTGGCGCTGTACAAAGAAATCCGCGAAAACCCGCAGGCGGCCCGCGTTCCACGCGTGTTCCTGTTCGGCGCAAAAGCGGCACCGGGCTATTACCTGGCAAAAAACATCATCTTCGCCATTAACAAAGTGGCGCAGGCGATTAACAACGATCCCGCGGTCGGCGACCAGCTGAAAGTCGTGTTCCTGCCGGATTACTGCGTTTCAGCGGCGGAAATTATGATCCCTGCGGCGGATATCTCCGAGCAAATCTCCACCGCGGGCAAAGAAGCCTCGGGCACCGGCAACATGAAGCTTGCCCTGAACGGCGCGCTTACCGTGGGCACGCTGGACGGCGCCAACGTCGAAATCGCCGAGAAGGTGGGCGACGAGAATATCTTTATATTCGGCCACACGGTGGAAGAAGTGAAGGCTTTAAAAGCCAAAGGCTACGACCCGGTGAAATGGCGTAAGAAAGATAAAGCGCTTGATGCGGTGCTGAAGGAACTGGAAAAGGGCGTTTACGCCGATGGTGATAAGCACGCCTTCGACCAGATGCTGCACAGCATCGGTAAACAGGGCGGCGACCCGTATCTGGTGATGGCTGACTTTACCGCCTACGCCGCGGCGCAAAAGCAGGCCGACGCGCTCTATCTCGACCAGGAAGCCTGGACCCGCGCTGCCATTCTGAACACCGCGCGCTGCGGCATGTTCAGCTCGGATCGCTCTATTCGCGATTATCAGCAACGCATCTGGCAGGCTAAACGCTAAGGGAGATACATGGACAGCAAACGCCTTGATAACGCCGCGCTGGCGGCAGGAATTAGCCCGAACTACATTAACGCGCATGGTTTGCCGCAGGCCATTCCGGCGGATACCAAGCTGCGCTTGCTGGAGGCCATGAGCCGCACCGCTATCCCTAAAAAGGTGGCGGTCACCCCGGTGCCAAACGTTCAGGTATTTACTGCCGGCACCAGGATGGCGCTGCCGCTGGAAGGCCACGGCGAGTTTAGCTGGCAGCTGACAACGGAAGAAGGGAAACAACATCACGGGCAAGCCGCGGCGGGTAAAAAACTGGCGCTGCCCGCAAGGCTGCCGGAAGGCTACCACGAGCTTACCGTTAGCCAGAACGAACATCGCTGGCAGTGCCGGGTGATCGTGGCGCCGAAGCGCTGCTATGAGCCCGACGCGCTGCTGCAGGGCCAGAGGCTATGGGGCGCCTGCGTGCAGCTTTACACTCTGCGCTCCGCCCATAACTGGGGCATCGGCGACTTTGGTGACTTACAGCGCATGCTGGTGGACGTGGCAAAACGCGGCGGCTCCTTTATCGGCCTGAACCCGATTCACGCGCTTTATCCGGCAAACCCGGAAAGCGCAAGCCCGTACAGCCCGTCGTCGCGTCGCTGGCTGAACGTTATCTACATCGACGTTAATGCGGTAGACGATTTCCTTTTAAGCGACGAGGCCCAGGCCTGGTGGAAGATGTCGACCACCCAGCGGTCGCTGAAATCCGTGCGTGACGCGGAGTGGGTCGACTACGCCACCGTGACCGCGCTGAAGATGGTGGCGCTGCGCATGGCCTGGAAACAGTTCTCAAAGCGCACGGCGCGCGATGAACAGGTGCAGGCATTTAGGGCGTTTGTGGCAAGCGGCGGCGAAAGCCTCTATTTTCAGGCCGCTTTCGATGCCCTGCACGCCAGCCAGGTTAAAGAAGATGAACTGCGCTGGGGCTGGCCGGTATGGCCGGAAGGTTTCCGCGACGCCCGCAATCCGGAAGTAAAAGCCTTCTGCAGCGAGTACTGCGACGAGGTGGATTTCTTCCTGTGGCTGCAGTACCTGGCCCATATCCAGTTTGAAGGCTGCTGGCAAACCAGCCAGGGCTTTAAAATGCCCATCGGGCTATACCGCGATTTGGCTGTGGGCGTGGCGGAAGGCGGCTCCGAGACCTGGAGCGACCGCGAGCTGTACTGCCTGAAGGCGTCAGTCGGCGCGCCGCCGGATATCCTTGGCCCTCTCGGCCAGAACTGGGGGCTGCCGCCGATGGATCCGCACGTCATTACCGCGCGGGCCTATCAGCCTTACATCGAGCTGCTGCGCGCCAATATGACTAACTGCGGCGCGCTGCGCATCGACCATGTGATGTCGATGCTGCGTCTGTGGTGGATCCCCTACGGTGAAACCGCGGATAAGGGCGCATATGTGCATTATCCGGTAGACGATCTGCTGTCGATCCTGGCGCTGGAAAGCAAACGTCACGGCTGTATGGTGATCGGTGAGGATCTGGGGACGGTGCCGGTTGAGATCGTCGCTAAGCTGCGCGACAGCGGGGTTTATTCGTACAAGGTGCTCTATTTCGAGCACGACAACGAAAAGCAGTTCCGCGCGCCGAAAGCCTGGCCGAAGCAGTCGATGGCTGTGGCCACCACCCACGACCTGCCGACGCTACGCGGCTACTGGGAAAGCGGCGATTTAACGCTGGGCAAAACGCTGGGGCTTTATCCGGACGAAGACGTGCTGGCCGGTTTGTATCAGGATCGCGAGCGCGCCAAACAGGGTCTGCTGAACGGTTTGCACCAGTACGGCTGCCTGCCGAAGCGCGCGGGGCACAAAGCTTCGCTGATGGCGATGACGGCAACGCTTAACCGCGGCATGCAGCGGTACATCGCCGACAGCAACAGCGCGCTGCTGGGGCTGCAGCCGGAAGACTGGCTGGGTATGGCGGAGCCGGTCAATATTCCGGGCACCAGCTATCAGTATAAAAACTGGCGTCGCAAGCTGTCGACTTCGCTTGAAGAGATGTTTGCCGATGACGGCGTCAATAAGCTGCTGAAGGATTTAGATAAGCGGCGTAGAAAGGGCTGAAAACATTCCCCCCGCTTTGCGGGGGGAATTTAAATCAGTAGTAAGAGTGCTCGCCGCGCTGGTGTTCGGTCAGATCGCGAACGCCTTTCAGCTCCGGGAACTCAGCCAGCAGCTGTTTCTCGATGCCTTCTTTCAGGGTGACATCGACCATTGAACAGCCGTTACAGCCGCCGCCGAACTGCAGAATAGCCAGCCCGTCATCGGTGATTTCCATCAGCGTAACGCGGCCGCCGTGGCCTGCGAGCTGCGGATTAACGGTTGCCTGCAGCATATACTCCACACGCTCCATCAGCGGGGCATCGTCGGCGACTTTACGCATTTTGGCGTTCGGCGCTTTCAGCGTCAGCTGAGAGCCGAGCTGGTCGGTAACAAAATCGATTTCTGCGTCTTCGAGGTAAGGCGCGCTCAGTTCGTCGACATAAGCGGTCAGCTGCTCGAATTTTAACGCCGTGTCACTTGCTTCAACCGCATCCGGCGGGCAATAGGACACCCCGCACTCCGCATTAGGAGTGCCGGGATTGATTACGAATACGCGGATTTGCGTCCCTTCTTCCTGACCTGCCAGCAGTTTGGCGAAGTGAGATTGTGCAGTATCGGAAATACGGATCATAACGATTGCTCAATAGTTGACTATTTTAGTCGGTTATAATACGCCCATCATCGAGGGTCTACAAGGTTCGACAAAGGCACCATACCTGGATAGTCGCCGCGCCCTGCTTTTTCAGCAGCCGCGCAATTTCCGCCACGGTACTGCCCGTCGTGACGACATCATCCACAATAACCATATGGCGACCCGCCACCGGAAATTCAACCCTGAATGCGCCCCTGAGATTGCTGCGGCGTAGCCTCGCGCTTAGCTGGTGCTGTGCCGTCGTGGCGCGGACCCGCCTGACGGACGCCTGCTGGAAATCGCATTGCAGCCAGCGCGCAAGCGGCGCTGCAAGCAGGGCGCTCTGGTTAAATCCCCTGCGCCAGGCGCGGCGGGAATGCAGCGGCACGCTGATAATCACCTCCGGTTTTGGCACTGAACCGGCGCGCAAAGCCATCAGAACTTTCAGCAGCAGCAGGCGTGCCAGCGCCGGAGCGAGCGCGGTAGCGGCGCAAAATTTCAGCTGGTGAACAAGCGAGGTAAGGGGCGGGCGGTAATCGGTGACGAATAGCAGCCTGTCCCAGGGCGGCGGCTCCTGCAGGCAGCGGCCGCACAGGGAAACGCCCGGCGCGGCGGGCAAACCGCAGCGCGGACAGCAGGGCGGCGGCGCGGGCAGCGCTAAGACGCAGCGCGAGCAAAGCCCCCATGTCGGACAGGCAAGAGGCATACGGCATAGCCAACACAGCCCCGGGATTGTTAGCATATTCGCTTCCATGCATTTAAAAACGAGAACAGTAACCGATGAGCGAACTTTGGTGGCAGACAAAAGGTGAGGGAAATATCGATCTTGTGCTGCTGCACGGATGGGGACTGAACGCCGAGGTATGGCATTGCATTAGTACGCAATTAAGCTCGCAGTTTCGTTTACACCTGGTCGACCTGCCGGGCTACGGACGCAGCCAGGGCTTTGGAGCGCTGACGCTGCCGGAGATGGCCGAAATCGTGCTGGCGCAGGCGCCGGCGCAGGCCGTTTTCCTCGGCTGGAGTCTGGGCGGGCTCGTGGCCAGCCAGATTGCGCTTGCCCATCCCGAACGCGTACGCGCGCTGGTTACCGTTGCATCTTCGCCCTGCTTTAGCGCGCGGGAAGGCTGGCCGGGCATCAAGCCGGAGGTGCTGGCTGGTTTCCAGCAGCAGCTAAGCGATAATTTCCAGCGTACCGTAGAACGCTTTCTGGCCTTGCAAACGATGGGAACGGATACCGCACGGCAGGACGCGCGGCTGTTAAAAGCCGTGGTGCTTGAGCAGCCGATGCCGGATGTTGAGGTGCTAAACGGCGGGCTGGAAATCCTCAAAACCGTCGATTTGCGCGAACGGCTTGTCGGTTTGCCCATGCATTTCCTGCGGCTGTACGGCTATCTCGACGGGCTGGTGCCGCGCAAAGTCGCAGCCTTGCTTGACGAACGCTACCCGGACAGCGAGTCCATGATCTTCCCTAAGGCGGCCCATGCGCCTTTTATCTCCCATCCGCACGAGTTCTGTTCGGCGTTAACGGAATTGAAAAAGCGTCTGCAAGAATAGGAATGCGCGCCGTGGCGAAAAGCCGTTTTCCCTCTGATACTCAAACTGTTTGCAGGTGAAAACGGCGGGCGCCAGCCATCAGGGCATGCGCCCGGCTGCAGTCTAAACGGTACTTATGGAGAGAGAAGTTTATGAAACTCGTTACAGGCATGGTTACTTCGTTACTGATCGGAGCCGTATCTTTTGGCGCAACGGCAGCCCAGGAGCTGGAAAAATTCAAAGTCAAAGATATGAATTTGACTAAAATCGGCACCATAGTGACCAACAGCACCTCTTCGCCGATGGATGCTAAAAAGGATCTCTCTGAAAAAGCCGATAAGCTGGGCGGCACCTATTTTGTCGTCACCAGCGGTGAGAAATATACCAAGGACGTGCATGCTACGGCAGACGTTTATAAGTAAGTTTTATCAGAAGAAAGGCGGGAGAAATCCCGCCTTTCTTGTTGCTAGCCCGCAAGCGTCCACACTTCACGAATACATTTTTTTCCTTCCGGACAGCTTTTGCAGCTTCCCGTCAGGCAGTCGGTCGGGTCTTCCTCCAAACGCATCGCTTTGCCCATCGCTTCCAGGCGCCCCAGCATCGCATTAACCAGCGGAAGCGGGGTGGCGAGCTGCTGGCTTATCTGCGCGGCCTCAAGGCGGCCCTGCAGCGCCAGTGCGTTACGGATAGCTATTAAGCTTGCCATGATTCCCCCTTAGTGACAGTCGACGGCGCCGTTTTCACAGCAGGCGGCCGCGGCCGTTTTACGCGTTGCCAGCAGGCTGACGTCGACGCGGCTGCGCGCGCGGCGTAAACAGCTAATCAGCACCACGTTAAACAGCAGTACGGCGAAGATGCATGCCAGGCTGTAGTGCGGATGCGCCTTAAAGGTTACGGTCTGGTAGTAGAGCGTTGACAGCGAGTAAGCGATATTCAGCCCCCACAGTACGGAGAACGTCATCCAGCCCCGGCTTGATTCGCGGGCCACTGCGCCCATCACCGAGATGCAGGGAATATAAAGCAGCACGAAAATCAGGTAGCTGTAGGCCGCCGCGGCGCTGCCGAATTTGCTGCTCATCACGCCCATGGTGCCCGTCGCCATTTCACCGTCTCCCTTGCTGGCTTCGATAGGGTTGGCAAGCACGCTCAGGCTAAAGGTGTCTTTAAGGCTTTGCCAGGTTTCGCCGGCGGCGGCCCCTAGCTCTTCAGGCAGGCTGAAGCTTTCGGCGTCGAAGGCTTCGTTGTGCATGTCTTCAGCGGTATAGAGAGTATTTAGCGTGCCAACCACTACCTCTTTCGCCATCGCGCCGGTAAACAGGCCGACGGTCGCCTGCCAGTTATCTTCATGCACGCCGATAGGCTTGAGCAGCGGCGTTAAGATGCGGCTGACGGAAGCGAGCGCCGAGTCGTTAATGTTATCGACGGGTTTACCGCTAAAGGAGAAGCTGTTCAGCGCGCCAATGAAAATACTCACTACCACTATGACTTTACCGGCGCGCAGCACGAAGCCTTTCAGGCGCTGCCAGGTTTGCAGCAGCAGGCTTTTCAGGTGCGGCACGTGGTATACGGGCAGCTCCATCACGAAAGGCGAGGCTTCGCCGCGCATGATGGTGTGCTTGAGCATCAGGCCGGTCAGAATGGCCATTACGATGCCGAGCATGTAGAGCGAGAAGACCACCAGCGCGCCCTGCTGGCCGAAGAACGCCGCGGCGAACACCGCGAAGATAGCTAAACGCGCGCCGCAGGACATAAAGGGCGCCATCATGATGGTCATCAGGCGTTCACGCGGCGCGTCCAGCGTACGCGCCCCCATTACCGACGGCACGTTGCAGCCGAAGCCGACGATCAGCGGCACGAAAGATTTGCCCGGCAGCCCGAGAGACTGCATGAGCCTGTCCATCACAAAAGCCGCGCGCGCCATGTAGCCGGAATCCTCAAGGAAGGAGAGGAACAGGTACATCATGCCGATTTGCGGCACCAGCGGCAGTACGGTGTTAATCCCGCCGCCAATCCCTTGGGCGAAGAAAATAGTTAACCAGTCCGGGAAGTGCAGCCTGTAGCCAACCCATTGGATGCCGTGGATAAAGATAGCCGCCGAGCCGCCGTCGAAAATAGGCTGCAGCGCGCCGCCGATATTTATCGCCAGCAGGAACATCAGATACATCACCAGCATAAACACCGGCAGCCCGAGGAAGCGGTTGAGGATAATTTTATCCAGCATGGCGGTCAGGCGGTGCGGTTCCGCCGTCAGGCTGTTGCTGACGGCGTCGCAGATGGCGGCGATGCACTGATAGCGCGCATCGGCAATCAGCAGGGCCGGGTCTTCGATAGTCTCCGCCAACCGGCTGCGCACGTTTTCCAGCTTATCCGTAGCGCTTCCGGCAAAGGCCTGGCTGTAGATATCGCCTTCCAGCATTTGCAGCGCCAGCCAGCGGCGTTGCTGTTCAGGCATCTGTGCAGCCATGTCGGCGGCTAGGCTATCGGCTTCTTTCAATAGCGCCTGCGGGTAGAGCACCAGATCTGACGGGGTATTGGGCTGGCGGCGATCGATGGCCAGCTTCAGTCCTTCAATGCCGCGTCCGCGCGTGGAAACCAGCGGAATCACCGGGCAGCCAAGGCGCGCGGCGAGGGCGTCGATATCAATGCGGATAGCCTGCTTCTCGGCGATATCGAGCATGTTCAGCGCAACCACGCACGGGACGCCGAGTTCCAGCAGCTGTAGCGTCAGGTAGAGATTGCGTTCCAGGTTTGAAGCATCCACGACGTTAATCAGCAGGTCGGCATCGCCGCTGAGAATGTAGTGGCAGGCGATTTGCTCATCCAGCGAGGTTTGTGAGGAGATGGTGGTCAGGGAATAGGTGCCCGGCAGATCGACCAGCGTCACCTGGTGGGCCTGGGTTGAGAACTGGCCTTCCTTTCGTTCGACGGTGACCCCGGCCCAGTTGCCGACGCGCTGCCGTGAACCGGTAAGCTGGTTAAACAGCGTGGTTTTTCCTGAGTTAGGATTGCCGATTAAGCCGATAGTTAAGTTTTTCATTTTTTCGTGAACTAAAGAGAGTGAAAACCGGAGCGCGAACGCCCATCCCGTTTGTCAGGCAAGGGCTTCGACGTTTAATAATTCGAGATCTTTTTTACGCAAAACCAAATTGACGCGGCGCGTTTCGATATGAACCGGATCGCCAAGGGGCGCCACACGCACAACGTTAAAAGAAGAACCGGGCAGCATGCCGAGGGATAATAATTTTTGACGATAGGCCGGGCTTATTTCATGGGCAAAGCCGGTAATTTTCCACGCGCTTTTCGGTAAAAAATTCATAGGACCTTCTTAGAGCAAGACTCTGATTTATTACTGGCGGAGCTACTGTATTCACCGGGATGTCCCGTTGCGCAGCGAAGCTAATTATTTTTTCGATAAGAGGAGAAATAACGAACAAAACAATGATAATGAGAATGGTTTCTATCTTCAATAGTTATTTTATAAATGTGCGGGCGTTCACAAAGATTAAATGCAACAAAAGGTGTTTTATTTAATGGCAAGATTTTAAAAGGCTTTTTTGGTTTACCTCTTTAATAACAGCTGTTTGTACTGTGAGAAAAGATAGGGTCCGTTTATATAGTATAAATGGATGTTGCCTTTATATTTCACGTGTTAAATATATGATGCCGACAAGTTTCAGCTTTGAGCATTTATTGAAATAATATCGATGAGGCGCGGGGCTATTATTTAAAGGGTGAATGTAGCTGGCTAATAATGAAATAGAATTAATAAAACGTATGAGTGGGCCCGCAGGCAATGCCTATAAATAAAGGAGCCGATTCAACCGGCTCCTTTTATATCATAATTATTTCTTACCAAACGCGGCGGCCAGCGCATCGCTCATCGCGCTGTTGCCGCTGCCGGTGTTATCGCGTCCGCGCGGTTTGGCCTGCTGCTGGGCCGGGCGACGAGCGTTGTTTTGCTCACGCGGCGCGCTGCCGCGGCGGCTGTTGGTTTCGCCCGGCTGCTCGTCCAGACGCATGGTCAGCGCAATACGTTTACGGGCAAGATCCACTTCCATCACCTTCACTTTGACGATATCGCCGGCTTTCACCACCTTATGCGGATCGTCGATGAATTTATCGGAAAGCGAAGAGATATGAACCAGCCCGTCCTGATGCACGCCGATATCCACAAACGCGCCGAAGTTGGTGACGTTGGTGACCGCGCCTTCCAGTACCATGCCCGGCGTCAGGTCGTTCATGGTTTCGACGCCGTCGGCAAACTTCGCGGTTTTGAACTCCGGACGCGGATCGCGGCCGGGTTTTTCCAGTTCCTTGATGATATCGGTCACCGTAGGCACGCCGAAGCGCTCGTCGGTGAATTCGCTCGCCTTCAGGCCGCGCAGCGCTTCACCGTTGCCCATCAGGTCGGCCAGCGCCTGTTCGGTAGCGGCGAGAATACGTTCTACGACCGGATAGGCTTCCGGGTGTACGGTCGACGCATCCAGCGGGTTATTACCGTGATTAATGCGCAGGAAGCCCGCGCACTGCTCAAAGGCTTTTGGCCCAAGGCGGCTTACTTTCAGCAGCTGCTGACGATCCTGGAAGCGACCATTTTCATCGCGCCAGTTAACGATATTTTGCGCCATCATGCGCGTCAGGCCCGCCACGCGGGTTAACAGCGGCACCGAGGCGGTGTTCAAATCCACGCCCACGGCGTTAACACAGTCTTCCACCACGGCGTCCAGTTTCTTCGCCAGCTGCGACTGGCTGACGTCGTGCTGGTATTGGCCGACTCCGATGGATTTTGGATCGATTTTCACCAGTTCGGCGAGCGGATCCTGCAGGCGACGCGCGATTGAAACCGCGCCGCGAATCGAAACGTCCAGATCCGGGAACTCCAGCGCCGCCAGCTCGGAGGCGGAGTAAACGGAGGCCCCCGCTTCGCTGACAATCACTTTCTGCGCGGTGACTTTCGGGAACTGCTGCTGCACGTCGAGGAAGAAGCGTTCGGTTTCACGGGATGCGGTCCCGTTGCCGATAGCCACCAGCTCTACGTTATGCTTTTCGCACAGCGCGGCAACGATAGCGGCGGCTTTC
>NZ_RCAA01000037.1:11352-52595 GCF_003628475.1 Enterobacter sp. R1(2018) | reverse complement strand
TTTAACGCCGGTGCGCAGGCCCGGATCGAGGCCCATGGTGGCGCGCAGGCCGGCGGGCGCGGCCATTAACAGATCGTGCAGGTTGCGGGCAAAGACGTTAATGGCTTCTTCTTCGGCGCGTTCGCGCACGGCGCCCATCAGCTCGGTTTCCAGATGCATCAGCACCTTGATGCGCCATGTCCAGCTCACCACGCCACGACGCCAGGCGTCTGCCGGGGCGTTGTTCAGGCGCAGGCCGAGATGATCGATAATTATCTGTTCGCAGTAGCTTTCACGCGGCGGCTCGTCGTGCTGCGGATCGGCATTTAGCGCAAGCTGTAAAATCCCTTCGTTGCGGCCGCGGAACATGGCGAGGGCGCGGTGAGAAGGAACGCTGGCGACCGGCTCGCGATGATCGAAGTAGTCACGGAACTTCGCGCCTTCCTCTTCTTTACCGCTGACTACGGTGGCGACCAGATGCGCGTTTTTCCACAGGTAGTTACGCACTTTGGCCAGCAGCGCGGCGTCTTCGGCGAAACGCTCCATCAGGATGTAGCGGGCGCCGTCAAGCGCGGCTTTGGTATCGGCAACGCCTTTGTCGGCGTCAAGGTAACGAGCGGCCTCCTGCTCAGGATCGTGCGACGGCTCGTTCCACAGGGTTTCCGCCAGCGGCTCAAGGCCTGCTTCGATAGCGATCTGTCCGCGGGTACGGCGCTTTGGCTTATACGGCAGATACAAATCTTCCAGCTCGGTTTTGCTCAGCGTGCCGTTAATGGCGCCGGCTAATTCGTCGCTTAGTTTGCCCTGCTCGGTGATGGATTTCAGAATGGCCTGGCGGCGGTCTTCCAGCTCGCGCAGATAGCTCAGACGTGTCTCCAGCTGGCGCAGCTGGGTATCATCCAGACCGCCGGTGACCTCTTTGCGATAACGTGCAATAAACGGCACGGTATTCCCTTCGTCGAGCAGGCGAACGGCTGCTTCAACCTGTTCATTCCTGGCCTTTAGCTCACCGGCAATAATGCGGCAGAGTGAATCATTCATCATGGCTTTATCATCTGTGTAGTGCATTTAATGCGGAAATTTCAGAGGACAGTTATACGGACTGGAGGGCGAAAATGCCAGCCGCAGCGCCCTGAACACGAGGATTCGGACTGGTCCGTTACCGACTGCGTACTACTTCACATACTCGATTTTATTGACGTACCAGTGGGCTTCTCCGCCGGGCGTTTGCACGATGGCCAAATCGCCCTCTTCTTTTTTCAGCAGCGCGCGAGCCATAGGCGAGTCGATAGAGATATAGTCCTTGCGACCAAAAATTTCATCGTAGCCGACGATGCGAAAGCGCAGCTGGCTGCCTTCGTCATTTTCAATTTCGACCCAGGCGCCGAAGAACACTTTGCCTTCCTGCTGGGGGGAATAATCGACGATCTTGAGGTTTTCGAGGCATTTCGTCAGATAACGTACCCGGCGGTCTATTTCGCGCAGCCGTTTTTTGTTGTACTGGTAGTCGGCATTTTCACTGCGATCGCCAAGACTTGCCGCCCAGGTGACCTTTTTGGTGACTTCCGGACGCTCTTCGCGCCACAGGTAATCCTTCTCTTGCCTGAGCTTTTCGTAGCCCTCGCGGGTAATCAATGGCGTTTTCATCGTTAGGCCTTCAGGGTGGATAAGAATGCGATGATTTAAACCGATAAATCAGGGTGATGGCAATGGCGGTGATTTGCGAAGCAGCTCATCGTTTTGGCAAAAAAATCTCCATAACCGACTGTTTAATATGCTTTGTAACAATTTCGACTAGAATATATACCAGATTTGACTGGTCGTATTGACGCAGTTTTTTAAGAATACGCACTCAACTGTTCGAGCCTTTGGGAGTTATAAGCATGCAAGAGAACTATAAAATTCTGGTCGTGGATGACGACATGCGTCTGCGTGCGCTGTTAGAACGTTATCTCACAGAGCAAGGCTTCCAGGTCCGCAGCGTGGCCAACGCAGAACAGATGGATCGCCTGTTAACCCGTGAATCCTTTCACCTGATGGTGCTGGATCTCATGCTGCCGGGCGAAGACGGCCTCTCTATCTGCCGTCGTTTACGCAGCCAGAGCAACCCGATGCCGATCATTATGGTTACCGCGAAAGGTGAAGAGGTCGACCGTATTGTCGGCCTGGAAATCGGCGCCGACGACTATATTCCAAAACCATTTAACCCGCGTGAACTGCTGGCCCGTATTCGCGCGGTGCTGCGCCGCCAGGCGAACGAGCTGCCGGGCGCGCCTTCTCAGGAAGAGGCCGTGATTGCCTTCGGTAAGTTTAAGCTGAACCTCGGCACCCGCGAGATGTTCCGTGAAGATGAGCCTATGCCGCTGACCAGCGGCGAGTTCGCGGTGCTTAAAGCGCTGGTAAGCCACCCGCGCGAGCCCCTTTCCCGCGATAAACTAATGAACCTGGCCCGCGGCCGCGAATACAGCGCCATGGAGCGCTCGATTGATGTGCAAATCTCCCGTCTGCGACGCATGGTGGAAGAAGATCCGGCGCATCCGCGTTATATCCAGACCGTATGGGGCCTGGGCTACGTATTCGTGCCGGACGGCTCTAAGGCATGAGGCGAGTCCGCTTCTCACCCAGAAGCTCGTTTGCCCGTACGCTGCTGCTGATCGTCACCCTGCTGTTCGTCAGCCTGGTGACGACCTATCTCGTGGTGCTCAACTTCGCGATTTTGCCGAGCCTGCAGCAGTTTAATAAAGTCCTCGCCTACGAAGTGCGTATGCTGATGACCGATAAGCTGCAGCTGGAGGACGGCACGCAGCTGGTGGTGCCGCCGGCTTTTCGCCGTGAGATCTATCGCGAGCTGGGAATTTCACTCTATTCCAACGAGGCGGCGGAAGACGCGGGCCTGCGCTGGGCGCAGCATTATGAGTTTTTAAGCCATCAGATGGCGCAGCAGCTGGGCGGCCCGACGGAAGTTCGCGTTGAGGTCAACAAAAGCTCGCCCGTTGTGTGGCTGAAAACCTGGCTGTCGCCGAATATCTGGGTGCGGGTGCCGCTGACGGAGATCCATCAGGGCGATTTCTCCCCGCTATTCCGCTATACGCTGGCGATTATGCTGCTGGCGATAGGGGGAGCCTGGCTGTTTATCCGCATACAGAACCGGCCGCTGGTGGATCTGGAGCACGCTGCTTTACAGGTGGGCAAGGGGATTATTCCGCCGCCGCTGCGCGAATACGGCGCTTCTGAGGTGCGTTCCGTTACGCGAGCCTTTAACCATATGGCGGCAGGCGTTAAGCAGCTGGCGGACGATCGCACGCTGCTGATGGCGGGCGTCAGCCACGACCTGCGTACGCCGCTGACGCGCATTCGTCTGGCGACGGAGATGATGGGACAGGAAGACGGCTACCTTGCCGAGTCGATTAATAAAGATATCGAAGAATGTAACGCGATTATCGAACAGTTTATCGACTACCTGCGCACCGGCCAGGAAATGCCGCTGGAAATCGCCGATCTCAACGGCGTGTTGGGTGAAGTGATTGCCGCTGAGAGCGGTTACGAACGTGAAATTGATACCGAGCTGCAGGCGGGCGAGCTGCCGGTAAATATTCATCCGCTGTCGATTAAACGCGCTGCGGCCAATATGGTGGTTAACGCGGCTCGTTATGGCAACGGCTGGATCAAAGTCAGCAGCGGCGGCGAGCTTAATCGCGCCTGGTTCCAGGTGGAAGATGACGGTCCGGGCATCAAGCCGGAACAGCTTACGCATCTGTTCCAGCCGTTTGTGCGCGGCGATAGTGCGCGCAGCACCAGCGGCACCGGGCTGGGGCTGGCGATAGTGCAGCGTATTATCGACAACCATAACGGCATGCTGGATATCGGTGTCAGCGAGCGGGGCGGCTTGCGAATTCGGGCCTATCTGCCGTTGCCGATAAGCAAGGTCGTCCATCAGACGAAGGAAGGCTCAACGAGCTGAAATAAAAACGAACCCCTCGGGGTTCGTTTTTTATTGTTATTGCCGGATGGCGTTGTGCTTAGCTGGCCGGTGGCTGACAGGGTGGATAACGCACCTCCACCCCATGCTCTAAAGCTTAGGCCCGGCGCTTACCAGTGCCGCGCCTGCCGGCGTATCGGTGTACTTCTCAAAGTTAGATACGAACAGCTTAGCCAGCTGCTCGGCTTTTTCCTGCCACTGCTCCGGCGAGGCGTAGGTGCTGCGCGGGTCCAGAATGCGGGTATCAACGCCGGCAAGTTCCGTTGGGATCGCCAGGTCAAACATCGGCAGGGTGAAGGTTTCTGCATCGTCCAGAGAACCATCCAGAATCGCATCGATAATCGCACGGGTATCTTTAATCGAAATACGTTTGCCCGTGCCGTTCCAGCCGGTATTAACCAGGTAGGCCTGGGCGCCGGCAGCCTGCATGCGTTTTACCAGCACTTCCGCATACTGCGTTGGATGCAGCGAGAGGAAAGCCGCGCCAAAACAGGCCGAGAAGGTTGGCGTCGGCTCGGTTACGCCGCGCTCTGTACCGGCCAGTTTGGCGGTAAAACCGGACAGGAAGTGATACTGCGTCTGGTTCGCCGTCAGGCGTGAAACCGGCGGTAGTACGCCGAACGCATCCGCCGTCAGGAAGATGACCTTCGTCGCGTGACCGGCTTTAGAAACTGGCTTAACGATGTTGTCGATATGGTAAATCGGGTAAGAGACGCGGGTGTTTTCAGTTTTGGAACTGTCGTCGAAGTCGATGGAGCCATCTTCGCGCACGGTAACGTTTTCCAGCAGCGCATCGCGGCGAATGGCATGGAAAATATCCGGTTCGGCCTCTTCCGACAAACGAATGGTCTTCGCGTAGCAGCCGCCTTCAAAGTTAAACACGCCGTCATCGTCCCAACCGTGTTCATCATCGCCAATCAGGCGACGCTTTGGATCGGTAGACAGGGTGGTTTTGCCGGTGCCGGACAGGCCAAAGAACACGGCGACATCGCCTTTTTCGCCAACGTTTGCCGAGCAGTGCATTGAAGCAATGCCTTTCAACGGCAGCAGGTAGTTCATGATGGAAAACATCCCTTTCTTCATTTCGCCGCCGTACCAGGTGCCGCCAATCAGCTGCATCCTTTCGGTAAGGTTAAAGGCGATGAAGTTTTCGGAGTTCAGGCCCTGCTCCCGCCAGTTCGGGTTGGTGCATTTGGCGCCGTTCATCACCACAAAGTCAGGTTCGAAGGTTTCCAGCTCTTCTTCCGTCGGACGGATAAACATATTCTTAACGAAATGAGCCTGCCAGGCCACTTCGGTAATAAAACGTACCGAAAGACGGGTGTCGGCATTAGCGCCGCAGAAGGCGTCGACGATAAACAAACGTTTGCCAGAGAGCTGCCGGGTGACGAGACCTTTAAGGCTTTGCCAGGTCTCTTCCGTGAGGGGTTTATTATCGTTCTTGCCTTTGCCGTTATCCGCCCACCAGAAGGTGTCACGGGTCGTGTCGTCACGAACGATATATTTATCTTTCGGCGAGCGACCGGTAAAGATGCCGGTATCAACGGCGACGGCGCCAAGATTCGTTTCTACGCCACGTTCAAAACCTTCCAGGCTGGGATCAAGCTCTTCGCGATACAGAGTGTCGTAATCGGGGTTATAAAGCACCTCACTCACATCGTTAATACCATAAGCCTTGAGATCCTGCGGGGTTATACCTTTAACTCGCATGTCACTACTCCTTAGCCAATTTGTACTGCCTGAGATTGTAGGGTTGTTTATGGGTTGTTAACCGCGACCAAACTCATAGATTTGAGTATCCAGCCCAATTCAGCAGCGGAAAACGCTGTGAAGCCGGTCGCGACGGGGTGAGAGTATGGCAGGAATTGGCAAAAGCTCGGGTAAAATATGCCGAATAAGTTAAAAAGCAGCGCGATAAACGGATGCTTTGTGAATGAGATCGCTATTGCAAGCAACACATTGAAAAAGAAGGGCGGACAAGCGCGAGCGCCGTCCGCTATCGGGATAAATTAATGGACCTGAGGGTCTGCCGGGGAGGCATTGTTGCGGATAGCGGCAATGTCCATGGCGTCGAAAATGTAGTGGCTGCCGCAGTAGTCGCAGTTCATATCGATTTCGCCTTCTTCGGCGATAATGCTGTCCACTTCTTCGTCCGGCAGGGTTTTCAGCGCGTCGGCGCAGCGCTCGCGGGAGCAGGTGCATTTAAACTCAACGGCTTGCGGATCGTAGAGCGTGACTTCTTCTTCGTGATACAGACGCCACAGCACATCGTTAGCCGGCAGCGTAAGCAGCTCTTCCGCGGTAATGGTTTCCGTCAGCGTCGCCAGGTGAGTGAAGTCGTCTGCCTGGGCATTTTGCGCAGGTAGAACCTGCAGCAGCATGCCGCCTGCGGCCGGCTGGCCTTCAACGTCGCCGGTACGGATAAACAGGCGCGTCGGCAGCTGCTCAGAACGCAGGAAGTAATCTTCCAGACAGTCGGCCAGCGTATCGCCTTCCAGACCTACCACGCCCTGATAACGCTCACCTTCGCTCGGCGTGATGGTGATAACCAGATAGCCGTTGCCGACCAGGGTTTTTAAATCGGCATCGGTCGGAACATCGCCCTGAACGCGAGCCACGCCGCGCATCTGCTGTTTGTTGTTGCCGTTAATTACCGCGAGGGTCATTGGGCCGTCGCCCTGCAGCTGGACGGTGATATCGCCATCGAACTTTAGGGTGGCCGTCAGCAGGCTAGTTGCGACCAGCAGCTCGCCGAGGATTTTTTTCACCGGCTGCGGGTAGTCATGGTTTTCCATGATGTGCTGCCAGGTTTCGGATACCGTCACCAGTTCGCCGCGCACGGCATAGTTTTCAAACAGGTAGCGATGGAGTTGGTCGTGTTGAGCCATAGTTTTCTCTCAGTCAGGCGGCAGCTAGTCGTTGCCGCCGTGTTTAAATTTCATCAAATCCCGGCGTTCTTTCTTGTCCGGGCGACGGTCCGGGTGCGGCATAGTCAGCGAATTCGTCTTGCGTGCCTGGGCCATTTTTTCCCGCTTTTCGAGGCTCTCCGCCGTCTCTTCATAAAGCTGCACGGCTTCCGTTGCCGGACGACGCTGGTCGGTGAGGCCAAGCACTTTGACGGTACGTTCGTCATTGCCCTGGCGCAGCGTTAGCATGGCATTGAGTTCAACGGTCTTGCTGGGTTTGCTGCGCTGCCCGTTGTAATGCACCTTGCCGCCTTCAATCATTTCCCGCGCCACGGCGCGGGTTTTGTAGAAGCGTGCTGCCCACAGCCATTTGTCGAGGCGTATGCCTTCGGACGATTTCTCTTTCATGGCTACTCCTTAAAACGCAGCGAGGGAATCAGGCGACGGTAGTCATTCAACGCGGGATGACGCGCGTAGGTTTTCTCCGCCAGCCCGGAATCCGGGTTGGTTACCCCCAGGCAATAACGGATACCAAACTTTGCCGCTGCATCCAGAATCGGCTCGCTGTCATCGATAAATACGGTTTTTGCTTTATCCAGCCCCGTATGCGCCGCAACGGCCTGCCATAAACGCTGATCCTCTTTCGGATAACCAAATGTGTGGGTGGAAAGTAATAAATCAAGGTGCTGCGCTAAACCGGTGTGTTCAAGCTTGACCGCCAGATTATAGGGATGCGCATTCGTCAGCAGGATGCGCCGTTTACCGCAGGCCTTTAACGCATCCAGGAACGGGGCGGTATCTTCACGCAGCACGGCATTTGGCCCCTGGACGGTGGTCATGGCGCAAATATCCAGCCCAAGCCGCTCGCTCCAGTAATCCAGACAGTACCAGTTTAGCGTATGTTGCACGGCATGATATTCACGGGCGATCAGCTGGTGGGCTTCTTCGAGGGGAATGCCTCGCTCAAGGCTGACGGTTTCCGGGACCAGCTTCTGCCAGAAGTGGGTATCAAACGCCAGATCCAGCAGCGTACCGTCCATATCGAGCAAAACGGTGTCGACATCCTGCCAGGCAATATCAATATGCATGGGTTAAACCTGATTGAGGAAAACTGCGCGACAGGTTAGCACACTGCCGCGTGAAGTTTAGAACAGCGAACGTACCGCAGGGAGAGGCGCTAACGACGGATTCATGCAGTTTTCGTAGTACTGCTGAATCTGCGCGAGGCGATTACGGCTACGACGATAGCGGCGCAGGGCGAGGATGCCGTTGACCGCAAGGCTTATCAGCAGGCAGAAAAGAAGCAGCGTCGTGGCGATATAGCGCCACAGGCTGCTGCTGTCCGGGATGCGGTGCAAGGTGACGTGCTGCGTACCGTTCGCATCGGTGCTCAGGCCGGTAATAATGCCTTCGGCGCTGAACGGCGTCTGCAGCAGCATGCCGGTAAGGCGCTGGAACTCGCCCCATTGCTCCTGCGCCGGATAGTCATACAGCGAAACCGGAGGAAGCGGCTGATCGACCAGATCGCTTCCTTCTTCGCTGATAATAATAAATCCGCCGGGGGCCGGACTGTTGAGCTTCTGCGCCGCGCGCGCGGTTTCACGAACAAAGAACGGGGCCGTAGAGGTGGTAACCAAATTATCGAGCGATTCGGCGCTAACCGGGCGTAGCAGAACGTTTACGCCGTCAAGCTTGCCCGAGTCGGCTCTCTTAATCAGGGAATCCCAGTCTTTGGTATTGCCAAGGTTAATCAAAGCGTTTTTTAGCCGTACGCATTCGTCATCCTCCGTGCAAAGCGCCTGCGTCTTCTGCACGATGCCGGCAAAATTGTCGAGCAGCACCATGCCCGATTTCTGGATGGCGGTCCTTAGCTGCGGGTTAACCTTCGAGTCGGCTTCCGTTTGCGGGTGGATTTGGCCGCTTACGGCCTGAATCAGCGCGGTAGCTTTATCCATAATGTCTGACTCCGGCAGCGGCAGCGGGCGTGCGGTATTCCAGACAATCTGCGAGCAATCGAAGGGCGTAAACGTATAGTTCTGTTTGGCTGGATAGGCGCCGGGCAGGTGTATGTTACACATGCCGGTGCCTTTGACGCGCAGCGTATCGCCGACGCGGAGCTGGGTTTTATCCAGATCTGCAACGCTTGTGGCCTCGACGGACTGTGCGCCTTTAAGCCATGAAATGCTTAACTTAAGCGGCATTTCGAGGGGAACCCAGATAGTTAGCATTATCAGCACCGCCAGCGCGCCGGTGGCAATCACCATATTGCGCACCCAGTGCTGGATAGGGAAGTTTTTGACCTCGTCGTGCAGCGACAGAAAACGGCCCTGGCGCACAACGTGGCGATCCAGATAGATATCGATGTCGGTTTCCTGGCCCAGATCCTGCGCCACGTAGGGCTGCCAGTGCGGAGGGTAAATCAGATCGATAATGCCCAGAGAGATGTTGTTCATCTGCTCCTGGTTGGATTCGCCAAATAATCCCCAGCGCTTTGGCGTGCCTCGCAGGCAGTGTATTTCGCGCAATGTATTTTTTGCCGGAGGCGCGAACAGTCCCCACAGGCTTGCCGCCAGCAGCATCACCGCGCCGCCCAGCAGCCAGGGCAGTACTACGGAAGGGCCCACCAGGCAAAAGAACAGCATCACAAACGCGACGCAAATCAGGATGGCTTCACGCAGTCCGTCCGGCCGGCTTAACGCGGCTTCTTCAGGGGTTTCCTGGCGGATATTGAGCAATTCTATCTGCTCGCTTTCTTCACCGCGAATCGAGGCCTGGCTGGCGCTGGTGCGTTCCAGCGCGAAGCCCCGGTTTTCACCGTTATCTTCGTTTAGCGTATGGCCATTAAGCGAGATAACCAGCGGGACGGTTTCAGTACGTATCAACTCGACGTTATTGTCGTTGGTGATGTACTGCTCCCAGAATGGAGGCAGGTGAACTTCAACAGAATCAAGATAGTAGCGCCACTTATTGGCATCGTCGGTTGACAGGCCATAGCGAGTGATAGAGCGCGTCAGGGAAAGGACGGTATTGCTTTGCGCGTTAAGCACGAGCTTAACCGGCGCGGTACTTGCGCCAGAAGGCCCGACGATATCCTGCGTGCGGGTCAGCGTCTCAATGTAGTTTTCAACGGCGGTGCGTTCTTCGGCGGTTAACTTGCGCGAGGTTGCTCCGGTAAATGATTGCGTGTGCGGCAAACGGGCACGCAGCCTCAGGCTGCGCCAGACCAACCATCCGGCAATCAATACGCAGGCCAGCATAGCAGCTAAAAGAAGTAGTAAGGTGCTCATGCTTTCCCCATCAACTAATCGTTTTCTTATTCAAGCGCAGCAAGTTGCACCCCTTCAAAAAAGTTATGGGTGTAAGAGTTGTTATCGGCAGGTATTAACAGGAACTTGAGACATTTTTATAAGGGCACAACCTGCGGTAAACTGATGTTAGCAAAGCGACTTCCCTGTAAATATCAGCAAATTCCTATTTCATTGCTAACTATTGACATATAAGCCTGTGCTGTTCTTAGGGGTATAACGTTACACAAATGTAAATAATAACCGATGTGCATTGCGCGAGATGTGCGGCATACCGCACAATAGCTTCCTGTCTTCACTGTTAAATCCAGCCACGATGAGCAAATCCTTACAAAAACCGACCATTTTACATGTAGAAACCGTGGCCCGTTCACGTCTGTTTAATGTCGAAACGGTGGACCTGGAGTTTAGCAACGGCGTGCGGCGCGTGTATGAACGTATGCGTCCTTCCTCTCGCGAAGCGGTGATGATCGTTCCTATTGTGGACGACCATATCATCCTGATCCGGGAATATGCCGTCGGCACAGAATCTTATGAGCTCGGCTTTTCCAAAGGGCTCATCGATCCGGGTGAAACGGTCTTTGAAGCGGCAAACCGCGAGCTTAAAGAAGAGGTTGGGTTTGGCGCAAACGAGCTGACTTTCCTCAAAAAACTCACCATGGCGCCGTCTTATTTCTCCAGCAAAATGAATATAGTGATTGCTGAAGACCTCTATCCTGAATCACTGGAAGGGGACGAGCCGGAAGAGCTGCCGCAGGTGCGTTGGCCTTTAGCGTCGTTAATGAGTTTGCTGGATGAGGAAGATTTCAGCGAGGCGCGCAACGTCAGCGCGCTGTTCCTGGTCCGGGAGTGGTTAAAAGAACAGGGACGTTTATAGACGTTCATAAAAAAAGCCCTTCAACAGAAGGGCTTTTTTACATCAGAACAGCTCGTGCTCTTCGCCGTTATCTATAATCGTTGTACCCACTTCGTGCACCGCCTGCTGCGTTGGCTGCGTGCCCTCAATGAAATACTCTTCGCGGCTGTTGCCGCCGTTGGCCAGCTGCCCCGTGCTGCGATCGATATTTACCGTCACAATGCCCGGCGGCGGAGTGAGTGGCTCTTCAGGTACGCCGTCAAGCGCGATTTTCATGAAATCGTCCCATGCCGGCTGGGCGCTCTTGGCGCCGCCTTCGTAGCCTGATATCTGATCCTTAATCGCGCCGCTTGCAGAGGTACGGCCAAGATCGCGGCGATGATCGTCAAAGCCTATCCATACGGAGGTCACAACCCCCGGACCGTAGCCTGAGAACCAGGCATCTTTAGAGCTGTTCGTCGTACCGGTTTTGCCGCCGATATCGCGACGTTTCAAATCGCGTCCGGCGCGCCAGCCCGTACCCTGCCAGCCCGGTTCGCCGTAGATATTCGTATTGAGCGCGCTTTTAATCAGGAACGACAGCGGGGTATTGATAACGTGAGGCGCATACTCAGGCGCGGTTGTCTGGGCCACAAGGTCGTTGTTTGCCTGTTCCAGCTTCGGCATCGGCACGCTGGCGTTTTGCTGTTCCCGGGAAACCGCTACGTCTTCCACATCCTGATTTTCCAGCACGTTGGATTTTTGCGTCTCACCGTAAATCACCGGCAGATCGCACTCGGGGCAGGCCACTTTTGGCTTCGCTTCGAATATGGTCCGATCGTTGTCATCAACGATTGTGGTGATGAAGTACGGGTCAACCAGGAAGCCGCCGTTAGCCATGACCGAGTAGCCGCGCGCCACCTGCATCGGGGTAAACGACGCGGAGCCCAGCGCTAAAGATTCGGTATGCACGATGTTCTGCGCCGGGAAGCCGAAACGCTGTAAATACTCTGCGGCGTAGTCCACGCCCATTGCGCGCATCGCCCGAACCATCACTACGTTTTTCGACTGGCCCAGCCCCTGACGCAGGCGAATCGGCCCGGCATACTCCGGAGGCGAGTTTTTAGGGCGCCAGTCGGAGCCGGCGCCGGCATCCCAACGCGAAATAGGCACGTCGTTCAGGATGCTTGCCAGGGTTAAGCCTTTATCCATCGCGGCGGTGTAGAGGAAAGGTTTGATATTCGAACCCACCTGGCGCAGCGCCTGGGTGGCGCGGTTAAATTTGCTTTGATTGAAGTCGAAGCCGCCGACCAGGGCCAGCACCGCGCCGTCGCGTGGATTGATAGAAACCAGCGCCGAGTTTACGTCCGGCACCTGTCCTAACCACCAGTCGTCATCAACTTTGCGCACCCAAATCTGCTGTCCTGTCTGAACCACATCGGTGACTTTACGCGGGGTTGGGCCCTGCGAAGTATCAGAGCGATACGGACGCGCCCAGCGTACGCCACTCATGCTTAGCGACACTGAGGTGCCATCGGCCATAAGCGCCGTTGCTTCTGTTGCATTCGCGCCGGTGACCACCGCCGGGAACAGAGGGCCGTAAACGGGCAGATTTTTCAGGGAGTCGATGATTTTCTTTTCGTCCCAGGCGCTTTCGCCCACCTTCCACAGCACGTTTGACGGGCCGCGGTAGCCGTGACGCATATCGTAAGCCATCACGTTGTTACGAACCGCCTGCTGGGCGCCCTGCTGAATCTTGCGGGTAATGGTGGTGTAAACCTTGTAGCCGTCTTCGTAGGCTTTATCGCCGTAGCGGCTTACCAGATCCTGACGCACCAGCTCTGAGAGATAGGGCGCTGAGAAGGCGATTTCCGGAGCGTGATAGTTTGCGACAATCGGCTCGCCGCGCGCTTCGTCGTACTGCGCCTGGGTGATGTAATTCTCACTCAGCATACGCGCGAGCACAACGTTGCGGCGTGCGGTGGATCTTTCCAGCGAATACAGCGGGTTAAACGTCGATGGCGCCTTTGGCAAACCGGCGATCACCGCCATTTCGCTCAGCGTAAGCCGATCGATAGTTTTGCCAAAATAGACCTGCGCCGCAGCCCCCACGCCGTAGGCGCGATAGCCGAGATAGATTTTGTTCAGATAGAGTTCAAGGATTTCATCTTTGCTCAGCAGCTGCTCAATACGCACCGCCAGGAAGGCTTCCTTAATCTTACGCATCATGGTGCGTTCCGGACTCAGGAAGAAGTTACGCGCCAGCTGTTGAGTAATGGTACTGGCGCCCTGGGAAGCATGGCCTGAGAACAGCGCAACGCTTGCGGCACGGAAAATACCGACCGGATCGACGCCGTGATGCTCGTAGAAGCGGCTGTCTTCGGTGGCGATGAACGCTTTTACCATTTCCGGCGGAATTTGATTCAACGTCAGCGGGATACGGCGTTTCTCGCCGTACTGGGCAATCAATTCCCCGTCAGCGCTGTAGATCTGCATTGGAATCTGCAGCCGCACGTCTTTTAACGTGGCGACATCGGGCAGCTGCGGCTCTATAAATTTATACAACCCGTAAATCGAGCCGGCTCCCAGCAGAATGCAACAGACTGCAAGGATGAATAAATACTTTACGAACTTCACCTTAAATTTCCCATCAGGTTCCCACTGGGCAGTTTATAAACAAACGCGCGGTAGTATAAAGGCAAGCCAGAAGCTTTGATATGCCAAATTCGAAAGCAAACGACAGGGAGATCGTCACTATGGTTATCAGCACCTGGCAAATAGGCCTGGAAATTCAATGCCAAACATTGCGCGCGGTGGCCGTAAAGCGGCAGCGGCAGGGATGGCAACTACGCCAATGGTGGCTTATTCCACTGCCCGAAAATACCTTTCGGGAAGGCGTCGTGCAGGCGCCGGAAAACCTGATAAAAGCGCTGGCGCAATGGCGAAGGGAGCTGCCGTTACGCCATCAGCTTCGCGTCGCCTTTCCGACTCGGCGCACCTTACAACGTCCGGTTCCAACGCCTGATAACCGTCTGTGCGAACCGGCACGTGAAAGCTATCTCGCCGCCGCCGCAGCAGGGCAGCTACAGATGTTGCCTGCCCAACTGAGCTGGGATTACACGGCGATGCCGCAGGATATGGCTCAAATACGGATAATCGCCGCCCGGCACAGCGAGGTTCAGCAACTGCTTACAAATCTTGCCGGGCAGCGCCTGTTCCCGGTCTCGCTTACGCCGGGCGCCAGCGTGCTTCCCGCTCTTGGTCGTCTGTGCAGCCCGGACAGGCCGCGTTTGCTGGTGCACCGGGAGCAGGATCATTGGCTTTGGGCAAAGCCCGGCGAAGAGCCGGACTGGGGATGGGTGGATGTTCGTCAGGCGCGGACGTTTTCTGACCTGTGCCTTCAGCTGGCGGTCGAGCCGCAGGAGGTTGCCTTCAGCAGCGCGTTGGCGGAACCCTTGCCGCAGGGCGCGCTGCCACTGGATGCCTGGCGCGCCCTGGCGCGGCTGCAGCCGCCGTTGCCACCGCATGGCGGGAGCTTCACCGTGGCTATCGGTCTGGCGATCGGGTGGGTCAACCGATGACGGCAATGATTAACCTGCTGCCGTGGAGGAAGCGAAACCGCCAACGGCAACTGCGCCGCTGGGGATTACTGGCCGCGGGATGCCTGCTGTCGGCGTTATTGATCGCTATCACCAGGCCCGCTTTGGTGGCATGGCAAGGGGAGCAGCAGCGCATGCAGGCCGAATATTTGTCGCAGCTGCGTGCTTCGTTACAGCACAAATATCAGGAAGCGCAAAAGCTGGCGAAGCGACAAAAATTACGCGAGGCGCGTAACGCGCGACGATTAGCGATAAGTGAATGGGAGCAAAGGTTAACCCGGCTGGCCGCTTTGTTGCCCAAAGGCATCTGGCTTACCTCCCTTGCTATGGTAAACGGCAGAGTAACTATTCACGGCAACGCGGAAAACCCGGAAGATCTACCCCTTCTGGAACAGAAATTAAGACAGCTTCCCAAGATTATTGACGTCTCGGCGAAGGGGATTCAGCGTAACCCTGATAGCCCGCTGGCATTTTCCTTCACTTTTGCCTTTGCGGAGGTGGATCGTGCTGACTGAACGCTGGCTGGCCGCCCCCCTTTGGGTGAAGTATGCGAGCCTGGCCGCCGTTAACGTTGCCGCAGTTATCCTCCTGGGCTTTATCATCCGGCCGCAGCAGGTAGAGCTGCGGGAATCTTTACTTAATAATCAGCTAGAAAGCAGCGCGCTTGCCCAGCTCCGCCGCGGCGTTATTGCTTTAGTTTCATCCACCCGCGGCGTGAAACAACATAGAGAAGCCACGCCCACTGGATCTTTTTCAGCGGTAGAGTTTGCCCATCAGGGCGGAGGAGAACTCGAAAAATGGCAGCCTGAAGGCAAAAACGCAGCGCTGGAAATGCTGCTGCCCTGGGAAAAACTTCCTTCTTTATTTGCGCGCTTGTCAGGCTACCGCGATGTTGCGCTGCAGGATTTTGCTGTCGAACCAAAAGGCGAGCGGCTTCGGCTGGCCATGACGCTGGATATCATTGATGAACCGTAACCTTCTTCTTGCGCTGCTGATAGCGGCGCAGCCGGCTTCGCCCATGCCGAGAAACCCCTTTCAACCTCTGCTTGCGCCTTGCGCTGCTCTTGTTAAAAAGCTGGCGCAGTGGACGCTTCATGGCGTGATTAGCTCTGAAAAAGGCGCGATCGTCATAATGCGCGATCCGCAGAAAAAATGGCGCCGCCTTACTCGCGGGATGCAGACAGAGCGCGGAACACAGATCCTTGAAATCGACCAACGGCTTTTATCCGTAACCTTGCCCGCGGAATGCGGGCGGCCTTTTTACTCATGGAAAACAGAAGGAAAAACATATGGCATGGATGCGCGCGTTCGTTCTGCTAATAGCCTGGCCGTCAGCAGGCCTCGCGGATAACGTTTCTCTGACGCTGGATAACGCGCCCGTGGCCCAGGTTTTACAGGCGCTGGCAGAAAACCAGCGCCTCAATCTGCTGATAGCGCCTGGCGTGGAGGGCGTTGTGTCACTTCATCTGCAAGGCATCCCTGTGAAACAGGCTTTTCAGCTGGTGCTGAAAACGGCTGAGCTGACCCAGCTTCGCGAAGGGAACGTCCTGCAAATCGTACCGAAAGCCAGGATGCAGCAACAGCAGGCCGTACAGGAAGAACGACGCAAAGAGCAGGCTTTAAAGCTGCCGTTGCTTAACCAGGTATTTTCTCCGGCTCATGCCGATGCCGACGAGTTAGCCGCGGCGCTTAAGGCTGCGGGCGAAAAACTTTTAAGCCCGCGCGGCAGCATTACCGTCGATAAACGCACCAACCGTCTTATCGTGCGGGATAACAAAGCTGCTCTGAAACAGATAGCGGGCTGGATGGAGGAGATGGATCTCCCCATGGGGCAGGTGGAAATTGCGGCGCATATCGTCACCGTTAACCAGAACAAACTACATGAGCTGGGCGTGAAGTGGAACCTCGCGCAGGGCAGCAGGGGAGGCGCCGCGCCTGATTTTACCGGCTCCGGCGCGGATGTTTCCGTTACCAACGCCACAACGCATATCGGTTTTAATATTGCGCGCATTGATGGCCGGCTGCTTGAAATGGAATTGTCCGCTCTTGAGCAACAGCAGCAGCTGGAGATTATCGCCAGTCCTCGCTTAATGGCTGCCCATCGGCAGCCAGCCAGCATCAAGCAGGGCACGGAAATTCCTTATCAGGTCGCCAACGGGGAGAAAGGATCGACATCCGTAGAATTTAAAGAGGCGGTACTGGGGATGGAGGTTACGCCCACCATCCAGCCGCGGGGCAATATCCGCCTGAAATTACGTATCAGCCAGAATATGCCGGGGCGGAGCATTGAGCAGGCCAATGGAGAAGCGCTGGCCATAGATAAGCAGGAAATCGAAACCGTCGTGTCGGTGAAAAATGGGGAAACGCTCGCGTTAGGCGGGATTTTTCAGCAGCATAATAAAGACAGCCGTGACAAGGTTCCGCTGTTGGGCAGCATTCCGCTGCTTGGCGGGCTGTTCCGTCACGATGCGAAAGACAGCCAGCGTCGCGAGCTGGTGGTTTTTATTACCCCCCGACTTATCCCGATTCCATAGCTTTTTCTAAAGCCGCCGACGGATTTTTCTCGTAATCGTAGCTCAGGTGTTTGACGGCAGAGAGGAATTAGCTTACAAGGTGTACCGTTTCGAGAGGCAGGGTAATGATTTCCTGCGGCCGATAAACCTGGTTTATGCTTTTCATCTCTTAGCTGAGGCGTTGAGTGATTTAATCGGTTGCCAAACTACCTTGAGTGTTGAGATAATTTTTAGTCTGACTCTCGCACTATCGCTTATGAGGTTTCAGTTCATGTCCCGCCGCAGCAGGTTGTTACCGGGTGGGTTTATCATCAACGAATTGTCTTAGTAGTACCGAAAAAATGGCAGAGAAACGCAATATCTTTCTGGTTGGGCCTATGGGTGCCGGCAAAAGCACTATTGGGCGTCAGTTAGCTCAGCAACTCAATATGGAATTTTTCGATTCTGATCAAGAGATTGAGAAACGTACCGGAGCTGATGTGGGCTGGGTATTCGACGTTGAAGGCGAAGAAGGCTTCCGCGATCGCGAAGAAAAAATCATTAACGAACTCACTGAAAAACAGGGCATTGTGCTGGCGACTGGTGGCGGCTCTGTGAAGTCTCGCGAAACCCGTAACCGTCTCTCGGCCCGTGGCGTTGTGGTTTATCTTGAAACCACAATTGAAAAGCAGCTTGCCCGCACTCAGCGCGATAAAAAGCGCCCGCTGCTGCAGGTTGAGACGCCGCCTCGTGAAGTTCTTGAGGCCCTGGCGCAAGAACGCAATCCTCTTTACGAAGAGATTGCCGACGTGACGATTCGCACTGACGACCAAAGTGCCAAAGTGGTTGCTAACCAGATTATTCATATGTTGGAAAGCAATTGATTCTGGCTTAATCGAGAAACGCCTGCGGGCAAAGCTTCTTAAGGTGGACTTCGCGTTATGGAGAGGTTAGCTGTTACTCTCGGGGAACGTAGTTACCCTATCACCATCGCTGCCGGGTTATTTAATGACTCGGCGTCCTTTTGGCCGCTGAAAGCTGGCGATCAGACGATGCTGGTGACCAACGAAACCCTTGCGCCACTTTACCTGGATAAGGTGCGTGGTCTGCTTGAGCAAGCGGGCGTTAAAGTCGATACCGTCATCCTCCCGGATGGCGAAAAATTCAAAAGCCTTGCCGTACTCGATACCGTCTTTACGGCGCTGCTGGAAAAACCGCACGGTCGCGACACGACGCTAATTGCCCTTGGCGGCGGCGTTATAGGCGATCTGACCGGTTTTGCCGCGGCGAGCTATCAGCGCGGCGTACGCTTTATTCAGGTTCCTACCACTTTGCTTTCGCAGGTGGATTCCTCCGTTGGCGGTAAAACTGCCGTTAACCATCCCCTTGGTAAAAATATGATTGGCGCGTTCTACCAGCCCGCTTCGGTGGTGGTGGATCTCGACTGTCTGAGCACGTTACCAAAACGGGAGCTGGCTTCGGGCCTGGCAGAAGTAATCAAATACGGCATTATCCTTGATGCGGCGTTCTTTAGCTGGCTTGAGGATAATCTTGATGCTTTATTAGCGCTGGACGGCAAAGCGATGGCTTATTGCATTCGCCGCTGTTGCGAACTGAAAGCAGAAGTTGTGGCCGCCGACGAGCGCGAAAGCGGCTTACGTGCTTTACTCAATCTGGGCCATACCTTTGGCCACGCCATTGAAGCCGAAATGGGCTATGGCAACTGGTTGCACGGCGAAGCGGTTTCAGCCGGTATGGTCATGGCCGCGCGCACTGCGTTTCGCCTGGGACAATTTAGTGAAGCCGACGTTCAGCGCGTCATTACCCTGCTACAGCGTGCCGGGCTGCCCGTTACCGGGCCGCGGGAAATGTCAGCAGACGCATATATGCCCCACATGATGCGAGATAAGAAAGTACTGGCCGGCGAGCTACGCCTTGTGCTGCCGTTGGCTATCGGGAAGAGTGAAGTTCGTGGCGGAGTGCCACACAATGTCGTTCTGTCCGCCATTGCTGATTGTCAGCAGGCTTAACTATTAGAAATGATTGGTCGCCGCAGTCGGGCGATTTTTAACTTCGGGCGATGTGCAAAGTACGTACTGCTGGCATAAGCCTTTGAGTGGGGTGTTAAATGGATGAATTCAAACCGGAAGACGAACTGAAACCCGATCCCAGCGATCGTCGTCGGGATCGTTCACGCAAGCCTGACGAGTTCGATAACGAACCGCAGATCAACGTCGATGACGTCGATCTTGATGCCGATGAGCCTCGCTCCTCGCGTTCTCGTCGCCCTCGCGACGAAGAAGAGGAGTACGAAGGCGATGACGGCATGAAGGTTGAAGCCGCCGAACGCCGTCCCGCGCGCGGGCGCAAAAAAGCCCCGAAACAGAAGGTTCCCGTCTCTCGTCAGCATCTGATGATGGGCATCGGTATTCTGGTTCTGCTGCTGCTCATTATTGGTATCGGATCCGCGCTCAAATCGCCTTCTTCCGATAATGATACGGCGAACAAAAATCCAAACGCCGAAAAGAATATCGATCTGTCCGGCACCAATGACACCGCGAACCAGGCTAACGGCGCTCAGCCACAGCCGGGTGAGGCAAACGTTGCTAACCAAACCGCCAACGCGGACCAACAGCAGCAGAACGTGAATTTACCGCCGATTTCTTCTACCCCAACGGATGCGCAGGTTCAGCCGACGCCAGAAGGCCAGCAGCGTGTGGAAGTCCCGGGCGATCTGAATAATGCGCTGACCCAGCAGCAGGGCCAGATTGACAACGCGGTAAGCGGCTCAACTCTGCCAACGCAGCCAGCCACGGTTGCACGCGTTGCGGGCAACAACGCGACAGCCGCGCCGGCTCAGAACGCCGCGAAAAACGAGCAGGTGCGCCAGCCGCAGCCAGCCGCGCGTCCGGAACGTAAACAAGCGGTAATTGAGCCGCATAAAACTCAGCCCGCGCAGACGAAACCCCAGGCAACGGCGAAAACTACCGTAGCGGAACCAAAACCGGTTACCACCGCCAAACGTAGCGAACCTGTGGCAGCGGCTCCTGTTAAAGCGCCGACGGCAGCTGCGGCACCAAAAGCGGCTACGCCTGCGGCGACAGCCAGCACGGCGGCCCCAGCGGCAGGCGGTGCGATGGTCACCGGGGATGCGAGCGCAATTAAAGGCGCGCCGGGCAGCCATTACACCCTGCAGCTCAGCTCTTCTTCTAACTCTGCGAATTTGAACGCATGGGCGAAGAAAGAAAACCTGCAGCATTACATGGTGTACCAGACCGTGCGTAACGGCCAGCCGTGGTATGTGCTGATTAGCGGTGTTTACGCCAGCAAAGACGAGGCGAAACGAGCCGTTTCAACGCTGCCGGCTGACGTACAGGCGAAGAACCCGTGGGCAAAACCAATTCATCAGGTTCAGTCCGATCTGAAGTGATGGCAAGCGCAGTCGCTGTCGGAACCCTTCCACAGCTGGAGAAGGTGTAAATAGTTAGACAGCATGAAAAAAAATCGCGCTTTTCTGAAATGGGCAGGGGGGAAATACCCCCTGCTTGATGACATAAAGAAGTATCTGCCGGAAGGTGACTGTCTGATTGAGCCATTTGTTGGCGCAGGCTCTGTCTTTCTGAACACTGACTACTCACGCTATATCCTCGCGGATATCAACAGCGATCTGATTAACCTGTACAACATTGTCAAAGCGCGTACCGACGAGTATGTTCAGGAAGCCCGCAGCCTGTTTACGCCCGAGCATAACAATGGCGAAGCCTTTTATCTGTTTCGCGCTGAGTTTAACCAGTGCAAAGATGCGTTTCGTCGTGCGGTGCTGTTTTTGTACCTCAACCGCCATTGTTACAACGGCCTGTGTCGTTATAACCTGCGCGGCGAATTTAACGTGCCGTTTGGCCGCTACAGCAAACCCTACTTTCCGGAAGAGGAGCTGTACCACTTTGCCGAACGGGCGCAGCAGGCTACTTTCGTCTGTCAGTCGTATGATGTCAGCATGACGGCCGCCGCCGCGGGCTCGGTGGTGTATTGCGATCCGCCGTATGCACCCCTGTCAGCCACGGCCAATTTTACGGCTTATCATACGGACAGCTTCAGCATAGTGCAGCAGCAGCATCTGGCTGTGCTTGCGGAAAACCTGCAGGAAAACCGCATTCCGGTGCTGATTTCCAATCATGACACCGAGCTGACCCGGATTTGGTATCAGCAGGCGAAGCTGCATAAGCTGCAGGTCAGACGCAGCATCAGCAGAAATGGCGGAACGCGTAACAAGGTGGACGAGCTGCTGGCGCTCTACGGTGTAGCCTGAGCCGTTTCGTTCGCCTCAAAAATGACAATATATTGGAGAAGCGGATGAAACAGTATTTGATTGCCCCCTCAATCCTGTCTGCCGATTTTGCCCGCCTGGGCGAAGACACGGCCAAAGTGCTGGCCGCAGGCAGCGACGTCGTCCATTTCGATGTTATGGATAACCACTACGTTCCAAATCTGACCATCGGGCCTATGGTGCTGAAATCACTGCGCGATTATGGCATCACCGCGCCGATTGACGTGCACCTGATGGTGAAGCCCGTCGATCGCATCATCCCGGATTTCGCCGAAGCCGGCGCCAGCATCATTACCTTCCATCCTGAAGCTTCCGAACACGTTGACCGCTCTTTGCAGCTGATTAAAGAGCACGGCTGCAAAGCCGGCCTGGTGTTTAACCCGGCGACGTCGCTCAGCTGGCTGGATCACGTGATGGATAAGCTGGATGTTATTTTGCTGATGTCCGTAAACCCGGGCTTCGGCGGGCAGTCGTTTATTCCGCACACGCTGGAAAAACTCCGCCAGGTGCGCGAGCGCATCGACGCTTCCGGTTACGATATTCGTCTTGAAGTCGACGGCGGCGTGAAAGTTGATAATATTGCGGAGATTGCCGCGGCGGGCGCGGATATGTTTGTCGCCGGCTCGGCTATCTTCAGTCAGCCCGATTATAAAACGGTCATCGATCGCATGCGCGATGAACTGGCAAAGGTAAGTCATGAATAAGTTTGAAAAAATTCGCGGTGTCGCCTTCGATCTGGACGGCACGCTGGTGGATACGGCGCTGGGCTTAAGCCAGGCGATGGATCAGGCGCTGTACGCGCTTGAATTGCCAACGGCCGGTGAAGAAAACGTCGAGAAGTGGATTGGAAACGGCGCCGACGTGCTGGTGCAGCGCGCATTGACCTGGGCGTTAAAAGGCCAGGAGCCGCAGTTCGATCAGTGTCTTATAGCGCGCAAGCTGTTTGATAACTTCTATGCGCAAACGGTCGACGAAGGCAGCTTCCTCTTCCCACATGTCGCCAGCACGCTGGCCGCGCTGGCCGAAAACGGCCTGCCAATGGGGCTGGTAACCAATAAGCCGACGCCGTTCGTCATGCCGCTGCTTGAAAAGCTGGGCATCGCGGAATACTTCCAGCTGGTTATCGGCGGCGACGATGTGGAAAATAAGAAACCGCATCCGGAGCCGCTGTTTAAGGTTATGGAGAAGCTTAACCTGAGCGCGGAAGAGCTGCTGTTTGTGGGGGATTCCCGCAACGATATTCTTGCCGCACAGGCTGCGGGCTGCCCCTGCGTCGGCATGACCTACGGTTACAACTATGGTGAAGCCATTGAACTGAGCAAACCGGACGTCGTGTTTGATAAATTCAGTGACTTATTGCCCGCTCTCGGGCTCCCTTGCAAAGAAAATCAGGAATCAGAACATGAGTAAACCCATTGTTTTTAGCGGCGCGCAGCCTTCAGGTGAATTAACCATTGGTAACTACATGGGTGCGTTGCGTCAGTGGGTTCACATGCAGGACGATTATCACTGCATTTACTGCATCGTTGATCAGCACGCCATTACCGTGCGTCAGGATGCGAACGCGCTGCGTAAAGCCACGCTCGACACCCTGGCGCTGTACCTTGCGTGCGGTATCGATCCGGCGAAAAGCACCATTTTCGTTCAGTCCCACGTGCCTGAGCATGCGCAGCTAAGCTGGGTGCTGAACTGCTACACCTATTTCGGCGAGCTGAGCCGCATGACGCAGTTCAAGGATAAGTCTTCGCGTTACGCTGAAAATATCAACGCCGGCCTGTTTGACTATCCGGTGCTGATGGCCGCCGATATCCTGCTCTACCAGACCAATCTGGTGCCGGTCGGCGAAGACCAGAAACAGCATCTGGAGCTGAGCCGCGATATCGCCGCGCGCTTTAATGCCCTGTACGGCGAAGTATTCAAGGTTCCTGAGCCGTTTATTCCTAAGTCCGGCGCGCGCGTCATGTCCCTGCTGGAGCCTACCAGGAAAATGTCCAAATCTGACGATAACCGCAACAACGTTATCGGCCTGCTGGAAGATCCAAAATCGGTGGTGAAGAAGCTTAAACGCGCGGTAACCGACTCCGACGAGCCGCCAGTGGTGCGTTACGACGTCGTCAACAAAGCCGGCGTTTCCAACCTGCTGGATATTATGTCTGGCGTAACCGGCAAGACTATTCCTGAGCTTGAGCAGCATTTTGAAGGCAAAATGTATGGTCACCTGAAGGGGGACGTAGCGGAAGCCGTCTCTGGCATGCTGATCGACCTTCAGGAGCGCTATAACCGCTATCGCAATGACGAAGCGTTCCTGCACCAGGTAATGAAAGAGGGTGCGGAAAAAGCCCGGACTCACGCCAGCGCCACGCTGAAGAAAGTGTACGAAGTGATCGGGTTTGTTGCCCAGCCGTAAGGCGCAAGCGATAAAAAAAGGAGGCGAAAGCCTCCTTTTTTTATTAGTGATTTGAAAACCAGTTCAGCTTGTCGCGTAGCGCGACCACGCGCCCGACGATAATCAGTGACGGGCTTTCAACCTGCGTCGCCAGCTCGCCAAGCTCGTTTAACGTTCCGTTGACGACGCGCTGTTTAACAGAGGTGCCGTTTTCTACCAGCGCAACCGGCATATCCGCAGGCATACCGTGGCTGATGAGGTTTTGTTCGATGGCCGCCGCCTGATTCAGTCCCATATAAAACACCAGCGTTTGCTTCTCTGCCGCCAGGTTCGCCCAGTCGAGCTCGCCGCCGGTTTTCAGGTGTCCCGTTACCAGCCGTACGCTTTGCGCGTAGTCGCGGTGGGTTAACGGAATGCCGGAATAGGCGGAGCAGCCTGAGGCCGCGGTTATCCCCGGCACAACGGAGAAGGGAATTCCTCCGTGACACAGCGTTTCCAGCTCTTCGCCGCCCCGGCCGAAGATAAAGGGATCGCCGCCTTTCAGACGCACCACGCGTTTCCCTTTTTGCGCTTCGCGCAGCAGAATCTGGTTAATCTCTTCCTGCGGAACGCAGTGAAAACCTGCCCGTTTACCGACAAAGACGCGGTCCGCGTCGCGACGCACAAGATTCATGATGTCATCGGAGACCAGACGGTCATAGACCACCACGTCGGCCTGCTGGATCTGCTGCAGCCCTTTAAGGGTCAGTAATCCCGCATCGCCCGGCCCCGCGCCGACCAGCACAACTTCGCCGCGATGATCGAGTTCGGCGGCGAACATCGACTCGGTTTCCTGGTCGACAGCCTTTTTATCTTCGTTCGCCAGATATTGCGCCAGGCGATCGTTAGTAAAGAATTTTTCCCAGAAGCGGCGGCGTTCGCCCATGGTGGCAAACTTCGCTTTCACCCGCCCGCGCAGCGTGCCTGCGTAGCCGGCAATTTTGCCCAGGTGCAGCGGCAGAATGGATTCGAGCTTTTCTCGCAGCAGGCGGGCCAGCACCGGCGAAGTGCCGCCGGAAGAGACCGCAACCATCAGCGGCGAACGGTCGATAATCGACGGCATAATAAAGCTGGCCTGCCTCGGCGCGTCGACCACGTTGCAGAAGATGCGGCGGGATTCGCACGTATCGCTGACCTGCTGATTCACCTCGTCGTCATCGGTTGCGGCGATCGCCAGCCAGCAGGCGTCAAGCAGCGCAGGGGAAAACTCGCCCCGTTCAAGGGTCAGCATGCCCTGTTGCGCCCAGGCTTTGAACTGCGGCGTAAAATCCAGGGCATTAACAGTGACGCGCGCACCTGCCTCCATCAATAAACGTGCTTTACGTTCTGCGACATCGCCCCCGCCGACCAGCAGGCAGGCGCGATCTCGTAGCTGACAAAATATGGGCAGGTGATCCACGTTCAATCCTCAATTATTGGCTTACAGTTCCAGGCGCAGCGATTCGCTCTGGCTGTGGTCGTTCGGCTTTTGGCGTAGCATACCAATAACCCAGACCCATGAATACCGCGCCGGAAAGCGTATTCCCAAGCGTGACCCACAGCAGGTTGTGGCCGATGCCGGCCAGCGTATAAGCATCGCTGTGGTGGCCAAACCAGGAGAGCGCAAACAGCGTCATGTTGGCAACGGAGTGTTCATAGCCGGAGGCGATAAACGCCAGCAGACACCACCAGATAGCGATAAGTTTCGCCGCGCCTTCGGTACGAACCGCCATCCAGATCGCGAGGCACACCAGCCAGTTGCACAGCGCGCCTTTGAAGAACAGCGTCATCGCCGGCGCGGTGGTTTTTGCCAGCGCAACGGTGTGAACGATGCTGGTATCCACCGGCAGCAGGCTACCGCCGCCCCAGCTGTATAGCAGCGCCACAAACACGGAGCCCAGCAGGTTGCCAGCCCAGGTCTGCGGCAAAATAGCCCACATCTGACCGTGAGAGATGGTTCCCGCTTTAACGCCGAAGGTCAGAAACATGGTATGGCCGGTAAAAAGCTCGGAGCCGGCGATAATCACCAGCGTCAGGGCGATACCAAAGGTGGCGCCCATCACCAGCGGACGCACGGCAGGATCGAGCAAATTTCCGAGGGTGAAGATAAGGATGATGCCAAGTCCGACATAGGCGCCGGCCATGGCGGAGCCGATCCAAAAGCCGAGCGGATTATTTTTTGACAGGCGGGCAATACGAGCGGCATTCGCCGCACACTTATTAATGGTATCGGTGAACATTTTTGTTATCCCAGATAATTGAAAATAATAAAGAAAAAGTAATTCAGGCAGTTTGTGTTTTCCGACCCTGGAGGGCGTAGGGTGAAAGACGCTACGCTTTTCCACCCTACGCCCCGGTCAGAATAATTTTTATTAAGCTTTAATCTGAACCATGCCGTCGTGAACGCGGGCGGCAAAGTGCGCAACGGAGCGGCTTTCATCTTCCATACATAGGCCGTCGCGCAGACGGAAATGCTGTTTTTTCAGCGGGCTGGCAACCCAGAGTTCGCTCTGGTGCTCGGCAATTATCCCGCGCGACAGCACGCTCGCCTCGAAGAACGGGTCGATATTGCTGATAGCGTAGATTTGCTCATCGTTGCGCGGGCGGAAAATCGCCACCTGCTGACTGCCCAGCAGGGCGCAAACGCCGGTCGCTGGCAGAATGTCGTTCAACTGACAAACGGTAGTCCACTGGCTCATACGATTTCCTCCGCTTCTACCATAGTGACTGGAATACGCTCGTAAGGCGTGGCCGGACGGTGCTGCTCGCGCTCGGGTACGACCTGTACGTTCGGATCGCGCTGCGGGCTGTTGATAAAGTGTCTGAAGCGAACCTGTGCTTCCGGCTTGTTCACCGTTTCGGTCCACTCACAAATCACCTTCTCACGCAGACGCGTCAATTCAGTTTCAAGCTGAGCGTTCAGACCCAGCTTGTCTTCGATAATGACTTTTTGCAGGTACTCGATGCCGCCTTCCAGATTTTCCAGCCATACGGAAGTACGGGTCAGCTTATCCGCGGTGCGGATGTAGAACATCATGAAGCGGTCGAGATATTTGATCAGCGTGTCGCGATCGAGGTCTGCCGCCAGCAGATCCGCATGACGCGGTTTCATGCCGCCGTTGCCGCAGACGTACAGATTCCAGCCTTTTTCGGTGGCGATAATGCCCACGTCTTTACCCTGCGCTTCCGCGCATTCGCGGGTGCAGCCGGAAACGCCGAACTTCATTTTGTGCGGGGTGCGGATGCCCTTGTAGCGGTTTTCCAGTTCGACGCCGAAGCCCACGCTGTCGCCCACGCCGTAACGGCACCAGGTGCTGCCGACGCAGGTTTTCGCCATGCGCAGCGCTTTCGCATAGGCGTGGCCGGTTTCAAAGCCCGCTTCAATCAGCTGGCGCCAGATTTCTGGCAGGTCGTCTTTCTGCGCGCCGAACAGGCCGATACGCTGGGAGCCGGTGATTTTGGTGTAAAGGTTATATTCACGCGCGATACGGCCGACAACCATCAGGCCTTCCGGAGTGATTTCACCGCCGGCGGAACGTGGGATCACCGAGTAGGTGCCATCTTTCTGGATGTTACCGAGGAAGTTGTCGTTGGTATCCTGCAGCGGGGTATGCAGCGGTTCGAGAATATAGTCGTTCCAGCACGAGGCGAGCAGGGAGCCGACGGTGGGCTTACAGACTTCGCAGCCGTAGCCTTTACCATATTTGGTCAGCAGCTCGTCGAAGGATTTAATGCCTTCCACGCGGATAAGGTGGTAAAGCTCCTGGCGGGAGAATGCGAAGTGCTCGCACAGGTTATTGTTTACTTCGATGCCCTGTTTGGCCAGCTCGGCGTTCAGTACCTGGGTGACCAGCGGAATACAGCCGCCGCAGCCGGTACCGGCTTTGGTTTCCGCTTTCAGCGCCGCAACGGTGTGGCAGCCTTTGTTGATGGCGCTAACCAGATCGCCTTTGGTGACGTCGAAGCAGGAACAGATCTGCGCGGTGTCCGGCAGTTTGTCTACGCCGATGGAAGGTTTACCGCTACCTGCATGCGAAGGCAGAATCAGCGCGTCCGGGTTTTCCGGCAGCTCAATGGCGTTGAGTACAAGCTGTAGCAGGTTGCCGTAATCGCTGGTGTCGCCCACCAGTACCGCGCCCAGCAGGGTTTTGTTGTCTTCGCTCACCACCAGGCGTTTATAAACTTCTTTGCTTTCGTCGAGATAAACGTAGCTGCGTGAGTTTGGCGTACGGCCGTGCGCGTCGCCGATGCCGCCCACGTCGACGCCCAGCAGCTTGAGTTTGGCGCTCATGTCCGCGCCTTCAAAGGCGTTTTCATTGCTCAGCAGATGATCCGCGGTGACCTGGGCCATCTTGTAACCCGGCGCTACGAGACCGAACACGCGGTTATTCCAGCTGGCGCATTCGCCGATGGCGTAGATATCCGGGTCGGAGGTCTGACAGCTGTCGTTGATCACGATGCCGCCGCGCTGCGCTGTGGCAAGGCCACACTGGGTCGCCAGCTTATCGCGCGGACGGATGCCGGTTGAGAAGACGATAAAGTCGATTTCCAGCTCGCTACCGTCGGCAAAACGCATAGTTTTACGCGCTTCCTTTCCTTCCTGAACAATCTCGAGGGTGTTTTTGCTGGTGTGAACGCGTACGCCCATGCTTTCGATTTTATTGCGCAGCTGCTCGCCGCCCATCTGGTCGAGCTGTTCTGCCATCAGCATTGGCGCGAATTCGATAACGTGGGTTTCCACGCCAAGGTTTTTCAGCGCGCCCGCGGCTTCCAGGCCGAGCAGGCCGCCGCCGACCACGGCACCGCGTTTGCTACGACGCGCGCAGGCTTCGATGGCGTTCAAATCTTCAATGGTGCGGTAGACGAAGCAGTCTTGCGTTTCGGACCCCTTAATCGGCGGGATCCACGGATAGGAGCCCGTGGCCATGACCAGCTTGTCGTAATACACGGTGCGTCCGGTATTCGAGTGAATCACTTTTTCCTGACGATTGATGGTGATGGCGCGTTCACCCACCAGCACGTTGACGCCGTGCTTCTCATAAAAGCCGTCGCGGACCAGAGATAATTCTTCAGCGGTATGGTGAGAAAAATAGGAAGAGAGATGCACGCGGTCATAGGCTTTGCGTGGCTCTTCACAAAAGACGGTAATGTCGAACTCGCCGGGCTGGGCCTTATCAAGTAAGTCCTCGATAAAGCGATGGCCGACCATGCCATTACCGATAATTGCGATTCTGACTTTGCTCATAATTGCCTCAATTTCTTTTCTATTACCGCCTACCTTAACGATTCAGCAAAGGCGATTATTGATGCAAATCAAATACGCCTTTACATACCCCTTAAGGAGTATATGTTTGATTTCAATGGTTTTTTTATAAGTGATGGAATTGGTTGGTTTTTCGTCAAAAGCTAACAGAAAGGGCAGCGGAGGGAGTGAAAGGCGTGAAGTAAAAAAAGAGTTATGACGATGATAAAAAAAAGAGTAATAGCGTCGCAGCCGATCGAAACCAGAGAAAAGACATGCAGAAAAAGGACCCTCTCCCGAAGATGAGAGAGGGTAGCGAGCTTAGTGCGCTGCTGCCGCTGCGTTATGCTGGCGGTGTTTGGTCACCAGACCAAGCGCCACGCACATAACGAAGACCACCGCATAGAGGCCGTTTGCGGTCTGTAGCGCCGCGTGCGGGCCGCTGTGGGCTACAATCGGGCCGGTAACCACGAAGGTCAGCATGGTGCCGATGGTGCCGCAGGTCAGCACGAAGTTAACCAGCTTCGGCGAAGCGATCTTGGTCTGCAGAGAACCAAGGGTAATGATGGTGGTGTAAATTGCGCTGGAGAAGAAGCCCAGAGCCAGGATAAACCACGCCAGATGCGCAGGCTCGCCCGTGTTGAACAGGTACATCAGCACGGTCGCCGCACCCGCCAGCACCATCAGGATGCGTTGCAGGTCGAAGAAACGCAGCACGAAACTGAATACCCACATGCCCACCATATACGACATCCAGAAATCGCTGACCAGCTTGCCCGCGTCGTTGATGTTCATGCCGAGGCTTTTCGCGTACTCGGGAACCCAGGAGATAAAGCCCAGCTGACCGAGGATGTAGCACAGCGCCGCTACGGACAGGAACAGCACGCCGATGCCCCATTTTTCTTTTGCCACCGGCTGTGCGTCTGTTTTCTTCGCATGTTTGCCCAGCGCCGGGAATTCACAGCCCAGGGTCAGGAGGAAGATGGCGACGTACACCAGGCCGATGCAGATATAAACCCAGTACCAGGTAATGCTGCGCGCCAGAAGAATCGCGGCGACCATCGGGAAAATCATCCCTGCCATGCTGAAGAAGGAGTCGGTAAACAGCAGACGGGAACCGCGCTGACGGCCTTCATACATATGGGTGATCAGGAAAGTACCGATCGACATCGTGATGCCGCTGACCAGGCCCAGCACGAACATGGAAGCGGAGAAGATAGTCAGGTTATGGCCCAGAATCAGACCGGCCACCGCCAGTATCATCAGCAGGAAGCCAAAACGCAGCTGCGTTTTCAGCGGTACAATTTCCATCAGCCAGGCATTCAGGAAGATTGAAATCAGAATGCCAGCATTCAGGAAGGTAAAGGTGTTACTCATGCTGGAGACGGGCAACTGGAAATATTCTGCGATGTTTCCCATCACCATCCCGGTGACAATCACCAACGCGCCGGTCAGGGCGTAGGAGAAAAAGCTGATCCATAGCAGCTTGGTACGGTTGCTGTTAGTCATATCTTGCCTGTGAATAGAAGTGTAAAGCGCGTTGACAGCGCCGTGGGCGAGTGAATTTTAGCCGTGAACGTGATCGATTTAAACATTCAATGTAATTATGTTTAAAAATTACCATTCGTTTCATGAATCAGCTCACATATTTCAATCTGTAAAACGGATTCGTTCGTACAACTTATTGATTTATTGAAAAGTAAAAAACCGTAAAGGGCTGGCACCCGTCGCTGCTCCTCTTTACACTCTAGCCACTTGCTTCATTCACTGCCTTCGTAAGGAATTTCTGATGCTCAAATCGACTCTGGCGGCTGTTGCAGCTGTATTCGCCATCTCGGCTGTCTCGCCCGTTGCACTGGCGGCAAGCGGCGATCCTCATGTTCTGTTAACGACCTCTGCCGGTAATATTGAGCTGGAATTAAATAGCCAAAAAGCTCCCGTATCGGTGAAGAATTTCGTTGATTACGTCAACAGCGGTTTCTATAACAACACCACCTTTCATCGGGTCATTCCGGGCTTTATGGTTCAGGGCGGCGGCTTTACTGAAGATATGAATCAGAAGCAGCCGAACCCGCCGATTAAAAATGAAGCGGATAACGGTCTGCGCAATACTCGCGGCACCGTCGCTATGGCGCGTACCGCGGATAAAGACAGCGCCACCAGCCAGTTCTTTATTAACGTCGCTGATAACGCCTTCCTCGATCATGGCCAGCGTGATTTCGGTTATGCGGTATTTGGTAAAGTTGTGAAAGGGATGGAAGTGGCCGACAAGATTTCTCAGGTTCAGTCCCATGACGTCGGTCCTTACCAGAATGTTCCGTCAAAACCGATAGTTATCCTTTCCGCAAAAGTCCTGCCTTAATTCCCTGCGCGCGGGGTGGTTTGTCCCGCGCTCTGCCCGCTCCCCGGCAACTGTGCGCAATGCCGCTTATACTTGTGGCAAACCAGTGGCGAAATAAGGGAGGCGATATGGGCAAGAAACTCACCGAGAAGCAAAAATCTCGTCTGTGGCAGCAGCAGCGCAGCCGATCTTTCCAGGCCAGTAACCGGCTGGAAGGCGTTGAAGTACCGTTAATTACGCTTACGCGTGATGAAGCTCTGGCGCGTATCAGCGAACTGCGGGGTCACTATGAGCGATAAATTCGGCGAAGGGCGCGATCCCTATTTCTGGTCTGGTATTCAAGTGCTGCGCAACCGGCTTGATATTCGTGAGTCCGAGCGGCTAAAAGAGGCCGAGCTTCAGCTTACCGCGCTGCGGGCGGCAACCATTGAGCTTGGCCCGCAGCGTATGGGCCTGCCGTGGCTGTGTTCTATCCATCAGCAGCTTTTCCAGGACGTGTACGACTGGGCGGGCGAGTTGAGAAAAGTCGATATCTATCAGGGCGATACCCGTTTTTGCCACTTCGAGTACATTGAAAACGAAGGTAACGACCTGATGCAGGAGCTGGAGGATGAACGCTATCTGAGCGACCTTGAGAAGCCGGAGTTTATCGAATGCCTTGCGCATTACTATTGTGAAATAAACGTTCTCCACCCGTTCCGTATCGGCAGCGGCCGGGCGCAGCGCGTGTTCTTCGAGCAGTTGGCCATCCATGCGGGCTATATGCTGGACTGGAGCGAAGTCGAGCAGGATACATGGCAAGCCGCGAACCAGGCGGGTGCGCTGGGCGATCTTAAGCCGCTCACGGCGATTTTTACTAAAGTGGTGAGTGAGGCGAAGGAAAGCGAATAGAATAGCGTGGTTCTTCTTTCTGCCGGAGCCGCCATGTTACTGCTTATCGACAATTACGATTCTTTCACCTGGAATCTGTATCAGTATTTTTGCGAGCTCGGTGCCGAAGTGGTGGTAAAGCGTAACGATGAAATTACGCTTGCGCAAATCGCCGCTCTGGCACCTGCAAAACTCGTGATCTCACCGGGTCCCTGTACGCCGACAGAGGCCGGCATCTCGCTTGCCGCTATTGCGCATTTTGCAGGGCGGCTGCCGATCCTTGGGGTTTGTCTCGGTCATCAGGCCATTGCCCAGGCGTTTGGCGCAGCCATTATCCGCGCTGACAAAGTAATGCACGGCAAAACTTCTGTTATTTCCCACAGTGATAGCGGCGTATTCAGCGGCCTGAATAATCCTCTTACCGTGACGCGCTACCACTCGCTGCTTATCGACCCCGCCACTTTGCCCGACGGTTTTGAAATCACCGCCTGGACCGACAAACGCGAGATTATGGGCATCCGCCATCGCGAGCTGGATCTGGAAGGGGTGCAGTTCCATCCTGAAAGCATCCTCAGCGAGCAGGGCCATCAGCTGCTGGACAATTTCCTGAAGCGGTGATTTTTTATTGCCAGCTAATGATTTTTTATGCATATTTCGTGATTATATTTTCACGTATCTCTTCTGTATAAAACTGGATGGGAAATCAATGGCAACTGAACAATCAGCAATTACTCGCGCGACTTTTGATGAAGTTATTCTGCCGGTTTATGCACCAGCCGAGTTTATTCCGGTAAAGGGAAAGGGCAGCCGTGTCTGGGATCAGCAGGGCAAGGAATACGTTGATTTCGCAGGGGGCATTGCGGTTACGGCGCTGGGCCACTGCCATCCGGCGCTGGTGGACACGCTGAAAACCCAGGGCGAAACGCTGTGGCACACCAGCAACGTCTTTACTAACGAACCCGCCCTGCGTCTGGGCCGTAAGCTGATTGAGGCAACTTTTGCCGAGCGTGTGCTGTTTATGAACTCAGGTACGGAAGCGAACGAAACCGCCTTTAAGCTGGCGCGCTACTACGCCTCTACCCGCCATAGCCCGTACAAAAGCAAAATTATCGCCTTCCATAACGCTTTCCACGGCCGCTCGCTGTTTACCGTTTCGGTTGGCGGTCAGCCGAAGTATTCCGACGGCTTCGGCCCGAAACCTGCAGACATTATCCATGTCCCGTTTAACGACCTGCACGCGGTAAAGGCCGTCATTGACGATCATACCTGCGCGATTGTCGTTGAGCCGATTCAGGGGGAGGGCGGCGTTACCGCCGCAACGCCTGAATTCCTGCAAGGGCTGCGCGAACTGTGCGATGAGCATAACGCGCTGCTGGTGTTCGATGAAGTGCAGTGCGGCATGGGACGTATCGGCGAGCTCTTCGCCTATATGCACTACGGCGTGACGCCGGACATCCTTACCAGCGCCAAAGCCCTCGGCGGCGGTTTTCCGGTGAGCGTGATGCTGACGACGCAGGAAATTGCTTCCGCCTTCCACGTTGGCACCCATGGTTCAACCTACGGCGGCAACCCGCTGGCCTGCGCCGTAGCGGGCGCCGCATTCGATATCATCAATACGCCGGAAGTGCTGAAGGGCGTTACCCAGAAACGTCAGCTGTTCGTGAAGCATCTGCAGCAAATTGACGAGCAGTATGATCTGTTCAGCGATATTCGCGGCATGGGGCTGCTGATCGGCGCAGAACTGAAGCCGGGGTATAAGGGCCGCGCCCGTGAATTCCTGTACGCCGCCGCTCATGAAGGGGTGATGGTGCTAAATGCTGGTCCGGACGTGATGCGCTTCGCGCCATCGTTGATTGTGGATGACGCGGATATCGAAGAGGGAATGCAGCGCTTTGCGAAGGCCGTCGGCAAGATCGCTAAGGGTTAGCCGGGCGAATAAAACCTGCGCCATGCAACGTTTTGGTGGATGGCGCTTCGTTCAACCTCCCTGCGGCCGCCGCAGGCTGCTGTTCAGCCAGATCCCATGATGCGGGCGTTGACGCCATGCCACTGAAGAAATGGTGTGCATGGTGTTGAGATGCCCGAGCACCCGCTGTAAATGCTGTTCCATGGTGCTTAGCGGCCCGGTGGGCAGCGCTTCTGAATCCAGAATAACCGCGTCTTTCGTCTCCCCGGGCCCGTCATATTCAAGCCGCTGCTGGCATCTTTGCAGGGCGATTTCGCACGCCTGCAGATAACGCTGCGCCAGTTCCGGCGTGAGCATGTTGTGTTCGCGGGCAAGGGTCGTCATCGCGTTAACATGCTCAACGATGAACTGGCTGTGCGTCACCCACAGCTTCATATCTTCCAGATAAGTCGAGTTAAAGCCCGGTTCCTGCATCGCCTGGTTTAAGGAGTTAAATAGCGCGTTGTGCGCCTGATTGACCCGCATGCGCTGATAAGCCAGCGGCGTGGGTTTGGGATCGCTGCTTAAAATCAAACGGATGGCTTCCTGATCTGTTTCCAGCGCATCGTGGGCGTTCTGGCGCAGCAGACCGCTTTGCCACTGCGGCCACAGCCAGACCATGCCGCCAAAGGCGATCAGGCAGCCGAGCAGGGTATCTATTAAGCGGGGCACGATGTATTGCTCGGCGCTCAGCGTGATCAGCTGCAGGGTATAAACGGCGGTAACGGTAAAGCCAATGGTCGCCCAGCCGTAGCTTTTGCGGATAAAGAGATAGCTCACCAGGGTGATCATCAGCATCGCGGTTAGCGCAATATACTGCGGAAAGTGGAAGTGCAGAGCGATGCCTGCGATGGCAAGGCCAGCCATGGTGCCGGCCGAACGGTGCAGAATACGCACCCTCGTCGCGCCGTAGCCATTTTGCGTCACGAACATGACGGTCATCAGGATCCAGTAGGGCTTGGGCAAATGCAAAGAGGCGCCCAGCAGGCTGGCTACGGTCAGCATAACCCCGAGCCGCGCTGAGTTACGCAGCGCGGCGGATTTAAATGACAGATAGCTTTTAAGCGCGGCCCACAGCGGCAGACGGCGCTGGCGGTCCTCCATCAGGTCGCGAACATATAAAGGACGCTGGGTGCGCAGCACGCGTGCGATGCGGCTGAAGTGATAGTGGCAGAACTGCCCGACGGGATTGTCCGGATTCTGGCGGGCAATTTTTTCCAGCGCCTCGAGTTGTTTATCCATCACAAACCGCTTCGGGTAGCGGTGATAAAGGATATCGTCGGCCAGCACGCGTAGACGCGCCGCGATAGTTTTCGCGTTCCAGCGTATCACCGCCTCGGCGTGGCTTTGCTCAACGAGCTTTTGCACCTCTTCCGGCTGATGCAGGCTAACGGAGATGTGCTCCTGTAAATCGAGCGCCACCTGGAAGGCGCGCAGCAGGCGTTTGTAGCCGTTTTGCTGATTCGCCGCCAGCATATGCAGCTGCTGGTAACAAACGGTGATCAGGTCGACGGCTTTTTGCTGGCGGGCCAGCAAAGGCGGCAGCGCTTTTTCAGGATCCGTGTGCTGGGTCAGCAGGCCGTATTTGGCCTCGCAATAATCCGCAAGCTGGCGGTAGAGCAGGCTTAAGGATTCACGAAGCGGCTGTTCGCGCCACATCCAGAACCAGAACCAGTTGAATCCCCCGTACCAGACGGTGCCGCACACATAAAGCAGCATCGGTTTCCAGATGGGCATATTCCCGGCCATGCTGAGGGTAAAAATAGCGGCGATGAGCGAGGCGGGCAGCAGGCGGGCGTGGAGCGCGCTGATCTCGGCGGTGACGCCCAGCAGCAGCGCCATGCCAAGAAGAATGGCCGGAAGCGGAACGGGCGTGTACAGCAGCATCAGCTGCATTAGCAGGCTGCTGATGGCGAACAGGCCGCCGCCGATGATTAATCGCTTGAAGAAGCGTTTATGAGGCGTATCCAGACCGGCAATATTGCAGCACGCGGGCACTAACGAGAACATCAGTCCTGCCTGCAGATTGCCCAGAATCAGGCCCACCGCCACGGGAAGACACAGCACCAGCGTTTGTCGCAGTGCGTAGTTAACTTCGGGATGGTAGATCAGTCGACGCCACATATCAGAAGTGTAGAGACAAAAATGGCGTGTTACCGAAGCGACACGCCATTTTGTGAGCGGGAATTAACGAGTACCGTAAACGACGATTGTTTTACCGTGAGCGGAAATCAGGTTCTGATCTTCCAGCATTTTCAGGATGCGGCCTACGGTTTCGCGAGAGCAACCGACGATCTGACCGATTTCCTGACGGGTGATTTTAATCTGCATGCCGTCCGGGTGGGTCATCGCGTCCGGCTGTTTCGCCAGGTTCAGCAGCGTCTGAGCGATGCGGCCGGTAACGTCGAGGAAGGCGAGGTTGCCGACTTTTTCTGACGTGACCTGCAGGCGACGCGCCATCTGGGAAGACAGACGCATCAGGATGTCCGGATTAACCTGGATAAGCTGACGGAACTTTTTATAGGAAATTTCGGCCACTTCGCATGCGGTTTTCGCACGAACCCAGGCGCTGCGCTCCTGGCCTTCTTCAAACAGGCCTAATTCACCGATAAAATCGCCCTGGTTCAGGTAGGAGAGGATCATTTCCTTACCCTCTTCATCTTTAATCAGCACTGCCACGGAGCCTTTGACGATGTAGTACAGCGTCTCTGCCTTTTCACCCTGGTGAATCAGCGTGCTCTTTGATGGATACTTATGAATGTGGCAATGGGACAAGAACCATTCGAGTGTCGGGTCTGTTTGCGGTTTGCCAAGCACCATGCGCGGTTATCCTCTGTTATAAACTGGCTACCAAAGACAGGATGCAAAACCTCCTGCCCGGCGTTGCAATCGTTAGAATACTTCCCACTCGGGGGAAATGGCCTGCAAGTCAATCTTGCCGCCTGTAATTAGTGATGTCCTCTGCAGACATTTATCACGTCAATGTATCAAATGTTGCATCCGGATTGTTTTAGCATAGCTTTTGACAAGTGTCTCCTATTGTCTCGTTTCAGCATGATGCAGGTCGCCTTCCGTTGCCAGTTTTACCGCATCCGCGTACTCTGAAAGGAAATTTCTTTAACAGGAGTAAGCAACATGCAGGCACGAGTTAAATGGGTTGAGGGGTTAACTTTCCTGGGCGAATCGGCTTCGGGCCACCAGATCCTGATGGACGGCAATTCAGGCGATAAGGCGCCCAGCCCGATGGAGATGGTACTGATGTCGGTCGGCGGCTGCAGCGCCATCGACGTGGTGTCCATTTTGCAAAAAGGCCGTCACGACGTGAAGGATTGCGAAGTGAAGCTGACGTCCGAGGGTCGTGAAGAAGCCCCCCGCCTGTTCACCCACATTAATCTGCATTTCATCGTGACCGGCAAAGACCTGAAGGATAATGCCGTGTCCCGTGCGGTAGATCTCTCCGCTGAGAAATACTGTTCAGTCGCGCTGATGCTTGAGAAAGCCGCAAACATCACGCACAGCTATGAAGTCATCGAAGCTTAACGCGCTTCAGGGCGGCGGCCTGCCGCCCTAAACGACCTTTCTGCCCTCCGCCAGCCGTTGCACCAGCGGCGTCATAATCAGCTCCATCGCCAGCCCCATTTTCCCGCCCGGCACCACCAATGTATTGATGTGGGAAATAAACGATCCCTGCAGCATGGCCAACAGATAAGGGAAATCAATGTCATCCAGGCCGCGGAAGTGAATAACCACGAAGCTTTCGTCCAGAGAGGGAATTCCGCGCGCCGCAAAGGGATTAGACGTATCTACCGTTGGCACGCGCTGGAAGTTGATATGGGTGCGTGAGAACTGCGGGGTGATGTAGTTGATATAGTCATCCATCGATCTGACGACGGAGTCCATCACCGCTTCCCGGGAATGACCACGCTCGCTGGTATCGCGTACCAGTTTTTGAATCCACTCAAGGTTAACGATGGGCACCACGCCTACCAGCAGATCCACGTGGTTCGCCACGTCGTTCTGCGGGGTCACTACGCCGCCGTGCAGCCCTTCGTAAAAGAGGACGTCCGTCGGCTCTGGCAAAGGTTGCCACGGCGTGAAGGTCCCCGGCACCTGGTTCCAGGGCACGGCCTCATCATAAGTGTGGAGATATTTACGCGATTTGCCCTGGCCGCTGCGTCCGTATTCAGCAAATGTCTGCTCAAGCAGGCTGAAATCGTTGGCTTCAGGGCCGAAATAGCTGATGTGGCGGCCGAGATCGCGCGCCTTGCGGATAGCCAGATCCATTTCCGGACGGGTATAGCGATGGAAGCTGTCCCCTTCAACTTCCGCGGCGCGCAGGTTCAGCTGCTGAAAAATCTTGCGAAAGGCCAGGCTGGTGGTGGTGGTTCCCGCACCGCTGGAACCCGTAACGGCGATAACCGGATGTTTGGCTGACATAGGGCAACAACTCCATGGATTGTAAGAATTATGCAGTACAGACCGTGCCCCATGACTGAATGGTCAGCCGCGGAACTGCCCGCGCGGCATAATATTCACCGTTTCATGAAGCTCTGACCAGACCAAAACCGCTTCGCCGCTTTGCAGCTGTCGTTTCACATCGGCGACCTTCTGCGACAGCGAGCGTTCTTGTTCACCATAATCCGTACCCTCACGTAACACAAAGGATTCGATAAGATTGTCGAGCGTTTCCGCGTCGAGATCCTGCCAGGGAATAATCATCTTAGTGGTCCAGATATCTCGTCAGCCAGTCGGGGATGCGCTGCTCAAGCCACATTTCCGGTTTACGCAGCGTGCCGCCGACAAAGCCGACGTGTCCACCATGACTGGTGAGTTGATATTCAATATTTGTGGGTAACGATGCCTTATCAGGAATGACATGGTGATCCATAAAGGGATCGTCTTTAGCATGGATAATGAGCGTAGGTTTAGCAATGTCCGGCAGCAAAGGCATGGCGCTGCACTGACGGTAGTAGTCCAGCGCGTCGGCAAAGCCGTGGATTTTTGAGGTAATAAGATCGTCAAAATCGCGGATGCGGCGCACGCCTTTCAGCTGTCTTAAATCGACAGGAAGCGTGCCGGGATAGCTTCTTAGCTTCCGCGCGGCGTTCTTTTTAAGCAGGTTTAACAGGTAGCGCTGATAGAACCGTGAGAAACCCTGCTCCATATGGTAGCAGCACTGCTCAAGCATCAGCGGGGCAGAGACCACTACGCCCGCTTTTAAAGTACAGTTCACGCCCTGTTTCGCCATCAGGCACGCCAGCATATTTCCGCCGAGGGAGAACCCGACCGCCGCCGTGGGCGCTTCGCCATAGCGCTGGCTCAGCCAGTTAAGGAAAAAGGTGCCGTCCTCGGTTTCGCCGGAGTGGTAAATGCGCTGCATGCGGTTGGGCACGCCGCTGCAGCCGCGGAAATGCATGACCACGCCCAGCCAGCCGCGATTTTTAGCGGCTTCAATCAGGCCGTGAGCGTAGGGGCTATGCAGGCTGCCCTCCAGACCATGGAAAACCACCAGACGCGGTTTATCGACGGCCGCAGCCGGATCTTCGCTCCAGGCGAGATCGACGAAATCCCCATCCGGCATATCGAGACGCTGCCAGTGGGGTTTAAATTTGACACGACGACGGATCACGCGCGGCAGCATAGTTTGCAGGTGGGGATTGCTCAATCCGCGCATTGGACGGAAATCCTGGCCGTCATCATGATTAAAATTCAATTCTGCAGGGCTTGTCTGATCCATATCACACTGTTAGTTTCATTTTGTTTGCTAATTATTACCTTTGGGTGTGGAGCACCCACGTTATGGAAACGCTTTTCTTTTCAATGCTTGGTTTTCTTTGGGTAGCAGCTATCACGCCGGGTCCTAATAATACTTTACTTACCTCTTCCGGAGCCAACTACGGTTTTTGGCGCAGTTTACCGCTGATGATCGGCATCATGCTGGGCATGCAGTGCATCCTACTGCTGGTGGCCTGCGGCGTGGGTAGCCTGATTCTGATTTACCCTGCGCTGCACCTTATTCTAAAAATTGCCGGTAGCGCTTATCTTTTATGGCTGGCGTGGAAAATTGGTACGGCGACCTACGAACGCCTGGAAACGGATGCTCCACCGCCGGCGCCCATCCCGTTCTGGCAGGGTGGACTGCTTCAGCTTATCAACCCGAAGGCATGGCTGATGGCGCTTGGCGCGGTAGCCAGTTTTAGCCTTGCCGGTGCAGAGTATCTGCATTCCGTGGTGTTAATCAGCATCGGTATTGCGCTGGTTAACATTGTGGCGGGCGCCATCTGGATTGGCTTTGGCAGCCTGATCGGCAAACTGCTGCGCAGCCGCCGCGCCTGGGCCATTTTCAACATCTTTATGGGCCTGCTGACGGCGGCCTGCGTGCTACTGATTTGGCGCTAAACCAGTTTTAATGGGGGCGATTACTCGCCCTGCATCATCTGTTCGAGCTGCTCGTGGGCGTCCAGCCATGCCATTTCACACTCCTCCAGCGCAGTTTTAACTTTCACCTGGGTTTGCAGGCATTCGGTCATTTCGGCCTTGCGGCTTTGATCGTAAATGGCGCTGTCAGCCAGCTTCTCTTCAACTGTCGACAGCTGTGCGTTCAGCTTTTCCATCTGCTTTTCAAGCTGGGTGATTTGCTTGCGCAGCGGCTGGGTCTGGGTGCGTAGCTCAGCTTCCCGGCGTTTCTGATCCTTACGCGCCTGCGCGCTGTTGGCGTTGTCTTTGGCTCCGTCTTCCGGCTGGTTGTCCTGCTTTTGCAGGTCGCTTAGCCACTGCTGATAATCTTCCAGGTCGCCGTCGAAGGCTTCGACTTTTCCATCGTGCACCAGATAAAGATCGTCGGTAGTGGAGCGCAGCAGATGACGGTCGTGGGAAACCACCACCAGAGCGCCTTCAAAATCAATCAGCGCTTCGGTCAGCGCCTGACGCATGTCGAGGTCGAGGTGGTTAGTGGGTTCATCGAGCAGCAGCAGGTTAGGGCGCTGCCAGACCACCAGCGCCAGCACCAGGCGGGCCTT
>NZ_RCAA01000037.1:0-11295 GCF_003628475.1 Enterobacter sp. R1(2018) | reverse complement strand
CTGCTCGGTAACCTTATCGCCCTGGAAGCCGAAACCGCCGAGATAATCGCGCAGCTGCTGTTCCAGCTCTTTAGGCGCAATGCGTGCCAGATGCTGGAGCGGCGACTCATCGGCCCGCAGATATTCGAGCTGGTGCTGGGCGAAGTAGCCAAGCTTGATGCCTTTCGCCAGGCCGATATCGCCCTGTAGCGGAGCCAGCTCGCCCGCCAGCAGCTTAATCAACGTTGATTTACCCGCGCCGTTGCGGCCTAACAGACCGATACGCGAGCCGGGAACCAGGTTTAGCTTGATGGAGTTCAAAATCACGCGATCGCCGTAGCCCGCGCTGACCTTTTCCATTCGCAGGAGCGGGTTAGGCAAGCTTTCCGGCGCGCGGAAGCTGAAGTGGAACGGGTTATCCACGTGCGCCGGAGCGATAAGCTCCATACGTTCGAGCATTTTAACGCGGCTTTGCGCCTGCTTTGCCTTTGAGGCTTTCGCCTTAAAACGATCGATAAAGCTTTGCAGGTGCGCAACGCGTTCCTGTTGGCTCTCATACATCGACTGCTGTTGGGCAAGGCGGGTTGCGCGCTGGCCCTCAAACGAAGAGTAGTTGCCTGTGTACTCGAACATGCTTTGCTGTTCGATATGAATGATTTTGCCCACCACCGGATCGAGGAAATCGCGGTCATGAGAAATAAGGATCAGCGTGCCGGGATAGCTTTTCAGCCATCTTTCCAGCCAGATTACCGCGTCCAGATCCAGGTGGTTGGTCGGTTCGTCGAGCAGCAATAAATCTGAGCGGCAAATCAGCGCCTGCGCCAGGTTTAAACGCATGCGCCAGCCGCCTGAGAAGTCGCTGACCGGACGTTCGAGCTGTTCGTTGCTAAATCCCAGCCCGTGCAGCAGGCTTGAGGCGCGGGAGCGGATAGTCCAGGCGTCAACCGCATCAAGCTTGCCGTGTACGATAGCGATGGCGTGGCCGTCGTTGCGTTCGTTCGCCTGCGCCAGCTCGGCCTCAAGCTGACGGAACTCCCGATCGCCGTCGATAACATATTCAATAGCGGGCATTTCCAGCGCCGGGGTTTCCTGATTAACCCAGGCAAGCGCCCAGTTGCCGGGGAAGGTCATACTTCCGCCATCGGCGCTAATCTCGTTCTTTAACAGCGCCAGCAGCGTGGATTTGCCGCAGCCGTTTTTACCCACCAGACCGACTTTCTGGCCCGGGTTTATGGTGGCGGTGGCGTTATCCAACAGAACGCGGGTGCCGCGACGAATTTGTAACGAGGAGAAAACAATCATAAAGCGCCGTATGTTCAGAGTATGTTAAATTGTCATTATATTCAGATAACGTGATGCCTGGGGTATCGCGTCGGGCTGCATGGTAGCCCAAAAAAATCACTATGACGACGCCCTGGAGGGTAATGATGTCGCAGCCGCCGAAAGTTTTGCTGCTGTATGCCCATCCGGAATCTCAGGACTCGGTTGCAAACCGGGTTTTGCTCCAACCGGCCGAGCAGCTTGCAAATGTTACCGTGCACGATCTTTACGCGCACTATCCCGACTTTTTTATAGATATCTATCATGAGCAGGCACTGCTGCAGGAACACGATGTCATCGTTTTCCAACATCCGCTTTATACCTATAGCTGTCCGGCGCTGCTCAAAGAGTGGCTGGATCGCGTGCTAAGCCGCGGCTTTGCCAGCGGCGTTGGAGGCACGGCTCTCGCGGGAAAGTACTGGCGGAGCGTCATCACGACGGGCGAGCCGGAAGGCGCTTATCGTCACGATGGTTTTAACCGTTCTCCCCTGACCGATATTTTGCGGCCTTTTGAGCTGACCGCGGCTATGTGCCGCATGCACTGGATGAATCCCATTATCGTTTACTGGGCGCGGCGACAATCTCCGCAGGAGTTAGCCAGCCACGCGAAAGCCTATGGCGACTGGCTGGCTTCGCCGTTACCGCCGGGAGGACGTTGATGGAAAGTTCTGACTTACTCTTTGCCGGCGTACTGTTTTTATTTGCCGCGGTAGTCGCGGTTCCGATTGCCGCCCGGCTGGGCATCGGGGCGGTGCTGGGTTATTTGCTGGCGGGCATCGCTATCGGGCCGTGGGGATTAGGTTTTATCAGCGACGTGGACGAGATCCTTCATTTCTCTGAGATGGGCGTGGTGTTCCTGATGTTTATCATCGGGCTGGAGCTGAATCCGGCAAAACTCTGGCAGCTGCGGCGTTCGATTTTCGGCGTCGGCGCGGCTCAGGTTATCTTAAGCGCCGTTATTCTTGCCGGGCTGCTGATGCTGACAAAGTTTTCCTGGCAGGCCGCTGTTATCGGCGGTATCGGGCTTGCGATGTCGTCAACCGCGATGGCGCTGCAGCTGATGCGCGATAAGGGAATGAATCGTAATGAAGCAGGACAGCTGGGCTTTTCCGTGCTGCTGTTTCAGGATCTGGCCGTCATCCCGGCGCTGGCGCTTGTGCCGCTACTGGCGGGCAATGACAATGGCCATACGGACTGGATAAAGGTTGGATTCAAGGTCGTCGCTTTCGCCGGCATGCTGATTGGCGGACGTTATCTTCTGCGGCCGCTGTTTCGCTTTATCGCCGGCTCCGGCGTGCGTGAAGTCTTTACGGCCGCGGCGCTGCTGCTGGTGCTGGGGTCGGCGCTGTTTATGGATATGCTGGGCCTTTCAATGGCGCTGGGAACCTTTATCGCGGGCATACTGCTGGCGGAAAGCGAATACCGGCACGAACTGGAAATCGCCATCGATCCCTTTAAGGGATTGCTGCTGGGGCTGTTCTTTATCTCCGTTGGGATGGCGCTGAACCTCGGCGTGCTCTATACCCATCTGTTATTCGTGGTTCTCAGCGTTATCGGGCTGGTGGCGGTAAAGTTTGCCGTGCTATACGGCATCTCCCACCTTTACGGTTTGCGCAGTTCTGAAAGGCTGCAGTTTTCTGGCGTGCTAAGCCAGGGCGGAGAATTTGCCTTCGTCCTTTTTTCTACCGCCTCTTCGCAGAAGCTGTTTCACAACGATCAGATGCCGCTGCTGTTAGTAACGGTCACCTTATCCATGATGACTACGCCATTATTAATGAAGGGCGTGGATGCCATTCTGGCACGGCGTTTTAACAGCGATGAAGAGCCCGACGAAAAACCTTATGTGGAAGACGATCATCCACAGGTGATTATCGTCGGCTTCGGGCGTTTTGGGCAGGTAATCGGCCGCCTGTTGATGGCCAATAAAATGCGTATTACCGTGTTGGAGCGGGATATCAGCTCCGTCAGCCTGATGCGTAAATACGGCTATAAAGTGTATTACGGCGACGCGACGGAGCTTGAGCTGCTGCGTTCAGCGGGCGCGGAAGCGGCGAAATCTATCGTTATCACCTGTAACGAGCCGGAAGATACGATGAAGATCGTCCATCTTTGTCAACAACACTTTCCACACCTGTCGATTCTGGCGCGGGCCAGGGGACGTGTGGAAGCGCACGAACTGTTACAGGCCGGCGTGAAGCAATTCTCGCGAGAGACTTTCTCCAGCGCGCTGGAGTTAGGGCGTAAGACCCTGATGACGCTCGGTATGCACCCTCATCAGGCGCATCGCGCGCAACAGCATTTCCGTCGTCTGGATATGCGCATGCTGCGCGAGCTTATCCCGGTCCATACCGATAACGCACAGATTTCCAGAGTGAGAGAGGCGCGTCGGGAGCTGGAAGAGATCTTTGAACGCGAAATGCAACAAGAGCGTCGCCAGCTTGATGGCTGGGACGAATTTGAATAGAAGGTGAAGCCAATGTCAGTGCGCAAGCGTTTTATTGCCGGTGCCGTGTGTCCTCATTGTCAGGCGCAGGACTCTCTCGCGATGTGGCGCGAGAATAATATTGATATCGTTGAATGCGTTAAGTGCGGGCACCAGATGCGTGAAGCGGACAAACAGGCCCGTGAGCATGTGCGTGAACAAGAGCAGGTGATAGGCATTTTTCATCCGGACTAGCGAGAAGCCCCGAGTTTTTTTAAGCTTAAGGGTACACCGGCGTAGATTTCCGCTACAATCGTCGCCAGTTTTTTTCCCCACGCTCGCTCAGGAGATATCATGAAAGTAGCAAAAGACCTGGTGGTCAGCCTGGCCTATCAGGTACGTACAGAAGACGGTGTGTTGGTTGATGAGTCTCCGGTGAGTGCGCCGCTGGACTACCTGCATGGTCACGGTTCCCTGATCTCTGGCCTGGAAACAGCGTTGGAAGGTCACGTTGTTGGCGATAAGTTTGACGTATCCGTCGGCGCTAACGACGCTTACGGTCAGTATGACGAAAACCTGGTACAACGCGTACCGAAAGACGTGTTTATGGGCGTTGACGAACTGCAGGTTGGCATGCGCTTTATGGCGGAAACCGACCAGGGTCCGGTGCCGGTTGAAATCACCGAAGTTGAAGACGACCACGTTGTGGTTGACGGCAACCACATGCTGGCAGGCCAGAACCTGAACTTCAACGTTGAGGTTATCGCCATTCGTGAAGCAACCGCTGAAGAGCTGGCTCATGGCCACGTTCACGGCGAGCACGATCATCACCACGAACACGGTGACGGCTGCTGCGGTGGTCACGGCCACGATCACGACCATGATCACGGTAAAGGTGGCTGCGGCGGTAACGGCGGCTGCGGCTGTCACTAAGCCCGAAGCGATAAAAAAGGCGTGTCTCAGACACGCCTTTTCTTTTTAGTAATGCGGAGGCGGAGTCTCCTCGGCCTGGGACGCAATCATCGATGGCTGGCTGGCTTTTAGTTTTTCCACCAGTAAACGAAAATGCTCGCGCAGTTTGACCATCTCCAGTTCGTGAGCCGTTACCGTCTGATTTAACTCTTCTATGGTTATCTCCTGAAAAGCGAGACGACTCTCAAGTTCTTCCAGTCGCTGTTCGGTCGTTTTTTGTTGCATGGCTTACCTCGTTGGCCTGCAGATGGGCAATTCCCGCGATTCTACTGAAAATTACCTCCCGTTACAGTGCCATTTGCCGCTTCACGAAACTTCTTTATACAAAAAGAGTCTGAATTTGACTCGATAACGAGCGCGGAGATTGTGTAGATTTCTCCCGCGACGTTATAGTACGTCTCTTAGTTAAAAATAACCTTGGGGTTAGAGGCCCCGGTCCTGGAGAAATGGATGAAATCATTGTTTAAAGTAACGCTTCTGGCGACCACGATGGCTGTTGCCCTGAGCGCACCGGCGTTTGCTGCTCCGGCCGCTGCCACAAAAGATGCCGCCGCGGCTCCTGCAGGCAACGCAGCATTTAAAAATGACGATCAAAAATCTGCGTACGCGTTGGGTGCTTCGCTTGGCCGTTACATGGAAAACTCTCTGAAAGAACAAGAAAAGCTGGGCATTACTCTGGATAAGGCCCAGCTTATCGCCGGCGTTCAGGACGCGTTTGCTGATAAGAGCAAGCTGACTGACCAGGAGATTGAGCAGACTCTGCAGGCGTTTGAAGCCCGCGTGAAGACTTCCGCTCAGGCGAAAATGGAAAAAGACGCAAAGGAAAACGCGGATAAAGGCAAAGCCTTCCGTGACTCTTTCGCCAAAGAGAAGGGCGTGAAAACCTCCTCTACCGGCCTGCTGTATAAAGTAGATAAAGAAGGCACCGGCGATGCGCCGAAAGACAGCGACACCGTAGTAGTAAACTACAAAGGTACGCTGATCGACGGTAAAGAGTTCGATAACTCCTACACCCGCGGCGAGCCGCTCTCTTTCCGTCTTGACGGCGTTATTCCAGGCTGGACCGAGGGCCTGAAAAACATCAAGAAAGGCGGCAAAATCAAGATGGTTATCCCACCTGAGCTGGCCTACGGCAAAACCGGCGTGCCGGGAATTCCTGCTAACTCTACTTTGGTCTTCGACGTAGAGCTGCTGGATATCAAACCGGCTCCTAAAGCCGACGCCAAGCCTGACGTCGCTGCAGAAGCTGACGCTGCGAAGAATAAATAAGCCGTGCTTAACCGCCGCCCCTGGGGCGGCGGTTTTTTATTTGTAGCGGCATATAATAATAAAAACTGGAAAGCGGGTCTTACGGTGTATTACCTTAGCTGTCAGCGTTTCAATTGAGTTTTGAGTCTGCCCTGACACCACTAAAGCGCGACAGGCTCTCTGTAGAGGGTGGTATTTTTAAATGTCCAATTCGCTTTTAACCAACGAAACCAGCGAGCTCGACCTGCTGGACCAGCGTCCCTTTGAACAAACCGACTTCGAAATATTAAAATCCTATGAGGCGGTCGTCGATGGGTTAGCAATGCTGATTGGTTCCCATTGCGAAATCGTGCTGCATTCCCTTCAGGATTTGAAGTGTTCAGCTATTCGTATTGCAAACGGCGAGCACACCGGGCGAAAAATAGGTTCACCGATTACCGATCTGGCGCTGCGTATGCTCCACGATATGACCGGCGCAGACAGCAGCGTCTCTAAATGTTATTTCACGCGCGCGAAAAGCGGTGTGCTGATGAAATCCGTTACTATCGCCATCCGCAACCGCGATCAGCGTGTGATTGGCCTGCTGTGCATCAACATGAATCTGGACGTGCCTTTCTCGCAGATTATGTCGACCTTCACGCCGCCGGAGTCGCAGGAAGTGCCTTCTTCCGTAAACTTTGCCTCCTCCGTGGAGGATTTGGTGACGCAAACCCTGGAGTTCACCATCGAAGAGGTGAATGCTGACCGTAACGTCTCCAATAATGCTAAAAATCGTCAGATTGTCCTCAACCTGTATGAGAAAGGCATCTTCGATATTAAGGACGCCATTAACCAGGTGGCGGACCGTTTGAACATTTCCAAGCACACGGTCTATCTCTATATTCGCCAGTTCAAAAACGGTGATTTCCTGGGACAGGAAAAGTAAATGCGTTTTGCCATCATGGTGACTGGCCCGGCTTACGGCACTCAGCAGGCGAGCAGCGCGCTGCAGTTTGCTCGGGCGGTTATCGCCGAGGGACATGAGCTGAGCTGCGTTTTTTTCTACCGGGAAGGCGTGTTTAACGCCAATGCCCTGACGACGCCGGCGAGCGATGAAGCTGATATTGTGCGGGCCTGGCAGGAGCTTCACGATCGGCATGGCGTGGAGCTGCATATTTGCGTTGCGGCCGCGTTGCGTCGTGGGGTGATCGATGACCTTGAGGCTAAACGGCATGGGCTTACCGCGAGCAACCTCCAGCCAGGTTTTACATTGAGCGGGCTGGGCGCGCTTGCGGAAGCTTCACTCACCTGCGAAAGAATGGTGCAGTTCTGATGAAACGCATTGCGTTTGTATTTAAGTCCGCCCCGCACGGCACGTCGGCCGGGCGCGAAGGGCTGGACGCTCTGCTTGCCACCTCCGCCCTGTCCGAAGATATCGGCGTTTTCTTCGTGGGTGATGGCGTGCTGCAAATCTTGCCGGGCCAGCAGCCCGATAGAATTCTCTCCCGTGATTACATCGCGACATTTCGCGTGCTGCCGCTCTATGATATCGAGCAGTGCTATCTTTGCGCAGAGTCTGCGCGCGAGCGCGGATTATCTGAAAACAGCGCGTGGGTCATAGATGTAGACCTTCTGGCCCCGGATGCGCTGCGGGAAACGCTGCATCAGTTTGATGTGATACTCACCTTCTGAGACGCCCATGCTGCATATTTTAAGCCACTCGCCTTTTAACGCCGATCTGGAGACGCTCTTACGCTGTGTAAGGGAAGGGGATGATTTGATCCTGCTGCAGGATGGCGTGATCGCCGCAATAAAGGAGAGCCGCTACCTTGAATTGCTGCTCGCGGCCCCCATATCTGTTAGCGCTCTGCGCGAAGATCTCGAAGCACGCGGCCTGATTGCTCAAATTTCATCCAAAATCGACACGGTCAGCTATAATGACTTCGTCAGATTGACGGTTAAACACGAACGGCAGATCGCCTGGTAATCCAGGATCGCTGTATATTTCTTGACACCTTTTCGGCTCAGCCCTAAAATTCTGCGTCCTCATATTATATGAGGCCGTTTTATTACGTGTTTACGAAGCAAAAGCTAAAACCAGGAGCTATTTAATGGCAACAGTTAACCAGCTGGTTCGCAAACCACGCGCACGCAAAGTTGCAAAGAGCAACGTGCCTGCGCTGGAAGCCTGCCCGCAAAAACGTGGTGTATGTACTCGTGTATATACCACCACTCCAAAAAAACCGAACTCCGCACTGCGTAAAGTTTGCCGTGTTCGTCTGACTAACGGTTTTGAAGTTACCTCCTATATCGGTGGTGAAGGTCACAACCTGCAGGAGCACTCCGTGATCCTGATCCGTGGTGGTCGTGTTAAAGACTTGCCAGGTGTTCGTTACCACACCGTTCGTGGTGCGCTTGACTGCTCCGGCGTTAAAGACCGTAAGCAATCTCGTTCCAAGTACGGCGTGAAGCGTCCTAAGGCTTAATGGTTCTCCGTTAAGTAAGGCCAAACGTTTTAAATTAATGTCAAAACTAAACTCTTTGAGTTTTGGACAATCCTGAATTAACAACGGAGTATTTCCATGCCACGTCGTCGCGTCATTGGTCAACGTAAAATTCTGCCGGATCCTAAGTTCGGATCAGAACTGCTGGCCAAATTTGTAAACATCCTGATGGTAGATGGTAAAAAATCTACTGCAGAAGCAATCGTCTATACCGCGCTGGAGACCCTGGCTCAGCGTTCTGGTAAAAACGAACTGGAAGCTTTCGAAGTCGCTCTGGACAACGTTCGTCCGACTGTCGAAGTTAAGTCCCGCCGCGTAGGTGGTTCTACTTATCAGGTTCCAGTAGAAGTCCGTCCGGTTCGTCGTAATGCCCTGGCAATGCGTTGGATCGTAGAAGCTGCTCGTAAACGCGGTGATAAATCCATGGCTCTTCGCCTGGCGAACGAACTTTCTGACGCTGCAGAAAACAAAGGTACTGCAGTTAAGAAACGTGAAGACGTTCACCGTATGGCTGAAGCCAACAAGGCGTTCGCTCACTACCGTTGGTAATCCCTTCGGAGTGTTAGTCACCAGGCGGGCGCTTCAAAAAAGCTGCCCGCTTTGGGTTACTTAATTGAACGTCCCAGGATATAGAGGAATCAAATGGCTCGTACAACACCCATTGCACGCTACCGTAACATCGGTATCAGTGCACACATCGACGCCGGTAAAACCACTACTACCGAACGTATTCTGTTCTACACCGGTGTAAACCATAAAATCGGTGAAGTTCATGACGGCGCAGCCACCATGGACTGGATGGAGCAGGAACAGGAACGTGGTATCACCATTACCTCCGCTGCAACTACTGCATTCTGGTCAGGTATGGCTAAGCAGTATGAACCGCATCGCGTAAACATCATCGACACCCCAGGGCACGTTGACTTCACCATCGAAGTAGAACGTTCCATGCGTGTTCTTGACGGTGCGGTAATGGTTTACTGCGCAGTTGGTGGTGTTCAGCCACAGTCTGAGACCGTATGGCGTCAGGCTAACAAATACAAAGTTCCACGCATCGCGTTCGTTAACAAAATGGACCGTATGGGTGCTAACTTCCTGAAAGTTGTAGGCCAGATCAAATCCCGTCTAGGCGCGAACCCTGTTCCGCTTCAGCTGGCGATTGGTGCTGAAGAAGGTTTCACCGGTGTTGTTGACCTGGTGAAAATGAAAGCTATCAACTGGAACGATGCCGATCAGGGCGTAACCTTCGAATACGAAGATATCCCTGCTGATATGGTCGATCTGGCTGAAGAATGGCACCAGAACCTGATTGAGTCCGCAGCTGAAGCTTCTGAAGAGCTGATGGAAAAATACCTGGGCGGCGAAGAGCTGACCGAGGAAGAAATCAAGACTGCTCTGCGTCAGCGCGTGCTGAACAACGAAATCATCCTGGTAACCTGTGGTTCTGCATTTAAGAACAAAGGTGTTCAGGCGATGCTGGATGCGGTAATTGATTACCTGCCGGCACCAACTGACGTTCCTGCTATCAACGGCATTCTGGACGACGGTAAAGATACGCCAGCTGAGCGTCATGCAAGCGATGATGAACCATTCGCTGCGCTGGCATTCAAAATCGCTACCGACCCGTTCGTAGGTAACCTGACCTTCTTCCGCGTGTACTCTGGCGTGGTTAACTCTGGTGATACCGTACTGAACTCCGTGAAAGCTGCTCGTGAGCGTTTTGGTCGTATCGTTCAGATGCACGCTAACAAGCGTGAAGAGATCAAAGAAGTTCGCGCAGGCGACATCGCTGCTGCTATCGGTCTGAAAGACGTAACTACGGGTGACACCCTGTGTGATCCAGACAACGTAATCATTCTGGAGCGTATGGAATTCCCTGAGCCGGTAATCTCCATCGCGGTAGAACCGAAAACCAAAGCTGACCAGGAAAAAATGGGTCTGGCTCTGGGCCGTCTGGCTAAAGAAGACCCATCATTCCGCGTATGGACTGATGAAGAATCTAACCAGACTATCATCGCGGGTATGGGTGAACTTCACCTGGACATCATCGTTGACCGCATGAAGCGTGAGTTCAACGTTGAAGCGAACGTCGGTAAACCTCAGGTTGCTTACCGTGAAGCGATTCGCGCGAAAGTTACCGATATCGAAGGTAAACACGCCAAGCAGTCTGGTGGTCGTGGTCAGTATGGTCATGTTGTTATCGACATGTACCCACTGGAGCCGGGTTCAAATCCGAAAGGTTACGAGTTCATCAACGACATTAAAGGTGGTGTAATTCCTGGCGAATACATCCCTGCCGTTGATAAAGGTATCCAGGAGCAGCTTAAGTCTGGTCCGCTGGCGGGTTACCCGGTAGTCGATCTCGGCGTGCGTCTGCACTTCGGTTCTTACCATGACGTTGACTCCTCTGAGCTGGCGTTTAAACTGGCCGCTTCTATCGCCTTTAAAGATGGCTTTAAGAAAGCGAAACCAGTTCTGCTTGAGCCTATCATGAAGGTTGAAGTTGAAACGCCGGAAGAGAACACTGGTGACGTCATCGGTGACCTTAGCCGTCGTCGTGGTATGCTGCGCGGTCAAGAATCTAACGTTACTGGCGTTGTGATTCACGCTGAAGTTCCGCTGTCTGAAATGTTCGGATACGCAACTCAACTGCGTTCTCTGACCAAAGGTCGTGCTTCTTACTCCATGGAGTTCCTGAAGTATGATGATGCGCCGAACAACGTTGCTCAGGCCGTAATCGAAGCCCGTGGTAAATAAGCCCTGGGTTTTAAAACAATGATCCCGTGCTCTCTCCTTGAGGGGAGAGCACAATAGTAAGGAATATAGCCGTGTCTAAAGAAAAATTTGAACGTACAAAACCGCACGTTAACG
>NZ_RCAA01000036.1:50898-63422 GCF_003628475.1 Enterobacter sp. R1(2018) | reverse complement strand
GCCGCTGCTGCCGGGGATCGTAGAAGGCTTATCCGGCATGCGTTTTATCGAAACGCTGCGCGCCAGCAGCGGCCAGCAAGGGGCATGGATGGAGTGGTAGACGGCTAGCCGCTACGCTTACATAATGGTTATTACTCTCACTCTGAAAGGAATCCCATGCAGAGCTTTTTCTCTCAACATGCCCGGTGCAGGGTTCGTTACCACGATTTGCCCGGCGGCGGCGTGCCTTTGCTGTTTGTTCACGGCCTGGGCTGCGCCTCTTCTTATGAATATCCCCGGGTCTTTGCCGATCCGGCGTTCGGCAACCGGCGCGGCGTGCTGATCGATCTGCCCGGCTGCGGGTTCAGCGAAAAGCCGGAAGAGTACTCCTACAGCACAAGCGATCAGGCATTAGTGGTTGCCGAACTGGTTGAACACATGGGCCTGCATCGTTTCTATCTGTACGGACACAGCATGGGCGGCAGCATCGCCATCGAAGTCGCCGCGCTGATGCCGGCAAAAATCGCCGGTCTGATCGTCTCGGAGCCAAATTTTCAGGCCGGAGGCGGCACGTTCAGCCGCGTCATTGCCGGGCAGGATGAAAGCGCGTTTGTAAGCCAGGGCTATGCCGCGCTGCTGGCTGCGGAACAGTCGTCCTGGGCCGGGAGTTTACTCAGCAACGCCCCTTATGCCCTGTGGCGCGGCGCGAATAGCCTGGTAAAGGGAGTGGCGCCATCCTGGTTTGAGACTTTCACCACTCTCCAACTGCCGAAATCGCTTATTTTTGGCGAAGCTTCTTTGCCGGACGCCGATTTCGACGCCGTGCAGGCAACAGGAATAAACACGATTATTATCCCAAATGCCGGCCACGCCATGTCATGGGAAAATCCCGCAGGCCTTGCCCGCGCGCTGGCAAACTTTTGCGGCAATCACTGAGCAATAGAACCGGATAAAAAACCGCGGCAAACGTTATTACCGCGGTTTTCAGGTCTTAGCGGTGCAGATAACAATTCACGCCGAGGTATTTACTGAAGGCTTCCTGCAGCACGGCTCCGGTAGCGGAATGGTTCATGGCAACGTGATGTTCAAAGCCGTTGTTGCAAATCCATGCAAGCAAATTTTCCAGATGCGGGACTGCAATAACGGCGCGGCAGCCCACGGTATCAAGCGGGTCGTCCACCGACTGGCCTTCTCCCACGTAAGCTTTCACTTCTCCGGTAAAATCGTCTGATGAAAGACGGAAGTAGGTAAGCGGCCCGCTTTTCATTCGGCCATGCACGGCGCCGCAGGTGTTTTCCTTGCCTACCGTCGTGCCAATAATATCGGCGGTGCCCATTGACGGTGACTCCAGGCTGCTGCTGGCAAAGTTGCCGCAGTGGAACAGCACGCATTTATTGCGATCGTCGCCAAAGTTATTATTCCAGTCGGCGATGGAGGCCGGACTCAGCGAGCAACTGGCAAGCGCGTACATCGAAAGCGCCCCCATCACGTCCACTTCACAGGCGCTTGGCATTAATTGCCCGGACATCACGCTCATGATTGAACACACGTTAATGCCGAGGTTTTCCTGAAGCGAAGTCCAGCACTGGATAGCCGTGGTATCAATGTCGTTTGCGACTATCCATTCGCTTATCACCACAAACAGTTTCGCCATAGTGGTGAGCTTATCGGCCGGAATAGCGCTGGCATCGGCATTTTCCAGCAGCAGCCCGCGCTTTTCATTGACGCGCAGATCGTCGTCGCTGATGTGTTTAATGCGGGTAAATATTTCAGAAAGATCGAGGGTTTCTACCGCCACGCCCATTTTTTCAAGCAGCTTTTCGCTGTAGCGCACGGTGTTAAAGCTGGCGGGCCGCGCGCCGATGGCGCCGATGCGCACGCCCTGCATGGATTTCACCACCCGACAAATCTGGACGAAGCGCTGCAAGTCGGCTGCGAAAACGTCGCCCTCTAATGCGCATACGTGCTGGCTGGTGAGCGTAAACGGGATGCCGTACTGGCGCAGGTTGTTGCACAGTGAAATTTTGCCGCAAAAGCTGTCGCGGCGGGTCGCCAGCCCCATCTTATCCAGATTATCTTCCTGCGCCTGAACCAGCACCGGCACGTTCAGGCCGGACAAACGAATCGCCTCGGCAACCGCTTTTTCATCGCCGAAGTTTGGCAGTAAAACCACGATGCCGTGAATATCATCGCGATGCCTGCGAAAGAGCTCGGCGCAAATTTTTGCATCCTGACGGGTTTCCACGCCGCCAAGATGAGTTTGACCGTCTTCTAACATAACGGCGTTGATCCCGAGATTTGCAAACAGAGCCTGCGCTTGTTCACGCGCTTCGGCGACTAAATAGCTCGGGAAAAAGCCGCGGTTTCCAATAATGACGCCGAAGGTTAATTGTTGTGGGATACGAGACATGGCTTCACTCCAGTAAAAGATTATTTGGGCTGAAAGCGGCAGCGAGCCACGGCTTCGAGCCACTGTTTATAGTTGTCATGCATTTTTTGTTGCTGGCCGCTGCGCGGGAGCAATCGCTCGCCGCAGGTTGCAAGCGATACGGGCACCTGTCCGTCCTGCCACCAGCCGAGAACTTTTCCCGCCAGCAAGGTGGCCCCTATTGCGGATACTTCTGCGGCAGGTTGGATAATCAAAGGACGCTGTAGCAAATCGGCCTGAAACTGCATTAGCCAGCGATTTTTGGTGGCGGTGCCATCTACACAAAGGGAGTCGAGGCGCGTGCCGCTGGCCTGCTCCATGGCGAAGAATACGTCCGCAATCTGGTAAGCCACCGACTCCAGTGCGGCTCGCGCCAGCACGGCGGGCGTTGCAGCATCGGTTAAACCGCAAAGCATGCCTCGCGCCTGCAAATCCCACCACGGAGCGCCCAGGCCAGAAAGCGCAGGGACGTAATAAACGCCCTGGTTTCCCTCCACCGACTGCGCAAGCTCGGTGAGTTCGGTCGGCGAGCTGACGCCCAGCATTTTGCCAAGCCAGGCGGCGCCCGAACCGGTGTGGGTAATATTGCCTTCCAGGGCGTAGTTCAGTTCGCCGTCATGCCAGGCGAGCGTGGTGCTTAGCTGACCGGCGGCGACAGGCTCAGGTACTGACAGCATTAATGAAGAACCGGTGCCGTAGGTGGCTTTCACTACGTTTCCACAGGCGAAACGCTGCGCGTAGAGCGCGGCATGTGAATCGCCAACCAGCGCCAGAATCGGCGTTCCGGGCGGTAATTCAGCAATGGATGTTATGCATGTTTCGCCATGTTTGCAGGCCGATGCGTGGACCTGCGCCAGCGCCGCACGGGGAATGCCGAACAGGGCCAGCAGCTCCTCATCCCACTCGCCGCGATAAATATTGAATAACTGCGTGCGGGAAGCATTGGAAAAATCCGTGGTAAACGCCTGCCCGTCGGTAAGCTGCCAGTTGAGCCAGCTATCGATTGTGCCGATGCACAGTTCGCCTTGCTCAGCGCGCTGTATCCCGTTTGGGATCGTATCGAGCAGGGCGCGGATCTTCGCCGCCGGGAAGAGGGGATCGACAGGCAAACCGGTAAGGCGAGTGATAAGTTCGCCGTATCCCTGCGCCAGCAGCTGCTGGCAACGCGCTTCGGATCTTCTGTCCTGCCAGCTCACCACCGGCGTTAGCGGTTTACCGTCGCTTCGCTGCCAGATAAGAACGGATTCACGTTGATTGCTGATGGCAATGCCCGCAATCTCAACCGTTTCAAGCTGCCGCAGGCAACCGGTTATCGCCTCGCAGACGGCTTGCCACAGGGCGAGCGGATCCTGTTCAGCAAGCCCGGGAGCCGGATGATGCATCGCCACACTGACTCCCCAACGGGCGGCTATTTGCCCGTCACGCTCCACCGCCACGACTTTGGCGTTGGTTGTTCCCTCATCAATAGCCAGGATAATCGGGCTGGACATGGTTATGCTCCTTTACAAAGCGCAGCCGCGTTTCGTACCACACCGGCGGCATCAATACCGTGATGCGCCCGCATATCCTTGCGGTCTGCGGCAATTGCATAGCTTCCGTCGGCAATTCCCGACCTGATCAGGGGGATCGCACAACCTGCTTCGGCCAGCACTTCAGCAACCAGGCTGCCTACGCCGCCGTTAACGTTGTGCTCTTCAACCGTCAGCACCGCGCGGGATTGTTTCAGCACGGTCAGCAGCCGCGCCGTATCGCACGGGCGAACAGAAGAGACGCTGATAACGGCAGCATTAATGCCCCGGTCGGCAAGCTCGGCGGCGGCGCTGACAATTTCGTGAACGGTGGAGCCCATGGCGACCAGCGCGATATCTTCACCTTCGCGCAGCACGTCAATCGCGCCGGGGGTGAAGCGATAGCCGGCATCGTGAAGTTCCGGAAGCGCTTTGCCGTCAAGGCGGATATAAACCGGCCCGACATGTTCGAGCGCATAGTCGATAATCTGACGGCATTCTATCGGGCAGGACGGGGCGTAAATTTCAATGTTGCCAAAGCCGCGCAGCACGGCGATATCGTCAATGCTGTGGTGCGTGCTGGCGAGCGGGCCGTAGCTTGCGCCGGAATTCAGGCCGAACAGTTTGACGTTGCTATTGTTGTAGCAAACGTCCACTTTGATCTGCTCGTTGGCCCGCGAGATTAAAAACGGCGCCGCGTTACAGGTCACGGCTATTTTTCCTCCCATTGAAAGGCCTACCGCCGTGCCGACCAGCGTTTGCTCAGCAATGCCCACGTTCACCAGCCTGCCGGGGAACCGTTTGATAAAGGGTGAAATTTTCGCCGTGGAGGTAGAATCCGCCACCACCGGCACCAGGTCCACGCCGCGTTCGACGGCGTCAATAAAGGCATTCACCATGACGGTGGCCAGATGTTCGCTATTACTCATCTTTCAGTTCCTCCAGTGCCAGTTCCACCTCATCGCCTTTTGGCACGCGGTGATGCCATTCTGCCCGCCCTTGTATAAAGGAAATGCCTGCGCCTTTGGTGGTGTTCGCGATAATCACCTGTGGCTTGCCGTTGGGCTGTAATCCTTCCAGAGTGGCGACAACTTCCTGCATGCTGTTACCGTTGCACTGGGCGACCTCCATCCCAAACGCACGCCATTTTTCATCCAGCGGATCGGTATTGAGGATCTCTTTGGTTGCCCCCGCTAACTGCAGGTTATTTTTGTCGTTAATGATTATCAGGTTGTCGAGCTGGTAGTGGGCGGCAACAAGCGCAGCCTCCCAGTTGCTGCCTTCTGCCAGCTCTCCGTCGCCCGTCACCACAAAAACCCGGCGTTTGCTGTTGCTGCGTTTTGCCGCAAGGGCGATACCCACGGCGACAGGCAGACCATGCCCGAGCGCGCCGGTGTTCAGCTCCACCCCTGGGGTTTTGTGTTTCACCGGGTGGCCAGGCAGGTGGGAGTCGGCGTGTTGATAGGTGGGTAGCCATGACTCGGGAATAAACCCGGCCTCCGCCAGGACACAGTAATAGCCGCCTACCGCGTGGCCTTTTGACTGGATATAGATATCCCGCTCGTCATCGTTAATCAGCTCAGGCGAGCAGTTCAGCACCCGAAAATAAAGCGCCGTCAGAATTTCAACCTGCGACAGGTCGGCCCCGGTATGCCCGCCAGCCGGGCTATTGGCATTGAGCAGAATGATGCGGCGACGGATGGCGCGCGCGCGCTTTTCGAGATCCGTAACGGACAGTGAAAACGGATTCATAACCTTACCTCTTGCATTAAAAATCAGTGATGAATATTTATTCCATAAGGCCAAAAAAAAGCGCATACGGGGATGAGGGGGCGAGCATCAAATTTTCCCGCCGCTTTCCATAAGGCTTTTTTGCGCCACCACCGCTGCCTTTTGCTGCATGCGGTTTTGCATCTGGTCAATAATCACCGCGACGATGATTACGATGCCTTTAATCACCATTTGCCAGAATTCACTGACGCCCATCATGACCAGCCCGTCGGCCAGAAAACCGATCACAAAGGCGCCGACCAGCGTGCCGAGAATAGTGCCGCGTCCACCGGCAAGGGAGGTGCCGCCCAGCACCACCGCGGCTATAGCGTTCATCTCAAAAGCCGTACCGTTTGCAGGATGGCTGGCAACAAGCTGTGCGGAGACGACAATGCCGGCAATTGCCGCGCAGAAGCCCGATAGCGTGTAAACCCAGATTTTTACCTGGCGGACTTTCACGCCGGAAAGCTCGGCGGCGCGTTCGTTATCGCCGATGGCATAAACATGGCGGCCAAAAGGAAGGCGGCGGGCAACATAAGCAATGGCAACCGCCAGCACAATCATCATCCAGATGGCCCACGGAAGGCCGAGCAAAGTCCCGGAACCTATCAGGTCAAAGCCGGTATTGCCCAGTTGTGGGTTGCCGGAAAGCCCCGGGAAAGTTTCACCGCCGGAAGTCAGCATGGCCGCCCCGCGCAGGACGTACATCGTGCCAAGCGTGCAGATAAACGGCGCGACGTTATAGCGCGTGATTATCCAGCCGTTGGTCGCGCCAATCAGGCCGCCAATCAACAGAACCAGCGGCACAATGACCCAGACGCTGGGAAAAATGGCGATGCCAAACATCGGCAACACAATGCCTTTGGTAATCAGCCAGCCGGCTATCATGCCGCACAGGCCAAGCGTTGCCCCAATGGAGAGGTCAATCCCGGCGGTAATAATGACAAAGGTGATGCCCAGCGCCAGAAAGGCGTTGATGGCGATGTGTTTAATCATGATAACCAGGCTGCCCATGGCGAGAAAATCCGGCACCATCACGGCAAAAAAACCGACGATCAGAAACAGGGCAATAAAAGTACGCAGCTTAAGCAGCAGGAGTAGCAGATTCTCCCGCGATTTAAACGGCGACAGCGGGCTGGCGGTGAGCGCGACTGTATCATTCGTTTTCATATCAGAACCCTTGTGCACTAGCGGAAACTAACGCCGATTCTTCGGCGTGTTCACGGAGAAGATTGGCGGTGATTTTGCCGCCGGACATCACCAGAATACGGTCGGACACCGCCATGATTTCTTTCAGATCGGAAGTTGAAAAAACCACCGCAATGCCTTGCCTGGACAGCTGCACCATCATGCGGAAGACATCCGCTTTCGCCCCCACGTCGATACCGCGGGTCGGCTCATCAAGCAAAAGCAGTTTTGGGTTAGTCAGCAGCGAACGCCCAATAACCACTTTTTGTTGATTACCGCCGCTTAGCGCCTGGATCTCCACCTCCGGGGAGGACACTTTTATCGACAGATTGCCGATGGTGCTTGCCACTACGGCACTTTCCTCCGTCCGGGAAATTGTCAGCCCGCGCTGCAAGCGCCGCCATAAACTGGCGATCGTCAGGTTGCCCGCCACGGACGATATCGGGAAGATACCGGTACGTTTGCGATCTTCCGGCACCAGGCTCATGCCCATACGAATGCGCTCTGCGGTAGCCAGGCGAGGTGGGACCGGTTTGCTGTCAAGCCAAAGCTTGCCAAGATAATTGCGCTGCGTGCCCAGCAAACACTCGAACAGTTCGGTTCTTCCGGCGCCCATCAATCCGTAAATACCGACGATTTCCCCGGCTCTGACCTGGAAACTAACGTCGTCCACCACCGCATTACCGGCGGCGTTAACGCAGGTGATATGTTCTGCCTCAAGCAGCGGCATACCGAACTGGCGGCCGGGTTCAAGGAAGCTTGAAACCGGTTCGCTGCCCAGCATTTCACGGACAATCCACGGGACATCAATATCGCTGACCTGAGCCTCGGCCTGGAATTTGCCATCGCGCAGAATAGTAATGACATCGCCAATGGCCATCAGCTCTTCGAGGCGGTGTGAGATATAGATGATGGAAACGCCCTGGCGAGTCAGCTCGCGAATCACCCGGAACAGGATGTCCACTTCGGTTTTACTCAGGGCAGAGGTCGGCTCATCAAGAATCAAAATCTCCGCGTCTTCCGCAAGCGCCCTGGCGATTTCCACCAGCTGCTGCTGGCCGACTTTGAGATTTGCGACCAGCTCTTTCGGCGAGATGGGCTGATCGAGTCGTTTGAGCAACACCGCGCTGCGCTGCTGCTGGGTTGCTTCATCAATAGGTGAAAGCCCATGCTGGAGTTCGCGCCCGAGGAAAATATTTTCCGCCACCGAAAGGTTTTCAAACAGGTTCAGCTCCTGGTGAACCATGCCGATGCCGTGTGCGGCAGCTTCCCGGGTACTGGAGAACTTCACCGGTTTCCCGTTGAGGATAATTTCGCCCACGCTCGGTTGTTGAACCCCGGCGAGGATTTTCATCAATGTCGATTTTCCCGCGCCGTTTTCACCAATGATAACGTTCACTTTGCCGCGCCAGACGTTGTAATCCACGTTATCCAGCGCCACCGTGCCGGGGAAAAGCATCGAAATTCCGCGAGTACGCAGCACTATCGGATCTTGTTCCATTACGGCGTCTCCCGTTGCAAATCGAGCGCGGCGGCGTCGCTTAACGCGCCGTTACGCAGGGTCACCGCCATCAGTACCGTAACGGGCTGCTGCTGCCAGCTTTCATCGACGGCGGGCAAATGTTTGACCGCTTCCCGGTTATAGGCCTTTGCCAGCTGGGCGAACTGCACCTGGTTGGTGAAATCCTCAAACTTGAATCCAGCCGCATCGCGGATCGCATTACCGCGGATCATCGGCCCCACCTGAAGCTGAACCGGCCGATCGTTGAGGGTGAATGTCACGACACGTTCCCGTTCGTTGCCGAGCTCAACTTTTTCTACGGTGCCGCGCGCTTTGACAAAGAAGCTCTCATCTTTGGCGTTTGCGGCCATGTTATGCAGGGCGCTGGCGTCCAGCGCATGGTCGCGCGCCTGCTCCATCACGCGTGTAGCCCAGGTTTGTTGCGCTATCTGCGCAGGGGTTTGGTTTGCGAAACTGGCTTTCGCATTGGGATCGGGCGGAATGACAGGTTTGCCATTTTCGTCCAGATCCACCACCCGGCAGGCAGTCAGCAACAGGGCGCTGCAACATAACAATCCAGTACCCCATTGTTTTAACGACATAGTGCCTCCGGGATCACTTATTAAGGCTGAAGGCTTTGAGCTGCGCGGCATTGCTTTCGTCAATCAGCACGCAATCCATCAACTGTTTTTCCTGCTCTTTCACTTTCCCGTTTTTCAGGAAGTAATCAGCCTGAACGACGGCCATCTGCGCCTGTTCCCAGCCCGGTTGCAGGACGGTAGCTTTGATGTTGCTTTTCGCGGTGATGGAGTCACGAACGTAATCACTGCCGTCAAATCCGACAACGATGACGTTGGTTTTACCGGCGGCTTTCAGCGCGGCTTCTGCGCCCAGCGCCATCGTGTCGTTACCGGAGATAACGCCAACGATATCCGGCTGGGTTTGCAGGATGGCTTCCATACGGTTGAACGCTTCGGTCTGGCTCCAGTTAGCCGTTTGCTGGGCCACCATTTTCATTTCCGCATAATCGTCCAGGACATCGTGGTAACCCTGTGAACGCACATGGGCGTTGGTATCGGACTGGCGGCCCAGCAGCTCCACGTACTTGCCTTTGCCATCAAGCAATTTGGCGAATTTTTCCGCGCCAAGCTGCGCGCCCTGGTAGTTATTGGAAACGATTTGCGCGACGGCAATGCCGGTTTTATTGATTTCTCTGTCGATAAGAAAAGCAGGGACACCTGCGGTTTTTGCTTTTTCCAGCGGGCCTACGGTGGCGTCTGCGCCGGCGTTATCAAGGATGATGGCTTTGGCTTTACGGGCAATAGCGGTTTCAATCAGTTGGTTTTGTTTGTTCACATCGTCGTCATGTGAGGCGACAAGCGTGGTGTAGCCCAGCTCCTTCGCTTTCGCGGCGGCGCCGTCGGCTTCCGCCTTAAAGAACGGGTTGTCGTGGGAAGGGGTAATAATGGCTATCAGTCCGTTATCCGCCGCATACAGCGAGGCAGAAGAGGCCAGCATGGCCGCCAACAACGAAGTTTTTAGTAGGGTACGGTTCATTTTTATCTCCACATTGAATATATATTCAAGCATGATTTATTATTCAATGTAACGATATGCTCCGTTTCCGGATCTGTCCATGCGGAATTTATGGAAATGATGAAAAGGCGAATGCGATCACAAATTGCTCGTTAAAGCGCTAAAAAGATCCCTCGCTTGTTATTTATTCAAAGTTGAATAAAAATACAGTGGTCACTCAGGAGGCGCTATGTCAAAGCAGGATGAGCAACGGCTGTTGGTAAAAATCGCGACGCTCTATTACGTCGAGGGCATGAAGCAATCAGAAATCGCAGGGCTGCTGAATTTGTCGCAGTCCTTTGTCTCACGCGCCATTACTCGCTGCCAGAAAGAGGGCGTGGTGAAGATAAGCGTTATCCAGCCCGCCAATATTTTTCTCTCGCTTGAACAGGCGATTGAGAAGAAATACGGCATTCGCCAGGCGATTGTGGTGGATGTGGACGAACCCGCATCAGGGATGCAAATCAAACATGCCATCGGCAGTGCCGCAGGGCACTACGTTGAAACACGCTTGCGGGCAGACGACCTGGTCGGTATTTCCTCCTGGAGCAGCACGATTCGTGCAATGGTGGATGAACTGCATCCGCAAAGCATTAAAGCGCAGGGCGTTATTCAACTGCTGGGCGGCGTAGGGCCAAACGGAAACGTACAGGCAACGATTCTGACCCAAAACCTGGCGGCGCAGCTCGATTGCCCGGCCTGGCTATTGCCCGCTCAGAGTATTGAACATTCTGTAGAAGAGCGCGCAAGGCTGGCCGCCAGCGAAGACGTCGCTGAAGTGGTAAAAAAATTTGCTGAAGTGGATATTGCTATCGTCGGCATCGGCGAGCTGGAACCCTCGCAACTGCTGAAAAACTCCGGAAACTATTACGGAGAGAAAATGCTGCAAACGCTTGCCGGGCGCGGCGCGGTGGGGGACATCTGCCTGCATTATTTCAACGCGCAGGGCGAACCGGTACTGAGCAAAGAAGAAGATCCGGTGATCGGCATGGAGCTGAGCCAGGTCCGGGCCTGTCCGCATGTTGTTGCGCTTGCCGGCGGCAGCGACAAAGTGAATGCCATTCGTGGCGCGCTTAACGGCGGCTACATCGACGTCCTGATTACGGATTATCCGACCGCGCGCGAACTGCTCTGATCCTGCCCGTCTTGACCGTTTTACCTGCATGCCCTCTGAAACGGTCATCCTTATGTTGTACATCTGTAAATAAATCAGCCTCTTCCCGCCCAATTTATTGAGTGCCATCACAAAATATGACCGTTTTGCCCGAATGCCGCTTTTTGCTGCCTAAAGTGGCTACAAATATTTTACCTATTCATAACAACAGGCATTCACTCTGCACATACAGGAGTCGGTCATGACAGCACCCGTACAGCACCCTATGTATATCAACGGCCAGTTTGTTCACTGGCAGGGCGAACAGTGGATCGATGTGGTGAACCCCGCCACGGAAGAGGTGATTTCTCGTATTCCGGACGGCAGCGCACAGCAGGCTCGCGAGGCGATTGACGCCGCGGCGCGGGCGCAGGATGCCTGGGAGGCGCTGCCAGCTATCGAGCGCGCGGGCTGGCTAAGAAAAATTGCGACAGGGATTCGTGAACGTGCAGCCAGCATTAGCGCACTGATTGTTGCAGAAGGCGGGAAAACCCAGCAGCTGGCTGAGGTTGAAGTCGCCTTCACCGCGGATTACCTCGATTACATGTCCGAATGGGCGCGCCGCTATGAAGGTGAAATTCTGCAAAGCGATCGCCCCGGTGAAAACATTCTGGTCTTCAAGCGCGCGCTCGGCGTGACGACCGGTATTCTGCCATGGAACTTCCCGTTCTTTCTCATCGCCCGCAAGCTGGCTCCGGCGCTGGTGACCGGCAATACCATCGTTATTAAGCCCAGCGAGTTCACGCCAAATAACGCCATCGCCTTTGCTGAAATTGTTCACGATATCGGCCTGCCGAAAGGCGTCTTTAACCTCGTGCTTGGCCGTGGCGAAACGGTAGGCCAGGAGCTGGCGGGCAATCCGCAGGTGGCGATGGTCAGCATGACCGGCAGCGTGGCGGCCGGCGAGAAAATCATGGCGGCGGCGGCGAAAAATATCACCAAAGTTTGCCTGGAGCTGGGCGGCAAAGCGCCAGCGATTGTGATGGACGACGCCGATCTGGATATCGCGGTGAAGGCTATCGTTGATTCGCGCATGATTAACACCGGACAGGTATGTAACTGCGCGGAGCGCGTCTATGTGCAAAAAGGTATTTACGACGAGTTTATTACTCGCCTGAGCGAAGCCTTTAAGCAGGTGAGCTTTGGCGATACCGGCGAACGTAACGACGTGGCGATGGGGCCGCTTATTAATGCCGCGGCCCTGGAACGCGTAGAGCAAAAAGTGGCTAAAGCGGTGAGCGAGGGCGCACGCGTGCTGACCGGCGGCAAAAAGCCGGAGGGCAAAGGCTACTTCTATCCGCCGACGCTGCTGGTCGACGTGCGTCAGGAAATGGCGATTATGCACGATGAAACCTTTGGCCCGGTGCTGCCGGTCATGACTTTCGACACCCTGGCGCAGGCGGTGGCGATGGCCAATGACAG
>NZ_RCAA01000036.1:48355-50834 GCF_003628475.1 Enterobacter sp. R1(2018) | reverse complement strand
CCTCATCCATTTATACCCGCGATTTAAACACCGCCATGAAAGCGATTAAGGGCCTGAAGTTTGGCGAAACCTATATTAATCGCGAGCACTTCGAGGCGATGCAGGGGTTCCATGCGGGCTGGCGTAAATCTGGCATCGGCGGGGCGGACGGGCGTCATGGGCTAAACGAATATTTGCAAACCCAGATGGTTTATCTGCAGGTATAGCTATTATATTTACCCCCTCGCGCACCGAGGGGGTAAGCCGTGCGGTACTGCTATCAGAACGACATCGTTACGCCCGCATAATATGCCCGGCCCGGCTCGTTGTAGGTCGAGGCCCCTTCGTTTTCACGGTAAATCTGCTTATCAAACAGGTTGCTGATGCCGGTATTGGCGCGCAGGTTTTTGGTGAGCTGATAGTTCAGACCTACGCCCACGATGGAATAAGCGCCAACTTCTTTATTAGACAGTGAGCCCGTTTCGGTGCGGATTTCCGCATACTGACGCGGTTTCTGGCGGCCATACATCGTCCAGGTGGTGTTGGCGGAAAGCTTATCCGTTACCTGCCAGTCGAGCATGGTATTCACGGTGTATTCCGGGATAATCGACAGCGGGTTGCCGGTCTTTTTGCTCTCGGATTTGATCATATAGGTGCCGTTGGTGCGCCAGTCCAGGGTATCGCGAATAAGCGGCACAGTCAGGTTCGCTTCCAGGCCTTCTACTACCGCCCTGCCGCCGTTTTCCCAGCGCAGAATGTTATAGCCGTTTGAGGCATAGCCGATGATATCCGTGCCGGAAACGATTTTATTTTTATAATCGTTTCTAAACCAGGTCACGCCCGCGTTATAGCCTTCCCGGGCAAACTCAAGGCCGATTTCTTTATTGATGCTGATCTCAGGCTTCAGATCGTCGTTGCCCAGTAAATAACAGCTTCCCGTGGCGATAGTGTTCGGGCAGCCATTGCCGCGGGTTGCAAGCAGGTAGCCTTCGCTGGACTGATACAGGTTTGGCGCTTTAAAAGCGCGGGCGATGCCGGCTTTCAGCTTGAAGAGATCGCCCAGGCCCTGAGAAAGGTTAAGGCTCGGGCTCCAGTTGCCGCCGAACTGGTTGTGATAGTCAAAGCGCAGGCCGGGAATAATATAGGTGCTCTCCGTCGCTTCGATATTATCTTCAAAATAAACGGCGCTGGTGCTGGCGCTGTTTTTAGTGCTGCGCGAGGAGGGATCGCCCGATACGCCGTCGATATCCACGCCAGAGGCGGCCGTTGCGGTCATGGATGCCGGGTCGTTCAGCTCCTGGCGTTCCCATTCCGCGCCCAGCGTGATGGTCTGGTCGAACAGCAGGAATAGCGGAACGTTCACCTCGGCGGTAGAGCGGTAATCTTCAAGGCGGCTGGTGTCGTAGGTAGTGTCGTTGATCATTCCTTCAACTTTGCCCGTAGAACCTTCTTTCAGGCGCGTGTTGTTGGTTTTCTCATAGTAGACGCCGATTTTTGACTGCCCCCAGTCCCAGACGCCGTTGTGCGTAATGCCGTAGTTCTGGCGGTACATGCGGTTGGTTTCCTGGCCGTAAAGCTGCTCCACCAGCCCATTCGGACTGAGGTTTGCGTTGCTGTACTGCGTATCTCCCGCGTAGATATTGCCCTGGCGGCTGTAGCCGTACTCAAAATCAAAAATCTGCGTTGGCGTGAGTTTCCAGGAAAGCACGGCGTTAATGTCTTTATTGCGTACGCCCTCACGCCCGGCGGCATAAGAGCCGTTTTGCTGGGTGTTGATATCGTAAGCATCCGCATCGGTTTTATTGATGTTGCCGTACAGGCGCATGGTTAGCGCGTCACCCGCCAGCGGGCCGCTCAGGTTGAAGTTAGCGCGCCGGGTGGCGCCTTCTTTATCGTTTTCCGGCTGGTTAGTGTAGAGGGACAATGCGCCATGCCAGTCGTTGGTCGGGCGTTTAGTAATGATATTCACCACGCCGCCTGCGGCGCCGGAACCATAGCGGGCGGCGGCCGGGCCGCGTAAGACCTCAATGCGTTCGACCATTTCCGCCGGTACCCAGTTGGTATCCCCGCGGGAATCCCTTTCGCCGCGCCAGCTGTAACGCACGGCGTTGCGCGAGGTGACAGGCACGCCGTCGACAAGAATCAGGGTGTTTTCCGGACCCATGCCGCGAATATCGATCTGACGATTGTTGCCGCGGCTGCCGCTCGCGCTGTTGCCGGTAAGGTTAACACCGGGCATTTTACGAATGATATCGGAGAGGTCGTTGACCGGCGGATCTTTTTTAATATCTTCGGCGGTGATAATCGACACGCCGGGCTGCTGTTTTAATTCCTGTTCAGCGGTAGCCTGCACCACCATGGTATCGCCGCTGTCCAGCAAAGGTTCTTCCGCCGCCCAAACCCCGCCGCTGCACAGCCCCGCCAGCAGCATCGCCAGCTGACTCTTTCTGTAATTGTTTTTTACATTCATGCCTGGTATTTCCATATTGTGAAACAAATT
>NZ_RCAA01000036.1:47064-48345 GCF_003628475.1 Enterobacter sp. R1(2018) | reverse complement strand
GGATAGTAATGATAATTGTTATCATTACAACCTCGGGCGGCAATCTTCATAATTTCCCCACATTTGGCACACAATCTTTACGACTAAAAACTATTTTTCCATATTCATCAAATAATTATGATTTTGTTAATTTGTTAATGATAATTATTTACTTTTCACTCCGGATAATGATAATCATTACCACCTGAGTGTTTACCCTCTTCAACAAGGAGATATATGTTTTCTTCAACGGAATTTGCAGCCCAGGCTAAACGTCGCGCTTTGCCTGTTCTTGCGCTCTCGACCTTCCTGTTCTCAGCTTCATTATTCGCCGACACCGGCTTCACCCTCGATCGTAAACCGGTAGGCAAAGGCGCTTACGAGATGGCCATTACCGGCGAGCCTTCGGCGCTGTACGTGGCGACTTCCCAGAGCCGTAAGCTGGACAAGGGTGGGGTGGTCTACCGTCTGGATCCGGCTACGCTTGAAATCACCCAGGCCATTCACAACAACATGAAGCCGTTCGGCATGGCCGTGAACCGCACCACGGGCACGCTGTTCCTCGGCAATACCACCAACAGCGCGGTGACCGCCGTTGATGTGAAAACGGGTAACGTGAAGAAATCCCTGGTCCTCGACGAGCGTCAGCGTACAAAAGAGGTGCGTCCTTTCGCGCCCCGTGAACTGGTTGTCGATGAAACGACCAATACCCTTTACGTAGGCGGTCTGGGTCCATCAAGCGTGCTGTGGGTTGTGGACGGCGATAACCTGACGCTGCGCACCACCATTGAAGGGCTGGGTAAAATGGCCACCGGCCTGGCTATCGACGCGAAAGCCTCCCGCGTTTATATGACCAACGGCGATAATGAGTTCATCACCATCGATACCGCGACGAACAAAGTTATCTCCCGCACCAAACTGGAAGAGGGCGAGCATTTCTACCTCAACCTGAGTCTGGATACCGAGAATCATCGCGCGTTCATCACCGACTCTAAATCGCCTCAGCTGCTGGTGGTGGATACCCGCAACGGCAAAGTGCTGAAGAAAATCGAGCTGCCGGTCTCGCTGGCCGTGCTGTATAACGCTCAGCGTAACGAGGTGTACGTCACCCACCGCGAAACGGGTAAGGTCAGCGTGATTGATGCGAAGAACTACCGGGTACTCAACACCATCGATACCCCGACGCATCCTAACAGCCTGGCGCTTTCCGCAGATGGTCAGACGCTATTTGTCAGCGTCAAGCAGCCTGGCTCGCGCGATAAAGAGCCAACCAGCCCGGACGACGTAGTGCGTATTAGCTTT
>NZ_RCAA01000036.1:39961-47006 GCF_003628475.1 Enterobacter sp. R1(2018) | reverse complement strand
CCGCCCGCCGTTAGCGAAAAATTAACTTAGCTTTGCCAGGCAAAAAATCTATTCATATAAATATCGATTCTTTTAATTGTTAACATGCTGTTTCTATACTGCGGTTTCACTTAACAATTAAGGGTACGCCGTGATGTCGATTAATACTTCTCAGCCTGACAGTGAATTTCCTGACCTGATCATTCGCCGCGTTGCCGGGAATATCGGCGCCGAAATTGTAGATGTTAAAATAACGCCGGATATCGATACGCAAATATTTTCGCAAATAGAAGCGGCGTTGGTTAAATATAAAGTTCTTTTTTTCCGCAATCAGACGCAATTAACGGATGAAAGCCATCAGGCATTCGGCGCGCGCTTTGGCAAAGTCGTGGCTCACCCTACCGTACCGGCGCCGGCCGGCACCAAACTTTTTGAGCTGGACGCGTCAAAAGGCGGCGGCCGCGCGGACTCCTGGCATACCGACGTCACCTTTGTTGAAGCCTTCCCGAAAATTTCTATCCTGCGCGGCGTACAGATCCCGGCTTACGGCGGCGATACCGTATGGGCCAACACCGTTACCGCCTATGAAAACCTGCCGGAAGAGTTAAAACGCTTTGCGGAAAGCCTGCGCGCGGTTCACAGCAATGATTATGACTACGGCGCCGAGCGGGTGGTCGCCGAACAGCAGCGTCTGGATCACCATCGCAAAGTGTTCGTTTCTGCCGTGTACGAAGCCGAGCATCCGGTGGTGCATGTCCATCCCGTGAGCGGTGAAAAAGCCTTACTGCTGGGCCATTTCTTCAAGCGCCTTTCCGGCTTTAGCAGCCGCGAATCCGCTCGTCTGTTCGAACTGCTGCAAAACCGCGTCATCCAGCTGGAAAACACCGTGCGCTGGCGCTGGCAGCAGGACGACGTGGTGATCTGGGACAACCGTTCGACGCAGCATTACGCAGTCAATGACTACGGTACGCAGCCGCGCCTGGTGCGCCGCGTAACCATTGAAGGCGACGCCGCCGTTGCCGTTGATGGCAGCCGCAGCCGCACCATTGCCCGCCCTGAGCAGCCGTCTCCCGTCAGTGCCGTTGCCTGATTACCCACTATAAAAAGGAACATGATGATGCAACGTCGAGATCTGTTAAAGGCGATGGCGGCCTTTGGGGTGTACGCTATGGTGCCAGCCTTTGCCCGCGGGGCAAACGGCGCAAAAAAATATGATGGCGTGACGCTGAATGTCTCGACGTTTAGCACCGCTTATCCCACGTTATTACGCCAGTGGCTGCCGGAATTTGAGGCGCTGACCGGCGCAAAAGTAAACCTTGATACGCCTGCTTTCCCGGTTTACAACCAGCGTGCGGATCTGGAGCTTTCCACTAAGGGAACCGCCTATGATGTGGTTAACGTCACCTTTATCTACAGCAGCCGCTGGATTAACTCCGGGTGGTTAACGCCGCTCGATGAGTTTATCGCCAACCCTAACCTGACCAGCGCCGACTGGGACGTGCATGATTTCCTGCAGGGCGGCATAGCGCCGGAAACCGGGCGTGACGGCAAGCTGTACGGTATCCCGTGGGTGGTGGAGGGCATGTTAGCGGGCTCCTCGCGTTTTGATCTGGTGAGTGAAGCAGGCTTTAAGTTCCCCGACACTACCGATGATTTAGTTAAGGTCCTGCAGGCGGTAAATAAAAAGCAGCGCGTTGCCGGCTACGTAACGGACAACCACTACGGCTGGACGTTTATCCCTTATTTACAGGCCTTTGGCGGCAACGTGTTCCGCAACCCGCCCGACGACCTGTTCCCGACGCTCGATACGCCGGAGGCGGTGGCGGCCGCAGATTACTTTGCGCGCCTGATCCGCGAGTTCGGGCCAAACGGCGGCCTGACCTATACCGCAGACCAGTCGACGCAGGCGCTGAAGCTTGGAAGGGTTAACTTCTCCGATTCAAGCCTTGCCTACCTTGCGCAGCTGGGCGATCCGGCTTCCTCCCGCACCCTGAAGACCGCGAGCTTCGGCCAGGTGGTGCAGGGCCCCGCCGGGCGCTTCCCCGGCATGGCGGTACATGCGCTGGGCATACCGACAGGCTCGAAAAACAAAGAGGCCGCCTGGGCGTTTATCCAGTGGGCGCTGTCAAAACAAACCACCCAGCGCGCCGTGCAGGCCGGGTACGGTTCGCCAACCCGCCGCAGCGATATCATCTCTCCGGCCTATCGGAATAAGCAGATCATCAACGGCGTGGATTTAGCCGAACTCTCGCTGAACGCCATGGAACGCGCGGCCCAGGGCGGATACATGAAGTACCGCACGGTTGACGTCTACCCGCAGGTAGATCAGCAGCTTAACAAAGCCATTGCGCTGATTGTCTCCGGCCAGCTTTCGGCCAAACAGGCGATGCAGCAGGCGCAGACCGCTTCCATTGCCGATCTGAAACGCGCGGGCGCGAAGATTTAAGGAGCGACTATGCACGCGAAGACTAGCTGGCGCAGCCAGCAGCGTAACGCTTACCTGGCGGGACTGATGCCGTCACTGGTGGTGCTGGCGATGATCACTTTATTGCCGGCCGCGGCGTTGATTGTCACCAGCCTGACGCCGCTGAGCCTGACCAATCCCCAGGCGACATTTCAGTTTAGCGACCCGCTAATTAATTATCGCCAGCTGCTGGAGGACCCGCGTTTTATTAATTCCGTTATCACGCAATTAAAAATGTCGCTGGTCAGCGTGTTATTTCAGGTAGTGATTGGGCTGGGGTTGGCATTATTACTTAACGGATCGTCGGCCTGGCTGCATACCGCCAGAACATTATTTCTTATTCCGATGGTATTGCCGCCCATTATTGTGGCGCTGATCTGGAAAATAATTTATACGCCTGATATTAGCCCGCTGCACCAGGTATTAGAAATATGGGGTATTACGCTGCCCTCGCTTATTGCCAATCCGGCTACCGCGCTGTGGGCGATCGTGGCGGCGGATATCTGGCAGTGGTTTCCCTTTACCATGCTAATGGTGCTGGCCGCCCTGCAGATGGTTCCCAGGGATCCGCTGGAGGCGGCAAGCCTTGATGGCGCAAGTTCGGGCAATATTTTCCGCTACATCGTCTTGCCCTATATCAGGCCGGTGCTGGTGGTCTGCACGCTGTTCAGGCTTATCGACAGCTTTAAGGCTTTTCCGCTGATTTACGTATTAACCGACGGCGGGCCGGGGTCGGTCACGGAGGTGACCAACTATTACGGTTTCATTCAGGCATTTAACTTCTCGTACTGGGGCTACGGCAGCGCGATCGCGGTAGTCATTCTCGTCGGGGTGTTTGTGTTGAGCTATATCATAGGCAAAGCGGGGTGGAGCGATGAGCGAAAAGCTAACGCTTGAGAGAATTAACGCGGTAGCGCCACGCAGGCGCAGACCGTTTCGCCTGCGCGGCGGGCGCGAGGTGGCCACCTGGCTGCTGCTGCTCGCCGTGCTGGCTCCCTTCCTGTGGATGGTGATCATGGCGTTTCGCCCGGCGATGGAGGTGTTTGATTTAACGCTGTGGTTTGCGCCGACGCTCGATGCGTTCCGCTCGCTGTGGCAGGGCAATTTCCTGCACTCGTTTGGCAACAGCCTGCTGGTCAGCACGCTTTCTACCGGACTGTCGCTGGTTATCGGCGTGCCCGCCGCATGGGTTTTAACGCGCTGGCAGTTTCCGGGCCGTCAGCATCTGGCGCTGTGGATTCTGGTCACCCGCATGGCGCCGCCTATCGCCTTTACTATTCCGTTTTATCTGGCGTGGCGCTGGCTGGGTTTACAGGACACGGTGGTGGGTCTTGCCATCGTTTACCTGACGTTTAATCTGGCGATCGTTATCTGGCTGATGCAGACCTTTTTCGCCGCGGTGCCGGCGGCCCTCGAAGAGGCCGCCTGGCTTGACGGCTGTTCGGTCTGGCGAACATTTTGGACCATCACGCTGCCGCTTGTGGCGCCGGGCCTTGCGGCCACGGCGATCCTCTGTTTCATCTTCTCGTGGAACGACTTCTTTTATGCCCTGATCCTGACGCGCACCCAGGCGGTTACGGCTCCGGTGGCAATCGTTAATTTTCTCCAGTACGAAGGCTGGGAGTGGAGCAAGATAGCCGCCAGCGGCACGCTGGTGATGCTGCCGGTAGTGGCGTTTACGCTGCTGGTGCGGCGCTATCTGGTTCACGGCCTGACCGCTGGCGGTCTGAAGGATTAAACAATGGCGACCATTACGTTAAGCAATATCCACAAGCGCTATGAAGATAATGTGATTATCAAAGGGCTGGATTTAACCATCCGCGAAGGCGAGTTCGTCGCGCTCGTGGGGCCATCCGGCTGCGGGAAATCCACCTTGCTGCGCATGATCGCCGGGCTGGAGAGCATCAGCGACGGCGACATCGCGCTCGACGGCGAAGTCATCAACGATATCTCTCCGCAGGCGCGTAATATCGCGATGGTTTTCCAGAACTACGCGCTGTATCCGCATATGTCGGTGGCGGACAACCTCGGCTTTTCGCTGAAGATGCAGGGGGTGAAAAAAGCGTTGATTGATGAACGCGTCGCGCAGGTTGCGGTAACGCTCGGCTTATCCGCCTTGCTGAAACGCAAACCCGGGCAGCTTTCCGGCGGCCAGCGTCAGCGAGTGGCGATGGGGCGCGCCATTTTACGCAATCCGCGCGTTTTTCTGTTTGATGAGCCGCTGTCGAATCTTGACGCAAAATTACGCGTCGAGATGCGAACGGAAATTAAAGCGCTGCACCAGCGCCTGAACGCCACCATGGTTTACGTCACTCACGATCAGGTTGAAGCTATGACCATGGCCGACAGGATCGTCGTGCTAAAAGACGGCGTTATCGAACAGGTGGGCACGCCGCTTGAGCTTTACGACAGGCCGCGCAATGCCTTCGTCGCGGGCTTTATCGGTTCGCCCTCCATGAATCTGCTCAGCGGGCGGGTCGATCGCGAATCAGTGGTAACCGACGACGGGCTGCGTCTGCCGTTAATTAACGTTCCTGCCGAAATTCAGGGGCGGCGCGTGCTGTATGGCGTGCGGCCGGAACATTTCGCCCAGGTTGCGCAAGGCGGCGTGGCGGCAGAGGTGAACGTCGTAGAACCCACGGGCGCGGAAACGCAAATTGCCCTGAATATCGGCAAGCAAAAAGCCATTGCGGTGTTTCGCGATAGGGTGCAAACCAGCCCCGGCAGCGCGCTACAGCTGCTGCCGGACGTGCGTCAGGCACATTTGTTCGACGAGCAGAGCGGGGCGCGCATCAACTAAGGTTTCAGGCGGTAAAGCCCTCTCCCTGTCAGGGAGAGGGTCAGGTTGGAGAAAAATCTACGCCTTTGCCACGGCGTCAAGCACGCGCACCAGCTGCGTCACAAACCCGTATTCGTTATCGTACCAGGCAACGGTTTTCACCAGCTGTAAATCACCCACCTCGGTCACTTCGGTTTGCGTGGCGTCGAACACCGAACCAAAGCTGGTGCCGACAATATCCGAAGAGACGATCTCCTCGTCGGTATAGCCGAACGATTCGTTGCCTTCCGTCGCTTTTTTGAGCGCGGCGTTAATTTCATCTACCGTCACCTTTTTCTCAAGCACGGAAACCAGCTCGGTGACCGAACCGGTCAGGGTTGGCACGCGCTGCGCGTGGCCTTTCAGCTTGCCCTGCAGTTCAGGAATAACCAGCCCGATAGCTTTTGCGGCGCCGGTAGTGTGCGGAATGATATTCTGCGCGGCGGCGCGTGAGGCCCGCAGATCTTTACCGCGCGGCCCGTCAACCAGCGATTGCGTACCCGTATAGGCGTGAATGGTGGTCATGGTGCCGAGCTTGATACCGAAGCTGTCGTGCAGCGCTTTCGCCATCGGCGCCAGGCAGTTGGTGGTGCATGACGCGACGGATAAAATTTTGTCTTCGGGGGTGATGGTGTTGCAGTTAACGTTGAAAACAATGGTTTTTATATCGCCCGCAGGGGCGGAAATTAGCACTTTCTTCGCACCGGCTTGCAGATGCGCCCCGGCTTTCTCTTCCGAGGTATAGAAGCCGGTGCATTCAATCACAATCTCGACCCCGTCCTTACCCCAGGGGATATTCTTCGCATCCTTTTCCGCATACACGGCGATCTTTTTACCATTTACCACCAGCGCATCGTCGGTGTAGTCCACCGTGCCGTCGAAATTTCGGTAGCTTGAGTCATGCTTAAGCAGGTAGGCCAGTACTTTCGGAGAGGTAAGATCGTTTATCGCGACGATCTCCACCTCGCTTTGCGTTTCCAGAACGCGGCGCAACACCAGACGTCCAATGCGACCAAAGCCATTAATGCCGATTTTTTTCATGACTGATACCCCATTCTTTACCGTTGGAAGGAGCAAAATCCGTAATCACCACTAGTGATAGTTCATAAACAAGGGAGTCGCAAACCGGGCCCCGGGGGCGAAATATGAGGGAATTTCTGCAGATGTGAATGATTTTTTAGAGGTTTGCCGTTATCCTGGTGCCATCATTGTCACAGGGCAGATCCTCTAATGCGTAGCAAATACACTTCGTTACAGATAACGCTTCACTGGCTGGTTTTTCTTTTAATCGTCGGGGCCTATTGCGCCATGGAGCTGAAGGGATTTTTCCCGCGCAGCTACCGGCCAACCATTAACGCCATCCATGTTACCTGCGGACTGAGCGTTCTGGTGCTGATGGTCGTGCGCCTGCTGGTGCGGATTAAATATCGCGCGCCGGCCATCACGCCGAAGCCCCACCCGGCGATTACCGGCCTTTCACACCTGGTGCATACCATCATCTACCTGATGTTTATCGTACTGCCGATATTCGGTTTTCTTACCGTCTATTTCAAAGGCCACGACTGGTCGGTGCTGGGCATTCCCATGCCGCATGCCCCGGAATTAGATGAGGACCGGCAGTTTACCGTCAAAGAAATCCACGAGTTTATCGCCAACACCGGCTATTTTGTTATCGGCATTCATGCCTTTGCCGCGCTGTTCCATCATTACATCTGGAAAGACAACACCCTGCTGCGCATGCTGCCGGGGAAAAAAGATCGTTTGTCATAAGTACGGCTCCCGCT
>NZ_RCAA01000036.1:37021-39876 GCF_003628475.1 Enterobacter sp. R1(2018) | reverse complement strand
CCACAAAAATCACGATAATCAGCGGCACCTTGCGCCAGGCCAGCAGGACGGCGACGGCGACGCCCGCCACGCGCGCGATCCCCGCAAAATGCTCGTTTTCATAAAAGGTGGTCGCGATGGCGACGGAGAAAAGCAAAACGGTTGCCGCATCGGCAAGGGTCAGCTTTGAGGATTCAGAAAGCACCAGCCGGTTGCCGAGCTTCGCGCCGGCCAGACGCATTAAATAGGTTCCCAACGACAACAGCGCCAGACCGGCAATAATCTTCATGGTTTCGGTCATTATTTTTTCCTCGCAAGGATACCCAGCATCGACAATAAAATCGGCATGCCGACCGGGGTAAAGGGCACGGCAAGCAGGGAGACGGCGGCGCCCGTCAATGAACGCAGTAGCGTCGTGCGATTTTTAAAGGCGGGAATCACCAGCGCCAGCAGAATGGTTGGAAATACCGCGTCCAGGCCGATGGTCTCCGGGGCGGGCAGCAGTTTGCCGACCAGGCTGCCGGTCAGCGTACCCAGCGGCCAGAAGAGCGCGACGCCGATACCGCACAGCCAGTAGGCCGCCTTGCGCGCCTGCGGCGTTGACTGGGATAAACCGAATACGACACTTTCATCATTCATGATGTGGCAGCCGACGTAAGCTGCCATACGCGAGCCGACAAACTCCCGAACCGCCACGCCGAAAGGGAAATGTCGCGCATTAACCAGCAGCCCGGCAAGCGCGGCGGCAAAGGGGCTTCCGCCGCTGGCTATAATGGCGATAAACATAAATTCCGAGGCGCCCGCTAAAACCACAATCGAAGACACCACGGGCAGCCAAAGGGGAAAACCATACGCCACCGCCAGCGAGCCATAGGAGACTCCGACGAAGCCTACGGCAAGACAGATCAGGAAAATGGCCTTTTTGGTTTCTGCGGGCACCGCTGAAAAACGCAGGTCAGACATAAAAATCTCTCATAACGAACATTTTGTACTTTATAATGAACAAAACCAGCTTTTCTATCAAGTCGAACGAAACGTTCATTATAACGAACGATGCATACTACAGGGGAGATCCATGACACAGCCCATCAGCCTCATTGCCAAAAGCCTGGTCAGAGAGCGCGAACGCGCCAACCTTTCTCTGGCGGAGGTGGCTAGGCGCGCCAGCATCGCTAAATCCACGCTTTCACAGCTTGAGGCAGGTAACGGAAATCCTAGTCTGGAAACGCTGTGGGCGCTGTGCGTCGCGCTGAATATTCCCTTTGCGAAATTGCTGGAGCCGCAGGGAAATACGACCCAGGTGATTCGTAAAGGAGAGGGGACAAAGGTGGCTTCCGAACGTGCGGACTACCAGGCGATTTTGCTCGCGACCTGTCCGCCAGGGGCCAGACGCGATGTCTATCTGCTGATGACCCAGCCTGGCGAAGAACGCCGTTCGCTGCCGCATCCGGCCGGTTCCGTGGAGCATATCATTATCACCCAGGGCAGAGCGTTGGTTGGCACGACAGAAGACGCACAGGAGCTGAATACCGGCGATTACATCTGCTATCCGGCGGATCGGGAGCACCTGTTTAAGGCGCTGGAAGCCGATACCATGGCGATTCTGGTGGCCGAGCAAAACTCCTGAGCCTTTGTATTTGAAATGAGGCTTATCAAAGCGCTAAATATCAGATAGCATACCCCCCTATAGTATAAAGGGGGCGCTATGCCACATTCACCTGAAGATAAAAAACGCATCCTGACGCGGGTAAGACGTATCCGCGGCCAGACGGAGGCGCTGGAGCGCGCTTTAGAAAACGGCGATCCCTGTATCGCCATCCTGCAACAAATCGCCGCCGTGCGTGGGGCTGCCAATGGCCTGATGGGCGAAATGATGGAAATCCACCTGAAAGACGAGCTGGTCACGGGCGATACCTCCGAGGAACAGCGCGCGCGGCGCATGGCGGAAGTCGGAAAATTAATTCGCTCTTATCTAAAATAACACTCATTCCCACCTGATAACGGAAGAAGAAAATGAAATCACGTGCTGCAGTAGCATTCGGACCGGGCAAGCCGCTGGAAATCGTAGAAATTGACGTCGCGCCGCCGCAAAAAGGCGAAGTGCTGGTTAAAATCACCCACACCGGCGTTTGCCACACCGACGCCTTTACCTTATCCGGCGACGATCCGGAAGGCGTGTTCCCGGCGGTGCTGGGCCATGAGGGCGGCGGGATCGTGGTTGAAGTGGGCGAGGGCGTCACCAGCCTGAAGCCAGGCGATCACGTTATTCCGCTGTACACCGCGGAATGCGGCGAGTGTAAGTTCTGTAAATCAGGCAAAACCAACCTCTGCCAGGCCGTTCGCGCCACCCAGGGTAAAGGGTTGATGCCGGACGGCACCACGCGTTTTTCCTATAACGGCGAGCCGATTTATCACTATATGGGCACCAGCACCTTCAGTGAATACACCGTCGTGGCGGAAATCTCGCTGGCGAAAGTGAATCCGCAGGCGCCGCTGGATAAAGTTTGTCTGCTGGGCTGCGGCGTTACCACCGGCATCGGCGCCGTGCACAATACCGCAAAAGTGAAAGAAGGCGACACCGTTGCCGTGTTCGGCCTGGGCGGTATCGGCCTTGCGGTAATTCAGGGCGCGGTGCAGGCGAAGGCAGGGCGCATTCTGGCCATCGACACCAACCCGGAAAAATTCAGGCTTGCCAGCGAAATGGGCGCTACGGACTGCATCAATCCAAAGGACTACGACAGACCGATTCAGGACGTTATCGTTGAATTAACGGACGGCGGCGTGGACTTTAGCTTTGAATGCATTGGTAACGTAAACGTTATGCGTTCCGCGCTGGAATGCTGCCATAAAGGCTGGGGCGAGAGCGTTATTATCGG
>NZ_RCAA01000036.1:36716-37011 GCF_003628475.1 Enterobacter sp. R1(2018) | reverse complement strand
GGGTCAGGAAATAAAAACCCGTCCGTTCCAGCTGGTAACCGGCCGCGTATGGCGTGGTTCTGCGTTTGGCGGCGTGAAAGGGCGCACCCAGCTGCCGGGCATGGTAGAAGACGCGATGGCGGGTAAAATCAATCTCGATCCTTTTATCACGCACCGTCTGCCGCTGGAGCAAATCAACGAAGCGTTTGATTTGATGCACGAAGGGAAATCAATTCGTACGGTGATTCACTTCGGCGAGAAGTAAGTTTACGGCGGAATATTTCGTCGCTGCCGCTCGCTACTGGCGGCAGCTTTC
>NZ_RCAA01000036.1:11649-36664 GCF_003628475.1 Enterobacter sp. R1(2018) | reverse complement strand
CCCGCCAGCGCCGGCCAGTCCAGCTTCTGACCAAGAAACAGCCATCCTACCGTCCCAATCAGCACGATGCCTGCGCCTGACCAGATAGCGTAAATCACGCCGGTCGGAATGGTGCGCATCGTCAGCGACAGGCAGTAAAACGCCACGGCGTAGAACAGCACGGTTGCAACGCTTGGCCACAGGCGGCTAAACCCCTCTGAAAGCTTTAGCGCGGTGGTGGCAATTACTTCCGCAACGATAGCGATCGTCAGCCAGGCATAGGTCATTTTATTGTTCCATAGTGAATAAGTGAGGCGGCATGCCGATAATATTCATAGCCGTAAGGCGATGCAAACCATTGCGCCACGCGTTCAGGATTTAAACCCGGCCGCGCTCATCAGCAGTTTGAATCCCATGCTGACCACGGCCAGCGCCAGTACGCTGCCGCTCCAGATCGCCAGCAGCCACAGCAGGCGCTTACTGAACTGCTTCATTTTCATCAGTGATAGCCCTCGCCGTGCTGCACTTTTCCGCGGAACACGTAATAGCTCCAGAAGGTGTAGATGAGAATAACCGGAATAATAAACAGGGCGCCGATCAGCATAAAGCCCTGGCTCTGCGGCGGGGCCGCTGCCTGCCACAGCGTAACTGCCGGCGGAATAATATACGGCCAGATGCTGATGCCCAAACCGCTAAACCCAAGAAAAATCAGCGCCAGCGTCAGCACAAACGGCGTGCTGTGCAGGCTGTTTGCGGCGTTTGAACTTTTCCATAACCAGAAGCTGAACAGGACCACCAGCGCAGGCACCGGCAACAGCCAGAATAGATTCGGCAGGCTGAACCAGCGGGCGGCAATCTGCGGATGGGTGAGCGGCGTCCAGATACTGATGACGGCCATGATGGCCAGCAGCGCTAGCAGCAGCGGCTTTAACAGCTTGCGCATCTTATCCAGCAGCGGATCTTCGCTTTTCATCACCAGCCAGCTGGCGCCCAGCAGGGCATAGGCCACCACCAGCCCGACGCCGCAAAACAGATTAAAAGCGGTGAGCCAGTCAAGCTGGGTTCCCGCAAAGGTACGGCCTTCAACCGGGAATCCGGAGATCACCGCGCCGACCACTATGCCCTGACAGAAAGTCGCAAGGATAGATCCGCTCAGGAAGGCCTTATCCCAGAACGGGCGATGCGCCGGCGTGGCTTTAAAGCGAAACTCAAAGGCCACCCCGCGGAAAATCAGGCCAATCAGCATCAGGGTCAGCGGGATGGTCAGCGCGTCCACAATCACCGCGTACGCCAGCGGGAAGGCGCCAAATAGCCCGGCCCCGCCGAGCACCAGCCAGGTTTCGTTGCCGTCCCAGACGGGCGCGACGCTGTTAACCATCACGTCACGGTCGGCGTTATCACGAATAAACGGAAACAGGATGCCGATGCCCAGATCAAAACCGTCCATCACGATATACATCAGCGTGGAAAAGACGATGATCACAAACCAGATCACGGAAAGATCGATGCCCATTAGCGTTTCTCCTCAAGGGATTCAGGTGCCGCAGAAAGCGGGCGAGCCGGGGTGCCGTCAGTAGGAGGAGAGGTATCATCGAAGGGCTGCGGGCCTTTTTTAATTAATCTCACCAGATAGCTATAGCCCACGCCAAACACCGACATATACATCACGAAGAACATCAGCAGGCTGATGGACATCTGCAAATCCCCGTGCGCGGAAACCGCGTCTTTGGTGCGCAGCAGGCCATAAACCACCCAGGGTTGACGTCCCACTTCCGTCGTAACCCAACCCGCGAGAATCGCTATCAGGCCAGCCGGCCCCATCCATAAAGCGAAATACAAAAAAGGGCGGCTTTCATACAGGCGACGACGGTAGCGCAGCCACAGGCTTAACACCCCAAGCAACAGCATCAGCAGGCCAAGGCCGACCATAATGCGAAACGACCAGAACACGATGGTAGAGTTAGGACGGTTTTCTTTCGGAAACTCTTTTAACGCCGGGACCTGCTTGTTAAGGCTGTGGGTGAGAATAAGGCTACCCAGCGCCGGGATTTCCAGGCCGAATTTTGTTCGCTCCTGCTCCATATCCGGCAAGCCGAACAACAGCAGCGGCGTCGGCTCACCCGGCACATTCTCCCAGTGGCCTTCGATAGCGGCAATTTTCGCTGGCTGGTGCTCAAGGGTATTCAGGCCATGCATGTCGCCGACGATCGCCTGCACAGGGGTGACAATTACCGCCATCCACAACGCCATGGAAAACATCGTTTTCACCGCGGGCGATTTATCGCCTTTTAACAGATGCCAGGCCGCAGAAGCGCCGACAAAAAAGGCGCTGCTAAGAAACGCTGCAATGGACATATGCAGCAGGCGATACGGGAACGACGGGTTAAAGATCACCGCAAACCAGTCAACCGGCACCACCTGCCCGTTGACGATTTCGAAGCCCTGGGGCGTATGCATCCAGCTATTGGATGCGAGGATCCAAAACGTGGACATCAGGGTGCCCAGCGCCACCATGCAGGTGGCGAAGAAATGCAGACCGGGACCCACGCGATTCCAGCCAAACAGCATTACGCCAAGGAAACCTGCTTCAAGGAAGAATGCGGTCAGCACTTCATAGGTAAGAAGCGGGCCGGTAATGCTGCCGGCGAACTGCGAAAAGCCGCTCCAGTTGGTGCCAAACTGGTAGGCCATCACCAGGCCTGAAACCACCCCCATGCCAAAGTTAACGGCAAAGATCTTCACCCAGAAATGGTAGAGCGAGCGGTAAACCGGATTTTTTGATTTTAGCCACAGCCCTTCAAGTACCGCCAGATAGCTGGCAAGACCGATGGTGATGGCCGGAAAAAGAATGTGGAAGGAGACAGTAAACGCGAACTGGAGCCTCGCCAGGTGAAAAGCATCTAAACCAAACATACATAACCTCACGGCACAAAAGACCAGGCTATGGTAGTCCTTCACCTCTGGCAGGGTCAGAAACAGAAAAGGCTTATTTGGCTATAACAGTTAGCGAAAAAAGCGTATTTTGAACGCGCTGATATAGTTAAGGGACATGAGCTAAAATGAAAAAGTACCAGCGTCTGGCGCAACAAATTATAGACCAGATAGCTCTGGGGGTTTGGTTACCCGGAGATCGTCTGCCGTCGCTGCGCGAGCAGGTAGCGCACAGCGGCATGAGCTTTATGACCGTCGGCCACGCGTATCAGGTGCTGGAAAGCCAGGGCGCGATCGTGGCTCGTCCGCAGTCCGGCTATTACGTCGCGCCGCGTCCTGTTACCCGCAGCACGCCCGCGTCGGCAAAAGTCATGCGCGACGAGGCCGTGGATATCAATACCTATATTTTTGACGTGCTGCAGGCGAGCTGTGACGCGTCCGTCGTGCCGTTTGGCTCCGCGTTTCCCGACCCGCGCCTGTTCCCGCTTCAGCAGTTAAATCGCTCTTTGGCAACGGTCAGCAAAACGGCTACCGCCATGAGCGTGATTGAAAACCTGCCTCCGGGCAACGAAGCCTTACGCCATGCCATCGCACGCCGCTACGCGCAGCAGGGGATGCAGGTTTCGCCCGATGAGATTGTTATTACCGCGGGCGCGCTTGAGGCCTTAAACCTCAGCCTGCAGGCCGTGACCGAACCCGGCGACTGGGTAATAGTTGAAAACCCCTGTTTTTACGGCGCGCTGCAGGCGCTTGAACGGCTGCGTCTTAAGGCGCTTTCGGTAGCGACCGATGCGCAAAACGGCATCGATCTCGCGGCCCTGAAACAGGCGCTGAACGACTATCCCGTGAAGGCCTGCTGGCTGATGACCAACAGCCAGAATCCGCTGGGCGTAACGCTTTCGCCGGAGAAAAAACGTCAGCTTGTTTCGCTGCTGCACGAGCACAACGTCACGCTGATTGAAGATGACGTTTACAGCGAGCTCTATTATGGCCGAGAGCGTCCTTTACCCGCCAGGGCCTGGGATGAGCAGGGCATTACGCTGCACTGTTCGTCGTTTTCAAAATGTCTGGTTGCGGGCTTTCGTATCGGTTGGGTAGCCGCGGGCAAACACGCGCGGCGCATTCAGCAGCTGCAGTTAATGAGTACGCTGTCCACCAGTTCGCCTATGCAGCTGGCGCTGGTCGATTATCTGGCGACCAGGCGTTACGACACCCATCTGCGACGCCTGCGGCGAACGCTGGCCGAGCGCAAACAGAAGGCGTGGCAGGCGCTGCATACGCTTTTGCCCGCCGAGGTGAAGATTCATCACAGCGAAAGCGGCTACTTTTTATGGATTGAGCTGCCGGACTTTATGGATGCCAGCCTGCTTAACGAACGGGCCATCGCGCATAAAATCAGCATCGCGCCGGGAAAAATGTTCACCACCGGCCGCGCCTGGGATAACTGCTTTCGCCTGAACGTTTCATGGGCGTGGGGCGAAAGGGAGCAGCAGGCGGTAGTGACGTTGTCACGTTTAATTCAGCAGCAGATTAAAGAACAAGGATGATTTATCACCCCGCGCGCCGGCTTTTTCGCCGATGGCGGCCAGGCGAACGCCATACCCTTTATCGGTGCCGTCCCGGCGAGTGGCCGATAACGCGTTTAAACGCCTTGCCAAACGCGCTCTCGGACTCATAGCCCAGCGACAAAGCGATGCGCTGGATGGCCTCGTCGGAATTTTTGAGCCGCTCGCAGGCCAGCTGCATGCGCCACTGCGTCAGGTAGTCGATAGGCGACATACCCACCGTCTCCTTAAAGCGCCTGGCGAACACCGATCGGGATATTCCCACCCGCGAGGCGAGCGTCTGCAGCGTCCAGTTATGGCCGGGATCATCGTGCATACAGGCGATGGCGGCGCTCATTTTTTTATCGGCAAGGGCGAACAGCCAGCCAACGCCGAGGCTGGCGGCGTTGTTCAGATGCAGCCGCAGCGCCTGAATCAGCATCATGTACGCCAGCTGCTGGACGATCAGCACGCCGCCAGGCTGCGGGTGACGCACCTCGTCGGCCATGCGCTCAAGCGACCAGCGCATGGCGGCTATATCACTCTCTTTGCGGATATGCACGATGGGCGGCAACGCGCCTAACAGCATCTGCGCAAGGTGGCCGGAAAGCAGAAAATGTCCGCCGACCAGAAAGCATCCGTCTTCGCCGCCGCCGTTCTCAAGGCTGCCCAGACGCCCTTCTGCACGAAGTATGGCGAAATCCACCGGGCTGGCCGCCAAATCTGTGCTCAGACAAAAAGGCGGGCCGGGCGGCAGCAGATAGCAGTCCCCGGCGCTGAGCAGAATAGCCTCCTGTTCGCCTTCCACGGAGAGCCAGCACTGGCCGGAAACCACGGCATAGCATTTGACGCCGTCATGCCGGGGCCATTGAATGGCCATCTCTCGCCGCAGGGCGACGCCGCCTGAGGCATAGCTCTCGGGCTTAAGCAAAGACAGAAGTTCGGAAAGCGGATCCATAGCACCTCGGGACGATTGGACGATAAATAGCGACTTTACAGCATAGATCGTACCGCATGCAGAATCCACAATGGTGGACACCGGGCGACAGGCAGCCCTTCATCCACGTACAGGCGACATTATCATGCGTATTTTTCTTACCGGCGCGACCGGTTTTATCGGTACGGCCGTTATTCGTGAACTGCAGGCTTCCGGGCACCAGGTATTGGGCTTAACCCGAAGCGAACGGGGCGCGCAGGCGCTGGCGGCGGCAGGCGTCGAGGCGTTTTACGGCAATATCGAGGATCCGGAAAGCCTGCGTCGCGGGGCGGCGATGGCCGACGGCGTGATCCATACGGCTTTCAACCACGACTTTACGACCTTAACGGCGAACTGCGAAAGAGACGCGCAGGCTATTGAAGCCCTGGGTTCAGCATTGCAAGGCTCGCAGCGTCCGCTGCTTATCACTTCTGGCGTAGGCATGGGCGCCAGCGGGCACAACGCCCTGGCCCATGAGGATTATTTCAATCCCGATCACCCAAACCCGCGCAAAGCGTCTGAACTGGCGGGTATAGCGGTCGCGCAGCGTGGCGTGAACCTGTCCGTGATTCGTCTTTCGCAGGTGCATGACCCGGTGAAGCAAGGCTTAATCAGCCCGCTGATTGAGCTGGCTCGCGAAAAAGGCGTGTCGGCGTACGTCGGCGACGGCCAAAATCGCTGGTCGGCGGTACATCTGAGCGATGCGGCAAAGCTCTACGTGCTGGCGCTGGAGAAGAATATCGCCGGCAGCCGCTATCACGCGGTGGCGGAAGAGGGCATTCCGATGCGCACAATTGCCGAAACCATCGGTCGCATACTGAATATTCCGGTGAAGCAGATTGATGCGGAAGATGCGCCCGCCCACTTTGGCTGGATGAATATCTTTATAGGTCATGACATGTCCGCCTCAAGCGCGCTGACGCAACAGCGCCTGGCATGGCGGCCAACGGGGCCGGGACTGATTGCCGATCTGGAAAGTATGCGCATTCTTTAAGGGCGGCTAAACCCAGCCTTTGCGCTAAAGCCCGTTTTTAACCCTTAACATTTGCGGCGCGCCTTTCCCTGACCCTTTGCGCAGGCAACCGGTCAGGATAAGCAAGGGTGAAACTTATTTCTTCACCGCCAGCAGAACGGACGAAGCCTTAATCAACGCGATTAAGCGGCAGCCGTTCTTCAGCGCCATTTCATCGGCGGCTTCGTTAGTGATCACCGAAGTGATTTCTCCCCCTCCGTCAATGGAGACATTTACCGTGGTGTTTACCGCGCCCCTGAGCAGGGAAAGCACCGTGCCGGAAAACTGATTGCGCGCGGAAAACTGATAGCCGCAGTCCTCGGTGGCGAGCGTCACCCAGGGCGCTTTAATCAAAGCAATCACCTCTTTGCCGGGCTGCAAACCCAGCGCATCCACGCTGCTGCGCGTGACGACGGCTATCAGCTTGCCTCCGCCATTAAGGGTGATTTCTACTTCGTCATTTACCGCGCCGTCGGTAACCTGGCTGACTTTGCCCGTGAGCTGGTTGCGAGAAGAGATGGTCATGTGGCCTCCGAAATAATAAAAAAGTTAGCCTTAAGCGTAGAACATCAGGATGTGATCTCAATCAGGTTGCCGTCCGGGTCGGCGATTACCGCTTCATAAAAGCCGTCGCCGGTCCAGCGCGCGGCATGCACCAGCGCGCCCAGCGGTTCGAGTGCCGCGGCCAGCTTGTCCACGGCCTCGACGGAGCCGAGGCTTATGGCGATATGCGCCCAGCCGGTGCGGTTGTCTTCGCAAGGCGGTTTATCTTCCAGACCCGGCAGCGTCATTAACTCCAGTGCCGGGCCTTTTTCCAGGCTTACGAAATGCGAGATAAAGCCTTCACGTCGCTTAGAGTGGTAAGCGGCGCCCACCGTGGCATTAAAATGCTCGCGCCAGAAAGAGGCGGCCCGTTCAAGATTGTTGGTCCATAAAGCGATATGAGCTACCCGCATGCTCTTTCTCCATCCATATGAAATTTCGATATTTACTAAAAACCGGCCGCTGGCGAAGCGGCGCGGCAGTCCGCTGTCTACACTTGGAAAATATCCCCCTATGCTACCGCCGGCTGGCTAAATCCGCGAAGCGGTGCGGCCAGTTTTACTGCGTGGTCTATCACAACCTGATGAAATTTACCGCTGCCGCCATGCTTGCCATATTGGCGCAGACTATTGTTTTTCTACGGGGATTTTTTCGCGATTTCGGCACTTTCAGCAGCGTGCCGCCTTTATCTTTCAGACAGGAGTACACGAAATGCGTACAAAACGGGTTCTGTGGACCTTTTCCTCCCTCTGTTTGACCGTGCTTTCAGCGCAGGCGGCGGGGCTTCCCACGCAAATTGGCGACGGTGAAGGGCAGCTGGATATCATCGCCTGGCCGGGCTATATCGAGCGGGGCGATACCGATAAGCAGTACGACTGGGTAACCGGTTTTGAAAAGGAGACCGGCTGTAAGGTGAATGTCAAAACGGCGGCCACCTCAGACGAAATGGTCAGCCTGATGGCGAAGGGCGGTTACGATCTGGTGACGGCGTCGGGCGACGCGTCGCTGCGCCTGATTATGGGCAAACGCGTCCAGCCGATTAACACGGCGCTTATCCCGAACTGGAAGGATGTCGATCCCCGGCTGCAGAAAGGCTCCTGGTTTAACGTTGATGGCAAGGTCTATGGCACGCCTTATCAGTGGGGGCCAAACCTGCTGATGTACAACACCAAAACTTTCCCGACGCCGCCTGACAGCTGGGGCGTGGTATTTGTGAAACAAAATCTGCCAGACGGCAAAACTAACCAGGGCCGCGTGCAGGCCTACGACGGCCCGATTTATATCGCCGACGCCGCGCTTTACGTCAAAGCCACGCAGCCGCAGCTGGGGATCGACGACCCGTATCAGCTCACCGAAGAGCAGTACCAGGCCGTACTGAAAGTGCTGCGCGACCAGCACGCCCTGATTCACCGCTACTGGCACGACACCACGGTGCAGATGAGCGACTTTAAAAACGAGGGCGTCGTGGCCTCCAGCGCCTGGCCCTATCAGGCGAACGCCTTAAAAGGCGAAGGCCAGCCCATCGCCACCGTTTTCCCGAAAGAAGGCGTAACGGGCTGGGCGGATACCACCATGCTGCACGCCGACGCGAAGCATATGAACTGCGCGTACAAATGGATGAGCTGGTCGCTTAAGCCAAAAGTCCAGGGGGACGTGGCGGCGTGGTTCGGCTCGCTGCCCGCCGTGGCGCAAGGCTGTAAAGCCAGCACGCTGCTGGGCGACAAAGGCTGTGAAACCAACGGCTACAGCTACTTCGACAAGATCGTGTTCTGGAAAACGCCGATTGCGGAAGGCGGCAAATTTGTGCCCTACAGCCGCTGGACGCAGGACTACATCGCCATTATGGGCGGTCGTTAAGCCCGGAGGCCGCTATGTCTTACGCCGTTCAGTTTGATAACGTTTCGCGAGTGTATGGCGACGTGCGCGCTGTGGATGGCGTGACCATCGATATCGCCGACGGAGAGTTCTTCTCGCTGCTCGGGCCGTCCGGCTCGGGCAAAACGACCTGCCTGCGGATGATCGCCGGATTCGAGCAGGTCTCCAGCGGCACCCTTTCTATCTTCGGTCGGCAGGCACAGGACGTGCCGCCGTATCAGCGCGATGTCAACACGGTTTTTCAGGACTACGCCCTGTTCCCGCATATGACGGTACTGGAAAACGTCGCCTACGGCCTGATGGTGAAGGGCGTTGATAAGAAAACCCGCCAGGCGGCGGCCCAGGCGGCGCTTGAGCAGGTCGCGCTGGGATTCGTTCATGCCCGCAAGCCGTCGCAGCTATCAGGCGGGCAGCGCCAGCGCGTGGCTCTGGCGCGCGCGCTGGTAAATCGTCCGCGCGTTTTGCTGCTGGATGAGCCCCTCGGCGCGCTCGACCTGAAGCTTCGCGAGCAAATGCAGGGCGAGCTGAAAAAACTTCAGCGCGAGCTGGGCATCACCTTTATCTTCGTCACCCACGATCAGAGCGAAGCCCTGTCGATGTCCGACCGCGTAGCGGTATTCAACAACGGACGTATTGAACAGGTTGATACGCCGCGCCAGCTCTATATGCAGCCGCGCACGGCTTTTGTCGCCAGTTTTGTGGGGACCTCTAACGTGATTGCCCCTGAACTGGCGCACAGGATTTGCGGCGAGGAGCGGCTGTTTTCGCTGCGGCCGGAGCATATCGTTATCGATCGGGAAGGCGAAGTTCAGGCGGCCGGGATCATTCAGGAAATCCATTATCAGGGAGCGGCGACGCGTCTGGAGCTGCGCCTTAACGGCGGCGAAAAGCTGCTGGTCAGCGAGGCCAACCCCCAGCGGCTGGTCAGCGAAGAGCGCTATCAGATTGGGCAGCAGGTGACCGCGGCCTGGCCGCGCGCGGCGATGGTGCCGCTACACGGAGAAGGATGAGATGGATATGAGCCTTCCCGCGGCCCGCAATGAACGGCGGTTTATGCGCCGTATCACCACCTTCCTTTGGCAGCGCCCCACGTTCTGGCTGGCGCTACTGCTGTTGCCGCCCCTGCTGTGGTTCGGCATCATCTACTTCGGTTCCCTGCTGACGCTGCTCTGGCAGGGGTTCTACACCTTCGATGACTTCACCATGTCGGTGACGCCGGACCTGACGCTGGCTAACCTGGCGGCGCTTTTCCAGCCGGCTAACTACGACATCATTTTGCGTACGCTCACCATGGCGATCGTCGTTACGCTGGCAAGCGCGGTGTTGGCCTTTCCGATGGCCTACTTTATGGCGCGCTATACCCGCGGCAAACTCAAGGCGTTCTTTTATATCGCGGTAATGCTGCCGATGTGGGCGAGCTATATCGTCAAGGCTTATGCCTGGACGTTGCTGCTGGCGCGGGACGGGGTGGCGCAGTGGTTCCTGCAGCATCTCGGGCTGGAAGGCGTCCTTGGCGCTATCCTCACCGTGCCGGCGGTCGGCGGAAACACGCTTTCCACCTCCGGTCTCGGGCGGTTTCTGGTGTTTCTCTATATCTGGCTGCCGTTTATGATTCTGCCGATTCAGGCCGCCCTTGAACGTTTGCCGCCGTCGCTGCTTCAGGCTTCCGCGGATTTGGGTGCGCGCCCGTCGCAAACCTTCCGCCACGTTGTTTTACCCCTTGCGATCCCGGGCGTGGCCGCCGGATCGATATTCACCTTTTCCTTAACGCTCGGCGATTTTATCGTTCCGCAGCTGGTGGGGCCGCCGGGATATTTTATCGGCAACATGGTTTATTCCCTGCAGGGAGCGATCGGCAATATGCCGATGGCGGCGGCGTTTACGCTGGTGCCTGTTGTGCTGATCGCCATTTATCTGAGGCTTGTTAAACGGCTGGGGGCTTTCGATGCACTCTGAACGCGCGCCGCTGCTGCTTAAAGTCGCCGCCTGGGGCGGCGTTATTTTCCTGCATTTTCCGCTGGCGATCATCGCGCTTTACGCGTTCAACACCGAGGAGGCGGCGTTCAGCTTTCCCCCGCAGGGGCTGACGCTGCGCTGGTTCGAAGTGGCGTTGTCCCGCGGCGATATCCTCGATGCCGTGACGTTGTCACTTAAAATTGCCGCGCTGGCAACTATAATTGCTTTAATCCTCGGCACGCTGGCCGCCGCGGCGCTCTGGCGACGTGAATTCTTTGGTAAAAACGCTATCTCTTTGTTGCTGCTGTTACCTATCGCGCTGCCGGGGATCATTACCGGTATCGCGCTGCTTACCGCGTTTAAGTCGCTGAATATTGAGCCGGGATTTCTCACCATCGTAATCGGCCATGCCACCTTTTGCGTGGTGATTGTCTTTAATAACGTCATCGCAAGGTTTCGACGCACCTCTTATAGCCTGATCGAGGCGTCGATGGATTTAGGCGCGGACGGCTGGCAAACCTTCCGCTATGTGATTCTGCCCAATCTTGGTTCGGCGCTGCTGGCGGGCGGCATGCTGGCGTTCGCGCTGTCGTTTGATGAAATCATCGTTACCACCTTCACCGCCGGCCATGAACGCACTTTGCCGCTCTGGCTGCTTAACCAGCTGGGCAGGCCGCGGGAAGTGCCGGTGACTAACGTGGTGGCGCTGCTGATCATGCTGATGACCACCATACCAATTTTAGGGGCGTACTGGCTGAGCCGCGGCGGAGACGACGTCGCGGGCGGCGGGAAATAACTTGAGAAGGGTATCGCTATGCAAAGCCAACTGTTGATTAACGGCCAGTTAGTGGAAGGGCTGGGCGAAAAGCTGCCGGTTTATAATCCGGCGACCGGCGAGGCGCTGCTGGAGATAGCAGAAGCCACCGAAGAGCAGGTTAACGATGCGGTGACCGCCGCGGACAAGGCCTTCCGCAACTGGGGACAAACCACGCCCAAAGAGCGCGCCGAGCACCTTTTAAAGCTTGCCGACGCTATTGAGCAAAACGGCGAGGAGTTCGCCCGTCTGGAGTCGCTTAACTGCGGCAAACCTTATCACTGCGTACTGAATGACGAGATCCCGGCGGTAGTGGACGTGTTCCGCTTTTTTGCCGGGGCAAGCCGCTGTCTGAACGGTCTGGCCGCCGGGGAATACCTCAGCGGACACACCTCTATGATCCGTCGCGATCCGGTAGGCGTGGTGGCTTCTATCGCGCCCTGGAACTATCCGCTGATGATGGCGGCCTGGAAGCTCGGGCCCGCGCTTGCGGCGGGAAACTGCGTGGTGATCAAACCGTCGGAAATCACGCCGCTGACCGCCTTTAAGCTTGCGGAGCTGGCGAAAGATATCTTCCCGGCGGGCGTGCTGAACGTGCTGTTCGGCCGCGGACAGTCGGTAGGCGATAGGCTGACCGGACATCCAAAAGTACGCATGGTGTCGCTCACCGGCTCCATCGCGACCGGCGAACACATCATCAGCCATACCGCGCCGTCGATTAAGCGTACGCATATGGAGCTGGGGGGCAAAGCGCCGGTTATCGTCTTTGACGATGCGGATCTGGACGCCGTCGTGGAGGGCGTGCGTACCTTCGGCTATTACAATGCCGGCCAGGACTGCACCGCCGCCTGCCGCATCTACGCGCAGCAGGGCGTTTACGACCGGCTGGTGGAAAAGCTTGGCGCGGCCGTCGCCAGCCTGAAATATGGCGCGCCGGAAGAGGAATCTACGGAACTTGGTCCCCTGAGTTCACAGGCCCATCTTGAGCGCGTGGCCAGCGCGGTGAACGCCGCCAAAGCGCTGCCGCATATAAAAGTGATAACCGGCGGAGAGAAAGTCGAAGGGCCCGGCTACTACTTCCAGCCGACGCTGCTGGCCGGGGCCCTGCAGGAAGATGACATTGTGCAAAAAGAGGTGTTCGGCCCGGTAGTGAGCGTGACTTCCTTCAGTGATGAAGAGCAGGTGCTGGACTGGGCAAACGATTCTCCCTACGGGCTGGCGTCTTCCATCTGGACGCAGGACGTCGGGCGTGCGCATCGTCTGAGCGCAAGGCTGCAGTACGGCTGCACATGGGTGAATACGCACTTTATGCTGGTCAGCGAAATGCCGCACGGCGGACAAAAGCTTTCGGGCTACGGTAAGGATATGTCTGTCTTCGGGCTGGAAGACTACACCGTGATTCGACATGTGATGATGAAACACTAAGAAGAGGCTAAGCGGCCCGGCCGCAGTATAAGATTTTTATACTGCGGCCGCTTTTGCCTGCTATTTGTCGACGGGCTCTATCAGCTCTGGCCCCTGATTCTTCACGTTGCCCACCGCGCGCGTGACGGGATGCCAGATAAACTCTTCGGCCGCTACGGCGCCGTCCGCGGCGATTTCTTCGGCTTCTTTTCCGCCTGCATCCTGCCTCATCCATTCCCGCGCCGCCTGGGGAGAAAGCACCAGAGGACGCCGGTCATGGATATCTACCAGCCCGCGATCGGCTGCGGCCGTCACTATCAGAAAACCTTCGGCTTCATCTCCTCGCTCAAACGGCGTGCTGCCGATGGCCGCCATGAATACAGGCTCTCCGTCGGCGCGGTGAATAAAGTAGGGTTGTTTCTTGTCGCCTTCCTTTTTCCACTCATACCAGCCGTCGGCAAAGACAATCGCCCGGCCGTGCTGCCAAAGCGGTTTAAACATCCGGCTGGTGGCGGCGGTTTCAACGCGCGCATTAATCAGCGGCGCTTTGTCCCACCATCCCGGCGCATAGCCCCAGACTACCGGGTCGAGATGCAGCCGGTCTGCCCGTTCGCTTAACAGCAAAACCCGGGTGCCGGGCGCCACGTTATAGCGGGCGATAGGCTCCGGATCGTAGGGGATATCTCGCTCATCTTCATCAGCGATGTCAGTCAGATATTTTTCGCGCATCTGGAATTGGGCAAAGCGTCCGCACATACAAACCTCCGTCGAGCAGACTGAAAGTATAGCTTTGGTTTATGCCCGCTTTTTTCTGTCTGCCACACGGCTGGCTGTCCCGACGGTTTTTCAGCCGGTTAAAAACTTGATCTGCGTCATAAAAAAAGCGCATAATTTGCCAACTTTTTTATCAATTTATAAAAATTTGTATGACGCTGTATCAACATATGTTGGTTTTTTACGCCGTAATGTCGCTAATCTCCGCCGTGATTACCTGGTTTCTCGCCCGCGATACTAAACGAATCAAGCTGTTAAGTTCCGTACTGGTTGGCGCCACCTGGCCGATGAGCTTTCCCGTGGCGTTAATGTTCTCGCTGTTCTGAATAAAAACCTTTCCCATGCAGCGGGGGAAACTGTGAGTCAGGTTTTGTTTCTTGCCGGATGACTGGAGTATGTTGAACCCAGTATCAGCGATGAAACGGAGGTGACTATCAGATTGACTCAGTTCCGCAACAGTAACTTCAGTTAAAACGCTAAAGGCCATCTTCAGGATGGCCTTTTTTATTGCCGCATCCAATGCGGGCTTGCGATTTTAGCTGGGTGAAATTAATTATTTTTGGCCTGCCGGCAAAGTTAAAACGCCAGCAGCCAGTCGCGAATCGACCGTTGATAACGCCTTAAGCCACGCAGCGTAACGAATTCGTTTACGCCGCGGGCGTTGCCGCCTTCACCCAGTCCGCCGATGACAAACGCCGGGGCGACCGGGGCAAAAGCACAGGCGGGGGCGCAATCGGGCGCCCACGGCCAAATCTGGGGTCTGGCCTGCTGCTGGTGATAGCTGGCCATCAGTTCCAGCACCCCCGCGTCTTCCTGGCTAAAGCGATAGCCGGGATAGCTGTCGCCCGGCTTAAGCGTTATGTCTTCAAAATCCGGATTGCGCAAGCGTTGACAGATGCGCTGGAGCAACGCTTCGGCATCCATACCCGGCGGCGTGCGCAGCGCTAATTCGGCGCAGGACTGCCCGGGAATTACGGCTGGGGCCGCGTGCGGGAGGCGGGTTAAATCGGCAACGCTTAGCATGGCGCCGGTCAACAGCCCGGACAGGTAGTTAAAGGTATCGCCGGTAACGATCGCTTCACCGCGTCTGAAGCGAAGCTCATCGTTGAGATTAACGTTCCGGACCAGATCCGCAAGCAGCTGCACGGCTTCTTCATCCAGCGGCTGGGTTTGCAGGACGCCGCTGGCGCGATCGGCAATCCATGCGGCGTTCCCGGCAGGTATGGTTGCCGCAGATTCGCCCTGACTGGCTTGCCGGACGCATACACGGCCCGTACTCAGGCCGTTAAAACCAAGGTAGATACGCGGCGCGCCGCCGCCGTATTCACACAGCGAGGGGAACAGCACGGCCTGCGCTGGCTCAACCGGACACGGCGTGCCTGCGAGGTATCGTCGCAGATGGCCGCTGCCCGTCTGTTCCTCGCCCTCAAGCAGAATTTCGAGGTTGGTGTGCAGCTGACCGGCGTGATGAAGATCCCTTAATACCATCAGCATGCCGGCCAGCGGACCTTTGTTATTTTCCGCTCCGCGCGCGATAAAAATATCGCCTTTATCTGCCCGGTGGGAGAGTCCCCCGACGAATGGATCAACTTCCCAGCCGTCCTCCACAGCCGCGGGCGTAACGTCGTACGTGTTGTACAGCACGACGGTTTCCGGCGCGCCGATATCCACGCGCACGTGTACCAGCGGCGGGAATTTATCCGCAGGCTGAGCGCTTACCGGACAGACAACCTGCGCGTCGACTTCATCCACCAGCCAGTCTTCCAGCCACTGAGCCAGCGCCTGCTGTTGCGACAGATTGCCCGCCACGCTTTCAAAGGAAGTAAGCTGGCGGAGCAATTCCAGCGTAGCAAAGAGTTGTGTCATAACCGATCCCGGGATTGGGCAACCTAGGCAGCAAACCAATCACTAAATTAACGATAACAAAGAGCGGCACCGCGGGCCGCGCCTGCGGGCAATCACGATTTTGTCTGGCCGAGCTCACCACTCGCTCATCTTGTATAAGTTCTTTTAATCGATATGCGTCGCTTTCCGCAGGTTTTCGTGCAAATTCCGTCACCAGCGGCTTTACTTATACAGACAGACGGAAAAATAGAGCTGATTTACGAGCGGATGGTTTCTTTTATCGCCAATCTCTGCGTAAAGCTTTCTAACGGACGCTTTTAAAAGTCAGTCCGGCATTTCCGCCGGGAATATAAACGAGCGAAGTTCAGGGCGCCATATATCTTATAAGTTCTGTTTAGGCCAGGCCAGCCGTGAGTCCACAATGTCAAAATATTTTTTCTGCCACAGGAAATAAACATGCTTGAGCTGGAAAAAGCCCAGAGAATGAGTTTAACCTCGCAGGTTGAGGCGCGTCTTAAAGGCGCATTAATAGTAGGTGCATTAAAACCCGGCGCGCGGCTGGTCACAAAAGATATTGCCGAGCAATTAGGCACCAGTATTACACCGGTACGCGAAGCGTTATTACGGCTGGTTTCTTCCGGCGCGCTGGATGCCACGCCCGCGCAGGCTTTTTTGGTGCCGGAGATTTCCCTTAGCCGCTACCATGAAATCAACGCTATTCGTAAAAATCTGGAAGCAATGGCGGTAGCGGAAGCCGTAAGTTTTATGAACGGCGAGTCGCTTGAGACGCTGCAGCGCCTGTATGAAGCGTTTCGCAACGCGAAGGCGGCGGGGGACGTTGAGCAGGCTTTACAGGCCAACCGCGCGTTCCGTTTCCAGCTTTATGAGTATGCGCAGATGCCCACGCTGACCGCGCTTATTGAGCAGCTTTGGGTACGTATAGGCCCCTGTTTTAACCATTTATATCCGCAGTCCGGGGAAATAGCGCAGGGGTATCATAATTACGATGATTTACTGGCAGGGCTTGCCGAAGGGGACGTCAGCCGTTGCGTAAATGCTATCGTCAGGGCTATTGACGACAGCGCGGCTATTTTGCGGGGACAATATTTCGCTTAATAGTTAATTACGGTAATTATCTTAATTGATATGTGTTTTCCCTCTTTTAAAGCGGCCTTTATCTATTCGCGGATATTGTTACGCGTTGGAGTAAAAGCCTGCTTTTTAATCAACGCTGCGTCCGGTGAATATAATTCCGTCACGCAGCGTATCATCCATGATAATAATGGGGCTTTGGCTTGCCCGCTAAGTCGCTTTATAAGTGTTAACGCAGCGCTTGCTGCAGGTCGGCCTGTAAATCTTCGACGTCCTCAATACCCACCGACAGACGGATAAGCTGCGGCGTAATGCCGTTGGCTAAACGCTGTTCCAGCGGAATAGAGGCGTGGGTCATGGTAAAGGGCTGGCTGACCAGGCTTTCCACGCCGCCCAGGCTTTCCGCCAGGGTGAAAAGCTTTAGCTTGCTGATAATTTCCGCGGCCCGCTGTTCGCCGCCGCGCACCACAATCGAAATCATGCCGCCTGGCTGTGACATCTGCTGCCGGGCGAGCCGGTACTGCGGATGAGTTTCCAGCCATGGGTAGTAAACATTTTCGATTTCCGGATGATCCGCAAGCCAGTGGGCGAGATGCAATGCGTTGGCGCTGTGGCGCTCCATACGCAGGGCAAGCGTACGGATGCCGCGCAGCGTCAGGAAGCTGCTGAACGGATCCAGTACGCCGCCCACGGCATTTTGCAGATAGCCCGTTTTATCGGCCAGTTCCTGATTCGCGCCGACTACCACAAGGCCCGCCACCACGTCGGAGTGGCCGTTAAGATACTTCGTCGCCGAGTGCACCACGATATCGAACCCCAGCTCCAGCGGACGCTGAATAGCCGGCGAGGCGAAGGTATTATCCGCCACGCTGATCAGGTTATGCCGACGGGCGATGGCCGCGATGGCGGCCAGATCGGCAAGCTTCAGCAGCGGGTTGGTAGGCGTTTCGACCCAAATCATGCGCGTCTGCGGCCGGATCGCTGCCTCAAGCCCCGCCAGATCATCCGGTTTTACCCAGCTTACCTGCAGCCCGGCGGTGCGGCGGCGTACGTTCTCGATCAGGCGATACGTGCCGCCGTACACGTCGTCAATGGCCACGATATGGCTGCCGCTGTCCAGCAGCTCCAGCACCGTGGAAATCGCCGCTAAACCTGAGGCAAACGCAAAACCGCGGCTTCCCTTCTCTAACTCGGCAATGGCGCTTTCGAGCGCGTGCCGGGTAGGATTGCCGCTACGTGAATATTCATAGCCCGTATGCTGACCGGGCGCGGGTTGTTCAAAGGTCGAGGTGGCGTAAATCGGCGGCATGACCGCGCCGTGAGCATCGCTGAAGGCGCCGCTATGTACGCTATCGGTGGCAAATTTAGTCATTTTGTTTTCCTTAATTGTTCTGTGGCGTGAGGCCCTGGCCGCTGAGCCATTCATCGTTAAACATTTTTGAAAGGTATTTATTGCCGCTGTCGCAGGCGAAGGTGACTACGCGTTTAGGCTCGTTCTGCGCGCGGCAGTAGCGCAATGCCGCAGCGAGCAGGGTGCCCGTTGAAGAGCCCGCCAGAATGCCTTCAAGCCTTAACAATTCGCGCGCGGTGGCGAAGGCTTCGCCATCTTCGATGCGAAACGCGTGGGAAACGCCCTCGATTTGCGCCAGCGGCGGGATAAAATCTTCGCCAATCCCTTCGACAAGCCAGCTTCCGGGCTGCTGGTGCGTACCGTGCTCTACGACGTCGGCCAGGATCGACCCCTGCGGATCGGCAAGGATAAATTCGGTTTCCGGAGAATGGGTTTTAAAGAAACTCTGCAGCCCGCCCAGGGTGCCACCTGAACCTACGCCGACGACAATGGCGTCAATCTTGCCTTCGGTTTGCTGCCAAAGCTCGACGGCGGTGGTTTCTGCATGGGCGAGGGGATTCGCCGGATTGGAAAACTGATCGATGTAATAGCTGCCGGGAATATCCTGCGCCAGGCGGCGGGCGTAATCCTGATAATAATCGGGGTGGCCTTTGGTAACGTCAGAACGCGTCAGGCGCACGTCCACGCCAAGCGCTTTGAGATGAAAAATCTTCTCGCGGCTCATTTTATCCGGCACGACCAGAATCAGCGGGTAGCCTTTTTGCGTGGCAATCAGCGCCAGCCCAAGCCCGGTATTGCCCGCCGTGGCTTCTATTATCGTGCCGCCCGGCGCAAGCGCGCCGCTGTGCTCGGCCTGGGCTATCATTGCCAGCGCCACGCGATCTTTTATCGATCCGCCGGGGTTCTGGCTTTCAAGTTTCAGCAGCAGCTCGCAGGGGCCGGTATCAAACCGGTTAAGACGCAGTAGCGGGGTATCGCCAATCAAATCAAGGACGGAATTCACAATCGCCATGGTTTTCTCACAACATGAAAAGTGTTCATGTTGCAGATAATAGGACGGTGAAATGCGGCTGCTAAAGAACTTAAAACCAGCTTATAGAGCGAAAAGTAATATAATCTGCTAAATCAGCCGTAGGGAAGGAGAGCCGTATGGCGGTTTAGAAATATCGACGGCTAAAAGAAGTGTGAAAAGGGCTAAAACGAGGAATTTATGCGCAATCCACGTCCGGGAAAATGCGCGCGTCGAAAATGCTTTGCCATAATTTGTCTATGCAAAACGGCATCTATTGTCTGCGTCTGTCCTGGATCCAGTCCTGAACCTCCACGACAAACTCATCGGGCGCTTTGCGAAATACGCGGCGTGCAAGATCCAAAATAGTGTGCTGCGCCAGCGCTTCTTCCATGCGCTGCTGGGCGGTGTTCATCACGGCCCGAATCCCACAAATTCCTTCACAGGCCCACGCGGGCGGGGTTTCATCGAATACGGCGAGGCGCTGGCGGATCTCTTTACAGTCGAAGATGCTTTTCGGGCCGTCGATGGCGGTGACGATATCCAGCACCGTTATCTGCTCCGGCAGGCGCGCCAGCATAAAGCCGCCGCCTTTACCTTCCGTACTGGCGACGAGCCCGGCTTTGGAGAGTTTGGTAAATATCTTGGCAAGATAGTCATAGGGCACGCCCTGCAGCTCGGCGATTTCGCGCACGCTCATTTCGACGCCGTTACCTTTGTTATCCACCATGCATACCAGGCTATGAATGCCGTATTCCACGCCCGCACTGTAAAACGCCATCATAACCCCCGAAATAATTATTCCGAGTAATGTAGGGTCATCGCTGCCCGCTTGCAATGAAAATGGGCTGCACGAAGGGAATAAAAAATTTAACTACGAAAGATCTTGTCGGAGTTAACTGCGACCAGTATAGTCGTAGTTAACGGCCCGCTGGCGGCTTTACTTAACAAAGGCACAACGTATGAAACAAAAGATCCTGATTCTCGGCGCAGGTTTTGCAGGAATGTGGGCAGCCCTGAGCGCGGCTCGTCTGGCGGCGCTGCATCACCGCAAGGATATTGAAATCACCGTGCTGGCTCCGCAGCCGGAGTTGCGCGTGCGTCCGCGTTTTTATGAGGAAAAGGTGGAGACGCTGGTTTCTCCGCTATTGCCGCTGTTTGACGTTACCGGCGTGAGGTTTCTGCAGGGCGAAGCGCAGCGTATTGATGCCCAGGGGAAAAACGTGTGGTATCGCAATGCGCAAAACGAAAGTACACTCGAGAATTACGATCGCCTGGTGATCGCCACCGGCAGCTATCTACGCCGGGATCAGGTGAAAGGGGCCGCTGAGCACGCGTTCGACCTCGACCAGCTCGAAACCGCGCTGCGGCTTGAACAGCATATTAATCAACTCGGACAACAGTCGGATTCGGCCGCGAGAAATACCGTTGTGGTATGCGGCGGCGGCTTCACCGGTATCGAGGTTGCCACTGAGCTGCCGCATCGCCTGCGCGCCGTGTTGGGCGAAGGCTGCGCCCCGCGCGTTATCATCGTTGAGCGCGGCAACGTGATGGGTGGACGCTACAGCGAAGCGCTGCGCGAGGTGATCCGTGAAGCAAGCGATGAACTGGGCGTTGAGTGGCGCCTGGGCGCCGACGTTGCCGAAGTGGACGAGCAGGGCATAACCCTCGCCGATGGCGAACGTATTCCATCCAGCACCGTTATCTGGACGGTTGGCGTGCAGGCAAGCCAGCTTACCGCGCAAATTTCGGCGCAGCGCGACGCACAGGGGCGGCTACACGTAAACGAATTCCTGCAGGTGCCGGGCTATGACGATATTTTCGCTACCGGCGATGTGGCGCGGGCAGCAACGGATGATAAAGGCAACTTTGCGCTGATGACCTGCCAGCACGCCATCATGTTAGGCCGCTTCGTCGGGCATAACGTCGCCGCATCCCTGCTGGGCGTGGAGCCGCTGACCTATCGTCAGGTGAACTATGTCACCTGTCTGGATCTTGGCGGCTGGGGCGCGGTATACACCGAAGGCTGGGAGCAGGAGGTAAAACTCACCCGCGCGGAGGCCAAGAAGCTGAAGCTTTCCATCACCAGCGAGCTTATCTATCCGCCGAAGGCCGATCGCAAAATCGCCTTTGAAACCGCAGATCCATTGGCGGCGTTCGTCTGAGCGACGGTATGATGCGCATCTTGAGTGAGACTTACAGGATGCCGTCATGAACGATATTACTTTTTTCCAGCGCTTCGAAGCCGACATTGTCGCAGGCCGTAAAACCATTACCCTGCGTGATGAAGCGGAATCGCATTTTCATCCAGGACAGCTTTTGCGCGTCGGGCGCTATGAAGATGATGTCTGGTTTTGCAATATAAAAGTCACTGGCGTCTCTCCCGTGCTGCTGAATGAGCTAACGGAAGAGCATGCGCGTCAGGAAAATATGACCTTGCCGCAGCTAAAGGAAGTGATTGGCGAAATTTATCCGGGACTCAACGAGCTGTACGTCATCTCTTTCGAACGGGTGGCTACGCAATAAAGATCCTGAAATCCGCCCTGTTCCTGTGTTCTATGGAACAGGGCTTTTATATGGCCGACAGCCTGCAATATGCCGGCGTTATTAAATTGTCATTCACCTTGTGCTTTTATCGTATCAGCCAGCGTTTATTTGCCAGAAAAAAACGTCACTTCTTTTGGTGGCGACACGCAAATACTTCCCGTTGCTGATATAAATGCCGACGTGATACTATTTTAAAAAAAACAACGCCCGCGAATAAACTTAGCCGGAGCAATCTGCACCGAAGTTATTCCAGCTAAGCTTGTCTGCTTTTTTGAAAGCGTGCTGCGTCAGGGCGGAGCAGGAAATCCCTCGCTTTGATGAGCTTCCTGCCTTGTAGCGCAAGCCTTTCAGTTATGATGAAAAGGTGAAATAAATTCGTGAGTTAAATTCTTTCTTGTGCGGGCGCCAGCTTTTCTGTTGCGCAAGCCGACGGGGAAAACAAAGACGATAAATAAAACCAGAAAATAAATTGGTTAAAATTTTAATACAATTAACATTCTGTTATGTATATACGGCATGATCGATAGGATTAATTCTCAGGATCATGGCGCAACTTCGCGCATAAAAATATCATTTTATGATGTGCGGCAAAATGACGGGCAGGCGCATAATAATCAGGTGAATATATTTCATCTACAGTAGGAAATTATTAAATAACGCATACTTTTGCTACTGCGCATTTAATCGTATAAAAATAAATTTAAATATCGGGCCATAAAAAAGGCGTTTTATCAGGCGCCGACAGAAAAGAAAAGGAAGGGCTGGCCCTTCCTCATTACCCTTTACCGGCTGGCTTTCTGCAACATCTGGTAAAGCTCATCTTTCAGCCTTAGCTTCTGTTTTTTCAACTGGATAACCTTTTCATTGTATCCCGTACCCTGCGGGCCCTCCCGGCGCAGGATTTCATGGTCGAGTTGATTGTGTTTGTCGAACAGGCTGAGAAAACGTGGGTTGGCGGATTTTAATTCGGCGATCAGCTCGCGGTATTCAGGAAACATTTCAAACCTCCCGTAGACGGTGAAGCGGTGGATGGAGTGTTGCCGGGCATACTTCGCAAATGCCGCAGCCAGTTTAGGGAAGTGGCGGCGCGAAAGGGAAGCTTTGAAACGTATGGGATTGTCAATTTGCGATCCCGGTAGCGTGCTGGCGCAACGGGCAGGTCTCATTCATTGACCAGCTTAATAAAAAAGCATTCTGATCAAGACAAACCCATTCTCGTGTGCTAAAACATGTCTGTGATATATTTTAAAGACCAGAAAGAGCACACTATGACCTTACAACAAGCCAAACCAAAATTACCGAAACGCGTTAAAAATGAGCTTAAATTCCGCGAATTGAGGGTTATAAGCAAAGAAGTCGTCGCCGGGTGTTTCTATCGCATAGTCTTCGGCAGCGAGCAGCTTGCGGGCTTCTCCTCCCAAGGCTTTGACGATCACATTAAAGTCTTCTTTCCGGACGGTGACGGCAAAGTTTCCCTGCCGGAAATCACCAGCGAAGGCGTCGTCTGGGGCGACGGACCGCGTCCGGCATCGCGGGACTACACGCCGCTGGCGTTTGATGCCGGGCGCAACGAACTGACCATCGATTTCTACATTCACGAAGGCGGCGTAGCAAGCAACTGGGCCGCCGCGGCAAAAGCGGGCGATACGCTGACGATCGGCGGCCCGCGCGGGTCGCTGGTGATCCCAACCGACTACGGCTGGCAGCTTTATGTCTGCGACGAAAGCGGTCTGCCGGCGGTGCGTCGCCGACTGCTTTCATTACCTGAAAACATCACCGTGCGGGTCATGGTCAACAGCCATCACAGCAAAACCCAATCCTATCTCGGCGAGTTCGCTAACGCTGAGATTGAATGGCTCGACGGTAAAACGATCGCTGAAAAGCTAACCACCCTTGCCGTTCCCGAACAGGATTACTTCGTATGGATCACCGGCGAAGGCGAAGAGGTGAAAACACTCAGCGATAATCTGCTTGCCACCCACGGTCTGGACGCCGATTACGTGCGCGCCGTGGCCTACTGGCACAATAAATAAACTGGAGATTAACAATGCGTATTCGACATCTGCCGCATACAAGACATGAAAAACACGAAAGGCATGGCGTTCACGGTGGACACGGACATCATGGCGGCCGTTCCGAAGGGCGGGGGCGTTCTCGCCGCGAAAGGCTGTTTGACGCCCAGGATATCCGTCTGCTGATCCTGAACTTCCTTTCGGCCAACAGCGCGCACGGCTATGAGCTGATCAAAGCCATTGAAGCGCTGGCCGGGGGCGAATATGTGCCAAGCCCGGGGATTATCTATCCTAACCTGACGCTGCTTGAAGAAATGGGCGCTATCCGCGCCGCAGATTCCCAAAGCGGTAAAAAAGTCTGGGAGCTAACGCAGGAGGGTAAAATCTCTCTTGAACAGCAGCAGGATGAAGTCACCGCGGTAATCAGTCGCCTGGCCTCGCTTGGCGTGCTCGGCGATAACCGCCGCATTCCGGAAGTGCAGCGCGCGATTCAGAATTTTAAGATCGCGCTCAATACTAAACTGGCTAAGGGCGATATCCCGCAGGAAACGCTGCATAAAATTATCGATACCCTCGATCGGGCGGCGAAAGATATCGAACGCAGCTAGCTTTTCAACCTTGCTCGACCGTCGCCCCGCATCCGGGGCGGCATCAAATCCGCCTGTCGCTTTTTTCTCACGCTAAGACCCCCTGCAGCCATAAAGTTTTTCCTTTAAACGCCGACATACTCTATGTATCTGTCGCAATAAGAATGGGAAAGCATGTTAAATCGTATAAAAGTGGTAACCAGCCTACTCTTTGTGCTGGGATTGTTCGGTATTTTACAATTAACATCTGGCGGTTTGTTCTTTAACGCCCTGAAAAATGACAAGGAAAACTTCACCGTACTGCAAACCATCCGCCAGCAGCAGTCCACGCTGAATGCCAGCTGGGTTGCGCTGCTGCAAACCCGTAACACCCTTAACCGCGCCGGTATCCGCTATATGATGGATACCACCAATACCGGCAGCGGCTCGACGGTAAATGAGCTTATGCAAATCGCCAGCACTTCTTTGAAGCGCGCCGAAGAGCAGTGGGCCATTTATGAAGCCCTTCCTCGCGACCCGCGTCAAAGCGATGAGGCGAAGCAGGAAATCAAGCGTAACTATGATATTTATCACGGCGCGCTGGCCGAGCTTATCCAACTGCTGGGCGCGGGTAAAATCAACGAGTTCTTCGACCAGCCGACGCAGAAGTATCAGGACGGTTTTGAACAGCAGTACGTTAACTATCTCGATCAGAACGACCACCTTTATCAGCTGGCCGTTGATGATAATAACAGCTCCTACAGCATGGCTATCTGGATCCTGAT
>NZ_RCAA01000036.1:6630-11591 GCF_003628475.1 Enterobacter sp. R1(2018) | reverse complement strand
CCATATCGCCGGCGGCGATCTGGTGCGCAGGATTGAAGTGGAAGGCACCAACGAAATGGGGCAGCTGGCCGACAGCCTGAGAAACATGCAGGCGGAGCTGGTAAGCACCGTGGGCGACGTGCGTAACGGCGCCAACGCCATTTACAGCGGCGCCAGCGAGATTTCCATCGGCAATAACGATCTCTCTTCCCGCACCGAGCAGCAGGCGGCCTCGCTGGAAGAAACCGCAGCCAGCATGGAAGAGCTTACGGCGACCGTTAAGCAGAACGCCGAAAATGCGCGTCAGGCAAGCCAGCTTGCGTTAAGCGCCTCTGAAACCGCGCAGAAGGGCGGCAAAGTGGTGGATAACGTGGTGCGCACCATGAACGATATCGCCGGCAGCTCCAAGAAAATCGCCGACATCACAAGCGTTATCGACGGCATCGCCTTCCAGACCAACATTCTGGCGCTGAACGCTGCGGTCGAAGCCGCGCGTGCCGGTGAACAGGGCCGTGGTTTTGCCGTCGTGGCGGGCGAAGTGCGTAACCTCGCGCAGCGCAGCGCCCAGGCGGCAAAAGAGATCAAGAGCCTGATTGAAGACTCGGTCAATAAAGTCGATACCGGCTCCACGCTTGTGGAAAGCGCGGGTGAAACGATGGACGAAATCGTGAATGCCGTTACCCGTGTAACCGACATCATGGGCGAGATCGCCTCTGCTTCCGATGAGCAGAGCCGCGGCATCGACCAGGTCGGTCTGGCCGTCTCTGAAATGGACCGCGTGACCCAGCAGAACGCCGCGCTGGTGGAAGAGTCCGCCGCCGCCGCCGCCGCGCTGGAAGAACAGGCCAGCCGCCTGACGCAGGCCGTATCAGTGTTCCGCATTACGCAGGATGCCGTTAAAGAGAAACGCGAGCTGAAAACCCCGAAGCTCACGACCTCTGCCGCCGCGCCGCGTAAGGCTGCACCGGTTAGCACCACGGATGAGAACTGGGAAACCTTCTGATTTTCCTGTCTGAAAATAAGGGCTGCGCAGGCAGCCCTTATCGCCATGCTTAGCCTGTAAGCGCTTTTTATCACGCGCTTACAGGTTTTCAACCCCTCGCCAATGCCATTCCCTCATAAAAACTGCGGCTATGCTTTGCCGTTTTCCGACTAACCAAATGTAAATTAATTGTTTCTCACCGGCTCCGCGACGCTTTATTAATGAACGTAAGTTAATTAAATCGAGTGCGTGATATGTCCTATAGAATCAGCCTGCTGGATAAAAGCCCGGTCGCTAAAAATGAAACGCCGGCGGAGGCGTTAAAACATACCCTCAGCCTTGCTCAACGGGCGGAGAGCTGGGGGTATCATCGCTTCTGGATTGCTGAGCACCACAACACTTCACGTCTGGCGAGTCCTTCGCCTGAACTCCTGATTGCCTGGATTCTGGGCCAGACCCGACGTATTCGCGTCGGATCCGGCGGGGTCATGCTGCAGCACTATAGCCCCTATAAGGTGGCGGAAAACTTCAACCTGCTGGCGTCCATTGCGCCGGGCCGCGTCGATCTCGGCGTGGGCAAGGCGCCAGGCGGCCTGCCGCTTTCCACCCGCGCATTGCAAAGCGGGCTTCATCAGGATGAGAAGGGATCCTTTGCCGATCAGCTTGCGCAGCTTGATAACTGGCTGTCGCTGCCGGCGGCGGAAGATGAGGAAGACGCGCTGCGTGCAACCCCCGTGCCTGAGCATAGCGCAGGGCGATTTTTACTCGGCGCCAGCCGGGAAAGCGCCCTGCTGGCGGCGCAGCTCGACTGGGACTTCGTGTTTGCCGCCCATCTAAACGGGGATAAAGCGCTGCTGGGCGAAGTGCTGCGCACGTGGCGTGAACGCAGCCGCCGCGACGTTATTGTCGCGGTGCAGGCCATCGTTGCCGGTAGCGCGGCGGAAGCGGACGAGCTGGCAAGCCGGGTGGAAATCTGGGGCGTGGAGCTGGAAAACGGACAGCGGGTGAGCGTGGGAAGCGAAGCCCAGGCCCATGCGTTTGCACGCCAGGCGGGCAGCCCGGCAAAGCGTATCGAGCGTCGCGAACCTTCGCTGCTGAAAGGCACCGCCGAAACGGTTCACGCGGGCCTTGCGGCATTACAGCAGGAGTTCGGCATCGACGAATTCATTATCGACACGCCGATTGCCGAACATCAGGCCCGCAATCTTTCGCTGCGTTTGCTGGCGGGAAACCGCCCGACGCCGGCCGTCGCGGATTTTGTCGCTGAACATGAAGTCTGGTAAGGGAACGCATATGGCATTCGGGCAACAGCTCATCGACTGGCGGCGCGAGCTGCATCAGCATCCGGAACTTTCCGGGCAGGAAATCGAAACCACCGGGCGTATCCGCCACTGGCTTGAAGGCGCGGGCCTGCGCCTGTTGCCTTATCAGCTCAATACCGGCGTGGTGGCCGAAGTGGGGCAAGGCGAGAAAGTTATCGCGCTGCGCGCGGACATTGACGCGTTACCGATAGAAGAAGCAAGCGGCGTTCCTTTCCGCTCGCAGCGGGCAGGCGTTATGCATGCCTGCGGACACGATGTTCACAGCAGCGTCATGCTGGGCGCCGCGCTGCTGCTTAAAGAGCATGAAAAGCAGCTGCCGGGCAGGGTAAGAATTATTTTTCAGCCGGCGGAAGAGAATTTTACCGGCGCCAAAGCCATCGTTAAAGCCGGCGCGCTCGAAGGCGTCAGCGCCATTTTCGGCATGCACAACGAGCCGGGCCTGCCGGTGGGCTTCTTTGCCACCAGAGGCGGCGCGTTTTATGCCAACGTCGATCGTTTTGTGATCCGCGTGAAGGGCAAAGGCGCGCACGCGGCCCGTCCTCATGAGGGCAATGATTCGATCGTATTGGCAAGCCAGCTGGTGACGGCTCTGCAGTCGGTCGCCAGCCGCAATATCAATACCCTGGAATCGGTGGTGGTGAGCGTGACGCGTATTCAGGGCGGCAATACCTGGAACGTGCTGCCGGAAAAGGTGGAGCTTGAAGGCACGGTGCGTACTCATCAGGCAGACGTGCAGCGCCAGGTCGAAAAGCGTATTCGCGAGCTTGCCGACGGGTTTGCCGCCGCTTTTGGCGCGCAAATAGACGTGGAATGGTTCGCCGGGCCGACGACGCTGGTCAACGATGAAAAATGGGCGGCCTTTGCTGCTCGGGTGGCCGGGGATGTCGGATATCAAACCCGGACCGCGGACGTACATATGGGCGGAGAAGATTTCGCGGTTTATCTCAAAAACGTTCCGGGCGCGTTCGTCAGCATCGGCAGCGCCAGCGAGTATGGCCTGCATCACCCGGCCTTTAATCCAAATGAAGCATTAATTGAGGACGCGGCGCGCTATTTCGCCTCGCTTGCTGAACAAGCCCTGCTCGAAAATTAACCTTTCGCCGTAGACCTGGGGAATAACGCCCCGGGGATCGTGCGCCCTGAAGATGAGGATGAACAATGTCTGAACAACGTCAGTTACGGCTCGGCACTATATTGCACGGCGCGTCGGGAAATATGTCCGCATGGCGACATCCGGCGGCCGTTGCCGATGCGAGTATTAATTTTAACTTTGTCATCGATACCGCCAAAAAGGCCGAGCAGGGAAAGCTGGATTTTCTTTTCGTGGCCGACGGCTTATATATTAATGAAAAATCCATTCCTCATTTCCTCAACCGCTTTGAGCCGCTGACTTTATTATCGGCGCTGGCGAGCATCACCACGCATTTAGGTCTGGTAGGCACGCTCTCCACGTCCTACAGCGAACCTTTTACCGTGGCGCGCCAGTTCGCAAGCCTCGACCATCTGAGCAACGGCCGTGCGGGCTGGAATGTGGTGACGTCGCCGCTGGAAGGGTCGGCGAAAAACTTCTCCCGCGATAAGCATCCTGAGCACGCGCTGCGCTATCGCATTGCGGATGAATATCTGGACGTGGTGAAAGGGCTGTGGGATTCCTGGGAAGAGGACGCCTTTATTCGCGATAAAGCGAGCGGCAAATTCTTCGATGCGGATAAATTACACGCGCTGAATCATCACGGCGATTTCTTTAAGGTTGCCGGGCCGTTAAATATCGGCCGCACGCCGCAGGGCAGACCCATTGTATTTCAGGCCGGCGCGTCAGACGACGGCAAAAAATTAGCCGCAAGGCATGCGGACGCCATATTTACCCATCATGAAACCCTGGAAGATGCGCAATATTTTTATCGCGATGTGAAAAGTCAGCTGGCCAGTCACGGCCGCCGGGCGGACGAGCTGCATATCTTCCAGGGGGTAAGCGTGATTGTGGGTGAGGACGCGCAGGACGTGGAAAACCAGTATCAAACCACCGCCGCGCTGGTTTCGGTTGCGGACGCGCTTAACTATCTGGGTCGCTACTTTGAGCATCACGATTTCAGCCAGTACGAGCTGGACGCGCCGTTCCCGGATATCGGCGACCTCGGCCAGAACAGCTTCCGCAGCACCACGGATGAAATCAAGCGTAACGCCCGCGAACGGGGCCTGACGCTGCGCCAGGTCGCTCTGGAGGCCGCCTCGCCGCGTCCGCGCTTTGCCGGAACGGCTGAAGAGGTGGCGGACGGCCTGCAGCGGTGGTTCGAAAGCTTCGCCGCCGACGGTTTTATCATCCAGGGCGGCACGCCTGACACCTTCCCGCGCTTTGTGGATGAGGTGGTTCCGCTCCTTCAGGCGCGGGGGCTGTTCCGCAAGGAGTATCCCGGCACCACGCTGCGCGAAAGCCTGGGCCTGTCCGTCCCGGTTAACCAGTACGCCCAACAAAAATAATCCTCAAGAGAAGACGCTATGCAGAAATCATCGCTTATGTTGGCCATCGCTCTGGCGTTTGCGCCCGCGGCCGTCCTGGCCCAGCAGGTTACCATCAACGGCGCGGGCGTAAGCCTTGAGGCCAACAAAACGCCGGTAAACACCGCGAAAAATTCGCAGGCTATCGCCGAATTACCCAAAAACTATCGTTTTGCCGTGCC
>NZ_RCAA01000036.1:0-6620 GCF_003628475.1 Enterobacter sp. R1(2018) | reverse complement strand
GCGGCGCTTAATTCCCCGCCGCTCACCGTTTTTGCCGAGGATAACAAAACGCTGCTCGGCAGCGAGGTGGATATCGCCCGCCTGGTGGCGGACAGTCTTGGCCTTGAGCTGAACGTGGTGCCGACCTCCTGGGAAGACTGGCCGCTGGGCGTCACCTCAGGTAAGTACGATGCGGCAATCAGCAATATTACCGTTACCAAAGAGCGCAAAGAGAAGTTTGACTTTGCCACCTACCGCAAAGATTCCCTCGGCTTCTACGTGAAGTCGACCAGCCCGATTAAGGCGATTGAAAAAGCCGAAGATATAGCCGGCCTGCGCATTATCGTGGGGTCCGGCACCAATCAGGAATCCATCCTGCTGGCGTGGAACGCGGCCAATCAGAAGAAAGGGCTGAAGCCTTTTACGCCGGTTTATACCAAAGATGACGCCGCCCAGACGCTGGCGCTGCAGTCTGGCCGGGCCGACGCCTTTTTTGGCCCGAACGTCATAGGCGCGTGGAAAGCCGCGCTGACCGGGAAGACGCGTCTGGTCGGCAGCGTGGATGGCGGCTGGCCGAAGGCTGCGCACATTGCGGTGACGCTGAAAAAGGGCAGCGGGCTGGTTGAGCCGGTACAAACCGCGCTTAACGGCGTCATCAAAAACGGTGATTACGACAAAGTGCTGAGCCGCTGGGGTGAACGCGTTGAGCAAATCCCTTCGTCCGAAATCAATCCGCCAGGCCTTGGCGATTAAGGAGAGCGTAATGAGCGAAAGATTTCGTGATGTTTCCCCCGAAGCGTCAGAACTGCAGCCGATCATCACCGGTCTGTTTGGCGAATATGCGGCGCGTTACGGGGATTACTTTTCCCGCGATGCGGAAGTCGAGCTCACCGAGTGGTATCTGGCGCCGCAGGGCCTGTTTATCGTGCTGGAGCGCGATGGCGAGATCGTCGCCACCGGCGCCTATAAGCCTTTTGATAAAGATACCGCCGAGCTGAAACGCATCTGGACCCATTCCGCCCTGCGCAAACAGGGTCTGGCCGGGCGGATAGTGCGCGAGCTGGAAAGAAGGGCGCTGCTGGCCGGGTACAGCAAGGTGTATCTCACCACCGGCTTTCGCCAGCCCGAGGCCGTAAAGCTCTATCTGAGCCAGGGCTACGAGCCGCAGTTTGATCTTCATCGCGATCCGGAGGAGTACAGCATTGCGCCCTACGACGGACGCCTGCGCTTCACCAAACGGCTCGCGCTTGATAACCGCAAAACCGCCTGAGGAAAAGATATGACCGTTCCCTCCACCATTAAAGTTGTGCCGGCGCGCTACCCGATGCGTACGGCCGGCGCCGTCGTGGCGCTGTTCGTGCTGGCGATTGTCATCCAGTCGGTTGCTTTTAACCCGCGCTGGGAATGGGGCGTGTTCGCCCGCTGGTTCTTCGACCCGGTGATTCTTGAAGGGCTTGCGCAAACGCTGCTGCTGACGCTTATCGGCATCGTCCTGAGCGTGGCGATCGGCGGCGTGCTGGCCCTGGCGCGGCTTTCTTCTTCGTGGCTGCTGAATGCGCTGGCGTGGAGTTATATCTGGCTGTTCCGCTCGCTGCCGCTGATTGTGGTGCTGATCATTCTCTATAACTTCTCCTACCTGTACGACACGCTGTCGCTCGGCATTCCCTTTACCCGCATTAGCTGGGGCAGCTATGAAACCATTAACGTTCTCGGGCAGTTTTCCACGGCGGTTGTCGGGCTGACGCTGGTGCAAAGCGCCTATACCGCAGAGATCATCCGCGGCGGTTTTTTGGGGGTCGATCACGGTCAGTATGAGGCGGCGGCCGCGCTCGGATTACCCGCCTGGCGGCGCACCCTGCGCATCATTCTCCCCCAGGCCTTACGCACCATTTTACCGTCCGGATTTAACGAAATTATCAGCCTCGCCAAAGGTACGGCGATGGTTTATGTGCTGGCGATGCCGGAGCTGTTCTACACCATCCAGATGATCTACAACCGCACCCAGGAAGTGATCCCGCTGCTGATGGTCGGCGCGGTGTGGTATCTGGCGATCACCAGCGTTCTGTCGCTGATCCAGCATCTGGTCGAGCGCTGGCTGGCCCGCAGCGAACGCCGCTCGGCCATTAATCAACACGGCCCGGCGCGCAGCCAGGCGACCCAGCCTGCATTGCCCACTCAGGAGGCGGCCCATGCACCCATCCCTTAATCAACCCGGCCATATTTCCATTCCGGGGGTCAGCAAATACTTTGGCCGCCATAAAGCGCTGGATAACGTTTCTCTTGAGCTGCCCCCGGGTTCGGTCACGGTTATTCTCGGGCCGTCCGGCTCCGGCAAATCCACTTTGCTGCGCGCCATTAATCACTTAGAGCGCGTGGATGAAGGGTTTATCCAGATAGACGGCGACTACATCGGCTACCGTTTGCAGGGCGACAGGCTCTATGAGCTCAAGGAGAAGGAGATCCTGCGCCAGCGCGTTAACGTCGGCTATGTGTTCCAGAACTTCAACCTGTTTCCGCATCTGACGGTGCTGGAAAACCTGATTGAGGCGCCCATCGCCCACGGGCAGCTCAGCCGCAAAGCGGCCATCGAGCGGGCCTATGAGCTGCTGGATGTGGTGGGGCTACGCAACAAGGCCGACGCCTGGTCGCGTCATCTTTCCGGCGGGCAGCAGCAGCGTATCGCCATCGCCCGCGCGCTGGCGCTGCGTCCGCGAGTGATGCTGTTCGATGAGCCTACTTCGGCGCTGGATCCGGAACTGGTTGGCGAGGTGCTGGACGTGATCAAAAAGCTCGCTCGTTCGGGCACCACCCTGGTGGTCGTTACCCATGAGATTGGTTTCGCCCGCGAGGTGGCAGACAAGGTGGTGTTTATGGTCGACGGGAAAATCGTTGAGCAGGGCAGCAGCGACGAGGTGCTAAACCGCCCGCAGCATTCGCGCACCCGACAATTTTTATCCAAAGTACTTTAAGGCGCCAGGATGAAAACAGCAGTACTGGCGCTGATGCTGTTCAGCACGGCGGGTCTTGCGCAGGAAGGCATCGATCTTAAGGCTAACGAGCGGCCGATTCACACGGCGAAAAATCCACAGGCCATCAGCAAGATCCCGCCGACGTATAAGTTTATCGAGCCGGGAACCCTTACCGTGGCTATTTCCGCGCTTAATTCGCCGCCGCTGGCGATGCTGGCAAGCGATAACCGGACCCGCATCGGCAGCGATCCGGATATCGCGCGTCTGCTCGCCGATAGCCTGGGCCTGAAGCTTAAGCTGGTGCCCACGGCGTGGGAAGACTGGCCGCTGGGGATTACCTCCGGACGCTATGACGTGGCGCTGGTGAATATCGCCGTAACCGAACAGCGTAAAGAGAAGTTTGATTTCGCGACCTACCGCGTGGATTCGCTGGCGTTTTCGGTAAAAGCGGGCAGCGGGATTAAATCCATCAGCAAGGCGGAGGACCTCGCCGGGCTGAGGGTGATTGTGGGCTCCGGCACCAATCAGGAGAAAATTCTGCTGGGCTGGAACGAACAGAATCAGCAGGCAGGGCGTAAACCGGCGCTGCCGGTTTACCTGACGGACGACGCCTCCGGCAATCTTTATCTTCAGTCAGGGCGGGCGGACGTGTTCTTCGGGCCGCAAAGCGTTTCCGCCTACAAGGCCGCGCTGACCGGGAAAACCAGCGTGGTCGGCTTAGGGCCCAAGAAAGCCTTTGTCGCCACCACGACGAAAAAAGGAAATGGCCTGGTCTATGCGCTGCAGGCCGCGCTGGAAGGCGCGGCGAAAAGCGGAGAATATCAGCAGGTATTAGCACGCTGGGGAGAAAAGGGCGAAGAGGTGGCGGCTTCGCAAGTGAATCCTCCGGGCATTACCTACCCTTAGCATTAAGTCAGCCAAAATAGCCGCCCGGCGTGACGCCAAACCGCGTCCTGAAGGCGGCGATATACGCGCTGACATTCGCATATCCGCAGGCGCAGGCGACATCGCTGACGGTATCGCCTCGCGCCAGAAACTCCAGCGAGCGGAGGATACGAGCCTGCTGGCGCCAGCGGCTGAAGGGAAGGCCCGTTTCCTCACTGAACAGCCGACTCAACGTGCGCACGCTCATGCCAAAACGGGCCGCCAGTGCCTGCTGGCCGAGCGGCGTATCAGGGGCGGCGATAAGCAGGGAGGCAACGCCGAGCGCCCGTCTGTCTACCGGCATCGTCAGCCGTATCGGCAGCGGCGGCGCCGCCCTTAACTCATCGGCAAGTACCGCCATCAGCCTTCGCTGGGGCGGCGTTAATTCCCCTGGTGGGAACTGCGAAATGCGGTCCAGCAAAGAGGACAGGAAAGGGTCCGCCATACACAGCTGTGCTTTCGCAGGCAGCCGCTGGCTGAAGGCTTCGCTAAGCTGCAGACTGCGGCCTTTCATCTCGCCAAAGGCGGTGCCTTTATGACGGCAGTGCGGAGGCAGCCAGCCAACCGCACCCGCCGTAATGGCCCACTGCTGATGGTCGGTTTCTACGGTTATCATGCCGTTGCTGAGCCAGTAAAGCTGCCCTGAAGGATGCGCATGCCAGTCGGTCACATGCCTTCTGCTATGTTCCAGCGGTTCGTTTTGTACGATCTCAATCATCTTTGGCCTGTTAGCGATATAAGACGTCCTGATGCGGCTAATATGTCATAGCATAAAAGCCCTATCCTGTTTGCGTCGATACAAACAGGAGAAAATAAGATGAGCGATAATCTGCAACGGGTGCTGTGTGCGTTACAGGACGTGGTGTGTCGCGCTGAACATGACGAGAAGCTGCTGCAAAGCTATTTCTCGCCGCGCTATCGGCAGCGTGTGGACGGCATAGCGCTGGATTACGCCGGATTCGTTAACCATATGGCCACGGTGAAGCAGGCGACATCAGGCATTGCGCTTGACGTCCTGGCTGCCGCCGCAAACGGCGAGCACGTGTTCACCCACCACCGGGTGGCGGTAACGAAACAACAGGGAATCGCCAGCACTATTGAAGTGCACGCGCACTTTATCGTGCGGGAAGGTTTGATATGCAGCTGCGAAGAATTAACTCGCCTGGTGAGCGGTGATGTGAAGGATCGCGATTTGGCATCGCGGCAGAGCGGCTAAGATGGGTAAACCTTAGCCGCTGTCGCCGCTATACGCGGGCTAGCCCGCCTCCGGCAACGCGCCGGTTGCAATCAGCGCCTGGATAACGATTACCGCGATACCGCAGACGAACACCAGCAGCAGCAGCGGCTTACCGCCGGCAACCCGGTAGCCGGAGGCGGCGTGGTTTTGCCGGCTTTTCCAGACCAGCAGCGAAGGAACGATCAGCGCCAGGATCGCCAGCGCCACGCCCGCATAGCCCAGCGCCATGACAAAACCCTGCGGATAGAACAAGGCGAAGATCAGCGGAGGAACGAAGGTCATCAGCCCTGTCTGCGCGCGGCCGGACGCGTTGCGGCTGCGCTGGAATACATCGCCCAGATAATCGAATAGCCCGAGAGAAACGCCCAGGAAAGAGGTCGCCAGCGCCAGGTCGGCGAACAGGTGTACCGCGAGCTCAACCTGCGGCGTCGCCACAACTTCACGTACCGCCTGCAGCAACCCGTTTAATCCGGCATGGTCCGCCAGCAGCGTATGAAAGACGCCGGAATCAATGGCGCCGAGGGTCGCCAGCTGCCAGAAAATATACGCCACCAGCGGGATGGCGCTGCCGATAATAAATACCCGACGCAGCTTGCGCAGATCGCCGTTCAGGTAGCTGACAATGCTCGGCACGCTGCCGTGAAAACCAAAGGAGGTGAAAATAACCGGAATAGCGGATAGCGCCAGGCCTTTCTCAAGCGGCAGGGATAATAAATTCGTGTGGTGAATATGCGGCAGCATAAGCGCCAGCATGACCACCAGCAGAATAATCTTGGCGCTGAACAATACGCGGTTAAACATATCCACCATATGCGTACCCACGCACACCACGCCGCCGGCAATAGCCGTAAACAGCAGTACGCCCGCGGACGCAGAAAGGCTGATTTCCAGCCACTGGCTAAGACTTGCGGCAAGTAATTCTCCGGCGCCGCTGATATAAGCGGCGGTCAGGGCATACATTAAAAAAAGCATGCTAAAACCGGTCAGCCACTGGCCGCAGCGGCCGAGATAACGGCGGGCGAGCGTGCCAAGCCCGGTGTCGGCAGGGACATGCTGATAAACCTCCACCAGCAGCAGCGCCGTATAACACATTAATCCCCACAGGCCGAGGAGTAATAAAAACGTGACGCCAAATCCCACGCCCGCGGACGCCAGCGGCATCGCCAGCATTCCTGCGCCAATGGTGGTGCCGGCGACGATGAAGATACTGCCAGAAGTGCGATTCTTCACTCTTCCCTCTGTATTTATACTTTTAATAACGACATTGTGCCGCGCAGGGTAGGGGAAAAGAGTATGTCCGTCAAATGAGGGTTACGGCTGATGCAAACATATCTTTACAGCAGCAGCGGAGCTGCACGCCGCCGTTTGGCCGGGAAGAAATAATAAAAAAGGGTGATCCCGCGGATTGTGTTTCAGGGCTAAATAATTAAATACGTCACGCGATCTTTAAAGGTGTTTTTAACTTTTAGCCAGCATTCAATCCCGGAAGTATTAGAAAAAATTAGGCAAAA
>NZ_RCAA01000010.1:179091-192669 GCF_003628475.1 Enterobacter sp. R1(2018) | reverse complement strand
GCAGGTGCTAAATACCCGCTGGCAGCAGCGCGTTACACAGCTGGAGGCGCAAGGCCAGACGGTGATAGCCGTCGTCGGGCAAAATCAGCTGCTGGGTATTATTGCCATGCGCGACACGCTGCGTAGCGATGCCAAAGGGGCCATCGCGGCCTTAAAAAATATCGGCGTGCAGGGGATAATGCTGACGGGCGATAACCCGCGCGCTGCCGCGGCCATCGCCGGTGAATTAGGCATGGATTATCGCGCCAGCCTGCTGCCCGCGGATAAAGTCAAAGCGGTAAACGAACTGAACGCCCGGCAGCCGCTGGCAATGGTAGGCGACGGCATCAACGATGCGCCGGCAATGAAAGCGGCCACCATCGGTATCGCCATGGGCAGCGGCACCGACGTTGCGCTGGAAACCGCAGATGCGGCGCTCACGCATAATCGCCTGACGGAACTTGCGGGCATGATTGGCCTTGCCAGGGACACGCATAACAATATCCGCCAGAACATCACCATCGCGCTGGGGCTGAAAGGCATTTTCCTGATGACAACGCTGCTGGGGATCACCGGCCTGTGGCTGGCGGTACTTGCGGATTCCGGTGCGACCGCGCTGGTGACGGCCAACGCTTTGCGTTTACTCAGGAAGAAATAGCCGCTGTAACCGATAGGGTGGATGAGCCTGGATCTCATCCACCCTGCTTTGTAACTTAGTTCATCCCCAGGGCATGCGGCAGCCATAAAGAAACCGCCGGGATGTAGGTCACCATCGCCAGCACCACCAGCAGCATGGCGTAGAACGGCAGCATAGCCCGCACCACCACTTCTATTTTCTGCTTGCTGACCGCGCTTGCCACAAATAGCACCGATCCTACCGGCGGGGTGATCAGCCCGATGCCCAGGTTGACCATCATGATCATCCCGAAATGCACCGGATCGATACCCAGCGAGTTGGTTACCGGCAGCAAAACGGGGGTGAGAATCAAAATGATCGGCGCCATGTCCATTAGCGTGCCGATCAGCAGCAGCATGACGTTCAGGTACATCAGGATCACGTACTTGTTGTCGGACAGCGAGGTGAAAAACTCGGTAATGCGCGCCGGGAGCTGCATATAAGTCATTACCGCGCCAAAGGCCGCCGCAAAACCGATCAGTATCATCACGATAGAGACGGTTTTCACGGTGCGGAACATCAGCTTAGGCAGCTCGTTCCATTTGTAGTCGCGGTAGATAAACATGGTGACGAAAAACGCCCACACGCAGGCCACCGCCGCCGACTCCGTGGCGGTAAATACGCCGGTCAGAATACCGCCGAGGATAATCACGACGGTCATCAGGCCCCATAGCGCGTCAAAAAAGATCTTCAGCGCCTGTTTAAAGGGAATGCGTTCGCCTTTGGGATAACCGCGTTTATGGGCAAAGCCCAGGCACAGCACCATCAGGCAAATCCCAAGCAGCAGCCCCGGCAGCACGCCGGCGATAAACAGCGTGGCGATGGAAACCGTGCCCCCGGCCGCCAGCGAGTAGATCACCGAGTTGTGGCTTGGCGGGATCAAAATCGCCTGCACCGATCCGCTCGCCGTTACCGCCGCCGCGTATTCGCGTGGATAGCCTTTTTTCTCCATTTCCGGGATCATCACGCTGCCGATCGACGCGGTATCCGCAACCGACGATCCCGAGATCGCCCCGAAGAACGTCGAGGCTACGATATTCACCAGCGACAGGCCGCCGCGAATAAAGCCTACGAAAATATAGGCAAAATTCACCAGACGCCGCGCGATGCCGCCTTCCGCCATAATTGCCCCCGCCAGAATAAAAAACGGGATCGCCAGCAGCGTGAATTTGTTTACCCCGCTGGTGATTTGAATCATGATCGCTTCGAGCGGCAGCTCGATCCACAGCGCGCCGGCCATCGCGCTTAGCCCAACGGCGAACGCCACCGGCATCCCCACGGCCAGCAGGACGGCAAGCGTGGCTAATAAAATTATTGCATCCATACTGCAGCCCCCGGCTTAACCGTGATTACCAAGCATGACCACCGGACGGTTCTCCTGAGAACCAAACAGCAATCGCTCGATAACAAACAAAATCAGCAGTACCGCGCCAATCGGCAACGGCAGGTAAGTTTGTCCCGATGTCAGTACGGGAAACTCCGCGACAGGCTGCTCCCACAAATCCGCGCACAGGAAGTAGCTGTAGTAAAACATCACCGCTGAAATCAACAGCATCAGCAGATCGACTATGCGGGCGCAGAACATTTGCAGCGCCAGCGGCAGCCGGTCCGTCAGCATATTTACCGCGATGTGGGACCCGGCGCGATAGCTCACCGCCGCGCCGATAAAGGTGAATGTCACCATGCAGATTATTGCTACCGGCTCCGGCCAGGACTCTCCGCGGTTCAGCACGTAGCGCGAGAAAATCCCAATCGGAATAATGACGGTCATGATAAGCAAAGAGAAACCGGCGACGATCATCGCCGCCAGATAAACTTTATCCAGCCAGTTTGAGAAGCTCCGGGACATATGTCCTCCACGAACAGATAAGCCGTTGGGATCACTGAACGTCAGCGATAGCTTTCATCAGATCCTGATGCTTCTCGCCATACTCTTTGCGGACCGGCTCGGTCGCTTTAACAAACCAGGCCCGGTCGATTTCGTGGAATTGCACGCCGCCCGCCTTCATTTTTTCCAGCGCCTGTTGGTTATAAGCGTTCCACAGTTCGCGCTGTTCCATTTGCGCTTCGCGGGCAAGCTTAAGGATTTTTTGCTGGTTATCAGCGCTCAGCTTGTCCCACTTCACTTTGGAATAGAGCAGCATCTCCGGAGTGATGAAGTGGCCGCTCAGGGTGTAGTTTTTAGCGACCGGCATGTAGTTGTGGGCGATAAACGTCGGCGGGTTGTTTTCCGCGCCGTCGATAACCCCGGTTTGCATCCCGCTATAGACCTCGCTCACCCCCATCGCGACGGAGTTGGCCCCCATGTCCTTGAGCGTAGCCAGCGCGACCGGGCTGCCCTGCACGCGGATTTTCATGCCGTGTAAATCTTCCGGCTTCAACACTGGGCTTTTGGTAATCAGGTTACGGGTGCCCGAATCCATCCAGCCGAGGAACACCAGGCGGGATTTCGGATTGGAGGTTAGCTTGTCGCCGATCGCTTTACCCAGATCGCCATCGATCACCTTATGCATATGATCCTCATCGCGGAACACGTACGGCAAGGTAAAGACCTCAACGTCCGGCAGGATGGCGGCAACCGGCGCCATGGACACGCGAATCATATCGATAGCGCCCATCTGCGCCTGCTCAATCATCTGTTTTTCATCGCCAAGAACGCCGCTGGGGAAGACTTTAATCTCCAGCTCCCCATTCGTTTGCTGCTTGAGTTTTTCACCCATGTTTTGCACAGCTACCACGTTTGGGTAGCCCTCGGGATGAACATCCGCGGCTTTGATGACCTGCGCAAAACCCGCTTGCGTAAACAGCAGTGACGCGGTGGACAGGCACAGGCCGGCGAAAGCAGGCATTAAAGTCTTCTTCATCGTGTCGCTCCGGTACAGAGGTAAGGTAGGTAAGAAGTAAAACAATGTTTTATTTTGTCGACTAAAAATTAGCCTGGATGAAGAAAAGCGGAGGTGAAGCAGTTCACAAAAGCAGCAAAAAATGAAATCGGGGTTCAGGTAGGGTGCAAAGGCGGTTCAGAACCCCTGTGCACTGGCAGCACAGGGAACAGACAGGCTACTGGCCTTTACGCAGCAGGTAGCGGTAAGGCAATGATTCTATCTGAGAAGCTATTAATTCATGCTCCATAAAGCGGCAAAAGCCGGGAATATCACGCGTGGTGGCCGGATCGTCGGCAATAATCAACAGCGTCTCGCCAGGCTGCATATTACGCACGGTTTTGCGCACCATCATTACCGGCTCGGGGCAGCGCAGGCCTGAGGCGTCAAGAGTATGGTCCGGATGGGCGAACAGATCGGTCATGGCAGTCTCGTATTTAAAAAAACCGCGCTAGTTTACGCCCGGTAAATTCTCGCGCAAGTGACGTGAACGATTGCGTTAAAATTAACCATTGCAAAGCGGGGCTAAAGCAGTATCATCCCCCGGCTTTTAAAAAGCGCTCACTGGGTTCCCTCACCCCATTCATTAAAAAGGCTAAAATATGACGCAGTTTCCAACCCAACAGCGCGTGAAGGCGTTGTTCTGGCTATCTTTATTCCATTTGCTGGTGATCACGTCCAGCAACTATCTGGTGCAGCTACCGGTTTCGGTCTTCGGGTTTCATACCACCTGGGGCGCATTCAGCTTCCCGTTTATTTTCCTGGCAACCGATCTGACGGTGCGGATTTTCGGCGCCCCCCTCGCGCGGCGCATTATCTTCGCGGTGATGATCCCGGCGCTGGTGATTTCCTACGGCATTTCGGCGCTGTTTTATATGGGCAACTGGCAAGGTTTCGAGGCGCTGACGCACTTCAACCTGTTTGTCGCCCGTATCGCCACCGCAAGCTTTATGGCATACGCGTTGGGACAAATTCTTGACGTGCACGTCTTTAACCGCCTGCGTCAGAACAAGCGCTGGTGGCTTGCGCCGACGGCCTCGACCCTGTTCGGCAACGTCAGCGACACGCTCTCCTTCTTCTTTATCGCTTTCTGGCGCAGCCCGGACGCGTTTATGGCGCAGCACTGGGTGGAGATCGCCATCGTCGACTACTGCTTTAAGGTGTTGATCAGCATTGTTTTCTTCCTGCCGATGTACGGCGTGCTGCTCAATATGCTGTTAAAGCGCCTCGCAGACAAATCTGAAATATCGACGTTACAGCCCGGTTGACGGTACTTAAATCATCTTGTGCTAAGATGCTGGGATTGGCCTCAACGGCTTGTTAACGTAAAGGATAAAGTCATGCGTAACCTGGTTAAATATGTCGGTATTGGCCTGCTGGTGCTCGGTCTTGCCGCCTGCGACAACAACGATACCAAAACCCCAACCGAAGGGGCCGCAGCGGAAAGCAACGCCAACGGTCAGCCGATCAGCCTGCTTGACGGCAAGGTGAGCTTCGCCCTGCCTGCGGATATGACGGATCAGAGCGGCAAAGTGGGCACGCAGGCGAATAACATGCACGTCTACTCCGACGCCACCGGCCAGAAAGCGGTTATCGTCATTATCGGCGACAATACCACCGAAGATTTAGATGCGCTGGCAAAACGCCTGGAAGACCAGCAGCGCGCACGCGATCCGCAGCTGCAGGTAGTGACCAACAAATCCGTCGAGATTAAAGGCCACAAACTGCAGCAGCTCGACACCATTATCTCTGCCAAAGGCCAAACCGCTTACTCTTCGGTTATCCTGAGCAAAGTGGACGACAAACTGCTGACCATGCAGATCACCCTGCCTGCGGACAATCAGCAGCAGGCGCAGTCCGCCGCTGAGAACATCATCAATACCATCACCATCAAATAATTAATCTGATGTGGACGTCACGGCCTCCGGTTGTTCAACCGGGGGCTTTTTTTTAGCTGCCAGGCCAGAATCAGCGCGATAAACACCAGCGCAGCCGCCGCCAGGTAAATGACCGATACGCCCGCATAAGTCATCGCCAGGCCGGCGAGCGGCCCGGTGATGCCAAGGGATAAATCCATAAACACGGTATAGGTCGCCAACGCGCTGCCCTGGTTTTGCTGCGGTACGGCCTTTACCGCCACCACGCCCAGCGCCGGGAACACCAGCGAGAAGCCTGCGCCAGTCAAAAATGTGCCCACCTGCGCCATCCACTGTTCCTCGGCGAAGCCCACCAGAAGCAGTCCTATGATCTCCACCCCAAAGCAGATTATCGCTACGTTCAGCCCGCCCAGCCGGGCAATGCCGTTCGGGAAAAGTAAGCGAGCGCCCACAAATGCGCAACTAAAGAGCGTGAGCGCAAAGGCCGCGCCCTCCCAGCCTTTGGCATCGTAGAAAAGCGTAATAAAGGTGGCGATAACGCCAAACCCGGCGGAGGCCAGCGCAAGCGCCATACCATAAAGCCAGACGCGCCCGAGCACCGCCCGAAACGGCAGCGGCTTCCCTTTGCCGGCTTTCACCGCCGGGCGAGGCAGCGCGAGCAGAATAGCGATCAGGGCCACCGCCATAATAATGCCGGCCAGCAGCTTCAGGCCGCCCATGTGATAAAACAGCACGCCAAGCGGCGCGCCTGCCGCCATCGCCCCGTAGGTCACAATGCCGTTCCAGGAGATAACGCGCCCGATGTGCAGCGAGCCTACAACCCCCACGCCCCAGAGCGTGGAGCCGGTGCCGGCAAAGCTTTGCCCGATCCCCAGAATCACCCGCCCAAGACAGAGCAGAATCAAACTTATCATCGGCCAGCCGCTGCCAAACGCGGCCAGCAAATAGCTGACGCCACTGAGAAAACAGCCGCATAGCCCGAACACGACGACTTTTTTCGGCCCGAGTAGATCCGCATAGCGCCCGGCATGCGGACGACTTAATAACGTGGCAAAATATTGCAGGCTGATCGCTAGCCCTGCCCAAAAGGCGCTAAATCCCATAATGTCATGGACATAGCCCGGCAACACCGCCAGCGGCAGGCCGATTGTCATATAGCTTGCGAAGTTAAACATCACCACGGAAACAATCCGCAGATTGAGACGGAAACCGCTTAACGGGGGTTGAGGAGTAAGGTCTGGCATCAGCATTCACTTAAAAAACAGCCGTCACCCAGTATAAACAGGTACGACCCTGGATTTCAGCTACGGACTTTCAGCTATCCTCCGTGCCTGAGGAACAAACGAAGCACTACACTATGAAGATCGATAACAGAAAGGAATTCTCCATGCCCTCCCTCGAAGCCGACAAAGTCGGGCTACACATTCTAATGAAGCTCTCCGCCCTCGTGATAATTCTTGCGGGGATTCATGCGGCGGCGGACATTATCGTGCAGCTTCTGATGGCGCTGTTTTTTGCCATTGTGCTCAACCCGCTGGTCACCTGGTTTATTCGTCGCGGCGTGCGCCGTCCGCTGGCCATTTCGATAGTGGTCTTCGCAATGCTGATTCTGCTCACGCTGCTGATTGGCGTACTGGCGGCGTCAATGAACGAGTTTCTGGCGATGCTGCCGAAATACAATAAGATGCTGACGCAGAAGGTGCTGGAGCTTGAAAGGATGATCCCCTTTATCCACATGAGGCTTTCACCCGAGCGCATGCTACAGCGTCTGGACTCTGAAAAGGTCATGTCTTTTGCCACCATGTTAATGACCGGCCTTTCCGGCGCAATGGCAAGCATTTTACTGTTAGTGATGACCGTCGTGTTTATGCTGTTCGAGGTACGCCACGTGCCTTATAAACTGCGTTTCGCGCTCTCTAATCCCAAAGTGCATATCGCTGGCCTGCACCGCGCGCTTAAAGGCGTGACCCACTATCTGGCGCTCAAAACGTTGATAAGCCTGTGGACCGGAGCCATTATCTGGGCTGGACTTGTGCTGATGGGCGTACAGTTTGCGCTGATGTGGGGCGTGCTGGGCTTCCTGCTGAACTACATTCCCAACATCGGCTCGGTTATTTCCGCTATTCCACCCATGATTCAGGCGTTTTTGTTTAACGGCACGTACGAAATGTTTATGGTCGGCGCGCTGTTCCTCGCCGTGCATATGGTGCTGGGCAATATCGTTGAGCCGCGCATGATGGGCCGCGGCCTGGGGATGTCCACCTTTGTGGTCTTCCTGTCGTTGCTGTTCTGGGGATGGCTGCTCGGACCGGTGGGCATGCTGCTCTCGGTGCCCTTAACCAGCGTGTGTAAAATCCTTATGGAAACCACCATCGGCGGCGCGAAACTGGCGATTCTGCTTGGCCCTGGTCGACCCAAGAGCCGGTTGCCGGGATAATCAAATATAGCGCCGCAGAAATCTGCGGCGTTTTGTTATTTTAAACTCTTCGAAAAAACCGGTAGCGCGCCTGCAGCGCAGGCAGCACCTTATTTATGGCAGCGGAAAGATTTACGGATGAAGAGCTCTACAGCGCGGTTCAGCAGCTCAATAAAGTAATTTCGCCTCGATTTGGTAGGGTTGCGTTATCACGCGATGCCTGCGTAATAGCGTAAAGGAGAAACCGACTCCAAAGAGCATGGCGGAAACGTTGAATATCTGACGGGTTTTATCCCGCGCGTTAAAGAGACGTGGCTGGTCCTGCACAAAAGCGGCGAAACCCTGCTGTTTCTGGGAGACGAAAATTTGAAGCTTGCGCAGCACGCCAGATAGCGGCAAAAGTCGTGCACGCTTCGTGATTTTCTTTGTCGAATCAGCCGATAACGCCCGACTTTCGTTAAAAGAAGTGCCTGCAAACGCAGGTTTCAAAAACCAGAAACGCCCAGGTACTGCAGGCTGAAAACTGTTTACCGGGGCGTCTGACGACAACAATCCTCATTCGATATGCCTGCTTTTATTTTGCAGTCTATTCAGTCAACCCTGCCTGCTGATTTCCTGCTGCTGAATGCGACAGATGGCTTATCCCGTCCCAAAAAGGCTATGCCGACGCCAGTATTGAAGACACCGTCGCCCTTACCGACAGAAGCGCTGCGCCTGCAAATTGCCACGCTTTATTCGTCGTTCTGGCTGCGAATCCTTGCTCGCTGGACGTATATCCGCGAGGTGCTGAACATCCATCTTCACGATGATGTGCTGCCGATACCCCACACCGCGGGCTGTCAGCGTGTTTATTTATTAGATAAAGAGAAGGCCATAGTCGCCACAAAAAGCACGGCAAATGGGCGGAAGGAGCAGTTAACCTCTCCGGTTTACGCTTCAACCAGAGCCTGCGCACAGGCCCAGGCCGAACTCCACGCCCACTGGAAGTTGTAGCCGCCCAGCCAGCCGGTAACGTCCATCACTTCGCCGATAAAATAAAGTCCGGGCACTTTTTTAGCTTCCATAGTGCGCGAGCTTAACTCATTGGTATCCACGCCGCCGAGCGTGACTTCGGCGGTGCGATAGCCTTCGGTGCCGTTTGGCTGCACGCGCCAGTTTTGCAGCGTTTCCAGCAGTTCATTTTGCTGGCGAACATTAAGCTGTTTAAGCGTCGCGTCCGGGATTTGCTCAAGCTGCTGCAGACATTCCACCAGACGCTTTGGCAGCACCAGGGCGAGAGTGTTTTTAAGGCTCTGGTTCGGATGAGCGGCACGCTGTTCGTTAAGGAAAGCATCCAGATCGGTATCAGGAAGTAAGTTAACGCTAACAAACTCGCCGGGCTGCCAGTAGCTTGAGAGCTGCAGTACGGCGGGGCCAGAAAGCCCGCGATGGGTAAACAGCAAACTCTCCCGGAAGCTGACGCCGTTTTCGGCGGTAATGACCGATGGCACCGAGACGCCCGATAAGACCTGAAGCTGCTCAAGAAGAGGTTTATGCAGGGTAAAAGGTACGAGACCCGCGCGCGTTGGCAGTACCTTCAAACCAAACTGCTCGGCGACTTTGTAGCCGAACGGCGTTGCGCCCAGGCCCGGCATAGAAAGACCGCCGGAGGCGATCACCAGTTTGTCCGTTTGCACGTCATCGCCGTTAAGTTTGAGAGTAAAACCCTCCTCGCTGCGATCGATGCTCAGTACCTCGCTGCGCAGACGCAGGGTAACCTGCCCTTTTTCACATTCGGCCACTAGCATGTCGACAATCTGCTGCGCCGAGTCATCGCAGAACAGCTGGCCGAGCGTTTTCTCATGCCAGGCAATGCCGTGTTTAGCGACCATGTCGATAAAATCCCACTGCGTATAGCGCGCCAGAGCAGATTTACAGAAATGCGGGTTTTGACTCAAATAGGCCGCGGGTTCGGTATAAAGGTTAGTAAAGTTGCAGCGCCCGCCGCCGGACATAAGGATTTTGCGGCCCGGTTTTTTACCATTATCGATAAGTAATACGCGGCTGCCCGCCTGCCCGGCTAACGCCGCGCAAAACATTCCAGCTGCACCTGCACCAATAATAATGGCGTCAAACTTTTCCACGACCGACTCCCGTCTATGCTTAAGGGTGGGAATTGTAAAGATTGAACGCTGGTCGCACCAGCTTAAAGGTTATTAACAATTGCAGGTAGTTGAAAAACAAAATGTAAATCTTTTCCCTGTTTAACGTCCGGACGATAAACATCAAGAAAAGTCTATATTTCACTTGGCGCATTAAGCGGTTGTCTTACATAATGCGCCGCGTTCATGTCCTCAAAATGGCGTAACGTCTATGCTACATTTGTTTGCCGGCCTCGATATGCATACGGGGCTTTTGTTATTACTTGCTCTGGCATTTGTTCTCTTCTATGAAGCGATCAACGGCTTCCATGACACTGCAAACGCAGTGGCAACCGTTATCTATACCCGCGCAATGCGATCGCAGCTGGCGGTGGCAATGGCTGCGGTATTTAACTTCCTCGGCGTTCTGCTCGGCGGGCTGAGCGTGGCGTATGCGATTGTGCATATGCTGCCAACAGATCTGCTGTTGAACGTAGGGTCCGCTCATGGCCTCGCCATGGTGTTCTCTATGTTACTGGCCGCTATTATCTGGAACCTTGGCACCTGGTATTTCGGTCTGCCGGCCTCCAGCTCCCATACGCTTATCGGTGCCATCATTGGTATCGGTTTGACCAACGCTTTGATGACCGGCACTTCCGTCGTCGATGCGCTCAATATCCCGAAGGTCATGGGGATATTCATGTCGTTAATCCTCTCCCCAATCGTGGGTCTGGTGATTGCGGGCGGACTGATCTTTTTGCTACGTCGCTACTGGAGCGGCACCAAAAAGCGTCGCCGTATCCACCTTACCCCGGCCGAGCGTGAGAAAAAAGACGGCAAGAAAAAACCGCCATTCTGGACGCGTATCGCCCTGATTCTTTCCGCCATCGGCGTGAGTTTCTCCCACGGCGCAAACGACGGTCAGAAAGGCATCGGCCTGATCATGCTGGTGTTGATCGGCGTGGCGCCGGCGGGCTTTGTGGTTAATATGAACGCCTCAGGCTACGATATTGCCCGCACCCGCGATGCCATCACGCATCTTGAGCAATACTACACGCAGCATGGCGACGCCCTTCAGCACGTAGTTGCTCTCACCCCGGCGATTCCTACGCCGGAAGAGGTGCAGGGCCAGAATAAACCAGCAGAGTTCCATTGCGATGCCAGCCGCGCGATGCTTGCCGTACAGCGCGCCAAAGCGCTGCTGGGCAATATCGACAGCTACGATAAGCTAAGCGTGGAACAGCGCAGCCATATGCGCCGCCTGCTGCTGTGCATCTCCGATACCGCAGAGAAATCGGCTAATCTCCCGGAAACGAAACCGGAAGATAAACGCTTCTTAAAAGAGCTGAAAACCGACCTGCTGTATACCATCGAGTATGCGCCAATCTGGATTATCATGGCGGTCGCCCTGGCGCTCGGCATCGGTACGATGATTGGCTGGCGTCGTGTGGCAACCACTATCGGTGAGAAGATTGGTAAGAAAGGCATGACGTATGCGCAGGGTATGTCCGCGCAGATGACCGCCGCCGTCTCCATCGGTATTGCGAGCTACACCGGGATGCCGGTTTCCACCACCCACGTACTTTCCTCCTCCGTAGCGGGGACGATGGTGGTGGATGGCGGGGGCCTGCAGCGTAAGACGGTAACGAACATCCTGATGGCCTGGGTCTTCACCCTGCCGGTATCAATTTTGTTGTCGGGCGCGCTGTACTGGATTTCACTGCACTTTATCTAGATCGCAATAGCTGCGTCGGGCGGCGCTAACGCTTGCCCGACCTGCAAAATCGTTTAGCTTTTAGGGTGGACAAGCGATAGCGTCATCCCCCGCAAAGTTATTCAGGTCCGATAAAACAAAAAGCGGGTCAGTAAACTGGCCCGCTTTTTTTATTACCTGCTTTTAACCACCTAGTGCCAAATCATCAACCCGATAAGGCTGATAACCACTAATCCGCACAGAGCGCTGGTCAGCATAAACTGGCGGCGAAGTCTTTCACAACGGCGAATAAACTCATCGTCGTGATGATCCAGATAGCGCTGGGCGTAAATGTAGCGCACCAGGCGAATCTGTTTGCTGGGTTGACCATGCGCCGTGAAAAATCCGCCGCCGTCGACATACTGATATAACAGCGGATCGCACCCACGAAGCACCACTAACAAAGCACGTAATGACGAGTAGTAACGCGCCATATTCACCAGACAGACTACACATAGCGCCCAAAATAGAGCCACGGTGCTGATCATGTTCCCCTCCCGGCGTAGCCACAGAGCATCGCTCTAGGACAACCGCTCACCCCGAAAACTTCAACAGACAGTTCAGCAATCAGAAGAGCCGCCGGTGGATAAAGGATTTCCGGAACGGCTCATTTAATAGTGTAGGAGATTGATTAATTTTTTCGCCACTACGTTAATCATTATCAATACGGCAGCTTTCATTTTCGGCTTGAATGTTTAAAAGGGTGGTCCATTGACGGTTTTTATCATTCGGGATAGGGTAGAAATATCATCTACAATATGAAGTCCTTACGCTGGAATCCGATTACGCCCGGGCACAACTTATGGAAGGAGTAACATTATGGCTTACAAACACATTCTGATCGCGGTAGATCTCTCACCGGAGAGCAAAGTACTGGTAGAGAAGGCAGTTTCTATGGCTCGCCCTTACAACGCGAAGGTTTCCCTGATTCATGTCGATGTAAATTACTCCGATCTCTACACCGGCCTGATTGATGTCAATCTGGGGGATATGCAAAAGCGTATCTCTGAGGAGACCCATCACGCGCTGAGCGAACTCTCTACCGGCGCAGGTTATCCGATTACCGAAACCCTGAGCGGCAGCGGCGACCTGGGCCAGGTGCTGGTCGATGCTATCAAAAAATATGATATGGACCTGGTGGTCTGCGGACACCATCAGGATTTCTGGAGCAAGCTGATGTCTTCCGCGCGCCAGCTTATCAATACCGTGCATATCGATATGCTGATTGTGCCGCTGCGTGATGAAGACGAAGATTAAGCTTTGCGTTATTCGGTAAATCGTAAGGTGGATAAGCGCTAGCGTCGTCCACCTTACCTTGCCCTTTGTTGTCGAAAAGAGGGCGCATGCTTATGTGCCCTACAGTTCCCTTTATTCCAGCGTTGTTTCCGCGGTCCCGGCATAAATATCGAAACGATGGCCCTTGGTCACCACGGCGTTGTGGGTTTCCACACCGCCAAGCGGGGGCGCGTAGTCCGGTCGCTTCACCACAACGCGTTTAGTCGCCAATAGCCTCGCGGGCGCCAATAAACCGTCTGCGTCTTCATCGGGCCCTACCAGCGACTGAAACACCCGCATCTCTTTTTTCACCAGCGCGCTTTTTTGCTTATGCGGAAACATCGGGTCGAGATAGACCACTTCCGGACGCGGGGTAATATCGCCCAGCACGGTAAGGCTTGAGGCATGAATAAGCTGCAAACGCTCCCGCAGCCAGCCGCCGATTTCCGCATCCTGATAGCCCCGGCGCAGACCATCATCGAGCAATGCCGCAACGACCGGGTGACGCTCCAGCATCCGCACCCGGCAGCCGACTGACGCCAGCACAAAGGCGTCGCGCCCCAGGCCCGCGGTGGCATCCACCACGTCTGGCAAATAGCC
>NZ_RCAA01000010.1:162180-179034 GCF_003628475.1 Enterobacter sp. R1(2018) | reverse complement strand
TAATGCCCACGGCTTTTGCCACCGCCTCTCCCCGACCGCCGCCAAACCTGCGACGGTGAGCCATCGCTCCCGAGACAAAATCGACGAAAATGCCGCCGAGCTTCGGCTCGTCGCGCTTGCGCAGCTCCAGATGTTCCGGGGTTAATACCAGCGCCATCGGGGCGTCTGCGTCGTGCGTAAGTCCCCAGCGCTCGCTTAAAAGAGATAAGGCGCCGGAGTCGGCGCCTGTTTCTGTTAATAAACAAATTTTCACGAAATGGTTCAGCCTTTAATGCCGTAATGAGCAAGCATGGCATCAAGCTGCGGTTCACGGCCGCGGAAGCGTTTGAACAGCTCCATCGGCTCTTCAGAACCGCCGCGCGTCAGGATGTTATCCAGGAATGACTGCCCGGTTTCGCGATTGAAAATCCCCTCTTCTTCGAAGCGGGAGAACGCGTCCGCCGCCAGCACGTCGGCCCACAGGTAGCTGTAGTAACCCGCCGCGTAGCCGCCGGCAAAGATATGGCTGAAGGCGTGCGGGAAACGCCCCCACTTCGGCCCCGGCACCACGGCGACCTGCTTCTTGATTTCCGCCAGGGTTTCGAGCACTTTCGCCCCCTGCTCAGGGTTAAACTCGGCGTGCAGACGGAAATCGAACAGGCCGAACTCCAGCTGGCGCAGAATAAACAGCGCCGCCTGGTAATTCTTCGCCGCCAGCATTTTATCCAGCAGCTCTTTCGGCAAAGGCTCGCCGGTTTCGAAGTGGCCGGAGATAAAGGCCAGCGCGTCCGGTTCCCAGCACCAGTTTTCCATAAACTGGCTTGGCAGCTCGACGGCATCCCACGGCACGCCGTTAATGCCGGAAACGCCCGCCGTCTCAACCTGCGTCAGCATATGATGCAGCCCGTGGCCGAACTCATGGAACAGGGTGATAACCTCATCATGGGTAAACAATGCAGGCTTGCCGTTTACCGGGCGGTTAAAGTTACAGGTCAGGTAGGCGACCGGTTTTTGCAGCGAGCCGTCTGCTTTGCGCAGCTGGCCCACGCAGTCATCCATCCACGCCCCGCCGCGTTTGTTTTCGCGGGCGTACAGGTCGAGATAGAAGCTGCCGCGCAGCTCGCCTTTTTCGTCATACAGCTCGAAGAAACGCACGTCCGGATGCCAGACATCGATATCCTTGCGCTCTTTCGCCGTAATGCCGTAAATGCGTTTCACCACTTCGAACAGGCCCGACACCGCACGGTTTTCCGGGAAGTAAGGGCGCAGCTGCTCGTCGCTGATGCTGTAAAGGTGCTGCTTCTGTTTTTCGCTATACCAGGTAATATCCCATGGTTCCAGCTCTTCTGCGCCATAGTGCTCTTTGGCAAAAGCGCGCAGCTGCGCCAGTTCCGCTTCGCCCTGCGGACGCGCGCGTTTGGCAAGGTCGGTCAGGAATTCGAGAACCTGCTGCGGGTTTTCCGCCATTTTGGTGGCCAGCGATTTTTCCGCGTAGTTGCCGAAACCCAGCAGCTCAGCCAGCTCGTGTCGCAGCGCGAGGATCTCTTCCATCACCGGCGTATTGTCCCATTTGCCCGCATTCGGTCCCTGATCGGAGGCGCGGGTTGAATAGGCGCGATACATTTCTTCACGCAGTTCGCGGTTGTCGCAGTAAGTAAGCACTGGCAAATAACTAGGGATATCCAGCGTCAGCAGCCAGCCTTCCTGCTCTTTCGCTTCCGCCTGGGCGCGGGCCGCCGCCAGCGCGCTTTCCGGCATCCCGGCAAGCTGTGCTTCGTCGGTAATCAGCTTCGACCAGCCCATAGTCGCGTCGAGCACGTTATTGCTGTAGGTCGAACCCAGTTCGGACAGGCGCGCGGCAATTTCGCCATAGCGCTTTTGTTTTTCTTTCGGCAGACCAATGCCGGAAAGCTCGAAGTCACGCAGCGCGTTATCAACGGCTTTTTTTTCCGCCACGCTCAGGTCGGCATAGCAAGCGCCGTCGCGCAGATCGCGGTATGCCTGATATAAACCTTCGTGCTGGCCGACCCAGGTGCTGTATTCAGAAAGCAGCGGCAGCGTTTGCTCGTAGGCCTCGCGCAGCTCCGAACTGTTCTGCACGGAATTCAGATGGCTTACCGGTGAAAAAATACGGCCCAGACGATCGTCCACTTCCGCCAGCGGCTGGCAGAGATTATCCCAGCGGTAAGGCGCGCCCTGCGCCACAACGCTTTCCACTTTTTCGCGGCAGTCATCCAGCGCCTTCTGCACGGCAGGGACAACATGTTCTGGTTTCAAAGCGGAAAACGGAGGCAGATCGAAAGGGGTCAACAATGGATTGGTCATAAGCGCGATTCCTGGTATCAGTAAGTAGAGCGCTCGGCTGGCGCTACAAAGGCAATCTAACTAACATGAGGCTTAGTGTAGTTAATTTCAATGCCGGACGGTGAGCATAAGGCTGTATACTGTGCACATTACGTAGTCCTTCTTAGTCTTTTGGAAACCCTGCAAGCCATGCTCAGTTATCGCCACAGCTTTCACGCCGGCAACCACGCCGACGTACTGAAACACACCGTTCAAAGCCTGATTCTTGAATCCTTAAAAGAGAAAGAAAAGCCTTTCCTCTATCTCGACACCCACGCAGGCGCAGGCCGATACAAACTGAGCGGCGAACATGCCGAACGCACCGGTGAATACCTTGAAGGTATCGCCCGCATCTGGCAGCAGGACGATCTGCCGGAAGAGCTGGAATCGTACATTGGCGCCGTGAAGGCTTTTAACCAGAGCGGACAGCTTCGTTACTATCCCGGCTCCCCGCTGATTGCCCGTCATCTGTTACGCGAACAGGACAGCCTGCAGCTTACCGAGCTGCACCCGTCGGACTTCCCGCTGCTGCGCTCTGAGTTTCAGAAAGACAATCGCGCCCGCGTTGAACGCGCTGATGGTTATACGCAGCTGAAAGCCAAGCTGCCGCCGGTTTCCCGTCGCGGCCTGATTCTTATCGATCCGCCCTATGAGATCAAAACCGACTATCAGGACGTGGTGAAAGGCATCAGCGAGGGCTATAAACGTTTTGCCACCGGCACCTATGCGCTGTGGTATCCGGTTGTGCTGCGTCAGCAAATCAAACGCATGATCCGCGATCTGGAAGAGACCGGCATTCGCCGCATTCTGCAAATCGAACTCGCGGTGCGCCCGGACAGCGATCAGCGCGGTATGACCGCCTCCGGGATGATCGTTATCAACCCACCCTGGAAGCTTGAGCAGCAAATGGCGAACGTGCTGCCATGGCTGCACAAAAAGCTGGTGCCGGCGGGCACGGGCTCCACAACCCTGAGCTGGATAGTGCCGGAATAATTCCGCTATTCGCTATAAGCCGGTGAAAAACCCGCGGCGCGCTCCGCAGGTTTCCCCGGCTGTTCTTTTTGATTTTCACTTCACGCTCAGGCTTTTTCTCCGCCACGACCAGCCGCTCAGCCTGCGCCAGGAAAGCGCCGCCGGGACGTATGGAACATGCATCGCTGCGGCTGATGCCTTCCCTTTCACCGTGTTTGTGAATCTCAATATTTTCACCGATGCAGGTTCCCTGCACCCGCCCGTTAATAACGCTGCCGGGCCTTAAACTCTCCTTTAATAAAATCGCCGCGCATCAGATACCCAATGCCGCCCTTCAGAACGACGCGCGCCCTGGGCCGCCTGAATATTTTCCACGGGACCGGCAACGGCCGCCGCCGGGAAATGATCAACGACTTCCGCGCCTGGGGATTTTTTCGGAACAGAATAAATCCTTGTTTCTTAGAGAACGAAAAGAGAACAAGAGTGATAAATAGCGCAGCGGCAGGGGTCAGAAATTCCCCTTCCCACGCAAAGAAATAGCAAATCATCGTCAACAGACAGCCGGTCCAGATAAGCCACAGGAAGGTTCGCCCCATTGCTAAATAGCTGCATTATTCCAGGGAGGAAAAAGGAAAAATGCGCAAAGCCGGACGTCGAAAAAGCGTCGGCTTATGGAGAATAAGACGGGTATAGCCAGGAGATATGAAATAAGGCATCCTTTTCCTTACCATGCCAGTGACTGCTCGCTAAATTAGCAGTTTATCCTACGGATGAACGCCGGTGCGATAAGCTGATAATCGCTATTTTATGAAACTATTCATCAGGATAGCTTCGCCCTATTGCAAATATAGGAGCACCCTTTGCGGCTTTCGAAGGGGAAGCGTTACAATCCCGGCAACTGATTTCTTACTTATGGAAACCTGCAGATGACCAAACACTATGACTACCTCGCCATTGGCGGCGGCAGCGGCGGTATCGCTTCGATTAACCGTGCGGCGATGTATGGGAAGAAGTGCGCGCTGATTGAGGCAAAAGATCTGGGCGGCACCTGCGTGAACGTAGGTTGCGTCCCGAAAAAGGTCATGTGGCACGCGGCGCAAATCGCCGAGGCTATTCACAACTATGGTCCTGATTACGGTTTCGATACCACGGTGAACAACTTCGACTGGGACAGACTGATCGCCAGCCGCACCGCGTACATCGACCGTATCCACACCTCTTATGACAACGTGCTGGGCAAAAATAACGTTGATGTCATTCGTGGCTTCGCCAGATTTGTGGATGCCCACACCGTAGAAGTGAACGGTGAAACCATCACCGCCGACCATATTCTTATCGCCACCGGCGGTCGTCCAGGCCATCCGTCTATTCCGGGCGTGGAACACGGCATTGATTCCGACGGTTTCTTCGCGCTCTCCGCGCTGCCAAAACGTGTTGCCGTGGTTGGCGCGGGTTATATTGCCGTGGAAATTGCAGGCGTGGTCAACGCGCTGGGTTCTGAAACCCACCTGTTCGTGCGTAAACACGCGCCGCTGCGTACTTTCGATCCGCTAATCGTTGAAACGCTGCTTGAAGTGATCAACACCGAAGGCCCAACGCTGCACACCCAGGCGGTGCCGAAAGCGGTGGAAAAAAATGCCGACGGCAGCCTGACGCTGCATCTGGAAGACGGCCGTTCTGAAACGGTAGATTGCCTGATCTGGGCGATTGGCCGGGAACCGGCAACGGACAATATTAACCTGGCCGCCGCGGGCGTGAAAACTAACGCTAAAGGCTATATCGAAGTCGATAAATTCCAGAATACCAGCGTACCGGGTATTTATGCCGTGGGCGATAACACCGGTGCGGTAGAGCTAACGCCGGTCGCGGTTGCGGCGGGTCGTCGCCTGTCCGAGCGCCTGTTTAACAACAAGCCGGACGAGCATCTGGACTTCAGCAACATTCCTACCGTCGTGTTTAGCCACCCGCCGATCGGCACCGTAGGCTTAACTGAGCCGCAGGCGCGCGAGCAGTACGGCGATGAAAATGTGAAGGTTTATAAATCTTCCTTCACCGCGATGTACACCGCCGTCACCTCTCACCGCCAACCATGCCGCATGAAGTTGGTATGTGCGGGCGCGGATGAGAAAATCGTTGGCATCCATGGTATTGGCTACGGGATGGATGAAATGCTGCAGGGCTTTGCGGTAGCGCTGAAAATGGGCGCGACCAAGAAAGATTTTGATAACACGGTCGCGATTCACCCGACCGGCGCAGAAGAATTTGTCACCATGCGTTAGTGACGTAACGCGCTTTAGCCCAAGTCATGAGTCCATTCCCTCCCTTTACGGAGGGGATGGACTTTTCGGATGTCTTTCACCTTACATTTTCATCTGCAAATTGAAAAAGCAGTATGCTTATCCTGTTATCCCGGTAAAAAATATATTTTCTTTACCTGCGCCACGACTTATGAATATGCAGATGTCCTTTCATAAATAAGCGACATCCTCCCTAATTCGTTATAGATGATAATAAATTGAAATCATGTTTGCACCGGATCATTTTTAAGAAAAATTGCATTCATTTCTTAACTGCACTAATAAATCAATTTTTAATAATAAAGCATTCTGCTCATTACTGCTTCAGATAGCCTGATAGCTGTAATTGTTACCAGGCAATAAAAAACTCATTATCCATCAAGAATTATTTAAAGTGACAATAAAAGGGGCGCTATATAAAAAATTTTCATATAGCACACTCCGGAGCTCGGCGAAGTTACTTTATCAGGTTTGGTTCGTGCGTATCCTCCTCACGAGGCATGGAATGCCCATAAAAACGCCCTTGTTTGTCTATGGATAAAGAGTCACTCTTTACCTGCCCATTGACCGTACCATTGGCATTAATACTTACCTCACGACCAATACAATTACCCTGTAGCACCCCGTCAATCGCAATTGAACCGGCAATAATATCGCCTTCAACGTGCCCGTTAGTAAGAATATGAACGGACTTTTCTGAGCGAATAACACCATCAACCCGACCGTTTATATGTATATCACTTGTACAATTAAGTTCACCTTTAATAATACAGGTCTCTGGTATAACTGCGACCGGGTGTTCTTCTCTGATAAAAGTGGCAGAAGGTTTGACGGTAATTTCGACATCATCCCCTATGTACACAGGCTCCTGGTTTAGTGGTTCAGAAGATGCATTATGCGATGATGCTTCAAAAATCTCTGTTGAATATTTTTCCTTTCTTTTAAACATATGGCTAAACCTTAATTTTAGATGAGTAGTGGATAATAAAAAGCATGCAGCAACGACACCTGTTATAACTTTCCAGTTTATTTTTATAGTGTTAAAAAAGCTTTGCTCACCAGCCCCATAATCGATAATAAGGTAGAGCCAAAGCATCCATATAAGCCATAGAATATTATTTGACATATCTTATTACATACCCTGAGCGTTATCTTCAATCATCAGAGAATCATGTAACCCTGTATGTCGCGACGGGAAATAGTTAGTATATTTATTTGTGGTGGTGGGTAATCCTTTAAGTGTACAAAACGGGTTATAATCTCCCAATGTCTTACCAACGCAGCATCTGACCATAACCCTTTCTTACGCATGCCATAATTTTTTATGGCATATACACGTTTAATCGACAGGCCAACTATACTGGAGATATGTTGGACCGATAACCCACCTATATACATGCTCATTACTTTATATTCTTGCGCTGTCAGTTCTTTTACCCCAGGATGTTTACTGACAGGAAAAAGAGAACAAGTTCGCCCGCCACGATTTACTATAAAATCTTTCATCCCTGCAAACAGAAAACACATGCCTCCCTCAAAATTTATATAATAGTATTTATTCGAACGCAACGATGAGCCAAGGAAATTAATTGTTTTTTTCTGCCCTATAATCAATATACGGTCAGCAAGGCAATATTTTAAAGCTAAAAACTCATTTATTGACACCCAAGAATTTTCAAATACAAAGATTGCAAGCTTTTCGTTTTCTTCACCCTTAGAAGATAAACGGTCAATTAAATATTTCACCGCTTCAAAAGTATAGATTGTTTTAGTATAGACCGAAATATTTTCCAAACTCACTCCTTTAGCGGTAATTTTAACGGCTATAGAGACTTATTTTCCATAATAAAGGACAGCGAATAAGTAATGCCCGTAATCATATATCCGAAACGAGCCAGGATATTTCCATTAAACTTATAACCTGGCTTACTACCGCTACCCGGGGAATTATTTCTGACTAGCCAAAATTGCCTGTCCGGAAAAAAGCTGCTCCAGCGAGGAACATTCCTTCAGATCCCATCTGAAGTTTTATCAAAATGAATAGCGTATTCCGAGCGGGTCGGTAGTATCAGACCATACCTTATTACCAATCTGTTGCCCGATGTTGCCCGATAAATTCAGATTGCTGCTGAGATTACCTATTGTTCCTCTGCCTGACGTAAGCGCCTCGTCGTTTTTAATAGTAAGCACGCTATTGTCAGTATGGCCGATGATAATATCAGAGGCCATATCCCCCTTCGGATGTACAGGCAGGCATTGTTACCCTATCTCCGGTGTAACATACATCGGCAAAGGCAGAAGCATTCGCAGTAATTTCCAGTATAACGGCGGAACTTAGTCTATTAATTCCAAATGCCTTTACAGCCATGTTCATAATCCTAACTTTGATAAACTGGCATTATTAAATATGTACTCCGGACAGGAGAAATTGATTATTTAAAATTAATAAAAATTGATATTTTCGAATAACATATGCGCCCTGAATAACTCCGATTTAATAAGAGCATGATTAAAATTAACCCTTTTAAAAAAATTTATTTTTCCCAACACTTATCTAGCATCATATTTTTTATATGACATCTGTAAGCCATGCGGCTCACTCGATTGATATAATGCAGAAATAAGCGTCTCCCTAAGCATATAACCTTCTCCGTTAACCCTGAAAATAACGTCCTGTTCACAACCTGCATCATCTATCTTTTTCTTCAGTGCAGACATTACTTGCCATAACCTCGCTGAGGAACCCTTTAGGCCATTTTCCTCCCAGATTTTTGAGATTAATTCTGTGTCACTAATCAATCCCTTTTCAGCATGCGAGAGAAGGTATTCCAACAGAACAGCCATGGTTTTTCGCAATCGAATACATACTCTCTGGCTGCGATCTCTATGCTGTACGTTGTCTATATTAAGTATTGCTGAGCCTGAAACATGGTAAAGCAGGTTTTTGCCAATTTTGTATCCATACAATTCAGACTTAACATGTTCCACTTGTCTTTCTCCCGACTATTCCCTGTGTAGAGCTTCTGGAATTTAATAATATTTAACTTTGCTATAAAAAAATTCAAACGCTATTTTTCAAAAGAAGGCCATAAAATTACTAGGCGTATTATGCTACCGATGGTCAAAAGCTCAGCATTAATCTCCATTTTTAAAAAAATATTTGATATCAATAATTTTTTGGCATCCCATTCCTCGCTGGCTTACAAGGAAACGTATTAAAAATACTATTAAAACAAAAAATGCTATTTTCAATATAATTAACACTTTTATTACAAATTGGAATAGTTTAATTAACATCAATCGTAATCTTCAGCATGCCCGTCTGGATGTTTTGTTGACGAAAATTTATGCTTTCACACTTCTGACGTACGAATACTCAAAACCGATACGGAAACGCAAATACTCCTTATGAGGTAATTTTACAGAGATTCTGTCGGCCTTAACTTCATCTCAGTGAGATCACTTTAGGAAAATTCATGGTAGGGTATAAAGTGAACTTTTCTTATTCACTATTGAGGATTTCTTAAATGCAGCGAGAGACGGCTCTTCCAACAAGCAGGAGGGAAATGATATAAGCGGCGAAAGAAAACAATTATAGCTAACTTATTGTTTTTATAAATAAAAAGCATCTTATTAAGATTGGTTTTTAAGCCCTGATTATCATTAACTATAGTAAACAGGACACTCTGGACAGCGATCCAGTATTTTACGTAGTGGTGTACCATGCAAATTAACAACGGCATTATCGTTATTAACCACACGGTATATTTCTCCCCAAGGATGAATATGCTTTACCCCGCTGGAGATGAAGAAGCTGCTATTTCTTTGAATACTCCGGTAAGCCGCTGCCTGGCCCTGCTTCTGGAGCAGGCGGGTGAAGTCGTGCCACGTAAGACTTTTTATACAGAAGTATGGGAAAAGCAGGGGCTCTATGTCACAGATAACACGTTCTATCAGAATATATCGATACTGAGGAGAGCGTTAAAAACAGCCGGCGTTCGTGACGATGTGATACAGACTGTCCCAAGACAAGGGATACGTTTTACCGGAACGGCGTTACCTTTATCCACCACGCTTCCTCAGACGCAAAACGCTACTTATCAGACTAATGAAAACCGCTCTGTGGATGAGCGCCAACCCTTTTTTCAGCCAGAGCTTAAAAATAGTCAAAGGTCGCGCTTAAAAATCCTGACCAGCGCAGTTTCGATCATTTTCATCATTGCGGCTATGTATTTAATTGCTCCCTTAATTTCGGAGCAACAGCATGATGTCTTTAATAGTTTTCATACAATCTCACTCGAATCCTGTACCGTTCATTATTATGGTGCCGTTAAGGAAAATGAGGTTTCACACATACTCAATGCGCGCGGAATTAAATGTCAAAATAACCATGAAATTTTCCTGACGGTGAGCGATAAAAGTGCCCGCACCTCGATTATCCTGTGCGAAAAGTATTCAAAAACCAGCCAGGAATGTCAGTCATGGTTATTTGTTGGAGGAAACAGGGAATGAAGATGAGATTCTTCTACTCAATGCTTGGACTTTCCTGCATTTTGTTAATTGCAGGAGCGGGATTAAGATTATCTTATGAATACCGCTCTAATAAACCACTTTCCTGTATTAGTAGCCATACTTTCGTACACGATGATTTTTCTATGAACGCCAGATATTTTTTTTCGTTTTATCGAAAAGAGGGAGTGGTAAGAATTTACGGAAAAATTCATCGGGACGGCAGAGATTATCCGATCGGTCGACAAATATTCTTTTCTTTCACCAAATCCGGAGATGAATATACGCTTAAAAGTAGTCAGATCGAAAAAATGAGCCAGGATCAGGGCAAGTTTGCAGGCGAGGGAAAACATTTCCCCTCCTTTTTCTTACAAAAAGATCGAAATTTTTCTTTTATTATTCATCGAGATCGTTTTAACAATCCTGTCCTGATTTATGCCGGCGTTCCTGTTTTCCACTGTCTCCGAAGAGATAAACCAATCTGACTAAAAGGCATGAAATGTCAGAAAAGATTCTCTTTGCACGCCGTGCCTGCTGGCAGCTTAGGGTATTTTTCTGACATTAACTGCCTTGTCCGGTAGTCTCCCGTTATACTATTTCTTCACCCCACAAACTGTCAGTGCACGCTTTTGAAACTGTTACTTAATAAGAAAAGCATTAAGAATAAGCATGAGGAAGATATTTTAAAGCTTTGAAAATACTTCCACTCACCCTCTTACAAGAACACTATACATAGCGGATATAAACCTGCGCTAAAGCTCACCGTATGGCGTTATAAATCGCCTGCTGAATATCCACTTCATTCGTCTCCGGCGGCTCCGGCTGCAGGCCCTGGGCTTTAGCTTCGTCATAGCGTCTCTTTTGCGCGCTCTGCCGCAGCAGGGCTCTTTCAAGCTCTTCTTTTTGCCGTTTTATCGTGCCCGGCGTGCTGCAGAAATTCTGCAGAAACTGTTTGCGCATCGACGTCAAGCTTTGACCATCTTTCATCGCCTGGCTCATGGTATTCATCATCCGCCGGCAAGGACGTACCTCATCCATTTGCGTGCGATACTGCAGCAGCGTCGTCAGCGCGTCGCGATAATCTGCAGCCAGGGCGGATTCCGCATACGAGGCTTTCCAGTTCATCCCGCCCTGCATAAACAGCCGGATAATGCGTGAATCTCCACGTTCAATAGCCAGACGCAGGCTGTTTTCATCCCAGGAGATACCCATATTGGCCAGAATGTCGCGCGGGCTATCTCTTTCAAGGGCGTTATCCGCGGCCCTTACGGCGGTCATAACCTGAGGCGGCGCGATATTTTGCGGAGCACGATTCACGTCGCTGACGGCAAAGAGCGCAAAAATCGCCATACCGACAATCGCCACCCCGACCATGGCCCACAGCGCCACGGATGCCGTCTCCGCGGCGTTGTAATGCCTTTTAGTATTGCGCGAATCCACGCGCTCGATGCTATCACCGATCTCTTCTTTATCGCCGCCGTTTGCCGCATACTTTTTCTGCGCCTGGGCGATAAACTCCTGTAGCTGAGGCTCTTCCACCGCCAGCAAAGACGCGGGATTAATCTTTATACGTCCCTCATCGAACGCGCGCTGAACCGGCGCGCTGGTTTGCTGGTAATAGTTATCCAGTAAAGTAAGCTGCACCGTGGTGAGGGGGCGCTGCTGCATCATGTCGTTACGGATTTGACGAACGTCATCGAGGAAGGTTTGCAGGGTTTTGCGTTTGTCGATAAACAGACTCAGCTGCGGGGCATTCTGATAGAGCGCCGCGTAATGGCGGGCAAACTCTTTTTTATCCACCAGCAGAAGGGATAATTCGCTAAAACTCAGGCCGCTGAGAATATCCCCCCGCTCGGCATTTTTTAGCCAGCGCCGGACTTTATCCCCGCCGAACTGTATTTTAAGCTGATTGACCAGCTGCGACTGGCTTCCCCAGGCACTGTTAATCAGCCCGCGAAGCATCAGCTCCAGCGCGCAAATTTGCCGCTGCGCGACCAGCTGCTGGGCTTCTCCGCCGTAGTTTAAATCAGTGGAATAGCCCAGCAGCGGCTGTTTGCTGCGCACAATTTCAAGATAATTCACAAAACGTAACGCGGAGATCAGCTGGTTATCGTTAACCTCCTGCCCGCTTTCATACTGCGGCACCAGCTGCTGCAGATGGCGTAGCAACAGCGTGAACTGCGAAATCTCCGCATCATTAAGGTTAAGACGGCGCGCCACCGCGGCCCAGCTGCCCATGCCCTGTCGGGCCTGTTCAAGCTGTTGAAAAAACCATTGCGGATCTTTGCCGTCCGCGGCGCGAATTTTAAGTAACGGAAGGATTTGTAACGACGCCTGACGAATCACACCCAGGCAAGTTTCAAACTTATCCCGTGTCAGCAGCTGTGCGGTGCTGGTCATGATTATCCTTATAGAAGGTAATGGCGCACGAGCGCCTGACGCGGCTTAACGCGTCGTCCATCTGAGATGGTAGTTTTTATGATTTTTAGCTTCGGAAACAGATGTGCCGATAAAGGGAAGCTTAGCGTATCTGCCCCTGAATCTATGCCTCAAAAACAGGGCGAAAATCAAGCATTTTCCAGCACCTGGCTTAATGCTTCGCCCGTTTTTCGCAGCGCCGCTTCGATTTTCGCATCCATCGGTAAAGCATAGTTCAGGCGCAGGCAGTTGCGGTATTTTCCCGAAGCCGAAAGCAGCGAACCGACGGCAATATGAATATTCGCCTCCCGCAGCGCGCAGCAGACGGGTACGATATCGATATTTTCCGGCAGCTCAACCCATATCATAAACCCGCCCTGCGGACGGCTGACGCAGATCCCGCAGGGAAAATATTGCCGTACCCGGCAGGTAAATACGTCGAGATTTCGCTGGTAATGCTGGCGCATCCGGCGAAGATGACGATGGTAGTTACCGTTACGAATAAACTCCGCCACGGCAAGCTGTGAAAAGGTGCTGGTGCTGCCGGTGACGATATACTTCATGTGAAGCGCGCGGTCGAGATAGCGCCCCGGCACGATCCAGCCCACGCGCAGCCCCGGCGCCAGCGTTTTAGAAAATGAGCTACACAGCAGCACGCGGCCGTCCAGATCGAGAGATTTGATGGTTATCGGACGCGGATATTCATAGGCCAGCTCGCCATAAACATCGTCTTCAATAATGGCAATATCAAAGCGCTGCGCGAGATTAAGCACCGCTCTTTTACGCGCCTCCGGCATGATAAAGCCAAGCGGGTTATTGCAGTTCGATACCAGAATCACCGCTTTGATCGGCCACTGCTCCAGCGCCAGCTCAAGCGCTTCGACGCTGATACCCGTCACAGAATCCGTTGGAATTTCAACAACTTTTATACCGAAGGCGCGTAACATCTGCATGGTGCCGTGAAACGAAGGCGACTCCACCGCCACGATGTCGCCCGGCGCGCAGACCGCGCGAATGGCGATCGACAGCGCCTCATGGCAGCCGTTGGTAATAAGAATGTCTTCGGCGGTAGCGGCGCATCCGCTGTCCAGCATCAGGCGGGAAATCTGCTCGCGCAGCGTGCGCATCCCATAAATGCTGTCATAGCCCAGCAGCTCGGCTTCCTGATACTGCGCGATACGGCTCAGCTCGCGCCATAACGGTTTGATGGTCGGCTGCGTCACGTCCGGCGCTCCGCTGCCGAAGGCCACCACGTCGCCATCTTCGCGGGCGATTAGCTGCTCCAGCACCGCATCCCACTGGGTAATTTCAACCGGACGCTGCGCCGGCCGCGTCAGCTGAGGAACGGGGGGCTGCGCTTTACGCTGGGTAACGAAGTAGCCGGAACGCGGCTGCGGCGAAATAAGCCGCCTGTCTTCAAGGATGTGATAGGCCTGCTGAACGGTGCTGATACTGACGCCGTGCTCGCTGCTAAGGCTTCTCACCGAAGGCAGCCTTTCTCCGCCGCGATACAGCCCTTGTTCGATGCGTTCCGCCAGCAAAGTGGCGAGATGTTGGTAGCGCGTCATGCTGTATCCTCACGGTTAACCATACAGAACCTAAAACCAGTACAGAGCGATGAAAAAAACGCCATTCAGTTCATGTTTTAGCGTTTCTGTATGTTAAATAAAAGTGATTTTTGAATCTGTATGCTCTTTTGCCAGCGGCGCATGATGAACGCCGACGCAACAACAGGAGAAGCATCATGGGTTACGAAGAAAATCGCCCTCACAAGCCTTTTTACGGCCTGGTGATGATTTACCAGTATTTTCGGCAAAGATGGCTGCAGCGCCAGACCGCGCGGGCGTTACAGGGCCTCAGCAAGGAACAATTACGCGATATTGGACTGACGACGGATGATCTCTCACGCTGGAAATAATCCCCCTGACGGCGCTCACCATGAGCGCCGTTATAATGTCGTATCCGCAGGGAAATGTGACGCTTTCCGGACCTTATGCCAGGCTTAACAGGTGTATCTCGAAGCTTAAGCTTAAGGAGAATGTATGAAGAAAATGCTGGTGATAGCGGGACTCAGTGCCGTACTTAGCCTGCCCGCAATGGCTGACGATGAGGGTGGCTTTAAAACGGATGCCGCTCCGCCGCCGCCTCACGCTATGGATAAAGGCTATCGGGGCATGGAAGATGCGCAGGGAATGACGATCGTGCAGGCAAAAGCGATGCACGACGGGGCAAGCATATCCCTGACCGGTAATATCATCAAAAAAACGGGCGAAGACAGATACCAGTTTAGGGATAAAACCGGCACCCTGGACGTAAATATTCCACAGGCCGTGTTTGACGGCCGCAACCTTAGCCCTGACGAGCTGGTCGCCATTAACGGCACGCTGGATAAGAAACAGAAACCTGCGGTGATGAAAGTGGATCACTTTCAGAAGCAGTAGGAACTGAACATGGGGTGGATAAGCTTTATCCACCCTGTCTTTTATAAGAACATCCCACCTGAAACCTCAATGCGCTGCGCGTTCGCCCAGCCCAGCTCATCGCTGAGAATGGCGGCGATGGCGCTGCCGATATCCTCCGGCTGGCCCACGCGGCCCAAAGCGGTTTGCGCAGCAATAGCGTTGCTAACCTGCTCGTTGTCACGCACCACGCCGCCGCCGAAATCTGTCGCGATAGCGCCTGGCGCAATAATGTTCACCGCGATACCGCGCGCCCCCAGCTCTTTGGCCTGATAGCGCGTCAGCACTTCCATCGCTCCTTTCATGGTGGCGTAAGCGGCTTTGCCCGGCAGGGCAAAACGGGTCAGGCCGGTCGATACGTTCAGGATACGGCCGCCGTTTTTAATCAGCGGCAAGAGGTGCTGCGTCAGGAAGAAGGGCCCTTTCAGATGAATGTTCATTAATTCATCGAACTGGGCTTCCGTCGTTTTTTCGTACGCCATATCCAGGCCGATCCCGGCATTGTTTAATAAATAATCAAACGAGTCGCGTTGCCAGACATGCTGCAGCTGCTGTTTCACTTCCGCGGTAAAATCTGCAAATCCTGCGCTTTCGCCGACGTTTAGCTGAATAGCTACTGCTTTCACGCCTTTTAGCTCGATTTCGCTCACTACATCCTGCGCTTCCTGCCGTTTGCTGTTATAGGTGAGGATAATATGGACGCCCTTCTCTGCCAGCTTCAGCGCAGCGCTTTTACCCAGCCCGCGGCTGCCGCCGGTTACTAATGCGATAGTTTGTTTCATGATTTGCCTCATTGGTTGCTGTCCGGTAATTGAGATTAAGCTTATTAGCTGCTAAATAATCAATAAAGAGCGCCAGTTGCGCATCACTGTTTCACTACTAACAACAATGTGTGACAAAAGTGGATAAATTACACGCAATGCAGCTGTTCATCAGAGTGGCTGAACTGGAGAGTTTTTCTCGCGCCGCAGACACTCTTGGGCTACCTAAAGGTAGCGTATCGCGGCAGATCCAGGCGTTAGAAAGCGCGCTGGGCACGCGTTTACTCTATCGCACCACGCGCCGCGTTCAGCTCACCCAGGACGGCATGGTTTACTACGAACGCTGCAAGGATCTGCTGACGAACCTCGAAGAGCTTGACGGTCTTTTTTTGCACGATCCCTCAAGCATCAGCGGGCGGCTGCGTGTGGATATGCCGGTGGCGGTAGCCAAAAATCTTGTCATACCAAAATTACCGGCGTTCTTACACCAGTACCCTGGCATTGAGCTGGAGCTTTCGAGCAGCGACAGGCTGGTGGATGTGGTACGTGAAGGCTTCGACTGCGTGGTGCGTATAGGTCAGCTAAAAGATTCCGGGCTGGTCGCACGCAATCTTGGCAAGCTGTCGCAAATCAACTGCGCCAGCCCCGATTATCTGGCGCGTTTCGGCTATCCGGAAAGTCTGGAAGATCTCGCCTCCCACGCGGTAGTGCATTACGCCCTGAATCTCGGCACCCGACCGCAAGGCTTTGAGTTTTACGCGGATAAAACCACGCGGTGGGTAAAAACCGGGGGCGTTATCACCGTCAACAGCACCGAAACCTACCATGCCGCCTGCCTCGCCGGGCTGGGGATTATTCAGGTGCCGAGAACCGGGGTAAAAGAGCTGCTAAAAAGTAAAAAGCTCATAGAAATCCTGCCGCAGTATCGCGCCGCTCCGATGCCGGTTTCACTGCTTTATCCGCACCGTCGCAACCTTTCGCGCCGCGTACATTTGTTTATGGAATGGCTGACGGACGTAATGAAAGCCTATGTTGATTAGCGTTGCAGCTATAATTCCCTTAAGACCCCGTCGATACATAAGGAGAATTTAATGACGGACAACCAGGATAAGCGTC
>NZ_RCAA01000010.1:146127-162143 GCF_003628475.1 Enterobacter sp. R1(2018) | reverse complement strand
CCGATCCCAAACCCGAAGCCGCCCCCGCCGGGCCACCCGATGATTCGGATCCGCTGCTCAAAATAACCACGGGCAATGAAACGGTAAACGAAACGATCGCCACCGTAAACAAAGTCGCCCGGCGTCCGATGGTGGCGCATCTTTTGCGCGCCACCGAGCGGTTTAACGATCGCCTTGGCAACCAGTTTGGCGCGGCGATTACCTACTTTTCGTTTTTATCGCTGATTCCCATCATGATGGTGGCCTTTGCCGCCGGGGGTTATGTCCTCGCCTCGCATCCCACACTGCTGCAGGACATCTTCAATAAAATTCTGGAAAACGTCAGCGATCCGACGCTTGCCACCACGCTGAAAAGTACGATAAGCACTGCCGTACAGCAGCGCACGACGGTTGGTCTGGTAGGGCTTCTGGTAGCGCTTTATTCCGGCATTAACTGGATGGGCAACCTGCGCGAAGCGGTACGCGTTCAGTCGCGCGATCAATGGGAACGCAACCCGCAGGACGATGAGAAATTCTGGATAAAATACCTGCGCGATTTTATTTCGCTGATTGGCCTGCTGGTGGCGCTGATTGTAACCCTTTCTATTACCTCCATCGCCGGTTCGGCGCAGGATACGATCATCCGCTTTCTGCACCTGGGAGGCATCGAGTGGCTCAAACCGGCCTGGCACCTGGTTGGCCTGGCTATCTCCATCTGCGCCAACTACCTGCTCTTCTTCTGGATATTCTGGCGTCTTCCACGCCACCGCCCGCGTAAAAAAGCGCTGCTGCGCGGCACATTCATCGCGGCGATTGGTTTTGAGGTAATCAAAATAATCATGACCTACAGCCTGCCTAAGCTGGTCAGCTCGCCGTCCGGCGCGGCTTTCGGCTCGGTACTGGGGCTAATGGCGTTCTTTTACTTCTTCGCCCGCCTTACGCTGTTCTGTGCGGCGTGGATTGCCACCGCTGAGTACAAAGACGACCCGAGAATGCCGGGGAAAACGCATAAGTAAGCTTTCTTTCCCTCTCCTCCACGGAGAGGGAAAACAATTCAGCACATAAATCCAGCCTGTAACTTTTATTTAACCCATAACCAGTTTTATCTGCTGCCCTATAAAATATGTTAAGCATTCTATAGAAGTATCCTACCCAGACTGAAAATTATCCGCTTATTGTGTAAATTTCGCACAACCCCGACGTGGTCCCCGCATTGAAATCAACCTTTTGCTATGCGTAATATGGCCATTCGTTCGTCAATAAATAAGAAAAAATTATGCAAGCATCCATTGCCACAACTATCGAGAGCGAGGCTGACGCCACGCCGGTTAACTCACGGGGAAAAGTTGTTGTTGCTTCTTTGGTCGGCACGGCCATCGAATTCTTCGACTTTTATATCTATGCCACAGCGGCGGTGATCGTCTTCCCGCATATTTTCTTCCCACAGGGCGATCCGACGGCCGCCACGCTACAGTCACTGGCGACCTTTGCCATCGCCTTCGTTGCGCGCCCGATTGGCTCCGCGCTTTTTGGCCACTTTGGCGATCGCGTAGGCCGCAAAGTGACGCTTGTCGCCTCGCTGCTGACGATGGGAATTTCTACGGTGGTTATCGGCCTGCTGCCTGGCTATGAAACTATCGGCGTTGCCGCCCCTATGCTGCTGGCGCTGGCGCGTTTCGGCCAGGGTCTGGGCCTCGGCGGTGAATGGGGCGGCGCGGCGCTGCTGGCGACGGAGAACGCCCCGCCGCGCAAGCGTGCGCTGTACGGCTCCTTCCCGCAACTGGGCGCGCCTATCGGCTTCTTTTTTGCCAACGGCACCTTCCTGCTGCTCTCCTGGCTGCTGAGCGACGAACAGTTCATGTCCTGGGGCTGGCGCGTGCCTTTTATCCTTTCCGCCGTTCTGGTCATCATCGGCCTGTATGTGCGCGTCTCGCTGCATGAAACGCCGGTTTTTGCCAAAATTGCCAAAGCGGGCAAACAGGTAAAAGTGCCTATGGGTACGCTTCTGACTAAACACCTGAAGGCGACTATTCTGGGCACCTTTATCATGCTTGCCACCTACACGCTGTTCTACATTATGACGGTCTACTCCATGACCTACAGCACCGCCGCCGTACCGGTCGGCCTCGGCTTCTCGCGCAACGATGTGCTGTGGATGCTGATGATGGCGGTGATCGGATTTGGCGTGATGGTGCCTGTCGCGGGCTACCTGGCCGACGCGTTCGGCCGCCGTAAGTGCATGATTGCGATCACCAGCCTGATGATTATCTTCGCCCTGTTCGTCTTCCAGCCGCTGCTGGGCTCCGGAAGTCCGGCGCTGGTCATGGCGTTCCTGTTGATTGGCCTGAGCCTGATGGGGCTGACCTTTGGTCCGATGGGCGCGCTGCTGCCGGAACTGTTCCCAACGGAAGTGCGTTATACCGGCGCCTCGTTCTCTTACAACGTGGCGTCGATTCTGGGCGCATCCGTGGCGCCCTACATCGCTACCTGGCTGCAGGCAAACTATGGGCTGTTCTACGTGGGCGTATATCTGGCTTCTATGTCGGCGCTGACGCTGATTGCGCTGCTGATGTCTAAAGAGACGCGCCACCAGTCGTTGTAAAACCCTTCGGTGGAGAGCGACTTAGCTTATCCACCTTACTTTCCAGCCTTTACGGGGCGGGTAGGCGCAAGCGCCACCCGCCGCCTCTGGCCAATTACTTCTTCATCTGCCCCAGAATAGCTCCGCACTGATTCTGATTCCCCTCTGACGGCGAGATCAGCGCCAGCAGCGCGGCGGCAGGCGTTACCAGCGTCGCCAGCGCGGCAGCTACCGCGCCGCGGGCAATCAGCGGTCCGGCTTTCACGCCGGCATCCGGATTTTTAAAGGTGCCGCGCACGTAGAGCGGCGAACGTAAGGTAATAATACGAATCCCCTTACTTTCCGGATTAATGGTTAAATCGAGCCGTTCGCTGCTGAAATTAGTCGTGCCCGTTACGTTAATCAGGGCGTTTTCGGTATCGAAGGCGAAGATGCGCGGCGTGGCTATACCGCCCCGTAAATCCAGGTTCGCAGCGGCGCAGTTAATCCGCACTTCATCATCGCCAAAGATTTGGCCGACGATGTAGTTCCCCACGTTGAGACCCACGATTTCCATCAGGTTACGGCTGATGACCCCGTCGTTCATTAACAGCTTGAGGTTGCCGTCGCTGCTGCCCAGCAGCGCTGCGACCGAGTTACCGCGCCCGCGAATATCCGCGTCGCCGTTCAGCTCGCCCAGCGTTTTTTGCATCGATTCGACTTTTGGCATCAGCTGTTTTAGCTGTAAACGACGTGCCTGAACTTCCGCCCGGCCCTGCATCGGTTTTTTATCGCCTTCCAGATGGATATTGGCGTTGATGGTGCCGCCGGCCATGCCGAATTTGAGCGGCTGCAGGCGCAGATCGGCATTATTAAGAATCACATGCGTTGAGAGGTCGCTTAACGGCAGCGTGCCGCTGTGTTCGATACGGCCGCCTTTAAAGCGCACGTCCGCATCCATCACGTCCCATTTATCCGTTTCGAAGCGGTCGTACGGCAGCACCTTGTCGGCAGGCTGAACCGTTTTCTCGCCTTTCTTCTCTTCAGATTTTTTGCTCTTCTCCGCGCCCTTGCCGGAGTCCACGCCGATAAGCGGGCCTAAATCCGCCAGCCGGAGCTGTTTGGATTCCATGTCGCCTTCAAGCTTGGGACGCGGTTTGCCTTGGGTATAGGTCAGAGAGCCATGAATATCGCTGTCGCCGATGCGGCCATTAAAGTTCTGATAGCGGAAGACCGAGCCTTTTTCAGTATCGATTTTCGCCAGCAGATGCCCGTCGGTTTCAAACGGCGGCGTGTCCGGCAGCAGCACGCCGGTCAGCTCGTAAAGGTTGCCCAGCGAATCGCCGGAAAACTTCAGCCTCAGGTCGACGCCGCCCATTTTCATCGGATCGTTAATGGTGCCGATCAGCGCAACGCGAGAAGTGCCGGAATGCACATCGGCCTGCACCGGGAAGGCCGTGTCTCCCTCGCTACGCAGCGCCAGCATGCCGCCGATTTTACCGGTCCCTTCGATAGGCTCGCCGTTGTAGCGCCCGTCAACTTTTAGTCCGAATACATAATCGCCTGCCTTCGCCGCGTCTTTTCCGGTCGGCTTGGCGCCGGAAACTTCATTAAACGGCAGCGGTTTGCCCAAGGGATCGACGATGATCACCATGTCCGCTTTGGATACTTTGTCATCAACGGAAATGCGGCCTTTATCGAACAGGATATTATCCATGCGGAAAGACCAGGCGGACGGCGGCTGTTTCGGGTCTTTGTTGTCGTCACCCGCAAGCTTAAAGGTCCAGTTGTTATTTTTTTCGGACAGGCGAATCAGACGCGCATCGGGCTGCACAAGCTTGATCCACGGAATATAAACGGTTTTGGTCAGCAGGGCCAAAGGCGCAAGCGTGGCGTCGACGCGCGGCAGATGCACCATAGTGACTTCAGGAATATCAGGAGGATTACCGAGGATAATATCTTCCGCATGAACATGCGGCCAGGGCACCCAGCTTCGCCAGCCGGTTTCCTCTTTGTTACGTTCCCAAACCACCCCCAAATCGCCGCGTATGGCAAAGGGACGGTTTAGCTCCGTCGAGACTTTCTGGTTGATGGTCGGCTTGAGTCGATTCCAGTCAAACGTCGCAATCACAACGATCGCCACCACAACCAACAACAATAAAATCCCCACTACCCAACTGATTATCTTGCCTGTCTTTGTCATGCCTTTCACCTACCTGAGTGGCTTCCCTTTAACTAAAGATAGTTGAGGGTCAGCAAAACGGCATCAGGGAAGACGAATCAGGACATTTTCCAGATTTTCGAACGGGACGGGGCGGGAGAGATAATAGCCCTGCGCGGCAAACGCCGGGGACGCCTGAACGTCTCGCCATTCATCGAGCGTTTCAATACCTTCGACGATAACGCCTTTGCAATAGCGGTTCATCAACTGCAGCAAGCCGGTAAACAAGGTGCGGCCCTCTTCGCTCTTACGCAGCATGATAAACAGGTCGCGCGCGACTTTGATGTAGTCATACCGCACTTCGCTAAGCGCCGAGAAATTCGCCATGCCGGTGCCGAAATCATCAAGCCACAGCGGGCCAAACTCCTGCAGGCGGGCAAGCGTCGCCGCCTGGGGCTGGGTAATATGCTCCACCAGCTCAAAGCGCACCCACGGGAGCCTGTCTATCAGGGCCAGGATTGGCTGATGATGCTTCATCGCCATCAGCGCAGGACCGTCCACGTTTACCGAGGCGAGAATACCGTACTCAAGGAAAGTAACCTGCCATTTTTCCAGCAGCTGCAGCTGCTCTTCAATCACGCTCAGCCGGCTGCGTGTGGAGATAGAAGAAAAATAGCGATCCGGAGCAATGCGCATGCCCTCCTCGCTCGGATGTATCACAACGGTCAGCAGTTCTACCGCCATCAGCGTGCCGTCGATTTTATATATCGGCTGAAAGGTATATTGCCGCTGGCACTGCGACCAGAACCGCCTTTCGTATAAACTTTCGACACTCGCTTCAGCCGTGTTAAGCCGGTGAGTGATCTGCTTCAACTTCATCCTGCACGTCCTGTTTGACTTGATAACTCAGTGGCCAGTCGAAAGGTTATCGGCGTTACGATTGATAACTTTATGTTCATCATTAGCGCAAAGTTATCTTTGGTTATTTCCGTCACGCCATCAATAAGCTGGCACAGCTCAAAAATTTCCGAAACGACGTTTTAAAATGTTTGACTCATTTTTAGCCGCGGCACACACTATTGGCAATTTCACTTATTCAGGTGCCTGTCTTATGCCAACCCGGAAAATTGCCGTTATCGGCGAATGCATGATTGAACTGTCGCAAAAAGGCGCGGAAGTTAGCCGCGGCTTCGGCGGCGACACGCTTAACACCTCGGTTTATATCGCCCGCCAGGTCGAGGCTAGCGACCTTGAAGTGCACTATGTCACCGCGCTTGGCGAAGATAATTTCAGCCAGCAAATGCTCGATGCCTGGCATCAGGAAAACGTCCGGACCGAGCTGACCCAGCGTCTGGAGCACCGCCTGCCGGGCCTGTATTACATCGAAACGGATGCCAGCGGCGAGCGCACCTTCTACTACTGGCGTAACGAAGCGGCGGCCCGCTTCTGGTTGGAAAGCGAGCAGGCCGACGCGATCTGCGCCGAGCTGGTGCAGTTTGATTACCTTTATCTGAGCGGTATCAGCCTTGCCATCCTTAACCCGGCCAGCCGTGAAAAATTAATGGCGCTGTTGGGTAAGGCGCGCGCGAACGGCTGTAAGGTGATTTTCGATAATAACTATCGTCCGCGCCTGTGGGCGAGCAAAGAAGAGACGCAGAAGGTTTATCAGCAGATGCTGAGCTGTACGGATATCGCCTTCCTGACGCTGGATGACGAGGATTTGCTGTGGGGTAAGCAGCCGGTGGAAGAAGTGATTCGCCGCACCCAGGCGGCAGGCGTGCATGAAGTTGTGATTAAACGCGGCGCGGAGTCTTGCCTGGTGGCCATCGCCGACGAAGCCTGGCTTGAAGTGCCCGCGGTGAAATTACCGAAAGAGAAAGTGATTGATACCACCGCAGCCGGTGATTCCTTCAGCGCCGGCTATCTGGCCGTACGCCTGACAGGCGGCAGCGCCGAAGCAGCAGCAAAACGCGGACATCTGACGGCAAGCACCGTGATTCAGTATCGCGGTGCTATTATTCCTGAAGCGGCGATGCCGGCTTAAGACTTAAGATTTAATGCCCCTCCTCCTACGAGAGAGGGGCAGCCAGCAGGTCACTGCACAGGTGGAATATCCGATACGTCCTGCTTAGGATTATCCGCCAGCGGCGGCGTCTGCGCAGGGGTCATGACTTTCTCCCACGTCGCCTGAAGCTCCTTCATGTTGTACTCCGCCTCGCCTTTCGGCTGCAGCAGCACCAGGGTCATATCCTGTGAGAGCTGCTGGCGCAAATCCTGATTAAGCATCGTCGACGTCAGGTTATTCAGAAAGCTCTGGCGCAGCTTCTGATACTGCTCCGGGGCGATATCCACCACCTGGTTTTGCAGCGAACGCATGCGCTGGCTAATCAGCACATCGGTATTGGTGCGGGCGTAGGTGGCGAACAGCTTTGTCAGCTCCATGCTCTTCTGGGCGATCAGCGCGTCAAACTCTTCCTGCGACAGCCCCTTATCGCGCACGCGCACCAGCTCGCGGCCTACGGTTGCCAGGTTGCCGTTAAGCTTATCGCCAGGCGTGTCCAGATTGATGCCGCACTGCGCGCGCTGGTAAAGCACCCGGCAGTCAAAACTCAGGTTAAGGTCCTTCGCATTCCCTTTGCTCAGATTCTGCTGCACGTGCCAGAACAGCGCCTCGCGGGCAAGATCGGCGCGCCAGTAGCGCTGCAGCATGGCGGAATCACGAATCGGCTGCCACGGCGTGTCCCACATCAGCGACAGGCGATCCTGACGTACGCTGTTGGTCATCAGGCTGACGGGCTCAAGCTTAAGCGGCGAGAGCGTCGGCACCGGGGCCGGGGTTTCGCGCTTGCCCTTCAGCTCGCCAAAGGTCTTATTGATCTGCTCGGCAACGTTGCGGCTGTCCACGTTGCCGACCACGATGAGGGTCATAGCGTCCGGGGTATACCATTTTTTATAGAACGCGCTGAGCTGTTCGGCATCGACCGGCTGTTTTAAGTCTTCGGCAGGATCGTGGCCCAGCAGCGTGGAGCCTTTCAGACGGTAGCGCCACCAGCTGTCCTGGGTGTCCATCGGCCAGGTGGCGACCATATCCTGAGTTTGCAAAGCGCTGTTCACCGTCGCAGGCGTGATAGCCATATTGCCGCTGCTGTCTGCAAGGAAAGTCAGTGCTTCTTTGAGCAAATCATTGCGGTTATTCGGCAGGCTGAGATTAAACAGCGTGAAATCATAAGAGACGATAGAAGGCGGCAGAGGACGCGTTGGGTCCATACTCTGTTGCCATAAAGATCGGGCCTGCAGCGGTTGCAGGCTGCCGTGTTGCGTCAGCGCCAGACGCGGCAGAAAGTGGCTGTAGCCACTCTGTTGGGTACTCTCAGTTAAGGAGCCGGTATTCACCAACAGACGAATTTCTACACGATCGCTGGGGCGCTGCGGAGTAGCGAGAACCTGCCACTGAAAACCATTTGCAAGCTGGCCTTGTTGCCATGCCGGGTCGGGCTGTAGTGCTTCTGCCTGCACGCTGCTGGCGACGGCGACCAACAGCAATCCGCCAGCTAAAAGTCGAATTTTGGTGCCCTGCATGTGAACCCCTGAGAAACATTCCTGGTTAAAAAGTATAACGGCGGCGTAGGTTTATCTTAAAAAAGCCGACGTTGGTGACGTTTCACCATTCCGTTTGACCGCATTTGCGCAAAAACGTCACGTAAAAATAAAAAAAATAGCCAAGCGCTACGCTAAACAGGGGCAATTATGCGCAGTCACCCGCAGCGAGGGCAAGTCGCCGCGGGCAATTGCAGGGATCAAGGAGAGACTTCGGTCACTTTTTTAGCGGAATGTTTGTTATCGAGGGTTTCAACGAGCTGTTTCTCATCAAGCTGTTTAACCCACTTCGCCACCACGATCGTCGCCACGCCGTTACCGACCAGGTTGGTCAGCGCGCGCGCCTCGGACATAAAACGATCGATGCCGAGAATCAGCGCCAGGCCCGCCACCGGCAGATGTCCGACGGCGGAAATGGTCGCTGCAAGCACGATAAATCCGCTGCCGGTCACCCCCGCCGCCCCTTTTGAAGAGAGCAACAGGACCACCAGCAAGGTGATTTGATGGAAGATGTCCATGTGGCTGTTGGTCGCCTGGGCGATAAACACCGCCGCCATCGTCAGGTATATCGACGTTCCGTCCAGGTTAAAGGAGTAGCCCGTTGGGATAACCAGCCCCACCACGGATTTGCGGCAGCCAAGCTTCTCCATCTTGTCGAGCATTCGCGGCAGCGCAGACTCGGAGGAGGAGGTGCCCAGCACGATCAGCAGCTCTTCTTTGATGTAGCGGATAAATTTGAAGATGTTAAAGCCCGTCGCGCGCGCAATGGAGCCCAGCACCAGCACCACGAACAAAATACAGGTGACATAGAAGCAGACAATCAGCTGGCCGAGCTGCACCAGCGTGCCGACGCCGTATTTGCCGATAGTGAACGCCATTGCCCCAAAGGCGCCGATCGGCGCGAGGCGCATGATCATATTGATAATGCCGAAAATGACCTGCGAGAAGCTTTCAATCACGTTAAAAATCAGCTGGCCCTTATGGCCCAGCCGGTGCAGCGCGAAACCGAACAGCACCGCAAACAGCAGCACCTGCAAAATATTGCCGCTGGCAAAAGCGCCAATCACGCTGCCGGGGATGACGTCTAGCAGAAAATCCACCACGCCCTGCTGCTGGGCCTGTTCGGCATAAATAGCAACGGCTTTGGCATCGAGCGTGGCCGGGTCAACGTTCATTCCCGCCCCCGGCTGCACCAGGTTCACAATCACCAGGCCGATAATCAACGCGATGGTGCTGACCACTTCGAAATAGAGCAGCGCCACCGCACCGGTGCGTCCGACGGCTTTCATGCTTTCCATACCCGCAATACCGGTAACCACGGTACAGAAGATAACGGGCGCGATGATCATTTTAATCAGCTTAACGAAGGCGTCGCCAAGCGGTTTCATCTGCGCGCCCAGCTCCGGGTAAAAGTGGCCAAGCAAAATACCGACGGCAATGGCGGTCAGCACCTGGAAATAGAGGCTTTTGAAGAGAGTGATTTTCATAGGGTGTCCTTGAGAGGAAAAATTCCGCAGTACCGCATTAATTTGCCTTACGGCCTGCGGCTGCAAAAATAACACCCATAAAAACGGCGGGACGTGATACAGCGCTAATTTGTAAACAAACTTGTTAAATTATTGAGCTGACTCGCACCAGCTCAATAACATTTGCAACAACGACGCTACGCGATGGGCGCGGATAAATAGCGGGCCTCAAACTCCTCAGGGGTTAAAGCTTTAGAGAACAGATAGCCTTGCGCTATGGTCACACCTTCGGCCAGCAGCCAGTTGCGCTGCGCGGGCAGCTCGACCCCTTCAGCCACCAGCTTCAGGCCTAGCGTTTTCGCCATAGCGACAATCACGCTCACCATCGCGCCGTCTTCCGGCAGGGCAACAACAAAGCTTTTATCGATTTTCAATGCGTCTATCGGCAAGGATTTCATGTGGTGCAGATGCCGCAGGCTGGCATAGCCCATGCCAAAATCGTCCAGCGCGATCCTCACCCCCGCTTTACGCAGCGGACGCAAAATTTTCACCGCCGCGTCCGGGTCGTCAATACGGCGGCTTTCTGTGATTTCCAGAATCAGCGAGCCGGGCTGGATGCGGTAACGCGTAAGCATCTCCAGCAGCGAAGGAACCGTCGCCTCGTGCAGCAGCTGCAGCGCCGAAAGGTTAACGCACAGCGGCATGGCGATGCCCCGCTTTTGCCACGCTGAAAGTATGCGGCAGGACTCTTCGAGGATCCAGGTGCCGATAGTCACCATCAGCCCGCAGGCTTCGATGCGCTCAATCAGACCTTCCGGCAAAGCCCAGGAGCCGTCGGGCTGCTGCATGCGCAACAGCACTTCCGCGGCCACCGTTTCGCCGCTGCGTATATTGACCTGCGGCTGTAACCAAATCGCTAGCTGATGTTTTTCCAGCAAATTCAGCAGATCCTGCTCTTCCGTCAGGCGGCGCTGCGCCTTTTCCATCTGCTCCGGATCGAAGAACTGAATCTGATTTTTACCGTGACGGCGAGCGGAAAACGCCGCGGAGACCGCACGACGGTAAAGCTGCTCTGCCGTCAGCCCACCGTGATACATGGCGATACCGATGCTGGCGGTCGGCTTGAGCTGCAGCCCGTTAATCGGCAGTTTTTCGTTAAGCGTCGCCATAATCTGCTGGGCCAGCGCCATGGCATGCCAGGAATCTTTTGTGCCGTGGGCGATAATGCCGAAGTCGTTACCGCTAAGCTGCGCCAGCACCATTTTCGGTGGCAGCACGCTTTTGATTTTGCCCACCAGGGTCAGCAGCAGCGTTTCGCGTTGCTCTTCATTGAACACGCCGGCGGCGTCGCTCAGGGTTTCACTGGCGACGATTATCAGCGCGCTGTTTTCCTCATTCGCCACCAGCTGTTCAAGCAGCGCCAGCAGCAGAGCCTTGTTCGGCAGTTCCGTCACCGCGTGACGGGTGCTCATGGCGCTCATTTCCTCATGCAGGCGCAGCGTCATTTGCTGATTGCGGTTGTAGCTGCGCACCAGAATGCCGATTTCATCATCATGATGCAGCGGCGGCAGCTTGAGCTGGTGTGCTCCGGCATCCTGCGGGCTCAGGTCATCAAGCTCCCGGGCGATCTTACGCAGCGGATGGATAATCAGGCGGTTAATCGACCAGCTGATCGCCACGGATAAAATCAGCGCCAGCAGCAGATAGGTCGTCAGCAAGGTGGAAATGGTGCTGATAATAAATTTGTACATCCGCCAGGAGTCCGCCTGCAGCACCAGATAGGCCAGCGGCTGCGGGTTCGCCGGACGTTCTAACGAATACAGCGGGAGGGAAATTTGTACCGGAAGCTCAAACAGACGCGCAATCCAAACCGGAATGGGGCGTTCGGGCGCGAAGCTCTTGCGCAGGGCCTGGAACTGGTTAGGTAGCACGACATCCGCCCGGCTGATGATGCCGGAAGGTTGAATCTGGGTAAGAATGGTTTCCGCCTGAGGAATATCGGCTTTGAGGATAGCCTCAGACAGGGGCAAACGCACCGAATGGGCGATTTTTTCCATCTGGCTTGCGGTGTCGTAGCGGCTTTGCTGTACAAAATGAAACAGCTGCACGACGATAAAAATAAAAATAAACACCACGGCAACGGCTGACACCATCGCCATTTGTTTAATCGTTAAGGAACGACTGACTCGCAAGCTTACTCTCCGCTGTTTCTCTATCCGCCTGAGCATGTTCTTATGCGGCCTGAGTATACTGCATTGCGGACACTTTTAGGCGGCAATGGGGAAGAGAATAGGGAAAATCTGTTGCCTGCCTGAAGGAAGCCCGACGCGAACGGCGTTGCGTTATCTGCTCTGCGAATGCCGGATGGCAGAATCAATAAGCACAGCGCCGTTGGTCAGAATCAGCGGGCCAGAGCGGCCAGCATTTTCAGGCTTGCGGAATAGTAATCTTCCTGCGCGGTGATTGCCGGCTCACCCGATGGTAGCTGGTCGAGGGTCAAATCCCGTACCGACAGCAGGCCGCCGTCCATCATATACGGGGCGGGATCGCCGGTGGCGACATTAACCCAGGCCGGCGTTTGGCTGCGGGAAAAGCGTCCCCACCAGGCTTTAAAAGGCTCCAGCAGCGGGCTTGTCGGATTGAACCACTTCACGTAAAGCGGAACGCGAATCGCGTCGTAGCTAAAACGCGCGGGCCACTCTTTCGCTGGCGCCACGTGTCCGTCTGCATAGAGCGAAACCCAGTCTGCGGGCAGTTGGGTATTACCAAACCGCATTTTACCCAGTAGCTTTTGTCCGTCATTAATCAGCTCCTGCCATACCATTAAATGGCTACGGTTGGCGAAGTCCTGCCAGGCAGGAAAAACGAAGTAGGATGGGTTGAGGTTCACATAGCTGTTGAGGTTAAAGCCTTTCGCCCCCGGCAGCATGACGCGATAGCCGCCAAAGCTTATGACGTTATGCTCCACCAATGCCTTAACGATGCTATCAGAAGCCTGCAGATAGCCGTCATCATGCCAGGTATCACCGGCCTTCAGCAGCGCCCAGGCGATAAAGGTATCGCCGTCCGTCGCGTTGTTTTTATCGGCAATCGGCTCTGCCGATACCGGGTTATAGCGCCAGTAAAACAGGCCATTGTGCGGGTTCTTAAGATTTTTTTCCGTCCAGCGCCAGATTTTGTCGAAGCTTGCGCGGTCGTTATTCCTCACCGCCATCATCATGGCGAAACCCTGGCCTTCGGTGTGGCTGACGCTGTTATTGCCGGTGTCGATAATGCGTCCATCCGCCATCAAAAACCGGGCTTTATAGCTGTCCCACGCCGTTCCCGCCAGCGCCTGCTGGCTGATAACCAACGCCATGACCGCCATCACCAGCATTTTGCATCGCTGCCACATGTCCTCACCCCTGTCTGCTGTTCTGATATCTGAAATGGATCACCGTGGCGGCGGGCGAGGCCTCACGCCACAGCGAAACATGAGATTTTCCGCCCTGGTCGCGCAGCCAGCGAGCGTAAAGCCCTTCGAGCACCGCGCTGAACGCGTGATTCCAGGAAGTCTGCTGCGTTTCATCAGCAGGAACGGGCAGCGCCATATGGCGAATGCGCATGGCCGTTTCGCTGGCTTCGATATCAATATAGCCCCAGTTAAAGGCGGCCAGCTGAACATTTATCATCGTTTCAAGCTCGCCCACGGTGCGCGCCAGCTGCAGCGGGAAACGCGCGCCCAGCGTATCGCCCATCTGCACCAGGAAAGGCCGGCTCTGTGCCTCGCCGACGTTGGTCACCATGCTATCAATCATAATATGAATCAGCGAGAACCAGCCCGGCTGCGCCTGCTGATTCTGGAAGTAATTCAGAAGCTGTTGGTCATTCATTATTTGTTCCCCAGCAGGTAACGGAAGTAGAGCTGCGCGGTACTTTCGTTGTAATCGCCAAAGGTGTCGTAACCGACCTGGCCACCCATGGTCATGTCTTTGTTAATTTTATAGTCGGCGGACGCGCGCAGGTTATAGCCGAGGCCATTTTCGCTACCGCCGCTGTAGTAGGCTTCTTTGGCGAAGCCGTTGGCAACATAGTTTTCAAGCTGCGACTGCATAGCCGAATCGCCAGGGAAGTACGGGCTTTGGTCCTGGGTATAAGACTGATAGCCCAAAGAGGCGCCCACGCCCAGCTTCCAGTTGTCGAATTTCTGGCTGTAGTCCACCGGGAAAGATACGCTGACGTAATCCTGCGGGCTGAAGTAGCCGCCCTGGCCATAGCTAAAGTAGCTCAGGTTTTTGGAGAAGTTCATGTAGCTCATGCTGATGCCGGTTTTCAGCTCGCGATCGTCTGAATAGAACGGACGCAGATACACGCCCGCCGACCCGTTAACGCTGTTGTTGCTCGGCACGTTCTCGCCCAGGTAGTTATACAGCCCGAAGCCGGCATAGAAACCGGCGTCGCCGTTGTCATAGCTGAGCTGCGCGCTGCCGCCGTTCTTCGTCACCTGGCCCCATTTCTTACCGCTGTATTTATCTTCCACGCCGACGTAAGAAAGCAGGCTATCCACCACCGCGCGTCGCTCGCCGGTCAGCACCAGCTTCAGGTAATCCGTCAGCTGCGGCGACCACTGTACGCCGCCGACAACGGTATTGAGATCCGCACCCAGCGGCGTAGAGCCAACGTCAATCTTGTACTGGTCGCCGGTCAGCGCCATGCCCACTTCCACGCCGGAAGTATTCTGTGAGCCCTGCGACGGCACCTTGATTTTATCGACGTCGGTGCGCGTTTTCGGCGTGGTAGTCGAAGCGTTATAAAGCTCTTCGCCTACCGCTCCCTGAATCAACGCCCCGCTGCCGAAACGGCGGCTGGACTCCTCAGAAGCGCTTCCCGCGTTCAGGCTGACCGGCGTGACGTTGATATCAAAACGCGAATCGCCAAAGGGCACGGTGGACCACTGCAGCGGCGACTTAATCTCGGTGAGCTTGCTCAGGCCGCTTTCGCCATCCCGCCCGCGTACGGACACCGCGCCGCGCGCCCAGGTGGCGGTTTTGTCGGTCAGCTGTTCCATCATGCTGTCGACCTGCCGCAGCGTGCCGGCCTGCGCGCTTTCCACCGGCAGATCGGTACGCGTCGTGCCCGGAGGCGCGGTCTGCGGATTACGCGCCAGCTGCGCCTCCTGCCACGGCATCGCCTGGCCATACAGCGAGGCAGAGGCTGGCTGGACGCTACGGCTGGAAGTGCCCACAAACGGGTTATCTGCTAATGCCAGACCGCCAAGCATCGGCGCCGTTTCGCCGCCGGTTCCCTGCAGGCCAAGCAGCTTGCCGCGCGCCGTGCGCAGATAGCTCATCGCCTGCTGATGATTGCCTTCGGCTTCCGACACGCGCGCCAGCAGCAGCAGGCGTTGCGGAGTCGCATCGTTATGCAGGCCCGCAGCCAGCTGCTTCGCTTTTTCCACATCGTTGCTGGCGAGCGCTACGTCGATTGCGCCTGCACGCGCGTCCTGCTGCGGCGTGTCACGCGTCATCAGGTAGTCGTAGACCACGCCCGCTTCTTTATTCATCTTGCCGGACTGATACAGCCGCGCCATGGCAAACATCAGATCGGTATTTTGTGGGTCGCTCTGCATCGCGCGGATCAGCTTGTCGTAAGCCGCCGCATAGTTGCCCTGGGTACGAAGCTGGTCCGCCTCGTTAATCACATAGCCGTTACGAATGCTGGCCAGCTGCGTGGTGGTGCTGCGCGACTGCAGTTCAGGACTGGCAAGCCATGCCTGCGCCTCGCTGCCTAGCCCCGCCTGGTTCAGCACGGTGACCTGATCGGCATAGTCCCCGGCGTTGCCCTGTACGCCGCGGCGCATGTTTTCGCGCACGATGGAAACGGCGGTGTTTAAGTCGCCGCTTTGCGCCAGCATACGCGCCAGTTTACCGGCATCCGCCGGGCTTTCCGGAGGACGAACCGCCAGCGCTTTAAGCGTATTGGCGGCGGCGGTGGTGTCGCCCTGCGCCAGATAACGCTCGGCAACCGTCATTTGCAGGTTGTAGTTCACGCGTCGGGAAAGCTCGCGCATGTCGGCATTCTGGCTGGAGGCCGGAATACGCGACAGCAGCGTTTGCGACTGCTGCCAGGCGTTGTTTTCGCTGGCGAACAACGCTGCGGCATACAGCTCGGTATTGCTGGCGCTGGCGCGAAACGACGGCGACATCACGTTCGCGGCTTCGGCGCTGCGCCCCTGTTTTTGCAGATTGCGCGCTAAATCCAGACGCAGCCACGG
>NZ_RCAA01000010.1:143309-146073 GCF_003628475.1 Enterobacter sp. R1(2018) | reverse complement strand
CGGCGGCGAATGGCGATCCCCTGCAGGCTGGCCGGCAGCGTTTGTAGTATCGCCTGCGCTTCCGCCGTTTTGTTCTGCTCGCGCAAAACGTAATAGAGGTTTTCACGCGCGGATGCGTTATCGGGCTGGTCGTTCAGGACGCTACGCAGCGTCTGCTCGGCAGCGGTGTAATCTTTGTTGTGGCGCTGCACGTCGGCGCGAAACAGCCTGGCGGACATGCCCTGCGCGCCGCTTTGCTGGGCCAGCGGTGCGCTCAGAGCCAGCGCCTGGCTAATGTTGCCCTGCTTAAAAGCGGCCTGCGCGCTGGCAAGCTGCCCGTAAAACTCCGCATCTGCGGCCTGCTGCTTGCGCTCGGCGGAATCCGCTCCGCCTTGGGCCGCCGCGCGGTTTAAATACTGCGCCCCGGCGGCGTAATCGCCTTTGCGAAGCGCCACATAGCCCATCCCAGCCAGCGCATCCGCGTCTTCCGGATTGGTTTGCAAAACCTTCTCAAACTGGCTGCGCGCCGCATCGGCATTGCCGCTGTTCAGAGCGGTAAAACCTTCCCCTTTGGCGGCGCCGCCGATGCTTTTACGGAAATAATCCTGCACGGCGGTGTCTTTCGGATGGCGCTGCAGCCAGGTCAGATAATACTGGTCGTCGCCCGCCTGCGGCCCGAGCCACAGCAGCGCCTGGCGCAGAGATCTATCTGCCTCCTGGCTGCCGCTGGCCATACTTTGCAGCAGATCGATACCTTCCCGACGCGAACTTTCCTGATAGGTCAGCACCTTGCCCAGCGCGATGCGCGCGTTGTTGTCCTGCGGATATTGCGCGGTGAGCTGGCGCAGGCCGCTGACGGCCTGCGGATACAGCGACTTGTCGCCCGCCATCGTCAGATAGTATTCCGGGGCCAGGCTTGGCGGCGGCTGGTCGCCGCTAAACAGGGAACGCCAGGTTGCAAGGGCCGCCGGAACGTTACCGCTGCGCGCCTGCTGGCGAGCCAGCTCAAGCTGGCCGCGCGGCACCTGCTGCATCTGCTTAGCGTTATCAAGCGCCTGTAAATTAGCATCCTGCGGCGATACCGAAGACAGGCGCTCGCGCCACTGCGCAGCGCCCTTGAGATCCCCCGCCTGCTGCGACCACAGCGCCATTAAATATAGCGCCTGGGTGTTGTTGGCATCGACCATCAGCACCTTTTTCAGCGACTCCATGGCAAGATCGTCGTGCGACTTTTCGTGCCAATAGTTAGCCTGGTCAAACAGCGCTTTTAGCGCCGGGTTATTGCTGTCCGCTGCGTGAACGCTCATTGCCCACATCGCCAGCCCGCCGAACAGACAGGCCCTGGACACGTTTCTGGCGGTTTTCTTTTTATGATCCATTTTGCTACCACCCTTACTCACGATTGTCGTCCTTCGGGTTAAGGCGTTTACGCGCACGCTGTTTCAGTAAGACATAGAGGCTTAAACCGATAATCGTCGCAAATAACAAACCAAAGACCGCCAGCATTGCCGAGTGCTGGTTGGCGTACCACACCACCATCATGTACCAGGGCATCTGGCCGCTTGGGAACTGCGGGCCAACGCGGAAGCTGCGAACCCCGTTTTCGTCGGTGATGATGGCGGCGTCGCCACGGATACCGGCGTTGATGCGGGCGGAGCTAAGGTCGGTATGCAGGCGTGAAAGCTGCTCGTCGCTGCTGCCGATGGCCATCACCACCAGCCGCGAAGGATTCCACTGCGAGCGGAAGCTGACGAATCCGCGCCAGGCTTCGTTCGATGAGAAGTAGCGGTCGGCATCGACGCCCGCTGCGTTCCAGTCCCCTTCGAGCCAGCGCTGCACTTTTTCCCAGGTCGTGGGCTCGCGTACGCCAAAGGTATGTTCATTGCTGATAAATGAGGACTGCGCCAGCAGCGCGCGGTTGAAAGCGCTTTGCTCAAGCGTGGAAACCGCCAGCACGTCGCTTTCGCTCAGGCGCAGCTGGTTCGCCCCGCCCGAAGGCAGGCCAAACATCACGCGGTTATTGCCCAGCGCGGTGCCGGTAGCGTTGCCTGAACGCGCAGCCAGATCCAACAGCGTGCCGATTTCGGTTTCACTCGGATTCTCCGGCAGCAGCAGAACGGTCTGGGAATAGTCCGCCAGGCGCGTGAACGGGAACGAGGCGCCCACGAAGTACGAAAGGTTCGGCAGCAGCGAAAAGTGCTGCGTTTTGCTCAAATCAATCCATGAATTCTCGTCGATGCGGCTCTTAATATTGTTATTAAGCAGCACGCTGCACGGCGCGTTTTCTTTGGTGACGATTTTGAAATAGAGCTCAAGCTGGTTATCGCCGTAAATCAGATAGGGTTCCAGCGGCATGCGGTAGTTTTCCTGGCGGGCATCGCCGCCTACCTTGTGCCACAGCGTTTCCAGCGCGCCCTGTTTATTCACCGGCAGGTTATGCAAGAAGGTGCCGTTGAAGGTCATGGTCAGGTAAGAGCGATCTTCGTTAATCCAGGATTCCGACGGGAAGCGGTAGCCGATCTTCAGCGGAATAGTGTCGCCATCCCACATAAACAGATCGGGCGCGGCGCGGAACGCCAGGCGCAGTGAATCGTGCCAGATGCCGGTGGCGGTCAGGCTTTGATCCTTACGCATCAGCTCGCTCAGGCGAACCGGCCGCTCGGTGGAGATCCAGCGCGGCGCATCGTAGGGTTTGCTGACCGGAATGGACTGCGCATCAACCTGCATGCTGGAAGTCAGGGTTTTAAACTGGCCCCGGGTCAGACGCCAGGCTGCGCTGCGCAGC
>NZ_RCAA01000010.1:103838-143283 GCF_003628475.1 Enterobacter sp. R1(2018) | reverse complement strand
TGGTCGTTATTGCCCACCACCAGCAGCAGCTTGTAAACCGGATTGCCGGGGTTATCGACAATTTGCAGCATCGGTCCCTGGGTTTTCGGCAGCGTCAGGCCGCCGATGGTTTCACCCGGTTTACCAAACAGGATGCCGTTTTTTTCCGGCAGCTTATCGCGCAGCGCTTCGAAAGATATGCCGCGGTAATCAGCCTGGATGCCCAGCCAGGAAGCAATCAGCGCCGCTGCGCCCACCTGCTCCGGCTGGGTTTTCGCCGGGAAGGCAAACGCCATGGTGGCGGGCGTCATCTGCATTTCGTCAAAGAACGGGCGCGGGAAGTGGCTAAGATCGGCACCGATATTCAGCTGCTGGGCTTCCAGATCCAGCCGGGTGGTCGGCATGATCGTGACCTGGTATTTATCCGACAGATCGCGCTGGCACAGCAGCGCATCGCCGTCGTTAATCTTAAAGCTCAAGTTGTTACGCGACACCACCATCGCCGCCGGGATTTCCAGCTGATAGGTTGAGACGTTGCTGTCCGCCGAGCCAAGCGGCACGGTGCCGAGCGGCTGGCCGTTAAGCATCAGCTGCAGCGTGGTATTACGCGCCGCCATCGCCGGCGAAACCTTCAGGTTCAGCAGCAGCTGCGCGTTGGTCACCACCTGGTCTGCGGAAAGGGTGAAGTCGATACCGCCCTGCAGCTGCCCACCGCTGAGCATCACGCCCAGGGGCTGTCCCATCTGCGCGACGGTAATGCTGCTGGTGTTGCCCGGCGTAAAGACCGACGGCGTCAGCGCCGCAGGCACGGGTTCGGTAACGGGCGCCGGTTCAGTAACCGAGGCCGGTGCGGGTTCGCTAGCAGGTGTAGCGTCGTTAACCGGCGCCGGCTCGTTAGCCGCTGCCGGTGCGGGTTCACTAGCTGGCGCAGCTTCGGTAATGGGCGATGGCTCGGTAGCCGGTGCCGGTGCGGGCTCGTTAGTCGGCGCAGCTTCGGTAAAGGGCGACGGCTCGGTAGTCGGCGCAGCTTCGGTAACCGGCGGTAAATCCACCGGCAAAACAGATTCTACAGTTGTCGGCTCTGCCGCCATCACCGGCGCCGCCATTACGCTAAAAGCAAGCCACATCTGGCAGGCTTTACGGGTCATCCGTTTCATACTGCGCTGTCCTCGTTGGCGTTATCCTGACGGCGAACCTCTTCCTGACGGCGGCGACGATTTTCACGACGCGATTTCCAGGTCAGCCAGAACAGATCGAACACGCTGCGAATGATGATCAGCAGCGAGCGGAACGGGTTATCCTGCGGTTTTGGCGGATTGATCCACGCGTCGGCACGCGCCAGCACCACGCGCACCAGTTCACGGCGACGGGCAAGCGGGATTTCTTTAGACATCAGGCGGATGGACTTATCGTCATGGGCAATAAGGCTGACCGGAATGCTAATAGTGCCCGACTGCAGCTGTAGCTCAACTTCTTCAATTTCATCATTTAGATGGCGATCGTCGACCGCCGCGATACGGCAGCCGCCCATCGACAGGTCGAGAGTATGGCTGCGCGACGAAATGCCGCTGACGTAATGGATGATCGCGGGCACGTTCACATCGATACGAATGGTTTTACGCGTCTGGCGGGTTTCGCGCGCTACGGCTATCGCCGCCAGCAGGAAGATCAGGCTGTAGAGTCCCCAGCCAACGTTCAGAGCGATAACCATCGGATCGACGCCGAAATAGTCATTGGCGCAGGCGCGTACAATCCCGGCAATGACGCCGATACCGAGCAGGACGGCGATAATCAGGTGCGGGCGCACGATGCTGAAATCGAAATAGCCGACGTCAAGCAGGGCGCCTTTGTCGGTGACGTTGAACTTGCCGCGCTTCGGGAAAATCATGGTGATCATGGTCGGCAGGATCAGATGGAACGCCAGCACCAGATCGTAGATTTCGCCCCAGAAGCTGTAGCGGAACCGTCCGTTGAGCCGCGAGTTCAGGTAAATACACAAGAACAGGTGCGGCAGCATATAGGCGAATATCAGGCTGGCCGACGAGTGAATAATATTCAGGTTAAACAGCAAATAGGCCAGCGGCGCGGTAAGGAACGCCACGCGCGGCAAGGCGAACTGGAACGAGAGCATAGCGTTGAGGTAACACAGACGCTGCTGCCACTTCAGGCCGCGGCCAAACAGCGGATTATCGAGGCGGAAGATCTGCGTCATTCCGCGCGCCCAGCGGGTTCGCTGAATCACATGCAGTACCAGCCGCTCGGTTGCAAGGCCTGCCGCCAGCGGGATATCCAGATAAGCGGACTTCCAGCCCAGACGCTGCATTTTCAGCGCGGTGTGGGCGTCTTCGGTTACCGTTTCGACGGCAAAGCCGCCAATTTCTTCCAGCGCACTGCGGCGGATCACCGCACAGGAGCCGCAGAAGAAGGTCGCATTCCAGTTATCGTTGCCGCGCTGGATTTGCCCGTAGAAGAGCTGCCCTTCGTTAGGAATGTTGCGTCCCTGGGAGAGGTTGCGCTCAAAGGGATCCGGCGAATAGAAGTAGTGCGGCGTCTGCATCAGCGCAAGTTTAGGGTCGACCAGAAACGCGCCGACGGTCGCCTGCAGGAAGATGCGCGTCGCCACGTGGTCGCAGTCGAATACGCAGATAAGCTCGCCTTTGGTCAGCTTCATAGCGTGATTAAGGTTGCCCGCTTTGGCATGAAAGTTATCCGTACGAGTGATGTAACCCACGCCGACGTTTGCGGCGAATACCGCAAACTCGCTGCGTTTGCCGTCGTCGAGCAGGTAAATTTTTAGCTTATCAGCCGGGTAATCAAGGCACTGCGCCGCCAGTACGGTGTCGCGCACCACTTCCAGGCTTTCGTTGTAGCTTGGAATATAAACGTCGACCGTCGGCCACAGCGAGGTATCGTCCGGTAACGGCACGATAGGACGCTTGAGCGGAAAGAGGTTTTGCAGATAGCTCAACATAATAGTTATCCAGATGTAGAGCTCTGCTAAAAATAAACCGATACCGAGAATGGCTTCTATTTCAGAATTAAAGTGCAGCGTCTGCGTCGCGCGAAAGTAGATATATCGCGTGGACATTAAAACGGCCACTATCATCATAATGACGGAAATACTGTGTTTTTTACTAAAACCCAGTAAAAACAAAACGCCGATGCTGATTAAGCCAAAGATATACTGCTTTTGGCTGTCCATAGGCGTAGTGACGATCAATACCGCTATTGGGGAAAGCACCAATAACAGCAAATAAAACAGGGCCTTTTTCATAGGACTTCCTGAAAATAAGGTTAGAAACTAGAATTTCTCAGCACGTTGTTTACCGCACCGTCGCCGATTTTTATCCCGAGAATGCCCGCAACGCGTTTGCTCACCAGTTCAATATCAAAAGCCGCGGCCGAGGCGGCGCTGAAATCAAATATCGACTGCTGTGAGGCATTGGCTTCGGCCACGCTTTCGTCCCGGTTAATGATGCCAAGCAGGCGGTCGCCAAGCCGTTGCTGCATAAAAGCGGTGACATCGCGGCTGATATGGCGACGGTTATCGCTTTGGTTTATCAGGAAGTAATACCCGGCTTTGTTATTCATGGGCGCGCCGCCCGTCAGGCGGTGGCTTTCAATTTGCGGCAGCAGCGACAGCGAGGCGGTATCCGCCAGCATGGTTACCAGATGCAAATCGGCCAGCTGCGACATCGCTTTCAGCGCCGGGTTGGGTCCCGGCGGGAAGTCGGCCAGGATCACCAGGCCCGGATAGTTAAGCAGGGTGCTCAAGCCGCGCGTCAAAAAATGGCTGTCGGTGGTCAGAAGATGTTCAAACTCAAGCCGCTGCTCTTCGGTGACGTCGCCATACGGCAGCACAAACATGTTGCTGCCGGCGGTCAGCACGGACTGGCTCCAGTCCGCAGACTCGCTGGCCCGGGCGACATAGCCACGCCCGTCCGACAACGGCACGCCGAAGTGCAGACGCAGGGCATTTTGCACGTCGAAATCAATGGCCAGCACTTTACTGCCGGAACGTGCCAGGGCGTAGGCCAGGTTGGCGGTAATCGTGGTTTTTCCTACCCCACCTTTTGGCGAACAAACACAAACTAACGGCATGAAGCGATCATCTCCAGGAGCGGTTGTAACGGGAGGTCTTTGGCAGGATCAGTGGTTGCGGAGATGGTTTTAGCGGCAAAAAGCTGCTCAAAACGCACAGGCTCAGCAGGCTGCGGCGCTGCAAATTGCCTGAGCGGTTCCGGAGCGGCTGCCATTGCCGCTGGAGCCGCTTGTTCAAACCGTGGCATCGCGGCTGGCTTTTCTTCAGCAAGCGGCGGTTGCGCGGCTTTTTCCACAGGTATTGCCGCGTGCAGGCTGTCCATTATAGAGCGCGGCGCGGCCGTGGATTCAGCCACCTGAACCGGAGCCTGGGCCTGGGCCTGGGCCTGAGCGGGTTTAGCAAAAGCGGCGTCAAATGCCCCCGGCTTTACCGCCTGCGGAACAGGCACCGCCACGCTTCCGGCCTGCGCCAGAACCGAGTCGTCGCTGTTTCCGGAGAGCTGTTTAATAATTGCCCAGCTGCTGGTATTAAGCTGCTGGGTTTGCGCCGACATATCCTTAAAGTCAATGGCGCCCGTGCGTGTCTTATCCTTGAAACGCTGCAAATCATCATAGTTTTTCATCGCAATGCTCATGATTTACAAGAAAACGTTTTATCCACGTACGACTTTTGGGCGATCGCTTATTTGTGGAAATATGACTTTAGTCGTTAATTGTTATATCCGCACGATGCCATAGAACGAATATCGATTACGGCACATTATAATTACAGTCGTGATTACTGTGTCCGTGGCAGGTATGGCGAACGTTGGTGACAGGATATCGGGTAAGATAAGTGTTTCTCTATCTTTTTTTCTGCCCCCTGTGAGCATAAGCATAAAGTAGTAGTCAAAAAGCGCCATTGTCAATTCTTTGGCCTGCTTATTCAAAAATTATTAGCTTTTAATATGGCATCTCAAATAAAAAAAGCATAATACATTGATATTATTTCACCATCAAAATTAAGGTTTTCGACAAGAAATCGAGTGTCCCACAAGTTCAATGCCTAAATAAAAAGCAGCCTATTTATTTGAAGTTTAATTAACGAAGACATTTTTGCTTAAGGAGATAGGGGGGCGTAATTTTTTAGCTAAAACATTCGGAACCGACCGGAAAGCAGCAAAATGTAACCACGCCGGCTCCCGCCTTTGTTGGCACGACGACGGGTAGCTTAAACGGGATGCTTCTGCGTGGGACCAGTGCGTAAAAGGTGGTTAAGGATGAAAATTTTTTTGCCCGTTCTGTTTTCCGATCCAAAGGTTTTTAAATACCAGGCCGCGTAAAGCCGCTCACGCTTATCTCCTGCAAATAAAAAAGCCGGGATAATTTCCCGGCTTTAGGTTTAACGAATTTCCCTGTTCTCATCCTGGTCAACGGCAAAACACGCTACCAGCTGACCGCCATACTCCTTAAGCTGCGGCTGCAGCTGGGTGCACGGTCCGAAACGGCGGCGGCAGCGGGCGTTGAACGCGCAGCCCGGAGGCGGATTCAGCGGGCTTGGCAGCTCGCCGGTAAGCTTGATGCGCTCGCGGCGGTCGTCCGGGTTCAGACGCGGCGTGGCGGAGAGCAGCGCCTGGGTGTAAGGATGACGCGGGTTAGAGAAAATCTGGTCTTTCGTCCCCTTCTCCACGCAGCGGCCCAGGTACATCACCATCACTTCGTCGGCGATGTGCTCCACCACCGACAGGTCGTGGGAGATGAACACGTACGACAGCCCCATATCCTGCTGTAAATCCATCATCAGGTTCAGCACCTGCGCGCGCACGGAAACGTCCAGCGCGGAAACGGGTTCGTCGGCGATCACTACGTCCGGGTCCAGCATCAGGCCGCGCGCGATAGCGATACGCTGGCGCTGGCCGCCGGAGAACATATGCGGGTAACGGTCGTAATGTTCGGTTTTCAGGCCGACTTTCGCCATCATCGCCAGCGCTTTTTCACGGCGTTCGGCTTTGCTCAGGCTGCTGTTAATCTGCAGCGGCTCTTCAAGAATTTGCCCCACTTTTTTACGCGGGTTCAAAGAGCCGTACGGGTTCTGGAAAACGATCTGGATTTTCTGACGACGCAGCTTTTCCGCCGTGGCGTCAGGCTTGAGTAAATCCTGTCCCTGATAGTACAGCTCGCCGCCGGTCGGAATTTCGATCATCGTCAGCAGACGGCCGAGGGTGGATTTCCCGCAGCCAGACTCGCCTACTACCGCCAGCGTTTTGCCGCGTTCGAGGCTAAAAGAAACCCCGTCCAGCGCTTTCACCAGGCGTTCCTGGCCGAAAATACCCTTTTTCACCGGGTAGTGTTTTTTCAGGTCGATGGCCTGCAACAGCGGCTGTTGGGCGGTGGCCTTATCGGTAATCATAGGTTGGCCTCCCGGCATCATCGAGTGGGTAGTGACATTTGGACTGGCGACCGTGATCCACCAGATTCAGGTCCGGCTCATCAACGCGGCACTTATCCGTGGCATACGGGCAGCGCGGGTTCAGCAGGCAGCCGTTCGGGCGGTCGTATTTGCCCGGCACCACGCCCGGCAGCGACGCCAGACGCGCTTTGTCCTGGGCAAACTCCGGCAGCGCGCGCAGCAGCGCCTGAGTGTACGGGTGACGCGGCGCGCGGAAGATATCCTTCGCTTCGCCGGCTTCCACCACCTGGCCTGCGTACATTACGATGATTTTGTGTGCCGCTTCGGCCACCAGCGCAAGGTCATGGGTGATAAGAATCAGCGCCATGTTCTCTTTTTGCTGCAGTTCCAGCAGCAGCTCGATAATCTGCGCCTGGATAGTCACATCCAGCGCGGTGGTCGGCTCATCGGCGATCAGCAGCTTAGGACGACAGGCGATAGCCATTGCGATCATCACGCGCTGACTCATGCCGCCGGAAAGCTGGTGCGGATAAACGTCCAGACGCGAAGCCGGGTCCGGTATGCCCACCAGGTTCAGCAGATCGATGGCGCGCTGGCGACGGGTTGACTTGTTGCCGCCCTGGTGCACTTTTATCGCTTCCATAATCTGGAAACCAACGGTGTAGCAAGGGTTAAGGCTGGTCATCGGGTCCTGAAAGATCATTGCCACTTCCGCGCCCACCAGGTTGCGGCGTTCTTTTTCGGAAATTTTCTGCAGGTCCTGGCCGTTAAACTCCAGTTTCTCCGCCATTACGCGGCCGGGGTAATCAATCAGTCCCATAATCGCCAGCGAGCTGACGGATTTGCCCGAGCCGGACTCGCCGACGATACCGACAACTTCGCCCTGATTTACGGTGTAACTCACGCGGTCTACGGCACGGAAAGGTGTTCCTTCGTCGCCGAAGTGCACCGATAATTTATCTACATTCAATAACGCCATTACGTAGCCCTTTACTGCTTGAGTTTAGGATCGAGCGCGTCACGCAGCCCGTCACCCATCAGGTTAAATGCCAGCACCGTCAGCAGGATGGCGACACCGGGGAAGGTGACGACCCACCAGGCGCTTTGCGCGAACTGCAACACGTCGGAAAGCATGGTGCCCCATTCCGGTGTTGGCGGCTGCGCACCCATGCCGAGGAAGCCAAGGGCGGCCATATCGAGAATGGCGTTAGAGAAGCCAAGAGAGGCCTGCACGATAAGCGGTGCGAGGCAGTTCGGTAAAATGTTGATGAACATCTGGCGCATAGGACTTGCGCCCGCCACGCGGGAAGCGGTGACGTAGTCGCGGTTCACTTCTACCAGCACCGCGCCGCGCGTGAGGCGCACGTAGTGCGGCAACGCAACGAACGTCAGGGCCAGCGAGGCGTTAACGATCGACGGGCCGAAGATAGCCACCAGCACCAGGGCCAGCAGCAGGCTTGGCAACGCCAGCATGATGTCGACGATACGCATGATGATGTTGTCGATCAGGCCGCCGAAGTAGCCGGCTATGAGCCCGAGCACCACGCCCATAATCAACGACAGCACCACGACCAGACAGCCCACCAGCAGCGACAGGCGCGCGCCGTACATCAGGCGAGCCATGATGTCGCGGCCTACGTCATCGGTACCGAGAATAAACTGCCAGCTGCCGCCGTCCTGCCAGACGGGCGGGTTGAGCAGCGCATCGCGGAACTGTTCCGCCGGGCCGTGAGGCGCCAGCACGTTGGCGAAAATAGCAATCAGGATCATCGCGGTGACGTACACCAGGCCGACGACCGCCCCTTTATTACGTTTAAAGTAGTGCCAGAACTCCTGGAATGGCGTCATTGGCTTTGGCGCCGCCACTACTTTGTTCTCTGTTAATTGCGTCATGATGGCCCCTTATTTCTTATGGCGTATACGCGGGTTCACCACGCCGTACAGTAAGTCGACGATCAGGTTGACGAGGATAATCATCGTCGCCACCAGCAGCACGCCGCCCTGCACCACCGGATAATCACGGCGCTGAAGCGCGTCGATCAGCCAGCGGCCAAGACCAGGCCAGGAGAAGATGGTTTCCGTCAGGATGGCGCCGGCAAGCAGCGTACCGACCTGCAGGCCGATCACCGTAACCACCGGCAGCATGGCGTTACGCAGAGCGTGCACCACGATAACGCGCATGCGGGTCAGGCCTTTCGCGCGGGCGGTACGGATATAGTCTTCGCCAAGTACCTCAAGCATCGCCGAGCGGGTCATACGCACAATAACCGCCAGCGGGATGGTGCCGAGCACGACCGCCGGCAGCACCATGTGCGCCAGCGCGTCCATAAAGTCGCCCTGCTCGCCCCAGATAGCGGTATCAATCAGCATAAAGCCGGTGAGCGGCATACTGTCGTCAAGGAACACCGTGTCGCTGACGCGCCCGGAAACCGGGGTCAGGTTCCAGTACACCGAGACCAGCATGATAAGCATCATGCCCCACCAGAAGATAGGCATGGAGTAACCGGTCAGCGCCAGGCCAACCGCGGTATGATCGAAGATGGAACCGCGCTTAACGGCGGCCAGCACGCCAACCGGGATCCCTACGGCCACGGCGAAAATCATCGCGCACACGCCGAGTTCCATCGTCGCTTTAAAGCGCGGCACGAACTCGTCCCACACCGGGAGGCGGCTTTTTAATGAAATGCCTAAATCGCCATGCATAACGCCCCAGATATAGTGGAGGTATTGCTGCCACATCGGCTTATCGAGGCCGAGCTCGGCCAGCAGCTGGGCATGACGTTCAGGAGAGATACCACGCTCGCCGGCCATAATCATCACCGGGTCACCGGGGATCATGTGCACAAAGGCGAAGGTAAGTAGGGTAATACCGATAAACGTGGGGATAACTAGCCCCAGACGTCGGAGGATGAACTGCAACATATCCCGGATTCTCTGTAATGACTGAAAGCCTTGCGGCGTTCAGTCTGTATTGCTCACAAATCTTTCCCCTCTCCCGGGAAGGGAGAGGGAATAAAGCGCTTTGCTTTTATTATTCGACTGACACGCTTTCGAAGTGGTGTTTGCCTAATGGATCAACCACATAGCCCTTCACTTCTTTACGCACAGGCTCGTATACGGTGGAGTGAGCGATGATCAGCGCCGGAGCCTGGTCATGCATCACTACCTGAGCCTGCTTGTACAGCTCGATACGTTTATTGTGATCTTCTGCCGCACGCGCAGGTTGGATCAGGTCTTCAAACGGCTTGTAGCACCAGCGAGAGTAGTTAGAGCCGTCTTTCGCCGCATCACAGCTAAACAGCGTGGCGAAGAAGTTATCCGGATCCCCATTGTCCCCGGTCCAGCCCATCATGACGGCCTGATGCTCACCGGCTTTGGCGCGCTTCAGATATTCGCCCCACTCGTAGGTAACGATTTTGGCGGTGACGCCGACCTTCGCCCAGTCAGCCTGAATCATCTCAGCCATACGGCGAGCGTTCGGGTTGTACGGACGCTGAACAGGCATAGCCCACAGGTCAACGGTGAAGCCTTTATCCTGGCCCGCTTCTTTCAGCAGCGCTTTCGCTTTCTCAGGATCGTAGGTGTAGTCCTTCACGTCATCGTTGTAGCTCCACATGGTAGGTGGAATCAGGTTTTTAGCGGCGGTGCCGGCACCCTGATAAACAGCTTTGATGATCGCTTCTTTGTTCACCGCGTAGGTCAGCGCCTGACGTACTTTCACATCGTCAAACGGTTTCTTCTCGGTGTTGAAGGACAGGTAACCCACGTTCAGGCCGGCCTGCTCCATCAGGTTGATGCTCTTGTCCTGCTTCATACGAGCGATATCGGCCGGGTTCGGGTACGGCATAACCTGGCACTCGTTTTTCTGCAGTTTGGCGTAACGCACGGAGGCGTCAGGCGTGATGGAGAACACCAGGCGATCGATTTGCGGCTTGGTGCCCCAGAAGCCAGGGAACGCTTTGTACAGGATGCGGGAATCTTTCTGGTACTGCAGCAGCTGGAACGGACCTGTACCAATTGGGTTGAGGTCGGTTTTTTCCGGCGTGCCGGCTTTCAACATGTTATCCGCATATTCTTTGGACAGGATGGAAGCGAAGTCCATAGCCAGATCCGCCAGGAAAGGCGCTTCCGGACGGGCCAGCACGAACTGAACGGTCTGGTCGTCTACTTTTTTAATCTCGGTGATCAGATCCGGCAGGCCCATGCCTTCGAAGTATTCGTAGCTGCCGCCAGACACTTTATGGTACGGGTTCTGGGCATTTTTCTGACGGTCGAAGGAGAACACGACGTCGTCGGCGTTGAAGTCACGCGTTGGTTTGAAATCTTTATTATCCTGCCACTTCACGCCCTGACGCAGGTGGAAGGTATAGGTTTTGCCGTCTTCGCTGACGTCCCATTTTTCGGCCAGGCCCGGAATGATTTCCGTGGTGCCGGTTTTGAATTCGACCAGACGGTTATAGATTGGCACCGAGCTGGCATCGTAGGTCGTACCAGAAGTGAACAGCTGTGGGTTAAAACCTTCCGGCGATCCTTCTGAACAATAAACCAGGGTTTTAGCCTGAACGCTGGCTGCAACGGTCAAAGCTACCAGGCTCAGACCAAATTTCAGCATCCCTGACTTCTTCAAGGAAATACTCATTCTTCTGCTCCAATGTGAGATGTGTTGTTTTATCCGTTAGACCTTTGTTATTTGAGTGCGGTCTGTTCGGGGTGCCCGCAGGCGGCGGTGAGGCCAGGGGTTCCTTTCGTCAGGCTAGCTGTGTGGTAGTGCGGACTATCCATAAATTGCCCCTCACGCCCTACAATCTGTCAACAGATCGTTTAAACGTCAATACAGCTATCGGGGATTTACAACCGGGGTGAGAAACAGCAAACAAAGTTAAAAAAAAGCCAGCAGGGGCATTTCCAGCAGGGAAATTTATGCTACAGCCTTGTTACCAGAATATTAAACTGCTTAATTTGCAATCGATAGCGGTAATCGGTTGCGCGTTTTTTGAAAAAATTCTTGCCGGATGACGATTATATGAACGATTTATTCTGTGATCTGCATCTCTTACAGCGAATCATGCCAGGGATAAACATAAGCAATGGCGCAAAAAACCACGATTTTTCATAACAAAATACAATGGAATATGTCACAAAATCATATAAAGACGTGCATTGGACGATGGAACGAAGTTTTTTAGAAGAGAAGGCGTTTTGTTGAGCGGCTAAGGAATACGTCGTGACGAGGTAAATGATAAATCTAAAATGCCAATTTGTAGGGCGGGATGAGCAACGAGCCGTCCGCCGTTGTGCGTAATCATCGTTGGATGACGATGGCGCTTATCCAACCTAAGGTGTCATAAACGCCAATGCAAAAAGGCCAGCTCAAAAGAGCTGGCCTTTTCTAAAAGTGGTCGGCGAGAGAGGATTCGAACCTCCGACCCACTGGTCCCAAACCAGTTGCGCTACCAAGCTGCGCTACTCGCCGAATGCGGAGCGCATCTTACTGCGCACCGTTTTAGCCGTCAATCCCTTAACTTAAAAATCCAAATCGTTTGCTTTAAAAGCCAGCGATTGTTGAACCAATGTTACTGCGCCGCCTGCTGCGGCACGTGGCACCAGTTGTTGTTCTCGTTAATTCCGCCGTTTGGCGAGGTATAGCCGAGGCAGCCCATAATGGTGTCATACAGCTCAACGTGGCGATGCGGCACTTTCATCGCCGCCTGCTCTTTCATGTGTTCAAATGAACGGGCGCGATCGGGATCTGAAAGGTACTTATCAGAAGCCCAAACCAGCAGCGGAACGCGGAACTGCTCTGGCGGCGCCATGCCGCGCGGCGTGCCGTGCAGGTGCTTATGCTCGCTGATTGATTCGCCGTGATCCGAAGCATAGAAAATAATCGCGCGCTTATCGCGCAGCTTATCGATAACGTCGGAAAGAACCGTGTCGGTATACAGCACCGAGTTATCAAAGGCGTTAATCAGCTGCTCTTTGCTGCACTCTTTATCAATGCTTACGCACTCCGGCGCCCACTTCGCAAAGCTGCGCGGATAGCGCTGCACGTAAGAGAAGTGCGAACCTTTGGTATGCAGAACCACCAGGTGCTTGCCCTTTGGATGCTCGTCGATAGAACGCTTCATCTCTTCAACCAGCAGCATGTCGTCAACCTGCTTCCCGCTGTTACGCGGCTCGGCGGCGATCTGCTCGCGGTAGGAGAAGTTATCCGCCATGGTGTTGCTGTAGAACCAGACCTCGCTTTGCATGGCGTAAAGGCTGGAAGAGAAGCCCAGCTGCTTGAGTACCGCAAAGACGTTCTGCTCTTTCAGGGTACGCTGTGGATTATCCTCCGCGCCGCCTTCACGCACGAACATGCAGCGCAGCGAGAGCTTGGTGGCGGTATCGCACGACTCGCCACGGAAGGCGACCAGGTTTTTCTCCCGGGCAAGCTTCGGCGTGGTATCGCGGTCATAGCCCAGAATCCCCATGTGATCCCAACGCGTGGTTTCACCAATGACGAACACCACGTAGGTGTCATCAATGTCTTTTGGCGCCACGTAGGTGAATTTCTTCACCGGGTTCATCAGCGAACTGTTATCGCTGGATTCATCCACCTGAGCCCAGGCGAACAGGCCGAGCGCGGAAATCCAGTTTGACGGCAGGTAGGAGTTCGCCACCACGCCGCCATAGCTTGGCATATCTACCGTCGAGCGTTTTTCGATACGGTTTTGCTGCTTATCAAGATAGCGCAGCGGCGCCCAAACCATCAGGCCGGCCAGCAGCACAATCGCCACGCTTTTCACGCGGTGACCGCGGGTTTTTAGCTGTTTGAGCAGCGTGTAGCGGCAGGTATTGCTCCAGATAAGCACCAGCGGAATGGCGCTGACCAGCACCATCCATAAAATAAAGTGGTAGCCAACGATCTCTTTCGACAGGTCGATATCGGTGGTCATCACCGAAGCGATAATCCCATAGCCGATGACGACGTTAAGGAAAGTCATGTAGTAGCTGGCGCCGACGGAGCACAGCACGATAAAGGTGGTGAGTATTCGCCAGACTAAGCGCCCGAACAGCGAAAGCACACGCAGCAGGAAGAAAGTGACCAGCACCGTGGCGCATACCTCCGCTACGGCGGCAAACGCTTTCCATGCGTTGAAGTCATGCGCTAATCCATCAAAGCGGTGATAAAAAACCGAAATGTTCAAAAACAGGCCGATGTATACCGCTAACAGAAAACATAACTTCTGCTGGGTCATCGATTTAATGTAATTCATTCAGGGTGTCCTGGCGCAAAAAGAAAACGTATAAAACGTTACTCAGACCTTTAAAGCTTGAGGGAGTTCTGAGAAAGAAAGCGTTGCAAGGGAATCGGGATGATTCTCAGACCATGTTTCACAGGAATGGCGCGGGCTAGTAGAGCACAGAGGCTAAAAAAAGTATCGATCAAAAACATCATTTCTTCGTTTATTTACGGAATCCGGCTAAAAGTAGCACGATTAAATAAACAGCAGTTTTGCTATTTCGGCGGCCGGTTCGCGCAACAAAAAATAGACAGCAGAATAAAGTTATGGGAAATACTGGGATTGCACAGAGCGTCAACGGAGGGTTCCCCCATGCTGTCTTTAGAAGAGCGCGCCCGTCGTTATGCCACCAGGGCGCACGCCGCCTGCGAACAGCGCCGCAAATATACTTCAGAACCCTATATCGTGCATCCTGCCGCCGTTGTGGAGCTGGTACGCAGCGTCTGTGACACGGAAGAGGTGCTGGCCGCAGCCTGGCTGCACGACACGGTAGAGGATACCGACACCACCATTATTGATATTGAACAGCGCTTCGGCCCCGAAGTTGCAGGGCTGGTGGCGATGGTGACCAATCCAGAGCAGCTGCCCGGCATCAATCGCGCCCATCGCAAACGCGCCCATTTTCTGCATACCGCTCAGGCCTGTCCGGACGCACAGACCATTAAGCTTGCGGATATCATTGATAACACACGCGAGATTTTGCGATACGACCCGCATTTCGCCCGCGTCTATTTAATTGAAAAGAAGCTGCAGCTGGCGGGGCTGGAACGGGGGAATGCAACGTTAAAACAGCAGGCGGAAGGCATTATCGAACGGGGGATCGCACAATTAATGATGCCGCCGTATAACGTTCCGGCGGCATGGTTTACGCAGCTAATGGCCCGCTATCAGGCGTGAGCGTGTTCCCGCTGCATCGCTTCACGCGCCGGCTGACGAATCGTCGTCGACAGGGCCAGGGATAAAATCAGCAGGGCGAAGATGACGCAGAAAGTGACGTAGAAGCCGCCGAACAGCGAGGCGATAATCGAACCGCAGATGCTGCCGATGCCGAAGCCCAGATAAATCACCCCGTAGTTTTTGGTCAGGTTGTTCAGGCCAAAGAACTCGCTTACCAAAGACGGGTAAACGGTGATGGTACCGCCGAAGTTAAAGGCCACGCAGGCAATCGCCGCAAAGAAGGTCGCTTCGTTAAGCGGCGCGAACAGCAGGGCCGCCATGCCGACCAGGGAAATCACCTGGCCGAGCGTAATCACCCGGATACGGGCGATTTTATCGGAGAGGATACCCAGCACCAGGCGGCCGCTCAGGTTGGCAATCGCTATTACCGTGACGGCGTTCGCTGCGGATTCCGCGGTGAGGTGCACCATGCCCTGGGCAATATCTTTTGCTACGCCGATGACGTACAGGCCGCTCATGCAGGCGGTCAGGAACATCACCGCCAGCATCCAGTACTGCGGTTTACGCATCGATTCTGCAAGCGTGTAGTCTTTCTCGGTCACGCCGTTAACGGTTTGCGCTTCGTGTACCGGCGCGTCTTTCATCAGGGAGGCGCCGAAAAGAATCATCACCATCGCCAGCGCGCCCCAGATCATAAAGGTGTTTTCCAGGCCGTAGGACGCCAGCAGATGCGTATCGATATATTTAAAGCCGAGGCTGCCCAGGCCATAAGAGCCAATTGCAAATGCGGAGATCAGCCCTTTACGCTCCGGGAACCATTTTACGCAGTTCGACAGGGTCAACAGGTAGCCCGCGCCGTCGGCCAGCCCGACCAGGACGCCGGCGCTCAGCCATAGCATCATCAGGTTGTTTGAATGGGCGGTCAGGAAGAAGCCAACGCCCAGCAGCACGCCTGCCGCCATGGTGACTTTACGAACGCCGAAGCGCTCCTGCAGTTTGCCGGCAACGGAGGATGAGATGGCGAGGCCGAGGCTTAATAAGCCAAAGGAGAACGCCACCTGGCTAAGAGGTTCGTTAAGCTTTTCGGAGAGCGCGCTGTTAAACAGGCTCCAGGTATAAACGGAACCCAGGGCGAACTGGTAATAATCGTCCCGATAAGGGTTAACCAACGCGTGCGGTTGTACTGGGCAGTATTCATGGCAGATGTCCTGCAAATCTGAGGGAAGTTATCTGCCGCTTAAGATAACGAAGCACCTTTTATTCCAGGAAAAAAAGGCATGAAGTGCGCCGAAGTCGGAATGAAATGCATCCGGGCGGGAATGAATGGCCGGATCGGGGATTTCTTGAGGAGTTTGTGAGTAACCACTATCAACACAAGCGGCGCTAGTTCTGTATATAAAATGTTAAAACATACTGTGATGAGGTTAACATAATGCGCATTTTATTACGTCGCGGCACGCCTTCCTTTTCGCCCGGCAGGGAGGATTAAAAGCGTGCGCTTACGCCAAGGTTATACATATAAGCTTCGCCGGTAGAGACGCCTTCGGCCTGCGACATAGAAGCAAAAGCCGCCATATTTTTGCCGATGGGCATATCGGCGCCCACCGTCACGTCCATCCAGCTGGTATCCTGCACGCTTGCGGCATAGGTGCGCGAGCCGCTCTGGGCTTTCCAGATATTATCGCCGTACTGGTGGTTATAGCTCACCTGCGCCCACGGACGAATGTATCCCAGGGAAGAATCCAGCCGCCAGCCCACGGTAGAAACGCTGGCATGCCAGAGCTGGTCGTTAAAGCGCGACGCCACCACGCTATCGCCGTATTCGTTATAGATCCCCGTAGCGCTGCCGTCCCAGCTATATTCCGCGGTTGGGCCGGTAGTTATATTCCCCGGCAGCGGAAAGCTCCAGCCGATACCGAGCCGCGAGTTATCGGGGCTGATGCTGTCATTTCCGACGGAATAGTTAAGCCCTTCCAGGCTTTGCGGAACCATGGAGGAATGAATACGTTCGGCAAGAATTTCGTTATAGCTTGGCGCGTGCTCGCTATCCCAGGTATAACGATCCCGGGCGTTACCCGTTGATTCTTCGGCGACATATTCTTGCTGCCACGCAAACGCATGCGTGGCGTGGAGCAGGCAACAGGATGTTAGCGCCGTGATAAAGGTGACACGACGACCACTGTGTATAGCATTTTTTATCATCAAAAAGACTCCAGAAAAGAGCCAAATCCGGCGATTTTTTTTGTGTTTTTGACGGGCTTGCGGATCACCCTGAATTAACTATTGTCTCTTTATCAGACACGTCAAGTTGACAGGCATTTATTTCATCAGAGGGAACAGACTATGCAGCGTTGCGGATGGGTTACCCAGGACCCGCTCTACCTTGAATATCACGACAGGGAGTGGGGAGTGCCGGTCACCGACGGGAAAAAACTTTTTGAGATGATCTGTCTTGAAGGTCAGCAGGCCGGCCTTTCGTGGATAACCGTGCTGAAAAAGCGCGAAAACTATCGCCGCTGCTTTAAAGATTTTGATCCCCAGGCCGTCGCCCTGCTGCAGCCGGAAGACGTCGACACCTTAATGCAGGATGCGGGGATTATTCGCCATCGCGGTAAAATCGAGGCCATTATTAATAACGCCAAAGCCTATCTGGCGATGGAAGCGAACGGCGAAAAATTTCCGGAATTTGTCTGGTCGTTTGTGAATAACGAACCGCAGGTAACTACCGCCGCCACTCTCGCCGAGATTGCCACCACGACATCCGCCTCCGACGCGCTGTCTAAGGCGCTTAAAAAACGCGGCTTTAAGTTTGTCGGCTCAACGATCTGCTATTCGTTTATGCAGGCCTGCGGGCTGGTGAACGACCACATCACCGCCTGTTTTTGCCATCCTGATAACCTCAAATGATTCGTCGCCTGCACGCCGGCGAGATGGATGCGCTTATTGAACTGTGGCTTGCCAGCACCATAGCCGCCCATCCATTTATCGCCCAAAGCTACTGGCGGGAAAGCGAATCCATCGTGCGCAACGTCTATATCCCGCAGTCGCACACCTGGGTTGATGTGCAGCAGGATAAAATTGTCGGCTTTATCAGCATCCTGGATGCGCGCTTTATCGGCGCGCTGTTCGTGGCCGAGGCCTTTATCGGTAAAGGCGTCGGCCATGCGTTGATAAAACATGTGCAAACGCGCTATCCGGAGCTGAGCCTTGAGGTGTATCAGAAAAACCAGCGGGCGGTGCATTTCTACCATCAACAGGGCTTTCGTATTGAAGAAAGCGCCTGGCAGGAAGAGACGCGCCACCCCACCTGGATTATGAGCTGGCGGGCGGATCGAACGCCGTAACCGCAGGGGCCGGGCCTTCATATTTTTCGGCCCACACCAGCGAGGAGTTTGCCGCACAGCCGTTAGCCAGACGCGAAGTAGGAATATCCAGCGTCAGCACGTTTACCGCGCCGTTTTTGCACAGCCTGTCGTCGTCTAAATCCGGCCATGCGCCTTCGTGAATACACACCACGCCGGGCTTAATGCCTTCGGTAACCTGCGCCCCTACCAGCACCTGGCCGCGCTTATTCCACACGCGCACTAAATCGCCATCGCTGATGCCGCGCGCGGCGGCATCCTGAGGATGCAGCGTCAGGGGTTCACGCCCGGCCACGGCGTACTTATCACGCAGCGCTGAATAGTTGAGCTGGCTGTGCAACCGATGGGCCGGATGCGCCGAAAGCAGCTGCAGCTGATCTTTTTCCGCATTGCCCTGCCATTCATCCGGCGCAAGCCAGGTCGGATGCGGCGGACAGTCTGCATAGCCAAATGCCGCGATGCGCTCTGAGTAAATTTCAATTTTTCCGCTCGGCGTTTTTAACGGATGGGCCTGGGGATCCTCGCGGAAATCGCTGAAGCGGACGAAATCGTTATTTTTCTCGCTTTCCGGCATTTCTATCAGCTGGTTAGCTTCCCAGAACTCGCTGAAGTCGGGCAGCGTAACCTGCTGAGCCGCTCCGCGGCTGCGGGCTATCTCGTAGAAGGTTTCCAGCCATTGCAGCTCGCTTTTCTCTTCCGTGAAACGCGCCGCGCCGCCCTGCTCCCACAGCTCGCTCAGATCGGCAAAGATATCAAAATCGTTGCGCGCTTCGCCCTGCGGGGCGACCACCTGTTTCATCGGCACCAGGTGCTGGTTGCTGTAATCGCCGGTCATGGTCATATCATTGCGTTCAAACGAGGTGGTAATGGGCAGCACGATGTCGGCATGCTTCGCCGCCGCCGTCCAGAAGCACTCGGAAATGATCACCAGCTCCGGCTTTTGCCACGCCTTTATCAGGCGATTAGTGTCCTGATGATGGGTGAAATTGCCGCCGCCCGCCCACCACAGCATGCGGATATCCGGGAAAGTTTTCTCCATCCCGTTGTGCTGGTAGTCAGCGCCGGGATTTTCCAGCGCTTCGACGATACGGGCGACAGGAATTTTTTCTACCGCATCCGTACCGCCGGCTACGTTGCCCTGCAGCGAACCGAGCACCGCCGCGCGTCGGGTAGGATTGCCGCCGTTGGCGAAATGGTAAGAGAGGCCGAAGCCGCCGCCCGGCGTGCCTATCTGTCCGAGCATGGCCGCAAGCGTCACCAGCATCCAGTGTTTCTGCTCGCCGTACTGCTGGCGCTGCATGCCCCAGCCCGACATCAGCATGGTGCGATTGCTGCTAAACAGCTGCGCCAGGTATTCGATGGTTTGCACCGGCACGCCGCAAATATTCGCCGCCCATTCGGCGTTTTTCGGCTGGCCGTCACTTTCGCCTTTCAGATAGGCGATAAACTTCTCGTAGCCGTAAGTGCAGCGGGCCAGGAATGCCGTATCGTCCCAGCCGTGTCTGACCAGCGTATGCGCAATCCCCAGCATCAAAGCCACGTCGGTGCCCATGTTCGGGGCGATCCACTGGGCGCGATCGCCAAAGAAATCCACCGTTTCCGATCGCATCGGATCGATGGCGATCACCGTTTTACCGCTGTTTTTCAGCTGCTCGAAATACTTTACGCCCTGCTCGTCGCTGGCGTTCCAGGCGATCTTGAGGGTATTTAGCGGATTAGCGCTCCACAGCACCACGACATCGCTGTGCTCCAGCACCAGCGGCCAGCTGGTTTGCTGCTGATACACTTCGTTTGAGCCTACGACGTACGGCATGATCACCTGCGCAGCGCCGGTAGAATAATCCCCCAGATGGCCGGTGTAGCCGCCAGCGAGGCTCATATAGCGCTGCAGCAGCGTGGCGGCTTTGTGCAGCACGCCGTTAGAACGCCAGCCGTAGGAGCCGGCAAAAATTGACGCGGCGCCGTAGGTATTACGGATACGCTGATGCTGCTGATGAATCAGCTTCAGCGCTTCATCCCAGCTGATGCGCACATACTCATCCCTGCCGCGCACGCCCTGCGGCGCATCAGGCGACGCCAGAAAGCCCCGGCGCGCCATTGGATATGCCACACGCGCTTTGCTGTGAACCTGATCCGGGACGGCCTGCTGGAGCGAGTTTTCGTGCCCGGTATTCAGCGCGCCGCGGGAGGCAAGCACGCGCTCGCCGTCCGTCTCAACCACCATCGGTCCCCAGTGGGCGGCGGTTAAGACTTTTTTAGTTGTCGGGGATGTGTTAGCCAATCAGGACTCCGGTGTTTGCAGATGGCGGCCTGTGGCCACTCAATATTGTTTACAAATTCAGACGACTCTGTGGAATTTTCATCATATTCACCCGGCATAATCAATCACCGCAGTTTCGTGCGGCACAGATTTATAATTCACAAAGGAAATGAGATGAAAAATCGCGTTATGATTGCCGCCCTGGTTTGCGGCACGTTAGCAGTTTCTGGCTGTACGACCAACCCCTACACAGGCGAACGAGAAGCAGGTAAATCCGGAATCGGCGCCGGCGTCGGCTCGCTGGTGGGCGCAGGCGTAGGCGTACTCTCCTCATCGAAAAAAGATCGCGGTAAAGGCGCGCTGATTGGCGCGGCAGCCGGCGCAGCGCTGGGCGGCGGCGTGGGATATTACATGGACGTGCAGGAAGCGAAACTGCGCGACAAAATGCAGGGAACGGGGGTAAGCGTGACGCGAAATGGCGATAACATCGTGCTGAACATGCCGAACAACGTCACCTTTGACAGCAGCAGCGCCACCCTTAAACCAGCGGGCGCCAGTACGCTAACCGGCGTGGCGATGGTGCTAAAAGAGTATCCGAAAACCGCGGTTAACGTGGTGGGTTACACCGACAGCACCGGCAGCAACGATCTGAACATGAAGCTTTCTCAGCAACGTGCGGACGGCGTAGGCAGCGCGCTGATAACCCAAGGCGTGGATGCCAGCCGCATTCGCACCACCGGCGCAGGCCCGGCGAACCCTATCGCCAGCAACAGCACCGCCGAAGGCAAAGCGCAAAACCGCCGCGTAGAAATTACGTTAAGCCCGCTGTCCTAAGCCCTGTGGCGGATGACGCTGCCCTTATCCATCCTGCGCGTTCCCGATGCGTAGGGTGGATAAGCGTTAGCGCCCTCCGCCAACAGACGACAAAATTTATGTTACTCTCCGCAAAGTTACCCCCTCCAGGAGACGGACATGAACGGCAAGGTTGCACGCCCGACGATAAGCGACGTCGCGAAAGCGGCGAAAACCGGTAAAACCAGCGTTTCCCGCTATCTTAACGGCGAGCAGAATGTGCTGTCCGACGACCTGCGCAGACGCATTGAAACGGCTATCGCCGATCTGGATTACCGCCCAAGCCAGATGGCTCGCGGCCTGAAACGCGGGCGCACCCGCCTGATTGGCCTGATCATTGCCGACATCACCAACCCTTACTCCGTCGACGTGCTAAGCGGTATCGAAGCCGCGTGCCGGGAAAAGGGTTTTACGCCGCTGGTCTGTAATACCAACAACGAAGTAAACCAGGAGCTGCACTACCTCGATTTGCTGCACAGCTATCAGGTGGAAGGCATCGTGGTTAACGCCGTCGGCATGCGCGAGGAAGGGCTGAACCGCCTGCAGCAGTCGGCGCTGCCGATGGTGCTTATCGATCGTAAAATCCCCGATTTCGCCTGCGACGTCGTGGGGCTGGATAATATTCAGGCCGCCACTACCGCAACCGCTCACCTTATTGAGCAAGGCTTTGAGGCGATTTTGTTCCTGAGCGAACCTCTGGGCATGGTTAACACCCGCCGCGAACGCCTGCGCGCCTTTCGTAACACAACCGAACGCTATCCTGGCATCGTGGCGGAAAACGCCGAAATCCCTCTGCACGAAGCGGACGCGTTGGACAACGCCCTGCGCCAGTTCCATATGCGCCATCGCGGTATGCGCAAAGCAGTCATTTCCGCCAACGGCGCCCTCACCCTGCAGGTTGCGCGCTCCATGCGCCGTCTCGGCCTGCACTGGGGCAGCGATATTGGCCTGCTGGGCTTCGACGAACTCGAATGGGCGGAGCTTGCGGGCGTGGGCATTACCACCCTGAAACAGCCGACCTGGCAGATAGGCTATGCCGCGCTCGAGCAGGTGGTAAAGCGCATTGAAGGCGGCGCTGAGGGCGTGCTTGAACAGGTCTTTTCCGGCGAATTAATCGTGCGCGGCTCCACCGCCCGCTAAAAATTATCTTCGTGATAGCGATCATAAATTCAGCATGCCTGGCTTCTCTTTGGAACCGGTTCCATCTAGCGTAATAGTGAAGTTAGTTCGCTTTTACCGTGATGGAGCGTCTTATGTCGCGAAAAATTATTGTCGTCACCGCAGCTTACGGGCATGACCGCATCGCCTCACTCGGCGGCCAGCAGGCGCTGTTGCCTGTTATCGCCAACGCAGGCGCTGACGGCGTAGAAATCCGCCGCGAGCTGCTCAGCAATACCCAGCTCGACGCCCTGCCGGAGCTGGCGAGGCAGATTGCGGATCACAAGCTGCAGGCCTGCTATTCCGCGCCGGAGCCGCTGTTCTGCGAAGACGGCAAGCTCAATTCCCTGATCCCTTCGCTGCTGCTCGAAGCCCATCAGCTTAATGCGGGCTGGCTGAAGCTTTCGCTCGGCAACTTCCGCAGCAGCCAGCAGTTCCCGTTATTACAGCAGTGGCTGGCGCAAAACGACGTCGCGCTGGTGGTGGAAAACGATCAGACCGCGTGCGGAAAGCTCGCGCCCATGCAGCGCTTCCAGGCCGCCTGTAGCGTGCTGAACCTGCCGGTGACCCTAACCTTTGATATGGCGAACTGGCTGTGGGTTGACGATTCGCCCGAAGCCGCGGCTCGCGCGCTGGCGCCGTCCGTTAGCTATATCCACGTGAAGGCCGCTATTCCACACCATTATCACTACCGCGCAATTGCGCTGGACGACGCCGAGCCGCGCTGGCTGGAGCTGCTCAACAATCTGCCGGGCGACGCGCCTCGCGGCATAGAGTTCCCGCTGGAAGGCCGCGACCTGACCGCCGTCACCCGCCATTACGTTAATCTGCTACGCGAGGAGTAAGCGATGTTCAACCAGCTGGATGTCATCACCATCGGTGAAGCGATGGCAATGTTTGTGGCAACCGAAACCGGTGATTTGGCCACGGCCGAACGCTTCGTAAAACGCGTGGCGGGCGCCGAGCTGAACGTCGCCACCGGGCTTGCGCGCCTTGGCCTGAAGGTGGGCTGGGTGAGCCGCGTGGGCAACGATTCCTTTGGCCGCTACGTGCTACAACAGCTTGCGAAAGAACGGATCGACAACCGCGGCGTCACCCTCGACGAGCGCTATGCAACCGGCTTTCAGCTTAAATCGAAAGTTGAGGATGGAACCGATCCCATCGTGGAGTATTTCCGCAAAGGCTCGGCGGCCAGCCACCTCAGCGTGGAAGATTTTAACGAAGACTACTTTTTCAGCGCGCGCCATCTGCATTTGAGCGGCGTGGCGGCAGCGCTTTCCGCGACGTCGCTCGACCTGCTGAATCACACCGCGCAGGCGATGAAGGCGAAGGGGAAAACCATCTCCTTTGACCCGAATCTGCGTCCCGTGCTGTGGAAAAGCGAGGCCGAGATGGTTAAGCAGCTGAACCAGCTGGCCTTCCAGGCGGATTGGGTACTGCCTGGCGTGAAAGAAGGCATCATTCTTACCGGACAAAACACCCCGGAAGGAATTGCCGATTTCTATCTTAACCATGGAGTGAAAACCGTAGTGCTGAAAACCGGCGCCGACGGCGCCTGGTTCAAAACCGCCGACGGCGAGAAGGGCGCGGTGGCGGCCGTAAAAGTGGAGAACGTGGTGGATACCGTGGGCGCCGGAGACGGCTTTGCGGTCGGGGTGATAAGCGCTCTGCTGGAAGGGAAATCCTTACAACATGCGGTAAGCCGGGGTAACAAAATCGGCTCGCTGGCAATACAGGTCATCGGCGATAGCGAAGGGTTGCCAACCCGAGCTGCGCTGGGCGAATAAATTAAGACCGCATCGGCTGTGCCCTACATTCAGCACGATGCGCTTCTCCTCAACATAGAGGCTAGCCTTATGAAAACCAATACAATCGCGCCAAAACGTTGGTGGTACATCATGCCTATCGTGTTTATCACGTACAGCCTGGCCTACCTCGATCGCGCTAACTTTAGTTTTGCCTCCGCCGCCGGCATCAATGACGACCTCGGCATCACCAAGGGCATTTCATCCCTGCTGGGCGCCCTGTTCTTCCTCGGCTATTTCTTCTTCCAGATCCCAGGCGCCATGTACGCCGAGCGCCGCAGCGTGCGCAAGCTTATCTTCGTCTGCCTGATTTTATGGGGCGGCTGCGCATCCCTCACCGGGATGGTCAGCAACATTCCGGCCCTGGCGGCCATCCGCTTCGTGCTCGGCGTGGTTGAAGCGGCGGTAATGCCGGCGATGCTGATTTACATCAGCAACTGGTTTACCAAATCCGAGCGCTCGCGCGCTAATACCTTCCTGATCCTCGGCAACCCGGTCACCGTGCTGTGGATGTCGGTGGTTTCCGGTTATCTGATTCAGGCCTTCGGCTGGCGTGAAATGTTTATCTTTGAGGGCATTCCGGCGGTTATCTGGGCCTTTGCCTGGTGGGTGCTGGTAAAAGATAAGCCAACGCAGGTCGGCTGGCTGTCCGACGCCGAAAAAGCCGCCCTGCAGGCGCAGCTTGAGAAAGAGCAGGCGGGCATTAAGGCCGTGCGCAACTACGGTGAGGCGTTCCGCTCCCGCAACGTGGTGCTGCTGTGCATGCAGTATTTCTGCTGGAGCATCGGCGTGTACGGTTTCGTGCTGTGGCTGCCGTCGATCATCCGTGGCGCCGGCGCCGCCGGTATGGGCATGGTAGAGGTGGGCTGGCTGTCATCCGTCCCTTATCTGGCGGCTACTATCGCGATGATTGCCGTTTCCTGGGCGTCTGACAAAATGCAAAACCGCAAGCTGTTCGTCTGGCCGCTGCTGCTGATTGGCGCGCTGGCGTTCCTCGGCTCCTGGCTGGTTGGCGCCAACCACTTCTGGGTTTCTTATACTCTGTTAGTGATTGCCGGCGCCGCTATGTACGCACCATACGGCCCCTTCTTCGCCATCATCCCGGAAATGCTGCCAAGAAACGTGGCCGGCGGCGCTATGGCGCTGATCAACAGCATGGGCGCGCTGGGCTCCTTTGTCGGCTCCTGGTTTGTGGGCTATCTGAACGGCATCACCGGCAGCCCTGCCGCGTCCTATATTTTTATGGGGGTGGCGCTGCTCGCCTCCGTGTGGCTAACTCTGATAGTGAAACCGGCAACGAACCAACAGCTGCCGGTAGGTGTCCGCCACGCCTGACTTTGACCGGGCGGCGTCAGCGCCGCCCGGTATGACTTAATTCCATTAGGGAGAACATCATGAAGCCGTCCGTCATCCTCTACAAAAAGTTACCTGACGACCTGCTTGCCCGCCTAGAAAGCCACTTTAACGTCACTCAACTCAATGATTTAAGCCCGGAAACCGTCGAGCAGAACGCGGAAGCTTTTGCCAACGCGCAGGGGATATTGGGATCCAGCGAGAAAGTCGATAAGGCGTTTTTAGCGCACGCGCCAAAGCTGCGCGCCGCTTCGACCGTCTCTGTCGGCTACGATAACTTTGATGTCGAGGCGCTGACCGCCCGCGGCATCGTGCTGATGCACACGCCGACGGTGCTGACGGAAACCGTCGCCGACACCATGATGACGCTGGTGCTGGCCACCGCCCGCCGCGCGACGGAAGTAGCCGAGCGGGTAAAAGCGGGCGAATGGCAGGGCAGCATCGGCCCGGACTGGTTTGGCATCGACGTGCATCACAAAACTCTGGGCATTCTGGGCATGGGCCGTATCGGGCTGGCGCTGGCGCAACGCGCGCACTTCGGCTTTAGCATGCCGATTCTGTATAACGCGCGCCGCCATCATAAAGAAGCGGAAGAGCGCTTTGACGCGCGCTATTGCGACCTGGATACGCTGCTGGCGGAATCCGACTTCGTCTGTATTTCCCTGCCGCTGACCGAAGAAACGCACCATATGATCGGCGCCGAACAGCTGGCCAAAATGAAGCCGTCGGCCATTCTGATTAACGCAGGACGCGGTCCGGTCGTTGATGAAAAAGCCCTGATTCAGGCGCTGCAGGACGGCACCATTCATGCTGCAGGCCTGGACGTGTTCGAACAGGAGCCGCTGCCGGTCGACTCTCCGCTGCTGGCGATGCCAAACGTTGTCGCCCTGCCGCACATCGGCTCTGCAACGCACGAAACGCGCTACAACATGGCGGCCTGCGCGGTGGATAACCTGATTGCCGCGCTTACGGGCGAAGTGAAAGAGAACTGCGTGAATCCTCAGGTGCTGAAGTAACTTATTGCGGCGGATAGCGCTGACGCTTATCCGCCGTACACATTTATTATCGTTTAACGAAGCTCCCGAATAAGCCCATCAAAAACTTCATCTCCATCGTACAATTTACCGTTTTTAGCCAGGGCAAGGGAATGTGCCAGCTTACCGCGCAGGTCATGAAGCCTCGACAAATCAACCGTTTTCTTCGCTTCCGCAAGGCTGTATGCATTTTGAAGCTTCAACCACACTTCGGCAGAACTGCCAATAACTACGGCAAGCTTAACCGCCCTTTCTGGCGTCAAAGCAGCTTTTCCGGTCAATATACGGCTGGCGGTTGAAGGGGCAATATCCATAGCTTTCGCAAATTCGCGCAGGCTAACGTTAAGCTCGTTCAGGGCTTCCTGAATAACGGCTCCCGGATGAGGGGGTTGACCATTTTCATTAGTGAAAATCCTCATAGTTAAGTATCCAGGCGTCACCCTCATAAAATTTAAAAATTATCCGCCAGTTACCCGGTACAGCAACAGACCAGAGATCTGCCCTGTCTCCTGCCAGCGCATGAAGGCGATAACCCGGTAAATCAATATTTTCTATCTTTTCTGCCGCATTGATTACGGCTAAGCGGTTACGAATGCGCGGGACATGCATCCACGACAAACCCTGAGTCTGGTTTTTCAGGAAAAGGTTTTTAAGTCCTTTATGTTTAAAGCTTCCGAACGTCCTGTTCCCTCGCAAGGAGCACTAACATCCGTGTTCCCTATTACGCAACACTGATACGTTAATTGATTTCTGCAGAAGAGCTGACAACGAAAAGACGGCGAACGGGGAGAGGAAAAAAGTGGAAAATATTCGCAACTGACTAATAAATCAGGAAAAAATAAAGGGGCAATGCCAAATGGCTCACCCCTTTTGAAGAACCAAGGACGAAATTAAAACTCGGTCTTAGAAAAACCGGTGACTTCTTCAAGATCCATTTCACGGCCCAGCGCCGTCATCGGGTGCACGACCACCAGGCCACGTACGGCTTTCTTCAGCTTGCCCATATCCGCCTGCTCTTTCTTAGTGATGGGACGCTTAAACGGTAGCGCCATCAGCTTTTGCGCTTCTTTGCTGAGCTTCTGGTTGCGTACCGCCTGCAGACGGGCAATTTCAATTTCAAGCTTCGCCTTCTCTTTTTCCAGCTCGGCGTATTTTTCCGCTTCGTTGATCAGATGCAGCTCGGGCATCTGGTGGCGGATGGCGTCCAGGCGATCGCTAAGACGTTTAATTTCTGCTTTTTCGATTTCTTTCATTTTTACTTAACCGTGAATAAAGTGCTTTGCGGGAAGGATACACCATTCGGCGTAAGAGGGCGAAAAGGGTCTGTAGGCGAGGTTACTTCTGAAAGGCTTTTTTTAAGCCGATCCTTGAGATCAGCTCGGTCAGGGAAAGCACCATCGTTGAACGAACGATTTGCTGGTAGCGCTGGCGCTGCATGGCCTGCAGTTCCGGATCGCCGCCGTCGACAATCATCGGCGCAGGCGGGAAAGCGGCCACGCAGTGCAGTTCGCCAAAGGGCCCGAGAATCTCATCGTCGGTAAAATTGTACTCGTTGCCGTCGTGGTTTAGCTCTTCGCGCAGCGCCATCAGCAGTTCACAATCTTCGTATTCGGCGCGATTGAGCACTCCCAGCCCGTAGATAAGCTTCATGCGCACCGAGAGATCGCCCAACGGACCATCGCCGTCCAACAGCGGCTCAACGGCATATTTCACCGCGTAATCATCTTTACGAAATACCTGCAGCACCAGAATGTTCACCGCTTCGGTGAGTAACTCGACGGCGGCAATCAGCAGGCTTCGCACGGTTTTGCCGGCATTCAGACGCTCAAGCACCCGGTTTTCAAAGGCCTGTGTTTCTTCCATCTTTGCCTGCATCACTGAATTTTAGTGTTGGACGCGGCGTGACCGCGTCCGTTCTCCATCACGCTTTGGCGTTATAAGCTTTCACCGCTTGAGCGACGACGTCGCTGTTTGCATCAAGGCCGGACACCTGGGCAAGCGTCGCCTGCGGGCCTTTTTCCGCCAGCAGGGCAACCAGCTCCTGCGCCTGCGGATCCTGCTCGCTGCGGTAATGCATGGCGGCGGCGATCCCTTCCACCAGGTTGGCGTGCGGCAGGTCGTATTCGAGGGTGCCGAGCAACGGTTTAATCAGACGATCGCCCGCGCTTAATTTACGCAGCGGCTGACGGCCAACGCGTTCCACATCATCTTTCAGATACGGGTTTTCGAAACGGCCGAGGATTTTCTGGATATAGGCCGCGTGCTTATCGGCATCGAAGCCGTAGCGTTTGATCAGCACAGCGCCGCTCTCTTCCATCGCACCTTTCACCACGGCGCGGATTTTTTCATCCAGAATCGCATCGCGAATGGTCTGGTGACCGGCCAGCTGGCCGAGGTAGGCGGTTATAGCATGCCCGGTGTTGAGCGTGAAGAGTTTACGTTCGACAAACGCCATCAGGTTGTCAGTGAGTTCCATGCCGGCGATTTCCGGCAGATCGCCTTTAAACTGGGTCTTATCAACGATCCATTCGCTGAAGGTTTCAACGGTGACTTCCAGCGGGTCGTTGGTGGCGGAGGCCGACGGCGGAACGATGCGGTCGACGGCCGAGTCCACGAAGCCGACGTGCTGTTCAACCCAGGCCTGATCGTCCTGCGAGAGCGCTTTCATCACATGTGCTTTTAACTGCGAGGTGCCGCGCACCATGTTTTCACAGGCAATGATATTGAGCGGCTTGTCGTTGCCGTTTGCGCGGCGCAGCACAAGGCCCTTAGCGACGGACGGCGCGATACGCTCCAGCACAACCGGCCCTACGGCGGTGGTCACCAAATCCACTTCGGCAATCAGGCTGATAACCTCGTCGCCGATGCTGCTGACGGCATTCACGTTGGAGACGGTATCAACCTGCTCTTTTTCGCCAACCACGTGCACCTGATAGCTGTGGCGCGCGTTCAGCGCATCCAGCACAACCTGGTTCACGTCGGCAAACGTCAGCTGAATACCTGCGTCCGCCAGCAGCTTGCCGATAAAGCCACGTCCGATATTACCTGCGCCAAAATGTAATGCTTTCATGTCGTTAACCTTCTTAATGATTTCACCCAGGAGGGCTGGGGTGAGGACACGGTATGCTGAATCCCCTCACCCAAGCCCTCTCCCTTCCGGGAGAGGCTGGTATTTCATTGCAGGGCGGGTAAACCCGTCCTGCAACTTTCCGCTTATTACTTTTTACCGGCCAGCAGGTCGAGCACTTCCTGAACGCTGTTAGTGTTCGCCAGGCGTTCAATCACTGAGTCATCGTCCAGCGCGTTGGTCAGGCTGGTGATAACCTGGATGTGTTCGTTATTGCGGGCGGCGATACCGATAACCAGGCGAGCCATATCTTCCGGCTCTTCGCCAAAATGCACGCCCGCCGGGTACTGGCAGAAGACGATGCCGGTTTTCAGCACGCGGTCTTTCGCTTCCACGGTGCCGTGCGGAACGGCGATGCCTTCGCCCAGATATGTCGGCGTCAGCTTCTCACGTTCGAACATCGCATCGACGTATTCAGGCTGTACGTAGCCGCCTTTTACCAGCTGCTCACCGGCAAAGCGAATCGCCTCTTCTTTGCTGCTCGCGCTCAGGCCGAGGAAGATATTTTCCGCGCCGAGGCGGAACAAGCCTTCTTCGCTTGGCACAAAGCTGTCTTCCAGGCTGCTCATTACCTTCACTTCTTTATCGCTCAGATTCTGGGAAGCCACCAGACGCTCGGTCAGGTTGCTGTACAGGCTGCTGTCGAGGAAGTTGGTCAGGGAAATATGCTGCGCCTGCGGCACCTGGCGCATAGCGCGCTCGGTCAGGTCGCGGTGGGTAATCACCAGATCGACGTCTTCCGGCAGGTTGTTGATAGCGCAGTTGGTAACGGAGATGTTTTTCAGGCCCGCGTCGTTCACTTTCTTACGCAGAACGCCTGCACCCATCGCGCTTGAACCCATACCGGCATCACAGGCTACGATGATTTTACGCACGTGGCTCAGGTCGTTAGACAGGCCCGCGCCAACGGCCAGCGGAGCCGTTGCGCCTTTAGATTCCGCTTTCATCTCAGCCATACGGCGAGCCGCGGCTTCGATGTCGTCTTCTTCTTTCACCTTGCTGGTTTTCAGCAGGATGGCAGACACCACGAAGGAGACCGCCATTGCCGCAATGATTGCCGCGATGTTAGCGAAGTAGGCGCCTTTTGGCGTCATCGCCAGCACCGCCAGGATAGAGCCTGGGGAAGCCGGTGAAACCAGGCCGCCGTTCAGGATGGTCAGGGTGAACACGCCGGTCATACCGCCGAGGATAACGGCCAGGATCAGACGTGGGTTCATCAGCACGTAAGGGAAGTAAATTTCGTGGATACCGCCCAGGAAGTGGATGATTGCCGCGCCGCCCGCAGACTGCTTAGCGTTGCCACGACCGAAGAACATATATGCCAGCAGCACGCCCATGCCCGGGCCCGGGTTCGCTTCAATCAGGAAGAAGATTGATTTGCCCAGCTCGTGGGACTGCTGAATACCCAGCGGCGAGAAGATGCCGTGGTTGATGGCGTTGTTCAGGAAGAGGATTTTCGCCGGTTCTACGAAGATAGAAGCCAGCGGCAGCATGTCATGGACAACCATGAAGTTAACGCCCGCCGCCAGCACCTTGGACAGTACTTCAACAGCCGGGCCGATACCCATGAACGCCAGAATCGCCAGGATCATCCCGATGATGCCGGCGGAGAAGTTGTTCACCAGCATTTCAAAGCCGGATTTGATCTTGCCGTCTACCCAGATGTCGAAGCGTTTAATCGCCCAGCCGCCCAGAGGACCGGCAATCATCGCGCCGAGGAACATCGGCATATCCGCGCCGACGATAACACCCATAGTGGTGATAGCGCCAACCACGCCGCCACGGTCACCGCCGACTAAGCGGCCGCCGGTATAACCGATAAGCAGCGGCAGCAGATAGGTAATCATTGGACCTACCAGCTTCGCCAGCGTCTCATTTGGCAACCATCCGGTGGGAATAAATAATGCTGTAATAATACCCCAGGCAATAAATGCGCCGATGTTAGGCATTACCATATTGCTGAGGAAACGACCAAAGCTTTGCACTCTGATCTTGATATCGGATGACATACGCACACCCCTTGTTGTGTTTACGCGCTGAATAGCAGCCCGAGGTTTATTGTTAATGTGGCGGCAGGAAGGCCTGCCAGATGCTCTAAGTGAGGCGAATCTGGCACTGAATCGTTTAGCTGTCCAGTAGGCAACCCTTAATGTGATTTAGATCACTAATTTTCGGGGAGTAAGGGGCATAACTCAGTGATCTACGTCACAAAATATCAGTGTAAAAATAATACAGTGAGAATTTTTTAATCTGATAAGGCCGTTTTTTGTGACATTAATCTCATTTCAATGGTGCGACTTTGTTATTGATTTGTGATATTCATCACACAATATTTGCCTGCGGATTTATCTGGATGTGATCCCGGTAAAAGTTAGCGGGAACAGGCGCCTGCGCGGGCAGGCCGGGTGAAAGTTAATTACAGCGGAGCGGCGAGGAGAGAACGGCTCGATTGAACAGATAAACATCGCGGCTTCGATACCCTTAGATGGATGCTGACAAAAGGTATTAACTTCAAACTCAGCAATGTCGAAGCGCCAGCATCCATCTAAAGGTATCGTTGTGCCGACAGGGATAAAGGCACCGCGTTTATGGCTGAGGGGTAGCGAGTTAGCGCATATCCGTTCCTGCGAAATCTTTGATAAGTTTCGTTGCAAGCATGGCCAAAACCGCAAAGGCCAGAGCCAGCACCATCACAAGGAAAAAATGCCGCAGCCGAAAAGCAATCGCCCCCAGAAGAACATCTACCACAGCGTTGCTCGTTAATATTGCCAGGACGGGTATGCGCCAGTATTTTTTAATCAAACCGGTAATTTTCATTTTAAAACTGCCAGGCATCCCCTAATCCAAACCACGCTTCATAAAAAACATCTCACCGAAAGTCAGATAAATAAAAAAATTGTCACCAAAGTAGTTACCTTATTTGATTGTGAAATTACTCAAAGGGGTTAACTCAACGTAATAACAATAAAGTACCTGGCAATATGATTGCTTATAAATCATTGTAACTCATAAAATAAAAAGAGCGGCGATCATACCTGTTGCTCAACCAATTTATAATAGTATTTCATAAACAAACCGATGCCTTTTGTTGAACAATTGAATCTATTTTTTAAACGTTTTTTGTTATATCATTCCGGCGTTATTGGAAATTAAGGTTTTATCATGTTCAGACACTTTCAGAACATGGCGCTCTTTGCCATTCTGGTGAAAAACGGCAGTTTCACCAGAACAGCTGAAGAATTGAATATGACAAAGTCACGCGTCAGCCAGAAAATAAATGCGCTTGAAGAACAGCTTGGCTTACGCTTGTTGAATCGCACCACGCGAAAAGTCTCGTTAACCGATGCAGGGGAACGCTACCTTCCTTATTGCCAGGAAATGATTGACACCGCGCAGCGGGCCGAAGGACTGGTACAGCGGCTACGTGAAATACCCGCAGGAAAACTAAGAGTTATTGCCCCGCCCGGCTTTATGCACAGCATTTTACCCGTGGTGCATAATGACTTTTTAAAAAAATACCCGCAGGTTGAACTCGAACTAACCACCGCAGACTCTTTTTTCGGTTCGGTTAACGACATATTCGATATCGCTTTTCGTATCGGTAAACCTTCCGATGATTTATTCATTGGCCGCTTCCTGGGTAACTTTAACAGGTTTATCGTCGGCTCTCCTGAGTATGTCAGCAAATATCCTATTGCCAGGCCTAGCGAGCTGCTCAATTGCGATCTGATAACACATAAGGCATGGAAAAGTATTACCCTGCAAAAAAGCACCGCTCGTTATGAGTTAGCGATGAATATGCGGCATACCTGCGATAACCTCACCTATATATTACATCAGAGTTTACAGGGCGCAGGGCTGGCTATTTTGCCGGAATATATTGTCGCTCCATACTTAAAAAGCGGACAGCTTAACGTTGTCCTTCCCGACTGGACAGTTCAGCAAATTGAATTATGGATGATTTACCCGAGCAGCAAGAATAATACTTTAGCGCTGCGTAATTATATTGACCTCACGGTGAATAGCGACATCATCAAAAGTCTTGCCGCCCATCGGCTCAGCGAGTAGCCGTTGCCCACATATTCTACCTCTGGAATAAGCCTTCCTTAAATACGCAATAAACTCAGGACATTAATGACCATGCAACAAAGTAATAGCTTGATAAAATCCGCAGCCGATATTCATGAAAATAAAGTTAAAATGGACAAGTACTGGAATAACTATGTACAAATTCTTTTGAAAAAAATTACGCTTTCGGAGCGTACTTATCATCATCAAATTGTGGCCTGTCATAGCAATAAACTGGTGATCTCTGTTTTTAACTATCTGCAGCTGGAAGTTATACGCCTCAGCGCCTTCGGCCCTGTTAACATTGAATATCGGACGCTTATTCAGGATACACATCCTGTGATCGCCCAAACATCCTTTATCGACAGTTGCGGCCTGCTTGATGGAAGCATTCCTCATAACGATCAGGAACAGGTTTTTCAGCACTATCTGAACAAACTTCAGCCTTTGTACGACTATCTGAACGAACTAAGCTATAAGGGAAAATAATGATAGTCAGGCCTGAGCAGCACTGGTTAAGGTTATTGTTCTCATGGCGAGGTTCCGTCATGAGAAAGATTTCCCATCAGCTATGCCTTTTTACAATATTAAGCATGGTCTATTTGTTTTTGCTGCCTTTGTTACACCTGCACGGTATAGAAGCCAAAGAAAGCCCGGTCGGTTTTATCGGCATCTCCATTTCCATATTTTTGGGGTTCCGTAATAACGCCGCGTGGATGCGCTATTCAGAAGCCAGAAAATTGTGGGGCGACCTGCTGATTACCTCACGATCTCTGGTTCGGGAAGTCAAAAACACCACCCATGCCAATACCTCAGAGCTCAAAGAGCTAATAGCTTTATTGTTAGCCTATTGCCATACGTTGAAAATCGGCCTCAGGCACGGGAAAGCCTCTACCGCCATAATGAAATATGTTCCACAGATGTTCGATCGGCTCAACGTCAACATCCCTTGTAACGCTCTGCTTCAGGAGATAGGCCTGCGGCTTTATCAGTACAAAAAAAATGAGCTGAATTATCAGAACATTAACCAGTACCTGAATGAAATTAGCCTCATTCAGGGAGGCTGCGAACGTATCAGCAACACGCCTATCCCTTTTGCCTATTCGCTGCTGCTGCATCGTACCATTTGTATTTTTTGCGCTATTTACCCGTTACTGATCATCGATAGCTTTGGCTTTCTTTCCCTGCCGTTTTCGCTGTTTACCACTTACGCACTGCTTGCGCTTGATGCCATCGCCGCGGAGCTGGAAGACCCCTTTGGTCTTGAAGACAATGACTTACCGCTAAATGCTTTCTGTAACACCATTGAAATCGACCTGCGGGAAATGATCAGGGATAACGAACTGCCCGCCAAAATCATGCCGGATAAAAACTATCGCCTGCTTTGAACAGGGCCGACAATCCAGGCCATACTTATCTTTTGTTGGCTTAAAAATGGACGACGTAATGAAACTGATCGGTAATTACACCAGCCCGTACGTGCGCAAAATTTCGGTCATCCTGCTGGAAAAAGGCATCACCTTTGAGTTCGTGAACGATAATCCGTGGGTTGCCGAAAGCCACACGCCGCAGTACAACCCGCTTGGCAAAGTCCCGGCGTTAGTCACCGATGAGGGTGAGTACTGGTTTGATTCGCCGGTTATTGCGGAATACCTCGAACTTCTCGATATTGCCCCGGCGCTTATCCCGCGTGAGCCGAAAGCCGCTCTGAAAATGCGCCAGATGGAAGCGCTTGCGGACGGCATCATGGACGCAGCGCTCGTTTCAGTACGCGAACAGCAGCGCCCGCCGGCCCAGCAGTCGGAAACGGAGCTGCTGCGCCAGCGCGAAAAAATCAGCCGCGGGCTGGACATGCTAGAGAAGTTTGCCGCCGATAAAAGCCTGACCGCCGAGCCGCTGACCGTCGCCGGTATTGCCGTGGCCTGCGCCGTGGGCTATATCAACTTCCGCCGCGTTTCTCCCGGCTGGTGCGTCAATCGCCCGCACCTCATCAAGCTGGTTGAGGCGCTTTTCCAGCGGGAAAGCTTTGCCCGCACCGAACCGCCAACGGCATGATCTCCCGCCATGACAGGGGGATAGCTCCCCCTGTAAACTAACGCAAAATTTCTCACTTCTACGGCCTGCCATGACCCTTCAACGTACTTTGTACAGCCAGCTTCCGGCGACAGACCGCCTGCTGCGCGACGCATCGTTCAGCGCTCTGCTGAATGAATTCGGCCATACACGCGTGGTCAGCACCCTGCGCGATATGCTTGATGCCGCACGCGAGCATATCCGCGTCCAGGGTGAACTGCCGCCGTGGAACGACAGCTGGGCCATGCAGGCCAGACAAAGACTTGAGGCGGGCCAGCGCAGCGCCCTGCTGCCCGTTTTTAACCTGACCGGCACCGTGCTGCACACTAACCTGGGCCGCGCCTTGCAGGCTGAGACCGCCGTTGAAGCGGTCACGCAGGTTATGCGTTCGCCTGTCACGCTGGAATACGATCTGGATGGCGCGGCACGCGGGCACCGCGACCGGGCGCTGGCAGATTTGCTCTGTGGGCTAACCGGCGCGGAAGACGCCTGCATCGTTAACAATAACGCGGCAGCGGTATTGCTGATGCTGGCCGCCTGCGCGAACGGCGGCGAAGTCGTCGTCTCCCGCGGCGAGCTGGTGGAAATCGGCGGCGCGTTTCGCATTCCGGACGTTATGCGCCAGGCGGGATGCCGGCTCGTTGAAGTAGGCACCACTAACCGTACGCACTTAAAAGACTATCGTCAGGCCGCCGGCAGCCCGGATACGGCGCTGCTGATGAAGGTCCATACCAGCAACTATCAGATTGAAGGCTTCACCAAAGCGGTGAGCGAAGCCGAGCTGGCTGAGTTAGGTAAAGAGCTGGATATTCCGGTAATAACCGATTTGGGCAGCGGTTCGCTCGTTGACCTTGGCCAGTGGGGGCTGCCGCCGGAACCGATGCCGAAACAGCTTATCGCCGCGGGCGTCAGCCTGGTGAGCTTCTCCGGGGATAAGCTGCTCGGCGGGCCGCAGGCGGGCATTATCGTCGGCAAAAAAGAGCTTATCGCCCGCATTCAGAGCCATCCGCTTAAACGCGCCCTGCGCGCCGACAAAATGACCCTGGCGGCGCTGGAAGCCACGCTGCGTCTGTATCAGCATCCAGAAACCCTGGCCGCAAGGCTGCCGACGCTGCGCCTGTTAACCCGCGATGCGACGGCCATCAGCGACCAGGCCCGGCGCCTGCTGCCTGCCCTGCAGGCACGTTTCGCAGAACAATTCGAGGTCCGCGCGGAACCCTGTCTGTCGCAGATTGGCAGCGGTTCGCTGCCGGTCGACAGGCTGCCGAGCGCCGCCGTCACCTTCACGCCAAAAGACGGGCGCGGTGCCACGCTGGGCTTATTGATACAGCGCCTGCGCGAACGGCCAAAACCGGTCATCGGCCGCGTCAGCGACGGGCGGCTGTGGCTGGACTTACGCTGTCTTGAAGATGAAGCGGGCTTTATGGAGATGCTGACCCAATGATTATCGCCACCGCCGGCCACGTCGATCACGGCAAAACGACGCTGTTGCAGGCCCTGACGGGCGTAAATGCGGATCGCCTGCCGGAAGAGAAAAAGCGCGGCATGACCATCGACCTGGGCTACGCCTACTGGCCGCAGCCCGACGGGCGAATCATCGGCTTTATCGACGTGCCGGGCCATGAAAAATTCCTCGCCAATATGCTGGCGGGCGTGGGCGGCATCGATCACGCGCTGCTGGTCGTGGCCTGTGACGACGGCATCATGGCGCAAACCCGCGAGCACCTGGCCATTCTTGAATTAACCGGTAGGCCCACCCTTACCGTCGCGCTGACCAAAGCCGATCGCGTCTCCGAAAGCCGCGTGGAAGAGGTTCGGAAAGACGTTATAGCGATGCTCAACGAGGCAAACTGGCCTGCGGCGGATATCTTCGTCACCGCCGCCACCGCTGAAACCGGCATTGCGGAGTTGCGTACGCATTTACAGGCGTTGCCGGAGCGTACGCACCCGCACCAGCATCGTTTTCGCCTGGCGATCGACCGCGCGTTCACCGTGAAAGGCGCAGGCCTGGTGGTGACGGGCACGGCGCTGAGCGGCGAAGTGAAAGTCGGCGATACCCTGTGGTTAACGGGGGTAGATAAGCCGATGCGCGTGCGCGGCCTGCATGCGCAAAATCAGCCAACGCAGGCCGCTTTCGCCGGGCAGCGCATCGCCCTGAATATCAGCGGCGATGCGGAAAAAGCGCAGCTTAAACGCGGCGACTGGCTGCTGGGGGAAAAACCGCTGCAGCCCGTTGAGCGGGTTATCGTGCAGCTTCAGGCCCATGCGCCGCTGCAACAGTGGCAGCCTTTGCATATTCACCACGCCGCAAGCCACGTTACCGGGCGGATTTCGCTGCTGGAGGACGACCTGGCCGAGTTAGCGCTGGATATGCCGCTGTGGCTGGCAGAAAACGACAGGCTTGTGCTGCGCGATATCTCCGCTCGCCACACGCTGGCGGGCGCTCGCGCCATTCAGCTTCATGCGCCGCGCCGCGGCAAACGGCAGCCGGCCTACCTGCAGTGGCTGCATCAGCTTAAACAAGCCGGGGATGACCAGCAGGCCCTGGACGCTGCTTTACAGCGGGGCGCCGTCTCGCTTAGCGCCTTCGCCTGGGCGCGTCAGCTTACCGCCAGCGGCCTTCAGGCGCTGCTGGCTCAGCCGGGCTATATTCAGGCAGCCGACAGTCTGCTGAGCAACGAAGTCGCCCATCGCTGGCAGCAAAAGCTGATCGATATTCTGGATCGCTATCACCAGCAGCACGACGACCAGCCCGGTCCGGGCCGCGAACGCCTGCGACGCATGGCGCTGCCGGGCGAAGACGAACCGCTGGCGCTGGCGTTAATTGAGAGAATGCTCCGCGAAGGCAAAATCGTCAGCCATCAGGGCTGGCTGCATCTGCCCGACCATACTCCCGGCTTCTCGGCCGCACAGCTGGAGATATGGCAAAAAGTTGACGGGCTGTTTGGCGACGACCCCTGGTGGGTCCGCGATCTGGCGACGGAAATTAAGCACGATGAGCAGACGGTTCGCCAGCTGCTGCGCTTTGCCGCCCGGCTCGGCCTGGTGACGGCGATCTTAAAAGATCGTTATTACCGCAACGATCGGATTCAGGAATTCGCCGATTTGATCCGCGAACTCGATCAAACCCAGGGCGCCACCAGCGCGGCGGATTTCCGCGACAGATTAGGCATAGGCCGCAAGCTGGCGGTGCAAATCCTTGAATATTTCGACCGTACAGGCTTTACCCGCCGTCGCGGCAACGAGCATTTATTGCGGGATAAGGCGCTGTTTCAGAAGGAAAGCGCTTAGGGATGCTGGCGGGCGGCGTCGCTACCCACCCTGCTGGAGCTGCGGGTCGGATAAGCGTCAGCAATATCCGACATCTGTCTGACAACGGTCGCCGTCAATCCTTCTGCTTAGCCAGCCACACCGCGCCCAGCATCCCGGCTTTATTACCGAGCTTGCACGGGCGAATCGGCACCTTCAGCACGTCCCAGAACTTAAATCCTTCAAGATGGCGCTCCAGCATCGGGTAAAGCATCGGCTGCGTGCTTACGCCGCCGCCGAGCAAAATCGCCTGCGGGTCGAACAGCGACACCACGCTGTATATCCCACGCGCCAGGTATTTCACCCAGTTATCAATTACGCCCTGAATATGTAAATCCGTCTCGGCGCGGGCAAAAATATCCTGGCCGTGAATTTTTTCGTCCGCCGGAATATTCATCTCGCGGCGGCAGGCGTCCATCAGCCCTTTGGCCGACGCCAGCTGGTGCATATCCTCG
>NZ_RCAA01000010.1:93688-103754 GCF_003628475.1 Enterobacter sp. R1(2018) | reverse complement strand
TAATGCCGCCGCCGATACCGGTGCCAATGGTCACGCACACCAGCGAATCATAGTCATGACCGGCGCCCAGCCACATCTCGCCGAGCGCGGCGCAGTTAGCGTCGTTTTCAACGGTGATCGGCAAATCGGTCAGCTCGCCGAACATCTCCAGCAGGTTGCAGCCGTCCAGAAACGTCAGCGATCCGGCCTTAGGGACACTGCCGGTAATCGGATTGATGTAGCCGGGGAAACTGATGGCGATGCCGGCGATTTCATTATGCTGCCGGTAGCCGGCCACCACGCTTTGCCAGGAGGACAAAAACAGCTGGCGGTCGTAGTGGGTATCGTATTCTTCAGCTATCAGCACCTCCCCCTCTTCGGTGAACAGACCATGTTTTACATGGGTACCGCCTACATCAAAACTAATAAACAGGCGCATGAGCAATCCTTGTGGCGAAACGGGAAAAAGGTAATCTTCAAGTATGAATCAATTTAGTTAGCCTGCTGGCTGAATACTCCGAATCAAAAAAATTTAATCCGTGAGCCGCGTCGTAAACCCTTCAGGCGCTGGCGGAAAAATCGCCAACGACATCTATCCTTGATAAGCAACCGCGACAAGGAGAACATCATGACTACTAATCCTCCCGATACCCGTATTATCCCCGGCGAATACGGCTTTCCGCTCAAGCTGAAACCACGTTACGACAACTATATCGGCGGCCAGTGGGTGCCGCCGGTAGACGGCCAGTATTACGAGAATCTTACCCCCGTTACCGGGCAGCCGCTGTGTGAAATCGCCAGCTCCGGCAAAGGCGATATCGATCTCGCCCTCGACGCCGCCCATGAGGCGAAAGCGGGCTGGGGCGGCATGTCCGTGCAGGAACGCGCGAATATCCTGCTAAAAATCGCCGACCGCATGGAGCAGAACATTGACCTGCTCGCCGCCGCCGAAACCTGGGATAACGGCAAGCCTATTCGTGAAACCACCGCCGCCGACGTGCCGCTGGCCATCGACCACTTCCGCTATTTCGCTTCCTGTATACGCGCCCAGGAGGGCGGCATCAGCGAAGTCGACGGCGAAACCGTAGCGTATCACTTCCACGAGCCGCTGGGCGTCGTCGCACAAATCATCCCGTGGAACTTCCCGCTGCTGATGGCGAGCTGGAAGATGGCGCCGGCGCTGGCGGCGGGAAACTGCATTGTACTCAAACCAGCGCGCCTGACCCCGCTGTCCGTGCTGTTGCTGATGGAGCTGGTCGGCGATTTACTGCCGCCGGGCGTGATCAACGTAGTGAACGGCGCGGGCGGCGAAATCGGTGAATACCTCGCCACCTCAAAACGCATCGCCAAAGTCGCTTTTACCGGTTCCACCGAAGTGGGCCAGCAAATCATGCAGTACGCGACGCAGAATATTATTCCGGTCACGCTGGAGCTGGGCGGCAAATCGCCGAATATTTTCTTTGCCGACGTGATGGACGAAGAGGACGCGTTCTTCGATAAGGCGCTGGAAGGCTTTGCGCTGTTCGCCTTTAACCAGGGCGAAGTGTGCACCTGCCCGAGCCGCGCGCTGGTGCAGGAATCTATCTATGAGCGCTTTATGGAACGCGCCATTCGCCGCGTAGAGTCCATCCGCAGCGGCAACCCGCTGGATGCCAGCACGCAGATGGGCGCCCAGGTTTCCCAGGGCCAGATGGAAACCATCCTCAACTATATCGATATCGGTAAAAAAGAGGGGGCGGACGTGCTGACCGGCGGACGTCGTAAGGCGCTTGATGGCGATCTGAAAGCCGGTTATTACCTGGAGCCGACCATTCTGTTTGGTAAAAACAACATGCGTGTTTTCCAGGAGGAGATTTTTGGCCCGGTGCTTGCCGTCACCACCTTTAAAACCATGGAAGAGGCGCTGGAGCTGGCGAACGACACGGAATACGGCCTGGGAGCAGGCGTCTGGAGCCGCAACGGCAACGTGGCTTACAAAATGGGCCGCGGCATTCAGGCAGGGCGCGTCTGGACCAACTGCTACCACGCCTACCCGGCGCACGCAGCCTTTGGCGGTTATAAACAGTCCGGCATCGGCCGTGAAACCCATAAGATGATGCTGGAGCACTATCAGCAAACCAAATGCCTGCTGGTCAGCTATTCCGATAAGCCGTTAGGGTTGTTCTGAGGTGATATTCCACCCTCTCCTGCGGGAGAGGGTTTCTTTGCTAGCCTTTCTTATTCAGCATCGCCTTCAAATCAGCAAAGGGATTATAGGTCGCTTCGCCGACGTCTTTTTGCGCATCTTCACCGGCAATAACCGTAGAGCCGTACTGGTCAGCCTCGGTGTATTTTGAGTGCTCGTGATCGTGGCAGTACAGGCACAATAATTCCCAGTTGCTGCCGTCTTCCGGATTGTTAGTGTGGTCGTGATCCATGTGATGCACGGTCAGTTCGCGCAGATTCGAATAGACAAACTCGCGGGAGCAGCGCCCGCAGACCCATGGAAAGAGCTTCAGCGCCTTCTCGCGGTAGCCGCTTTCCAGCCGCGTATAGTTTTTCGGGATAATGGCCATGTTGATACCTGATAGAAAATGTAGGGTTAAAAACAGTGTCCGGCTAAATCCCCTCTTTATCAATCCCCAAATGCGGCATGCGTAAGAGTAAGCGCAAACACAGCGGAGCTGATACACAGCTTGACGGCCGAAGCAGGCGAACCGGAGAAGCCAAATCCAGCTTGAGAAAATTTTATCGGCCTTCGCTGGAATTAAAAGTAGTTTCCCCGGCTTGCGGTTGAAGATATTTAATGCCGCATGCAATAAAGCAAATTAAACCCGAAACGCTCAGCTATTTGATAAATAGCCATGCGCCAGATAAAAACATTGCCCCTTATTCATACACAATCCTTTTAACTTAAAATATCGGACGATAAATTTTATCGTAATATTAATTAACGAGGCCCTCGGCCTGATAATACCTGCCATAAGCGCATGGCGGTAGCGCAAAATATAACTACGCCAGCCTATGCAGCAGTATGAAAAATCAATTTCATTTTCATAGGTATAATAAAGGGAACAGCATAAAAAATTAACAGTTATCACGGGATTGAGCCTGTTATTGTCGGGAAGCGTCTGAAAACGCTGCGATGCCAGTCGCCGTCGTCCCTGCACAGATTGCTGCGCCCGTCGCCCAGCCGCAAATCGAATCATAAAAATACAGGCGCAGCACCTGCAGGAATGCCTCAGGAAACGGAATACGACGCAGGTGCATAACCAAGCCTTGTAGAATAAATGTCAGGCCGCATTTCAGAGGCTGACCGTTCTACCAATAAATATCTACGGGTTAAAGAGGCTATCGGCGCTGACGTAAATAATATTTTAACGCCGCAGAAAGATTTCCTGACGCGCAGCCGTGCTTTCATATTAAAAGCCGACGGGTGTCATTAATGATTAGACAGGCCTGCTGCAAAGTGAATATAGGGAGAGTGTGATTAATATAGTTTCTTGATTCACCGGGTTGTCTATCCGGCCAAATCTCTGGCGTCCTGAAAGGGACTTTGCCCGAAAGCAAAACCGCGAGTAAATCGCCTGCAATAAAAATGCGGGGGGATAATCGCAGGCGTTATCCACCCCGCCAGCGGGTTTTATACTGATTCTTTCCAGGCCCGCTCGATCTCTTCGGCCAGAATCTTCACGCCCGCTTCGATTTTTTCCGGCTCCGGCACATAGTTCATACGCATGCACTGGTGCGTGTGCGGCCAGGGTTTATCAAGTCCGGGGAAGAAGTAGTCGCCCGGCACCATCAGCACGCCGCGCTTTTTCAGGCGCTGGTAGAGCAGTTCGGTGGTAATCGGCAAATCCTTAAACCACAGCCAGAGGAAAATCGCGCCTTCCGGTTTATGGATCAGGCAGCGTTCCGGCGACAGGTAGCAGCGAATAACGGCGATAGTTTCCTGAACGCGCTGATAATAAAACGGCTTGATGACGGTTTCAGACAGGCGCAGCAGGTCGTTGCGTTTAATCATCTCCGTCGCCATCGCAGGCCCGATACCGCCGGGAGCAAGGCTGATAATGCCGTTCATATTGCTGACGGCTGAGATGATTTTTTCGTTGGCGATGATAATGCCGCAGCGGGAACCCGGCAGACCCAGCTTCGACAGGCTCATGCACAGCACGATGTTCGGATTCCACAGCGGGCGCGCTTCGCTGAAAATAATCCCCGGGAACGGCACGCCGTAAGCGTTATCAATCACCAGCGGAATGCCGTGCTGGTGCGCCAGCGCATCCAGTTTAATCAGCTCTTCGTCGGTAATGACGTTGCCCGTCGGGTTGGTCGGGCGCGAGACGCAAATCATCCCGGTATCCTGACCGATGTGCAGATGTTCGAAATCAACGTGGTATTTGAACTGGCCTTCCGGCAGCAGTTCGATGTTCGGGCGCGCCGAGACGAAGAGATCCTCTTCGAGGCCTGAATCGCCGTAGCCGATATACTCAGGCGCCAGCGGGAAGAGCACCTTTTTAGTGCTGCCGTCGGCATGACGGCCGGCAAACAGGTTAAACAAGTAGAAAAATGCGCTCTGGCTGCCGTTTGTCAGTGCAATATTCTGCGGTTCAATATCCCAACCTAATTCAGTACGCAGCAAACTGGCAAGCGCGTCGAGTAACTCACTTTTCCCCTGCGGACCATCATAATTACACAGCGCGTCGGTCATTTTCCCGTTTGCCAGCATGTCCGTCAGCAGGTTCTGGAAATAGTCGTTCATCGCGGGAATTTGCGCCGGGTTTCCACCGCCGAGCATAATAGCGCCCGGCGTGCGTAAACCGTCGTTGAGGTCCTCCATCAGGCGTGTGATGCCTGCATGGCGGGTAAATTTATCGCCGAAAAGTGAAAACGTCATAACGTAGATCTGTCGCTTACTGTCAAAAAGAGGCTAACCATAGCGCCGCAGAAGTCGCGGTGCAAACACAGTAAGCATAGCCCGTAGGTGTCTATATGCTGCGTATCCTCCTCAGGACAGCACAAAGTGTTGTCGCAGGCTTATGGGTTCCCCGCCCAGACCACCATTACTTTGTCATCACCGCTTTGACGGCTAAAGCCGTAACCTTCTTTCATGCTTAGCGTGGTTTGCGTCCCCGCGCCAACGGCCGGATGGCGCGCGCGGAACCGGCTGATTTTTTCCCAGTGCTCAAGCGTGGCGGTATTTTTACCCCAGTTCATATCGGAGCGCGTGCCCTGCAGCGGATCGGAACCGGTGGGGCCAAACGGACGTTCTGTTTCATCGCCGTAGAAAATCTGAACCGCGCCGGGAGCCAACAACAGCAGTTCTGCTGCGCGCTGTCCGCCTTCGCGGAACAGCCGGGTATCATGGGATGAAAGATAGCTAAGCACGTTAAAATCCTGCAGTTTTTCAGCCATCTGCTGCCAGGTGATATCGATGTTCGCCAGGCAATCCGTGGCTTTTGCGGCCTGCTCCTGATAATCGAAGTTGATCATCGCGTCAAAGCCGCTGCTGTAGTAGTCGCTTTTCATCACGCCGTGGCCCCAGGATTCGCCCGTCATCCAGAAGGGAGCGTCATCCATTTTTTTATCCGGATGCGCTTTTTTCCACGCGGCCAGCGCTTCCACGGACTGCGCTTTGAGCTGCTTCCAGGCGTCTTTTTCGACATGTTTAGCGGTATCCACGCGGAAGCCGTCAATGCCGTAATCGCGCACCCACTGGCTCAGCCAGTGCGTCAGATAATCGCGAACCGTATAACCCGCAATTTCTTTCGCGTTGGTATCCGGCTTGTGGCGATAGAACACCGGCAGTCCCGCGGCCCGCGTAGACTCCGTTTTTAAATCCGGCAGGAAAGCGAGGGACATAGTGATATCGTCAAAGCCCGGGTTGTCGTAATCGCCGATATCCGTGCGGATCCAGTTTTTTCCCCACCAGCTTTGCCAGGCCGTTTTGTCGCTGAAGTTAATGTAATCGTTAAAGGTGTGCCAACTCTGGCCCGGGCCGGGCTTCCAGTCGGTCCAGCGTTTGCCGAGCGTTTTAGCCAGCTCGTCGCCCTTAAGATAAAGCGCGCCGAACTTATACTCCTGCATATCCGCGAGGGTGGCGTAACCGGTATGGTTCATGACGATATCAAACAGGATGCGGATGCCGCGTTTATGGGCTTCGTCCACCAGCTTACGCAGATCGTCTTCGGTGCCCATATTGGCGTCGAGTTTCGTCCAGTCCATGGTGTAGTAGCCGTGATAGGCGTAGTGCGGGAAATCCCCTTTGGTGCCGCCGCCCACCCAGCCGTGAATTTGCTCCAGCGGCGAGCTTATCCACAGGGCATTGACGCCGAGGTTTTGCAGATAATCAAGCTTGCCGGTTAACCCCGCCAGATCGCCGCCGTGAAAGGTAGCAATGTCTTCCATGCCGTCTTTGTGGCGGCCGTAGCTGTTATCGTTGGCGGGATTGCCATTCGCAAAGCGATCGGTCAGTACGAAATACACCGTCGCGTTATGCCAGTTAAAGGGAGCCGCTTTTTGTGTAGACGCGCTTTCCAGCAGCAGCAGGCCGTTGCTGTTCGCTGCCGGCATCATGGTTATCTGGCCCTGTTTAACGCTTGCCGTTTGTCCGCTGTAAAAATCGCGTACCTGCTCGCCTTCGGCGAAGGTTTTGCTGACGTCAACCGTCAGGGGTTTTCCGTCCCATTTAGGGCACTGGCGCGTGACGTCGACAGGCGCGGCTGTCTCGACGCTCTTTACGCTCAGCATCAGCGTCGGCGTGCCGCTACGCGTATCGATTTGCACCTGGTAGTCCCCTTCGCGGAACAGCTTCCACTGCGGCGCGTCGCCTGCACAGGGTTTCAGGGAGAGCATTTGATTAAGCCTGATGGTTTCGGCGGGCTGCCAGCAGGCTCCATCAAGCTTCAGGCTCAGCGGCAAAGTGCCCTTCGCAAGCTTAGATTCGCTCACAAACAGGCCAGCAGATTGTTCTTTAAAGGGATTCAGACCCGGCGCCGTCCAGTTTGCCAGCGCGAGGCCCGGGAAGAATAAAAGCAGCAGAGGAATTTTTTTCATTTTTTTTACCCATGGGTATCTTTTAACCAGTGTGGCATTGTTTTCGCTGATGATATTCATCCTGACGGGCGGGTCGGCGGGGAGGAGAAAGGAGGGTGAGTGATCGAAGTATCATTTCGCTAAATTATGCGATAACCCTCGCATATCACGATACTTTTCTCCGTCATAAGAAGATCGTACGTGACAACACTTCGGATTGGGATTATTTCTTTTGGTGCCCTGGAACGTTATTTTTGGTAGTATTCGCGTTTACTTTATTCGAACCCCTTGACAATTAAGGCACACGAGACGCATCGATCCGCCCAGGAGATCTAATGATATCAACCCCAATCCGACGATTTGGGGCTGCGATACTTATGTTACTGACCTTCAGTTTTTCAACTGGGGCAATAGCAAGTAAACATGAGCCAAAATCGCATAAAGCCCATGCCGTTAACACCAAAAGTGTTAAGACAAAAAGCACGAAGATACACAGCACCAGGACAAGCAGTAAGAAGTTGGCAAGCAGTAAGAAAGAGTATTCTCGCAATAGTGAATTGGCATCGCTCCCTGATTTGCGAAAATACCCTTCCGGAACGCCAAGGAAAAGAGCGTTTCTCCGGACGGTCATGCCATATATTACCAGTCAAAACGCTGCTATCACCGCCGATCGCAACTGGCTTGTTTCCAAGCAGTACGAAAAGGGCTGGTCGCCGTCCGAGCGCGCGCGCCTGAAAGGCATTACTCAGCGCTATAAAATTGCCTGGAACGGCAACACTAACCGCGTGCCGTGGAACCAGCTGATGGAAAAAGTCGACATCATTCCAACCAATATGGTGGCAACGATGGCGGCGGCCGAAAGCGGCTGGGGCACCTCTAAGCTTGCCCGCAGCAATAACAATCTGTTCGGCATGAAATGCAGCCAAAGGCATTGCAATAGCGACACCGGTAAAGTGAAAGGCTATCAGCATTACGATTCGGTGAAAGAAGGCGTTAATGCCTACGTCACCAATCTGAACACGCATCCGGCCTATAAGTCATTCCGTAAATCGCGCGCGCAGTTGCGTAAAGCCGATCAGGAAGTCACCGCCAGCAATATGATTCATAAGCTGAAAGGTTATTCGACAAAAGGCAGCAGCTATAACAATTACCTGTTTGCTATGTACCAAAGTAATCAACGTCTGATGACGGCGAACTGAATTATAAAAACAGAGTTGTTAGAACAAAGTTAAAAAAAATAATTATACGCCTTCTTCTGAAGGCGTTTTTTTTCTTTCATTAAACCAGTATTTCGCTATAGCGCTCGCGATGCTCTTTTGGCGTGGTGTCGTACTCTTTTTTAAATACCGAATAAAAGTACTGCAACGAAGGATAACCGCACATCTGCGAAATCTCGTTTATCGACAGGGAAGTGGAAACCAGCAGGCTACGCGCCTTCTCCAGCTTTTCCGCGTGGATAACCGCATGGATGGTTTCCCCCACCTCTTCTTTAAAGCGCTTTTCAAGATTGGAGCGTGAAATCCCTACCGCGTCCAGCACCTGCTCCACCTTAATACCTTTGCAGGCATGGTTGCGGATGTAGTGCATCGCCTGAATCACCGCCGGATCGTGTAAGGAGCGGTAATCCGTTGAGCGTCGTTCCACGACCCGTACCGGCGGCACCAGCACCCTTTGCAGCGGCAATGCTTCGTTATCCAGCAGGCGGTGCAGGAGCTTGGCCGCCTGATATCCCATCTGTCGCGTACCCTGCGCCACGGAAGATAGCGCGACGCGGGACAGATAGCGCGTCAGCTCTTCGTTATCGATACCAATCACGCACAGCTTTTCCGGCACCGGGATATGCAGATGCTCGCATACCTGCAAAAGATGGCGCGCTCGGGCGTCGGTAACCGCAATAATCCCCGTCTGCGGCGGCAAAGTTTGCACCCAGTCGGCCAGCCTGTTTTGCGCATGCTGCCAGTTTTCCGGCGCGGTCTCGATCCCCTGATACACCACGCCGCGGTATTTCTCCTCCGCGACCAGTTCGCGGAAGGCGTGCTCACGCTCCACCGCCCAGCGCTTGTTGCTTGAGCCAGGCAAGCCGTAGAAAGCAAAGCGCTGCACGCCCTTTTCCTTCAGATGTAAAAACGCGCTCTGCACGAGGGCATAGTTATCCGTGGCGATGTAGTGTACCGGCGGATAGTGTTCGGGCCTGTGATACGAGCCGCCGACGCCCACGATGGGCACATCGGCGCCTTTGAGCAATCTTTCGATTTCCGTATCGTCAAAATCCGCTATCACCCCGTCTCCCAGCCACTCCTTGATATTGTCGATACGGGCGCGAAAATCCTCTTCGATAAAGATGTCCCATTCTGATTGAGACGCCTGCAAATATTCACCTACGCCTTCAACGACCTGGCGGTCGTAAGCTTTATTGGCATTGAATAACAACGTAATGCGATGACGTTTCTCAAACATGCTAAAAGTTCCTGAAATTACCCGGTATCTGAATACCATAGCAACGGCAAAGCCGGGGAACCTTGCCCCGGCGTTGTGATCGCTTGCACATTCTCAGGCCCGGCGTTTGGTTGCCGAGTCCATCCATACCGCTAACAGCAAAATGGCGCCTTTGACGATGTACTGCCAGAAGGTCGGAACGTCCATCATGCTCATTCCGTTATCGAGGGAAGCCATAATAAAAGCGCCCATCACCGCGCCGGCGACGCTACCGATCCCCCCTGCCAGGCTCGTGCCGCCAATAACGCAGGCGGCAATGGCGTCCAGCTCGGCAATATTCCCGGCGGAAGGGGAACCGGCACCCAACCGCGAGCTGAGGATCAGCCCGGCTATCGCCACCATCAGTCCGTTGATGGCAAAAACAGCAAGCTTGGTGCGCTCGACGTTAATACCGGAAAGGCGCGCCGCTTCGATATTGCCGCCAATCGCATAAATGCGGCGACCGAACGCGGTACGGGTGGCCATAAACATCCCGGCGAGCAGCAGCAGCGTCAGGATCAGCACCGGCGTGGGCACGCCGCGGTAATCATTCAGCAGCCAGACGGCGCCCAGCACGATGACCGCGGTGATGGCCTGC
>NZ_RCAA01000010.1:86276-93612 GCF_003628475.1 Enterobacter sp. R1(2018) | reverse complement strand
GCCGCCACTGCCAGGCCACAAACGCCATCAGCCCCAGCGCGCCGACGCCAAAACCCATGCCATCCGGCAGATAGCTCTGGCCGATTTGCGACATCGCCGCGCTGGTTGGCGAAACCGTTGTGCCGTTGGTGATGCCAATCAGCACGCCGCGAAACGCGAGCATGCCCGCAAGGGTAACGATAAACGACGGCACTTTGCGGTAGGCGACCCACCAGCCGTTCCAGGCGCCCAGCACCAGGCCCAGCGCAAGCGTCACGACGATAGTCAGCGGCAGCGGCCAGCCCAGCCAGACGTCAAAAATCGCCGCCACGCCGCCCAGCAGGCCCATCATCGAGCCAACGGAGAGATCGATTTCCGCCGAGATAATCACAAACACCATGCCCACCGCCAGAATGCCGGTAATGGCCGTCTGGCGCAGCAGGTTGGAAACGTTTCGCGCGCTTAAATAGGCGCCGTCGGTCATCCAGGTAAAAAACAACATGATGACGACGATGGCGGCAATCATGACAAACACCTGCAGATTAAGGCGCTTCAGATCGCCAAAGGGCGAGGCAAGGGGCGCCGCAAGTTTGATTTCAGACGGGTTGCTTTTCGACATGATGGTCACTCCTCAGTGCGGCTTCCATGACCTGCTCCTGGGTCAGGTTGTGGTTAATCAGGTTGGCTTTAATGCGGCCCTCGTGCATCACCAGCACCCGGTCGCTCAGACCCAGCACCTCAGGCAGCTCGGAGGAGATCACAATTACGGCAATGCCTTGCTGTACCAGCTGATTAATGAGCTTGTAGATTTCGTATTTGGCGCCGATATCGATGCCGCGCGTCGGCTCATCGAGGATAAGAATGCGCGGGTTGAGCAGCAGGCAGCGGGCGAGAATCGCCTTTTGCTGGTTACCCCCGCTCAGGCGGCCGATTGCCAGCCCCGGCGACGATGTTTTAACCTTCAGGCGTTGAATAGACTGCAAAATACAGTTTTGCTCGGCGGCTTCGTCAAGGCTGCTTAGCGCGCCGGCAAACTGCCCAAGCGACGCCAGCGTGATGTTCTGCCCTACCGCCATCACCGGGACGATCCCGTCTCTTTTCCGGTCCTCCGGCACCATCGCGATTCCGTGGGCAATCGCCTGCTGGCAGCGGCTGATTTTTACCGGCTTGTTGTCGATAAAAATCTCGCCTTCCGATCTGCCGGGCCAGACGCCAAACAGGCACTGAACGGCTTCGGTACGTCCGGCCCCCACCAGCCCGGCGATGCCCAGGATTTCCCCTTTGCGCAGTGAGAAAGAGATGTCGTTAACGCGTTTGATATGGCGGTTGACCGGATGCCAGGCGGTAAGGTGCTCAACGCGCAGGATCTCCTCGCCGGTTTGATGCGGCTCGCTCGGATAAAGCGCCGTCAGTTCGCGACCGACCATCATGGTGATGATGTCGTCTTCGCTCATCTGCGCGGCATCGCGGGTGCCGATAGGCTGCCCGTCACGGATTACGCAGATGGTGTCAGAGATGGCTTTGACTTCATTAAGCTTGTGGGAGATGTAGATACAGGCGATGCCGTGGTCCTGCAGATCGCGAATAATCTTTAATAAAACCTCCGTTTCGCGCTCCGTTAGCGAAGCCGTAGGCTCATCCAGAATCAGCAGCCGCACCTGTTTATTCAGCGCCTTGGCTATTTCCACCAGCTGCTGCTGCCCAAGTCCCAGATCGCCCACGCGGGTGTCCGGTGAGATAGCCAGGTTCACCTGCGCCAGCAGCTTCTGGCAGCGAAGCGTCATGCTGTCGTAGTCCAGCACGCCGTGGCGCGATATCTCCGCGCCGAGGAAAATATTCTCCAGGATAGAAAGGTGCTTCACCAGCGCCAGCTCCTGATGAATGATAGCGATGCCTTTGCGTTCGGTGTCGCGAATGTGGCCCGCCTGGAGTTTTTCACCGGCAAACCAGATTTCGCCCTCGTAGCTGCCCCAGGGGTAGATGCCGCACAGCACTTTCATCAGCGTCGATTTGCCGGAGCCGTTTTCGCCGCACAGCGACATAACCTCTCCGGCGTTGAGCGACAGGCTGACGTTGTCTACCGCCTTCACCACGCCAAAAGCCTTAGTGATATTCTTCATTTCCAGCAAGTAAGGCATAACCTCTCCCCCGTCTGGCCAAAGATTGCCGCCCGCAGCGCGCTACGGGCGATACGGGTCAGAGATCGCTCTTTTTGTGGAAACCGTCGGCCACCACGGTGCTGTCGATATTGGCTTTATCCACCTCAACCGGCGTCAGCAGGCGCGACGGAACGTCCTTCAGGCCATTATTAAGTTTGGCATCGGAGGCCGGTTCTTTGCCCTCGCCTAATTCCACCGCGATTTCAGCGGCGGTATTCGCCAGCTTGGTTATCGGCTTATAAACCGTCATGGTTTGCGTGCCGGCAATAATACGCTTCACGCCCGCGAGATCCGCATCCTGACCGGAAATCGCCACCTTGCCGGCCAGCCCCTGCGCGCTCAGAGCCTGAATAGCGCCGCCCGCGGTGGCATCGTTTGAAGCCACCACCGCGTCAATTTTGTTGTTGTTCGCCGTCAGGGCATTTTCCATAATTTTCAGCGCGTTTTCCGGCAGCCAGCCGTCCGCCCACTGATCGCCCACCACTTTTATTTTCCCGCTATCGATATAGGGTTTTAATACTTTCATCTGCCCGGCGCGGAATAGCTTGGCATTATTATCCACAGGCGAGCCGCCCATTAAGAAATAATTCCCGGAAGGAACCTTATCGACAATACTCCGAGCCTGCAGTTCGCCGACTTTTTCATTATCAAAAGAGATATAATAATCAATATCCGCGTTATTAATCATACGGTCATAGGCTAATACTTTAATGCCTTCGCGTTTCGCTTCAGCGACTACGTTGCTTAATACCTGGCCGTTGTAAGGAATAATAACCAGCACGTCCACGCCGCGGTTAATCATGTTTTCAATCTGCGACATCTGGGTTTCTTCATTGCCGTTGGCAGACTGAACAAATACTTTGGCGCCTAATGATTCGGCCTTCTTCACGAAAATATCCCGGTCCTTCTGCCAGCGCTCAAGGCGCAGGTCGTCGATGGCCATGCCGATTTTTACTTCTTTAGCGATGCCGCTCACGGAGGTTAAGACGAGCGAGGCACACAGCGTCAGTAAGAGGTTCTTAATCTTCATATTATTGTTACCTGTAGGGTGGTGATTATTCGGATTAAAGAATTGATTACATGTGCAGACGAGAGAATTGTTGCCGCTGAGGAAAGAATCGGCAATTACTGATTTTTATCTTCTCATTATGATTTTTGGTTTAATTCTCAATTTATGACAGGGATCTGCTTTTAAAATATCCTGCGAACCGCTTCCTGTAATCCAGGAAATAGAAAACGAACGTTTTCTTTTATATTTTTCAGCAGTTTTTGCGAGGTGGCGCACGTTTGGGTATTCTCTGAAGCGCAGTGTGAAATAACGTAATTGAGCATCCCGCGGGTAAAACCCAGAATAAGTAAACTTTCGCCTGGCCGCAGTTTTTCTGATTACGGAGTTCATTATGCAAGCCTATTTCGACCAACTTGATCGTGTACGTTTCGAAGGCCCTCAAACCACCAATCCGCTGGCGTTCCGCCATTACAATCCGGACGAGCTGGTGCTGGGCAAACGCATGGAAGAACACCTGCGTTTTGCCGCCTGCTACTGGCATACCTTCTGCTGGACCGGAGCGGATATGTTCGGCGTTGGCGCGTTTGAGCGCCCGTGGCAGCAGGCGGGAGACGCTCTTACGCTGGCAAAACGCAAAGCCGACGTCGCCTTTGAATTCTTCCACAAGCTGAACGTCCCCTATTACTGCTTCCACGACGTGGACGTCTCCCCGGAAGGCGCCTCGCTTAAAGAGTACCGGAACAACTTTGCGCAAATGACCGAGCTGCTGGCGCAAAAACAGCAGGAAACCGGCGTGAAGCTGCTGTGGGGCACCGCGAACTGCTTCACCCATCCACGCTACGGCGCGGGCGCCGCCACCAACCCGGATCCGGAAGTGTTCTCCTGGGCGGCGTCTCAGGTGGTTTCCGCGATGAACGCGACGCATCAGCTGGGCGGTGAAAACTATGTGCTGTGGGGCGGGCGCGAAGGTTATGAGTCCCTGCTAAATACCGATCTGCGCCAGGAGCGCGAGCAGATTGGCCGCTTTATGCAAATGGTGGTTGAGCACAAACACAAAATTGGCTTCCGCGGCACGCTGCTTATCGAGCCAAAACCGCAGGAGCCGACCAAGCATCAGTACGACTACGATGTGGCAACGGTTTACGGCTTCCTGAAGCAGTTTGGTCTGGAAAAAGAGATCAAGGTGAACATCGAAGCGAACCACGCCACCCTTGCCGGCCACTCCTTCCATCATGAAATCGCCAGCGCCATTGCGCTTGGCATCTTCGGCTCGGTGGACGCTAACCGCGGCGACCCGCAGCTGGGCTGGGATACCGATCAGTTCCCGAACAGCGTGGAAGAAAACGCGCTGGTGATGTATGAAATTCTCAAGGCGGGCGGCTTCACGACCGGCGGACTGAACTTTGACGCCAAGGTCCGTCGCCAGAGCACCGATAAATACGATCTGTTCTACGGCCATATCGGCGCGATGGACGTGATGGCGCTGTCGCTGAAAATCGCCGCGCGCATGATTGAAGATGGCGAGCTGGATAAACGCGTGGCGAAACGCTACGCCGGCTGGAATGGTGAACTGGGCCAGCAAATTCTGAAAGGGCAGATGTCCCTTGCGCAGATTGCGCAGTACGCTGAACAGCATAATCTGGCGCCGCAGCACCAGAGCGGTCATCAGGAGCTGCTGGAAAATCTGGTGAATCACTACCTGTTCGACAGATAAGCGCGTTGTTCCACCATCATCATCTTCCCTGCGCCACGTTCTCCGTGGCGCAGTTATCAGGAGTGGCCATTATGTACATCGGAATCGATCTTGGGACGTCGGGTGTGAAAGCGATTTTGCTCGGGGAGGAAGGCGAAGTGCTGGCGTCGCGCACCGAGCCGCTGAGCGTCTCTCGCCCTCACCCTTTGTGGTCGGAACAGGATCCAGAGCACTGGTGGCTGGCGACGGACCGGGCGATGAGGGCGCTGGGTGAGCAACATTCGCTGCAGGGCGTAAAAGCGCTGGGCATCGCCGGACAGATGCACGGCGCAACGCTGTTAGACAGCAAGCAGCAGGTACTTCGTCCGGCTATTTTATGGAACGACGGCCGCAGCGGCGAAGAGTGCGCCCTGCTGGAAGCCAACGTCGAAGATTCTCGCGCCATCACCGGCAACCTGATGATGCCGGGCTTTACCGCGCCAAAACTGCTGTGGGTAGAACGCCACGAGCCGGATATTTTTGCGCAAATCAACAAGGTGCTGTTGCCAAAAGATTACCTGCGCCTGCGCATGACGGGCGAGCTGGCAAGCGACATGTCCGACGCGGCGGGGACGATGTGGCTGGACGTCGCAAAACGCGACTGGAGCGATACGATGCTCGAAGCCTGTCGTCTTAGCCATCAGCATATGCCCGAACTTTTTGAGGGTAGTGAAATTACCGGCGTGCTGAAAGCCGACGTGGCGCAGGCGTGGCGTATGCCCGCCGTTCCGGTGGTGGCAGGCGGCGGCGATAACGCCGCAGGGGCCGTCGGCGTCGGCATGGTGGATGCCGGGCAGGCCATGCTGTCCCTTGGCACCTCGGGCGTTTATTTCGCCGTCAGCGACGGGTTCCGCAGCAAACCGGAAAGCGCGGTGCACAGCTTCTGCCATGCGCTGCCAAACCGCTGGCATTTAATGTCGGTGATGCTCAGCGCCGCCTCCTGTCTGGACTGGGCGGCGAAGCTCACCGGCCTAGGCTCCGTTCCGGCGCTGCTGGCCGCCGCCGAGCAGACGAACGAAGACGCAGGCGTGATCTGGTTCCTGCCCTATCTTTCCGGCGAACGCACGCCGCACAATAACCCGCAGGCAAAAGGCGTTTTCTTCGGCCTCACCCATCAGCATGGTCCGGCGGAACTGGCCCGAGCCGTGCTGGAAGGCGTCGGCTATGCGCTGGCAGACGGCATGGACGTGGTGCATTCGTGCGGCATCACGCCGAAAAGCATCACGCTTATCGGCGGCGGCGCACGCAGCCCCTACTGGCGGCAAATGCTGGCGGATATCAGCGGGCAAACGCTGGATTACCGTACCGGCGGCGATGTCGGCCCGGCGCTTGGCGCCGCGCGTCTGGCGCAAATTGCCGTGTCGCCCGGACAGCCGCTGCAAACGCTGCTCCCACAGCTGAAGCTCGAACAGCAGCATCAGCCCGATATGGCGCGCCATCAGCGCTACAGCGGAAGACGGGACGTATTTAAGCAGATTTATCAGCAGCTTCTGCCGTTGATGTCGTAGAGATGTTTTGTGGCGGTGGATAGCGCCTGCGCTTATCCACCCTGCAATACGCCGCTAAGCGCAGCGCCATCCGGCCGCAGGCTTTATAACAGGTCCGGATTCACCCTCATCCTGTCCGTTTCTGGTATTAGCAACCCGTCAAACCCTTGTCACAATGGCTTCATACCCAGCGATGAGGAGTCTGAAAATGTCCCGTTCCGCACTGATTAATATCGATACGCAGCAATCCTTTTTCCACCGTGACTACTGGCAGGAAAGCGACGTCCCCGCGTTTGAGCAGGCTATTACGCGACTGATTGCCGGCTGCCAGGATTTGAACGTTCCCGTGGTGGATATTTTTCACGAAGACGGCGACGGCCCCTTCGCACGAGCGTCCGGCCTGGTAAAGCCGATGCCTTTTCTCACCCATAAGCCGGCTGTCACCTTTGAGAAGCATGTCCACAACGCCTTCACCGATACCGGGCTTGACCACTGGCTGCGCACGCGCGACGTTAACCATCTGATTATCTGCGGGTTGCGTACCGAACAGTGCTGCGAAACCACCGCGCGCGTGGCGTCGGATCTGGGCTATCGCGTTTCTTTTGTCAGCGAGGCGATGCTTACCTTCCCGATGCGCTGGAAAGGCGTTACGCTGGATGCAGCCACCCTGCGCCATCGTACTGAAACGGTGCTGGCGGGGCGTTTCGCGGATGTGCAAACCGTTGCCGAGTGCCTGGAGTCATTATCGTGAGTATTGGGGTCTGGTTCGTTGTTCTGCCCGGCGTGCTGTCGCTCGACCTGACGGGGCCTGCGGAAACGCTGGCGCTCGCCGGGGAGGCGTTTCACCTGCATTTCATCGGCCCGGACCCGCAGGTTGTCACCTCAATTGGCCTGGGCTTTAGCGGCATTGAACCGCTGCCGGAAAGCTTCCCGCCCGGCAGCCTTTTGGTGCTGCCGGGCGTGTGCGATT
>NZ_RCAA01000010.1:64128-86221 GCF_003628475.1 Enterobacter sp. R1(2018) | reverse complement strand
GAGGTGCGCCGCTGGCTTACCCGCCTGCAGCCGCAGATCCACAGCCAGCAGCTTAATCTGATGTGCGTTTGCTCCGGCTCGCTGCTGGCCGCGAAAGCCGGGCTGATGAGCGGCGTGCAGTGCACCACCCATCATGACGTTCTGGCAAGGCTGCGCGCCGCCGCCCCAACGGCTCAGGTCAAAGATAATCGTATTTTCGTCGAGGATCGGGGCATCTGGACCAGCGCCGGGATCACCTCCGGCATCGACCTCTCGCTGCACCTGATTAATCGTTACTGCGGGCCGAAGGCCGCTTTAGACGTGGCGCGCGAGATGGTGGTGTGGTTCCGCCGCTCCGGCGACGATCCGCAGCTTTCGCCGTGGCTGCGCTATCGCAACCATATTCACCCGGCGGTACACCGCGCCCAGGACCTGCTTTCCGCCGCTCCCGAATACGCCTGGAGCGCGCAGGAGATTGCCGCTAAGGCGCACGTCAGCCCGCGCCATTTATCACGACTTTTCCAGCAGCATCTGGGAATATCGGTACGGGATTATCTGGAACAGCTGCGGCTTGCGGTTGCCGAGCAGCGTCTGCTGCAGGGACAGCGTATGGAACAGGCCGCGGCGGCGGCAGGATTTTCCTCGCCACGCCAGCTCCATCGCGCCCGCGCCCGTAACGCTTAGCTCACCAGCCTGCGCTTATCCACGCGCTGTAGCCCCATCGACAGCAATAGGCTGCAAATCAGAGTTGCGCCGAAGATCCACAGAATATCCAGCACCGGCGAGCGGGTTAACTGGTAGCCATGCGTGCGCAGGAAGTGGATGATCAGCGCGTGAAAACCGTAAATCCCCAGCGAATGGCGCGAGATAAAGGCCAGGCCCGGCAATGGCCGGACGTTGAGGCAGTTTTTCACCACAACCAGCAGGCTGATAGCGGCGATAAACACCAGAGGGCCGCAGTAGACATAAAAAATATCAGAAAAATTACCGTTTATTTGCAGCTGCTTATGGGTGCCTAAAGAAATAGACGCCACGCAAAGCGCGAACAGGCCACCCGCCAGCGCGCTTATCCATCCCTTTTCCGTCTCCAGCATGCCGATCGCCCGTCCCAGCAGCCCGTACAGCACGTAGTAGAAAGTATCGCCGCGTATATAGAGGTTTATCGGCAGCCATTTCACGCCGCCCAGCGTCTGCGGCACGGTGTTGGGGTTGGCGACCACGCCCAGCAAAACCATCAGCCCCAGAACCGCCATCGCGTTGACTTTTTTAACCTCAATCAGCGGTGAAAGCAGGTAGATCACCATTATCGCGAAGAAAAACCACAGGTGATAAAACACCGGCTTTTGCAGGATATAGCGCAGCGAAAGCCCGGTGCTGATCGGCGTGAAGAAGTGGATATAGAAAAGCGCGATCAGGCTATAAAAGAGTAAACACAGCCCGATGCGCACGAAATGACGCTGCCGGGCGCTGCGCTCGCCAAAAAAAAGATAGCCGGAAATCATGAAGAATAACGGAACGCTGACGCGCGAGGCCGAATTCAGCACGTTCGAAAAATCCCAACTAAATGGAGTGACCGCGCTCGCATTCGTAATGTACCAGGTTGTGGTATGAATCATCACTACCATCAGGCAGGCGATGCCGCGCAGGTTGTCAATCCAGTTAATTTTTTGCTGCATTCGTTCCTCTGTAAAAATCTTAAAAGGTAAATCTGCTGCTTTCCGCGTTTGCAGAATACCCGTTGCTCGTAAATAGTGAATAACAACAATAAGTCTAACGTATTGATAACCTATGATGATGACAGAAAAGAAAATTAGCCTTTGCGCGCTGGCGCTCGCCGCGCTGCTGCTAAGCTCATGCAGTTCCAGCGAACATCATCCCCAGTTCGCCCAGCGGGCGCATACGCCGGCGGTGCAAAGCGCCGAGATGGTGAAGACCTGCAAACAGGAAGCGGCCCATCGCTACAACACTCACGCTCAGCGCATAAGCGTGATCGACATTGAGCAGTATCAGGGCAGCGTTGAGATAAAAGGCGCCACCCTGCGCGAGGAGGGATTTACCTGCTCCTTTGACGAAAGTGGTCAATTCTTGCACCTTTCGACGACATAAAGCCGCAATCAAAGGCAAACAGCGCTATTTTGCGCGCGCATTCGGGCTGTATATCTTGCGGTCAACGGGTATACTGGCCGCTTCACTTTAAACCCACTCGAACGCGTGCGAAATCAACATGCAAAAGTTTGATACCAAGACCTTTCAAGGCCTGATCCTGACTTTACAGGACTACTGGGCCCGCCAGGGCTGCACCATTGTTCAACCTCTGGACATGGAAGTCGGCGCCGGCACCTCTCACCCAATGACCTGCCTGCGGGCTTTAGGGCCGGAACCCATGGCCACCGCGTATGTGCAGCCTTCCCGCCGTCCAACGGATGGCCGTTACGGTGAGAACCCGAACCGCCTACAGCACTATTATCAGTTCCAGGTGGTGATTAAGCCGTCGCCGGACAACATTCAGGAGCTGTATCTCGGGTCTCTTAAAGAGCTGGGTATGGACCCAACCATTCATGATATTCGCTTCGTAGAAGACAACTGGGAAAACCCAACGCTGGGCGCCTGGGGTCTGGGTTGGGAAGTGTGGCTCAACGGCATGGAAGTGACGCAGTTTACCTACTTCCAGCAGGTGGGCGGCCTTGAATGCAAGCCTGTTACCGGTGAAATCACCTACGGTTTAGAGCGCCTGGCGATGTATATCCAGGGCGTGGACAGCGTTTACGATCTGGTCTGGAGCGACGGCCCGCTGGGCAAAACCACCTACGGCGATGTGTTCCACCAGAACGAAGTGGAGCAATCAACCTATAACTTCGAATACGCCGATGTGGATTTCCTGTTCTCCTGCTTCGAGCAGTATGAGAAAGAGGCGCAGCACCTGCTGGCGCTGGAAAACCCGCTGCCGCTGCCTGCTTACGAACGTATTCTGAAAGCGGCGCACAGCTTCAACCTGCTGGATGCGCGTAAGGCCATCTCGGTGACCGAGCGTCAGCGCTATATTCTGCGTATTCGTACTCTGACCAAAGCCGTGGCCGAAGCCTATTATGCTTCTCGTGAAGCGCTTGGCTTCCCGATGTGCAACAAGAATAAATAAGAGGCAGGCATGTCTGAAAAAACTTTTCTGGTGGAGATCGGCACTGAAGAGCTGCCACCAAAAGCCCTGCGCAGCCTGGCGGAATCCTTTGCTGCGAACGTAACGGCGGAGCTGGATGCGGCGAACGTCGCCCACGGCGAAGTAAAATGGTTTGCGGCTCCGCGTCGCCTGGCGCTGAAAATCGCCAACCTTGCGCAAGCGCAGCCCGATCGCGAAGTTGAAAAACGCGGCCCGGCGATTTCCGCCGCGTTCGATGCCGAAGGCAAGCCGAGCAAAGCCGCTGAAGGCTGGGCGCGCGGCTGCGGCATCACCGTCGACCAGGCCGAACGTCTGGTCACCGACAAAGGCGAATGGCTGATGTACCGCGCGCACGTTAAAGGCGAAAGCGTACAGACGCTGCTGCCGGCGATGATCGCCACGGCGCTGGGCAAACTGCCGATTCCAAAACTGATGCGCTGGGGCGCAAACGACACCCACTTCGTGCGTCCGGTTCACACGGTTACCCTGCTGCTGGGCGACGAAGTGATTCCGGCCACCATTCTGGGCATTCAGTCCGATCGCGTGATTCGCGGCCATCGCTTTATGGGCGAGCCGGAATTCACCATTGATAACGCCGACCAGTACCCGCAAATTCTGCTGGAGCGCGGCAAAGTTATCGCCGACTACGAACAGCGTAAAACGGCTATCAAACAAGGCGCGGAAGACGCGGCGCGTAAAATCGGCGGCAACGCCGATCTGAGCGAAAGCCTGCTGGAAGAGGTGACTTCGCTGGTCGAATGGCCGGTGGTGCTGACGGCTAAATTCGAAGAGAAATTCCTCGCGGTGCCTGCGGAAGCGCTGGTTCACACCATGAAGGGCGACCAGAAGTATTTCCCGGTGTACGCCAACGACGGCAAATTGCTGCCGAACTTCATCTTCGTGGCGAACATTGAATCGAAAGATCCGCTGCAGATTATCTCCGGTAACGAGAAGGTCGTCCGTCCGCGTCTGGCGGATGCGGAGTTTTTCTTTAATACCGACCGTAAAAAGCGTCTGGAAGATAACCTGCCGCGTCTGGAAACCGTGCTGTTCCAGCAGCAGCTCGGTACGCTGCGCGACAAAACCAACCGCATTGAAGCCCTTTCCGGCTGGATTGCCGGACAGATTGGCGCCGACGTGAATCACGCAACCCGCGCGGGCCTGCTGTCCAAATGCGACCTGATGACCAACATGGTGTTCGAATTCACCGACACCCAGGGCGTGATGGGCATGCACTACGCGCGTCACGACGGCGAAGCCGAAGACGTGGCCGTCGCGCTGAACGAGCAGTATCAACCCCGCTTCGCGGGCGATGCGCTGCCGTCTAACCTGGTGGCGTGCGCGGTGGCGATTGCCGATAAGATGGATACCCTCGCGGGCATCTTCGGCATCGGCCAGCATCCGAAAGGCGACAAGGACCCGTTCGCCCTGCGTCGCGCGGCCCTCGGCGTGTTGCGCATTATCGTTGAGAAAAACCTGCCGCTGGATCTGCAGACCCTGACCGAAGAAGCCGTGCGCCTCTACGGCAGCAAGCTGACCAACGAAAAGGTAGTGGATGACGTTATCGACTTTATGCTGGGCCGTTTCCGCGCCTGGTATCAGGAAGAGGGCCACAGCGTGGATACCATCCAGGCCGTGCTGGCGCGTCGTCCGACCAAACCGGCAGACTTCGATGCGCGTATGAAAGCCGTTTCCCACTTCCGTACTCTGGAAGCGGCGGCTGCGCTTGCCGCGGCGAACAAACGTGTTTCCAACATTCTTGCGAAGTCAGACGAAACGCTGAACGACCAGGTCCATGCCTCCGTCCTGAAAGAAGCCGAAGAGATTCGTCTGGCAACCAATGTCGTTGTACTGCGCGATAAGCTGGAGCCGTTCTTCGCTGAAGGCCGCTATCAGGAAGCGCTTGTCGAACTGGCTAACCTGCGCGAGCCGGTAGATGAGTTCTTCGACAAGGTGATGGTGAACGCAGAGGAAAAAGAGCTGCGCATCAACCGCCTGACGCTGCTAGCCAAACTACGCGAGCTGTTCCTGAAGGTTGCGGATATTTCTCTGCTGCAATAAGACAGTTCGTCAGCAACAAACCCCGCATCTATGCGGGGTTTTTTTATGCCTTAACGTACCACCAGCACCGAGCATTTGGCATGACGAACCACGGCCGCGGCGTTTGAACCGAGGAGATAAGTGGACATGCTGGGTCGATGGGAGGCGAGGATAATCACGTCGGCATCAATATCATCGGCCAGCTGAAGAATGTGATCTTTCGGCGTGCCGCTCCTCACGTGCTTTTCAACCCGAACGCCGGAAAGGCTGAATTTCGAGACGATATCGGTCAGGGTTTCCAGAGCCGCGGCCTCTCTCTCTTTCATATCCGGCGCGATGGATGAGTACCCCAGACCGTAAGAGGCAAAGTAGGTATAGTCGGGAATGACCGCCAGGAAGTGGATCCTGGCATCGTCCTGTTTTGCATACTCTTCAACGTGCGGAATAACCTGTTGCGTCAGTTCCATTTCAGAAATATCGACAGGAACCAGGATTTTCTTAGACATACATCCTCCTTTTGCTTGTCCGGTAATAGCCCTTATTTAGTTATGGTCAAAATTTACGCTGCCGGTAGTGACGCAGATCGGGTTTCCGGACATTACCGTTTCGTCTTGTAAAGATTACTTTTTGTACGGCGCCTAAAAACAACAAACCCCGCGTCATTGAGCGGGGTTTTGATTAAGGCAAGTCACTGTACAAAGTACAAAATCATTCCATCAACTGCTTACTAAGCATAGGGTTCGCCTGAATCAGGCGCATCAGCTTCAGTTCGGTGCTGGAGGGTTTGAGTCGTTTTGATTCCCACTCCTGCACCATCGAAACACTGACTCCCATCGCGCGAGCAAAGTCATCAATTTTTAAGCCCGTACTTTTACGTAGCTGTTCGAATTCAGAAAACGCGCTGGGTTTATGTCTCAGGGTTACCGCTTGCTGCTCATTTTTAAAAACTATCTGCTCAAGACTGCTAAGCAGTTCAACCATTGGGTCTTTATATTCCATTGAGAACTCCTCATAAATCACACATTGACCTCGTGAAGGTTAAGAAGCCATTTAAGCGTAGACTGAAAAAAAGCGTGCTGATGATTCATAAGGCAACTATTTTTACGCCGCAGGCTTTTTGTGCATTTTTGCTGAGAAAGCAGGCGTTGTAACCGTTTGAAAATCGGGCTGGGCGCATAACTAAGTATTTATTTGTAAATGCTTATGCATTTATTGCATCGACTATTGTATCGACGACAGAAATGGCCGCCGCGCATGCTGAACGGAAAAGACAATAGCGCAAGACGATCGGGCAGTGTAGGAACCTTACCCGCAGGCCGCGCGAGAAATGGATAAAAAAGTCAGTAAACAGGTGCAAATTTCGCTTAAAGAGATTGTTGTGAAAGGGTATCTTGCGCGGGCGGCCTGGACTATCATTAGCTACATTATCGGGTACGCGTATGCGCTTTGGCATTGTTTGGTGAAAGGAGTAGAAAAGATGGCGACAGGTAAGTCCTGCTCTCGCTGGTTTGCGTCGCTTGCGGCGTTATTAATGGTGGTGAGTCTGAGCGGTTGTTTTGATAAAGAAGGCGATCAGCGCAAAGCGTTTATCGATTTTCTGCAAAACACGGCCATGCGTAGCGGCGAACGTCTGCCTACGCTGACTGCCGATCAGAAAAAACAGTTCGGTCCGCTGGTTTCTGACTATGCCATTTTGTACGGCTTCTCTCAGCAGGTAAGCCAGGCGATGGACGACGGCATGAAGCCGGTAGTCGACAGCGTGAACAGCATTCGCGTTCCGCAGGACTATATGAATCAACGTGATGCGCTGCGTCAGGCGAACGGCTCCCTGAACGTGCTGGGTCAGCAGGTTCAGAACGCCAAAATGCAGGCGGACAGCGCGCATGCCACGCTGAAGCAGCCGGACGATCTGAAAACCGTTTACGATCGGGTCTATCAGAAAGTGGTTACCGCGCCGGCAAACGCCATGGAGCCGCTGATCCCGGCAGCACAAACCTTTACCCAGCAGCTGGTGCAGGTGGGTGATTTTATCCAGCAGCAGGGTACGCAGGTTGGCTTTACCGCAGGCGGCATTCAGTTCCCGACTTCGCAACAGGCCAGCCAGTATAACGCGCTGATTGGTCCGCTGGCGTCGCAACATCAGGCATTTATGCAGGCTTATTCAAGCGCGCAAAACGCCATGCAGTGATGCACTACCCCGCCGCAAGGCGGGGAGTTGCAGCTTCGGCCCTTTAGACGGCTGAAATAGTTCTTGTCATCGACTGGTTAAATATGCGTTAATGCCTTTATCGGTTTGACGCACAGACCTTTCAAGCAAAGCAGTCCTCCAGAAGTTATCGTAGATACCTTTCAAAGTGAGTTTCTCCTTTATCGCTTCAAAAATCTGTAAAGCATACCAATGCGCCGAAAGGCAAACTCTATATAAAAGGTAATATCAATGTCTGCTAAAATGACTGGTCTGGTTAAGTGGTTCAACTCTGACAAAGGCTTCGGCTTCATCACTCCTGACGATGGCTCTAAAGATGTGTTCGTACACTTCTCTGCTATCCAGAACGATGGCTACAAGTCTCTGGACGAAGGCCAGAAAGTATCTTTCACCATCGAAAGTGGTGCTAAAGGTCCAGCTGCTGGTAACGTAACCAGCCTGTAAGCATTAGCTTATAAAGCAAAAATTCTAAAACCCGCCTCTGGCGGGTTTTTTCGTTTCTGGCCCGGTTTACCGCTGCGGGCATGCGCTTCGCGTTGACCACCATAACAGCAGCGCCAGCAGGCTGACCCCCGCCCCCAGCAGACACACTCCCTGCCAGCCGGCGTGTGCATAGGTGATTGTCGTGCCAATCGCACCAAGTCCGCTTCCAGCCGCATAGAACAGCATGTAGAGGCCGACCAGCCGGCTATGCGCTTCGGGACGGGCGCGGAAGATGAGACTCTGATTGGTGACGTGCAGCGCCTGGCCTCCCATGTCGAGCAGCAGGATGCCGATTACCAGCGCCCCAAGCGACCATTCCATCAGCGACAGCGGCCACCAGGCCAACAGCAGCACGATAAGTGCCGCCGCGCTGGTGCGCTGGCCGTATCCACGATCGGCCCATTGCCCGGCACGCGCAGCTGCCAGTGTGCCGACGACGCCGACCAGGCCGAAGGCACCGATGGTAGTGTGCGAAAAGGCATAAGGCGCCGCACTCAGGGGCAACACCAGGGCGCTCCAGAAGATATTGAACGCTGCAAACATCAGCATCGCCAGAACGCCGCGCACTTGCAGCACCTTCTCCTGACGCAGCAACGTCCACATAGAGGCAATCAAACGCGGGTAGCTCACCGCGTCTGGCGCGACGGGCAACGCCGGCAGCCGCCGCCACAGCGGCAGCGCGATAGCCAGCATCAAAAAGGCAGCGCAGAAGTAAACGCCGCGCCAGCCCAGCACATCGCTGACGGAACCGGCGAAAACTCGCGCCAGCAACAGGCCGATGAACACGCCCCCCTGAGCTGCGCCCACCACGCGCCCTTGCTCATGGGGCATGGCGGCGCTGGCCGCATAAGCGATCAGCCCCTGCGTCATCGCCGTGCCCAGCAGGCCCACGGCAAGCATGCCTGCCAGCAAGGCAGGCGCGGACTGCGCCATACTGACAGCCGCCAGCGCGGCCACGAGCGCCAGCAGTTGTGCCGCCATCAGTCGACGGCGATCCACCCGGTCGCCCAGTGGCACAAGCAGCAGCAAAGCCAGCGCACAGCCGACCTGGGTGGCCGTAACCACGCTGCCGATCGCTGCATGACCGATGTGAAAGTCCCGCGCCAGGATATCCAGCAGGGGCTGCGCGTAATAAACATTCGCCACGCTCAATCCGCTGGCTGTGGCAAACAGCCATACGAGGCTACGCGGCAACGTCGGCGAAATGGAAGAAGCTGTCATGATCCGCTACCACCCAATCTGGTTTCAAAATAAAACTGGTTGAATGCTAGGCCATGCAGTTTTAAAATGCAACCAGAATCCCTACTCCGCCAGTCCGCCAGGAGATGCCGTGCCGCCCCGCAAACCCATGAAAGACGAACCTTGTCCCGTTGCGCGCTCCGTCGATCTGATCGGCGATCGCTGGTCGCTTCTCATCGTACGCGATGCCTTCGATGGCATGCGTCGCTTCAGCGATTTTCAGCGCAGCCTGGGCGTAGCCCGCAATATCCTTTCCGATCGGTTGCGCAAGCTGCTTGATGCCGGTGTTCTTGAAATGCGGGCGGCCTCGGATGGCACCGCCTATCAGGAGTACGTTCTGACGGCCAGGGGAGAAAGCCTGTTTCCCGTCGTGGTAGCGCTGCGGCAATGGGGCGAACAGTATCTGTTCGAGCGTGATGAGCGCCATTCAGTATTGCTCGACAAGAACACGGGCAAGCCGATTCCGCAAATGACGCCACGGGCTACAGATGGTTCAGTACTGTTACCCGCCTCTACCGTGGTGAGAAAACTTCCGTAGGTTAACAGGCAGCAGCAGTTGCCTGCCAATTACTCATTTTCGCGACTGATAAACGGTTACTTCCCGACCAGCCGCCGCGAATTGTTCTCGATCTTCCCGGACAGACGCCGCTTTTGCATGGTTCGCGTCCAGCTTGTCGAAAGCCCGGCCGCCGACAGCAGGCGATGGTACTGTTCATCATCAAAAGGCATATGCCATGCGATGGCTATCGCCTCAGCCACGCTCACGTCGCTTACCCGGGAAACCAGCTCCAGCGGCGATTCCGTAGAGACATTTCCTGCCAGGACGACCCTGTACAGCCAGCCGCAGTAGCCTGACTTTTGCATCAGGGACGCCATGTCGCTAATGCCAAAATGGTAATTAAGCTTAAAACAAGGCGAACGCGGCTGCGTGACCTGAATCAGCGCATCGCCCCAGCGGAAGATATCGCCAATATAGACGCTTTTTTCCGTCAGGCCTTCGGTCGACAGGTTCTCCCCAAAAGCCGGTGCGGTAAACAGCTCGGCCTGTTCGGGAAACTCCCGCGCCCAGTAGAGATAATGTTCACGAGGGTAATGGCATAGCGCGCGTTCGGGCCCGCCATGAATGATTTTTTCGGCCTGCTGATCGCCTTCCAGGCCGGATTCGGTAAGCCGCAGCTCGCCGTCGACCTGATATTTGGCGATAGCGCTCGGCCTGCTGCCTTCGTAAGCACGAATTTTGCCGATATAAACCTGTAGCGGATGACGCATCTGCTCCTCCCTGTTATGCAATGGACATAAAAAAAGCGAGCCATCAGGCTCGCTTCAGAGTGATGACAAACCTCATCCGTTTGCAGGACGAGCCGATATCATCAGGTAAAAAAACAAGGAAAATCAAAATATTGATTTTCGCCTGCTCACAACAAAGAAGCAAAAACCACGCGTTTTCCTTCTTTGTCAGCTAACTAAAGCGAGCCATCAGGCTCGCCTCTCGTCAGTGGCAATGCAACTTATTTTTTAGCAGCGAAACGCGCGGCTGCTTCGTCCCAGTTCACAACTTCCCAGAACGCTTTGATGTAGTCAGGACGTTTGTTCTGATACTTCAGGTAGTAAGCGTGTTCCCATACGTCCAGGCCCAGGATCGGGAAGCCGGAAACGCCGGCAACCGCTTCGCCCATCAGCGGGCTGTCCTGATTTGCGGTAGAAACCACGGCCAGCTTGCCGTCTTTCAGCACAAGCCATGCCCAGCCGGAACCGAAACGGGTGGCGGCCGCTTTTTCAAATTCTTCTTTGAATTTCTCAACGCTGCCGAAATCGCGTTCGATAGCGGCTTTCAGGTCGCCCTGCAGGGTGGTGCCGGTTTTCAGGCCCTTCCAGAAGAAGCTGTGGTTAGCGTGGCCGCCCGCGTTGTTACGCAGAACGGTTTTCTTATCAGCAGGAACCTGATCCAGTTTAGCGATCAGCTCTTCAACCGGCAGGTTGGCGAGTTCTGGCAGAGATTCCAGCGCCGCGTTAGCGTTGTTGACGTAGGTCTGGTGGTGTTTAGTGTGATGGATTTCCATCGTTTGCTTGTCGAAGTGTGGTTCCAGGGCGTCGTAAGCGTAAGGCAGGGATGGCAGTGTATAACTCATATTCTTCATCTCCATTATTGTCGGGCGGCGCGATAGCCGTTAACGCCGCGTAATCAGTTGGTTCATTATAGTTAATTAAATGATATTGAAAATGTTTATCAATGCCGTAGTTTCTATAAGGTTATAACTTTTCGTCATGAGTGCTCGAAAAAACCTTTAATTACTTTCCAGTTATCTCCGCCCGCGTCACGGTAACTGATGAAATAAAGAACTGTGACGCTCGTCAATCCTACCCCATGATTTTTGCCAGATTTGGCGCCCTTGCGGCAGCATGCTGAAGGTTCGCCGTCCGCTCACTCTTTAGACTCAACGGAATGGGGGTATCAGGCGTTCACCCCTGCGCTATCAATAAAAACAGAGGGATGGAAGATGAGTAACGCAATAACCATGGGGATACTTTGGCACCTCGTCGGCGCGGCAAGCGCGGCGTGCTTTTACGCCCCGTTTAAGAAAGTACAGCGCTGGTCCTGGGAAACCATGTGGGCGATAGGCGGTTTTGTTTCATGGATTATTTTACCCTGGACGGTCAGCTCAATTCTGCTGCCTGACTTCTGGGCCTACTACGGCTCTTTTAGCGTATCCACCCTGCTGCCGGTCTTCCTGTTCGGCGCGATGTGGGGCATCGGCAATATTAACTACGGCCTGACCATGCGCTATCTCGGCATGTCGATGGGCATCGGCATCGCCATTGGCATCACGCTGATTGTCGGCACGCTGATAACGCCGATTATTGCCGGTAAGTTTGACGTGCTGATCGGCACGCCGGGCGGACGCATGACGCTGCTGGGCGTGTTAGTCGCGCTCGTCGGCGTCGCCATTGTGACCCGCGCAGGCCAGCTGAAAGAGCGCCAGATGGGCATCAGGGCCGAAGAGTTCAACCTGAAAAAAGGCCTGACGCTGGCGGTGATGTGCGGGATTTTCTCCGCCGGCATGTCCTTTGCGATGGATGCCGCAAAACCTATGCATGAAGCCGCCGCCGCGCTGGGCGTCGACCCGCTTTATGTCGCCCTGCCAAGCTACGTTATCATCATGGGCGGCGGCGCGATGATTAACCTCGGCTTCTGCTTCATTCGTCTGGCAAAAGTCAAAAACCTGTCGGTAAAAGCCGATTTCTCGCTGGCAAAACCCTTAATCATCACCAACGTGCTGTTCTCCGCGCTGGCCGGGCTGATGTGGTATCTGCAGTTCTTCTTCTACGCCTGGGGCCACGCCAAAATCCCGGCGCAGTATGACTATATGAGCTGGATGCTGCACATGAGCTTCTACGTCCTGTGCGGCGGGCTGGTAGGACTTATCATGAAGGAGTGGAAGGCCGCGGGTCGCCGCCCGGTTGGCGTGCTGAGCGTCGGCTGCGTGGTGATCATTCTCGCCGCCAATATCGTTGGCCTGGGCATGGCTAACTGACCTCAACCGAGTAACGCTGGCGCCACATTCGTGGCGTCAAACCTGTCTCCTTCGTAAAGACCACCGAGAAGTAGTTGCTGTCCTCAAAGCCGCAGCGGGTGGCGATATCCCCAATCAGCATCTCACTGTGGCGCAGCAGATCCTGCGCCTGGCAAATACGTAGCTGTCGGAGATACTGGCTAATCGACATGCCGGTTTGCTGACGGAAAAGCTGCCGCAAATGGCGCTCCGCCACCTGATGCAGCTCGCAGAACTTCTGCAAATCAAAAGGCGCATCAAGACTCTTCCCCAGCGCGGCCAGCAGCAAATCGAGCGTTTCCCCGCCGTCCGGCCCTGCCGCATCCTGCGGCTGGTAGCGATGTCGATGCAGCACGACGCACAGCTGCAGGAACAGGCTTTCCGTCAGGCACAGGGAAAGCGCGTCCTGCTTCGGGCTTTCATGTTCCAGCTGGCCAATAATCTGCCGCGCCTGCGCCATTCCGTGGCTGCTCAGCCGCCAGCGGGGATCCTTGCCCATCGCCGTGTGGTTTCGTAGTAGCTCATCCCAGTCGACGTTGAGCTTCAGCCGCTCCGGACAATAAATAATGTTGTGCAGAACCAGGTCATTAACGGATTCATAGCGATGCCGATCTTCAGCGCGGATATAAAACAGGTCGCCGCAGGTGATGCGGTAGGGACGGTCGTTGAGCACATGCAGGCCGTTGCCGCGCCATACCAGCACCAGCTCGCAAAAATCGTGGCTATGTTCAGCGAAGACGTTTTGCGGATAGCGGTCCGCCACCGCCACGGGCTGGGAGGCGGAGACAAAGAAATCAGTTGTTTTCAGCACTAAGCGACCGGCCACCGCGATACCCCTACGCTTATCCACCCTGCCATTCACAAACGCAGGTCGGGTAAGCCTGCGCCACCCGACGGAAAATAGCTGAGAAGTATTGGCTTTTTCGCTGAAAAAAACGGTGATTGCGTTCGCGATTACTGAAGTTGAGTATCCCGCCCCTGGCGAATCTCACGCGGAGACCAGGAAAACTCGCGTCTGAACAGCGTGGAAAAATGGTTGCTGTCGCCAAAGCCGCACTGGAAGGCGATATCCGTGACGCTCTCCTCGCCGTGGCGTAGCATATGGCGGGCCTTCATCAGACGTAAGCGATTGAGATAGCGCTGGGGCGTGAGACCGGTTTGCTGTTTAAGCTGGCGATGCAGCGTGCGCAGAGAAAGGGTGAACTGCCCGGCGAGCTGCTCCCAACACACCTCCTCGGCAAAGTGATCCTCAAGCCAGGCCATAAGCTGATTCAGCCGTCCTTCCGCGTTCGCCGCCCCCTCCATCATGCTGCCTTTACGTAGCAGAACCAGAAGCTGCATAAACAGCATTTCCCGGTTGGCGACGGCATGGGTATCCATCCCCTCGCCGAGAGTTTCGAACTGTTCTATAAGCCCACGCACCTGCTGCAATACCGGCTGGTTCACCCGCCAGTGCGACGGATAATTGCCGTCCTGCTCCTGCGGCAGCAGCTTATCCAACCCGGAAAGGAAGCAAAACGCGTCCGGCGCGCGATACAGGATATTGGTCAGGCAGAGGTTTTCGGTGTGCTCATACAGATGGCGATCGTGGTCGCGCACGAAGCACACCGAACCGCCGCTCAGCGTGTAAGGCTGGCCGTTAAAAACGTGCGTGCCGGTGCCGTGCTCCACAATCACTATTTCATAAAAGTCGTGGTGGTGTTCAGGGAACGCCGCCTGCGGCAGGCGAGGCTCAATCGCCACCGACGCGTTACCTGACGGGAAGAAATCAAAGCCGTGCAATATCGTCATTCTTATACCCACCATGCTTATCAACAGTTGCCTGATAGTAGGTAACGATTCTTATCTGCACCTTAAATTTTCGACACGAAAGTCGTTAAAAGCCGTTCGTTTTTTAAGAAACGCGAGGAATTATTCGGAAATGCGGGAAACGTCACAGGCCGCGTGCGAAACCTGCAAAAACGAATTTGTGATATCACTCACGTTCATCTTTGCTTCTTTGCCAGCGCGGCAGGAGCGCTGTCAGCCATAAGAAGGTGGGCCGCGGCGTTCCTTTTTAAAGTGGGGTCAATTAATTCGCAAGGACCCCGATAATGACTCTTCGCCATAGTGTTGCGGTAGACCTGGGCGCTTCAAGTGGCCGCGTCATGCTGGCACGTTTTGAACGTGAAACCCGCAGTATCCGCCTGCGTGAAATTCACCGTTTCACCAACTGTCTGAAACAGGTAGAGGGCGCCACGACGTGGGACCTCGATACGCTGGAGCAGGAAATCCGCATCGGACTGCAAAAAGCCTGCGATGAAAACATCGCCATCGACAGCATCGGCATCGACACCTGGGGCGTGGATTACGTCCTGATCGGCCGCGACGGCAGCCGCGTTGGCCTGCCGGTTTCCTATCGTGACGGCCGCACCGACGGCGTGATGGAAAGCGCGCTCGCAGAACTCGGGCGCGAAGAAATTTATCGTCGCACCGGCATTCAGTTTCTGCCGTTCAACACGCTTTATCAGCTGCGCGCCCTTGCACGGCGCCAGCCGGAGCTGCTTGATGAAGTTGAACACGCGCTGCTGATCCCCGACTACTTCTGCTATCGCCTGACCGGCGCGCTGAACTGGGAGTACACCAACGCCACCACCACGCAGCTTATCAATATCAACAGCGACAGCTGGGATGAAAGCCTGCTCGAGTGGGCCGGGGTGCCGCCAAAATGGTTCGGCAAGCTGACGCATCCCGGCTGTGTGATTGGCCAGTGGACCTGCCGAGAAGGCAACCAGATCCCCGTGGTGTCCGTCGCCACTCACGACACCGCCAGCGCGGTCATCGGCGCGCCGTTAAAAGATAAAGACGCGGCGTACCTCTCTTCCGGCACCTGGTCGCTGATGGGCTTCGAGAGCAAAACGCCCTGTACCAGCAGCCAGGCGCTCGCCGCCAACATCACCAACGAAGGCGGCGCTGAAGGCCGCTACCGGGTGCTGAAAAATATTATGGGGCTGTGGCTACTGCAGCGCGTCGTCAGAGAGCTGGCGATTGCCGACCTGCCGGGGCTGATCGCCAGAACCCGCAGCCTTCCCGCCTGCCGTTTTGTGATCAATCCCAACGACGAGCGTTTTATCAACCCGGAAAGCATGAGCCGCGAGATTCAGGCCGCCTGCCGGGAAAGCCGCCAGCCCGTGCCGCTTACCGACGCCGAGCTGGCGCGCTGTATTTTCGACAGCCTGGCGCTGCTGTATGCCGCAACGCTGCGCGAACTGGCGGAGCTGCGCGGACGGCCGGTGAGCTGCCTGCATATCGTCGGCGGCGGCAGCCAGAACGAGCTGCTCAACCAGCTTTGCGCGGACGCCTGCGGCGTGCCGGTGCTGGCCGGGCCGGTCGAAGCCTCCACGCTTGGCAATATCGGCTGCCAGCTGATGGCGCTGGACGAAATCAGCGACGTTGACGACTTCCGCAGTATTGTCGCCGCCAGCTACGAACTCACCTCTTTTATCCCGCATTCAGACAGCGAAATTGCCCGCTATATGGCGCAGTTTTCGCACAACCGTCAAACCTTTAAGGAGTTTTGCGCATGACCACCTCTATCGATCAAGCCTGGGAACTGGCTAAACAGCGCTTTGCCGCCGTCGGCGTAGATGCAGAAGAAGCGCTGCGGCAGCTGGACCGTTTGCCGGTTTCAATGCACTGCTGGCAGGGCGACGACGTTGCCGGCTTTGAAAACCCGGAAGGCGAGCTGAGCGGCGGCATCCAGGCGACCGGTAATTATCCCGGCAAGGCGCGTAACGCCGCCGAACTGCGCGCCGATCTTGAGCAGGCGCTAAGCCTGATTCCAGGCCCCAAACGCCTGAATCTACATGCCATTTATCTGGAGTCGGACACCCCGGTCTCACGCGATAAAATCAAACCCGAGCACTTCAAAAACTGGGTTGAGTGGGCGAAAGCGAACAGGCTGGGTCTGGACTTCAACCCGTCGTGCTTCTCGCACCCGCTGAGCGCCGATGGTTTTACCCTGTCCCACGCAAATGACGAAATCCGCCGGTTCTGGATTGACCACGTAAAGGCCAGCCGCAAAGTTTCCGCGTACTTTGGAGAACAGCTCGGTACGCCGTCGGTGATGAACATCTGGATCCCGGACGGCATGAAGGACATTACGGTTGACCGCCTGGCCCCGCGCCAGCGCCTGCTGGAAGCGCTTGACGAGGTGATTAGCGAGAAGCTGAACCCGGCGCACCACATCGACGCCGTAGAAAGCAAACTCTTCGGCATCGGCGCCGAAAGCTACACCGTCGGCTCCAACGAGTTCTACTTCGGCTACGCCACCAGCCGCCAGACCGCGCTGTGCCTGGACGCGGGGCACTTCCATCCCACCGAAGTTATCTCCGACAAAATCTCCAGCGCCATGCTCTACGTGCCGCGCCTGCTGCTGCACGTCAGCCGCCCGGTACGCTGGGACAGCGACCACGTGGTACTGCTGGATGACGAAACCCAGGCGATCGCCAGCGAAATCATCCGCCACGACCTGTTCGACCGCGTCCACATCGGCCTCGATTTCTTCGATGCGTCCATCAACCGTATCGCGGCCTGGGTTATCGGTACCCGCAACATGAAAAAAGCGCTGCTGCGCGCCCTGCTGGAGCCCACCGAAACCCTGCGTCAGCTTGAAAACGCAGGCGATTACACCGGCCGCCTGGCGCTGCTTGAGGAGCAGAAATGCCTGCCGTGGCAGGCGGTGTGGGAGATGTACTGCCAGCGCCACGACACGCCTGCGGATGCGCAGTGGCTGGACAACGTGCGCGGCTATGAAAAAGACGTGTTGGCTAAACGCGGCTAGTTGATTACCGGTGGGTAACGCTTCGCTTATCCACCCTATAAACACCTAACAAACGTAGAGCGGATAAGCCTCAGCGCTATTCGCCAGCTAAAGAACAGGAAACACAAAACTATGCAGAACATCCTGAACGCCTGGTTTGTCGAAGGCATGATCAAAGCGACCAGCGACGCCTGGCTGAAAGGCTGGGACGAGCGCAACGGCGGCAATATTACGCTGCGCCTGGGCGAGGACGACATCGCGCCTTACGAGGCTGATTTTTACGCCGAGCCGCGTTATATCGCTCTTAGCCAGCCGATGCCCGAGCTCGCCGGCACGCCTTTTATCGTCACCGGCTCCGGTAAATTCTTCCGCAACGTGCAGCTCGACCCGGCGGCAAATATCGGCGTGGTAAAAGTGGACAGCCGCGGTACGGGCTACCACATTTTGTGGGGGCTGGAAAACGAAGCGGTGCCGACCTCTGAGCTGGCATCGCACTTCCAGTCGCACTGCGTGCGCATGAAAGTCACCGACGGCCGCGACCGCGTGATTATGCACTGCCACGCCACCAACCTGATCGCCCTGACCTACGTGCTGGAAAACGACGCCGATATCATCACCCGCAAGCTGTGGGAAGGCAGCACCGAGTGTCTGGTGGTCTTCCCGGACGGCGTCGGCATTCTGCCGTGGATGGTGCCGGGCACCGATGAAATCGGCACGGCGACCGCCGGAAAGATGCAAAAACATTCGCTCGTGCTGTGGCCGTTCCACGGCGTATTCGGCAGCGGCCCGTCGCTTGATGAAGCCTTCGGCCTTATCGATACCGCCGAAAAGTCCGCCGAGGTGCTGGTCAAAGTTATCTCGATGGGCGGCATGAAACAGACCATTACCCGCGACGAGCTTATTGCGCTCGGCAAGCGTTTTGGCGTTAACCCATTAGCCAGCGCGTTGGAACTGTAAGTCTGTAACGGTGGATAGCGCTGCGCTTATCCACCCTACAAATAATAAAAAACACCTGCAAACTGACCCTACATGCGGAGTACAAGCAATGAAAATTAAAGCAATATTAGGTTGTACGCTCACCGTTGCCGCACTGGCGTTGTCCGGTTCCGCCATCGCCGAAGTGAAAATCGCTCTGGTGGCGAAATCCCTCGGCAATGGTTTCTTTGAAGCAGCGAACGTGGGGGCTCAGGAGGCCGCCAAAGAGCTGGGAGACGTTAAGGTTATTTACACCGGCCCGACCACCACCACCGCCGAAGCGCAGATTGAAGTGCTCAACGGCCTGATTGCCCAGGGCGTGGACGCTATCGCCATTTCCGCAAACGATCCGGACGCCGTGGTGCCGGTGCTGAAAAAAGCCATGCAGCGCGGCATTAAGGTCGTGTCCTGGGACTCCGGCGTCGCCAAAGATGGCCGCCAGATCCACCTCAATCCATCCAATAACGCGCTGATTGGCGAAACCAACGTTAAGCTTGCCGCCGACGCGCTAAAAGCGATGAACGTTGAGAAAGGCGACGTCGCCATTCTGAGCGCAACGCCGACCTCTACTAACCAGAACATCTGGATCGCCGAGATGAAAAAGGCGCTGCCGAAGTACCCGTCCGTCAATCTGGTGACCGTGGCCTACGGCGACGATCTCTCGGATAAAAGCTACCGCGAAACCGTCGGCCTGCTGAAGTCGTACCCCGACCTGAAAGTGATCGTATCTCCGTCCTCGGTGGGCATCGTTGCCGCCGCTCAGGCGGTGAAAGACCAGGGCAAAATCGGCCAGGTTTACGTGACCGGTCTGGGCCTGCCGTCTGAGATGGCGGGCGCCATCAAATCCGGCGCGTCGAAAAGCTTCGCCATCTGGAATCCTATCGACCTGGGCTACGCGGCGACTTACCTGGCGGATGACTTAGTCAAAGGCAGCGCCAGCAAAACCGAAGCCAGCATGGGCAAGCTGGGCAAAGTGAAGCTGGACGCCGACGGCAGCGGCGCCATGGCCGAGCCGTTTGTGTATGACGCCAGCAATATCGATAAATTCTCGAAGATATTCTGATAGCAATGTGGCGGGGGCGCTTGCGCTTACCCGCTCTACAAGCCCGATGTAGGGTGGATAAGCGCAGGCGCCATCCACCAATTTTTGCATTCTGGATGGGGTATTTACGATGACAGCCGCCACACCACTGCTTTCCCTTAAGGGAATCACCAAGGTATTCCCGGGCGTGCGCGCCCTTGAAAATGTTCACCTCGACCTCTGGCCGGGCAAAGTCACGGCGCTCATTGGGGAAAACGGGGCGGGCAAATCCACGCTGGTCAAAGTCATGACCGGCATTTACCAGCCGGAAGAAGGCGAACTGCTTTATAAGGCGATACCGATAACGCTGCCCAATCCGGAAGCGGCGCACAAGGTCGGTATCACGGCTATTCACCAGGAAACCGTACTGTTCGACGAACTGACGGTGACCGAAAACATTTTTGTTGGCCACTACCTGTACCGCGGCCTGTTCAAAAAGCTCGACTGGCCCGCCATGCATCGGCAGGCGCGGGAAATCCTCACTCGCCTGGAGGTGCAAATCGATCCGCGTGCCACGCTTAAAACGCTGAGCATCGCCCAACGCCATATGGTCGCCATTGCCCGTGCTTTGTCATTTGCAGCGCAGGTGGTGATTCTGGATGAGCCTACCGCCGCATTGTCGCAGCACGAAATCGTCGAGTTTTATCAGATCGTTGAACGCCTGAAACGCGAAGGCAAAGCCATTTTGTTTATCTCACACAAGTTCGATGAAATCTTCGCGATTGCCGACCACTACACCGTCCTGCGCGACGGCGTATACATCGGCTCGGGGCAAATCAGCGATATCACCGAAGACCGCATGGTGACCATGATGGTCGGGCGCGAAATCAGCCATGGCTGGCCAAAAAAGGTCTGCAAGCCGGGGGAAGTCGTGCTGGAGGTAAAAGATCTCTGCCATCCAACGGAATTTGCGCACATTAACTTCACCCTGCGCAAAGGGGAAATCCTTGGCTTCTATGGCCTGGTGGGCGCCGGGCGGACCGAACTGATGCAGGCGCTGTCCGGCGTATCGCAACCAGGCGCGGGCGAAATTCGCCTGAACGGCAAGGCTATGCGCTTCAGCCAGCCCGCCGACGCCATCAACGCCGGGATTGTTTGCGTGCCCGAAGAGCGGCAGAAACAGGGCGCCATTATTGAACTGCCCATCAGCCAGAACATCAGCCTGCCCCAGCTTAGCCGCCTTAATCCAGGCGGAGTGCTTAACGAGGCGCGCGAATGGGCGCTCGCCGACGAATACGCCAAACGGCTGCAGGTAAAGGCGTTCAGCTGGCGGCAAAAGGTTGAAACGCTCTCCGGCGGCAACCAGCAGAAGGTGGTGATCGGCAAATGGCTGGCGACGCAGCCCGAGGTCATCATCCTCGATGAGCCGACCAAAGGCATTGATATCGGCTCCAAAGCGGCGGTGCACCAGTTTATGTCCGAGCTGGTCGGCCAGGGCCTGGCGGTAATTATGGTGTCGTCGGAGCTGCCCGAAGTGATGGGCATGGCCGACCGCATCATCGTGATGCACGAAGGGCTGATGGTGGCGGAATACCGGGCCGGTGAGGCCAGCGCGGAGATGATAGTCAGCGCCGCCAGCGGCGCGGGCGAGGAGGCGGCATAATGTGGCAGAAACTGCTTAAACACCGCGAGGCGCTGCTCGCCGGGGTGATTTTATTAATGGCGCTGGCTGTCGGCAGCCGGGTCCCGTCATTTCTGGCGCCGGGCAACCTGGTGGAGATATTTAACGACACGTCCATCCTGATTATTCTCGCCCTCGGCCAGATGATGGTGCTGCTCACCAAAGGCATCGACCTTTCCATGGCGGCTAACCTGGCGCTGACCGGGATGATTGTCGCCCTGCTCAACTTCCATCATCCGGATATTCCCGTCGGCGTTTTGCTGGCGATAGCTACCCTGCTTGGCCTGCTGATGGGCATGCTTAACGGCCTGCTGGTCTGGAAGCTCGGCATCCCGGCCATTGTGGTGACGCTGGGCACCATGAGCATCTACCGCGGCATTATCTTTCTGCTCTCCAACGGTGGCTGGATCAACGCCCACCAGATGAGCGGCGACTTTCTGGCGCTGCCGCGCACGCCGGTACTGGGCGTGCCGTTGCTGAGCTGGTGCGCCGTTGCGGCCCTGCTGCTCGTCGGCTACTTCCTGCTTTACAGCCGCACCGGGCGCGCCATGTACACCGCCGGCGGCAACGCTACCGCCGCGTATTACACCGGCATCAACGCCGGAAAAATGCAGTTTATCAGCTTCAGCCTGAGCGGCGCGCTGGCGGGCTTCTGCGGCTATCTGTGGATTTCACGCTTTGCCGTTGCGTATGTGGACGTGGCGAACGGGTTTGAGCTGCAAATCGTCGCGGCCTGCGTTATCGGCGGGATAAGCACCATGGGCGGCATCGGACGCGTGCTGGGCTGCCTGCTGGGCGCGCTGTTCCTCGGCGCCATTAACAACGCGCTGCCGGTGATTGGCGTGTCGCCGTTCTGGCAGATGGCCATTTCCGGCGCCGTGATCGTCATCGCCGTGCTGCTGAACGAACGCGGCAACAAGCGCAAAGGACGACTCATTCTGCGCAACGTCGCGCTTTCGAAAC
>NZ_RCAA01000010.1:53402-64118 GCF_003628475.1 Enterobacter sp. R1(2018) | reverse complement strand
CATGAATAAAGCGCTGATCTCTGAGCAAAAGGCGCCGGCGATGCGGCCGGAGCCGCTGTTTAAACGGTTGTTATGCTGGGAAAGTTTCCTGCTTGCCGTCACGCTTGCGGTAGTTGTCGCCAACGCGCTGGCTTCGCCCTACTTCCTGAATATCTGGAACCTGTCGGACGCTACCTTCAACTTCACCGAGAAAGCGATCGTCGTGCTGCCGATGGCGATGCTGATTATCGCCCGCGAAATCGATCTGTCCGTCGCCTCGACCATCGCGCTCAGCTCAACGGTGATGGGCTTCTGCGCCCAGGCGGGTGTCGACACGCCGCTGCTGGTAGTCATTGGGCTCGGTACGGGAATGCTGTGCGGACTATGCAACGGCTGGCTGGTGACGCGTTTTAACCTCTCTTCCATCGTCATCACCATCGGCACCATGAGCCTTTATCGCGGCATTACCTACATCATGCTGGGCGACCAGGCGCTCAATAGCTGGCCGGAAAGCTTTGCCTGGTTCGGTCAGGGCTACGTGTGGGGGGCGCTGTCGTTCGAATTCGCGCTGTTTATCGCGCTGGCGGCGGCGTTCGCCTTCCTGCTGCATAAAACCAACTTTGGCCGCCGTACCTACGCCATCGGCAACAACCCGACCGGCGCATGGTATTCCGGCATTAACGTTAAGCGCCACAACATGATTCTGTTTGTACTGGTCGGCGTTATGGCGGGGCTTGCGGCGGTGTTACTGACATCGCGCCTGGGCAGTACGCGTCCGACGATAGCCATGGGCTGGGAGCTTAGCGTCGTCACCATGGCGGTGCTGGGCGGCGTCAATATTCTTGGCGGCTCCGGCAGCATGGCGGGCGTAATTATCGCCGCCTTCCTGATGGGGCTTGTAACCTTCGGCCTGAGCCTGCTCAACGTGCCGGGCATCGTCATGTCGATTATCGTCGGCGCGATGCTGATTACCGTTATCTCGCTGCCGATTATTACGCGGCGACTCCTGCAACGCAGGGTGGGTAAGCGTGGCGCCATCCACCCGTAATCTCTGGCGGGCGGCGCTAAACCACCCGCTCTACGCTCATCCCGGAAGATGGGCGCATAAAGAATTCGAAACGGCAATATTAAGGAGAATAGCAATGAGCTTTATGTTGGCCTTACCAAAAATCAGCCTTCACGGCGCGGGGGCGATCGGCGATATGGTTAAGCTGATCGCGGGGAAAAACTGGGGCAAAGCGCTGGTCGTCACCGACGGCCAGCTGGTGAAAATGGGCCTGCTCGACAGCCTGTTCAGCGCGCTGGACGCCCACCGGCTCACTTATGAACTCTTCGACGAGGTGTATCCGAATCCGACAGAAGAACTGGTACAAAAAGGCTTTGCCGCTTATCAGACGGCAGAGTGTCACTACATTATCGCTTTCGGCGGCGGCAGCCCAATCGACACCGCCAAAGCGATCAAAATCCTGACCGCCAACCCGGGCCCGTCAACCACCTATGCCGGCGTCGGCAAAGTTGTCAACGCAGGCGTGCCGTTAGTGGCGATTAACACCACCGCGGGCACCGCCGCCGAGATGACCAGCAACGCGGTAATCATCGATTCGCAGCGCCAGGTGAAAGAAGTCATTATCGACCCGAACATCATCCCTGACATCGCCGTGGACGACGCCAGCGTTATGCTGGACATCCCGGCAAGCGTGACGGCGGCAACCGGCATGGATGCCCTGACCCACGCCATTGAAGCCTACGTTTCCGTGGGCGCGCATCCGCTAACCGACGCCAACGCGCTGGAGGCGATTCGCCTGATCGGCCGGTGGCTGCCAAAAGCGGTGGAGGACGGACGTAACCTGGAAGCCCGCGAGCAAATGGCGTTTGGCCAGTATCTGGCAGGCATGGCGTTTAACAGCGCCGGGCTGGGCCTGGTGCATGCGCTGGCGCATCAGCCGGGGGCGACGCACAACCTGCCGCACGGCGTATGCAACGCCATCCTGCTGCCGGTAATCGAAGCCTTTAACCGTCCACAGGCCGTGGCGCGCTTTGCCAGAGTGGCCGCCGCGATGGGCGTGGATACTCAGAACATGAGCGAAGATCGGGCGAGCCAGAAAGCGATCGAAGCGATCCGCGCCTTGTCCACCCGCGTCGGCATTCCTTCCGGCTTCAGCCAGCTCGGCGTGAAGAAGTCGGATATCGAAGGCTGGCTGGATAAAGCGCTGGCCGACCCCTGCGCGCCCTGTAATCCCCGCACGGCCAGCCGTGAAGAGGTGCGCGAGCTTTATCTGGAGGCGCTATGATCCGCAAAGCTTTTGTGATGCAGGTAAATCCCGATGCACATGAAGAATATCAGCGCCGCCATACGCCGATTTGGCCGGAGCTGGAGGAAGTACTTAAACAGCACGGTGCTCATCACTACGCTATTTATCTTGATGCCGGGCGCAATCTTCTTTTTGCCAGCGTAGAGATTGAATCCGAATCCCGCTGGAAAGCCGTCGCCCAGACGGAAGTCTGCCAGAGATGGTGGAAGCATATGAGCGACATCATGCCGGGCAACCCGGATAACAGCCCGGTGAGCGAGGAGCTTAAAGAGGTGTTTTATTTAGCCTAGCCGGCAATTTGTCCTCCTCCGATTATGAGGAGGACAACATTTCCGACGGCGGATAACCCAGGCAAACAAAACCAGGTTACTGGAATATTAGCGATTTTTTTCTCTTTGCTCAGGGCTATATTTATTCTTATGCGTTATTCCCGGGCGATGATACGGGATGAGCTTAAAAAGGGATAACCTGGCCCATTCAGCCCGGGAACAGATTTACATCGTCAGTGCGGTGCACAAGCGTCAGGCAGTGCAGCGATCGTTCCATGTATCGCGATAGTTAATGTTTCCTTCCGTGTACTTCCAGGTTATCGCCTCATAACGTAATTCGAGCGTTTCCAGGTGCGTGCTGCTCATGCCGTTGGGGGCAAGATAGGGCGAAACCGTCGTAATTTTGACGTTTTCCAGAATGATATTGAAATACTCAGACTCGATGCCGGATTCAACAATGCGGTACATCTTAATTGTGGCTTTTTTTCAGCGTACGCCCTTCACATACGGCGCGATACAGTACGGGCGTTGTCTGGTCAAATTCTTTCACTATCACAATAGGGCGATGAACCCGCGTGCCGGTGAGTTTTCCCCAACTCGGATCCACGGGAATAGTTACACCGTGGGAAAATGATATTAATTCGATGGAGCCTGAACGCAGCGGCATTAAACAGCTGCCAACAACAGGTGAACCGTTTTCATCTTCAAGCCATAAATGTGCGGGGGTAGACATAAAATTTCCTTATAAATTAATTCCAAATAGTAGTAATTTGCAGACAATTATCATTTCACGTAACGGGCAAATATAAACACGATGAATATAGCGAACAAACCCACAGGCCAGATGGGACCGGCAGGAAAAAAGTATCCCTGTAGTACTGCGAATATAATGATACAAAGCGGTGGGCCATAAAGCGAAAATAATTGACGCCAAAGCCACAGCAACATTTTTTTAATATATCTCATTCATCGTTACCTAATCATCCTGATGATGATATCTGCTATGCCTTTGTCTGATGCCCTATGAGCTTTAAGCGATTCGGCGCGCACAAACAAAATTACCATTTCGCATAGCGATAAAAAATAACTATCACAAATACGAAGAATACAGGTATAAGCCAGATTGGACTCTCAGGGAATAAAAAACCATGTACTAATGCGAATATGATTGTTAGTACGGTAGGGCCATAATATGAAACCAATGACCTAAACATCCGCCTAAAAAACCTTTTGATAAGATTCATCATGATTACCTAACCATCCTGGTGATGATGTCTGCCTGCTGTGATTTAAGCATTCCGGCGTGCTTAAACCCTATTACCATTTCACGCAACGACCAAAAGTAATCATTATTAAGATGAAGAAAACACCTATAGGCCATACTGGGCTCCCTGGAAAGAAATGAGCCTGTAGTAATGCAAATATGATTGTTAGCAATGCGGGGCCGCACATCGAAAACAATGATTTAACCAATCGCTTAAAAATCCTTTTGATAAAATTCATCATGTTTTATCGAACCATCCTGATGATGATGTCCGCAATGTCACCATCCGATGCCCATTGCGCTTTAAACGCGCCGGCCCGCTCAAATAGGGGTTCTACCAGGAAGTACATCATTTCTAATTCATGAGCATATAACGCAGCATAGTAAGCTGGATAAGTAAAATGAAGGCGATGGGCGCTATCCGCTGCTTTCTGAACGACGCCATAGACGCCAACTGCCGTGATCCCCCTGGAAGCCCAGCGACCAGCAAGGGCACTTATCTCTATACTCAGGTTTAACCCCGTACGCACGACGTTGGCGATCGCCAAAACAAAACCAGCATTAGTAAGAACGCTGGCGGCAATATGGACATTAACGGCCATAAGCATTTGCTTAATGTTTTCCAGCTGCTCCGATGTTTTATATTTAAGCAATTCCTCAAAGTAGATTTTTAACATATCATAAACAATATCGCCGTACCGAAGAAGACGATAACCTGCATCTCTGAATCGAATATCTTCGATTTTCTGCTGCTGGCAGACATCCTGATACTCATCAGTAAAGCAGGACGAGTAATACAGCGCGCGTTTTGCACCTGACCCAATCGTTTCAATCTGATTTGAGACAGCCTTTCCGATACCCGCTAATGCGCGATCGAGCTTTAGTGCGAGGATTTTATTGGACTGTAAATAACCGATGACTTCATTGCTGTAATACATAGCTGTTCCTTGCTGGTTTAATTAAGTCCGTCAGCAAAGTGTAAGCATTTTATGCTGGTGCGTAAATGAGCAATCAGAGATGTGTTTGGAATTGAGGTTAAATGTTCAGTCGGAATAAAAATGACAGTTTAAAAATGGCAATTCGTTTAATCCGGGAAAATTATTAACTATTAACATATATAATCCGCAGAAAATTCGAGTTGTGTCTGTCACCTCAGCTTTATAGCTATTTTTGTCAAGAGCTAAAAATTTTTGAATCTATGAATGGTCCCTAATAATAGCGGAAGCCGTAACGTCTTCCGCTATTATTTGAAAATTAATTTAGCGCCACATCTTCAAGCGCTTTATGAATTACCGCCGAAAGCTCTTTCACGTCGAATTTCGCCACGTAGCCGTTCGCGCCCACTTTGCGGACGTGATCTTCGTTGGCGCTGCCTGACAGGGAAGAGTGAATCACAACGGGGATCTGCTTTAACGTCGCATCGGTTTTAATGTTGCGCGTCAGGGTAAAGCCGTCCATTTCCGGCATTTCTATATCGGTTAACACCATACCAATGCGGTCGCTAATCGGCTGCCCTGCGGCTTTGGCTTCCTCAGCGATAGCTTTGATTTTCTCCCAGGCCTCAAGGCCCGTGGAATGCATAATCGCCGGAATGCCCATGCCTTTCAGGCCCTGCTCCAGCATTGAGCGGGCAACCTTTGAATCTTCCGCCACAATCGCCACCGCGCCCGGTTTCAGGGTGTAGGTTTTCTCTTCGATGGCCGTGACATCCACATCGCGTCCGGAAGGGATAATGTCATAAAGAATCTGTTCAACGTCGAGCACCAGTGCCAGATCGCCTTTGTATTCGTCGCTGTCCAGCGAGGCGATGCTGGTGATATTGCGGCTGCTCACGCCCGATTCGGCGGCGTGAACCTGGCTCCAGTCCAGACGAATAATGTTTTCAACGGACTCCACCGCAAAGGCCTGGGTACTACGGGCATATTCGGTGATCAGTAACAGATTCAGGCCGGTTTGCGGCGTGCAGCCGGTCACGGCTGGCAAATCGATAACGGGGATAATCTGGTCGCGAATATTCGCCATACCCAGCAACGGCGATTCCATGCCCGCCGCGCGGTTGATTTTTGGCATCGGCATAATTTCGCGCAGTTTAAAAACGTTGATGCCGTATAGCTCAGATTTATCGGCGTGCTGGCCTTTCCCTAACCGGAACAGCAGCAGCTCAAATTTGTTGGATAACGCGAGGTTAGACCTCTCATCAATGTCTTTCTGAAAACTATCCATTTTAACCTCGAATGATAACCCGGCGGGTCGTGTCGCCCTGCTTTTCAGGTGCCCTGTATAAGTTATCGGCAGAATGGAATAAAAGTAGAGTGTGATTGGCTAAATGATTTGGACTAAGGGGGGATTAACCCCCGATTAGATGGTCAGGCGGTGCGCAGCGCGCGCTGGGGGATTTGTAGCTTATCCTCCAGCCATTTCAGCAGGCTTTGCGTATCCAGCGGGCTGCTCTGGTCCAGGGTATAAACCGGCCCCAGCGCCATGGGCTGGGCGCTATCCGCAAGCTGCTGCAGCTCCGGCAAATACTCTTCTCCGGGATGGCCGGGGCATCTTATATCAAACCGTTGCGCATAGCGGGACGCCGCAAGGCTTCCGGGGATCCGGTTCCACACTTCCAGTACCCGCGAGATATTCGCCTGTTCGAGATAGCGTTCAAGCGTTTCTTTTGGCTGGAAGCCGAACCAGGCATCGATAAGAAAGACGCACTGAGGGGGGCTGTCCGCCACTATCGACCAAATCACCTCGTAGGCCGCGCAGCCCAGGCGCCGGTTGAAAGACCTGTCTATCTCTTCGAACTGCGCCATAAAGGGTTCTTTAATACCGTCGATTGCCAGCACCGGCAGCGCAAAATGTTCGGACAACAGACGGGCGACGGTGCTTTTACCCGAGGCCGGGACGCCGTTCACCAGCACCACCGTTTTGCCCTGTGTTCGCGAATTCTGGCTCATAATATTGCGATCACCTCTTCCTTAGCTTTTGCCAGGCGCAGCCTGGCCATCACGTCGTTATCACCTAACAGATTCACGATGGCGCGAATACCCTCTTCGATGTGGCCGTTGCTGTCACGGGCCGCGAACATAATGACGATATCGGCCTTGTCGCTATCGGCAAACATAATCGGCTCAGCAAGCAAAACCAGACTAAAACAATTTTTAATCACCCCGCATTCCGGGCGGGCATGGGGCATGGCGATGCCCTCTTCAAAAACGTAATAGGCGCCATGCTCCAGAGTGTTATTAATGACCGCCTGGTAATAGGAAGGCAAAATATAACCGTTATCGACCAGCGGCTGAGCCGCCAGTTGAATCACCTTCTGCCAGTCCGTTTCACGCACGCCGACCTGAATCGCCTGTGCTTCAATTAATAACTCTTTAATGGCCATAACGGCTCCTTAAATAGTCCTGCGAATGGTATTTCGCAATTCATCAATTCTGACAAATAAATTATCGATCTGCTGGCGGTGCGTTTTACTCTTCGCATAGACCTGTAACGCCTGGTTATAGCGCAGCATTAAAGCCTTCTGTGTTTCACCATTAGAGGGATTTTCCATCAGCGTATTTTCCAGCGCCGTTAATTCAGCATCAAGTTGTGCGGCCTGAATATCATATTGCACGCTATCTGAATTATCTTTGTGAAAAAGTCGTTTTAAAGATCCAAACATAGCTATCTCCCGCCCCGACGATTGCCGCGCAACCAGGGTTACATTGAAGAGTAAAGGATAACGCTGTGGTTATTTAAATAATGCGATCTTTTCGGCTAATACCGCAGCTACCGCATCATTTGCCGGAATTAAAAATTTGCGCACGCTGTCGTTTACTTTGCCTTTGCCGAAGGTTTCTTTGCAGCGGCCGACCCATTGCACGTTCATTTCGGTGCCGACGTTCACTTTGTCGATGCCTTCCGCTACGGCACGGCGCATGTCTTCATCGCTGACGCCGGTGCCGCCGTGCAGCACCAGCGGCGTTTTAGTAACCTCGCTGATCTCCGCCAGGCGCTGATGCTGGATATTTGCCTTGCCGGTATACAGACCGTGCACCGTGCCAACGGATACCGCCAGCATATCCACCCCGGTTTCATCCACAAAACGTTTGGCGTCTTCCGTGGTGGTAAAGCAAATGTCTTCCATCGCCACCGCCTTGCCGTCTTCCGAGCCGCCAATCGCCCCCAGTTCGGCCTCTACGGAAACGTTATGCGGACGGGCAATATCAATCACCTTACGGGTATTGGCGATATTCTCGGCCAGCGCCAGGTGCGAGCCGTCATACATGACCGAACTAAAGCCGGCGTCGATCGCCGTTTTAATGGATTCAATATCCGAGCAGTGATCCAGATGCAAACAGGTCGGTATTTGTTGGCTTGCGGATAAAGAACGAATGGCGTCCACCAGCAGGCGGTAACCTAAATATTCCGCCGTCCCGGTTGAAATCTGAATCATTAACGGGCTGTTGGTGGCTTTGGCCGCTTTAAAATAAGCAGGCAGCATTTCCAGGCAATGCAAATTAAAAGATCCTACCGCTTTAAAATTGCGTTCTTTTGCCACCTGCAATAACGCCGGGAAGTTATACAGACTCATGTGCTTTTTCCTCTTGAGGTTTGGTTGATTTGCCATTTACGAACCAGGCGATAAGCGCCACGAACAGGATGAATACGCCGACGAACGTCCAGTTATTCTGGAAGACGTGTCCTAAAATCAGACCGCTGCTGATGACATCGGAATCGCTGAAGGTCACGCCGGTAAAGCCGTAGCTTTCGAGCATCGGTACAAGGATTGCGGGCAGGAAGGTGATAAACAGGCCGTGTACCACGCCGCCGATAATCGCGCCGCGCCTGCCGCCCATCGCGTTACCAAAAATCCCTGCGGTGCCGCCGGCAAAGAAGTTGGTCAACAGGCCGGGCAGGATCATCGCCAGGCCAAACATCGGGAAGACAATCATGCCGATGATGGAGCCTGCGGTAGTGGCAAGGAAGCCGACAATCACGGCGTTCGGGGCGTAAGGGAAGAGCACCGGGCAGTCCAGCGCAGGTTTGGCATCGGGCACGATGCGCATCGCGATGCCGCGGAACGCGGGCACCAGTTCGTTAAGCAGCAGGCGTACGCCGCTGTAAAGTACGAACACCCCGGCGACAAACTGAATGGCCTGCATAAAGGCAAACATCAGGTAATTCACGCCGTTGGCGTACTGAGCGATATAGCCAGGCCCTGCCGCCAGCGCCGGGATGAGGTACATCGGAATCATCACCACCGCCATCGAGAGGTAGGTATCCTGCAGGAATTTAAAGTTATCCGGCAGCACCAGGTCTTCGGTGGATTTCGAGCCTTTGCCCACCACCTTCGCCACCGCCGCCTGCACCAGATAGCCGATGGTGCAGAAGTGGCCCAGCGCAACGTCATCGGAGCCGGTAATACGGCGCACCACCGGCTGGGCGAGCGCTGGCATCAGTACCGCCATAATGCCGCCGAAAATGCCGCCGGTCAGAATCAACGGCAGCCCGGTCAGCCCGGCTTTATAGCCGATAACCGCGCCGATGGTCGCCATCCACAGCAGCGCCTGTCCGGTAAGGAAGATGTACTTAAACGGCGTGATGCGGGCGATGATGATGTTAACGATAAATATCACCATCAAGGTGAGCGCGACTTCGGAACCCAGCTCGCGGTTTGCCAGTCCCGCAATGGCCGCCACGTCGGTGATGTAGCCCTTCATGCCAAAGCCGTGGGTAAAGATGTCGTTCAGGAAAGTGAGCGTATCAACAATAATGTTGATCCCCGCCATCATGATTAAAAAGCCCAGCAGCGTTTTAAAAGTCCCCTCCGCTACTTTGCCCTTCGATTTTTTTTGCAGTAAAAGACCCAGCATGGCGATAAAGGCAATCAGTATTGACGCCTGTCCCAGCAGGTCTTTAACAATAAAGTTAATGATGCTATTCATGGTCGAATACCTTCACATTGCGGGCTTTTAAAAAGGCGACAATCTTTTTTTCGATTTCGTCTTTATCGGTGAGCTTATGCAACACAATCACCCGTTTAATTTCTTCTTCGCTGGCGTCGGCTGTTAAAATATCCGCGAAGGTCTTTTGGGTTAATATAATGTCAGATTTAAAGGCGCCCGCTTCGGAAACCGTGGTGTGATCTATTTCCGCCGGGATTTCTAATTTTTTAAGCACCGCTTTCGCTGTCATTTCGATAGCAAAACTGGAACCTAAACCGCAGCCACATACACAAAGAATTTTAAGCATTGAAAATCTCCTCAAATAATATTGAGCTGCTTCGCTAATTTATAATGGTGCCCTTCGGTGTCGACGAGGCGTTTTTGCATACTGATTAAATCTATAGGGATCGGTTTGTTACTCGAATTAATAATAATTGCTTTATTTCTCATGCCTGACTGGATACAACGTACGACTTCGCCTGCCATAATGGTGCCCTGATAGATTTCCTCACAGGTTGGGTCGCCGTTACGCAGGCTGTAACCAATAATCGACTTGCGAATACGCACGCCAATTTTTGGTTCGAGCTGTTTAATCATGGTATCTATCGCCCCCTGAAAACCGGGGGAATATTCTTTGGTATAACCTTCGGAGCAAAGTATGACGACGCTATTTTGCGTCTCAAGCCGTGCGCTAATATTGTTCGCCAGCTCGCTTAATTCCTGCTGGCATTCCGGAAACAGGGCAAAGTCAGCATTGCTTTTAATCGCGGACTGCAGCGTTAATTCACCGCAGTAGCCGCCCAGCAATTCCACCATAAAAACACGGCCCGGCAGCGCGCGTCCCGTATTACGCAGCTTGGCAACTTCTTTAATAACCTGTTCGCAGGCGGTAGAAAAGCCGATGGTGTAATCGCTGCCGTAAACGTCGTTGTCGATAGTCATGCCCACGCCGAAACAGTTAACGC
>NZ_RCAA01000010.1:37169-53312 GCF_003628475.1 Enterobacter sp. R1(2018) | reverse complement strand
AAAGAGCCATCGCCGCCCGCCATAATAAGCACATCAATGTGCAGGGCTTTTAGCTGCTTTGCGATAGTTTCATATTCGCCGCCCGTTAATTTACGGTTAGTTCGCCCTGAGGACATGATTGGGATAGAGGCAATGGAAAAATCCACCAGGTCGCGCAGGGAAATAGCCTGGTGTTTATTCTGCAACAGCCCTGGAATACCGCCGTTAAACAAGACAATTTCCGCCTGAGCCAGTCTGGAAACCTGAAAAACGAAGTTATTTATTCCCGTGACATCGCCGCCGCTAATTACCATGCCGATTCTCATGACCATCGCCTCGTTTATTTTCCTTGCAGACATTTTTCCCTTTAAACAAGCCTTAAATTTGCAAGCGATGTCACAAAAACGGTATTCATCAGGCGGCAGGCACTATTGACAAGGGTATTTTATGAATGAAATTTGTGATTGAAATCACATATCAACAGCTAATAAAGCCCGAAGGGAAATCAAAAAAACGCCATATATTTCAGTTAATTAATTTAGATATTTAGGAAATAAGATCTGTTGTCGCGTCCGCGGCTTTAATGGGAAAGATCGGCCTTTCAAAAATGTGACTATTCACGCATTTTTTTACGCACAGAAGGGAAAGGCATTAATTCAAAGATGCAAAAATAAGGGCAGGATAGCCGCGACGCGGTATTTAATAACGCTGGTTTCCAGCGATCCATCGCCATAGCCGTCAGGGCGCGGCTGACGGCAGGAATGGAAAGGCCTTCTTAACGGGCGATGGGTTTAAAAGGTATAAGCGCCGTGGCCGGGGAGTGAATGTGATAAGGCTATATCAGCCGTCCCGGATGCGTATAAACAGTAGCGCGACCGGGGCGGCTGAAGCCCACCAGCGTTAAGTTGCAGCGCTGAGCGACCTCTACCGCAAGCGTGGTGGCCGCGGATACGGCGATTAAAATCTCTATGCCGCACTGGGCGGATTTTTGCACCATTTCATAGCTGGCGCGGCTGGAAACCAGCGCGACCCCTGCGTGCCAGCTTTGCCGCGCGCGGGCGCCCAGCATTTTGTCGAGCGCCACATGGCGGCCAATATCTTCTTTGCCGGTCATAATCTCGCCCTGCTCGTTTAGCCACAGCGCGACGTGGGTGCAGCCGGTCAGCTCGCCAATCGGCTGATAGCTGCGCATCTGGCCCAGCGCGGCATCAAGCGCGTTCAGATCAAAGGCTTGGGTAAACGGCAAAGGCGATAGCGGGCGGTCCACATCGTTGAGCTGTTCAACGCCGCACACGCCGCAGCCAGTGCGCCCGGCAAGCGAGCGGCGGCGCTCTTTCAGGCCCATAAAGCGGCGGCTGGAAAGCTCAATCTGCACTTCCACACCGTTACAGGCTTTTACGACATCCATTCCGTAGATATCTGCCGGGGTTTCAATAATCCCTTCGGATAAGGAAAAGCCGATGGCAAAAAGTTCAAGATCGAGCGGCGAAGCCATCATCACGACGTGGGAAATGCCGTTGTAAACCAGCGCAACCGGGACTTCTTCGGCTATCCAGTCCGTTTTCACGCTTTCCAGAGATCCGCGCCGCCATAATTCAGCAGAACGTAATCCTGGGATGCTTGTCACAATTTTTTCGTGATTTTGGTCGGTTTTATTCACTTTGCGTTAACCAGATAAGAACAGCCTTAATACCAATGTGGTATTCTTCAGAGGCTAACCCTCCGGGAAGGAGGGTAATAACCAGTTCAGGGTTCGATTGTGAACCTTTGCGGCAAACACCGCAAAATTAAACCTAAAAGTCATGTGAAAAATGTCGAAACAGGAGCAATCCATGCAGGTCAGCAGAAGGCAGTTCTTTAAGATCTGTGCTGGCGGTATGGCAGGCACCACGGCAGCGGCGCTGGGTTTTGCCCCAGGCGTTGCGCTTGCGGAAACACGGCAATATAAACTGCTGCGCACCCGTGAAACCCGTAATACCTGCACATACTGTTCCGTTGGTTGCGGGCTATTGATGTATAGCCTCGGCGACGGCGCGAAAAATGCCAAAGCATCAATCTTCCATATTGAAGGCGACCCGGACCATCCGGTAAACCGCGGCGCACTCTGCCCTAAAGGCGCAGGCCTTGTGGATTTCATCCACAGCGAAAGCCGTCTTAAATTCCCGTCTTACCGCGCACCCGGCTCGGATAAGTGGGAACAAATCAGCTGGGAAACGGCCTTTGACCGTATCGCGAAGCTGATGAAAGAAGACCGCGACGCCAATTTTATCGCGCAGAACGACCAGGGCGCGACGGTCAACCGCTGGCTTTCCACCGGCATGCTGTGCGCCTCCGCATCCAGTAATGAAACCGGCTATTTAACCCAGAAATTTACCCGCGCGCTGGGCATGCTAGCCGTGGATAACCAGGCGCGCGTCTGACACGGACCAACGGTAGCAAGTCTTGCTCCAACATTTGGTCGCGGTGCGATGACCAACCACTGGGTTGATATTAAGAACGCCAATCTGCTGATCGTGATGGGCGGCAACGCCGCGGAAGCGCATCCGGTAGGATTCCGCTGGGCGATGGAAGCCAAAATTCACAACGGCGCGAAGCTGATTGTTATCGATCCTCGCTTTACGCGAACCGCATCGGTTGCGGATTTCTACACCCCGATTCGTTCCGGTACTGACATCGCCTTCCTGTCAGGCGTGCTGCTGTACCTGATCAACAACAACAAATTCAACCGCGAATACGTTGAGGCCTACACCAACGCCAATCTGATCGTGCGCGAGGACTACAGCTTCGACGAAGGGCTGTTCTCCGGCTACGACGCGGAAGCCCGCAAGTACGACAAAACCACCTGGAATTACGAGCTGGACGAGCAGGGCTTCGCCAAACGCGATCTGACGCTCCAGCACCCGCGCTGCGTGTGGAACCTGCTCAAAGAGCACGTTTCCCGCTATACGCCGGACGTGGTTTCCAATATTTGCGGTACGCCAAAAGACGATTTCCTGAAAGTTTGTGAATACATTGCCGAAACCAGCGTAAAAGACAAAACGGCGTCGTTCCTCTACGCGCTGGGCTGGACGCAGCACTCCGTGGGCGCGCAGAACATCCGCACCATGGCGATGATCCAGCTGCTGCTCGGCAATATGGGCATGGCAGGCGGCGGCGTAAACGCCCTGCGCGGCCACTCCAACATTCAGGGTCTGACCGACCTCGGCCTGCTGTCCACCAGCCTGCCGGGCTATATGAACCTGCCGAGTGAAAAACAAACCGATATCCAGACTTATCTTGCCGCCAACACGCCAAAACCGCTGCTGGCAGGCCAGGTCAACTACTGGAGCAACTACCCGAAATTCTTCATTTCGATGATGAAAGCCTTCTACGGCGATAAGGCTACCGCGGAAAACAGCTGGGGCTATGACTGGCTGCCGAAGTGGGACAAGCCGTACGACGTACTGCAATACTTCGAGATGATGAACCAGGGCAAGGTGAACGGCTATCTGTGCCAGGGCTTTAACCCTGTCGCCTCCTTCCCGAACAAAAATAAGGTCATTGCGTCACTGTCGAAGCTGAAATTCCTCGTGACCATCGATCCGCTGAACACCGAAACCTCGAACTTCTGGCAAAACCACGGTGAGATGAACGATGTCGATCCGTCGCAAATCCAGACCGAGGTGTTCCGCCTGCCGTCGACCTGCTTCGCCGAGGAGAACGGTTCCATCGTTAACTCCGGGCGCTGGCTGCAGTGGCACTGGAAGGGCGCGGACGGCCCGGGAGAAGCGCTGAACGATGGCGAAATCCTCTCGGGTATCTTTACCCGTCTGCGCCATATGTATCTGCGCGAGGGCGGCGCGGTGCCTGAGCAGGTGCTGAACATGACCTGGAACTACCTGACGCCGGATAACCCGGCGCCGGAAGAGGTGGCCATGGAGAGCAACGGCAAGGCGCTGGCGGATGTTACCGACCCGGCAACCGGCGACGTGCTGGTGAAAAAAGGCCAGCAGCTCAGCTCGTTCGCCCAGCTGCGCGATGACGGCACCACCGCAAGCGGCTGCTGGATTTTCGCCGGCAGCTGGACGCCGGAAGGCAACCAGATGGCGCGTCGCGATAACGCCGATCCATCCGGCCTCGGCAACACCCTGGCCTGGGCAGGGGCGTGGCCGCTTAACCGCCGCATTCTGTACAACCGCGCCTCCGCCGATCCGCAGGGTAAACCCTGGGATGAAAAACGCCGCCTGATCTCCTGGGACGGCGCGAAGTGGGGCGGCGTGGACGTGCCGGATTACAGCACCGCCGCGCCGGGCAGCGACGTCGGGCCGTTTATCATGCAGCCGGAGGGCTTAGGCCGTCTGTTTGCCATCGATAAAATGGCGGAAGGGCCGTTCCCGGAACACTATGAGCCGTTTGAAACGCCGCTCGGCACCAACCCGCTGCACCCGAACGTGGTTTCCAACCCGGCGGCCCGCGTCTTTAAGGGCGACCTGGAAACGATGGGCAAGCACGATAAGTTCCCGTACGTCGGCACCACCTATCGTCTGACGGAGCATTTCCACTACTGGACCAAGCACGCGCTGTTAAACGCCATCGCGCAGCCGGAGCAGTTTGTCGAGATTGGTGAAAAGCTCGCCAACTCCCTCGGCATTGTTCAGGGCGATACGGTGAAAGTCTCCTCCAACCGCGGCTTTATCAAGGCCAAGGCGGTGGTGACCAAGCGTATTCGTCAGCTTGATGTCGACGGCAAAAAAGTGGACACCATCGGCATCCCGATCCACTGGGGCTACGAGGGCGTGGCGAAGAAAGGCTTTATCGCCAACACCCTGACGCCGTTTGTCGGCGACGCAAACACGCAAACGCCGGAATTTAAGGCGTTCCTGGTCAATGTGGAAAAGGTGTAACGGAGACGAATTATGGCTTATCAATCTCAGGACATCATCCGTCGTTCCGCCACCAACGGCTTCACCCCCGCGCCGCAGGCGCGGGATCATCAGGCAGAAGTGGCGAAGCTTATCGACGTCACCACCTGTATCGGCTGTAAGGCCTGCCAGGTGGCGGGTTCGGAGTGGAACGACATTGGCGAGGAGGTGGGACACAACGTCGGGGTGTACGACAACCCGGCGGACTTAACCGCCAAGTCATGGACGGTGATGCGCTTCTCGGAAGTGGAGCAGAACGACAAACTGGAATGGCTCATCCGCAAGGACGGCTGCATGCACTGCGCGGATCCGGGCTGCCTGAAGGCCTGCCCTTCAGAAGGCGCGATCATTCAGTATGCCAACGGCATCGTCGACTTCCAGTCCGAACAGTGCATTGGCTGCGGCTACTGTATTGCGGGCTGCCCGTTTGACGTGCCGCGCCTGAACCCGGAGGACAACCGCGTCTACAAATGCACCCTGTGCGTGGACCGCGTAACCGTCGGCCAGGAGCCTGCGTGCGTGAAAACCTGCCCAACCGGGGCGATTCATTTCGGCTCAAAAGACGATATGAAAACCCTCGCGGGCGAGCGCGTGGCGGAGTTGAAAACCCGTGGGTACGACAACGCCGGGCTGTACGATCCGGCCGGTGTAGGCGGCACGCACGTGATGTACGTGCTGCATCACGCGGACAAGCCAACGCTGTATCACGGCCTGCCGGAGAACCCGTCCATCAGCCCAACGGTGAAATTCTGGAAAGGCGTGTGGAAGCCGCTGGCCGCTATCGGCTTTGCAGCGACCTTCGCCGCCAGCGTATTCCACTATGTTGGGGTCGGCCCGAACCGTGCCGAAATCGATGACGATAACCTGCACCATGACGATGACGAGGTGCGCAAACCATGAAAAAACAAGTGACCATTCAGCGCTACAGCGCGCCTGAACGCATCAACCACTGGATCACCGCCTTCTGCTTCGTGCTGGCGGCGGTGAGCGGGCTGGGCTTCTTCTTCCCGTCCTTCAACTGGCTGATGCATATTCTCGGCACGCCGCAGCTGGCGCGCATCCTCCACCCGTTCGTCGGCGTGGTGATGTTCGCCTCGTTTATCATTATGTTTTTCCGTTACTGGCACCATAACCTAATCAATCGGGATGATATCTTTTGGGCGAAGAATATTCGTAAGATCGTCGTCAACGAGGAAGTAGGCGACACCGGGCGTTATAACTTCGGTCAGAAATGCGTATTCTGGGCGGCGATTATTCTGCTGGTGCTGTTGCTGGTAAGCGGCGTGGTGATCTGGCGTCCTTACTTCGCGCCTGTTTTCTCAATCCCGGTAATTCGCGTAGCGCTGATGGTGCATTCATTTGCCGCAGTCGCGTTAATTGTGGTTATTATGGTCCACATCTACGCCGCACTTTGGGTGAAAGGCACGATTACCGCGATGGTGGAAGGCTGGGTCACCACGACCTGGGCGAAAAAACACCATCCGAAATGGTATCGTGAAGTTCGCCAGAAAGAGGAAAAACAATCGGAATGAGTATTCGCATAGTCCCGCAAGATCAGCTGGATAAGAGCGAGAAACGCACGGCGGAGATGATTCCGCCGTTATTGTTTCCCCGGCTGAAAAATCTCTACAACCGCCGCGCAGAGCGTCTGCGCGAACTGGCCACCAGCAATCCTTTGGGTGATTTTCTGCGCTTTGCCGCGCTTATCGCGCACGCGCAGGAAGTGGTGCTGTACGACCATCCGCTGCAGATGGATTTAACCGCGCTGATTCAAAAATCCGCCGAAACCGGCAGGCCGCCGCTGGATATTCACGTACTGCCGCGCGATGCGCACTGGCAGCGCCTGCTCAATTCGCTGATCGCCGAGCTGAAGCCGGAAATGAGCGGCCAGGCGCTGGCGGTTATCGAAAATCTGGAAAAAGCCTCGACGCAGGAGCTCGAAGAGATGGCCACCGCGCTGTTCAACGCGGATTTTGCGCAGGTCAGCAGCGACAAAGCCCCGTTCATCTGGGCCGCGCTGTCGCTTTACTGGGCGCAGATGGCAAGCCTGATCCCGGGCAAGGCGAAGGCGGAATACGGCGAACAGCGCCAGTTCTGCCCGGTCTGCGGTTCGATGCCCGTTTCCGGCATCGTGCAGATCGGCACCACCAATGGCCTGCGCTATCTCCACTGCAACCTGTGCGAAACCGAGTGGCACGTGGTGCGCGTGAAGTGCAGCAACTGCGAGCAAACCCGCGATCTGAACTACTGGTCGCTGGAAAGCGAACAGTCGGCAATTAAGGCCGAAAGCTGCGGCGACTGCGGCACCTACCTGAAGCTTCTCTATCAGGAAAAAGATGCCAAAGTAGAGGCGGTGGCGGACGATTTAGCCTCGCTGGTGCTGGACGCGCGTATGGAGCAGGAAGGTTTTGCCCGAAGCTCAATTAACCCGTTCTTATTCCCGGGCGAAGGGGAATAATTTTTAGAGCCTGTTAGCGGTGGATGGCGCCTGCGCTTATCCACCCTAACTTGCCGGCGGATTTTCCGTTCCCCTAGCCTTCCGTCAGCGCATCATAAAGATTGCGCAGGCGGGTTCGCAGGTAAAGCACGGCCTTGTGCTTGCGGGACAACAGCGCCTGCACGCTGACGCCGGTTTCTTCCGCCAGTTCCTTAAAGCTGTAGCCCTGGAGTTCGGTTTTTTCGAACGCTTCGCGCTGCGCCGCAGGAAGCTCCGACAGAGCGTCCTCCAGTTCACCCCACAGCAGCTCGCTCAGATATGCCTCCTCCGGAGACTGCGGTACGCCGAACAGGGTTTCCGCCAGTTCGTCTTCCGGCAGGAAGCTCGCTTCGTCGGCGGAATAGTAGTCAGAAAGCGGCAGCTCGCGCTTTTTGCGCGCCCGATCGGTCATCTCATTGCGCGCGGCGCGAAACAGCCAGGCGGCGACGTTCTCCACCGGTTGCTCCACCCTCATCAGCTGCCAGGTTACTTCCTGCAGGATATCCTCCGCATCATCTTTTACCGCCGTGCGGCCGACGATAAAGGCTTTCAGCCGGGAGCGGCAGGCGTTGAGCGCCGACATCACAAGGGAGTTTCCCGCCGTCCCGGCCTTCATCGCCGTCACTCGGCTTCTGTCGGTTTCGGAGCGTTGTCTTCCGGCTTCTGGCGGCTGCGCTCGTTTTCACCACAGCGCTCGCGTGGGTCGCCATGACGGCAATGCCCGAAACCGTGACGCCAGAACCCTTCACGACGCTGCTGAACGAACTGCTCGCGCTCCTCCGGCGACATCTGCATCCAGCGCTCATGCATCATGCGGTGACGTTCACGCCCTCTGCCGAACATGCCCGGACGCCAGCCCAGCCCGCCAAACAGAATACGACACAGCACCAACAGGCCCAGCGCCTGCCAGAAGCCGATGCTTTTTACACCGATAACCGCAGGCAGCAGCGCGTTCCACAGGGACATCACCAGCAGGCCCAGCACCGCAACCAGCACAACGCCAATCACCAGCGGCTTAGCCATCCGGTGCCCGCCGAATCCGTGACCGCGATCCCGGCCATGTCCACGCCTATCAAAATCTCTCATCTTTTTACTCCTCACCAGTTAGCTAATTATTACTTCTGATGAGGTAGACGAATGAGCAATGAAAATATTGTCAGGAAAATAAAAATTTTTTGCTTATTGGATTGGCTGAGGGCGTTTGGTTGTGCTTTTGGGATGGAGAATACCCTCAAACCTACGGCAGTTATGTTGGTTGGATAAGCGCAGCGCCATCCGACAAAACTCACCCGCCGATGGGCTGATATCCCTGCCATTCCGGGGTGAAATGTTTGCCGTCAGGGTTTTCAGTCAGGTGCAGATAAAAACCGCCAACCTTCTCAAGAAGCAGGCAATCGTCAACGTCTTTCAGATTGTCTTTGTGCGTCTGCTGAGTGTCTTTCAGCAACACTCTCAGAGCTTTGGCTTTCGCTTCGGCGGCTTTTTCTGCCACGAACAAATCAAATTCGTGCAGCTCGGCAAGCGTGTGCGGCAGATAGCCGCCGGCATTGACGAAATAGAGCTTCTTACTGCCGGTGTACGGCCGGGAAGACAGCGTGATGTCGTAGCCGTCTGCCCATGAAATTTTCGCATAGCCGTCCAGGTGAATTTTGTCCTTATCGCCAAACCACGCCTCCCGCAAAAGCGGTATGGCATCATGGGGTTTCTCCACCGCGGCAAACTGGATGTCATGAACTTCGATATTCGACTTACCGGCATTTCCGCCCACATAGAAAATATATAAATTCATCAGGTTACTTTTCTCCGTTTTGTTATTGCGCTATGTAAATTACTACATAACGATACGAGAAACAGTCTGTTTTTCTGGCGGGTTGACGGTGAATAGCGCTGGCGCTGAACGAGCCTGTAACCAGGATAAGGTTGCGGTGGTTAGGCCAGAACAAACTCCATAAAGAATAAATTGTATGTTTTATGTACAGATTGGTTGCTTTGGCTAAGGGTAGAAGAAGTATTACCGGGAAAGGGCAAAGCATTGTTTGGCGGTTGGAGAAAACCCGGTATAATCCGCCCCGCCTCCATGTAGCAATGAAGGCTGGGAAGATCGTCGTCTCCGGTGAGGCGGCTGGACTTCAACTCCAGTTGGTGCCGCCAGCGGTGCCGGGCAGGTTCGACTCCTGTGATCTTCCGCCAAAGTTATTTTGATAAGTGCTCAAGTGCGTACAACAAATCATTCAGTCCTTTGTTAAAATCAAACCTAAAATCAGCATATTTTTTCGTCCTTAATAATTCTGGAATGACACACTCTTGTAATAATAGTGGAAGAACGACTATTTTACCTTTTTCTATTTCTGACCAATATTTTGTTTGCCATTCTCTTTCTACCCATTTTGATCCAACAGAGTTACTTGACAAAATAACAAGAATAAAATCTGCCTCTTGCAAGCCAGACGATATTCTTTCAGGGATACTTTCACCAACCCTTATATCCCATTCATCAAGCCAAGGTATATATCCTTGAGCCTCCAGATCCATACACAGTAACTTCGCAAAAGGTTTATCTAATGATGAGTGGGATATAAAAAATTTTAGACTTAGTCGGTTTATTCATATATCTTTGCTCAACTATTTTCTCTAATAAAGTGGTTTCAACAAAATGTAACTCCGCAAAGTAGCTACAAAGTTTTTCATATTCCTTTGGGCCTTTTTCATCATATGGCACACATAAATTGAATAATTCATCTTTTCTTTTCATTAAGTCATTCATTGTGACATGTTCTAAAGCATCATGAGGGATACAATAATGCTCTGGTGCTAATATGAATGCGCCAAAATAAACGATTGCAAGATGATCAGAGTTTTCTAAAAACTCTCGTTCAGCTTCATCGGATTCTTCGTTTTCAATAAAAACATAACCTTCATGAACAATATATTCATCGTCATCGTAAAGTCCTATCCGGCCTTTACATTCACCATATTTAACTTTAACAATCCCATATTCACCTGGCTCTATAAACATATATAAATTTCCTATTTTCTATTTAAAAAATTTATAATTATCCCTTCGGCTCAATCCCTTTCCTCTTCAAAGCCTCGCGAGCAAGATTTTTAAACCAGTTCGCGAGGCTCATCCCTTGCTCAGAAGCTTCAACATCCAACTGCTCACGCAATGCCGGGTCAATACGCATTTTGAATTGAGGGGATTGGCCACCACCTTTTGGTTTTTTATCGCGTGAAGTGATTGACAAGAGGCCACCTATTTATTAATTTGGATTGTATAGGAGGCCACCTTATCATGTCGTCTCTGAAAAGAGCAACGCCCCGGTAGTGCTGCAACACATACCGAGACGTCTAACCACAACGTTAAAGGAAGTAACGCCATGGCTAACACGAATAGTACCACAATCACCCATTCCGAAATCCTGTGCACTCAACCAGGTACTGAACCCGCGATCGCCACGCTGTTAAAAACCCCGATTAATGTAACGATGGATTTATTTCAGGTGCTCGACTGCTGCGAGAGCCTTGCCGATGCGCTTATCGAAAACGACAGCAACACCGAGCGCATGGCGCTGTACGGTCGTCTGTATGCCGGGCTGGAAGCATTAAAGGTTGTGCTGAAAGCGCCGCTGCCCGAATACCTGATTGACCGCCTGACGGCAGACCTGGCGAAAGAAGATGACTATCGCAGCCCGCTTACAACGGATTCAGAATCTCTGCGGGAATACTGTGCGGCGTTAACCATGCTGCTTTTACAGGGCCAGCAGTCGCCAGTGCAGGAAAAACATATCACCGGTCTAGTATTCGAGCTGTTTGGCATTCTGGCTGAGGATTTAAAGGCTCCGCGTTTTATTCGGACTGATGCCGGGTTAATGATGATTAACGCTGAAGCAACGAACGAGATTCACTGAGTAAGGCTTAGGGCGTGCTCTTGATTAAAGTTGCATGCCCTTGCCCTGGCTTTCTTCCCCAGAGAGAAAGAAATTTCCAAAACGTTCTTACCCGAGCAGTGCAGGCATTTGAAGCCAATCAGCAGACGGTTTCCGAGCATTTTGTTGCAACCACCAAAATGGTTGTCCTTGGCTCTGGTACTCAACACGAAGTAGAAGATATTCACTTATTACGGTATGCATGTTGGCAAGTAAAAAGTAAGGCTGACGATTGAAGAGCCTGGAGGTTCGATGCCAGAAAATTTACCGTCTCCAGCAAAGAGCATCAAACAAATAGAGTCCACCGTTAAAAAGTTAAGTAAAAAATAAGTACATCTTTTTATGGATAGCCAAAAAGGAAAACTTTCCATCAAAAAAATGCTTAACACTGAAGCAACGAACGAGATTCACTGAATAGGAGATTAAGGGCATCGTTCCTGTTTATGGCTGGATGCCCTCATTGCAAGTAAAGAGGAAAACGGCTAAAGCTGGCTTTCTTTAAAAGCTCTTTCAACTGCACCTGCGTTAAAAAGCGGGAGCTAAAAGTTATCAGTCACAACACGAACGCGATAAATTTTCCGGGCTCCTTTTTCTCAGCACAGGCAGGCTTTTAAATGCAAGCTTCCGCCTTCCTCTGCGCCCAAGACGTCTACAACATCACCTTCCATAAACGCTTGTGGCTCGTCTAATTTAAGCGCGGCTATCCACTCTTGAGCGTAATCTTACGCACAGGTGAAATAATCAGATGAGCTTGACGGCATTCTTAAGGCGAAGAGTGTTTAATACTTCGCTCTAAAGTTCACAGCTTTCTGTGTCGCCCTTAGTCGCTATATACAGGGTGTACAGGAGTGCTCAGGATGAAAAAGTTTACTTTCCTGCTTTTATTACCGTTCTTGCTGACGGGCTGCGCCGCCATTATAGGTAACGGCGAAGAGACGATTTATGTCGACAGTGACCCGACAGGCGTTCCTTTTATGATTACGGATAACACGGGTCGAATCGCCGCAATGGGCACCACGCCGCAACCCGTTACGCTTAAGAAAGCGGACGGCAGTTATTTCGGAAAAGTGACCTATACGCTGACGTTAAAGCAGGAGGGTTATTACTCGGCGAGCATGCCGCTTGAGTACCGTTTTAGCCACTGGTACACCTTCGGGAATATTATTTTCTTCGGCGTGCCGGGCTGGCTGATCGTCGATCCGTTCTTTGGCGGCATGTACACCTTTAAAGAAGACAGGATCCATACCTGGATGCGCCCGTGCGAGCGCGGGCCGTTTAATTACATGTGTTCGTAGCGCAGATAACGAAAAACCCCGCTGGTGAGGCGAGGTTTTTTGTTTTTACCACAAATAAGCGCGTATGGGCTGGATGGAACTGATGACTCAGGTTCTGAAACTCATGGTTGCGCTGCTGTAACTGCGTGAAGTTATCATAAAGTACGTTAAGTAATACATGTTCAGGCCGCACCAAAGGCGGGTGGATCAAACGCTGCCTTTAACAGTCTTCAGCGCGGTTACATCGGCGGCGTCAGCCCATCTTTACCCGCTGAAATGCCGCGTGCCACAACCTGGTCTTTATCGTCTTTCACCGCAAACAGCACTACTTTTGTGCCGGGCTTTAACAGCGATCGGTCGCCGGGAGCGATCAGCACCACCGGCACGTCATCCGGCACGACTATCGTTTTTTCTTTGTCGTGATACTTCACCGTCATCGTGCGGCCGTTGCTGTTCACCAGTTTGCCGACGGTGCCGTTGGTCATGGTGTTTACCTGACCATTGGCGGACTCAAACGGATTAAAACCTTCACCGGAACCGCGCAGGCTTGGATCAAAAACATGAACCTCCAGCGCTTTTAGCGTGCCGTCCGCCTGTTGCTCAGCGGCGGTGCCGATAAAGCTGTCCGGCTTGATGTCGCTCATTTTCGCCTGGCTGACGCTGTTGATCTTCGTTTTATCGGTCAGCCCGATTGTGAGCTTTTCACCCTGGCGGGTGGTAATTTGTACCGAATTGTCATTCACCGTATCAATAGTGCCGCGCACGGGTTTAATGACGTTATCCGTTGGGGCCGCAGTTGCTCCAGCGCTAAGCAGCAGCGCGCTCAGCAACAGGGCGGAAAAACGATGCTTAATCATGTCTCTCTCCGGCGTTCAGCGGCAGGCGTAGCACGAATAATTATTCGTGATACGCTACGCACTCTCAGATAGTGATTCACCGCATCAATATGCTGATGGGCGATAATGGTGATTCTCTGGCCCGTTGTTCTGTGCCGTTTCAGGAAGAATTATGGCTTATAAATACGCTGTCGCACTGCTTGTCCCGCTCCTTATTACCGCCTGCTCCTCGTCCGATAGCTCAGGCTATGACGGGCATCGCAGCCATAGCGCTGCGGAAGCGGGCGAAACCTTCATCCGCATGCCTTATCCCGATCCCTATTACAACAAAGAGTATATGAGCCAGGAGCAGCGCCGGGAGATAAGCGAACAGCTCCGCGCGAACAGGCTCGAAGCGAGAGGACGACGGGATAACAGCACCGACAGCGGCGACGGCTTCGGCCAGTCCGTGCCCCGCGGATTTTTTAACTGAGGGAAAATATGGATACGCAATATCGCTGGCTGAATGAGCCGCAGAGCTGGTCGCTGGATAAGAACGTGCTGTCCGTGGTGACGGACGCAAATACAGATTTCTGGCAAAAGACCTGGTACGGATTCGAGCGTTTTTCGGGACACATCTTTGCGCGGGAAGTGGCGGGCGATTTCACCTTTCAGGTTCGCGTAAGAGCAGATTTCACCACGCTCTACGATCAGGCCGGCATCATGTTTATGGCTGATGAAAAGCACTGGTTAAAAGCCGGGATCGAATTTAACGACGACGCGCCGGCGATCGGCAGCGTGCTGACGCTCGGCCATTCCGACTGGGCAACCGGCGTTTTCCCCGGTGAGGCAAAAGAGTTCTGGATGAGGCTTACCCGCAAAAAAGACAGCCTGCGGCTGCAGTACTCAACGGACGGTCAGCAATGGCCGCTTCTGCGCTTATCCTTCTTTCCTGCTGAACGGGAAAAATGTTTCGTTGGCGTGATGTGCTGCACGCCGGAGCGTGGTGGCCTGGCGGTGCAGTTCGATAATATGCAACTGACGCCCGCACTGGACAAAAACCTGCACGACCTTACCTGAACAGGACATCGGCTCAGCCCGTTTACCGGCCGGTTGCCTGCTGCGCTGCGATAAACGGCGCCGCCTGCATAATGCCCGCCGCAGGCCGACGCTGCGCAAGCTGCCGGGTCATCCACTCCATATAAGGCGACACGTGGCTGAAAAAGGCGTGATAGCCGCTGCACAGGTAATTCTGCCGGTGCTTTCCCTCGGAAAGGATGCGGTGCTTCGGGCAGCCGCCCTGGCAGGCGAAGCGATATGCACATTGCTGGCAGCGCGGTGAACGCGGGGTTTTACGCTCGCTGAACTGCCGCTGCTGTCGGCTGGCCGCCAGCACATCTGGCGGCGTGGTGAGAATATTGCCGAGCCGGTGCTCCGGCGAGACAAAATGATCGCAGCTGTAAACATCCCCGTTTTGCTCGACCACCAGCGATGCGCCGCAGCCGGACCGCATCACGCACAGGCTCGGCGTCTGCCCGGCCCAGGCCGCCAGCGTGTTATCGAAAATCTGCACGAACACCCGGCCAACATCGTGCCGCACCCATTCGTTGAAAATCGCGATTAAAAAACTGCCGTAGGCCTCGCCCGTGACCGACCAGGGCGTAACCGTTGCCGCAGCGTCATTCTCAAGGCCGATGATCTCTCCGTAGCGTTCCGCAGCGGCTTCGCGACCGGGCGTTACCTCAACTGCCGGAATAAACTGTACGAATTTAGCGCCCAGTTCACGGGTAAGAAAATGGTATACGTCGAGAGGCGCGCGCGCCGTTTGCTCATTCACCACGGCGAGCAGATTGAATTCCACGCCCGCCTCGCGCAGGCGCGCGACGCCTTCAGTCACGCTGCTGAACACGCTGCGGCCGGAATGGGTCTTTCGCATGGCGTCATACAAATGCTGCGGCCCGTCGACGGAGACGCCGACCAGAAAACGGTGCTCCGCCAGAAAGCGCACCCATTCGTCGTTAAGCAGGACGCCGTTGGTCTGCAGAGTGTTTACGATGCGTTTGCCGCGGGCATAGTGCCGCTGTAGCTCCAGCGCGCGGCGGTAAAAATCCAGCCCAGCGAGCGTGGGTTCGCCGCCCTGCCAGGTGAAGGTCACCTCATCGCCGGGAGAGGTTTCAATGTACCGGCGAATAAACTGCCGCAGCACCGTATCGGACATATGCCGGGCATGGGGCTGCTCCCTGAACAGGGTTTCACCTTTTGGCAGATAAAAGCAGTAGTCGCACGCCAGGTTACAGTGATAGCTGGCGGGCTTGGCCATCAGTGAAAAGCTTTTTTCATGCCCTTGCACCACGCTGGCGGGCAAAACTTGCGGACAATCTGTCGAGGAGAATGGCCATCAGCACCACCACGATCCCGCTTTGTAGCCCAAGCCCGATATCAAGCTGCTGAATACTGCTGAGAATGTCATTACCCAGCCCTCCGGCGCCGACCATTGAGGCGATAATCACCATCGACATCGCCATCATAATAGTCTGGTTAACGCCCGCCATGATGGCGGGCTGCGCGGCGGGAAGCTGCACCTTCCATAGCAACTGCCGGGGCGTGCAGCCGAAAGCCAGGCCAGCCTCAATGCGCGCCGCGTTCACCTGGCGGATGCCGAGGTCGGTAAGGCGCACCACCGGCGGCATGGAAAATAAGATGGTGGCGAAAATGCCCGGCGGCCGTCCCAGCCCGAAGAGAATGGTCGCCGGGATCAGATACACAAAGGCG
>NZ_RCAA01000010.1:36023-37092 GCF_003628475.1 Enterobacter sp. R1(2018) | reverse complement strand
CACGCTGCCCGCCGTTGCGCGCCGCGCGCTCCAGATCCCCAGCGGAATGCCGATCAGCAGGCTGAAAAAGGTGGAGGAAAGCGTCAGCGCAAGCGTAATGGAGGCGTGCTCGCTGTAGCCGCTGTAAATAATGTAGAGCGTGGCCAGCAGCGCGAAGAGCGCAAAGCCCTTGCCGATACGCCAGAAGCCGATCGCGACGGCAAGGATAACCAGCCCCCACGGCGTCAGCCAGCCGGTGAGCGTTTCCAGTCCGCCGGCAAAGGTATCGATAACGGCCGCCAGGCCGTCAAAAAAACCGCCGGCCTGGGCCAGCAGCGCGTGAATCGCGTGGTCGATCTCACGGCTAAAATCTAAGGGATAGGCCATACATTTACCTGCTCAGGGCGTGTTCCAGACTTCGGCATAGGTTTCCGCCAGCTGCCAGCGTGAAGTGTCCACGCCGGAGAAAAAGTGGCGAACATAAGGCGTGGCGGGGGCGTTAATGATGTTTTCCGGCGAACCGACCTGCACCAGCTTTCCCTCTTCCATGATCGCAATACGGGTGCCAAGCCGCAGCGCCTCCTCCATATCGTGGGTAACAAACACCACGGTACGCTGATGTTCTTCCTGCAGCGACAGCAGCAAAGCCTGCATGTCGCGGCGGATTATCGGGTCGAGAGCGGAAAAGGCTTCATCCATCAGCAGCACGGCCGGGTTCACAACCAGCGCCCGGGCCAGGCCGACGCGCTGCTGCATGCCGCCGGAAAGCTGATGCGGATAATGCGAGGCGACGTGGTTAAGCCCCACCTTTTCCAGCATGATTTTCGCCCGCTGGTGGCGCTCCTCGCGCCCCGTCCCCGCCACTTCAAGGCCGAAAGCGACGTTATCAAGCACCGTGCGCTCGTCGAACAGGGCAAAGGACTGGAATACCATGCCGATTTGCCGCCGCCGCAGGGCTATCATTTCGGCGGCGGAAAGCGCGCTGAGCGCCTGCCCCTGAAACAGCACCTCCCCTTTTCCCGGCGGTATCAGGAAGTTGAGGGTGCGCAGCAGCGTCGATTTACCCGAGCCGGAAAGCCCGACGATGACA
>NZ_RCAA01000010.1:29899-35954 GCF_003628475.1 Enterobacter sp. R1(2018) | reverse complement strand
CCCCGCCGGTGGAGAATAACTTTTATATACGTCGCGTAACTCAATTATGGGTTGGGACATAGCGGCATCACATATTTTCCAGAATCCGTATTACGCTAACTTAAAATATCGCAAAGAAGTTAAAAATTTCGGCAAAGTCGATATGCTTATTTCGCATTAGCTTATTTATATTCCGGCAATAGATGCGGCTGATGGTGAAAATTCCAGGCTTCATTTAATAACCAGGCAATGACTTTTTCCTGCTGTAACGATGCCGTTTTTCCTCCGGATGAGAGTAAATAATATCCCCGCTCGGTGCGCACCTCCGGCCCGCAAACAAAAAGCTGCCTGCTTGCCAGAAGCGCGGCGACCAGCGGCCGCCAGCCAAGCGCAACGCCCTGTCCTTCAATGGCCGCCTGAATAACCAAAGAGTAGGCGTTAAAGGTGCGGGAGTCCGCGTGCTGACGGCCGGCGACGCCCTGCGAGCGGAACCAGTCGTCCCACGTGAGCCAGCGCTGCGGACGCGTTTCCGGCAGCTTTAACAGCGGATAGTTCAGCAGCGCAGACGGCGAGTAATCATCGCCTAATTCATTGATAATCTTGCTATTACATACCGGCACCACGTCTTCCGGAAAGAGCTTTTGCGCCTGGGTTCCCGGCCAGCTGCCGTTGCCGAAATAGATAGCGAGATGGGCGTTGCTGTCGCGAAAGTTATAGTCATTCGGCGAGGTGGAAACCTGCACTTCAACCCCCGGAATCAGCGCCTGCAAGGCGTTCATTCGCGGCAGCAGCCAGTAGCTGGCAAAGCCCATATCCGTGTCGATGCGCAGGGTGCTGCGCTGATACCGCGTGCGCTCAAGCTGCTCGCTGATTTCCATCAGGCTTGCGCGAACAATCTGGTAAAGCGCGGCGCCGGATTCGGTTAGCTGGACGCCGCGATGCCGCCTTTCAAACAGTGGGCCGTTGAGTAAATTCTCCAGCATTTGAATGCGTTGGCTGACCGCCGGCTGGGTAAGGCCAAGCTCATTTCCGGCGGCGGTAAAATTACCGTGTCGGGCTGCCGCCTCAAATACCACCAGCACCTGTAAAGGAGGCAACTGTAATTTACCTGCCATAAATTCACCTTATACCATGATAATAAATTAAGCCCTTCACAGAATAAAAAAAGCGTGCGATAAAAATATCACGAATTACTTATTTAATTTCATGCCGGGTTGATGATGCTTATAAATAAACCGAATATCGTTATTCTTATGGCGGATCAGCTAACCGCCGGCGCATTACGCACCTATGGAAATAACGTCAGCCTGACGCCTAATATTGATAAACTGGCGCGCGAAGGAGTGGTATTTGAGTCCGCCTATTGCAATAGTCCCCTGTGCGCGCCTTCGCGTGCGGCGATGATGACCGGGCAGTTTTTATCGCATAACGGCGTTTTTGATAACGCGGCGGAATTCCGCGCCGACTCGCCGACTTTTTGCCACTATCTGCGTGAACAGGGATACCGCACCTGGCTGTCCGGTAAAATGCATTTCTGCGGCCCTGACCAGCTCCACGGCTTTGATGAACGTCTGACCACGGATATCTATCCGGCGGACTTTGGCTGGACGCCGGACTGGCAGCATCCAGAACGCAGGCTGGACTGGTTCCACAATATGAGCTCGGTGCTGGAGGCTGGCGAATGCGTGCGCACCAATCAGCTCGATTTTGACGATGAAGCGCTGTTTATGGCGCGCCAGCGCCTTTACGACGCGGCCCGCAAGCCGGATGAAAAGCCTTTTCTGCTGTTGCTCTCGTTGACGCATCCGCACGATCCTTTCGCTATCCCTCGTCGCTATCTCGACCGCTTCAGCGAGGCGGATATTGATATGCCTCAGACCCGCGCCCGGGACGTGGAGGACGATGCCCATTCCGCCCGGCTTCGCGCGATGTACCAGCTTGAAGAGGGGCTGCTGAGCGACGACCAGATTCGCCGTGCCCGCCATGCTTATTACGGTGCGATGGCCTACGTAGACGACTGTTTCGGCGAGGTTATCCGCACGCTTGAAGAAACCGGGCTTGCGGAAGACACCCTCGTTTTCGTGGTTGCCGATCACGGCGAAATGCTCGGTGAACGCGGCCTGTGGTACAAGATGACCTTCTTTGAGGGTGCGGTACGCATTCCGTTTATCGTTCACAACCCTAAGCGTTTGCCGCGCATCGCGTGGCGCAGAATGTTTCACTGGTGGATTTATTGCCCACGCTTACCGAGCTTGCGGGCGGCAGGGAGCGGCTGAACCAGCCTATCGCGCCGCTGGACGGGCACAGCCTGGTCCCTCATCTGCAGGGCGAAGCCGGGCCGGACGAGGCCTGCGGAGAATATCTTGCCGAAGGGGCGATTGAACCGATGGTGATGATCCGTCGCGGCCCGTGGAAATACATTCATTCCATGACGGAAACGGCACAGCTTTATCATCTGCAAAACGATCCGCTGGAACGACGGAACCTTGTCGGCCTGCCTGATTACCAAGATACCGTGCAGGCCTTTGCGAACGAAGTCGCTGCCCGCTGGGATCTGGATGCACTTAATCAGCAGGTACGAGCCAGCCAGCGTAAGCGGCTGTTTTTAACCCGTATTGCGGGGCGCGACGCCATCCCGCAGTGGGACTTCCAGCCGCATCAGGCGGCTTCGCAGCGCTTTATCCGTAACCATCAGACGCTGGATGAGCAGGAGGCTTTTGCCCGCTATCCGCGACCAAACCAGCACCCGCTCGGGGAATCACAATGAAAATGAAAAAACTCACGGCTTCCATGCTTCTGGCAGGCACCGCATTACTTCCACTGACCAGTTTTGCGGCGGAAGACGCCCGCTGCGCCACCGTCACCCAGTCCGATCCGGGCTGGACGGATATCGCCGCGACCAACGCCGTTTCCGGCGTGGTGCTTAAGGCGCTGGGCTATCAGCAAAAAATAGAAAACCTGTCGGTCGCGCTGGCTTTTCAGGGGCTGAAGACCGGGCAGCTGGATGTTTTTCTTGGCAACTGGATGCCTGCGCAGGCGCCGGTAATCGAAAAGTACACCCAGGACGGCGCGATTAAAGTGCTGGGAGCGAACCTTGCGGCAGCGAAATTCACGCTGGCCGTGCCGGACTATGTGGCCGCCGCCGGCGTGAAGGATTTTGCCGATCTGCAAAAATATGCCGATAAGTTCGACCACAAAATTTACGGGATCGCCCCCGGCGCGCCGGCCAACCAGAACATCAAGAAAATGCTCGATAAGCATGACTTCGGGCTACAGGGCTGGAGCCTTGTGGAATCAAGCGAAAGCGGCATGCTCGCGCAGGTAACCCGCGCCGTTAGCCGCCAGCAGTGGGTGGTGTTTCTTGGCTGGGAGCCGCATGCGATGAACACGCGCTTTAAGCTGACGTACCTGAGCGGCGGCGACGCCTGGTTCGGCCCAAATTACGGTAGCGCAACGGTAAATACCGTCACGCGCAAGGACTTTGCCGCGCAGTGTCCGAACCTCAACCGCTTATACAGCCAGCTTAAGTTTGACGTCGCGCTGGAGAACGCCATCATCACCCGCGTACTGGACGATAAACAGAGTCCCGAAGAAGCTGCACGGGCGGAATTAGCCAAACGGCCAGAGCTGTTCAACGGCTGGCTTAACGGCGTCACGACCCGCAGCGGCGAACCCGCTGAGGGCGCGGTAAAAAAAGCGCTGGGGATCTAAGCTCACAGCGCGAAAAGGCAGTGCGCTGCTGGCTTTACATGCCGTATCCGCTGCGCGCAGACAACAAAAAACCCCGCTGGTGAGGCGAGGTTTTTTGTTTTTGTTACGTCATGGCTTTTCGCTTCGCACACCACGTAATCTCAACCCTCGTAATATACGACGAAAACCTGCGTCGGCGCAAACCATTGCTGCTATTTTAAGCAAAAGCTAAATTTTCATTCTGTGAAGCCGTTCGCTTTCGCAACAAACCACTGTTTATTTATACAGTATAATTGATATACTGTTTGTGTTGCAGATGATGTGCTCTGAGGCCGCAATCCGCCGCGGAATACAAGTCCTGGCTGAAACGGGTGGTGCCGTCAGCGCCTTAACCTCTGTGGGGCACACCATGTAATCTCAACAAACTCAGCCGGTTACAGGCAGCGGAAAGGTACGCTGGCTGACAGTGCTCCTGGAAACAGGAGAAAGCGTATGAGCTGGATGGAAATCGCACTCGCGTTTCTGAAACTCATGGTTGCGCTGTTGCAACTGCTTGAAGTTGTCATGAAATACGTTAAGTAGTTCATGTTCAGGCCGCACCTAAGGGAGGCGGGCTACCGCCTCCCTTTAACCTGCTCGCCGCTAGCCGCCACCCGCTACGCTGGCAACAAAAATTGCCGTTTAACCTTTACAAGCTGCCGCTTTTTCTCGTTCGAAAGAATCATTACAACCTAAGGAATTATCTTCCTTATATGGTAGATTCCTCTCGTTTTTTAACTGGAGTCAGTTATCTGTACTGATAAATCGTTCTTTCACCTCTGTTAGCCTTTGAGACGATGAGAAAGTTAGCCAATATTCACCTGCTGCTGATGTTAATTCTGCTGGTTGCCGTCGGACAGATGACCCAGACCATCTATATCCCCTCGATACCTGATATGGCCCAGAATATGGGCGTACGCGACGGCGAAATCCAGCGTGTGATGGCCGCCTATCTGCTGACCTACGGCGTGTCTCAGCTTTTCTACGGCCCGATTTCGGATCGTATTGGCCGCCGCCCGGTGATCCTGGCCGGCATGACGATATTTATCCTCGCCACGACCTGGGCGCTGTTCACCACCAGCCTGTCGTCGCTGGTGATCGCCAGCGCCCTGCAGGGCATGGGCACGGGCGTGGCCGGGGTAATGGCGCGCACCATGCCGCGCGATCTCTATGCAGGGGGAGATTTACGTCACGCCAACAGCTTGTTGAATATGGGCATCCTGGTCAGCCCGCTGCTGGCGCCGGTGATTGGCGGAATGCTGGACTCGGCCTGGGGCTGGCGTGCGTGCTACGGCTTCCTGCTGGCGCTGTGTCTCATCGTCGCGTTCTGCATGCTGCGCTGGCTGCCGGAAACGCGTCCTGTTCAGGCTGCGCCGCAGCGCCTGGCGGCAGGCTATAAAACGCTGCTCGGCAGCGGTTCCTTCAACTGCTATTTGCTGATGCTGGTCGGCGGCCTCGCCGGCGTGGCGGTATTCGAAGCCTGCTCCGGCGTGCTGATGGGCGGCGTGCTGGGTCTTAACGGTGTGGTGGTCAGCATTCTGTTTATTCTGCCGATCCCGGCTGCGTTTTTCGGCTCCTGGTACGCGGGTCGTCAAAACGCACGCTTCTCAACGCTAATGTGGCAGGCGGTACTGAGCTGCCTGTTTGCGGGGATTTTAATGTGGCTGCCGGGCTGGTTCGGCGTCATGAATATCTGGACGCTGATCGTGCCCGCCGCGCTGTTTTTCTTCGGCGCCGGGATGCTGTTTCCGCTGGCCACCAGCGGCGCGATGGAGCCGTTTCCATTTCTGGCCGGCACGGCCGGAGCGCTGGTTGGCGGTCTGCAAAACATTGGCTCGGGGGCGATGGCGTGGTTCTCCGCCCTGCTGTCGCAAACCGGGCAGTTCAGCCTCGGCATGCTGATGACGGCGATGGGTGTGCTGATTCTGTTCTGCTGGCTGCCGCTGGCGCATAAATTTCAGCAGCACGGCGAGGCGGTTTAGCTTTTCTCCTCTCCCTGAAAGGGAGAGGAGATTTTTCGTGCTGTCGGTTTTCTCTCCCATCCTTTTGGAAAGAGAGGCTGCAAACTCAAAGCACCTTACTCAAAAATTCTTTGGTACGCGGGTTGGTCGGCGCGGTAAACAGCTGTGACGGCGGGCCCTGCTCCTGAATTACGCCCTGGTCGATAAACACCACGCGGTCCGCCACTTCCCGGGCAAAGCCCATTTCATGCGTCACGATCACCATCGTCATGCCTTCCAGCGCCAGCTGCTTCATTACCGCTAACACTTCGCCCACCAGTTCCGGGTCGAGCGCGGAGGTAGGCTCATCAAACAGAATAATCGACGGTTCCATTGCCAGCGCACGC
>NZ_RCAA01000010.1:4424-29889 GCF_003628475.1 Enterobacter sp. R1(2018) | reverse complement strand
CACGCGCTGCTGCTGCCCGCCGGAGAGGCTTGACGGCCAGGCGTCGATTTTGTCGATCAGGCCCACTTTATGCAGCAGCTTTTCCGCGCGGGATACCGCTTCGGCCTTCGATAACCCTTTCAGCGACATCGGGGCCATTATCAGATTTTCCAGCACGGTCATGTGCGGGAATAGATTAAAACGCTGGAACACCATGCCGATGCTTTCGCGCAGCGTATTCAGGTTGGTTTTTGGATCGTGCACCGCAAAACCGTTCACCACAATTTCACCGCCGTCGGGCTTTTCCAGCGCGTTCAGGCAGCGCAAAAAGGTGCTTTTGCCGGAACCGGACGGGCCAATGACGCAAACCACTTCCTGCGGCGCGATATCGCACGAGATGCCGCGCAGCACATGGGTTTTGCCAAACTGTTTCTGTAAATCCTTAACGTGAATCACTTTTGCCAAACCTCTTTTCCATGTGTTGCACCAGCAGCGAGAGCATAAACGTCAGCACCCAGTAGACCAGCGAGATGGTCAGGTAGGGTTCCCAGTAGGTAGCATACGCGCCTGAAACCGTACGTGCCGCATAGGCCAGGTCCGCAAGGCCAATCGCCGAAGCCAGCGAGGAATCCTTCACAATCGCAATGGCGTTGTTGCCCAGCGGCGGCAGAATGCGGCGGAACGCCTGCGGCAAAATCACCTTGCGCATCGTTTTGCCCCAGCCCATGCCCAGCGCGCGCGAAGCCTCCATCTGGCCTTTGTCGATAGACTGAATGCCGGCGCGGAAAATCTCGGAAACGTAGGCCCCGGCGTTAAGCGTAATCGCCACCACGCAGGAGAGAAACGCGCCGTATTCAGATCGCAGCTCGCGGGCGAAATCCACCGACATCAGGCCGCTGGTGACCAGCACGCCGTCTCGTGGGTTAATAAACAGCGGCACCAGCGCGAAGTGCACAACCATAATCTGCACGAACAGCGGCGTGCCGCGAAAAGCGCTGACGTAAACGCGCACCGGCCACTGCACGGCGTAGCGCAGCACGTGTTTCCACGGACCGTCTTCGGCATGCGCCATACGGCCAAGCCCGAGCAGCAGGCCCCAGGTGGTGCCTAAAATCACACAGATGATGGTGCATTTGATGGTCATGAGCGCGCCCTGCATAAACAACGGCGCATATTCTGAGATTATCTCCCAGCGAAATCCGGTCATACCTGTCCTTGTTGGGGCCGAAGCGGCCCCGAGTCATACGAAATTATTCAGCGGGAAGAGTGGGAACGTTGCTGTCAAACCAGGTGGAATAGATCTTCGCGTAGGTGCCGTCGGCGATGATTTTCTTCAGGCCGCCATTGATTTTATCCATCAGTTCCTGGTTGCCTTTAGCGACGGCGATACCGAAATACTGGCGCTCGAATTTGGCGTCAGATACCGTTTTCAGGGCCTTTTCCGGATGGGATTTGATGTAGTACTTAATGACGCCCACGTCTCCTACGGCGGCGTCGATGCCGTCTTCCGTCAGCTCCTGCAGCATCAGCGGCGTGTTATCGAAGCGTTTGATATCGGTGCTGTTTTTACCCAGCGTCTCGGAAACCACGATATCGCCCGCGCTGGAGTTAACCACGCCAACCTTTTTGCCTTTCAGGGCGTTAATGGAATCAACCTTAGAGTCGTCTGGCACCACGATGGACTGCTCAGCCGGGAAATAAGGGGTGGAGAAATCGACCATAGCTTTACGCTTGTCGGTGATGGTAATGCCGGAAATGATGATGTCGCGATCGCCTGAATTCAGCGTAGCGAAAATGCCTTCCCACGGCGTATTCACCAGTTTGATGTCGAAACCTTCCGCTTTGGCGACGGCTTTAATAATGTCGATATCGAAGCCTTCAAGCTGCTTCTGGCTGTTTTCAAACTCAAACGGGCGGTAGGTGCCGCCGGAGCCGACCACATAGGTTTGCTGCGCGGCATATGCAGTAGAGAGCATGGCACAGGCTATGCTTCCGGCGAAAATAACTGTTTTAGCAAGGGTTCTGATCATCTGGCGCTCCGAAATACCATGTATTTATGCATTTAATTTGCATAAAAATACATAATTTGACGAAGCGCAGCAACCGAAAGTTACCGCTGAAAGTCAGTTTCCGCACTGCGGTTTAATAATCGCATCCAGCAACGGCCGCATTTCCGGCCGCCACGCGCCCTCTTCGCCGTCGTAAAATTTGCTGTCGTTATTCACCGCATACGGCAGGTGATTTTTTTGCAGCTCGCAGGCGACGAAGGTGGCGAACGCAATCTGCTGTTTGCCGGGAACGTTTTTTACCACGTCGCCGACGGACCATGCGCCTACCCAGCTACCGTGCCCGGTTTTTTGCTGCCAGCGCACGACGCTGTTGATTCGCGCGCGGATCGCGGCTTTTTCCGCGGGCGTGCCCGTCGTCCAGCCGCGCCTGCCGTTTACCGCCACGGGTCCATAGGGGAACAGGTGCCAGTCGACCAGCACCGGCGCGTGGTTTTGCTCAGGCCATTTCAGGCTGTCCGGCTGGGTGTGCGCATGCGGCGCGATAAAAACCATGCGCTGCGGGCTGATTTTATGAATTGCCTTCGCGGTCTTTTCATAAAGCGAGTTGAGCTGCGCGCGCGTTAGCTTTTCCGATGGCTCATAGAGAATATCGAACCCGAGCCGGGGATCGCTTTGCGCAAAGTAACGCGCCACCGTCGTCCACCAGCCCAGCACTTTCCCTTCGCCTGCCGCGCCGTCTGCCGCCTGATAGCTGATGACCGGCACAACGTTATAGTGCTGGCAGGCCTCCACGATTTTTTGCAGATGCACCAGACGCTGGTGCGTCGGCTCGCCCGCCACGCGAATGCGAACGTGGCCGATACCGCGCTGCTGAAAATCCTTTACCGCCAGCGGATCGAACTCGCGAATGCCGCGTTCGGTGATTGCCCAGTCAACGAGCATCCCCACGCCCAGCTGGCTGGAGTATGTCTGCGGGTTTAACGCAGGGGGCGCCGACGCCAGGACGCTGGCACTTATGCCTAGGACTGCAACAAATAAGAAAGGCTTCAGCATTGGCCTGTAACTTCATGATGAAGGGAGAAAACCTAATATTTAGCATGCTTTATGCGCTGCGGGGAATGCGGATTGAAATAAAACGTAACCGCTCGGGCTTCACCTGTTCAACAGCCCCATCAGTTCTGCAGGCGAGCGACGCTGCGCCAGCAGATCGCGCATTACCCTCATACAGGGCGCGCTGTGGGTGAAAAAGCTGTGGTAGCTCTGACAAAGGTAGCTTTTCCCCTGCTGAATGCGATGCTTCGGGCAGTCGCCCTGACATAAACGCCGCACCGGGCAAAGCTGGCAATCCTGCGTCAGCAGGCGATTTTTATTTTCGCCGAAACGAACTGCCGCCGGGCTGTGATTCATCTCGCTCAGGGAGAGGCTGTGCAGATTACCAAGTCTGTAATCCGGATAAACGTAATGATCGCACTGGTAAACATCGCCGTTCGCTTCCAGGGCAAAGGCGTGGCCGCAGGTTTCGCTGAAGGCGCACATCTGCGCCGGATAGCCGCTCCATACGCCGAGGGTGGAATCGAAAAGCTGCACAAAAACCTTCCCGATATCTTCCCGCACCCAGATGTCGAAAACGGTATTTAAAAAAGTGCCGAACTGCTCTGGCGACACGGATTCCGGCGTAACCGCACCGCTTTCGTCTCGCTCAACCAGCGGAATAAACTGCAAAAATGGCGTACCCAGCTTTTTGAGGTAGCGGTATAAACGCTCCGGCTGCTGGCCGTTACGCTGGTTAACCACGGTTAATATATTGAAGTCGATGCCGTGGGCGTTGAGCCTTTCAACGGCGGCGGCAACAAGATGATGGGTAGGTTTTCCGCTGCGCGTGCGGCGATGGCAATCGTGCAGATCTGCCGGGCCGTCGAGGGAAATCCCCACCAGCCAGCCCTGTTCCTGAAGAAAACGGCACCAGGCATCGTTAAGTAAAATACCGTTGGTTTGCAGGCTGTTCTGGATACGTTTGCCCGCGGCGTATCGCTTTTGTAAATCAACGACGCGGCGGTAAAACGGCAGGCCCGCAAGCGTCGGCTCGCCGCCCTGCCAGGCGAACTCCACCACCTCGCCGGGCTGAGCGGCGATATGCTGGCGAATAAAAACCTCAAGCGTGGCGTCGTCCATCACGGGCTGCTGCGGCTTTTCCAGGTAATAACAGTACCGGCACCGGATATTGCACAGCGAACTGGTAGGCTTAGCCATAACATGACAACCGCGCATCACAGACCTCCCGATATTTCCACAATTTGCCGGACGTGCGCCGCCGCAAACAGCAGCGCCAGGCAGCAGACCGCCAGCGCGATAAGCAGTTTGGCGCGCATGCTGCGCTTATCGGCAAAGTCGCTGACGGCGGTATCCATCAGGTTACGCTGCCGGGCATAGCGATCGATTACCACCGCCACGGCGGCCAGCACGATAAACACAGCCCAGAAAAACACACCCGCGTGATGCCAGCTATGACGTAGCGCAAGGGCGAGCAGCGCGCCGTATCCCAGAAGCGTGCGAAACCATGCAAGAGAGGTGCGCTCCGGCTGCAGGCCGGGATCGAGACAGCGCCGTTGCATGCGGCTATCCGGCATACACCACCATCAGCATCACGGCGGCGGCCACAACCACCATCACCAGGCTGATAACCTGCAGGCTGCGGGTATAAGGCAAATCCTGCTTCAGCCGCATCGCTTTTTCATTGCGCAGCCAGCGCAGATAGCCGTAAATCGCCAGCATGCCGGCAAACGAACACAGCAGCAGCGAAACGGTTTCGCGAATCAAAGGCGTGGCGAGGTCGGGGGCGAGCTGGTCGAGCCCAACGCCGGCCGCCAGAAAGCCCAGCGCGGTGCGGATCCACGCCAGAAAAGTACGTTCGTTAGCAAGCGAGAAGCGGTAGTCGGGCGCTTCGCCTACTTTGTCTATTTTCATCAGGCATCCTTTTGTTATCGCCCCTCGCCCCGGCCCTCTGGGCAAAACGCGGAGCCAGACGAGGGGAAATCCACTAAAACTTCTGCTTTTTCTCTTCTACCTTAACACCCTGGGTCGGCATGCCGGTGTCATAATCCCGCACCACCGGAGAGTAATCGTCTTCCGGACGCGGACGGAAGGCGCCCATCCAGCGCGGCTTCGCCTCTTTTCGCCACGGGCGGCACGACCACTGATAGGTGCGGAACGGATCGCGGATTTTATCCATATAATCCATCAGCGCATCGTGCAGCATATTACGTGTATCAGCGTAGCGCGGATCGTCAATCAGATTGTGCATTTCGTCCGGGTCGTTTTGCCGGTCGTAGAGCTCATCGCTGGTAAAGAGGTTGAGCACCAGCTTAAAGCGGTTGGTTACCCAGCCGCGCACCGGGATAAAACCGCCGAAGCTGTCATGCTCGATTTCATAGCGGTTAAATTCCACCATTACGCCTCGCTCATCCTCCAGGTCGAGGATGTTTTTTCCCGGCAGAATATCCGGCTGATGAATGCCTGCCAGCTTCATCAGCGTCGGCAGCACGTCAACGTGGCTGACCGGCGTCTCGACCTGTGCGGGCCGCGCCTGGCCGCCTGGCGGACGGAAAATCAGCGGGATGCGCGTGATGTCGTCATACATCGCCGCTCCTTTGCTGATAAGCCTGTGCGCGCCCATCATCTCGCCGTGGTCGGAGGTATAAACCACCCATGTATTTTCCCGCTGCTCCGGCGTGAGCGCCTCTACCACGCGGCCAATTTCATCATCGACAAAATCATTGCACGCGAAATAGAGCGGATGATGATAGCGTCCGTCGTCCCCCACCGGCGACGGCATCGCCTCAGCCCATAAGCGATGGTGTACCGGCTTTTCGCTCAGATCGTCGAACGCCTTCTGGCCGAGGTCGTAATAAAAATCTTCATATTTTTCAAGATAATCAACCGGGCAGGTAAAGGGATGGTGCGGCTCGTCATAGGAGACGACCAGCAGGAAAGGCTCGTCCTGGCTCTGCGGCCGGGCAAGAAAATCGATCGCCCGGTTGCTGATGCGGTGCGCCCAGGTGAAGGTTTTATCGATACCGTTCTCCACCAGGTCTTCCACGCTGTTTAAGCCGTTACGCCACAGGCCGATCTCTTTTTCCGTCAGCTCTGCGAGATAGTTCGCCCCGTCAAACCAGTAATCCTTATCCCACTCCGGCGGGCAGACGCCGGTGCCGAAGTAATCGTGCCCGTCCAGGTGCCACTTGCCGATGTAGCAGGTTTTATAGCCCGCATCCTTGAAGTAGCGGCCCATGGTGGAGATGTTTTTACCCGGCGCGACGTTGTTCGTCCACGGCCCGGACTGGTTCGAATAGATACCGGTGAACAGCCCGGCGCGCGCAGGCGTGCAAACCGGAGCGCAGGTATAGGCTGAATTAAAGCGGATGCCTTCTTCGGCCAGGCTGTCGATATGGTTGGTGTTAAGCGGCCTGCCGCTGTAGCAGCCCACCATATTGGTGGCCTGGGTATCGGTCATAATAAACAGGATGTTAGGTCGTTCCATTACTTATCCTCTGGTGCGGATGCATAGACAGCCTGAGAAGCCTGGCGCTGTCGCCAGCTGCTGTAGAAGAGATAGATCACCACCGCCGCCACAATTACGTAGCTTGCGATAGTGATAAACCGGGTTTGATACCCGCCGAACTGCGCAAGGCCTGCGTAAACGCCGATCATGGCGAACAGCACGCCCACCGAAGCGACTTTGGCGTTGCGCCACGGCGCCATATCCACCGCAAAGGCGTCGTGGAATTTGAACGGCGTCGCGCGCGGCTTCAGAAAGCCAATCGCCAGCATCAGCAGCACGTTGATGCAGAAGGTGAAGAACAGCACGTACAGGAAGTGAAAGTGGAACGACACCAGATAGTTGATGACGATATAGCTGCAAATGCCGAACAGCAGCGCGGCCTTCGCGGCAACCGCCGGGATGCGCGGAAAGAAGAAGCCCATGATCACGATGGTCACCAGCGGCACGTTGTAAATGCCGTTGAGCTGCTTCATCCAGCTATACAGCCCTTCCGGCGCGTTGGCTATCCACGGCGCAACCAGTACGGACACCAGCGCAATCGCCAGGCCGAACCTGCGCCCGACGCTTACCAGCTGCTCCGAAGACGCATTCTGGTTAATGGTGCGGTGATAAATACCCAGGCTGAACAGGGTGCTGGCGCTGTTGAGAAAACCGTTAAAGGTGCTGATGATGGCGCCAAACAGCACCGCGCCGAAGAAGCCGACCAGCGGCAGCGGCAGCACTTTATTCACCAGCGCCGGATAGGCCATGTCGTGTTTAGGTAAATCCTGGAACAGATGGAAAGCGATCAGCCCCGGCAGCACCAGAATCAGTGGATCGAGCATTTTCAGCACCGCCGTCATCAGCGCGCCCTTCTGTCCTTCCGCCAGGCTTCTGGATGCCAGGGTGCGCTGCACGATCCCCTGATTGGTACACCAGTAAAAGGTATTGACCAGAATCAGGCCGGTGAGCGCCGCGCCAATCGGTACGGGATCGTGGCTGCCGCCGATAGAGTTGAGCTTTTCGCTGTGCACCGTGGTGAGCTGTTCGATGCCGCGCAGCATATTGCCGCCGCCCATCGCCATCAGGCCAAAAACCGGCACCATCAGGCCGCCGACAACCAGCCCGATACCGTTAATCACGTCGGCCACCGCAATGGCGCGCAGGCCGCCCACAACCGCATAAGCGATACCCGCCAGCCCCAGCAGGGCCACCATCAGCCAGATAGCCGCGCCCTGTGAAATGCCCAGGGACTCGCCCACGTGGAACAGGCTGTTTAACGCCAGCGCGCCGGAATAGAGCACGATCGGCAGAAAGCAGATGCCGGTGGCGATCAGAAAGCAGCAGTCGACGATGATGCGCGTAGTTTTGTCATAGCGCTCTTCGATAAAATCCGGAATGGTAGCGATGCCGCGCTGCAGATACTTCGGCAGGAAAATCAACGCCAGGAAGATAAGCGGAATGGCCGAGATAACCTCCCACGCCATTACCGACATGCCGTTGCCGTAAGCCTGGCCGCTTAGCCCCACCAGCTGTTCGGTGGAGAGATTGGTCAGCATCAGGGATGCGGCGATGACCGGCGCTTTCAGGGAGCGGCCGGCAAGAAAATAACCTTGTTGTGAACCGGTATCCGCTTTACGTAGCTTCCACCAGGTAATTAACGCTACCAGCAGGGTAAAAGCGAAGAAGCTCACAATTTGTTGAATATTCATCTCACTGCCCTTATTTATGATTATGTCCCGGCGCGGTTCCGGCGGTAGGGTAATTACGCCTGGTGCGGGTCATAGGCTGTTTAAGATATAGGTTGCTAACCGTCGCGGTAAAATTCTGATAAATTTATGCCGGCCGGAATGCGCATCTAACGCTGGCGGAGAATATAAATGAATGGAAAAATCGATCTCTGCGATGTAAAAAACGAAACAACCTACAATATCCCGCTGGTTATTGAAGAAAATGTGATCTCAAGCGGTATATCCCTTATCTCGCTGTGGCATACGCTGGCCGACGAAAGCTACCGGGTTGTCTGGCCGCGAGATAAAAAGAAACCGCTGATTGAAAATTCCTGGGTAGTTGTATATACGCTGCAGGGCTGCGGCAAGATTATCTTAAAAGATAATTCGCAAATCACCCTGAACGGTAATTGCGTTATATTCTTAAAACCAACCGATATAAAGTCCTACCACTGCGAAGGATTAATTTGGGAACAATACTGGATGGAGTTTATTCCTACCGGCGCGATGGAAATCCCCTTATCACAGCAGGCAATAATATATAACGGCGAGACCTTTAACAAAGAATTAAGCGAAATTACGGCGTTAATCACCAGCGATGAAGCATTAAATAAAAATCTCGCCGTCGCGTTTATTACCCGGCTTATCTACCAGTGGGTTTGCCTGATCGTGCAGACCGGCGCCAAAGACAGGCAGCTGATGCAAATCGAAAAGCTGCTTTCGCTGATCCATACCGATATCCAGAAACGCTGGACGGTAAGCGAAATGGCCGCATGGATGCAGTGCAGCGAGCAGTATCTACGGCGATTATTCATTAAGTACACGGGAAAAACGCCGAAAGAGTTTTATCTTGATGCCCGTCTGGAGCTGGCGCTTTCGCTGCTAAGGCAGGGGAATTACAGCGTCGGCCAGGTTGCGGATATGCTGAATTTCTTTGACTCTTTTCATTTCAGTAAGGCGTTTAAGCAGAAGTTTGGCTATGCGCCTTCCGCTTTAAAAATGAAATAAAGGGTGGACGCGCTGAAGCCTGTCCACCCCACGATTTCTGATACAGAAAACGGGCAGGCGTCGAAGCCGCCCGCCGCAAGGGTTACTTCAGCTCAGGCCAGTATTCCCTGTTCGCCTCAATCAAATCATCAAGAATCGCTTTGGCGACCGACGCGCTCGGCACGGTTTTCGACAGCGTAATGGCCTGCCACAGCTTCTGGTAGGAACGGTGCTCCCACGCATCCACCACCAGTTTTTCCACCGCCACCTGCTGGCTCATCAACCCTTTCTGGAACTGCGGAATATTGCCTACCACCAGCGGCTCCGGACCGCTTTTACCGACCAGGCAGGGGATCTCAACCATCGCTTCCGGGTCGAAGTTATTGATGGCCCCGTTGTTCGGCACGATAAGCAGCATGCGCTCCTGGGTGTTGAAGGCGATGGCCGTCGCCAGATCGACGATATAGGAAGCGTGTTCGTCGATTTCCAGCTCGCCGGCGGAGGATTTCCCGGCCTGGATAATGGCGTTGCAGGAGCCGAAAACGTTTTTCTCACGGTGATCCATCACTTCGTTAGCGCGGGTACGCTCGGGATTGGAGTGCTCCACCACGTAGTCCGGGAACAGGTAGTACTTAAGATAGGTATTCGGGAAAGTGTCCGGATCCAGCGCCCAGACGTCTTTCGCTTTGGCAAAGGTGTCGTTCCAGCTTGCCTCAACGCCGTGCTCTTCCGTTGGCGACACGTAGCCGAATTTAGCGACGTGTTCGCGAATTTTCGGCATTAGATCGTTGCCCTGCTGGTCTTCAATGGAGGTCCACCAGCCGAAATGGTTTAGCCCGTAGTAGCGCACGCGCATCTCTTTGCGGTCTTTCAGGCCGGCGATTTGCGCCATGCGGCTTTCGATGCCGATAGGCATATCGCAGATGTTAAGGATTTTGGCCGTCGGGCGCAGGCGTCGTGTCGCTTCCGCCACAATCGCCGCCGGGTTGGAGTAGTTCAGCATCCAGGCGTTCGGCGAGTATTTTTCCATATAATCGACGAGCTCTAATACGCCGCCGATGGAGCGCATACCGTAAGCAATCCCACCAGGTCCGCAGGTTTCCTGGCCCAGCACGCCGTGGCGCAGCGGGATTTTTTCGTCTTTTTCGCGCATCGGGTATTTGCCTACGCGGATATGCGCCATAACAAAATCCACGTCGCTAAAGGCTGCCTGCGGGTCCGTGGTATAGCTGAACTCAATGTCCGGAGCCTGCTCTTTCAGAATCACCTTACACGCCTCGGCGATGGTTTCCTGACGCGCCCCATCGTTATCGTAGAATTTCAGGGCGCGCAGCGGGAAACGGTGCTGGTTGGCCAGCAACATCAGGACGATGCCCGGGGTAAAGGTGCTGCCGCCGCCTGCTACGACTACAGAGAATTTTTTCATGATACTGCCTCCGTCATGGATTTAAGTTCGCTCGAAGAAGTGTCTTTCATCAGGGTTTCTATCTGGTCACGGACCTGCGGGACGTGCAGACCCACAATCACCTGAATACCGTTGCCGCGTCGCACCACGCCGTGGGCGCCCAGCGCTTTGAAAATATCGTCGCTCTGCGTCATCGCCATGTCGGCGAGCGTGATACGTAAGCGGGTAGCGCAGTTGTTCACGCTAAGGATGTTGCCGGTGCCGCCCAGCGCTTCAAGGAAGCCGGCAGCCTGGCCTTGTTTGGTTTCTCTGGTGGCCGCCGCGGTGGTCTGGCCGCGAGAAGCCTTGTAGTCCGCCTTGCTGTAGAGCTTCACTTCGCTCTCCTCGCGACCCGGCGTTTTCAGGTTGAAGCGCAGAATCAGCGTGCGGAAGACCATGAAGTAGATGCCGGTGAAGGCCAGGCCGATGCCGATCTGGGTCAGCACCGTCGAGGCGTGATTGTGGAACATCGGTATCCAGTTCTGCGGCAGGAACTGGTCGAGCAGGCCGCCGCCCATATTGCCCACCACGCCACACATGTACATCACCGTCGCCATGGTGGCGGCAAGGAAGGCGTGTACCGCGAACAGCACCGGCGAGATAAACAGGAAGGTGAATTCCAGCGGCTCGGTAATGCCCACCAGCACGGCGGTTAAGGTTGCAGGGATTAACAGGCCTGCCACCTTCACGCGGTTTTCCGGCGCGGCGGTGGCGTACAGCGCCAGCGCAATCCCCACGCAGCCAAATATTTTAGAGTTGCCGTGCAGCGCGAATCCGCCTTCCGGGAACAACGTTTTCAACGGCAGCGTGCTCTGGCTAAATTCCTGCAGATGCTGCGCCCAGTAAACCTGGATGCCGCCTTCCACTACCGCCGGGCCGAAGATAAAGGGACCATAGATGAAGTGATGCAGGCCGGTCGGGATCAGAATGCGTTCAAGGAAGGTGTAAATCCATACGCCCAGCGCGCCGGCGCCGCGCAGGAATTCCTGTAAGGATTCAATGCCCATCTGCACCTTTGGCCAGCCAAACAGCGTAAGCCAGGCGCAGGGGATCATGGCGAAGAAGGCGACGATCACCACGAACGAGCTGCCCTGGAAGATCCCCAGGAACACCGGAAGCTGTTTTTCGAAGAAGCGGTTATGGATGGCGGTAACAAATCCGGAAATGACGATTGCGCCGATGATGCTGGTATCAAGCGTCTTGATGCCGGCAATCAGGGTTAAGCCGCTGCCCGCGACCGGATCGGCGCTAAAATCGACGCCAAAGTAGTGACCCCAGGTCATCCCCATCGCATTGATAAAATAGTTCCAGGTCAGGAAGCTGACTAACACGGCCAAACAAGCGCGTCCCTGGGCCTGCTTAGCGAGGCCAATCGGCAAGCCGACGGCGAAAATCAGCGGCATGTTGCGAAAAACCGTCCAGCCGCCTTCTTCAATAATGTGGACAATCTGCGCAAATAAGTTATCGGGAGCGGTGAGCGCTTCACCGACGAACATCGGGTTGCGCAGCATAATGGCGATGCCTACCACAATCCCGGCGAATGGAAACAGCAGCACCGGGGTAAACATTGCGCCACCAAAACGTTGTATTTGACTGAGCATTTTTAAATCCTCACGTAACAACCTGTAGGGTAAGTGACCTTATTTTTCTGACGCTGGTCTGAGACTGAGAGTAGGGAGGCGCGGGTGACTTATCTTTGCCCGCCGTACCGATTCGTGATCGCTTTCATGGTTTTTGTACGGGCTAAGTTGTCTACTTTTCAGGTTAAATCTTTACAGCCCTCTTTTTAACAGAGCATTCACTTGATAGATGATCAATTAAGTAACGTTAAATCAGTCTATTAAGTTATGAAATAAAGGTTCATTAAGCGCAGCGCGAAGCCGCTAAGAGGTCTACGGGTGATCTATAAATCTATTGCTGACCGGCTGCGTATCCGGCTCAATTCCGCCGATTACAGCATCGGCAGTCCGCTGCCTGCGGAAGTTCGTCTGGCGGATGAATTTGGCGTGTCGCGTATGACGATCCGCAAGGCGATCGATCTGCTGGTGGGCTGGGGGCTGGTGGTACGTAAACACGGCAGCGGAACCTATGTGGCGAAGAAAGATGTGCATCATGAAACCACCAACCTGACCGGCTTTATCGAGGTGATGCGCAACCAGGGAAAGGAAGTGGTGAGCGACGTGCTGGAGTTCGTGGTAATGCCCGCCCCGCCGGCTATCGCCAGCCAGCTGCGGATTAATATTGATGAACGGATCTACTACTCGCGCCGCGTGCGCTCCGTTGAGGGCAAGCCGCTGATGGTGGAAGACAGCTATATGCCGGTGAAACTATTCCGCAACCTGTCCGTGGCGCATCTGGAAGGGTCGAAGTTCAGCTATATCGAAGATGAATGCCATATCACCGTGTGCGGCAACTATGAAAGCCTCACGCCCGTACTGGCCGATAAAAAGATGGCGAAGCTGCTGAATATTAACGAACTTACGCCGATACTGCGCATCACGTCATTATCCTACAGCGACAGCGGCGACTTCGTGAATTATTCAGTGATGTTCAGAAACGCCAGCGAGTACCAGGTGGACTACCATTTGCGACGCGAGCATGTAAAAGAGCTGCCCGCCTGAGCGCGTTCATTGCTGAAGGGGTCAGCCCCGCAAGAGGAATAGGCAGTCATCAGGCAGAATCGGGCTCACGCCGTCGTTTATGAAGCCGCTACAGTCAGCAGGTTGCCAATAAACAACTGGAGCCGCTATGAAAACCATTGGTTATGCCGCATTAAACGCCACCACGCCACTGACCCCTTTTACCTTCGAACGACGCGCATTACGCGATAATGATGTGGCGATCGAAATCCTGTGGTCGGGCGTCTGCCACAGCGACCTGCATCAGACGCGGGACGACTGGAAAGAGTGGGGAGCGACGATTTATCCCTGCGTGCCGGGGCACGAAATCATTGGCCGGGTTACCGACATCGGCAGCAGGGTCACGCGTTACCAGGTCGGGCAGATGGTGGCGGTCGGCACTATTGTCGACAGCTGTCAGGAGTGCGATCAGTGCCGCAGAAATGAACAGCAAATGTGCCGTGAGTTTCCCACGGTCACCTACAACGGCCGCGACCGTATCACCGGCGAGGTAACCTACGGCGGCTACTCGAAACATATTGTGGTGCGCGAAGAGTTTGTCCTGAATGTGCCTGAAGGCCTCGACCCCTCCCTTGCCGCCCCCTTGCTTTGCGCGGGCATCACCGTTTACTCCCCGCTACGCACCTGGAATGTCGGTCCCGGCTCACGCGTTGGCGTGATCGGCATCGGCGGTCTGGGCCACCTGGCGGTTCGACTGGCAGCCGCGCTGGGGGCTGAAGTCACCGTTATTACCCGCAGTGAGTCAAAAGCGGAAGAGGCGCATCAGCTGGGCGCCGAACATGTTTTACTCTCCACCTCCGAAGAAGATATGGGCCGCGCGGCTTCCTCTTTCGATGTGATTATCGACACCATCCCCACGCGCCATGACGTTTCTCCCTACGTTCAGTTACTTGACGTAGAAGGCGCGCTGGTTATCGTCGGTAATCTGGGGAATATGGAAGGATTCAACACCCTGCCGCTGATTATGGGCCGCCGCCGCATTACGGGTTCCCCTTCCGGCGGGATCGCCGAAACCCAGGAGATGCTGGATTTTTGCGCGCGAAAAGGCGTGCATCCGGACTGTGAGATCATCAATATCCAGCAGATTAATGAAGCGTTCGGGCGCATGGAGCGGGGCGATGTGAAATACCGCTTCGTCATTGATATGGCTTCGCTGACGAGCTAACTGCCGGTACGCATAGCGGATTTGCGGTCCGATATACGTATCAGTCCCGCATTCCGCTAATACTGCCCAGGCTTCTGATACTTCCTGTGCCTTTCAGCGACCGGACCTTATCCCCGATAGGCGTGGCGCCAAACAGGCGTTTGTATTCCCGGTGAAACTGGCTGACGCTTTCGTAACCCACGCTTATCGCCGCCGTTGACGCATCCACATCGCCTAATAACAGCAAGCGCCTGGCCTCATGCAGCCGTAGCTGTTTCTGGTACTGCAACGGACTCATATTGGTCATGCGGCTGAAGTGATGATGCAGCGTGGAGACGCCCATGCCGGCGATCTTCGCCAGCTCCTCGATTTTTAACGGCTGCGCATAGTTTTCGCGTAACCAGCTGATAGCGCAAGATATTCGCTGGCTGCTGGAGCCGGCAAGCACCGTTTCCCGCAGCGTTCTGCCCGCCGGGCTGGTCAAAATGCGATACAGGATTTCACGCTGGATCAGCTCGCCAATATAGCCTTGATCCTGCGGACGCTCCGCGACGCTGATGTAACGCAGCATCGCGTCGAATAAAAAGCTGTCGGCGTGGCTTAGCGATATGCCCTCACCTTTGAATTCCACGCCGTTGCCGCGCTGCTCCATGTCGACCAGCACTTCACGGGCGAGAGACAAATCCAGCTCCAGCAGCAGCGATATAAAGGGGCGCCCGGCGCTGGCTTGCATCACCTCGGCGACGGTTGGCAAATTAACGGCGGTAAGCAGAAAGCGGGATTCGTTGTAAACGTAGGTTTTATCGCCCAGGGTAACGCGTTTCTCTCCCTGAACGATCAGCGACACGCTTGGCTGATACATATAGGAAAGCGGCGGCATCGGGCCGTGCAGCTCGGCAATGCTCAACCCGGGAAAAGGACAGATTACCCGCTCCTGATGTTGGGTATAGGCTCTGACCTTCGCCGCGATTTCAGCGCGTACGGCGGCCGTTTCCTGTCGCAACCGATGGTCCTGCAGATCGGGACGGTAATCCAACATGGCCAGGCTCCTCAGCTGAGTGTTTTAGATTGTGATCTGAAATGAACAGCCCTTTATCAGCAGGCTGATAAAGGGCTGTTATAACACAGCAAGGCGCTTCGCCGATCTCTCGCAGCTTGGTCAAACGTGCTTATTGGCCTGAGTCACGGTCCTCTATATCACGCCCCAGAAAATCACCGCCAGCAGCTGCGGCGTGATGATTCGCAGAAACATCACCAGCGGATAAACCGTGGCGTAAGAAAGCGCCGCCGCGCCGCTTGTGGCGTGCAAACCGTTAGCGAAAGCCAGCGCCGGAGGGTCGGTCATTGAGCCCGCCAGCATGCCGCACAGCGTCAGATAATTCATTCTGGCGAAGATTCTCGCCAGCAAGCCGGTGGTAATAAGCGGGATGGCGGTGATCAGGATGCCGTAGCCAATCCAGCTTATGCCGTCGCCGTGCAGCAGCGTGCCGATAAAATCCCCGCCGGACTTCAGGCCGACGACCGCAAGGAACAGCACGATGCCCAGCTCGCGCAGCGCGAGGTTAGCGCTCGGCGGCATAAACCAGTACAGCTTGCCGATGCTGCCGATGCGCCCGAGGATAATCGCCATAATCAGCGGCCCGCCCGCAAGGCCAAGCCGCAGCGCCACCGGGAAGCCGGGAATAAATACCGGAATCGACCCCAGCAGCACGCCCAGCCCAATGCCGATAAACACCGGCAGCATCTGCACCTGCTGGAGTTTCTGCTGCGCGTTACCCACTTCATTAGCCACGACCTCAATGGATTCCGGGCGGCCAACCAGGTTGAGGATATCGCCAAACTGCAGGCTGGCATTGCTGCTTGCAACCAGTTCGACCCCGGCGCGGTTAAGCCGCGAGATAACCACGTCATATTTTTGTTTCAGCTGCAGATCGCGGATTTTTTTGCCGAGCACCTTCTCGTTGGTCACCACCACGCGTTCGACGCGTAAATCGGTGCCCCGCGTGGAGAGCGACGTATCGACTTCCTGACCAATCACCAGCAGCGCTTTATGGAGATCCTTTTCCATTCCGACAAGGTGCAGCAAATCACCCTTCTGAACCACCGTGCCGGGGGAAGGCACCATCAACATCTCCCCGCGTTTCAGGCGCGAGCAAATAATTTCATCGCTGTTAAGTATCGGCACATCCTGAATCGGCAGGCCATGCAGATTCGGGTTCGCCACGCAGATATTCATCGTGTGCAGCTGGGCCTGGCTGTGTCCGTTGCTGACGTCAAACTGCCGCGCCTCCCGCTCGACGTTAATGCGAAAGAGCATGCGCACCAGCCACATGCTGAACAAGATCCCGCAAATACCAAACGGATAGGCCATCGCATAGCTCATTCCCATCTGATTAACGAGATTCGCCGGCGTGCCCAGGTCGGTGAGAATTTGCTGGCCGGCCCCGAGCGCTGGCGTGTTGGTAACGGCGCCGGAGAAAATGCCCAGCACTACCGGCAGCGGAACGTCGAAAATTTTATAGATAAGCGCGGTCACCAGCGCGCCGATCGCCACAATTAAAATAGCGAACAGGTTAAGACGCAGCCCGGACACGCGCAGGGAAGAGAAGAACCCCGGACCCACCTGGATGCCGATGGTGTAAACGAAAAGGATCAGGCCGAATTCCTGAATGAAATGAAGCATATCGCTGTTCAGGCCGATCCCCGCCTGATTCACGAAATGGCCCACAATAATGCCGCCGAAAAGCACGCCGCCGATGCCAAAGCCCACGCCGCGGATTTTAATATTGCCGATCCATAAGCCCACGACCGCCACCAGCGCAAGCATGCTGACGGTTAACGCTATTCCACTCATGATTCATTCCTTGTGAATAACATTATTGTTACTAAGGATTCTCTCAGAGCGGCGGCCCGTTGAATGGGTGATAGCGCACGAAATGCCCTGATTTATTGCAGATCGTGCACAGCAAAGATCCCTCCGTTCCGAAATCACGCGGCCCTTTCCTCGCCGGTAAGCCCATAAAAGGTTCGCAAACTAAGTAACCATGGGCATCCAGCGCCGCAGCAGAGCCATGGCACGGTTAATGCAATGCCGCCTTATGTTAATCAAGCAGAGGTAGGCTATGACCAATACCACCCTGACGAACGTTATCGTCACCGGCCAAAAGAAAAAATGGGTTCAGTTGGCGCTGGGATTGCTGTGTATGATTTCCATCTCCAGTCCGCAGTATGTATGGGCGCTGCTCACGCGGCCGTTTATGGAAAAGCTGCAGGTCCCGCTGGCGGAAATTCAGCTCACTTTTTCGTTGTTAATTATCCTGCAGACGTTTTTCTCTCCTTTTCAGGGAAAGCTTATCGATAAATTTGGCCCGCGCCGCCTGATTACGCTCGGTACGGTGATGAGCGGCGTAAGCTGGATGCTCAGCGCCAACATTCAGAGCCTGACCGAGCTTTATCTCTATTACGGCGTGGTGGGCGGTCTCGGCACCGGAATTGTGTATATCGGCGTGGTGGGGTTAATGGTGCGCTGGTTCCCGGAAAAACGCGGCTTCGCCACCGGTATGGTAGCCGCGGGTTACGGTATGGGCGCAATTCTGACCACCTTCCCGGTAACGCAGTCGCTCGCGGCTAAAGGACTGGAGAGCACGCTGTGGCAGTTTGGGCTGGCGATGGCGGTGGTCGGATTTATAGCCAGCCAGGGGCTGCGGGCGCCACAGGCGGCTGCGCCGCGGGAAATCAATACGCCGTTGACCATGAACGACAAAAGCTTCGCCCCGCGTGAAATGCTACGTCAGCCGCTGTTCTGGCTGATGTTTGTGATGATGACAATGATGTCGACGTCCGGATTAATGGTGACATCGCAAATGGCGATTTTTGCCCAGGATTTTGGCATTACCGCAGTCACAATTATGGGTTTGGCGGCGTTGCCGCTGGCGATGACCATCGATCGCTTTATGAACGGGCTGACGCGCCCGATCTGCGGCTATATTTCCGACCGCATCGGCCGTGAGAACATGATGTTTATCGCTTTTGGCCTGGAAGGCTGCGCCATGACGCTGTGGTTGCTGTGTAAAGACGATCCGTTGCTGTTCGTTTTGCTGTCCGGCGTGGTCTTTTTCGGCTGGGGTGAAATCTTCTCGCTGTTCCCGGCAACGCTGACCGACACGTTCGGCACCCGGTATGCGACCGCAAACTATGGCTGGCTCTATATTTCGCAGGGGATTGGTTCGATTTTCGGCGGCCCGCTGGCGGCGCTGCTGTACCAGAAAACCGGTAACTGGAATCTGGTGTTCGGCAGCGCCATCACTCTGGATATTCTCTGTGCGCTACTGGCATTTTTTGTTCTGAAGCCCTGGCGCCACCGTTTTATGACGCGGCGTTAATAAAAAAGGCTCCGCAAGCGGAGCCTTTTATTGTCACATTAGCCTTCTATTGCCGGGCGTTCGGCGTTAATCGCGATACGCTGCGGCGCTACCTCTTCAGGAATTTCACGCACCAGGTCGATATGCAGCAGGCCGTTGGTGAAGCTCGCGCCGGAAACGTGCATATGTTCGGCCAGCGTGAAGCTCAGGCTGAACGGCTGTATGACCAGCCCCTGATGTAGCCAGGTCGGCTCTTTTTCAGGTTTGACCGGCGTGCCTTTTACGACGAGACGGGTGCCTTCCAGTTCAATATCCAGGTCTTCCTGGCGGAAACCGGCCAGCGCAAGCGTAATGCGGTAATGATTGTCGTCGCCTTTTTCAATGTTGTAAGGCGGGAAGCTTTGCGTTTCGCTGGCGGTTTGCAGGGCGTTGGCCAGCTTGTCAAAACCGATCCATTGACGCAGCAGAGGTGATAAGTCGTAGTTACGCATAAGTTTTCTCCTTCTTTGAAGCGAGTGAATACCTGGCAATATGCGAGTTGCCATTAGCCCCCATTCGGCGAGCCGTAGGTTGTGGGCCGCAGCGTGCGACCCGTCGATAATTAGTTGATTTCGATGCGGCGTGGTTTCATCGATTCAGGGATCACGCGTTCCAGATCGATATAAAGCAGGCCGTTGACCAGGTCCGCGCCGCGGATATGGATATTTTCCGCCAGCTGGAATTTGCGTTCGAAATTCCGCTCGGCAATGCCCTGGTAGAGATAGGTACGTTCTGGCTGCTCGCCGGCGTGGGCGCCTTTCACCACCAGCAGGTTATCCTGGGCGGTAATTTCCAGTTCGCTTTGGTCGAAACCCGCCACGGCAATCGCGATGCGGTAGTTATTTTCGTCTACTAATTCAACGTTGTACGGAGGGTAGCCGCCGTTGCTCTGGCTCTGGTTATTTTCGAGCAGGTTGAACAGACGATCGAAGCCAATGGCTGAACGATAAAGCGGGGATAAATCGAAATTACGCATAAATAAAAACTCCTGACATCAGCGAGAATTACGTTAGCCTTCCATCATGGACAGGCAGGGATTGCAGAGCACCCTTCCGGCATACTCTTACGGTCACGTTCTTAAAATGGTTGCGAAGTGATGTTTTTCAAGGCGAAAGCGCGGAAATTTTTTGCGGCTTTCCCGGTCAGTACATAGACTGAAGCAGGAAGTAAACAGGAATTATCTGCGACAGCCGCCACAGAGCGGTGCGTTCAAAATATTTTTTCTCTGCGCAGGTGTTATAACCACCGTGCAGCCTGGCCCGAACCGGGTCGTTTAAAATGAACATGACCGTGATGATAAAAAGCTATCTTCCAAAAATACTTCTGAGCAGCGGAATGCTTTTAATGAGTGGCTGTTCCAGCGTAATGACCCACACGGGCGGCCAGGAAGGTTACTATCCGGGCACCCGCGCCAGCTACCACATGCTGGCCGACAGCGAAACCAGCTGGGGCTATAAACCGTTCGTGGCGCTCGATATGCCGTTCACGGCGGTGATGGATACCGTGCTGTTGCCGTGGGATATGCTCCGCACCGATACCTCGGTCAAATCCCGGGTGGAAGCCAGCGAGCGCAAGAATCTGGCAACCAATTCCGCCATCCCGCCGGCCCACTGATCAACGCCCTGTCCCGGCGATAAAAATCTGCCGGAAACCGCTGACATCCTGCATCCAGGCGATATATTTTCCATCAGGCGAAAAGACTATCGCATCCGCAGACGGTGCGTCAGGCCCCGGCTGCGTCAGCGGGATGATTTTTCCGCTCTGCGCGTCGCACAAAACCACCTGGTTTTCGAATACAAATCCCAAAAAATTTCCGCAAGGATGCCAGTTAAAGGCGGACTGAACGCCCGTTTCCAGCCGGGTTAGCTGCTGCGGCTCGCCGCCGTTTGGCGACATCAGCCATACCTGCGTCACGCCGTTTTCATCTTTCATCAGAAAGGCCAGGCTGCTGCCCTGCGGATTGCTGCGCACCCAGTGCCGCGGCTGGCTGACCAGGCCCGGGAAACGACGATGATGGGTAAACGTCAGGCGGCGCTGCTGCACGCCGGCAGGCGGTGCCGGAAGGGATGTTTCGGTGCCCTCCAGCGGTTCGGCCCCCGCCGTACGCCAGGCCGCTTCGTTATCCGGCAGATCGACAATAAACAGTTCCGGCACTTTCTCGCCTTTTTCAGAAAGCGTATCGCCGATAAAGGCCAGCGCCCAGCGCTGGCGGCTACCGTCAGGCTTCACATAGCCGTTATCCCCCACCCAGCCCTCTTCGTATGCACGGTTAATATCATCGCTCCCCGCACGCGGCGTCGGCGTGGTATGGCTGACCAGCACGCAGTAGTGGCTGCCATCATATTCACGGGGATGTTGTTTTAACGGGCAAACCGGGCCGAAAGGCAGGGCGACGCCCACGTTGCGTAAATCCAACGCCGCATCGTACTCGTGCATCACATGGTCGTTATAGGTAAAACTCAGGCGCGAACCGTCCGGGCTCCAGACGTGCACGTGGCTGCCGCCGCGCAAAGCGCCGGGGGTAAAGGGAGCGGTGATATCCATCGCATCCAGGTTGTCTGCCGTACCGTTTTCCACCACCACGCCGCGGCGATGATGAAAATCGTACTGCCAGCTTTCATCCGGATTTTCCGGGCCATGGATAAAGACATAGCGGTCGGGCGCCTGCGGATTTACCGTCACCACGCCGACGTGCGCGCCGTCGGGAGCCTGATAAATCACTTCAACCTCGCCGGAATCGACGTTTACGCGTTCGATAGTTTTACCGGTAAAGGAAGCGCCGGAAGGGCGAACGTCAAATGCCAGCCACCGGCTATCCGGCGTCCAGACGTTGATATTGGTAAGCTGATGATGGCGCGGTGCGAAAGTGAGTTGTTTAGACACGATTTTACCCTGAAGCGTTAGACGCCTCAGGGTAAAAGATTTACGCAGCAAAGACTATCAGGGAACCGGCGTAACTAAAGGCTGGCCGGCAAACCAGGCGTGAACGTTCTCAAGAACCAGACGCGACATCTCCCGGCGGGTTTCCCACGTGGCACTAGCCATATGCGGAGTAATGACCACATTATCCCGCCCTTGCAATTTTTCGGGCACGTTTGGTTCACTGGCAAAAACATCCAGCCCGGCACCGGCTATCGACTTGCTGTCCAGCGCGTTGATCAGCGCCTCCTCATCCACTACGCTGCCGCGCGAAATGTTAATCAGCATTCCCTGCGGCCCAAGCGCTTCCAGCACCGGGCCATTCACCAGCGCTCGGGTACCCGCCCCGCCCGGCGCGCAAACCATCAGAAAATCACTTTGCTGCGCCAGCTCCAGCAGGTCGGCCACGTACTGCCAGGGTAGATCGCCATGTATATTACGGTCGGTATAGGCAATCTGCATATTAAAGGCGCTGGCGCGCTGAGCGATGGCCTGACCAATACGCCCCATGCCGATAATACCGAGACGGGCCCCGGAAACTTTACGCGTCCACTGGAATCCGCCACGCTGCCAGCCACCCTGCTCAATAAATTTTTGCGCCGCCACGATTTTGCGCGATGTCGCCAGCATCAGGCCGATGGCCAGGTCAGCCACGTCATCGGTAAGCACGCCGGGCGTATGGGTAACCGCCACGCCGCAATCACGGGCAGCGGCCACATCCACGCCATCATAACCGACACCAAAAACGGCAATCAGCTTTAACGCCGGCAAGGAGGTGATAAAATCGCGCGTCACCACCGCTTCGCCGTTGGTGATCACCACCGTAATTTCCCCTGCGATGGCGGCAAATTCAGCTTCTGAAAGGGTCGCCAACTCATACAGATCATAATGTTCACGCAGTTCCGCCGTGAGCGCATCCGGTAAACCGGCCTGTTTCAGCACTTTCTGTTTCATAATTTCCCCGAATTAAGAGAGAGGAGATGGGGCATTTTTGGTCGCCCCAGGCTGGGTCGGACGCGACACCAGAATTCCGACCACGCCGCCGATAATGAGCGCAACGGCTACAATCAGCAGGCCATAGTGATAGCTGTCCGTGGCGTCTTTAATTTTTCCGAGCAGCGGCGGTAGTCCGAGGCCCACAAAATTAGCGATAGTATTGATAAAGGCAATGGAAGCCGCGGCCGCGACGCCCGCTAGTTTCTCCGTGGTCACCGCCCAGAAAATAGGCGTGAGCGCGAAGTTAAATCCAACCGTCAGCACCAGCAGAATGTAGGCCAGCAACATGTTGCTGGAGTAGATCGCAACGGCAAGCGACAGACCGGAGAGAATAAGCGGCAGCCCCAGGTGCCAGGAACGTTCGTTGGTAGTATCGGAGTGGCGACCGTTCAGGTACATAAAGAGACAGGCGAAAATAAACGGCACAGCTGCAAGTAGGCTTATCACAAAATTACTCTGATCAGCGGCCATGCTCTTAATAATGAGCGGCAGAAAAAGGGTGATGCCGATTGAGCCAAACGCCTGCAGGAACCAGACAAGGCTAAGCAGCAGTACCGTTTTATTTTTCAGCGCGCTGTACCAGCTGTGGTTAGTACCCACCTCCACGCTGGCGTTATCCCGTGCAAGCTGGCTTTTCAACCACCCCTTCTGTTGCGGCGTCAGCCAGGCGGCATGATCCGGCGTCTGCGGTAAACGCCACAGTACCAGAATGCCCAGTGCGATAGCCGGAATTCCCTCCAGCGCAAACAACCAGCGCCAGCCGGCGATATCGGCAAAGCCATGCATATTCAGGATGGAACCGGAGAGAGGCAGACCAATAATGGATGCCATAACCGAACCCATATAAAAGAAGGACATTGCACGCGCGCGGTTGCTTTTTGGGAACCAGCAGGAAATGTAATAGATGATGCCCGGCGTAAAGCCCGCTTCGGCCATCCCCAGTAAAAAGCGCATAACGTAGAGCTGAGTAGGAGTGTGCACCAACGACATTCCGGCGCTAACAATGCCCCAGGTGATCATAATTCGCGCAATCCACAGCCGCGCCCCAACGCGCGTCATAATAACGTTACTGGGAATTTCGAAAATAATGTAAGAGATATAAAACATGCCAACACCGAGGCCATACATACTGGCACTCAGTCCCAGATCTGCATTCATTTGCAGCGCCGCGATGGAAATATTGGTTTTATCTAAGTTCGCCACAAAATAGCAGATAATAATAAAAGGTATTATTTTCGCATTTAGCTGGCGCAGGGTTGTAGAGTACAGATCGGTATTCATAAAAGAATCCTCACCTTTTGTATAAAGGAATCGCTTCGGTTTATATTTTTTAAAAAATTTACCGCCAGAAAATTACCATTCTGCGACGGAACCGTCCGGATAACGCCATAATGGGTTGCGCCAGTCGATAACGTTTTTACTGCGCTCAATAACCTGCTCTTCGTCAATTTCCACGCCGAGGCCTGGCTTCATTAACGGCAGGAAGTGGCCGCCATCCATTTTGAAATCTTCTTTATTTTTCACAAAGTCGAGCAGCTCGGCGCCTTTGTTGTAATGAATGCCCATGCTTTGTTCCTGGAATACCGCATTGCGTGAAACAAAGTCGATATGCAGGCAGGCGGCAAGAGCAATCGGCCCAAGCGGGCAGTGCGGCGCGAGCGCGACGTCGTAAGCTTCCGCCATACCCGCGATTTTATAGCATTCGGTGATGCCGCCAGCATGGGACAGATCGGGTTGCAGAATGGCCAGCCCACCGGCTTCCAGCACGCGTTTAAATTCAAAGCGCGAGAACATGCGCTCGCCGGCGGCGATAGGAATGTGCGTCTGCGCGGCCAGCCGCGGATAGTATTCCGCCTGTTCCGCCAGCACCGGCTCCTCAATAAACAGCGGGCGGTATTGTTCCAGCTCTTTAATCAACACTTTCGCCATCGGGGCGCTGACGCGGCCGTGGAAATCCAGGCCAAACTCAATTTCGTTGCCAAAAGCTTCGCGAATCTGCGCGACGGTATTTACAGCGGCGTCAACTTTACGGGAGTTATCAATAACGCCCATTTCCTCACAGCCGTTTAATTTAAAAGTATCAAAACCAATCTGGCGCAGGGATTTAATACCGTCGATAACTTCGGCAGGACGATCGCCGCCCACCCAGCTGTAGGCTTTAATTTTGTCGCGGACTAAGCCGCCCATTAATTGCCAGACGGGCGCATTTAAAACTTTGCCTTTAATATCCCAAAGGGCCTGATCGATACCGGCGATGGCGCTCATTAAAATTGGCCCGCCGCGATAAAAACCGCCGCGGTACATGACCTGCCATAAATCATTAATACGCGCGGGATCCTGACCGATTAAATATTCGCTTAACTCATGAACCGCCGCTTCAACGCTTTTTGCCCGGCCTTCGATTACCGGCTCGCCCCAGCCGACAACGCCTTCATCGGTTTCAATTTTCAGGAACATCCAGCGCGGGGGTAAACGGTAGGTCGTCAGTTTGGTGATTTTCATGCTTGCACTGCCTCCTGGTACGCTTTAACAAATGCTTTCGCTTTCTCGATGGTGCGTTCTACGGGCTGGCCCGCACGGTATAAATCGCTGCCGAGCCCGGCGCCCGCACAGCCGGCTTTTAGCCAAAGCGCCAGGTTTTCAGGCGTCACGCCGCCGACCGCGAAGACCGGCACGTCCGC
>NZ_RCAA01000010.1:0-4414 GCF_003628475.1 Enterobacter sp. R1(2018) | reverse complement strand
GCGCCTTGATGTAATCCGGACCAAAGGAAGAAGAAGGGAAAATTTTTAACGTCTGTGCCCCGGCGTCCAGCGCGGCAAAGGCTTCAGAAGCCGTAGCGCAGCCCGCACATACCGTCATGCCATGGTCGGCTGCGCGACGGATAACTTCCGGCTGCGTATTCGGCGTAACCACCAGCCTGCCGCCCAGCTCGGCGAGCTCATCGACCTGCTCTGGTTTAAGCACCGTTCCCGCGCCGATCAGCGCCCGCTGACCAAACTCCGTCACCATCGCTGAAATGCTTTGCTGCCAGTCCGGCGAGTTCATCGGGATTTCAATCGCATCAAATCCCGCATCCAGCAGGGCTGAAATATGGGCGTGCGCCTCGTCGGGGGTGATACCGCGCAAGATTGCGATTAAGGGAAGGTTAGTTTGCCACTGCATTTGCAATACTCCTTATTCCTGCCTGGAATGCCTCGTCACCGTCCAGCACGTTCGCCTGGTAGCCCAGTAGCCTCAGCGCTTCGACATAGCGCTGGCTTAACGACGGGCCGGCAACAAGGGTGACGGGCTGCTGGGGTTTTAGCGCGTAATGGCGAGTCATCGTCGCCACCTCGTTGCCAATCAACAGCCCGGAAAGAAAATCGCTCACTTCGCTACGCGGCAGCTCGCCTAAAACATGGGCCGCCCGCACTTCAAACAGGCGAGGCAGCAAAGCGATATCGTTAATGCCTCGCTCAAGCCCGGCGGTAAAGGCGCTCTGGCTGGCGAGCTGTTCTGGCAGGCCTGCGCCTACCAGCGAGTGATTCAGCAGGATATGGTGCAGCTCGCCGGTCATCGCCGTGCGGAAATCCTGCACCGCGCGATCGTCGGCCTGTACCCATTTGCAGTGGGTGCCCGGCATGATGTAAAGCGGGGCGGGGTTAAGGGTTTTCGCCCCAAGAAGCTGCGTTTCTTCGCCGCGCATGACGTTGCAGTTATCGTCGCGCCGTTCGCTCAGGCCCGGGATAATCCAGACGTTTTCCAGCACCGGCGTTAGCTGCTGGCTGAATTCAGAAAAGGCCGCCGGGCAGGGTAAATAAGGTGCGGTTTTCCAGCCGGCGTTGCTGCCCACCATGCCGGCCATCAGCACAGGCTTGTGGCGCTCACGCCAGCCCTGGGTGACTTCATCAAACACCGCCTGCGGGGATCGGCCGTTCAGCCGGGTTACCCCTGCCGTAGCCTGTCGACGCTCAACGCAGACGCCGTGCTGGTAATGCCAGGCGCGAAGGTTGGTCGACCCCCAGTCAATAGCGATGTAGCCTGATGTCATGTGATGTCCTTTAGTCGTTTAGTGGAGCTGGCGATCATGTTTAACGCCGCCTGCTCCGCGGCCTTGCTGTCCTGGTGCCGTATCGCATCAAACAGCGCTTTATGTTCCTGGAGCGTTTTTGGCATATTCGCCTCATCTCCCATCCAGGTGCGTTCAAAAACGGCGCGCTGGAGCGAACTTATCGCCACGGTCAGCTGCTGGAGTACGGGGTTATGCACCGATTCCAGCACCGCTTCGTGATAGCGAATATCCGCCTCGTTAAAGGCGTCCCGGTCCTGGTTGTGGGCCACCATGTCATTCAGCGCGGCTTCAATTCTTGCCAGGTCACTTGAGGTTGCGCGTTCCGCCGCCCAGCGGGCAATGGCAGGCTCAACCAGGTTACGCACTTCGCTCATCGCGCTTATCAGGCGCGGGTCATAGTCGTTTTCCAGCACCCACTGCAGCACCTCGGTATCGAGGTAATTCCACTGGTTGCGCGGGACGACAAAAGCGCCGCGGTAGCGTTTCATCTCGATCAGCCGCTTGGCCATCAGGGAGCGAAAAACTTCCCGGATGATATTGCGCGAGGTTTCGAACTCCTCGCACAGCTCGGCTTCCGCCGGCAGCGCCGCGCCGGGGGTGTATTTGCCGCCAACAATCTGTTTGCCCAGCGTCACGATAATGCGGTCGGTCTTGGTCATGGTCAGTCCTGTCATAAGAGTGGGAATAACCACTACTTTACCGTGAGGGCTGAAAATCACCGCAATTTTGAAGTACAAATGTGATGCGTATTGCCCTGTCGATGAGCTTAATGTAGTACAAACATTATATGTTGTACTACAATCAAGATCACAAAACGGACAGCAGAGACGACGAAAGGGATAAAAAAACCCCGGCTATTCGCCAGGGTTTTTGATGACCGGAAGGAAAACTCAGTTCAGCACAAACTTCTCAATCGCGTAAGCCACGCCGTCTTCGAGGTTAGATTTGGTAACGAAGTTGCTGACTTCTTTTACCTTATCGATAGCGTTGCCCATCGCCACGCCCATGCCCGCGTACTCCAGCATGGCAATGTCGTTTTCCTGATCGCCCAGCGTCATGATCTCTTCCTGCTTAATGCCCAGCGCTTCCGCCAGCGCCTTCACGCCAGTCCCTTTATTCACGCGTTTATCGAGGATTTCCAGAAAGTACGGCGAGCTTTTGAGCAGCGTATAGCGTTCCCGGGCCTCGTCGGGGATTTTGGCGATGGCTTTATCCAGCACGACCGGATCGTCGATCATCATTACCTTGAGGAATTCGCCGTTTTTATCCATATTCTCCGCCTCGCAGAAGACCAGTGGGATATTGGCGATAAAGGATTCGTGGACGGTGTAATAGCTGATATCGCGGTTAGCGGTATAAAGCGTATGGCGGTCGAGGGCATGGAAGTGAGAGCCCACTTCCCGGGAAAGCTGCTCCAGATAACGATAGTCATCGTAGTTCAGCGCGGTTTGCGCAACGGTGCTGCCGTCGTGCGCTTTTTGCACCAGCGCGCCGTTGTAGGTGATGCAGTAGTCGTTTGGCTTATCCATATGCAGCTCTTTGAGGTAGTTCTCAACGCCTGCAAAAGGACGGCCGGTGCACAGCACCACGTTTACGCCGCGCTCGCGGGCGGCGGCGATGGCATTTTTAACCGCAGGGGAAATGGTGTGGTCCGGCAGCAGAAGGGTGCCGTCCATATCAATCGCAATAAGTTTTATAGGCATGATAGTTTCTGAGGTAATGAGTTTATTTCATGCTAACGCGATTCCGCACACAAAAATAGAGCTACGTTTCGCCTGGAACAGGCCCCTTTTTTATAAGAAACGCCACCCGCAGGTGGCGTTATCGGCTAGCTGAAGAATTTATCCCGCAGGATATGATAGCCCCTGGTCAGTAGATCCTCATCGTCATGCTTAACCTCGCCGTCGGGCGAAAGGGCGTCGACAATTTTTGGAAACTGCTCGGACAGCAGAATTGCCGCGCTTCCCACATCAATACCGAGTTTTTCCGCAAGGCTGCTGATTGCCGGCGTACCCAGCACCTGCTGCACCTGCTCAGGATTGACGCTCTGGTTGTGCGCGCCGCTCAGCCACGAGGTGACGACCTCGCCAAAGCCCTTTTGCCGGAACTGGTCGAGTATGGCCTGAATGCCGCCCTGCTCATTTATCCAGCTGAGGATAACTTTGAATTTTGCGGTATCGCCGCCTTTCATCATGCCGGTAACCTGATCGAATAGACCCATGATCCTGTCCTCTTGCGATTACGACCTGTGCCTTAAAAGTGTAGTCACTTCCCGTCGTCGACCGCCTTTTTAATCAGCCTGTCATGAGAGTTTCAGAACGATTTTGCCGAAGGGACCTCGATCAAGATGCTCAAGCGCCTGAGGCAGTTCGTCGAACGAATAACAATGGTCGATCACCGGTTTTATGCCGTTGATATCCGTGGCGCGGATAAATTCCTCCAGCGCGCGTCGATGCCCGACGCCGATGCCTTGTACGGTCGGCGATTTCAACAATAAGGGAGCTGCGGGAAGGGAAATATCGTAACCTTCCAGCACGCCAATCACCGAGATTCGGCCATGAATTGCCACTGCGCGAAGCGAGTTCGCCATATTGGTGCCGCCTACCGTCTCGATAATATGGTCGATACCGCGGTCGCCCGTCAGGTCATAAATCCTTTCCACCCAGTCGCCATGCAGGCGATTAATCCCGTGGTCGGCCCCGAGGGCTTTAGCGCGCGCCAGCTTATCATCGCTGCCGGAAGTCACGAAGACTTCGGCTCCCTGGGCTTTCGCAATCTGCAGGGCAAACAGCGATACGCCGCCGGTGCCCTGCACCAGCACAGACTCCCCGCTGCGCAACGCTCCACTTTCCACCAGCGCAAACCAGGCCGTGAGCCCTGCGCAGGGCAAGGTACTGGCCTCAATATCGTTCAGACTGACAGGGGATGCGCTCAGGGCATTTTCATTAAGCACTACGTACTCGGCCAGCATGCCGGGATAAAAACCTCCGGCGGTTTTATAGGGCAGCGTGCGCGCGTCGCCTGCGGGTTTACCGTCAATCCAGTCGGGGGTGAAATTTGAGATTACCCTGTCGCCGGGTTTAAACCGCGTCACGCCCTCACCC
>NZ_RCAA01000035.1:217561-239410 GCF_003628475.1 Enterobacter sp. R1(2018) | reverse complement strand
GCACGCAGAGGGACGGATGAGAACCCTCAACCGGATTCGACAACAGGCTTTGGCTGGCTGGGCGCTCGCATTTATATGCGGGCTTTTTTCATCTGCCGTTACGGAAGCCTGCATATGAGCGCAGGTTTTGGCCTCGCCGCCAGCGCTATTTTTTACGCTGATACTTTTCCGGCAGAGGCGGCACGGGCCGCCTGTCATCAATTAAATGCAGAATCGTAAGCAGCGGATGACGAAACAGCATTCTGTGCCCTGCCCAGCGCATAATTTTTTTCATCTCTTCCCGCCGGGCGGGCTGATAGCAGTGCACAGGGCACTGTTTACAGGCGGGCTTTTCTTCGCCGAAAACACAGCGATCGAGTCTTTTTGAGGCGTAGCTGAAGAGGTCCTGATAGTGCTGGGGATCTTTATCCGCCTGCGGATGACTTTGCTCATAAAGCCTGAGCATCTTCTGAATGGTTTTTTTCTCTCTTTGAATCCGTTTTTCTGACATAGCCGATACCTGAAATGGATGAACGTCCGGCGCGACGGGCGAAAGTAAAGTGCATCTATAATACATGTTATGCAGGGCAGTTGTACAAACCAGGCTGAACAAAGCGCGTAAAAAGAGGACGGGAGCAGGAAGAAAGCCTGAATTTGCACCCAGGCCATTATTGCTGCTTTATCTACAGGTCGCTGAAGGTTCCCAGGCGATATCCGCGTTCAGCAACCGCATATTTCAGCGATGCGCACGTCAGCACATCCAGTTCGCTCAGCCGTGGATAGCAGTATTTGCTTGCCAGAATGGTGTTATCAATAAAAGAAGGATGACACATGACTTCAAGAGACTTTTCTTCGCGAGCCACGGCGCGATCAAGGGTATCCAGGAACAGCGTTTGGGTAATGGCTTCGCCGTAGAAACCGCTGTCGAATCCCTGGGTGCTTTTTGCTCCGCGCAGCGCCAGCCCGTGCTTTCTTACTTCATCACGATCGATACGCATGGCAACGCCTTTACCATGCGCAAAGGCCTCTACGAGAGGGAAAATCTGCGGGATCATATGCACATGGTGATGGCTGTCGATATGCGTCGGCGGACGGCCGAAGAGTTCGATAAAGCGCGCGAACTGGCACTCCAGCTCCTGCTGGATTTCGGCAAGCGGCAGCGTGCCCGCCTCCGACATCTCCCAAATCCATTTTCCCAGTTCGCCGTCCCCGCGCACAAGGCCCGGCATTGCGCAAAGCGGACGCCCAAGCGTCAGCACAAAGTGCATGCCTACGGCCAGCTTCGGGTGTGCCCGGCTCAAAGCCGCCGCGTGTTGGATACCCGCCGCGTTCATCATCGCCGTCGTTGAAGTGACGACGCCATTGCTGAAAGCTTCGATAATGCCGTAGTTCTGCGCCTTACACAGCCCAAAATCATCCGCATTCACGATCAATAATTTATCCATAAGCGCTTCCTTTAAAGCGCCTTCCCCAGTGGGGAAGGCCCAGGCCGTTGATTATTTCAGCTCGGCAATGGTCTGTGCAAAGTTAGGCAGCAACGCCTGATGCGCCAGCAGCATATCGCGCGCAACTTTTTCCGCATCCTTATCGGAGTGGATAAGCGGGCTCAGGTTAAGCGCCAGCAGCACATCATTAAGCTTACCGCTTAATGCGGCTTCGCTTGCGGCAATTTCAAAGCCTTTAATGGTGTAAATAAGTCCGAGGACTTTTTCATCAAAATGTGTGATGCGCGGCGTTGGCGTCGCTCCGTCTCGCCCAATCGTACAGGTCATTTCGATAGCCCAGTCGGCCGGAATATTATCGATATGGCCCTTATGCGGGAAGTTAACGTAATGTTCGCTCTGCTTGTCGTTGTAGATTGCGCTGATAACTTCGCAGGCCGCGTCTGAATAATAGGCCCCGCCGCGCAGCTCAAGCTCTTTTGGCTTCACGTCCAGCTCAGGATTTTTGTACAGTTCGAAAAGCTGCTTTTCTACTTTCTGCACAACCGTCGCGCGCGCGCCGCCTTTATAGAACTCCCCCATTTCAATGGCCAGCATCTCTTTAGGCTTGAAATAGTAGAGCAGATAGGAACAAGGAATAAGGTTTAAAGAGCGCAGCAGCCCTTCGCTGAAAGGCAGGTCGAAAATGTTCTTCACCCCGCTCGCCTTCAGCGTGCCGGAGGCGACGCCGTCGAGCAGTTCGGCAAAGCGGGATTCGCCGTTAACCAGCACGTCCCTGATAAATACCATGTGATTGAGCCCGAAAAGGTCGATCGACAGATCGTCCTGCGGCTGCACCTTCAGCACGTCCTGGATAAACATTTTCATGCCAACCGGGATATTGCACACGCCGATGAACTTCTTAAAGTTCGTATGGCGGAAGACCGCTTCGGTCACCATGCCGGCCGGGTTGGTGAAGTTTATCACCCAGGCATTCGGGCAAATCTCTTCCACGTCTTTGATGATGTCGAAAATCACCGGAATGGTGCGCAGCCCTTTAAACAGCCCGCCCGCGCCGTTGGTCTCCTGTCCCAGATAGCCGTGGCTTAGCGGAATGCGCTCATCAAGCTCACGCGCTTTTAATTGTCCTACCCGCAGCTGGGTGGTGACGAAATCCGCGTCGGCCAGCGCCTCGCGGCGATCGAGCGTTTTGTAGAGCGCAACAGGCACGCCCGCGCGCTCGACCATGCGCAGGCAAAGATCGAAAATAATATCCTGCTTTTCTTTCCCGGCTTCGACATCCACCAGCCATAATTCGGTAATCGGCAGCTCGTCGTAACGTTTAATAAAGCCTTCAAGTAATTCCGGGGTATAGCTGCTTCCGCCGCCGATGGTGACGACTTTCAGTTTTTTACTCATAGGAACTCCCGTACAATAAAATTGCACTGCAAATTAAAGACTGCGATATAAGTGAATGAGTAAGGGTTAATTAAACCCACATTCATTCACATACAGGCTAATTGATGCTACACAACTGTTTCCGGTAATGCTTCGGCGTGAATGACGTAATCTTTTTAAAATTTTTAATGAACATACTCGGGCTGCTGTATCCTGATTCAAAAGCAATATCGGTGACCGAGTAGTTGGTTATCTCCAGCTGTTTTTTGGCAAAATCAACGCGTATTTCATTAATGATCTGCATCGGCGTTTTACCATAATGGCGCTGGGTGGCGCGGGTTAAATACTCCTGCGACTTTCCGGAAAGCGCCACCATATTAGCCAGCGCTTTATCGCCAAACCGGGTTTTATCATGCATTTTTTCAACGGTTACCTTTAGCCAGACAGGAATATCCGTTATGACTTCTGATTCCCGGTGATGGCGCAGCCGATTGACGACATAAAAGGTCACCACTTCCAGAAACTCGTTAAACTCGCCGTTTCTGAAATTCAGCGATGCGATCGCTGATTCAATATAATTAAGAAACTCGCTCTTAATGTGATAGACCTGCGATGCCACAAACCTCGGCGGCAATAAAGGTAAATAGTGCTGTTCAAAAAAAGCTTTGCTGATACCGACATTTAATATTCTGGTGGCACCAAACTCATAAAAACTTTGATGATGTGAGCCCAGAGGGATAAAGACAAAATCTCCTCGCTCCAGCAGCACTCGTTTACCATTTATGTCCTGATAATATCGCCCGGTAAGAACGACGGTGAATTCGTAATAATCATGCTCATGCAGGCCGGAGATGCTTTCCACTTTGTTATAGATAAAAACGTGGAAATTTTGACCGTCGAAGAGTTGATTTTCGCGCGCTGTCTTGATTTCCATGCTCAATACCGGTGGCTGCATTATGACTCCATACGTTATTTTATTTTTTCATGTAGCTCAATGAGTTCCGTCACGAGTTCGCGCGCAAGCATTGAGGTCATCAGATGGTCCTGCGCGTGCACCAGCACCAGGCTCACTTTGGTTTTGCCTTCGCCTCCATCGCCTTCAATCAGCCTGGTTTGCACCAGATGCGCTTCGTTCAGCGCCAGGCGCGATTTGGCCATCAGGTCGCGGGCCTGTTCAAAGTCGCCCTCTTTGGCCTTTTTCAGCGCCGCATAAGCCAGGCTGCGCGCCTGCCCCGAGTTGATGATTAATCCCATCACCACTTCTTCGAGGTCCTTAACTTCTTCTGTTTCAACAACGTTATCTAAATCAAACATCTTTATCTCCTGCATGCGGTCGGTTATTGCCGGGGAGGATGCGCGCTCCCCGGCGGCGACCAGATTAGAATTTCAGCGCGTTAGCGATGTCCTCTTCGCTTTCTTCTTCTTCAATAACCGCCTGAGCTTTGTTGGAGAGGATGACGAAAGGTACATAAACCAGCGTCGCTATCCCGAGGTTGAACAAGGCGACCAGCAAGGCGGCAATGCTGCCGTTAGAGTTGAAGAATGCGCCGAGGCCGGTAGGCATGGTCCAGGGGGCAAGGTTAGTCACCGGAGGAATGATGCCCATGGAATAGGCCGCGAGGGTAATGGCCGCCAGAATCGGCTGTACCAGTACGAAGGGGATAAACATCACCGGGTTCATAATGATCGGCAGGCCGAACAAAATGGGCTCGTTAATCTGGAAGATGCCCGAAGGCAGCGCCAGCTTGGCCACCTGACGGTGATCGGCCCGGCGAGAGACGATAAAGATGGCGATGATAAGACCCAGCGTCGCCCCGGAGCCGCCCAGCAGGATGTAGGAGTCGAGCATTGGCTTCGCCCAGAAGTGGAAGGTTTTGCCCGCTTCGAGCGCCGCTTGTACGGAACCGTACTGGTTATAGATAGCGATGTTTTCCAGCGCCCACGGCGTCATGATGCCGTTATCCAGCGCGGTCAGGGCCAGAGAGCCATGCACGCCGAAGAACCACAGCAGCGAGTTGAAAATTACGTAGGCCCAGCCGACAACCGCTCCCATCGATGCCAGCGGCGTGGCGATGGAATCCATGATTATCTGGTGGAAGTTGCTGCCATGATTGGCCAGCAGCCAGGAAATAATCCCGAAAATCGACAGAATAATAAAACCTGGAATGAGCGCTGAGAAGGATCGGGATACGGATGTCGGCACGCTATCCGGCAAGGTAATAACCCAGTTGCGTCGAATAACGAAGGTAAATAATTCCGCGACAACGAGGCCAATAATAATGCCGGAAATAATGTTCTGGCCGCCCAGCCAGTTAGCCCCGACGGCATAAGCTTCGCCGACGCTATAAGGCGTGACGGTCATAAATGCGGCAACGGATAATAAGCCCGCGGCAAGCGAATCTACTTTACGCTCCTCCGCTAAGGCCATGCCGATAAAAAAGGGCGCCATCAAAGACATTATGCCCAAGGTGCCGTTGTACACATTGCCGCCGATGGCTTTTAATCCGTTCAGGGTTTCAATTGTCGCGGGGTCTAAGCGAATACCTAATGAATAAAAGAAAGATCCGGCACCGAAGCTTAAAAATACGTTATTGATAAGAACAAACATCGCCCCCGTCAGGGTTAACGGCATTAACTTGATAAACCCGTTTTTAATGGCGTTAACGTGGGGTTGTTTTCCTATTTTGACGGCAAAAGGAAGGAGTACCTTTTCAAGTGAATCAATGACTTTACTCATTTGCATTTTCCTTTAATGCCGCCGGTCGGCGGCCAGGGTGTGTAAGGTCGTTCTTTGACGAAAAAATAAAACAATAATTAAAATTAACGGTTTGCTGCTTTTTTAATTGAGGCGACCGCGGCTTTCAGCACGCCCAGCCCATCAATTTTGCCGTACATCACTGAATCAATCACTTCAACCGGCTTGCCGGGTAATATTTTTTGAATCTCTGGCTGCATGTAAGCGATTTGCGGGCCAAGCAAAATAAGATCCGCCACGCCGCCTTTTTCGCCCGCCAGGGTTTCAGGAAATGCTTCAATAATCACCGGCACTTCGTATTTCTCGGCCTGGGCTTTCATTTTTGATACCAGCAGCGAAGTGGACATGCCAGCGGAACAAAACAGATAAATGACTTTCTTTTCCATGATGAAACCCTCGTATTCCAGATAAATTGCAGGTTAGACAAACATCCCTCTTTGTCTGACAGGTTGACGGGCCAATAGCCGAAAAATATAAAGTAGTGATTGTCTCTGCTTGCAAGGAGTATACGGCATGAGGTTAAACGGAGATAATTCTCGGGCGGTAAAAATTGTCTCTCCTTGACCACGCCTTATGACCCTCTTCACATTTCAGGCAAATAATTCGCGCAAAGAAAAAAGCCCAAACAGGGTTTGGGCTTTTAGAATCATTTACACCAGTAATCAGTCGTAAGCGTTTAACGTCCGCTGGCAAAGGGCCGAACGGACACAATCCTGTTTACCAAAACGTACTACGCCTATCATCTCATCTTCTTCGAAACGCGCCAGCGCATCGCTTAATCCTGACTGTACACCCGCAGGCAAATCACACTGCGTAATGTCGCCGTTTACGATGACCGTCACGTTTTCCCCCAGGCGCGTCAGGAACATTTTCATTTGCGCTGCGGTAACATTCTGCGCCTCGTCAAGAATGACCACCGCATTTTCAAAAGTACGCCCGCGCATATAGGCGAACGGCGCAATCTCTACCTTACCAATTTCGGGTCGCAGACAGTACTGCATGAAAGACGAACCCAGCCGCCGCACCAGAATGTCATACACCGGGCGGAAATAAGGTGCGAACTTTTCCGCAATGTCGCCGGGCAAGAAGCCGAGATCTTCATCAGCCTGCAGGACCGGACGCGTAACGATTATCCTGTCGATATCCTTATGTATCAGGGCCTCAGCGGCTTTCGCCGCGCTGATATAGGTTTTACCGCACCCCGCTTCCCCGGTGGCGAATATCAGCTGCTTTCTTTCGATGGCGTTAAGATAGTGCTCCTGAGCCTCGTTTCGCGCGGTTATCGGCGAGTTGTCGCGGCAATCCCTCGCCATACCAATAGATTCTACGCCGCTCATCTGCACAAGCGTGGTGACCGATTCCTCTTCACGTTGCCGATGGCTCCGTGAATCTCGTCTTAGCACTCGTTTTGCTTCACGACGAGCCTTGATCACTGCTTTCTGTCTTCCCATGGATGGCACCTTACAGTTGGTTTCACTTCCCGCGTCACGCTGCTGGACGCGATTATGCTTACTAACGGATGAGGTTTGGCTTCCTTGTAAGCCATGAACTGCCGGTTGAGATGATGCGCCAGTCAGGCGATAAGCGCCGCTTAGCGCAACCTTGACACGTTGAGGTGTTATGGAGTCGGGAAATTTAGCGGTGAAGATAGCGAAGCCGGAGGTTAAGCCTCCGCGCTGGTTAGTGCGGGTAAGATGTTTTTTGAGCCGTCCAGTACAGGACCCTACCATTCGCGATCTCCAATGTGATTGAACTTCACAGCCGGGAACTACCGCTCATGCTTTAAGTACATCAAAAATTATCTAAAATGCAACATTGATTTTACTTTAAATCAACATAATCGTTCCGTCGCGGGCTAAAAACGTTATGCCATATCTATATTACAGTTTTATATCAACGAGATGCTCATAGCTAATACTGATGGATGATTTTCTGCCAAATTGTTAGCAAATGAAAAATTAGCGGGGCAAGGATAGGGTTTAGCGAGTGGCGCAGTCACTCGCAGGTCGGGCAAGCGTCAGCGCCACCCGACGATTTCGGTGGAGAGGATATTCGCCTGTCCGCCCTGCAAAACTGAACGATCAGGCCTCGATCAGACCCTGCCCTAAATAATGCTGCTTATCCACCGCGCCCGGCAGCGCGAAGAAATAGCCGCCGCCGATGGGCTTCACGTACTCTTCCAGCGCCTCGCCGTTTAGCCGTTTCTGGACGGTAAGAAAACCTTTCTCCAGATCGTGCTGATAGCAGATAAACAGCAGTCCCATATCCAGCTGGCCGGACTTGGACACGCCGAGGGAGTAGCTATAGCCGCGGCGCATCATCAGGTTCGCCTGCGTTTCTTTTGTACGCGGGTTTGCCAGACGGATATGCGCGTCCAGCGCAATCACGTTGCCGTCCGGATCGGCGGCGTAATCAGGCTCGTCGTGCTCATTGCGCATACCCAGCGGCGCGCCGCTGTGTTTTTCCCGGCCAAAAATCGTCTGCTGCTCTTTAAGCGGCGTACGATCCCAGGACTCCACATGAAACTGAATGATACGAATAGCCTGATAGCTGCCGCCGGTGCACCAGGCGGGTTCGCCCTGCTCTTTTGTCACCCAGACGACGTTATCCATCAGCCCGGCGTTGCTGCTGTCGGGATTGCCGGTGCCGTCTTTAAAGCCTAACAGATTGATCGGCGTTTCCTTGCCGCGGCTGCGCGCAGCGTGATTGGAAATAAACCCCTCGCGCTTCCAGCGCACGCTTAACAGATCCGGGGTGTGCTTAATAATGTCGCGCAGCGCGTGAATAACCGTATCGGCGGTATTGGCGCAAATCTGCAGCAGCAAATCGCCATGGCACAGGCTGGCATCAAGGGAGTCGTTAGGAAAACGCTCCATCTTCTGCAGCTTTTTCGGCTGCTGCGCCTGCAGGCCAAAGCGATCGTCAAACAGCGTGGCGCCCGCCGACAAAGTGACGGTCAGGTTATCCGGGAAAATCTCCGCGCCGAGGATGCCGGAATCCATCGGCGGCATACGCGGATTCGGCGTTGCCGGCGCCGCGCCTCCGGTAGTGAGAAAATCGAAGCGCGCGGTCAGCAGCCGAAACAGGCGTTCAAGGTCGGCTTTATCTGCCGCCAGCACGTCAAAGGCTACCAGCATCATAGACGCCTGCTGCGGCGTAAGAATGCCCGCCTGGTGGCGGCCGTAGAAAGGCTGCTTTTCCATCCGCGCATCGGGCGGCAGCGTGCCCGGGGAGGTTTCCGTTTTTGCCGCATGCACAACGGGGCAGCCGCCGGTGACGGCAAAGGCGCCCCCGAGGGCGCCCAGCTTTTTCAGTAACTGACGGCGCGCCGGTTGATGCGCGCCTTTGGTACTTTTATCTTCCATATACTTAATCCAGGCCCAGCACGCCACGCAGCTGGGATAAATCTTCCGCCAGCGCCGTCACCGGTCCTTTTAACGCGTTGCGGTCGGCATCGGTCAGCTTGTCGTAGGTTTCATAGCCGTCTTTGGTGCGGTATTTCGCGAGGATGGCGTCTACTTTTTTGAAGTTGGCGTCAACTTTTGCCAGCAGCGGCGCATTTTCTTTACTCAGTAACGGACGAAGCAGGTTGACGATTTTCTGGGCGCCATCCACGTTCGCCTGGAAGTCCCACAGATCCGTATGGCTGTAGCGATCCTCTTCGCCGCTGATTTTGCTGGCCGCTACTTCTTCAATCAGCCCTGCCGCGCCGCCGACAACTTTGCTCGGCGGGAAGGCCAGCTCAGAGATGCGGGTTTGCAGATCCAGCACGTCTGTATTTAGCTGCTCGGCGTATTTTTCCATGCCTTTTGTGGAATTATCGCCAAACAGCGCTTTCTCCAGGCGGTGGAAGCCGGTGAATTTCGGATCGTTAGCTTTCTGCTCATAATCGTCTTCGCGGGCGTCGATGCTGCCGTCCAGGTCTGAGAACAGTTCAGCAATAGGTTCGATGCGCTCGTAGTGCTGGCGCGTCGGCGCATATAGCGATTTCGCTTTTTCGATATCGCCGGCTTTGACCGCATCGGTAAAGGCTTTCGTACCTTTTACCAGCTCGGCCACTTCCGCGGTCACGTAAGCTTTATATTCGGTAATCGGCCCGGCAAGCGCCAGCAGGTCGTTCTTCGGCGCCGCCTTCTCGCCGGAGGCTTTCACCACCAGCTTGCCTTTCGGATTGCTGAGCAGACCGCAGGTCATGTCGTACTCGCCCGGCTGCAGGTTGGCCGTCATTTTTTGCGAAAAGCCCGGCGCGATATTTTCACGCTCTTCGACGACCATCACCCCTTTCAGGATCTCCCACTCCAGCGCTTTCTGGCTGTTGTTGAGAATAATGAACTGGGTTTTACCGGCGTTTACCGTGACGTTCATCGGCTCGCACTGCTTATCGGTAACCGTGATCTTTACCTGCGGAACCTCTGCCGCGTGAGCGGCAAAAGCGGAAGAGAGAAGAGTAAACAGCGCAATATTCAGCGCCTTAAGACGAAACTGTGCGGTCATGGCCAATCCCTTTTAACTATAAGTATGTTGTAACTAAGTGGCGTAATCCCGCCACAAACGGGTTAACGAGCGCTATTGGTCGCCTGGTTGTGCAGGCGCGGCGGCATGGCGAACATCACCAGCGCCGGGATCAGGTAGATAAAGTACATCGCCACTTCGCTGACGGTTGGCGTTTCCTGATAGCCGAAGATCCCTTCCAGCAGGGTGCCGGTCAGCGAATGCGTGGAAAGCACGTTGCTGAGATCGAAGGCAATATTCTGGAAATGGTTCCACAGGCCCGCTTCGTGGAAGGCGCGAATCGCCCCCGCGGCCAGCCCCGCCGCCACCAGCAAAATAAACAGGCTCGTCCATTTAAAGAACGCGCCCAGGTTCAGGCGGATGCCGCCCCAGTAAATCAGGAAGCCAAGCACGATCGCCGTGGCCAGGCCAAGCATCGCGCCGAGCGGCGGCATAATGCCCACGTCCTGCTGGAAGGCCGCCAGCAGAAAGAACACCGACTCAAGACCTTCACGCGCCACCGCGAAAAAGACCATCAGGATCAGCGCCCAGCCGTGGCTGCCCGAGCCCTGCAGGGCGTTATCCACCGCCTGCTCAAGCTGGACCTTCACGTTGCGCGAGACTTTGCGCATCCAGAACACCATCCAGGTCAGGATCGTCACGGCGATAACCGCCACTATGCCTTCGAACAGCTCCTGCTCTTTTTGCGGGAACTCGCCGGTGGTTTCGTTGATAAAAATCCCCAGCGCCAGGCATAAAGCGGCGGCCGCCACTACGCCAATCCACATTACGCCAATCCATCGACCGCGTTGGGTGCGCTTCAGGTAGCTGGCGATCAGGCTGACAATCAGCGCGGCTTCCAGACCTTCGCGTAACATGATGAGAAACGGGACAAACATTCCTGACACCTCGATTGTGAAATCAGGTCAAATGACGTAAAGAAGAGTAAACCAGAACGATAGTGATTATCATTACCGTAAAAGGAAAAACAAGAGGATTGTGAAGTTAATTATCTCGGGATGTAAAAAAGGCCGGGAAGCCCGGCCCTGAAAAGCGACTTATTCGGCCTGCAGCCGTGTTGGCGGCGCAGAATGATAAACTTCATCCGCCTCAGCAAAGCGTTTTTGCATGGTCGTGGAAGGCGCTTTACCCAACAGGCTTACCACCACGATGCCGATGCTGGCGAATACGAATCCCGGGATGATTTCATACAGGTCCAGCCACGCGAACTGTTTCCAGATGATGACCGTGAACGCGCCTATCACCATACCGGCAAGCGCGCCGTTACGGGTCATACGCGACCACATTACGGAGAACAGAACAACCGGGCCGAACGCCGCGCCGAAGCCCGCCCATGCGTAGCTCACCAGGCCCAGCACGCGGTTTTCCGGATTGGCGGCCAGAGCGATGGCGACCAGCGCCACTACCAGCACCATCGCGCGCCCTACCCACACCAGCTCTTTCTGCCCCGCGCCTTTGCGGAAGAAAGCTTTGTACAAATCTTCGGTAATCGCGCTGGAACAGACCAGCAGCTGGCAGCTCAGCGTTGACATAACCGCCGCCAGAATGGCCGAGAGCAGCACGCCGGCGATCCAGGGGTTAAACAGCAGCTGCGCCAGTTCGATAAATACGCGCTCGCCGTTCTGGTTAACGGCGCCCGCCTGTCCGGGGTTGTTAGAGAAGTAAGCAATGCCGAAGAAGCCCACGGCGCAGGCGCCTGCCAGGCAAAGGATCATCCACGTCATGCTGATGCGACGAGCGTTTACGATGGTGTGGTGGGAATCCGCCGCCATAAAGCGCGCCAGAATATGCGGCTGGCCGAAATAGCCAAGGCCCCAGCCCATCAGCGAAATGATGGCGACGAAGTTAAGGCCCTTGAGCATATCGACGTTTTCAATGCTTTTCTGCTTGATAACGACAAGAGAGTCATCCAGGCCGCCGACGGCCAGAATCACCATCACCGGCGTCAGGATCAGGGCGAAAATCATCAGGCTGGCCTGCACGGTATCGGTCCAGCTTACCGCAAGGAAACCGCCGACGAAGGTATAAATGATGGTGGCGGCAGCACCCGCCCACAGCGCGGTTTCATAGCTCATGCCAAAGGTGCTTTCAAACAGACGCGCCCCCGCCACAATGCCGGATGCGCAATAAATTGTGAAGAACAGCAAAATAACAACCGCCGAGATAATACGCAGCAGGCGGCTTTTATCTTCAAAGCGGCCGGTAAAATAATCCGGCAGCGTCAATGCGTTATTGTTTACTTCGGTATGAACGCGTAAACGGCCCGCAACCAGCTTCCAGTTAATATAAGCGCCAACGGTTAAACCAATTGCGATCCAGCTTTCGGAAATACCGGAAAGAAATATCGCGCCGGGCAGGCCCATTAATAACCAGCCGCTCATATCAGAGGCGCCGGCGGATAACGCTGTCACCAGGCTGCCCAGACTGCGGCCGCCGAGAATATAATCATCGAAGTTTTTGGTTGAGCGCCAGGCGATAAACCCTATCAATATCATGCCAAAGATATAAACAAGGAAAGTCACCAGCATTGGTGTACTCATGGTCATGCAAGTTCTCCAGATTTGTTTACCGGTTTTTTATAAGAAATAAACCGTTATTGCCTCACCGGAACGAAGTGCGGCTTGTTGTAGTGTCAGTTCGCGACCGTATCCTGCAGGAAGCCTGTTTTATTCACAAACGATTTAACACGGCATTCACAATAAATTCACCCTACAAAAAATACCTTTTTCACGGAGGTTGCACTTGCTCACGCTTTTCGCGGTTGCACCTCGTGAAAGTGTTAACTATGTCGGTAAATTCACCCCGTCTGCAAATAATTAGCCAGATCGCTTTCTTATTTTAGATTTAACAATTTCACTCTTTTTCCGGCCTGCTACCTGGCTCACATTTAACAAGGTTGCACAAAGTTGCAACATGGTGGATATTGCCGGGTAACTTTTGCTGTCACCTCTTTTTAAATCTTGCACAAGGGAGTCTTTGGCATGGGCACCACTACCATGGGCGTTAAGCTGGACGAAGCGACCCGCGAACGTATTAAGCACGCCGCTTCACGTATTGATCGCACGCCACACTGGCTTATTAAGCAGGCGATTTTTAACTATCTTGAACGCCTGGAAAATAACGACGAACTGCCAGAACTGCCTGCTTTGCTCGCGGGCGCCGCCAATGAAAGCGAAGAGACGCCGCCGGTCCCGGAAGAGACGCATCAGCCTTTCCTCGATTTCGCCGAACAAATCCTGCCGCAGTCCGTTAGCCGCGCCGCGATTACCGCCGCCTGGCGCCGTCCGGAAACCGACGCCGTGCCGATGATCCTTGAGCAGGCGCGACTGCCACAGCCGCTTGCCGAACAGACGCACAAACTGGCCTGGCGGCTGGCCGAAAAATTGCGCAATCAGAAGAGCGCCTCCGGCCGGGCGGGCATGGTACAAGGTTTGCTGCAGGAATTCTCCCTTTCCTCGCAGGAAGGCGTGGCGCTAATGTGCCTGGCGGAAGCCCTGCTGCGTATTCCGGACAAAGCAACCCGCGATGCGCTAATCCGCGATAAAATCAGCAACGGCAACTGGCATTCGCATATCGGCCGCAGCCCATCGCTGTTTGTGAACGCCGCCACCTGGGGTTTGCTGTTTACCGGGCGTCTGGTTTCCACGCACAACGAAACCAGCCTTTCCCACTCCCTTAACCGCATTATCAGCAAGAGCGGCGAACCGCTGATCCGCAAAGGCGTGGATATGGCGATGCGCCTGATGGGCGAGCAGTTTGTTACCGGCGAAACCATCGCCGAAGCGCTGGCTAACGCGCGCAAGCTGGAGGAAAAAGGCTTCCGCTACTCCTACGATATGCTTGGTGAAGCCGCCCTCACCGCCGCCGATGCCCAGGCCTATATGGTTTCCTACCAGCAGGCCATTCACGCCATCGGCAAAGCCTCCAACGGGCGCGGCATTTACGAAGGTCCGGGCATCTCCATCAAGCTTTCCGCTCTGCACCCGCGCTACAGCCGCGCGCAGTACGACCGCGTCATGGAAGAGCTCTACCCACGCCTGAAATCCCTGACGCTGCTGGCTCGCCAGTACGACGTAGGGATTAACATCGACGCCGAAGAGGCCGATCGTCTTGAAATCTCCCTCGACCTGCTTGAGAAGCTTTGCTTCGAGCCGGAGCTGGCGGGCTGGAACGGCATCGGTTTCGTTATCCAGGCTTACCAGAAGCGCTGCCCGTTCGTTATCGATTATTTGATTGATCTGGCCACCCGCAGCCACCGCCGCCTGATGATCCGCCTGGTGAAAGGCGCCTACTGGGACAGCGAAATTAAACGCGCCCAGATGGAAGGTCTGGAAGGCTACCCGGTTTACACGCGCAAGGTTTACACCGATATCTCCTATCTGGCCTGCGCGAAAAAGCTGCTGACGGTGCCGAATCTGATTTATCCGCAGTTCGCGACGCACAACGCTCATACGCTGGCGGCAATTTATAACCTCGCCGGGCAAAACTACTATCCGGGCCAGTATGAATTCCAGTGCCTGCACGGCATGGGCGAGCCGCTCTACGATCAGGTGGTGGGTAAAATCGCCGACGGCAAGTTAAACCGCCCCTGCCGTATTTATGCGCCGGTGGGCACCCACGAAACGCTGCTGGCCTACCTGGTGCGCCGCCTGCTGGAAAACGGGGCCAACACCTCCTTTGTTAACCGTATCGCCGATAACACCCTGTCGCTGGACGAGCTGGTCGCCGACCCGGTTACCGCTACGGAAAGCCTTGCGGGCAAAGAGGGTCAACTTGGCCTGCCGCACCCAAAAATCGCGCTGCCGAAAGATCTGTACGGCGAAGGCCGCAGCAACTCCAGCGGGCTGGATCTGGCGAACGAACACCGTCTTGCTTCCCTTTCCTCCGCCCTGCTCAACAGCGCGGCCCAGAAATGGCAGGCGCTACCGATCCTTGAAGAAGCCGTTAACCCGGGCGAGCTGACGGAAGTCAGGAATCCGGCGGAGCCGGGCGACGTCGTAGGATTCACGCGCGAGGCCACGGGCGATGAAGTCTCCCGAGCGCTGGAAAGCGCGGTAAACAACGCGCCGATCTGGTTTGCGACGCCGCCGCAGGAACGCGCCCTGATCCTGGAGCGCGCCGCGGTCATTATGGAAGGCCAGATGCAGCAGCTGATTGGCATTCTGGTTCGCGAGGCGGGTAAAACCTTCAGCAATGCCATCGCCGAAGTGCGCGAGGCCGTTGATTTCCTGCATTATTACGCAGGCCAGGTGCGGAATGATTTCGATAACGAAACGCACCGCCCGCTCGGCCCGGTCGTGTGCATCAGCCCGTGGAACTTCCCGCTGGCGATCTTCACCGGCCAGATTGCCGCGGCTCTCGCCGCCGGGAACAGCGTGCTGGCAAAACCGGCGGAGCAAACCCCGCTGATCGCCGCGCAGGGCATTGCCATTCTGCTTGAGGCCGGCGTGCCTGCGGGCGTGGTACAGCTGCTGCCCGGCCGCGGTGAAACTGTCGGCGCCCAGCTGACCGGCGACGCCCGCGTGCGCGGCGTGATGTTTACGGGCTCGACGGACGTGGCCACCCTGCTGCAGCGCAACATCGCCGATCGTCTGGATCCGCAGGGCCGTCCGACGCCGCTGATTGCCGAAACCGGCGGTCTGAACGCGATGATTGTGGACTCTTCCGCCCTGACGGAACAGGTGGTGGTCGATGTCGTCGCCTCCGCGTTTGACAGCGCAGGCCAGCGCTGCTCCGCTCTGCGCGTGCTGTGCGTGCAGGAGGAGGTGGCCGAGCACACGCTGCAAATGCTGCGCGGCGCGATGGCGGAGTGCCGTATGGGCAATCCTGGCCGTCTGACCACGGATATCGGCCCGGTGATTGACGCCGAAGCGAAAGAGAACATCGACAGGCACATTCAGGGGATGCGCGCCAAAGGCCGAAAAATCTTCCAGGCCGCGCGTGAAAACGCGCAGGATATGAAAGAGTGGCAAAGCGGTACCTTCGTTCCGCCAACGCTGATTGAGCTGGAAAGCTTCGACGAATTGCAAAAAGAGGTCTTCGGGCCGGTGCTGCACGTGGTGCGTTACAACCGTAACAATCTCGAAGCGCTGATTGAGCAAATTAACGCGGCGGGCTACGGCCTGACCCTCGGCGTGCATACCCGCATCGACGAAACCATCGCCCAGGTAACCGGTTCTGCCCACGTCGGCAATATGTACGTTAACCGCAACATGGTTGGCGCGGTCGTCGGCGTGCAGCCGTTCGGCGGCGAAGGCCTGTCCGGAACGGGGCCTAAGGCCGGCGGCCCGCTCTATCTCTATCGCCTGCTGGCTAACCGTCCGGAAGGCGCGCTGCAAAAAACCTTCACCCGTCAGGATGCGGTGTTGCCGGTTGATACCACGTTAAAAGCCAGGCTGCAGGAAGCGCATCAGGCGCTGACCCAGTGGGCGGCCAGCCGTGACGACCTCAGGACCCTTTGCGAACGCTTTGCAGAGCTGGCCCAGAGCGGCACGCTGCGCCAGCTGCCGGGCCCGACCGGCGAGCGCAACACCTACGCGCTAATGCCGCGCGAGCGCGTGCTTTGCCTGGCGGATAACGAGCAGGATACGCTGGTGCAGCTGGCGGCGGCCACAAGCGTGGGCAGCCGCGTGCTGTGGACTGATGACAAACTGCATCGCGATCTTGCGAAGCAGTTGCCGTCCCAGGTGCAACAGCTGATTGATTTTACGCCACCGGAAGCGGCTATCGGCCAGCAGTTTGACGCGGTGATCTATCACGGCGATTCAGACCAGCTGCGGGAGCTGTGCGAAAAAGTTGCCGCCCGCGACGGCGCCATCGTCTCGGTACAGGGCTTCGCGCGCGGGGAAAGCAATCTGCTGCTTGAGCGGCTGTACGTGGAGCGCTCGCTCAGCGTGAACACCGCGGCGGCCGGCGGCAACGCCAGCCTGATGACAATCGGCTAAGGCTTCGCTACTCTTGAAAGGCTCCTTCCGGAGCCTTTTTTCTTTGAGGGATAACGATGAAACGCGTGCTACTTCTTCTTTCCGGCCTGCTGCTAAGCGCCAGCGCGCTGGCGGATACCTGCGACACGGCCACGTCACAGGCGGAGATAAATCAGTGCTACGGCGCCGAGTATAAAAAGCAGGATGATTTACTCAATCAGACCTATAAACAGGTGATGAAACGCGCCACCGATAAGCAGAAAACCCAGCTGAAAGCGGCGCAAAACGCATGGATCGCCTTTCGCGACGCCGACTGCGAGCTGTTAAGTTCCGGCGCCGAAACCGGCTCCGTCTATCCTATGGTGCACGCCATTTGCATGGCGGACAAAACCCGCGAGCGCACAGAGCTGCTGAAAAGCACCCTGCAGTGCGAAGAAGGCGACGTGAGCTGCGTGTTTCCTCCGCAGCCGGATTAACGCACCCGGATCCCTTCGATAATCATCCGCTGTACGTTTTCCACCGTGCGGCGGAAAAACTCTTCGTCGTTTAAAGTGCTGCCCGTCACCGCCTCGACCTGGCTTGCGAAGTCAGCGTAATGCTGCGTGGTGGCCCACAGCATAAAGATCAGATGATGCGGATCGACCGCCGCCAGCTTTCCGCCCGCCACCCAGCCGGCAATAATCGACGATTTGTCATCCACCAGGGTTTTTAAATCTCCGGTGAGCTCGGCCTTTAAAAGCGGCGCGCCCTGCAGCATCTCAAGACAAAAAAGCCTTGAGGCCTGCGGATAATCCCGCGACACCTCGAGCTTAAGGCGAATGTACTCGCTGATGGCCACCAGCGGCTCCAGATCCTCACGAAACGCGCGCAGCGGCGCCAGCCAGATATCAAGGATCTGCTTGAGCACGGCAATATACAGCGCTTCTTTTGAAGGATAGTAATAAAGGAGGTTGGTTTTAGACACCTCGGCGCGCTCCGCCACCTTATCAAGGCTGGTGCCGTGGATGCCGTACAGGGAGAAAAATTCCAGGCCCGCCGCCAGAATGGCCTGTTTCTTGGCTGCGACGGCAAGGGATCGCCGCCCGGTTTGTTTGGTATGTACTGCGCCTTCAGCCATGCGTTCTCTCCCTGGTTTCGTGTGCCTCAAGCATAGCAAAGCCGCATCCGCCCCACGACTACTTTGCACCCTCAGCGCGCAGGCATGCTTAATTTTCGTGCACTCTTTTTGACCAAACAGTCCATATTTTTATAAGCCCGTTTTAAACAAACAATCAACATACTGATAACATTGCCTTTTATTAATCTGGCATCCGGCTTGCATTATCTCCGCTGAATACCTTCCCAACCAGTGAGAGGTCCGTGATGAAAATTGGTGTCTTCGTCCCTATCGGCAACAACGGCTGGCTAATTTCCACTAACGCGCCGCAGTACATGCCCACTTTTGAGCTGAACAAAGCCATCGTGCAAAAAGCGGAACGCTACGATTTCGATTTTGCGCTCTCGATGATCAAGCTACGCGGCTTCGGCGGCAAAACCGAATTCTGGGATCACAACCTGGAGTCCTTCTCGCTGATGGCCGGGCTGGCCGCGGTCACCTCCAGAATCCAGATCTACGCCACCGCCGCCACCCTTACCCTGCCCCCGGCGATTGTCGCCCGCATGGCCTCGACCATCGACTCCATCGCCCCAGGCAGATTCGGCGTGAATCTGGTGACCGGCTGGCAAAAACCCGAGTATGAGCAGATGGGCATGTGGCCGGGAGATGACTATTTCGCTCGCCGTTATGACTACCTTGCCGAATACGCCACGGTGCTGCGGGAACTATGGGGCACCGGACACAGCGATCTGAAAGGTGAGTTTTTCACCATGAACGATTGCCGTCTCAGCCCGCGTCCGGAAAAACCTGTCAGGATGATCTGCGCGGGCCAAAGCGACGCCGGTATGGCCTTCTCCGCCGAATACGCCGATTACAACTTCTGCTTTGGCAAAGGGGTAAATACGCCGACGGCCTTTGCGCCCACCGCCGCGCGCATGAAGCTGGCGGCTGAAAAAACCGGCCGGGAGGTGGGATCATATGTGCTGTTTATGATTATTGCCGATGAAACCGACGAGGCCGCCCGCGCGAAATGGGAGCACTACAAAGAGGGAGCGGACGAAGAGGCGCTGGCCTGGCTGACGGAGCAAAGCCAGAAAGATACCCGCTCCGGAACGGATACCAACGTGCGGCAGATGGCGGATCCCACCTCCGCGGTGAACATCAACATGGGCACGCTGGTAGGTTCATACGCCACCGTCGCACGCCTGCTGGACGAAGTGGCGACCGTCCCCGGCGCCGAAGGGGTACTGCTAACCTTTGACGATTTCCTCGGCGGGATTGAGGCGTTCGGCGAACGGATCCAGCCGCTGATGCAGTCGCGTCGTCATCTTTCCCCAACCGCTCGCGAGGTGGCGTAATGAAAAACATCACCCTTGACGCGCGTCCGGAATCCATAACTTTTACGCCGGAACAGAGCGCGCTTATCGTTGTGGATATGCAAAACGCCTACGCCACCAAAGGCGGCTATCTCGACCTGGCCGGATTTGACGTTTCCGCCACCGCGCCGGTTATCGACAATATAAAAACTGCCGTAGCGGCGGCGCGTGAAGCGGGCATGCTGATTATCTGGTTCCAGAACGGCTGGGACAGCGACTACGTAGAGGCGGGCGGGCCGGGTTCGCCCAACTGGCACAAATCCAATGCCCTGAAAACCATGCGCCAGCGTCCGGAATTACAGGGCACCCTGCTGGCGAAAGGCGGCTGGGATTATCAGCTGGTGGACGAACTGGTGCCGCAGCCGGGAGATATCGTGCTGCCTAAACCACGCTACAGCGGCTTCTTTAATACGCCGCTGGACAGCATCCTGCGCTCGCGCGGGATCCGCCATCTGGTATTTACCGGCATCGCGACCAACGTGTGCGTGGAATCCACCCTGCGCGACGGCTTTTTCCTGGAGTATTTCGGCGTGGTGCTCGCCGATGCCACCCACCAGGCCGGACCCGCTTTCGCCCAGCAGGCCGCCTTATTCAATATCGAAACCTTCTTTGGCTGGGTCAGCGACGTCAGTTCATTTTGCCGCGCTTTGTCCCCGCATGTGCTTGCCCGCATTGCCTGATAAGGAGCCTGCTGATGCCTAAATCCGTAATTATTCCGCCGGGAACCACGACGCCTATTGCGCCTTTCGTGCCGGGCACGCTGGCTGATGGCGTGGTGTATGTCTCAGGAACGCTTCCGTTCGATAAGCAAAATAATGTGGTGCACGTCGGGGATGCAAGGGCGCAAACGCGTCACGTGCTGGAAACCATTAAATCGGTCATTGAAACCGCAGGCGGCAGTATGGATGACGTGACCTTTAACGCCATCTTTATTACCGACTGGGCCCACTACGCGGCGGTCAATGAGGTCTATGCGGAATTCTTCGCAGGCGATAAGCCGGCGCGTTTTTGTATCCAGTGCGGTCTGGTAAAGCCGGATGCGCTGGTAGAAATCGCCTCCGTGGCACACATCGGGAAATAGCCCTATGCACATTGAGCTGAAGCTGACCTCTCCCCCCTTCCCTGAAGCGCCGGTGCTGGTGCTGGCTGCCGGGCTTGGCGGCACCGGGAGCTACTGGCAGGAGCAGCGAGCGGCCCTTGGCGCACGCTATCAGCTGGTGGTGTACGACCAGCGCGGCACCGGCGTTAACCATGAACCCCTGCCGGACGATTACAGCATGGCGGATATGGCGCGCGAGCTGCACGAAGCCCTGCAGGCGAAAGGCGTCACCGAGTTTAGCCTGCTGGGCCACGCGCTTGGCGGACTGCTCGGCATGCAGCTGGCGCTGGATTATCCCGGGTCGGTGAAAGCGCTGATCGTGATTAACGGCTGGCTACAGCTGAACGCCCACACGCGACGCTGCTTTGCGGTTCGGGAAACTTTGCTGCGCGACAGCGGCAGCGCGGCGTATTTACAGGCGCAGCCGCTTTTCCTTTATCCGGCCGACTGGATGGCGGCTAACCAGCCGCGTCTTGAGGCGGAGGAGGCTTTGCATAACGCCCACTTTCAGGGAGAAGAGAACCTCATACGCCGCCTGAAGGCGCTGAAGGCAGCGGATTTTCGCTCTACCGCCCATCTTATCCGCCAGCCGGTGCTGCTGATTTGCGCCCGGGACGATCTTCTGGTGCCCTGGAACTGTTCTGCGGCATTGCACGACGCTTTGCCCAACAGCCGGCTGCAGATCCTGCCCTGGGGCGGCCACGCCTGCAACGTCACCGCCGCGAGCGCCTTTAACGAACGGCTGCTGGACGAACTGGCCACGCTATTACCCTTCCCCGAATACCATGAGGAAAACGTATGAGTTCTGCAGTTGATACCGCGGCGCTGGAGACGCTGTTTACCCGTGCCCGCACCCACAGCGCCTGGCAGGATAGCGGCGTGAGCGATGCGCAGCTTGAAGAGATTTATAACCTGGTTCGCCTCGGCCCTACTTCGGCCAACTGTTCACCGGCGCGCTTCCTTTTTGTGCGCAGCAGCGAAGGAAAAGCGCGTCTTAAACCCGCGCTCTCCGGCGGTAACGTCGATAAAACCATGAGCGCGCCGGTGACGGCCATCGTCGCCTGGGATCCGGCTTTCTATGAGCATCTGCCCGCGCTGTTTCCCTATGCGGATGCGCGCGCATGGTTTACTTCAAGCCCTGAACTGGCGCAGGAAACCGCCTTTCGCAACAGTTCGATGCAGGCGGCGTATCTGATTTCCGCCTGCCGGGCGCTGGGCTTAGACACCGGACCGATGTCAGGTTTCGATCGAGAAAAAGTGGATGAGGCGTTTTTCCAGACCAGCGGCTGG
>NZ_RCAA01000035.1:142473-217500 GCF_003628475.1 Enterobacter sp. R1(2018) | reverse complement strand
CCAGAACACATACCCGCCTGCCGCGTCTAGCCTTTCAGGACGCCTGCGAGCTGGCTTAAGGAGCATTCATGGTTGAAAAACAAAGCTTCCGCGATGCGATGTCCCGACTCGGGGCGGCGGTCAACATTATCACCACCGACGGCCCTGCCGGACGGGCAGGTTTTACCGCCTCGGCGGTATGTAGCGTCACCGATGACCCGCCGACTTTGCTGGTCTGCCTTAATCGCAGCGCGTCGGTATGGCCGATTTTCAGTCAGAACATGGCGCTTTGCGTCAATACCCTGGCCGCCGGTCACGAATCGCTCTCCAACCTGTTTGGCGGCAAAACGCCCATGGCGGAACGCTTTTCCGCAGCGCGCTGGCGTCAGGGCGTAAGCGGCTGCCCGCGGCTCGAAGGCGCGGTGGCCTCTTTTGACTGCCGCATCAGCCAGGTGGTGAGCGTGGGAACGCATGACATCCTGTTTTGCGAGCTGGTGGCTTTAGAACGTAACGACGATACCCATGGCCTGGTGTGGTTTGACCGTGGCTATCACCAACTGATGCGGCCTGCCTGTTAGCCGAAATTCCTGCGTGGAGATGAAAATGGCGAATTCCTGGTTCCCTCAATGGCGTAAGAAATCTGCAGTAACGGAAAGCGGCGTCGTGGCGCCGGATGAAATGCTGCCGCTGGGGCAAACGCTGGTGATGGGCGTGCAGCACGCGGTGGCGATGTTCGGCGCGACGGTATTAATGCCGCTGCTGATGGGTCTGGATCCGAATCTTTCTATCCTGATGTCGGGTGTCGGCACGCTGCTGTTTTTCCTGGTCACCGGCGGGCGTGTGCCGAGCTATCTTGGCTCCAGCGCGGCCTTTGTCGGCGTGGTGATAGCCGTCACGGGCTTTAACGGCCAGGGACTGAATCCTCATCTAAGCGTGGCGCTGGGCGGAATTATCGCCTGCGGCGCGGCATACACCGCGATTGGGTTTATCGTCATGAGAGCAGGCACCCGCTGGATTGAGCGCCTGATGTCGCCGGTGGTCACGGGCGCGGTGGTGATGGCGATTGGCCTTAACCTTGCGCCGATAGCCGTGCGCGGCGTCTCGGCCAGCAGCTTTGACAGCTGGATGGCGGTGATGACGGTGTTGTGCATCGGTCTGGTGGCGGTTTTCACGCGCGGAATGATCCAACGCCTGCTGATTCTGTTAGGCCTGATCGTTGCCTGCGCGCTGTACGCGATACTGGCAAACGGCCTGGGCTTCGGCAAACCGGTAGATTTTTCTCTTATCCAGCAGGCCGCGTGGTTTGGCCTGCCGCAGCTCACCTCGCCGACCTTTAACGCCCAGGCGATGATGTTAATCGCCCCCGTAGCCGTTATCCTGGTGGCGGAAAACCTCGGGCACCTGAAAGCCGTGGCGGGCATGACCGGCCAAAATATGGACCCTTATATCGGCCGCGCTTTCGTCGGCGACGGGCTGGCGACGATGCTTTCAGGTTCGGTAGGCGGCAGCGGCGTCACGACCTATGCGGAGAATATCGGCGTAATGGCCGTGACGAAAGTCTATTCCACGCTGGTGTTCGTGGCCGCTTCGGGCATCGCCATGCTGCTTGGCTTTTCACCAAAATTCGGGGCGCTTATCCATACCATCCCGTCCCCGGTGATCGGCGGCGCCTCGATTGTGGTGTTCGGACTGATTGCCGTGGCGGGAGCGCGCATCTGGATACAGCATCGCGTGGACCTGAGCCAGAACGGTAATTTGATTATGGTCGCGGTGACGCTGGTGCTGGGGGCGGGCGACTTCGCCCTGACGCTGGGCGGCTTTACGCTGGGCGGGATAGGCACCGCCACCTTTGGCGCCATTATTCTGAATGCCATCCTCAGCCGTCGCCCGGCCCCGGTGAGCGACGCCGAAATAGCCCATCAGGATCCCTGACGGCGCAGCGCTTCCTTCGGCACCGAAACCGGTGCCGCTTTCTTTCGTTTGAGTTTTAATTCGCTGACCAACACGCCAAGCACGATAAGCGCGCCGCCTGCAAGGGCCAGCAACGGCAAACGCTCCCCGGCGATACGTCCGAAAATACCTGCCCATACCGGCTCGCCGGTATAAATAACCGTGGCGCGGGTCGGCGAAACGCTGCGCTGCGCCCAGTTCATCGTGACCTGGATAATAGCGCTGAAAATCCCTAAGCCGAGGGCTATTACCGCTAATCCGCTGCTGAACGGCGGCACGCTCTCGCCTGCGGGGATCATGGTGGCGAAGGCCACGATTGACGCGGTTGCCAGCTGCACCACCGTCACGCGTTTAATATCCACCCTGCCGGCCCAGAGGCTTATCATGATGATCTCGGCGGCGATCGCCAGCGCGCTTATCAGCGTGATGATTTCGCCCGCGCCCAAAGTCAGCGTCGCGCCTTGCGGCCCGGCGAGAAATATTAACCCCATAAAGGCCAGCCCCACGCCTGCCCAGGACATGATTCCCGGCATTTTTCCCAGGCAAATCCACTGCAGCAGCGGCACTAAAGGAACGTACATTGCGGTAATAAAGGCGGATTTACTGCTCGGTATAGTCTGTAATCCCCACGTCTGCATGCTGTAACCCATCGCGATGGCGATACCGATGGCGACGCCCGCCTTCACTTCCAGCCACGTAAGGCCGCGCAGGGATTTTAGCGACAGCAGCCCTACCGCCAGCGCGGCGGTGGCAAAACGCAGGCCGACAAAGAAAAACGGCCCGCTCATGGTCATCGCATACTGCACGGCAAGGAAGGTGCCGCCCCAGAACATGGTTATCAGAATCAGTATCGCTTCCTGAGGCTTTACGGAGAATTTATAGCGGCTTAATAAGGCGGACATGGGGGATACCAGCAAGCATTCAGAAGATAAATAAAAGAGCTGACTATAGTGCGACGCGCCGGAATGCGGCGCAATGGGCGGCGGAAAATAAAAAACCGCCGGTAAAAACCGGCGGTCGGGACTGGCTATTAGCTATTAATAATCGGACAGGACAGCTAATCGCCCTTAGCTACGGCTATTTACTTTTGCTGCTACCGCTGCCGTGACTATTTTTGCCCCCTTTCTGGCCTGCTTCTGATGCGCGTTGTGGGTCATTTTTAAAGTTCCCACCGCTATGCTGGCCACCTTTACGACCTGCTTCTGATGCTCTTTCACGGTCTTCAGCGAAATTACCTGAACCACCACGATGGTTTGCCATTTCTAACCTCCAGATTGGTGAAATCAATAAGTCATCATTCTGCATTCAGTAAAAGAGAAATTCTTTCACCGCGCGGCATTCGGCTTGCGCCCTTATCGCTGCCACGTGGAACTAAGCTTAGTGCAGCAAGCGTAATTGACCAGTTAACCGTAATATCTTGCAACATGTAATCGTCATAAAGAATGATTTTTTCGCGCTGGGATTCATAAGATATTCTTATTTTTGACGAAATTTTCACGGCATAAAAATGTGACGTAATACTACATTTTTGCCGTTTTGCCGCAGATTGTGATTCATCAAGGAAACGGCACTCTGGTTTGCACTCTCAGTCACAGGGCATATCTTTAAAGGAGGGCAGCAAACGCTGCGGTTCAATCCAGGAGTAAAACAAGATGGCAAAAATACTGGTGCTCTATTATTCCATGTATGGACATATCGAAACGATGGCTCACGCCGTGGCGGAAGGCGCTCAGAAGGTCGATGGGGCCGAGGTGACGATAAAGCGGGTACCGGAAACCATGCCGGCCGAAGCCTTCTTAAAAGCCGGCGGGAAAACGCAAAACGCCCCGCAGGCCACGCCGCAAGAGCTGGCGGAATATGACGCCATCATTTTTGGTACGCCAACCCGTTTTGGCAATATGTCCGGACAAATGCGCACCTTCCTCGACCAAACCGGCGGTCTGTGGGCATCCGGCGGCCTTTACGGCAAGCTTGCCAGCGTGTTCAGCTCAACCGGCACCGGCGGCGGCCAGGAACACACTATTTCTTCCACATGGACTACGCTTGCACATCACGGGATGGTTATTGTCCCGATTGGTTATGCGGCGCAGGAGCTGTTTGATATTTCGCAGGTGCGCGGAGGTACCCCTTACGGCGCCACGACTATCGCCGGAGGCGATGGCTCTCGTCAGCCAAGCCCGGAAGAGCTGTCCATCGCCCGCTATCAGGGTGAATACGTGGCCGGTCTGGCAGTTAAACTTAACGGTTAATTTTCAAAGGAGCACCTATGCCAACTCAAGAATCCAAAGCGCATCACGTCGGTGAATGGGCAAGTCTACGTAATACCTCTCCGGAGATAGCGGAAGCTATTTTTGAAGTGGCTAAATATGACGAAAAGCTCGCAGAGAAAATCTGGGAGGAAGGCAGCGATGAGGTGTTGCTCAAGGCGTTTGAGAAAACCGATAAAGATTCGCTGTTCTGGGGAGAGCAGACCATAGAGCGCAAAAACGTTTAGGTTGTTCATCCGGTCCCCCGGCTTGCGGGGGACCGGCCGTTTTATTTGCCCGCCACCGTTTTATCTAACACGTCGGTAAATTTATCCCACGGACAAAAACCGTTTGCGTCAACCGGGCAGCCGTTAAGCTGCAGCGTTACGCGCTGCGGCGGCTGTTGCAGGCTCAGCACTTCGCCGTTGCGTAGCTGTTCGCTGCTCTGGTAGACGTACTCGACCTTCATCAGTTCGCGATTGGCCTTGCTGTCGTGCCAGCGCTGGAACATGATTTTGCCGCCGATTGGCGTACGTTCGTTCTGCTGTGGCAGCTGGTATTCTTTGAAATCCAGCGCGGTCAGCAGCGAGGCGATATTGGAATCATGCCCGACCAGCAGGGTGATTTTCGGCCCTTTCTCCCCGCTTTCCGTCAGCGCTTTTTGAATGTACTTCACCAGCGGCGCGGACACGTTGCGCGCAACTTCAGGCGAGGTAAACAGCGTATCCTGATAGCTATTTTTCAGCTGCGATAGCGCGCGCCACTGCTGCTCGGTTTTAATCTGCCCCCAGGCGACCTGATCGAGCGGAAAACCCTCGTAGTACTGCAAAGTAAAGGCATCCACCAGCGAGTTGCCCACTTTTAGCGGTCCGTTTACGCCCGGCTCTTCGCTCGCGTTCGCGCTGAATTTATCCTTCCCGGCGGTTAAATCACACTCCTTTTTTTCTTTGCAGGTCGGCGAGTCGCTGAACGCCGTTACCTGCTCAAGCAGCTTATAGCTGTCGTCGAGCTTATAGTGTTCGCGCTGGGCCTCCATCGCTTTCACCGCCGCCTGCTGGAATTCTGGCGAGCCGTTGGTGATCACCGGATTAAAGGTCGGGTCCATCGTGCCCATTTTTTCCTGATGATGAACCGGCACGTCGCAGCCGGGGAAAGCGCCGGTAATGAAGAACTGCGCGGTCGCTACGGTACGTTGCAGGCTGTTGGCGTAGGCATAAACGCTTTGCGGAGTCGGACATTCGCCGCTTTTTACCAGCCCCTGCTCCGCCAGCCATTCGCGCAGATAATGCCCCATATAAATTTCCAGCACGCCCCCTTTCGTGGTCAGTTGCCCGCCGGGCACATCCCATTCCGGCCAGGACTGCGCGGTGGACTGTTCGAGCACGCTACCGTTGTTCGCCAGCGGCGCACGCAGGTTATGACGGCTCATCAGCAGAACCTGCTGAAGCTGGTAGCCTTCCGGAGCGGCTTCGGCATTCGCCATTCCCGGAGCAAAACAGGCTACGGCCAGTAATGAGGCGACGATTTTTTTATTCATTCATTATTCCTCAAGAGGTTATTGCAGCAAAAGTGCCGAAATAAAGTGTGGCAGAAATATTACAGCGCGCCCGGCCCGGGATCGCAAAACGGAGTTTTTGCCTGGATACGGCTGCAACGCGCGCAGCAGCGACCGGCAAGTGGTGCATTCAGACCGCATAACTATCCTGACGGCCTTCGCCGTGTTTGCTTCTTCGCGACGAGGTTCCTTCATCAGCTGCCATCGAACAGCGCATCACCTGCTGGCCCGATCCTGAACTTTACTTCACGCGTAAGCGACTTTACCTGGCGGTTTGCAGCCAGGCTATCGCCAGTTCACAACTCTGCCATCGCCTGATTACGCCTCCGTTTTGGCCGTGATAGGCTGATTCGATGTCCATCTTTCGTTTTATTCCGCAGCGGGTTATATGAAACGCAGATTGCCTTTTCAGGTGAAACTCTTTTTATCGCTGGTGGGCTTTTCCTGTCTGCTGTTAGCCCTGCTGGGCGCAATTTTATTTCATGTTATTGACCGTCAACTTCACCGCGACCTCGGGCAGCGCGCACGCGTTCAGGCCAGCCAGATTGCGTTGATGCCGGGGCTTGCTGACAAGGTTGCCGCCAGGGATGTTTCAGCGATTGCGCGTATGATCCAACCGATACGCAGGCAAAGCGATGCCAGCTATATCGTTATTGGCGACGTGCACGAACAGCATCTGTACCATTCCGAATCGCCGGAACGCCTTCATCTGCCGATGATCGGCGGCGATAATGCAGAGGTGTTACAGGGTAAAATCATTATTTCCATGCGTCAGGGAGGCATCGGCGTCTCTCTGCGTAGCAAGGCCCCAATCCTTGACGCCGATAAACGGGTAATCGGCATAGTTTCCGTCGGCTATCTCACCTCCTATATCGCTAATATCAATGCCCGTCTGCTCTGGCAGGCGGGTTTATACGGCCTGCTGCTGCTGTTGCTGCTGTTTATTTTTTCATGGATGTTTACCCGCAACGTGAAAAGGCAAATGTTCTGGCTGGAGCCAAAAGATATCGCTTTGCTGGTTCGCCAGCAGAAGGCCCTGCTGGAGGCCATGTATGAAGGTGTCTTTGCCATCAACGCTGAAAAGCAGCTGCTTTTGATTAACCGCGCCGCGCGGGAGATGCTCGATATTCATCGTCCTGAAAATGAACTGCTCGGAAAACCGCTGGTAGACGTCATGCAGACGCCGCCGGCCTTTTTTACCCAAAGCGACGTCGCCGAAAGCAGCAGCCATCACGATCGGATAATGGTGTTGAATCAGCGGCAGGTCATCGTCAACCGCGTGCCCATAGAACTTGAGCCGGACGCTGAAAGCGGCTGGGTTTTTAGCTTCCGCGATAAAAATGACATCAATACCCTTAGCAGTCAGCTAAGCCAGGTGAAGCGCTATGCGGATAACCTGCGCATCATGCGCCACGAGCAGCTGAACTGGACGGCGACGCTTGCGGGCTTATTGCAAATGCAGCGTTATGACGATGCGATGCGCTATATCCAGGCGCAGTCTGAGGGCGCGCAGTCAGTACTGGATTTTGTCTCCGCGCACGTCACGTCGCCTGCGCTCTGCGGCCTCCTGCTGGGGAAATACGTCAGCGCGCGGGAAAAAGGCATCGAACTGAAATTCGATCCCGCCTGCCAGTTAACGCGTATTCCGGCGGCTATCAGCGAAACGGCATTGATGTCGGTCACGGGAAATTTACTGGATAACGCCGTAGATGCCACCCTGAAAGCGCATGCCCAGGCGCCCGTAGAGCTGTATATCTCTGACAGAAATCAGGAGCTGCTTATTGAAGTGGCCGATCGGGGCTGCGGCGTGGGCGACGCCTTGAAACCACATATCTTTGCGCAGGGCGTCACCACCAAGCCGTCGGGCAACCATGAAATGGCCGGCTCCGACCACGGCATCGGACTTTATCTGGCGGCGGGTTACGTGCATCAGGCCGGAGGCAGTATCGAAATCTCCGACAATACGCCGCAAGGAACCATATTTTCCGTTTTCATTCCCTTCTCGTTAAGCGTTTCAGCAGGACAACACCATGAATAACAGCAATGTTTTTGATGTGGTTATTGTGGAAGATGAGCCCTACCTCGCCGGTTTGCATCGTGATTTTATCGAGCAAAACTTTCAGCTGCGCGTGGTGGGTATTGCCGCAACGATTGCGCAGGCGCACCAGTTGCTGGAGCAGCATCAGCCGCAGCTGGTGCTGCTCGATAACTATTTGCCGGACGGCCAGGGCGTGGATCTGATCGACAGCCCCCTGCTGAAAAGCTTCGACTGTTCAGTGATATTCATCACCGCCGCAAGCGACATGCAGACCTGCAGCCACGCCATGCGCAGCGGCGCTTTCGACTACATTATTAAACCGGTCTCTTTCCACCGCCTGAGAAGCTCGCTGGAACGCTTTATGCAGCTGATCAAAACCTTGCGTCACGTGAAGGTTGTGGATCAAAGCGCGCTGGACCGGCTATATAATTTGCCCGCCATCAATACGCCTTCCACTCCTTCCACAAAAGGGATTGAGCCTAATACGCTGGACAAGGTGCAGCGCATTTTTACAGCCCACCCGGAAGTCAGCTGGTCCGTTGAACAGGTGGTCGAAGAAGTGGGCATCAGTAAAACGACGGGCCGCCGTTATCTGGAATACTGCGTGGAAATGGGTTTTATAGGCGTCGAGATGCAGTACGGAAACATCGGCCATCCGAGACGGCTGTATCGCAAAATATCCCCCAGGTAGCGTTCAACATTACAGCCTGAACAGGTCATGACGGCGGCCCGTTTTTATTTACCGCCGTGGTTTTAATGGTGTTAATTGCTTAAAAAAAGCGCCGAATCACACTTCGGGAAGATAAAAAATCCCGCCCGTTGTCTGCCAAACGCCATGCGCTATGTTGACCTTTAGTTACTCAAATGCAGCTAAAGGTTAATAATAATGTTAAATAAACGATATCTCTCCCTGATCTCTACCGCTGTACTGCTCTCTTCATCTGCCATGGCGGCTTTACCGCAGGGCTATCCGGCTGACTATCAAAAAGTCGTCGATGCCGCCACCAAAGAGGGCAAAGTCGTTATCTATTCAACAACCGATACCAAAGCCGCAGGCCCGCTCATTCAGGGGTTCGAAGCCGCTTACCCGGGCATTAAGGTTGAATATAACGATATGAACAGTACCGAGCTGTACAACCGTTATATCAGCGAACAGGCCGCCGGCGGCAGCAGCGGCGACGTAGTGTGGAGCTCTTCAATGGACACCGCCCTGAAGCTTGCCGTGGACTATGCCCAGGAATATAAATCCCCCGAACAGGGTCAGCTGCCGAAATGGGCGGTATGGAAAGACAAGGCCTACGGCACAACCTACGAACCGGTGGTGTTTATCTATAACAAACGCCAGATCCCGGCGGGCGAGGTTCCCGACTCCCATGCCGCGCTGGCGAAGCTTATCGCCAGCCAGACGGAAAAATTCAGCAAAAAAGTCACCACCTACGATATCGAGAAATCTGGCCTGGGCTTTATGCTTTCCGTGCAGGATTCCAAAGCCGATGCGAACTACTTCAAAACGCTGGCTGACGTCGCTAAGGGCGGTTTAGCGGTGCAGTCCTCTACCGGCACCATGATGGAACGCGTGTCATCCGGCGAAAACCTGATTGGCTTTAACATCCTCGGCTCCTATGCCGAAGCGCGCGCTAAAACCGATCCGTCGCTCGGCATCGCTTATCCTAAGGATTACACCCTGGTGCTGTCGCGCGTCTCTTTTATCAGCCAGCAGGCACAAAACAGCAATGCCGCAAAATTGTGGCTTGACTACGTGCTGTCTGAAAAAGGACAGAGCATTCTGGCAAACCAGGCGGATATCCCGTCCATCCGCAACGATATCGATGGCAAAAACGACATTGACGGCATGACCAAAATGTTAGGCGACGCGCTCAAGCCGATCCCGGTTGACGAAAGCCTGCTTGAGTATCTGCAACCTAAAAAACGTCTGGATTACATCAAAGAGTGGCGCACCGCTGCCGCCAAATAAGGCTTATGGAGGCGCAAGCCGCCTCCCTTTTCTCTTGCCTGATTGAGCTTTTCAGGGTGAATAAATTAAGGGAAGTCGCATGAGTGCATTGCTCAGAAAGTGGCAGAGCCTGCCGCGCGGCATCGTGGTGCTGATAACCACTCTGGTTATCTACGTTCCACTGTCGTTCATCGTGATACAAAGTTTTCTCTCCGCGCCGTTTTTTGCGCCGTCAAAAGAGTGGAGCCTTGAATCCTTTGAGTTCATTTTTACCGATCCGGATTTCTACAAGGCGCTTAAAAGCGGTTTTATTCTGGCTTTCGGCCTGGTGGTTATCGCCATTCCGCTTGGCGGTATTCTGGCGTTCCTGATGGTACGCACCGATTTACCCGGCAGACGCCTGATTGAGCCGCTGATTCTGGTGCCCATTTTTGTCTCGCCGATGGTCCTGGGCTTTGGCTACGTCGTCGCCGCCGGTCCCGTAGGTTTCTTCTCGCTATGGGCGCAGTCGATTCTCGGTTTCGTTCCGTGGAACATCTACGACATGTCGAGCATCGTAGTCATCGCCGGCCTGACCCACGTTCCGCACGCCTATCTTTATATCTCTTCGGCGCTGCGCAGCGTGGGTTCAGACGTTGAAGAAGCCGCGCGTACCGCAGGCGCTTCGCCGCTGCAGGTGATGACGGCCGTCAGCCTGCCCATGGTGCGCCCTTCGATTCTCTATGCTTCGGTCCTGCTGTTCTTCCTCGGCCTGGAAGTGTTCGGCCTGATGCTGGTGCTGGGCGACCCGGAAGGCAACATGGTGCTGGCGACCTACCTTTATCAGTTGACCAACAAGCTTGGCACGCCGTCTTATCATCTGATGGCGGCGGTTGCCGTGGTGCTGATTTGTATCACCATTCCGCTGGTGATGCTGCAACGCCGCCTGATGCGCACCGCCAACCGCTTCGTCACGGTTAAGGGCAAAGCGTCGCAGGCGCGCGCGTTGCCGCTGGGGAAATGGCGCTGGGTGGCGGGCGCGGTGGTGGCCTTCTGGCTGACGGTGACTATCGGCGTGCCGCTGATTGGCGTCGTGCTGCGCGCCTTTATCTCCAACTGGGGCGTTGGGGTTTCCCTCTGGGATGAGCTGTCGCTCAATACGTTCCGCAATATCTGGGAGCAGCCGAATCTGCTGCGGGCCATCGTCAACTCCATGGCGATCGGCGTTATCGGCGGCGCGCTGGCGGTAGCCTGCTACCTGTTTATCGGTATCGCCATGCATCGCAAACCGGACAACGTGACGCGTTTTCTTGATTACAGCGTGCTGGTGCCGCGCGCGGTGCCGGGCCTGCTGGCTGGCCTTGCATTTCTGTGGGTGTTTCTGTTCCTGCCGATGTGGCTCGATAACGCGCTTAAATCCGGCTGGCTTTCGGGGATGCCCTGGTCGCAATGGCTGCGGGATAACTTTATCGTCTGGCTACGTTCGTTGCGCAGCACCATCTTCAGCGTCTGGCTGGCCTACACCGTGGTGTGGATGGCGTACGGCTTAAGGCTCATCTCCTCGACGCTGTTACAGGTTGGGCCGGAGCTGGAAGAAGCCGCGCGCAGCACCGGCGCAACGCGCGGACAAATCACCCGCCACGTTACCATTCCCTTATCACGCTACGGGCTGATTGGCTCCTGGCTGCTGATGTTCCTGATTTTCGAGCGGGAATATTCAACCGGCGTATACCTGCTTTCGCCGGGCACCGAAACCATAGGTTCAATGCTTGTTTCCCTGTGGGCCGCCGGCGCAATCGATATTGTCGCCGCGCTTTCGTTTATTAACATCCTGCTGGTGGTCGTAGGCCTGGGGATTGCCCTTCGCTTTGGAGTGAAATTACATGATTGAGTTACTGGTCGAGAATCTGCACTTAACCTACGGCGACAACCCGGTGCTGAAGGGTGTTTCCATGGCGTTGAAACGTGGCGAAGTGGTGTCCTTACTCGGCCCTTCCGGTAGCGGCAAAACCACCTTGCTGCGCGCCGTCGCAGGCCTCGAAAAGCCTACGGAGGGCAGCATCGTTATCGGCAAGAACAAAGTGTATGACGGCACTCCGCGCAGTGAAATCCCGGCTGAAGAGCGTAACCTTGGGCTGGTGTTTCAATCCTACGCGCTATGGCCGCATAAAACGGTGTTTGAAAACGTAGCCTATCCGCTAAAACTGCGGAAAGTGGCGAGCGGGGAAATCGCGCAGCGAGTGCAGGCGGTGCTGGATCAGCTTGGGCTTGGGCATCTCGGCAAGCGCCATCCGTATCAGCTTTCAGGCGGCCAGCAGCAGCGCGTGGCGATTGGGCGTGCGCTGGTCTATAACCCTCCGGTGATCCTGCTTGATGAACCCCTATCCAACCTTGATGCCAAGCTGCGGGAAGAGGCTCGCGTGTTTCTGCGCGAGCTGATTATCAAACTCGGTTTGTCAGCGCTGATGGTGACGCACGATCAAAATGAGGCGATGGCGATTTCCGACAGGATCCTGCTGCTTAACAACGGCAAAATCGAGCAGCAAGGCACGCCGCAGGAGATGTACGGTTCGCCAAAAACGTTGTTTACAGCGGAGTTCATGGGCAGCAATAACCGCCTGCATGGCGAAGTGACGGAGGTTCGCAACGGACAAGCGCGCATTGAGGGCAAAGGCTGGGCGCTGTGGGGACAGGCCGGGGAAGGCGTGCAAAGCGGCCAACAGGGAACAGCAATTATTCGCGTAGAGCGAGTGGTGCTGGCAGACGGCCCGGGCGAGAGTGAAAATCAGCTTGAGCTGCCGCTGTTAACCAGTATGTATCTCGGCGACCGCTGGGAATACCTGTTCCGTACCGCGGGCGATGATTTTGTTATCCGCGCCTACGGCAACGAGGTTCGTGACCCGCAGCATTGCCATCTGGCCCTGCCCGAACGGCATGTCTGGATTTTCCCTAAAGCCTGAATGGCGCAGGCAACCGCTTTCAGGGGGTTGCCTGCGATCTGAAGGTAATGCTTATCGCGAGACAAGTTCACAGGCGTTATATATGACGCCAAAAAATGAAACCGCCAGCAGAAAAAGTGAGGAGAATATTTCGATGCGTCTGCCGTGACGCTGCGGCACCCACCTTCTCACCATAACGATATAAAGCGACAGCACGGTAAAATCAAAAACGATCCAAACCAACGAGAGGGTCATAATGCTGTCCGTAAAATCTCCGGCCACTGCAATAAACTGGGGAAAAAAGGAAACGAAAAAAAGCATATCTTTGGGATTTGATATGCCTGTTACAAAGCCCCGGATAACGCCCCCGCCTCCCCTGTTCGCCGCTTTTTCTTTGATTTCCTCCGTTCCGCCCCTTTTTCGCAGGCTGGTAACGGCCCCCCAGCCAATAAATAGCGAACCAGCTATGCCCAACGGATACAGGAAAAGCGCAGAGAGGGACAGCATACCTGCCAGCATCAGCACGGCCAGGGCAATCAGTACCACAGACGCGGCGTTCGTACCAATTAAGGTGGCGAAGGCTCTGCGGCTGCCATAGCGTGCCGCAGTCCCGGTAACCAGCGCTACAACCGGACCGGGAGTAAGCAGCAGCGTTAAAACCGCCAGCATGTAGGTTCCTAATAAAGTTAAATTCACGCTCTGCTTTTCTCCTGTGAATGGGATAAGGGTTAAGTCTGCCTGGCCTTTATCCCTTTTATTTTTTAGAGGCAGCTTTGGTGCGGGCTATTATTCAGGCGGAACAGGGCATTGAAAAACGGAAAAAACTGCGATTTACTATGAGTTAAACTCAAACAGGTTGTTATATGTCCCTGCCTCCGCTTTATGCCCTGCGCGCTTTTGAAGCCGCTGCCCGCCTCGGCTCTTTCAGTAAAGCCGCTTCGCTGTTAAACGTCACTCCCGGCGCCGTTAGCCGGCATATCCGGACGCTTGAAGTCTGGTTTGACTGTGAACTTTTCAGGCGCAACGGTCCTCGGGTCGAGTTGAATGAGGCAGGTCACGCGCTGGCAAGTCAATTGACCGAAGGATTTCAGTCTTTGGAGCGCGCCTGTCACGCCTTTCGTAGCGGCAGTGGTGAACTGCGTTTAAAAGCTCCGACCACGCTGACCATGCGCTGGCTGCTGGATGTGCTGAAAGCCTTTCGTGAGCAAAACTCAACGCCCGTTATTGAGATTTCCAGCGTCTGGATGGATACCGATACGGTGGATTTCATGCGGGAGCCTTATGACTGCGCGATCCTGCTGGGAAATGGCCGGTTCGGCCCGGGCACCGAAAGCAGGTTGTTATTTGATGAATGGCTTGTTCCGGTGTGCGCCCCGATGCTTGCCGGCCAGGCCCGCAGAGATATCTCTAACTGTGAGCTTATTCATCCTTCGCCCGATCGCCGTGACTGGCGAAGATGGCTGAAAAGGACCGGCAAATTCGCTGACCTCAATATTGCCCGGGGAAAAGTTTTTGATACGCTTGAGCAGAGCAACCTGGCAGCGATAAGCGGCCACGGTGTTTCGGTGGGTGATTTGCTGCTAAGCCTGGGAGCGATTAAAAGCGGGATGCTGGCTGTGCCTTTCAATGAAGCCGTTGCGACAGGAGAAGGCTACTGGTTCGTATGGCCCACAGGAAAGCCGTACAGCAAGAATATCGCGCTGCTTTATGACTGGTTAAAAGACGCCGTACCACGCCAGATCCCGGAGGGGATCGACTATCTGCGCTAATTGACGGCGAACAACAACAGCGGTTAATCAGCAGGTTTCTTCGGAAAAGACCGCCTCACGCCGTGCCCTTTGCGCCTGGGGGTAAAACTCGGCCAGCAGATTGCGACGGTATCTAACGCCATTAACGCGTAGTTTCTTGCTGGCGTATTCAGGCTGCAGAGCATAGTGACAAAAACGAAAAAAGCCCGAGCTTGTAACAAGCTCGGGCTTAAATGTTGGCGGAAGCGCAGAGATTCGAACTCTGGAACCCTTTCGGGTCGCCGGTTTTCAAGACCGGTGCCTTCAACCGCTCGGCCACACTTCCAACGAGGCGAACTATAAACATACCCATACTGCATGTAAAGCAAGATTTTGTTCGTTCGCCTGAAAAACAGTCAATTTCGTATTATTTGACTGAAACACCAACAATTTGATTAGTTTACCAACACTTTTGGCTGTCATGCTCCGTCTGTGTTAGTGCTTTTTGATGTACAAATCTTTGGTGTAGTAAAAGCCAAGGTTGCTCGGCGCGTATCCGCCCACGAAAGGTTTTACCAGCTGAGCGAGCACGTAGTGATAAACCGGAATGGCCGGAACATCTTCCGCAAGCTGATTTTCCGCCTGCTGATAAAATTTACCCCGCGCTGCAACGTTATCCGCTTTCGCGGCGTTTTTTAAGGCTTCATCAAATTTGGCGTTGGTATACTGGGAAGTGTTTTCGCTATCGCCGGTGCGGAAGTTGTTCAGGAACGTCGAGGCGTCATCGTAATCCGCAATCCATGCATAGCGAACCGCGTCGAAATTGCCGCTGTGCATGGTATCAAGCATGGTTTTCCATTCCTGATTTTGCAGCTTCGCCTCAACGCCCAGATTCTTGCTCCACATTGAGCTGACCGCGATGGCGATGCGCTTATGATTTTCCGAAGTGTTGTACAGCAGATTGAAGCTTAATGGATGAGAGGAGTTATACCCCGCCTCTTGCAGAAGCTTTTTCGCCTCTGCAACCCGCTTGTCATGGCTCCAGCTTGCGTAGTCCGGCGATTTTAATTCCACTCCGCCAATCTTCTTCTGGCTGATCACCCAGGCGGGAATTTGTCCCTGCCCGAGGATTTTGTCCGCGATAACGTCTTTATCCAGCGCCATATTCAGCGCCCTGCGTATGCGCGCATCGTTAAAAGGCGCTTTGGTGGTATTAAACTCAAAGTAATAGGTCGCAAGTTTTGGCGTCACGTGAACCTGATCCGGCATGGATTTTTTCAGGGAAGCAAATAGCGTTTGCGGCAGAGTATAAACAATGTCGATTTCACCCGCTTTGTAGCGATTAATATCTGCCGTTTCAGAGCTTATCGGCAGATAGGTTACTTTATTAATAACGGTGTGCTCGTTGTCCCAGTATTGCGCGTTTCTCTCGGCAACGATTTTTTCATTCACCACCCACTGAGTGGGCGTGTACGCGCCGCTGCCGACGAAATTACCCGGCTGGGTCCATTTCTCGCCAAATTTTTCTACCTGCGCTTTATCAATCGGTACCAGGGATGGGTGCGCCAGCATGGCAAGAAAAGCCGCCGTCGGCTGAGTGAGCGTTATCTGCAGCGTGCTGTCGTCCAGCGCCTTAATGCCAAGCGTATCCGCCGTCTTTGTTCCCTGCGCGATCTCTACCGCGTTTTCCAGATGCATATTGCCGAGATAGCTTGCGTAAGGGGAAGCCGTTTTCGGGTCGACCAGACGCCGCCAGCTCCAGACAACATCTTCAGCCTTAATCGGCTGGCCGTTCGACCATTTGACGCCCGGACGCAGATGGAAGGTCCAGACGGTGCTGTCTTTCTCCTCCCACTTTTCCGCCAGCCGCGGCTCTATTGAGCCGTCGTTACGTACGGCCACCAGGCCGTCAAAAAAGTCACTGACGAGATTAAACTCAATGTCGCTTTCGACCTTATGAGGATCGAGAGAGGCCGGCTCGCTGCCGTTATTGCGCACCAGCTCCTGCTTTGCGGCCAGTTCAGTCCCCTGCGGAACGTTGGCGCCCAGGGCTGTGGAGGCTGAACCAAGCAGGCTCAGGGCGATAAACGATTTGATAAAGGTGTTGTGGTTGATTGCTTGCATTAAACGCGCCTTATTTGAGTTATAAATGACGGTACGGCTAACACTCTTAGTCATCAATATGCGATAAGGCAATATTTTTCAGCAACCTATAAGGGAGAGATATGGAACATTTTCTGAACGCATTTTTTGACGGCAGCAGGTAAAGATGGGTAAAAAAGCTTTCAAGCAATAAAGGTGCCGCTTATTCTCCGTCACCATATACACCTGTAAAAGAGAGAGTTTCTGAATGGATCGCATAATTACCTCCTCGCGTGACCGTTCGTCACTGCTAAGCACTCATAAGGTGCTCCGTAATACCTATTTCCTGCTCAGCCTGACGCTGGCGTTTTCCGCGTTAGTCGCCACGGCCAGCACCGTGCTGATGCTGCCTTCGCCAGGGCTGATTCTAACGCTGGTCGGCATGTATGGCCTGATGTTCCTCACCTATCGCCTGGCCAATAAGCCAACGGGGATTATTGCCGCCTTTGCTTTTACCGGCTTCCTTGGCTATATCCTCGGACCGATTCTTAATGCCTATCTTTCGGCCGGCATGGGCGATGTAATCGGTATGGCGCTGGGCGGTACCGCGCTGGTGTTCTTCTGCTGCTCTGCTTATGTGCTGACAACCCGTAAGGATATGTCTTTCCTGGGCGGAATGCTGATGGCCGGCGTTGTGGTGGTACTGATCGGCATGGTGGCGAATATCTTCCTGCAGCTGCCTGCCCTGCATCTGGCTATCAGCGCAGTGTTTATTCTGATCTCCTCAGGCGCCATTCTGTTTGAGACCAGCAATATCATCCGCGGCGGTGAAACAAACTATATTCGCGCCACGGTGAGCCTGTACGTTTCCCTGTACAATATCTTCATCAGCCTGCTGAGCATCCTGGGCTTCGCCAGCCGCGATTAACGGCAGCGTTTCACCGTTACCTTCAAGCCTCGCTCATGCGGGGCTTTGTTTTTTCCGCCGGGGCAAATTTGCTACACTGCGCCCAGTCTGAATATGAGCCTGAGTGACTATGTTGACGTTCGAAGGAAAAGTTATTGAAACGGATGCCGAGGGGTATCTGAAAAACAGCGCCGAGTGGAGCGAACCGCTGGCCGTGGCTATCGCTGAAAAAGAGGGGATTACCCTTGCCGTCGAGCACTGGGAAGTGGTGCGCTTCGTGCGCGAGTTCTACCTGGAATTTAACACTTCCCCGGCGATTCGCATGTTGGTTAAGGCCATGGCTAACAAATTCGGTGAAGAAAAAGGTAACAGTCGCTATCTGTACCGTCTCTTCCCGAAAGGCCCGGCCAGGCAGGCCACCAAAATTGCCGGCCTGCCCAAACCGGTAAAATGCATTTAATAGCGGATGCCGAAGTTGGTCCATTCTCTGTCGGGTTGATGAGGCTCGGTAAGAACCTTATCAACCCGGGCGCTGCGCGGTCCCCCCGCCTTGAGCCAGTCCACAAGCTGCGCCACCCGCTGCGATTCGCCGCAGGCCAGCACCTCAACGCTGCCATCATCCATATTGCGCACATAGCCCGTCAGGCCCAGCTTCTGCGCTTCGTGCTGCGTACTGTAGCGAAATCCAACTCCCTGAACCATGCCGTGGACCCAGGCAAGCGTACATACTGATGCCATAACTTCCTCCGTTTAAGGTTCTTGCGTTGCATTTCCCTAAGGTAACCCGGAAAATGACGCCCAATTCTTAGCAAAACAGCATAACAAAATATGACCGTACGTTTAGTGTTAACCAAAGGGCGCGAAAAATCTTTATTGCGCCGTCATCCGTGGGTATTTTCCGGCGCGGTTGCTCGCCTGGAAGGCAAAGCCAGCTCAGGCGAAACCATTGATATCGTCGACAGCCAGGGCAAGTGGCTAGCCCGCGCCGCCTATTCTCCGTCTTCACAAATTCGCGCCCGCGTGTGGACTTTTGATGCCGATGAAAGCGTGGATATCGCCTTTTTCACTCGTCGCCTGCAGCAGGCGCAGCAGTGGCGCGAATGGCTCGCTAAGCGTGACGGACTCGACAGCTATCGTCTGATTGCCGGCGAGTCTGACGGGCTGCCCGGCGTGACCATCGACCGCTTCGGCAATTTTCTCGTGCTTCAGCTGCTCTCGGCTGGCGCGGAATACCAGCGCCCGGCCCTGGTCGCGGCGCTGCAAAATCTCTATCCGGAATGCGCCATTTATGACCGTTCTGACGTTGCGGTGCGCAAAAAAGAAGGCATGGAGTTAGCTCAGGGCCCGGTTAGCGGCGAACTGCCGCCGGACCTGCTGCCGATTGAAGAGCACGGCATGAAACTGCTGGTGGATATTAAAGGCGGACACAAGACGGGTTATTATCTCGATCAGCGCGACAGCCGCTTCGCCACTCGCCAGTACGTGAAAGATAAACGCGTGCTGAACTGCTTCTCCTATACCGGCGGTTTTGCGGTTTCCGCTTTGCTGGGCGGCTGCCGTCAGGTTGTAAGCGTTGATACCTCGCAGGACGCGCTGGATATTGCCCGACAAAACGTCGAATTAAATAAGCTGGATCTCAGCAAAGCTGAATTCCTGCGCGATGACGTTTTCAAGCTGCTGCGTAAATATCGCGACGGCGGCGAGAAGTTCGACGTCATTGTGATGGACCCGCCGAAGTTCGTGGAAAACAAAAACCAGCTGATGGGCGCATGCCGTGGCTACAAGGATATCAACATGCTGGCCATCCAGCTGCTGAACCCGGGCGGCATCCTGATGACCTTCTCCTGTTCGGGGCTGATGACCACGGATTTATTCCAGAAAATCATTGCCGATGCCGCCGTAGATGCCGGACGTGATGTACAATTTATAGAGCAGTTCCGTCAGGCGGCCGATCACCCGGTGATCGCAACCTATCCGGAAGGTCTTTATCTGAAAGGGTTTGCCTGTCGCGTCATGTAGCTTGAAAAGCGGAAATTTACCCGCATATTGATATGCAGAGTAACGTTTCCCGGGAGGTGACAATGATTGCCAGCAAATTCGGAATTGGTCAGCAGGTGCGCCATTCGCTGTTGGGCTATTTAGGCGTCGTGGTGGATATCGACCCTGAATATTCGCTTGATGAACCGGCGGAAGATGAACTGGCTGATAACGACGCTTTGCGTACCGCGCCCTGGTATCACGTGGTGATGGAAGACGATGATGGCCAGGCCGTGCATACCTATCTTGCTGAAGCCCAGCTGAGCGGAGAGTCACAGGATGAACATCCTGAACAACCCTCAATGGATGAACTGGCGGCGTCAATACGTCAACAGCTTCAGGCACCTCGCCTGCGTAACTAAAAAACCCCGCGCCTGCGGGGTTTTTCTTATTTAGCTAATCCAAGTCGCGGAATCTCAATCGCCGGACAGCGATCCATCACTACGTTCAGCCCCGCATCCTGAGCCAGCACGGCCGCCTGCTCATTAATGACCCCCAGCTGCAGCCAGAGCGTCTTTGCGCCAATGGCGATGGCCTCTTTGGCCACGTCCCACGCAGCTTCGGAATTGCGGAACACATCCACCATATCCACCTTTTTCGGGATATCCGCGAGGCTGCCATAGCCCTGCTGACCTAACAGCGTTTTGCCCGCCACTTTCGGGGAAACGGGGATAACCTCATAGCCCTGATTTAACAGATACGCCATTACCCGATAGCTCGGACGCTCCGGCTTATCGCTGGCGCCGACCAACGCGATGGTGCGGGTATTTTTTAAAATACTTTCAATATCCGTCTGTTTCATGACGCTCTCCGCCTTAATGAAGTAATCAAAAGTGTATGACAAACGTTACTGACTCACCATCTTTCCCATACGGATGTATGAGAGCAAAGAGTAAGAATATGTCTATATGTTAATGGACCGTTATTGTGAAAAAATTTGACACATTCTGGAACGGGTAGCTCAGGCCGCGCCGACGCAGGAGAGATGAATGAAGATTGGGCCTTATATAGTCCTTTGCTATACCCTGCTCCTGCCTTTTTGCGCCCGGGCAACCACCTTACGGCTTTCCACGGATATCGATTTGCTGGTGCTCGACGGCAAGAAAGTTTCCAGCTCGCTGTTAAAAGGAGCGGACAGTATCGAACTGGATAACGGTGCTCACCAGATTGTCTTTCGCGTCGAAAAAAACGTGCGGGCAAACGCGCGCGAACAAAGGCTTTATATATCGCCGCCCCTGGTGGTGAGCTTCGATACGAAAGAAATAAGCCAGGTGAATTTTAACCTTCCCCGTATTGAGAATGAAAAAGAAAGCGAGGTGTTTGACGACGCCCCACACCTGCAGCTTCTCGACGGCAGCGCGGTGGTCATCCCGATAAAACTCGATGTGCTGGCCATTACGCCTGCGCCGCAGGGGATTGATTATGAAAACGATACGCAGCGATATAACCAGGCGGGCAAAATCGCCTCAATGCCGCAGTTCGCCGTTATGATGGCCGATGACAGCGCCCTGCTTTCCCGCACTTCCGAACTCGATCCGCCGGTTCGCCCGTCCGAAACGCTGACGGAACAGCGGCTGAAGTACTGGTTTGTACAGGCTGATAAAACAACGCGTGAACGTTTCTTACAGTGGGTAAAAGAGCATCCCGCGCCTTAATTACGCGGCTTTTTAAATACATTTTGACTTCCTTATCTTGCAGCATCAGTGACTTCCAGTAAGCTGTAGCCAATGCTAATCAATCAGGATTTCTCCATGGAATTAACTACCCGCACCCTCGCGGCCAAAAAGCACATTGCGCTGGTAGCGCACGATCACTGTAAAGAAGCACTGCTGAAATGGGTTGAACGCCATCGCACATCGCTGGCTACGCACGTTTTATACGCCACGGGCACCACCGGTAACTTGATTCAGCGGGCCTGCGGGCTGGAGGTGAACGCCATGCTAAGCGGCCCGATGGGCGGCGACCAGCAGGTTGGCGCCTTAATTTCAGAAGGGAAGATCGACGTGCTGATCTTCTTCTGGGATCCGCTTAATGCGGTGCCGCACGACCCGGACGTGAAGGCCCTGCTGCGCCTCGCTACCGTCTGGAATATCCCGGTGGCAACCAATCTCTCCACCGCGGATTTTATTATCCAGTCGCCGGGCTTTAATCAGGATGTGGATATCCTCATTCCGGATTATCAGCGTTATCTTGCTGAAAGGCTTAAATAATCAGGGCCGGCCGGCGGCCGGTACGCCGAGACGCTTCAGAATATCGACAAAATCAGAAGGCTCTTTTTTGTTAAAGAGCAACCAAACGCGATGGCGCGCCCGCGTCATCGCGACGTACAGCAATCGCCGTTCCTCCGCATCCTGATAGTCTTCCGGCTCCGGCAGCAGCGCCTGCTCCATCACCGATTCCCTGGCCGCTGCCGGGAAGCCGTCTTTGCCCTGCTGCAATCCCAGAACGATAACGTAGTCTGCCTGCTGCCCTTTGCTGGCATGGATGGTCAAAAAATCAATATTCAGCTTCGGCCAGCGCGTCGCCGCTTTTTCAAGGCTCGCCGGACGCAGATGGTGGTAGCGGGCAAGCACCAGGATGCGCTGTTCTGGTCTGGCGTAGCCGCTGAGCTTATCCAGAAGGTTATCAAGCTGGTCATCTGCCAGCAGCGTAACTGACTTTTTATCCCCTTTCGACAGGCTGTTTAAAGGCTTAGCGAGCTGGTTCGGATTCTGCTGAATAAATTTATTCGCCACTTCACCGATGCGATCGTTAAAGCGGTAGGTAGTATCTAATGCACACTGGTCGCCTTCGCCGAAATGGTGCGCAAAGGCCGTAGTGAGCGCCATTTCCGCGCCGCTGAAACGATAGATGGCCTGCCAGTCATCCCCGACCGCGTATAAAGATGTATGCGAGTTCTGCCGACGCAGCGCCGCCAGCAATGCCGCGCGCTGCGGGGAAATATCCTGAAACTCATCCACCAGGATATGCTTCCACGGGCTGATAAAACGCCCTTTTTCCAGCACGTTAACCGCCTGATGAATCAGGCCGGAGAAGTCTACCGCCTCTTCAGCTTTAAGCGCGCTTTTCCAGGCTTTCAGCAAAGGCGCCATCAGCTTAACGCGTTTTGAAAACAAAGGTCGGATTTCCTCCGGGCAGGCAGAAATCATTTCCGCCTGGGAGCCGCCGTGCATGCGTATAAGTCCTAACCAGCGGTCAAGCCTGCCGGCAAGGCGTTTGGTCAGACGCTCATCAAGCCAGTACTCACCTTCCGGCACGTCCCATTCCAGCTCATCCCTTAGCCATTCGCGCCACCCTTTTGCCTGGGCTTTTTTCTCGCGACACTGCTGCCGCCAGCATTCGATTAACAGCTGATGCCTTGCGGCAGCGTCTGATTCCAGTTCGCTAATGCGCGGCGCTTTCCGGCCGCCCTGCTGAATAATATGCAGCGCAAGCGCATGAAAAGTACGTGCGGTTACGGCGTCCGTATGCAGGCGTTCAGCAATTCGCCGATCCATTTCCTGCGCGGCCTGGCGCCCAAACGCCAGCAGCAGAATTTGATCTTCCGTCGCCTCGCCCCGCTGTAGCAGCCAGCCTGCGCGGGCCACCAGCACGGAGGTTTTGCCGCTCCCTGCGCCTGCCAGTACTAATAATGAGTCCTCGCCGTTTACCACGGCGCGCGCCTGAGAAGGATTGAGAGGAGAGGTTTCTACCTGCTGGAAAAAATCGGCATACTTTTCCAGCATGCGCTCGGTATAGGCGGCGTTGCGTTCGTCGCGGCGACTCTCGCCCTGCTCGAGCCACGCCTTACAGTTAAGCCACGCCTCGCGGCAATTATCAAACTCGTTAAGCCTTGCCTGGGGTAGAGGCAGGGCCGCAAAAGCAGCGCGGACATTCTGCTGTAGCGCTTCCATATCGCTGCGCCTGAACCATTTTTCCTGCCGGGTACGCCGGATGATTTCAGCATATTGCTCATCGAGCACCCGGGCGGCGACTTCACTCATCTCGGCGCTCCACGTGCGCCACAGCGTGTCCAGATGATGATAAAAACGCTGGGTTTCTCCCCATTCGGTACCGTGCAGGCGCACAACCTTATCGTCTGGCAGGACAAACTCAAGCTCCCCCCAGACCAGGCCGCGCTTGATATTGATCGCGACCAGTTGATTAAATGGAATAAGGTATTCATGACGATCGCCCTTTACCTCCACGCCCGCGCTGAGTAACTTCACGCGATTGTAAGGATGCTGTGCCAGATGTTTGCCAAGGGAGGTCGCTTTGAGTTCCATTACGCTTTGTCTGCTCAAGTAAAGAAGTTGCCGCTAAGTTTACCCGTCGAAGGAATGACGCTCCAGACTAAAAACGCGTTACAATTGCTGTGGTTATTTATTTCATGACGTTTACCAACGAAGAGTGCTTATGCGTACAGTCCTTAATGTGTTGAACTTTGTCCTGGGTGGTTTCCTGACAACTCTCTCCTGGTTACTGGCCACTCTCGTCAGTATTATTTTTATTTTCACCCTCCCGCTGACTCGTTCCTGCTGGGAGATAACCCGGCTTTCCTTTGTGCCATACGGCAACGAAGCTATCCATGTCGATGAGCTCAATCCGCAGGGTAAAAGCGCACTTATGAATACCGGCGGCACCCTGTTGAACATTTTCTGGCTGATTTTCTTCGGCTGGTGGCTTTGTGTGATGCATATTCTCACCGGTATCGCTCAATGCATCACCATCATCGGTATTCCGGTGGGAATTGCGAATTTTAAAATCGCCGCTATTGCCCTTTGGCCGGTTGGTCGCCGCGTTGTCTCAGTTGAAACAGCACGGGCGGCCCGTACTGCCAATGCGCAACGCCGTTTTCAATAACGCACAGGAAATTGCGAGCTAATGCTTAGTCCCCTACTGCGCCGCTACACGTGGAACAGCGCCTGGCTTTACAATTTACGCATTTTTATCGCCCTGACCGGCACGGCCGCCCTACCCTGGTGGCTCGGAGAGGTCAAACTGACTATCCCATTGACGCTTGGTGTGGTCGCGGCGGCGCTGACGGATTTGGACGATCGGCTGACCGGACGTTTGCGAAATCTGCTGATTACGCTGGTCAGCTTTTTTATTGCTTCCGCCTCCGTCGAACTGCTGTTTCCCTGGCCATGGCTGTTCACACTGGGGCTGATGCTTTCTACCAGCGGTTTTATTCTGCTCGGCGGGCTGGGGCAGCGCTACGCAACTATAGCTTTTGGCGCGTTGCTGATTGCTATTTACACCATGCTCGGCATTTCTTTGTACGAACACTGGTATCAGCAGCCGTTGCTCCTGCTGGCGGGAGCGGTATGGTACAACCTGCTCACGCTTGCCGGGCACCTTATCTTCCCGATACGCCCCCTGCAGGACAATCTGGCCCGCTGTTATGAGCACCTGGCGCATTACCTGGAAATCAAAGCGACGCTGTTTGATCCGGATATCGAAGAGGAAAGCCAGGCGCCTATGCTGGAGCTGGCGATGGCTAATAGTCAGTTGGTGGCCACGCTGAACCAGACAAAAGCGTCTTTGTTAACCCGTTTACGCGGCGATCGCGGTCAGCGCGGCACCAGACGCACCCTGCACTACTACTTTGTCGCCCAGGATATTCACGAGCGGGCCAGCTCTTCCCATATTCAGTATCAGGCCCTGCGGGACAAATTCCGCTACAGCGATATTATGTTTCGCTTCCAGCGTCTGCTGACCCTGCAGTCGCAGGCTTGCCAGCAGCTGTCGCGTTCCGTGCTGCTGCGGGTGCCCTACCAGCACGATCCCAGATTTGAAAGAGCCTTTACTCACCTTGATGCGGCCATTGCGCGAGTCAATAAAACGGATCCTGCCGGCAGCGAAATGAAGGCGCTGGGCTATCTGATCAGTAACCTGCGCGCTATTGATGCCCAGCTTGCCACAATCGAATCCGAACAGGCTCTGGCCGCCCCGCATAACGATATTGAGAACCGCCTTGCCGACGATAAGCTTACGGGATTTGGTGATATCTGGCTGCGCCTTACCCGCAACCTGACGCCTGAATCCGCGCTGTTCCGCCATGCCGTTCGTATGTCGCTGGTGCTTTGCGTGGGCTACGCTTTTATTCAGCTTACGGGGCTGCAGCATGGCTACTGGATTTTGCTAACCAGCCTGTTTGTCTGTCAGCCCAACTACAACGCCACCCGCAGACGGCTTGCTTTACGTATTGTCGGCACCCTTGTCGGCGTGGCGATAGGCCTGCCTATTTTGTGGTTCGTGCCTTCGCTGGAAGGACAGCTGATTTTGATTGTTATTACCGGCGTCCTGTTCTTCGCCTTTCGTAACGTTCAGTACGCGCACGCAACCATGTTTATCACCCTGCTCGTGCTGCTGTGTTTCAATTTGCTGGGCGAAGGTTTTGAAGTCGCTTTTCCACGCGTGATAGATACGCTGCTGGGCTGCGCGATAGCATGGGCCGCGGTAAGCTTTATCTGGCCCGACTGGCGCTTTCGCCGCCTTTCTCTGGTCGTTGAACGAGCCTTCAACGCCAACTGCCGCTATCTGGACGCTATCCTTGAGCAATATCATCAGGGACGCGATAACCGCCTCGAATATCGTATTGCGCGACGTGACGCCCACAATCGAGACGCCGAGCTGGCCTCGGTGGTTTCCAATATGTCTTCCGAGCCCCGCGTCTCGCCTGAAACCCGCGAGACAGCGTTCCGTTTACTCTGCCTGAACCATACTTTTAACAGCTATGTGTCAGCGCTGGGCGCGCATCGTGAAAAGCTCGCTAATAACGAGATCCTGCTGCTGCTTGACGATGCTGTCTGTTACGTTGACGATGCGCTTCATCACCTGCCTGCCGATGAACAGCGGGTACAACAGGCGCTTCAGGGACTGTCGGAAAGGATTATTCATATCGATCCTTGCCCTGACACTAAGGAGCCGCTGGTGCTTCAGCAAATTGGACTGCTGGTTTCCTTGCTACCGGAAATATCCCGTCTTCAGCAGCGTATAGCCGATCATACTGATTAACGTCTGTGGCGCTGCTCATAACGCTGATACCAGTCCAACAGCTCCTGGCGCGTCACTGCCGGGAGCGCTGCTTCATGAATGCCTGAGATCGCGCCGGCCAGGGCGAGGAGAATTTTCACGCCGACGAATTTTTTGACGCCACGCAGTTTTATCCATGAACGCTTGGCTCCATAAGCTTGCAGGGTGCGTAAATCCGCAATGCCGGCTTCCCAAAGCCATATTTCAATATTGACAGAAAGATTAGGCAGATCCTTAAGCCGTCTTTGGGTTTTGCGAACGGATTTCTCACGACGGGCGTTCATAAGCGCGCAGGAGGAAAGCTGCAGCAGCTTGTCCCGATCCTGCCAAAGCTGTTCATCTACCTGATAGTAGTTAAGCACGATGGGCCTTCCACGCTTGTTAAAAATAAGCGGCGGAGCGGCCTTGTTGACGAAATACGTTTCGCTTTCCTCGCAGGCACGCAGATAGAGCTCCCCTTCCGAGACCATGGCGAAGACGATCTCGTCGATAGCCAGGCTATAGCCGCCGAACTGCGAGCGATAGTGAATATTGCCCAAAGGTGCGAGGTATTCCTTAGATTGATAAATCCTGTTATATGATTTAAATTTCATGAACAAGTCCTTGATTATCATGAATTAAATACCGGATTTATTGTTTACCGGTTCCCGTAAAAGAACAATAAGTAACCTGATTGCCGGCTGCAATCACAATTTAACAATTTCGCGAATTACATGAAAAATTTGCGAGTTGCTTTCAGAAATTTAGATTGATCTTTGCTCGCACAGGCATTACTGTATAAACATACAGTAACCCATCAGGCGGGACTCGCTATGCACACACCGAACTATCGTACCCCTATTGCCAAACGTTCATCCGTTGCGCTTACTTCTGCGGAAAGCTTTGCAGAAAACGATGTCAGAGGCGTGATCAGTGAAGTGGTTTACAGCGAAGACCAGCCATGGATGACGCAGTTAGTGCTGCTGCCTTTGCTGAAACAGCTTGGACAGCAATCTCGCTGGCAGCTATGGCTTACCCCGCAGCAGAAATTAAGCCGTCAGTGGGTACAAGCATCGGGATTGCCCCTCACTAAAGTGATGCAGGTGAGCCAGTTAGATCCACTTTTTACCGTTGATGCTATGGTAAAAGCATTGCAGACAGGAAATTACAGCGTTGTTATCGGTTGGTTATCTGAAGATATGACCGATGAGGAGTATTTTCGCCTCTCAAATGCGGCCGAAAAAGGCAATGCGATCGGATTTATTATGCGCCCAATCAGAGCGGCAGGATCCGGTTGCAGACCACGGGCAGGGCTAAAAATTCATTCTAGTTTGTATCATTAAGTAAATTTAAGATAAATCCTGGCATTTTTTCTTCGAAATTTACAACGCGTTGTCATTTATCGTGAATCCCCTTCGCAAGCCGCTTCTGACGCCATTCTGAGCGAAACGGCGTGGTTGAAATACAGGCGAATCTGTTACTAAATATGTATGCAAGTCGTTTTTTTTCATATGCCTGACAGAGTTCACACTTGTAAGTTTTCAACTACGTTGTAGACTTTAGCTCGCCAGGGTTGCTCTTCATAACACCGACTGATCGGTAGAGTAACAATTGAGCGTTAACCCGGGCGAAGGATTTAACCCTGGGCTTTGACGATGTTTAAGGCTCATGGCCTATTTGGATGATAATGAGGCGCAAAAAATGAAAAAGACAGCTATCGCGATTGCAGTGGCACTGGCTGGCTTCGCTACCGTAGCGCAGGCCGCACCGAAAGATAATACCTGGTATGCAGGTGGTAAACTGGGCTGGTCTCAGTTCCATGATACTGGCTTCTACGGTAACGGTTACGACGGCGGTATCGGTAACGGTCCTACCCACGAAAGCCAGCTGGGCGCAGGTGCCTTCGGTGGTTATCAGGTTAACCCGTATGTTGGTTTCGAAATGGGTTATGACTGGTTAGGTCGTATGCCATACAAAGGCAGCGTTGAAAACGGTGCTTTCAAAGCTCAGGGCGTTCAACTGACTACTAAACTGAGCTACCCAGTAGCTGACGATCTGGACGTTTACACTCGTCTGGGTGGTATGGTTTGGCGTGCAGACTCCAAAGCGCTTAACGCTGCTGGCGACCGTCTGAAAGACCACGACACTGGCGTTTCTCCAGTATTCGCAGGCGGCGTTGAGTGGGCAGTTACCCGTGACATCGCTACCCGTCTGGAATACCAGTGGGTTAACAACATCGGTGATGCGGAAACCGTTGGTACTCGTCCAGACAACGGCATGCTGAGCCTGGGTGTTTCTTACCGTTTCGGCCAGTCCGAAGCGCCAGCTCCAGTTGTAGCTCCGGCTCCGGCTCCAGCTCCAGAAGTACAGACCAAACACTTCACTCTGAAGTCTGACGTTCTGTTCAACTTCAACAAATCTACTCTGAAACCAGAAGGTCAACAGGCACTGGATCAGCTGTACACCCAGCTGAGCAACCTGGATCCGAAAGATGGTTCTGTTGTAGTTCTGGGCTTCACCGACCGTATCGGTTCCGACCAGTACAACCAGAAACTGTCTGAAAAACGCGCGCAGTCTGTTGTTGATTACCTGATCTCTAAAGGTATCCCGGCTAACAAGATCTCCCCACGCGGTATGGGCGAATCTAACCCGGTAACTGGCAACACCTGTGATAACGTAGCTCCTAAAGCTAAACTGATTGATTGCCTGGCTCCAGATCGTCGCGTAGAGATCGAAGTTAAAGGTATCAAAGACGTTGTAACTCAGCCTGCGGCATAAGTTACCGTTATAAAAAAACCCCGCTCCGGCGGGGTTTTTTATTGCCTAAGAAAAGCAAAAATCGTGACCACCAGGCAGGGAAATTACCCCTTGCCCAGTAAGGCCTGCAGATCCTGCTTGAGGTTCGACATCTGGCTGGCGTATTTTTCTTTACGCTCGGCATCTTCAATCAGCTGCACTATGGTTTCTGAAAGCGTACAGCCGCGCCGCTGGGCAAGTCCCGCCAGCCTTTGCCAGACCAGGTATTCCAGATCGATTGATTTCTTGCGGGTATGCTGATGTTCCGCATTAAAGTGGCGTTTACGGCGGGCACGTATGGTTTGCTTCATGCGATTATGAAGCGCCGGGTTCATATGCTGCTCAATCCAGTCCGACACGCGTACAGGTTCGTTTTCCATGCCCAGCAGCGCATCTACGGCCTCTTTCGCCGCGCTGGCTTCGATATATCTGGTGATGAGCTCGCCTTCACGGTGTTTTTTCACCAGATATTTCCACTTCCAGCCGCTCTCGAGATTTTCTAACTGTTGATATTTCATCGCGATCCCAGTGTGACCGTGTAACTTTGTTCAGGATAACAGTTTTTCCCGCTTTCGCTCATCTGAAAAATTAAAGCTGTGAGCGGGATAAACTTGTTATCGAGCATTAACCGTGTGCTGCCCGACCTATTCTTGTATAATCGCGCCTTTGACATCTGATTAATAAATAGCGACTTTGACGACTAATCGACTTGAATGGCGTGCCCTCGTTCCCGATACCGAGAGTTATCAGGAAATTTTTGCGCAGCCTTATGACACCGACTCTGCGCCCTTCTCTGCCGTCCAGTCACGCCTGTTTTACGGGCTGGAACAACTGAGCCAACCGGTAGCCTCGGCCGATCTGATGCTGGTAAAAGCCGCTGAAGAAACCGAATACCTTAATTTAATAGCCGCTGCCGCAGGCGAAATGTGGCAGCCTGCCGAAAAGCCGATCGGCGGGCATTACCTTATTGAAGGCAACCGGGTAACGCTGCGCCCTGCCGAAGAAAGCGACGGCTCTTTTACAGGCCGGGGTGAAGTCATCGTTGCCGACTGGGTCGAAACCGAACAGCTGTTTGGCTGTGTACGCCAGTTTGCAGGCGAAATTAGCCTGACGCCTGGCGCAATACACCGGGCAAACGGCGGCGTGCTGGTGCTCTCTTTACGCAGCGTGCTGGCTCAACCCTTGCTGTGGCTACGTCTAAAGCAGATGGTAACCCAGGGGCGTTTTGACTGGATTTCACCTGATGAATCTCGTCCGCTGCCGGTGAGCATTCCTTCCCTCCCGTTAAACGTAAAGCTGATTCTGGTTGGCGAGCGTGAGTCGCTGGCAGACTTCCAGGATATGGAACCTGAGATGGCCTCTCAGGCCATCTACAGCGAATTTGAAGAAAGCATTCAGATCACCTCTGCTGATGACATGGCTCTCTGGTGCCAGTGGATTCATGCCGTTGCGAAAGCGAAGAGTTTGCCATCTCCGGCGCAGGATGCCTGGCCGGTTCTGATTCGGGAAGCCGTTCGCTACACGGGCGATCAGGAAACCCTACCGCTGTGTCCGCTATGGTTAACCCGGCAGCTACGTGAAGTCGCCGCTTTTACTGAGGACGAGACCTTCAGCGGCGAGCAGCTTTTACAGATGCTGATACAGCGCGAGTGGCGTGAAGGATTCCTTGCTGAACGTATGCAGGATGAAATTCTGCTTGAGCAGATCCTGATTGAAACCGAAGGCGAGATGGTCGGGCAAATTAATGCGCTGTCGGTCATTGAATTCCCGGGCCATCCGCGCGCCTTTGGTGAACCTTCGCGTATCAGCTGCGTGGTGCATGTCGGCGACGGTGAATTTACCGACGTCGAGCGTAAAGCAGAGCTGGGCGGCAATATTCACGCCAAAGGCATGATGATTATGCAGGCGTTTTTGATGTCCGAGCTTCAGCTTGAACAGCAAATTCCTTTCTCAGCCTCGATCACCTTTGAACAATCGTATAGCGAAGTGGATGGCGACAGCGCCTCGATGGCCGAGCTGTGCGCATTAATCAGCGCCCTGGCAAACGTTCCTATTTATCAGCATATCGCGGTAACAGGATCCGTCGACCAGTTTGGTCGGGTGCAGCCCGTGGGCGGGCTGAATGAGAAAATTGAAGGGTTCTTCCGGATTTGTCAGCAGCGCGAGTTAACCGGCCAGCAGGGCGTCATTATTCCCGTTGCCAATGTTCGTCATCTTTGTCTACACCAGGACGTTTTAAACGCGGTTGAACAGGGTCAATTCTCAATCTGGGCCATTGACGAAGTAGCTGATGCGCTACCCTTATTAACAAACCTGCCATGGGATGGCGAAGGACAAAATACTCTGATGCGCGTGGTGCAGGAGCGAATCGCTCAGGCCAGCGCACAGGAAATTCGGCACCGCTATCCGTGGCCGCTACGCTGGCTCAACTGGTTCAACCACAACTGATCGGACTTGTTGAGCGTACACGTGTTAGCTAACCTGCGTGCTTCATTATAAAAAGGCTTACTGTAGACATGGTAGATAAACGCGAATCCTATACAAAAGAAGATCTTCTTGCCTCTGGTCGTGGCGAACTGTTTGGCGCTGAAGGCCCGCAGTTACCCGCGCCTTCCATGCTGATGATGGACCGCGTGGTCAAAATGACCGAAGACGGCGGTAACTTCGATAAAGGTTACGTTGAAGCAGAATTAGATATCAATCCCGATCTGTGGTTCTTCGGTTGCCACTTCATCGGCGACCCGGTCATGCCCGGCTGCCTGGGCCTGGATGCGATGTGGCAACTGGTAGGTTTCTATCTCGGCTGGCTGGGCGGCGAAGGCAAAGGCCGCGCGCTCGGCGTGGGTGAAGTTAAATTCACCGGCCAGGTTCTGCCATCCGCGAAAAAGGTGACTTACCGCATTCACTTCAAACGCATTGTGAACCGTCGCCTGATTATGGGCCTTGCCGATGGTGAAGTGCTGGTTGACGGCCGCTTGATTTACACCGCCACCGATCTGAAAGTAGGTTTGTTCAAAGATACTTCCGCTTTCTAAGCCTATGAAACGCGAAACCTCCGCGCGGCGGAGGTTTCTTTCAACTTAAAGAGACAGTGATTACGCGGTAACCGCCCTGTCTTCCATGGCTTCTCGCCAGCCTCCCATCCAGTACGACCTCTGATTCAGTGCCTGATAAGGACACATCTCTTTGGAGCGTCCGGTGATACCTGCTTGATAACCACGGTGATGAGCCCGTTCCAGGCGATCTCGTTTTTGTCTCTTCATGCCTCGTTTCCCTCATTTCTTGATCTAACAAATGGATCTGGTGGAAAGAAAACAGTGATTACAAAATGTGCAACCACATCTAACGAATACCCGGAAATGAGCGCCTCGTCAATGCGCAAAATTCACGCCAGTGTCATAAATGTGAACTACACGGAATATCATTTGTACAAAAACTGTGATGTCGCACAGGTAATGAGCCCCTGGAAAAAGAAAAGCTGCGCTTCGCGGTTAAGACGAAGAACGCAGCTTTTTTGTAGGCGAATGCGAAATTAATTCAGCCGGGTTAACTGGCCTGCAATGCTCTGAGCCTCCTGCTGCCACGCCTGGGCCAGGGTTTTGACCATCGCGTCGTAACCATCTTCGTTCTGCTTCAGTTCAAGATGGAACGGGCGTTTAATCAGCTGTCCCTGGTGATTGAGCAGCCATTCACCGCTGACAATCACTTTGCCATCGTAGCGGCCGTGGAATCCCGTCACGTTCACATTCAGAATATCCTGATCGTTGCCCAACGGCTGAGAGGCGACCACCCAGCCGGGCAGAGCGCTGCTGAGATTGCTTACCAGCGTGTTACGCAGCTGCTGATCCAGCGGGCTTGCCCACAAATTGCTGGTTGCAATCACGAACTGCACGTCGCTGGTCTGATAAACCACGCCGTTGCCGGCGAGGTAATCAGGCACCGCAACCTGCTCTACCCATAAAAGATGGGTGCCAGGCTGGCTCACGGCCTGCATGGCAGGCGCGGAGCTTTGAGGCAGCTGATAATACGTTTTTCCATCGTCGCTGCTGCTACAGGCGCTGAGCGCCAGCATGGCGATAACCGTTAGCCACTTTTTCATTCTTTAGCCCTCTTCGGCTGTGGATCCTTTTTATCCTTCGCCTCAAAGATCAGCGAATTGCTCTTATCGTTTAATGTACGTAACACTGGCTGAAGCTCACGCAGAACCTGATCGAGACGCTGCATATCCGCCACCATCTTGTTATAGGCCGCGGACCCCGGCTGGAAGCCCTGCATGCTGCGGTTCAGCTCGCGCAGCGTTGACTGCATGTTGGCCGGCAGCGACTGCGTGGACTCGTTGTTCATGATCTTGTTCAGACTGTCGATCGTCTGCTGCAGACGCTGCATAGTGCGCTGGCTTTCAGCAAGTGACTTGGTGGTCTGCTCAATCATCGGGTTAAGCGGCAGATTATTAATCTTATCCAGCGTGTCCAGCAGGCGCTGCTGAATTTGCGCAAGCCCGCCGCTCATCGTAGGAATGATGGGATAACCGCTAAAGCTCTTCATACCCGTCATCGGTTCCGCCTTCGGATAGAAGTCGAGATCGATATACAACGCGCCCGTCAGCAGGTTGCCGTTCTTCAGCGAAGCACGCAGGCCACGTTTAAGGAAATCGGCTATGTTTGCCTTGATATCGTTATCGCCGCCGATGACGTTTTTCAGGCGTTCAGGCTCAATGCGAATCAGAATCGGAATACGGAAATCATCGTTCAACGCCTGCCGCATTCCCGGCGTAAAGAACGGAACCTGAGCCACCGTCCCCAGGCGGATCCCGCGGAATTCTACCGGCGCGCCCGGCTGCAGGCCGCGGATAGAATCTTTGAAGAACACCAGATAATCGATATGCTGGGTATACAGTGAATCCTGAATGCTTCGCTGATCGTCAAAAAGTTTATAATCAGCGCCCGGCTGCGCAGGTTCGCCCAGATCCCATCCTTCGGGCACGTCAAAGCTAACGCCGCCGCTAAAGAGCGTCGCCAACGAACCCATTTCGACACGCATGCCCTGTGAAGACATATCCACGGCGATGCCGCTGTCTTTCCAGAAGCGGACGTTGCTGGTCACCAGCCTGTCGTTAGGCGCGCTGATAAACAGCTGATAGCTGATGCTGCGCTTAGCCGCATCGAAGGTGCTGGTTTCCACCGACCCTACGCGATAGCCGCGGAACAAAACCGGATCGCCCGGGGTGAGCTGCCCCGCTTTATCGCTGTCAAGAATAATACGGATCCCCTTCGCGTCTGGCGAGGCCAGAGGCGGAGAGTCGAGTAAATCATAGCGCTCGGGTTTTGGCCCCTTGGTTCCCGGCTGCAGCTCAATATAGGCACCAGAAAGCAGCGTGCTCAGCCCGGAAACGCCGCCGCGTCCCACCTGCGGCTTCACGACCCAGAACACCGAATCTTTATGCAGCAGCTTTTCCATGCCCGAATTTAAACGAGCGGTGATTTCTACATGATGCAGGTCATCGGAAAGCACGGCGCTTTCCACCACGCCTACGTCAACGCTGCGGCTCTTGATGGTGGTTTTACCGCCTTCGATTCCCTCGGCATTGGTGGTGATCAGGGTCACTTCCGGCCCCTGATGGCTGTAATGATAAAATAGGATCCAGGCGCCAATCAGCGCGGTGACGATAGGGAAAATCCACACCGGGGACCAGTTTTTCACCTTCTGCACTTTTGCTTCCCCGCTTTTATTTTCCATGCTCAGACGACTCCTTATGAGTTGAATCTGGTGCGCGATCCCAGGACAAGCGAGGGTCAAAGGTCATCGCAGCAAACATTGTCAAAATTACCACTAAAGCGAACATCAATGCGCCAATCGCCGGATAGATGTTCATCAGCGCGCCCATTCTTACCAGCGCTGAAAGTACGGCAATAACAAAAACGTCAATCATTGACCAGCGGCCAACGAATTCCCCCACCTCGTAAATCAGGTGCATGCGCTCGCTGTCACGCCTGCCGTGACCTTTGGCATCCCAGCACAGCCACGCAATGGCCAGCATTTTTAGCGTTGGCACCATAATACTGGCGATAAATATCACCATCGCCACCGGGTAGGAGCCTTCGCTCCACAGCAGGATCACGCCGGCGAGGATTGTCGACGGCATTTTGCTGCCCAGCAGCTCGGTTATCATGATTGGCAGAATATTAGCCGGCAGATACAGCATGATTGAGGTGATCAGAAGCGCGAGCGTCCATTGCAGGCTATGCCTGCGGCGAATATGCCCTTTCGTTTCGCAGCGCGGGCAAACCAGCTGATGTTCGGGCACTATCGCCGTGCAGCAGGGACAGGAACGCAGCCCCTGGTGAATACCGGCCACCCCTACTTTCAGCGGTTGATCAACGACAGGCATGGGCGCCATATCGTCCCATAACCAGCGTCTGTCCACGCACTGAAAAGCCCGCAGCTGCAGCACGCAGAACAGGCACCAGGGCAAGAAACTGCTGCCCACGCCGATATCGCCGTAGGCCATCAGTTTAACGAAGCTCACCAGCACGCCGGCCAGGAAAATTTCTGCCATTCCCCAGGATTTAAGCTGGAACAGCGCACGCGCCATCCAGCGTTGCAACGCCGCAGGCAACGTAACCCGGTTAACCAACAGCAAAATGGTGATAAGGCAGAAAGTCGGCACCGCCTGGACGAATAGCATGAAGAATGTTCCGAGGCTTGCATAATCTTCAGAGAACATCACGCCCGGAATTTCCAGCAGCGTAACCTCGCTGCTGACGCCTGCGACCTTCATGTTGATAAACGGAAAAAGATTGGCCAGCAGCAGCATAAACAACGCCGACAGCGCATAGGCCGTAGGCCGCTGCCGTGGAGAAGGCCATTGTGTGATAAGCGTTGTGCCACAGCGTGGGCAGGCGGCCTTATGGCCATCCTGCAATTCTGGCAAAACCACCAGCAAATCACATTGTGGACACAATATGTGCGAACGAGTTTGATGCGTGGCACACATATCGGGTCTCCTTACATTACGCGCCGTTTTTCAGAGACTCGAGGTACTCCCAGCGTTCAAAAGCGTCTTCCAGTGCTTTTTCGGCAGTGGCCAGTTCGCTCAATACTTTTTGCGTCGTGTCGTGCGGCTGATTAAAGAACTCCGCATCGCCCACTTTCGCCTGCAGCGCTTCCAGCTCGGCCTCAAGCTGTTCAAGACGAAGCGGCAGCTGCTCCAGTTCACGCTGCAGGTTATAGCTTAGTTTGCTATTACCGCGTTTTACAGCTTCGGTTTTCGCCGGCTCGCTCTTTTGCTGTTTGTCCTGAGCGGTTTCGCGCAGCGAGCGCGCTGAACCCTGTTGGCCTTTAGCATCGTGATAGCCGCCAACGTAACGCCCGATTTTTCCTTCGCCTTCGAAGATCCAACATTCGGTGACGGTGTTATCCACGAACTGACGATCGTGGCTTACCAGCATAACGGTGCCCTGGTAACCGTCGATCAGCTCCTCAAGCAGTTCCAGCGTTTCGACATCCAGATCGTTTGTCGGTTCATCGAGGATCAGCAGGTTGCTTGGTTTCAGGAACAGGCGCGCCAGCAGCAGGCGGTTACGCTCGCCACCTGACAGCGCACGCACCGGGGTCATGGCGCGTTTAGGATGGAACAGGAAGTCCTGCAGGTAGCCAAGCACGTGACGCGGCTTGCCGTTGACCATCACTTCCTGTTTGCCTTCCGCCAGGTTATCCATCACGGTGCGATCGGGATCCAGCTCGGCGCGGTGCTGATCAAAATAGGCCACTTCCAGTTTCGTACCGCAGTGCACGCGGCCGCTGTCCGCCTGCAGCTGACCCAGCATAAGCTTCAGCAGCGTCGTTTTACCGCAGCCGTTTGGCCCTACCAGCGCAATTTTGTCGCTGCGCTGAACCTGAGCGGAGAAATCTTTAACCAGCTGTTTACCCGCCACCTGGTAGCAGACGTCTTCCATTTCAAAGACGATCTTGCCTGGGCGAGCCGCTTCTTCGACCTGCATTTTGGCGCTGCCCATCACTTCACGACGTTCGCCGCGTTCGCGTCGCATCGCTTTTAAGGCGCGCACGCGGCCTTCATTACGCGTGCGGCGGGCTTTGATTCCCTGACGGATCCACACTTCTTCCTGGGCAAGCTTGCGGTCGAATTCCGCATTCTGTAGCTCTTCCACGCGCAGCGCTTCTTCCTTCGCCAGCAGATACTGGTCGTAATCGCCCGGATAAGAAACCAGCTTGCCGCGATCTAAATCCACGATGCGGGTCGCCATATTGCGAATAAATGAACGGTCATGCGAAATGAAGATAATGCTGCCCTGGAACTCTTTTAAAAAGCCTTCCAGCCAGTCGATGGTTTCAATATCCAGGTGGTTCGTCGGCTCGTCCAGCAGCAGAACGCGCGGCGAGCTGACGAGCGCACGCCCTAACGCCGCTTTACGCAGCCAGCCGCCTGAAAGCGCGGACAGTTCGGTATCAGCATCCAGTCCTAGCTGTTCGAGCACTTCATTAATACGGCTATCCAGCTGCCACAGATTCTGGTGGTCGAGAATCTCCTGGATGCGCGCCATTTCGTTGAGGTTCTTTTCGCTCGGATCGGCCATGACCTTATGGGAGATATCGTGATAGGCCTTCAGATATTCAGCCTGCTCCTCTACCCCTTCGGCGACGAAGTCATAAACGGTGCCCGCCACGTTACGCGGTGGATCCTGCTGCAGGCGAGCGACAATCAAATCCTGCTCGTAAACCATGCGGCCGTCGTCCAGCGGCAGCTCGCGGTTAAGGATTTTCATCAGCGTGGATTTTCCCGCGCCGTTACGGCCAACCAGACAAACGCGTTCGTTTTCTTCGATATGAAGTTCGGTGTTATCTAACAGCGGCGCGTCGCTAAACGACAGCCAGGCACCGTGCATACTAATTAATGACATGACAATTAATCCTTGGCTTTGTGTGTGACAAGCCAGCAGTTATGAATCTGGCGATTGCGGGCAAAATCTTGCGACAGGGTTTTCTGGGTAATTTCTTGCGCCTCTAAGCCAAGCTTCGCCAGCCCGTCAAAATCCATTTTGAAGCCGCGTTTGTTATTGGAAAACATGATAGTGCCGCCGCGACGCAGCAGGCGCTTGAGATCGGTCATCAGGTCGATGTGATCGCGCTGCACGTCAAAAGATTCTTCCATACGTTTTGAGTTAGAGAACCGTCGGCGGATCGATAAAGATCAGATCGAATTGCTCATCGGTTTCGCGCAGCCAGCCCAGACAGTCGGCCTGGATCAGCCGATGGTCGCGGCCGGTCAGACCGTTAAGACGCAGGTTGCGCTCGGCCCATTCCAGATAGGTGCGGGACATATCCACCGTAGTGGTGGTCTTAGCGCCGCCCAGCCCGGCATGCACCGTGGCGCTGCCGGTATAGGCGAACAGATTAAGGAAATCTTTGCCTTTACTCATTTTACCGAGCATATGGCGTGCGATACGGTGGTCGAGGAACAGGCCGGTATCGAGATAGTCCGTCAGGTTGACCCACAGGCGCGCGTTGTATTCGCTGACTTCCATAAAGTCGCCCTTCTCGCCTAGCTTCTGGTACTGGCTTTTGCCTTTCTGACGCTCACGCATTTTCAGGATCAGACGGTTGGACGGCAGCTCAAGCACTGAAAGCGTGGCGGCGATAACGTCAAACAGACGCTGGCGCGCTTTGTTGGCGTCCACGGTTTTCGGCGGCGCATATTCCTGCACCACGACCCAGTCGCCGTAGCGGTCCACGGCTACGTTGTAGTCCGGCAAATCAGCATCGTATACGCGATAACATTCGATGCCTTCCTGCCGCGCCCACTTATCGAGGTTCTTAATATTCTTACGCAGGCGGTTGGCATAATCTTCGGCAAGCTGGCCACCGGCCGCACCGGACGCATTCTCCGCCAGCTGATAGTTTTTCTGCACGCAGTCAAGCGGCCCGTTTTTCGCTTTGAACTGGCGGTCGGCGCGCAGCTGCAGGCAGCTCAGCAGATCCGGCGATGCGCTGAACAGCGACAGGTTCCAGCCGCCAAACTGGGTTTTCATATTTCGACCCAGCAGGCTGTGCAGGGCGATCAGCGCAGGCTCGCTGTCCAGTCGTTCGCCGTATGGCGGGTTGCTGACAACGGTTCCCTTTGGTCCTTCCGGCAGAGGATTGGTGAGCTTGGCGACATCCTTCACTTCATAGCTGATGAGATCGGCAAGACCGGCGCGACGGGTGTTGGCGCGCGCGCGTTCAATTACGCGGGAGTCGTTATCAGAACCAAAGAAGCGCGAAGCATAATCAGCGAGCCCTTTGCGCGCGCGTACCTGTGCTTCGGTGGTAACCTCTTTCCAGAGTTCGACGTTGTGTTTCGCCCAGCCCAGGAAGCCCCAGTGCTTGCGATGTAAGCCCGGCGCGCGATCGGTTGCGATCATCGCGGCTTCAATCAGCAGCGTGCCGGAGCCGCACATTGGATCGACAAGCGGCGTGCCCGGCTGCCAGCCGGAGCGCATAATGATCGCCGCCGCCAGGGTTTCTTTAATCGGCGCCGCGCCGGTGCCGTCGCGATAGCCGCGCTGGTGCAGGCCTTCACCGCTTAAATCCAGCGCGATGCTGGCGGTATCTTTATTCAGCCAGACGTTGATCCGTAAATCCGGCTGCTCGCGGTCGACGTTCGGACGCGGCAGATTTTTACGGGTAAAGGAGTCGACGATGGCATCTTTTACCTTCAGCGCGCCGTACTGGCTGTTACGAATAACATCGTTCAGGCCGCTAAAGTGCACGGCAAAAGTCGCGTCCGGGCCAAAAATAGACGGCCAGTCGATAACCTGCACGCCCAGATACAAATCCAGATCGCTGTAAACTTTACACTCGCTAAGCGGCAGCAGGATGCGGGACGCAAGGCGGCTCCACATCAGGCTTTGGTAGACCAGACGAGAATCCCCCTGGTAATGTACGCCGCCCTGAACCACCTGGCAGCCTTGCGCGCCGAGGCCTTCCAGTTCAGTTTTTAACAGCTCTTCGAGCCCACGCGCCGTACTGGCAAACAGAGAATTCATATCGTCACTTATTGGTCAGAAAAAGAAAATAGTGGCGCATTATAGCTAATCCGCCACGCATGTCATAAAGTTGCCCTCTTATTATTTTTACAGGCATGGAGGGCGCCATGATCAGTTTATCTCAACTCTATATTCATCCGGTTAAATCCATGCGCGGACTGGCTCTTTCGCATGCGCAGGTTGCCACCAGCGGCCTGGCTTTTGACCGTATTTTTATGATCGCCGAGCCGGATGGCACCTTTATTACCGCGCGCCAGTATCCGCAAATGGTGCTTTTTACGCCGGCACTCCTCCATGATGGCTTGTATCTTAGCGCGCCGGACGGCACTTCTGCGCAGGTCCGCTTTGCCGATTTCCAGCCGACGCCTGCCGCGACAGAGGTATGGGGCAACCACTTCACCGCGCTGATTGCGCCTGATGAAATCAACAGCTGGTTAAGCGGCTTCTTTTCACGCCCTGTACAGCTGCGCTGGGTGGGCGAAGAGTTAACCCGTCGCGTTAAGCGTTATGAAGAAGTCCCTTTATCATTCGCCGACGGCTTTCCTTTTTTGCTGACTAACGAGGCCTCGCTGCGCGATTTGCAAAACCGCTGCCCGGCAAGCGTGAATATGACGCAGTTCCGTCCCAACATCGTGGTGACGGGAGTCCAGGCCTGGGATGAAGATAGCTGGCAGGTCGTGCGCATAGGCGATGTGACCTTTGATGTCGCTAAACCCTGCAGCCGCTGCATCTTTACCACGGTCAGTCCTGAAAAAGGACGCAAGCATCCCTCAGGCGAACCCCTGGCAACGCTGCAAAGCTTCCGCACCGCGCTGGACAACGGCGATGTCGATTTCGGCCAAAACCTGATTGCCCGCAACAGCGGAGTTATTCGCGTCGGAGATGAGCTGGAGGTTCTCGCCCGCAAACCCGCCAGGGTTTATGGCGCGGGTCAAATTGCGGAAAGTATTCAGCCGGAAGCCCAGCCGGAAAGCGCGGTAGCCATTGACTGGCAGGGACAGGCTTTCCGCGGCAATAACCAGCAAATCCTTCTGGAGCAGCTTGAGCAGCAGGGCGTTCGCGTCCCCTACTCCTGTCGTGCAGGAATTTGCGGAAGCTGCCGAATTCGTTTACTGGACGGGGAAGTGAAGGCGCTCAAGAAAAGCGCCGTAGGCGCTGACGGCACGATTTTGTGCTGTAGCTGCGTGCCTGCGGGAGATGTAAAGCTGGAAAGCCTTTAAACGGCCTGGTCAAGACTGAGGCATATCGATTGCGGCCTCAGTCTGTCGTTCATCACCTTAATCGCATCGCCTAACTGCATGGTGCGGCCCGCAAGCTGCAGACCTGGCTGCGCCAGCAGACAAAGCGCCGCGTTATCGCCGGTTTCAACCACCAGCAAATTCACCTGCTGCATATCTTCGCTTAACCATACGCAGGCTGCATCGCCAGGCGCGGGCTGCCAGCAATCTCCGTGGGAGATAAAGTGCCAGCTTTTCGGCATCTGCGGCTTGAGATAGCGGATAGCCACCAGCGCATTCAGCACCAGCTCGGCGCGATGTTCTTTACTTAGCGGCAGGTCGCGGCACTTCTCGTCAAAGGAGAAAAACAGCGCGGCGTCATCGACACAAAAACCAGCGTTTTCAAAAGCATCAGGCGTAAGCATTTTACGCGAGAAACGGGAGCGAAAAATCATTCCATTGGCTAAATCGAGCATCATACGATCGTGCTCTTCATCAAAATACCAACGCCAGCTATCGTCCGGTTTTATCCGCATTATACCCTGCCCTTTTGTTTATTCCGCAAACTGACAACATCCTTATCGCCGTTTCGCTTATAGCCGTATTAATAAAAGACCATGATGATTAATTTAGCAACAGCATTGGAATATAAAGCAACCAGGGCTGAAAATAAAGCCCCGGCGGCCTAAGATGACAGGATTAGAGATGAGTAACGATTTCTTTAATCAGCGGCGGACCTTTAAATATGAAACCGGAATAAATTTGAATTAGCGTTGCGCCAGCCGCCATTTTTTCGCGTGCCGCTATCACCGAATCAATACCGCCTACGCCAATAATCGGCAGGCGACCTTTTAATTCCTGCGACAGGCGACGAATAATTTCCGTACTTTTCAACTGCACCGGACGGCCGCTTAGCCCGCCGGCTTCATCGCAGTGTTTCATGCCCTGAACGAGGCTACGGTCCAGCGTGGTGTTAGTGGCAATGACCCCATCAATATTATGGCGAACCAGGCTGTCGGCGACCTGGATCAGCTCCTCTTCAGAAAGATCCGGCGCAATTTTAACCGCGATCGGCACATATTTATGATGCAATTCCTGCAGCGCCTGCTGTTTATTTTTTATCGCGCTTAAAAGATCGTCCAGCGCTTCGCCGTATTGTAGCGAACGTAAACCCGGCGTGTTGGGTGAGGATATATTGATCGCTATATAACCGGCGTAGGGATAAATTTTATCCATACAGATCAAATAGTCGTCTTTACCCTGTTCGACGGGCGTGTCTTTATTTTTACCAATATTGATGCCGAGCACGCCGTCAAAATGGGCCTTTTTAACGTTCTCAACGAGGTTATCCACGCCAAGATTATTAAAGCCCATGCGGTTGATTAGCCCTTCGGCCGCTTCCAGACGGAAGATGCGCGGCTTATCGTTTCCCGGCTGTGGGCGGGGCGTGACGGTGCCGATTTCGAGGGAGCCGAACCCCATCGCGCCCAGCGCATCAATGCATTCACCGTTTTTATCCAGGCCTGCGGCCAGGCCAAGAGGGTTTTTAAAATTTAACCCCATGCAGGAAACCGGTTTAGACGGAACCTTTTGACGCACCAGCCATTCGAGCGGCGTGCCCGTTACGCGGCGTAATTGCTGAAAAGTGACTTCATGAGCGCGCTCGGCATCGAGCTGAAAAAGGGCTTTACGAACGAAGGGGTAGTACATGAACTCTCCTGGATTCCGGTGTGCAAACCGGGGCCGTATTATTATCGATTACGTTCCTGATTGGAATTGACCTGCAACAAAAAAGCCCGCATAGACGCAATCGTTTTCCCTGTTTTCCCCTTCTTATGCATTTTCTGGCATTTGTTTATCGGATAAATCATTTAGTGGAATAACGCCTGTCTGCCACTATCAAACTCAATTGTTATCAAAGTTAACATCAAGCTAACATTTAGTTATAAGGAGCAGAGATGCGTGTGATTACCCTTGCCGGAAGCCCCCGCTTTCCATCCCGTTCCAGCGCCCTGCTGGAATATTCACGTGAAAAACTAAACGCGCTGGATGTAGAGGTGTGTCACTGGCATTTGCAAAATTTTGCGCCCGAAGATTTGCTGTACGCGCGTTTTGAAAGCCCTGCCCTGAAGACGCTCATTGAGCAGCTTGAACATGCGGACGGTGTGATCATCGCCACGCCCGTCTATAAAGCCTCCTTTGCCGGCGCGCTAAAGACGCTGCTGGATCTGCTTCCGGAACGCGCGCTGGAAAAGAAAGTCGTGCTTCCTCTTGCCACCGGCGGCACCGTAGCCCACATGCTGGCGGTGGATTACGCCCTTAAGCCCGTACTGAACGCCTTAAAAGCACAGGAAATTCTTCACGGCGTTTTTGCCGACGACAGCCAGATTTCCGATTACCAACATAAGCCGGCCTTTACCGCCAATTTGCAACAGCGTCTGGATACCGCGCTGGAAACGTTCTGGCAGGCCCTGCATCGCCGCGATTTCTCCGTCGCCTCCCCGTTTAGCCAGCAAGGAGTCGCTCATGTTTAATTTGTTAAAACGTACCGCGCCCTGGCTGGCCTTTACCGGCATGCTGAGCCTGAGCGCGGCGGTAAACGCCGCTCAGCTGGCGCCGGATCAGCTGCGTATCGGCTATCAAAAGGGTTCGGTGAGCATGGTACTGGCGAAAAGCCATCAGTTCCTTGAGCAGCGCTATCCGCAAACAAAAATTTCGTGGATTGAGTTCCCCGCCGGTCCGCAAATGCTTGAGGCGCTGAATGTCGGCAGTATCGATCTGGGCAGCACCGGCGATATCCCGCCAATCTTCGCCCAGGCCGCCGGGGCGGATCTGGTTTATGTCGGCTCAGAACCTGCGAAACCAAAAGCAGAGGTCATTCTGGTGCCGGAAAATAGCCCGCTGAAAACCGTTGCCGATCTGAAAGGCCACAAAATTGCTTTCCAGAAAGGTTCGAGCTCGCACAACCTGGTGCTGCGCACCTTACAGAAAGCCGGACTGAAATTTACCGATATCCAGCCTGCCTATTTGTCGCCGGCAGACGCGCGCGCCGCATTCCAGCAGGGCAATGTCGATGCGTGGGCCATCTGGGATCCCTACTATTCCGCAGCCTTGCTAAACGGCGGCGTACGGGTGCTGTCTGACGGCAGCCAGATTAACCAGACGGGCTCCTTCTATCTCGCCTCTCGCCCTTACGCCGAGAAGAACGGCGAATTCCTGCAGGGCGTGCTGAAAACATTTAGCGATGCCGATGAGCTGACGCGCTCCCAGCGCCAGCAAAGTGTGACGCTGCTGGCCAAAACCATGGGTCTGCCGGAACCGGTTATCGGCAGCTATTTCGATCACCGCCCGCCAAGCGAAATTACGCCGGTCAGCGCCGCAACCGCTGAAAAACAGCAGCAAACCGCCGACCTGTTTTATGACAACCATTTAGTGCCGAAAAAAGTCGATATCCGCACCCGCATCTGGCAGCCCGCTGGCGCCGTAAAAGGAGATAAATCATGAGCCTCAATATGTTCTGGTTCTTGCCCACCCACGGCGATGGCCACTACTTAGGCAGCAACGATGCCGCTCGTCCGGTCGATCACGGTTACCTGCAACAAATTGCTCAGACTGCGGACAGGCTTGGTTTTACCGGCGTGCTTATCCCGACGGGGCGCTCATGTGAAGACGCCTGGCTGGTGGCCGCCTCGATGATTCCGGTTACCCAGCGGCTGAAATTCCTGGTCGCCCTGCGCCCGGGCGTCGTTTCGCCGACGGTGGCCGCGCGCCAGGCCGCAACGCTCGATCGCCTGTCCAACGGCCGCGCGCTGTTTAATCTGGTTACCGGCAGCGATCCTGAAGAGCTGGCCGGCGACGGCGTGTTCCTCAATCATACCGAACGTTACGGAGCCTCGGCTGAATTTACCCATATCTGGCGGCGCGTGCTGGAAGGCGAAACGGTGGATTACGAAGGTAAGCATCTCAAGGTAAAAGGCGCCAGATTACTCTTCCCTCCCGTACAGCAACCGCGTCCTCCGCTTTATTTTGGCGGCTCATCCGATGTGGCGCAGGAGCTGGCGGCAGAACAGGTGGATCTTTACCGTACCTGGGGCGAACCGCCGCACCTGGTGAAAGAAAAAATAGAGCAGGTTCGCGCCAAAGCCGCCGAACACGGGCGCACGGTAAGGTTCGGGATTCGTCTGCATGTGATTGTGCGTGAAACCAATGAAGAGGCCTGGCAGGCCGCAGATCGTCTGATTTCGCAGCTTGACGATGACACTATCGCCAAAGCGCAGGCCGCGTTTGCGCGCACCGATTCGGTTGGACAGCACCGTATGGCGGCCCTTCACGGCGGCAGGCGCGACAATCTGGAAATCAGCCCTAACCTGTGGGCGGGCGTAGGACTGGTCCGCGGCGGCGCGGGAACGGCGCTGGTCGGCGACGGCCCGACTGTCGCCGCGCGCATAAATGAATACGCGGCGCTGGGCATCGACAGCTTTATTTTCTCCGGCTACCCGCATCTGGAAGAGGCCTGGCGCGTGGGCGAACTGCTGTTCCCTCATCTGGATATCGCTATTCCGGAAATCCCTCAGCCGCGTCAGCATTATGAGAAAGGCGAAGTGGTGGCTAACGACTTCATCCCTCGTAAAGTCGCGCAAAGCTAAGGGGGAAACCATGACTAATAAGACACGTAAACTGTTGTATCGCCTTGCGCCCTGGGCGCTGCCGGTCGCCATTATCGTCTTCTGGCAGCTTGCCTCCTCGGTCGGCTGGCTTTCAACGCGCATTCTGCCCTCGCCCGAGGGCGTAGTGGTCACCTTCTGGAACCTCTCCGCCAGCGGCGAGCTATGGCAGCACCTGGCGATCAGTTCCTGGCGCGCGGCCATTGGTTTTAGCATCGGCGGATCGCTCGGTTTGATTCTCGGGTTAATCAGCGGGCTGTCGCGCTGGGGCGAACGTCTGCTGGATACCTCCATTCAGATGCTGCGTAACGTGCCGCATCTGGCGCTGACCCCGCTGGTTATTCTGTGGTTTGGCATCGATGAAACCGCCAAGATCTTCCTGGTGGCGCTCGGCACGCTTTTCCCGATTTATATTAATACCTGGCACGGTATTCGAAATATCGATCGCGGGCTGCTGGAAATGGCGCGCAGCTACGGCTTATCGGGCTTTAGCCTGTTTGCTCAGGTGATCCTGCCCGGCGCCCTGCCTTCTATCATGGTCGGCGTGCGTTTCGCCCTCGGCCTGATGTGGCTGACGCTTATCGTCGCCGAAACCATCTCCGCTAACTCCGGCATCGGCTATCTGGCGATGAACGCACGTGAGTTTTTGCAAACCGACGTCGTGGTCGTCGCCATTATTCTGTACGCCCTGCTCGGCAAGCTGGCCGATATCAGCGCACAGCTTCTGGAGCGCGTCTGGCTGCGCTGGCATCCGGCCTACCAGCTAAAAGAGGAAACCGTATGAATACCGCTCGTTTAAATCAGGGGACGCCGCTGTTGCTTGACGGCGTGACGAAAAGCTACGGCGATAAAACGATTCTTAACGAACTGGCGTTACGCATTCCTGCCGGACAGTTCGTTGCCGTCGTCGGACGCAGCGGCGGAGGTAAAAGCACCCTGCTGCGCCTGCTTGCCGGGCTGGAAAATCCTAACGCCGGCTCGCTGCTGGCCGGTAACGCCCCGCTGCGCGAAAGCCAGGACGATACCAGATTAATGTTCCAGGATGCGCGTTTGCTGCCGTGGAAATCCGTTATAGATAACGTTGGGCTGGGGCTGAAGGGCAACTGGCGCGACGCAGCCTGGCAGGCGCTCGAAGCCGTTGGTCTGGAAAGCCGTGCAAAGGAGTGGCCTGCGGCGCTTTCAGGCGGGCAGAAGCAGCGCGTGGCGCTGGCTCGCGCGCTGATTCACCGTCCGGGATTGCTGCTGCTGGATGAGCCTCTGGGAGCGCTTGACGCATTAACGCGTATTGAAATGCAGGAGCTGATCGTTTCTTTGTGGCAGGAACACGGTTTTACCGTCCTGCTGGTGACGCACGACGTCAGTGAAGCGGTTGCCATGGCCGATCGCGTGCTGCTGATAGAGGACGGGAAAATTGGCCTGGATTTAACGGTGGATTTGCCTCGTCCGCGGCGGCTGGGCTCGGTAAGGCTGGCGGAGCTGGAATCGCAGGTGCTTGAAAGAGTGATGACGCGTCAGGCTGAAGAACCGGCGCGCGTGGGACGCACCGGCTGAAAGAGCGTCGGGCGGCGCGAGGCTTACCCGACCTACTCCGGCAGATTCGTAAGGTGGATGGCGCTGTCGCTTATCCACCTTACAAAATCCTTTACGCTAATGCCTTGCTGATTTTCTCGAACAGATCGCCGGACAGATTTTCCAGTCCTTTGAGCTGTTCCAGCGCGGCGCGCATCATTTCCTGACGTTTCTCGTCATAACGCTTCAGACGAATCAATGGCTCAATTAAGCGCGAAGCCACCTGCGGATTACGGCGGTTCAGCTCGCTGAGCATCTCCACCATAAACTGGTAGCCACTGCCGTCCAGCGCGTGGAATGCCGCCGGGTTGCCGGCCGCAAAAGCGCCGATCAGCGAACGGATACGGTTCGGGTTGCCGAGGCTGAACGAACGATGGTTCAACAGCTCGCGCACCTTGCTCAGCGTATTGGCCGCCGGGCTGGTCGCCTGCAGCACAAACCATTTGTCCATCACCAGGCCGTCCTGGTGCCACTGCTCATCGTACTTCGCCAGCAGCTCTTCACGGCACGGCAGCTGCGCCGCAACGGCCGCTGACAGCGCGGCAATCGCATCGGTCATATTGTCCGCTGCTTCATACTGAGCGCGCACCAGCTGTTCGGCCAGCTCCGGCTCACCAAACGCCAGATAACGCAGGCAGATATTACGCAGCGCGCGTTTGCCGATGTCCGCATGCTCAACGCGATAGGCGTCAAGCTTATTGGCATTGTAAATAGCGAGGAACTCGTCCGCTAACTCCGTCGCCAGCGTGCGGGTCAGCGCTTCGTGCACCTCAGCGATAGCGATAGGATCGATCTTCTGGAACAGTTCGGCTATTTCATTCTGCGAAGGCAGCGTGAGGATTTCCGCAGCCAGCGCCGGATCGATCTTCTCATCCAGCAAAACGGCGCGGAAAGCGTCGGCCACGTGCAGCGGCAGCGATAGCGGCTGCTTCTGCTGGCTGCGGTTCACGTTCAACTTGATATAGGTCGCCAGCAGGCTTTGCGCCGCATCCCAACGGGAGAAATCATTGCGGGCGTAGCGCATCAGGAAGGTCAGCTGCTGATCGCTCCAGTTATATTCCAGTTTTACCGGCGCGGAAAACTCGCGTAGCAGAGATGGAACGGGCTGGAAATAGACGTTATCGAAGACAAACGTCTGTTCGGCCTGGGTCACGTTCAGCACGTGATGAACCGGATGACCGCCTCTTTGTAGCGGGATAACTTTGCCCTCGTTGTCATACAGTTCGATATCGAACGGGATATGCAACGGCTGTTTTTCCTGCTGTTCCGCGGTCGGCGGCGTCATCTGGCTGATGGTAAGCGTGTACTGCTCGGTTGACGGATTGTAGTCATCACGTACGCTGACGACCGGCGTACCGGCCTGGCTGTACCAGCGGCGGAAATGCGACAGATCCACGTTGGAGGCATCTTCCATCGCCTGCACAAAATCGTCGCAGGTCGCGGCGCTGCCGTCATGACGCTCGAAGTAAAGCTGCATGCCTTTCTGGAAGTTCTCTTCGCCGAGCAGCGTGTGCAGCATACGAATGACTTCTGAACCTTTCTCATACACCGTCAGGGTGTAGAAGTTGTTCATTTCAATGACTTTGTCCGGACGAATCGGGTGCGCCATCGGGCTTGCGTCTTCGGCAAACTGCATCGCGCGCATGGTGCGCACGTTCTGAATGCGGTTAACGGCGCGCGAACCCAGGTCGGAGCTAAATTCCTGATCGCGGAAGACGGTCAGGCCTTCTTTAAGGCTCAGCTGGAACCAGTCGCGGCAGGTCACTCGGTTGCCGGTCCAGTTATGGAAATATTCATGGCCGATAACGCGTTCGATATCGAGATAGTCTTTATCAGTGGCGGTTTGCGCGCGCGCCAGCACATATTTGGAGTTAAAGATGTTAAGGCCTTTATTCTCCATCGCGCCCATGTTGAAGAAGTCCACGGCCACAATCATATAAATATCGAGATCGTACTCCAGGCCAAAACGGGTTTCGTCCCACTTCATGGAAGCTTTCAGCGAGGTCATCGCCCAGCCGGCGCGGTCCAGGTTGCCGCGGTCGACAAACAGTTCCAGCGCGACGTCGCGGCCGGAGCGGGTTTTAAAGCTGTCGCGCAGCACGTCGAAATCGCCCGCCACCAGCGCGAACAGATAGCAAGGTTTCGGGAACGGATCCTGCCACTGCACCCAGTGACGGCCGTTTTCCAGCTCGCCTTCGGCAATACGGTTGCCGTTAGAGAGCAGGTAAGGATATTTCGTTTTATCGGCGATGATTTTAGTGGTGAAGCGCGCAAGCACGTCCGGGCGGTCCAGATACCAGGTAATGTGACGGAAGCCTTCGGCCTCGCACTGGGTGCAAAGCGCTTCGCCTGACTGGTATAGACCTTCAAGCGCGGTGTTCGCCGCCGGGCTAATTTCATTTACGATAGTCAGCAGGAAATGGTCCGGCAGCTGTTCAAGCACCAGCGCCCCCTCTTCCAGACGATAGTGTTCCCAGGCTTTGCCGTCCACGTGAATGCTGACCAGAGTCAGGTCGCCACCGTCAAGGCGTAAGGCGGCCTGGGCGTTTCCCTGACGGCTTACTTTACTGATGGCGGTGACCAGGGTTTTTGTGGCATCCAGGTCAAAGGTCAAATCGATGTCGCTAATCGTGTAGTCCGGCGCACGGTAGTCGTGGCGGTATTTGGCTTGTGGCTGTTGTGTCATAAAAAACCTTATACATCGTCCGTAAGTTATCGGAGTTCAGTCTATTCCTGTTGCGTTAATGTTGCCACGCAGAATCATCATCTTTTCTGGGCTAAAAGCTCTGTTTGCAACATTCCGGTAACCTGCGGCACAAAATGCCCTCGACCCGAACCCTGCCTTGTGTTGTGATCTGGCTTTAATAAACAGATAATCAGGGTATACTCCTGCGTCTTTATCTGCTTTTAGCCCTTGATGGAAACGCTCCTGTGAGAGGATGCTAGCTACGCGCCATGACACGATACGCTTCCCCGATTTTGCAAACGCTTCTGGATACTGACGCCTATAAACTGCATATGCAGCAGGCGGTATTCCACCGTTATCACGACGTGAGCGTCGCGGCCGAGTTTCGCTGCCGCGGTGACGATCTGCTGGGTATTTATGCAGACGCAATCCGTCAACAGGTCGATAATATGCAGCACCTCGCGCTCAGCGACGAGGAGTTCGCCTGGCTTGAGGGGCTTCCTTTCTTTGAAGCAGATTACCTCGCCTGGCTGCGTACGTTCCGCTACGACCCAGCCCAGGTTGAAATCACCAATAATAAAGGCCATCTGGACATTCGTCTGACCGGCCCGTGGCGTGAAGTCATCATGTGGGAAGTGCCGCTGCTGGCGGTGATCAGCGAAGTGGTGCATCAGCATCGCTCCCCTGCGGTCACGCCGCACATGGCGCTGGAGCATCTGGAAAACAAGCTGCTGCAGTTTAAAGAGCTGACGGCGGACATCGATCTGTCTGCATTCCGGCTGATGGATTTCGGCACAAGGCGCCGCTTCTCCCGCGAAGTTCAGGAGGCCATCGTCGGCCGCCTGCAGCAGGAGCCCTGGTTTGTTGGCACCAGCAATTACGATTTGGCGCGCCGCCTGAACCTGACGCCAATGGGAACCCAGGCGCATGAATGGTTCCAGGCGCATCAGCAAATCAGCCCGGTGCTGGCCAATAGCCAGCGTGCGGCCCTTCAGGCATGGCTGGACGAATACCCGTCCCAGTTAGGCATCGCCCTTACCGACTGCATCACCATGGACGCCTTCCTGCGCGACTTTGGCCCGGCATTCGCTACAAGCTACCAGGGCTTACGCCATGATTCCGGCGATCCGGTTGAATGGGGTGAAAAAGCCATTGCGCACTATGAGCAGCTGGGTATCGATCCGCTCAGCAAGGTGCTGGTCTTTTCCGATAATCTGGATTTGCCAAAAGCCGTCGAACTGTATAAGCACTTTGCCTCCCGCATCAATCTGAGCTTCGGTATCGGTACGCGGCTGACGTGTGATATTCCCCAGGTTAAGCCGCTGAATATCGTCATCAAGCTGGTGGAATGCAACGGCAAACCGGTCGCAAAACTCTCCGACAGTCCGGGCAAAACCATTTGCCACGATAAAGCCTTCGTACGCGCCCTGCGTAAAGCCTTCGATTTGCCGCTGGTTAAAAAAGCCAGCTGAATCAAACAGGGTCCATAAAGTGTATTTGTCTGGCCTTATGGACCCCCTCTCCTTCTTTATTTCTGCAAACGGATGCGATTTCTGCTTGTCTGATGGCGCGCGACAGGTAACATAGATATCCCCCAATTGTGGGTAACTATTTTTTTTGTCATTGACCATTTAATAGAGAGAAAACTATGAGCGTTGTGCCTGTAGCCGACGTACTCCAGGGCCGCGTTGCCGTTGACAGTGAAGTCACCGTGCGCGGGTGGGTGCGTACTCGAAGAGATTCAAAAGCTGGTATCTCCTTCCTTGCCGTCTATGACGGTTCCTGCTTCTCTCCTGTACAGGCCGTCATCAATAATACTCTGCCCAATTACAATGAGGACGTGCTGCGCCTGACTACCGGCTGCTCCGTTGTCGTTACCGGCAAAGTAGTGGAATCTCTTGGTCAAGGCCAGAGTTTTGAAATTCAGGCCTCCCGCGTAGAAGTCAGCGGCTGGGTGGACGATCCGGATACCTATCCGATGGCGGCAAAACGTCATAGCATCGAATATCTGCGTGAAGTTGCGCACCTGCGTCCGCGCACCAACATGATCGGCGCAGTGGCGCGCGTTCGCCATACGCTGGCACAGGCGCTGCATCGCTTCTTCCACGAGAACGGCTATTTCTGGGTTTCAACTCCGCTGATTACCGCTTCCGATACCGAAGGCGCCGGTGAAATGTTCCGCGTTTCAACCCTCGATCTCGAGAACCTGCCGCGTACCGACGCGGGCAAAGTCGACTTCGACAAAGATTTCTTCGGCAAGGAAGCGTTTCTGACCGTATCCGGCCAGCTGAACGGCGAAACCTATGCCTGCGCGCTGTCTAAGGTTTATACCTTCGGCCCAACCTTCCGCGCGGAAAATTCCAACACCAGCCGCCACCTGGCGGAATTCTGGATGCTGGAGCCAGAAGTTGCCTTTGCCAACCTGGACGACGTGGCGGGGCTGGCAGAAGCCATGCTGAAGTATGTCTTTAAGGCCGTGCTGGATGAGCGCATGGACGACATGCAGTTCTTCGCGGAACGCGTTGATAAAGATGCGATTGAGCGTCTGCAGCGTTTCATCGAGGCTGATTTCGCCCAGGTCGATTACACCGATGCGGTCGCCATCCTTGAGAAATGCGGTCAGAAGTTTGAAAACCCGGTTTACTGGGGCGTCGATCTTTCTTCCGAGCATGAGCGTTATCTTGCTGAGCAGCACTTCAAGGCGCCGGTGGTAGTGAAAAACTATCCGAAAGATATTAAGGCCTTCTACATGCGCCTTAACGAAGACGGTAAAACCGTTGCCGCGATGGACGTGTTAGCCCCGGGCATCGGTGAAATCATCGGTGGCTCCCAGCGTGAAGAGCGTCTGGACGTGCTGGACGCGCGCATGGCTGAAATGGGTCTGAATAAAGAAGACTACTGGTGGTATCGCGATCTGCGTCGTTACGGCACCGTGCCGCACTCAGGTTTCGGCCTCGGTTTTGAGCGTCTGATCGCCTATGTTACCGGCGTGCAGAACGTGCGTGACGTGATTCCTTTCCCGCGTACTCCGCGCAACGCAAACTTCTAAAGCCGCTATTTATCCAGGGCCAGCGTCGCTGGCCTTTCTTTTGCGCAGTCGACAAAGCTTGTTTTTCTTCAACGCAAGTTAAACAAACGTCAATTACAACCCCATTGCCCCGCTTCACCGTAACGAATTATGTCTGTGACATATTCCCTCACAAAATTACCCCTCTTTTTTCAGCAACCTCGTTAAATTAGCTTGCTTAGCATATTCGCGTAAATTTTGCACAGATGTCTGGACATCCAAAAACTCAACAAAAAATATGCAAATGTAAATGAAAGGTGATCATATCTTTTCATTATGCGGATTAAACATAAGTAATTCATATATATATGTTAGGGATCGCTAATTAATTGACCAAACCCGATCGAAATTTGAGTTGGTTCACAAAGTTCCCGAAATTACACATTTAGTTACACATATTTTCTTTTGGTTACTCAGTTTAGACATTTGTAGCACTTTCAGGCTAGCGAAACGGTTTCATGGATGGAAAGATGCCTGACAGATACAGAAAGACACCAAACTCTCAGCAATAGTTCCGTAAAGAATTATTGACGGCAGTGGCAGGTGTTCATAAAAACCAATGAGGGTAATAAATAATGATGAAGCGCAACATTCTGGCAGTGGTTATCCCTGCTCTGCTGGTAGCCGGTGCAGCTAACGCTGCAGAAATCTATAACAAAGACGGCAACAAAGTAGACCTGTACGGTAAAGCTGTAGGTCTGCATTATTTCTCTAAAGACAACGGCGACAACAGCTACGGCGGCAACGGCGACCAGACCTATGCGCGTCTGGGCTTCAAAGGCGAAACTCAAATTAATGACCAACTGACCGGTTACGGCCAGTGGGAATACCAGTTCTCTGGTAACAGAGCTGAATCTGAAGGTACTGCAGGCAGCAAAACCCGTCTGGCCTTTGCCGGTCTGAAATTCGGCGACGCGGGTTCTTTCGACTACGGTCGTAACTACGGTCTGGTTTATGACGCAATCGGCGTTACCGATATGCTGCCAGAATTCGGCGGTGACACAGCGCCAAGCGATAACTTCTTCGTTGGTCGTAGCGGTGGTCTTGCAACTTACCGTAACAGCGACTTCTTCGGTCTGGTTGACGGCCTGAACTTCGGCGTTCAGTACCTGGGTAAAAACGAACGTACCGACGTAGCTAAATCCAATGGCGACGGCTGGGCAACTTCTTTAAGCTATGACTTTGAAGGCTTCGGTATCGTCGGCGGTTACGGCGCAGCAGACCGTACCAACGCTCAGGAAGCTGACGGCAACGGTGAAAGAATTGAGCAGTGGGCAACCGGCCTGAAATACGATGCGAACAACATCTACCTGGCGGCTCTTTACGGCGAAACCCGTAACGCAACCTATATCAGTAACGTTGGCTTCGCTAACAAAACTCAGGACTTCTCTGTTGTAGCACAGTACCAGTTCGACTTCGGTCTGCGTCCATCCATCGCTTACTACAAATCTAAAGCGAAAGACGTTGCTGGCGTTGGCAGCGCTGATTACATCAACTACATCGAAGTTGGCGCGACTTACTACTTCAACAAAAACATGTCTACCTACGTTGATTACATCATCAACCAGATTGACAGCGACAACGCCCTGGGCGTTGCTACCGATAACACCACCGCTGTGGGTATCGTTTACCAGTTCTAATTATTCGACAGCTTGTTTGTCTGAATATAAGAAAAACAGGGCTTCGGCCCTGTTTTTTTATGCCTGAAAAGCGTAAAAAACCGGTCCGTACCGCCGGTTATTTCTTTTTGTCGCAAACGGTTGGCATTTGTGAAAACAGCGGTTAACCTGAGAGCGTTTCCCCCTCGATATCACAATGGAACCTTGTCATGTTTGAGAACATTACCGCTGCTCCTGCCGATCCAATTCTTGGTCTGGCAGACCTGTTTCGTGCCGACGACCGCCCAACCAAAATTAACCTCGGCATTGGGGTTTATAAGGATGAAACGGGTAAAACACCGGTTCTGACCAGCGTTAAAAAAGCCGAAGCTTATCTGCTGGAAAACGAAACTACCAAAAACTACCTGGGTATTGATGGTATTCCTGAGTTTGGTCGCTGCACCCAGGAACTGCTGTTTGGCAAAGGTAATGCCATTAGCGAAACCAGTCGCGCACGCACGGCGCAGACGCCTGGCGGCACCGGCGCACTTCGCGTAGCGGCTGACTTCCTGGCGAAAAACACTTCCGCCAAGCGCGTATGGGTAAGCAATCCAAGCTGGCCAAACCATAAAGGCGTGTTTAACTCCGCCGGTCTGGAAGTCTGCGAATATGCTTATTACGACGCCGAAAATCATGCTCTGGACTTCGAAGGGCTGGTAAACAGCCTGCAGGCGGCGCAGGCAGGTGACGTTGTGCTGTTCCACGGCTGCTGTCATAACCCAACCGGTATCGATCCAACGTTAGAACAGTGGCAGGCGCTTGCAAAAATGTCGCAGGAAAAAGGCTGGCTGCCGCTGTTTGATTTCGCCTATCAGGGCTTTGCCCGCGGTCTGGAAGAAGACGCCGAAGGCCTGCGCGTCTTTGCCGCCGGTCACAAAGAGCTGATTGTTGCCAGTTCCTACTCCAAGAATTTCGGTCTGTACAACGAGCGCGTAGGGGCCTGTACGCTGGTCGCTTCCGATGCCGATACCGTTGACCGTGCGTTCAGCCAGATGAAATCCGTTATTCGTGCGAACTACTCTAACCCACCGGCGCACGGCGCCTCCGTAGTGGCGACTATCCTGAGCAATGAAGCCCTGCGCACGCTCTGGGAACAAGAGCTAACCGATATGCGTCAGCGCATTCATCGCATGCGTCAGCTATTCGTGAATACGCTGCAGGAAAAAGGCGCAAACCGTGACTTCAGCTTTATCATCAACCAGAACGGCATGTTCTCATTTAGCGGTTTGACGAAAGAACAGGTTCTGCGTCTGCGCGAAGAATTTGGCGTCTACGCCGTGGCTTCTGGCCGCGTCAACGTTGCCGGGATGACGCCGGACAACATGGCGCCGCTGTGCGAAGCTATCGTTGCCGTCCTCTAAGCCGTGATACAAAAAGAGCCGCTTAAAGCGGCTCTTTTTCTTTTACCAGACCGGTAGTTCATCCTGCAGGAAAGGATTGTGCAAACGTTCATAGCCCAGCGTGGAAAGCGGGCCGTGGCCTGGAATAAAGGTGACGTCATCGCCAAGCGGTAATAGCTTACGCTTAATGGAATCGATCAGCGCCGCATGATCTCCCTGCGGGAAGTCGCTGCGCCCTACTCCGCCTTTAAATACTACATCTCCGGAAACCAGCAGCCTGGCTTTATCATCAAAGAAAACGATGTGCCCCGGCGTATGCCCCGGGCAATGCAGCACCTGCAGGGTCGCATTGCCGACGGAGACGGTTTCGCCTTCCTCAAGCCAGCGATCCGGCGTCAGCGGCAAGCATTCATCCAGGCCAAACATCCGGCTTTGAGCAGGTAATCCCTGTAGCCAAAAATCATCTGCTTTTTGCGGTCCGACAATCGGCACTCCGTAATGTGCGGCCAGTTCTGCGGCTGCGCCTACGTGATCGAGATGGCCATGGGTTAACAGGATCTGACCTACGGTCACGCCTTTAGCCGCCACTTCCTTGATGATCTTCTGCGCTTCGCCGCCGGGATCCACCACGGCCGCCTGGCGGGTCTCTTCACACCAGATCAGAGAACAGTTCTGGGCAAAAGCAGTTACCGGGATGATGTGATAATTCATGCTGCTCCATTACCGGCAACATGCGCCGGATTTCGTTGTTTTACCAGTGCCGCAATGGCCCGGTATCAATATGCACAAAGTTGCTACGCGGGTAATATCCTACACCACCTGAGCGCAGAGATAATGCAGCTTTGCGAACATTGCTTAACGAAATCCCTTCAATATGGAAATCCATTGCCTGCCCTTTAGTGTGGTAGCTTTTTTTCGCCACGCCACTGCTATGAGCGCGCAATTCATTATTGGTATCAAGCGATCGGTAACCGGAGATCAGCTGCACGGGTTTGTTGGTGCCTAACAGCCCCTGCAAACGATAAAGCTGGTCAAACAGCTTGGGATCGATGGCCTTAACTTTATTCGCGCGAAAGTCACGGAAGAAATGGTTAAGTCTGGCTAATTCATCCTGAATATAGCCTCTGCCATCGAAGAACTCGGCTTTTAACGTCTCACCGGTGTGGAGATTATTAAGAGTTAAAACGCGCGGGCGCGGTGTCGAGAGGGTTGCAAACGCCTGCGTAGGGAGCAGAGCGGCACCCAAAGCCACGCTGCCCAACGCCAGCAGCTTGCGGCGATTAGCGTCAAATTTATCCATGATGTCCAGGTCTACAGGTAAAAAGTGGTCGAATAATATGCACTTCTGGCGCACTGCCCGCACCTTAACTGGCAAATAACCTTGAGTCAAGGCGCCGCAAAACCCAGATAAACCGGGCCCTGCGAGGGACCCGGGCGGGTATTGCATCTAGTACGACCACTAATTCATTAGTATTACTGCATTTACCTGATTAATAACCCAGCCTTTGTAAGGATTTGTGCGCCAGATCGCGCGGCGAGATCATAATTGTAAATATCTGTACGGAACTGGGTTCGCCCGTCTTCGCCCACAAAAGCGGTCAAATAGTAAAGATTGACCGGAATGTTCTGGCGAATATTGACGTACTTCGTACTGCCCTCTTTGAGCTGGCTTGAAATACGCGTATCGTTCCAGCCCGCATCCTGCAGCAGCATATTTGCCAGTTCGGAGGCCTTGTTGACGCGTACGCAGCCGGAGCTCAGCGCTCGCGCGTCCTTCTGGAACAGGTTATGGTTCGGCGTATCGTGCAGATAGATAGCGTCAGAGCTCGGCATATTAAATTTATAACGCCCTAACGAGTTCTGTGTGCCCGGTTTCTGCTGGAAACGGAAGGGTAAATTACTGGCGGTAATGGTTTGCCAGTCTACATGATAAGGATCGATAGACTCCGCGTTGTTGCTCCAGCCGCGCAGCACGCTATAGCCATGGCGGTCCAGGTAGCCCGGGTCCTGGCGAACTTTCGGCAGAATATCATTACGCGCCAGCGTGTTTGGCACGTTCCAGGGCGGGTTAACCACCACGTTATTAAGCGCGCTGCTCATCATTGGCGTTTTACGATCCGGACGCCCGACGATGACGCGGGACGCCAGCGCTTCGCTGCCGTTGAGGTAATAAACCAGCGAATAGTTGGGAATATTCACCATAATGCCGGTATCAAGCTTGTTTGGCAGCAGGCGCAAACGCTGGATGTTCAGCGCCACAAGCGAGGCGCGCTGTTGCGGCGTGACGTTCAGCCAGTCGCGGGTTAGCTGGCCGATTGAGCCGTCTGCCCCCAGGCCTTGCCATTTCTGGAAGCGCTTCACGCCTTCGACCAGTTCACGGCTATAAGCGCTGCGTACCGCGGTAGAAGACTTCTTCTTCGATCCGGCGACAGCAGCTGGCGAGCTGTGGCTTTTGCCTTCGTTTTCAACAGCAATCGCCGACGGGCTAACCGCGGCCGCGGTCTGCGTATTGCTACGATCGTCACCGGGTAACGGAATTGCCGGTTCGGCCTGCAGCATGCCGCTTCTGGCGAGAATTTCGCGCAGCGCTGGAATGTCGTTACTCCATTGCCCCGGGCGAAGCGTCTCTTTACCGGTTAGCTGCGGCCACGGGCGAGTATCACCCAGCAGATGCACCAGGGACTGGTGCATGCGCGCATACTGCGGATGCTGAGGCGCGAGCGTGGCGATAAAGCTCACTAAGGTTCCCCGATCGACGGCTACCTGCCACTGATTAATAACGGACAAAGGCGCAGTCTGCATTTTGTAAGGCCGGGTGCTGTACAACCAGCGATTGCCTTCGGTGGGAATGCCGGAGACAAACTGCAGATAGCCCATCATGGCGTCAGAAAGCACCACGTCGCGCGCCATGCCGGTCACCGAAGGATCGGTCAGCAGCTCGACCCAAGTGGTGAACTGAGGCTGGATACCGGCGATAGCCAGCTCGGCCAGCTGCTGCTGGAAAGCCTGCACCGCATCGCGGTTATCCCACATCGGCTTCATATCCCGCGCGGCATAGAATGCAGAAAGCGCGTTCAGATAGACGGGCGCATATCCCGCAGGCAGTTCGGAAAGCAGCTGTGAGCGGCTTTGCGCCACGGACATCGTGGCTGAATTAAGCGGCACGGTGCCCGCCATCGCCGCCGTAGCGGCAGACTGAGCTAACGGCTGCTCAAGTGCGGTAGGCTGCGGCGCCGTTACGGCCGAGCTATCGGAAGGAACCACAGCAGGCTCTTGCTCTTGCGCCTGCGCCGTAAACAGTGGAGCCAGACCGAGCGCGAGGCAATAACCGATCGCCGACGCTCTAAAACCGTGCATTTTCATAAGCAACATCCTTTGCCCCCTGTTTTACCGTTTATCGTAACCGGCGTTTCGCCTGGCTGTTTTAAGAGTATATAAACAGTAAAAACCAATTACCCGTATAAATGTAAAGAAAATTAAAGCTTAAGAAGATTCCCGATCGAAAAAGCGGGCTTTCGCCCGCTGTTAAACATAAGAAAAGATGCAGAATCAGGAAACGTCCGCCGTCCCCGGTAAAGCCTCCGTAAGCGGCGCGGCAAAGCCTCGCAGGCCCACAACATGAACGTGCTCATGGTTGTTAAAGACCTTACGCACCAGCTTATAGGTAGTGCCTTTTTCCGGACTGATGTTCTCCGGGGCCGCAATAATCAATTGCATCTCAAGCCTTTCGCACAGCTCAAACAGCGTGGCGATAGACTTGGCGTCCAGACGGGCGGCTTCATCAAGGAACAGCAGACGACAAGGCGAGATGTCTTTGCCGCGCAGGCGGCGCGACTCCTCTTCCCAGCTCTGCACGACCATCACCAGAATCGACATCCCGGTACCAATCGCCTCACCGGTAGAAAGCGCGCCGCTTTCCGCACGCAGCCAGCCGTCCGTGCCGCGGTTAACTTCCACTTCCATCTCAAGATAGTTGCGATAGTCCAGCAGCTCCTCGCCGATGGTCTGCGGCGTGCGCTGGCCCATATCGATTTGCGGGTTCAGGCGCTGGTACAGCTTCGCCAGCGCTTCGGAGAAGCTCAGACGGTTGCTGTTAAACAGATCCTGATGCTGTTCATGCTGTTCGGAAAGCACATTCAGCAAGGTAGCGTGCGTTTCACGGACGTTCACGTTCAGTCGTACGCTGTTGACCTGGCCGAAGGAGACGCTTTGCAGCCCCTGGTTGAGCATGCGGATGCGGTTCTGCTCGCGCTGAATGGTTTTACGAATGATATTCGCCACGCTACGGGAGCTTATCGCCAGCTTCTGCTCGCGTGAGGTCAGTTCTTCCGTCAGACGGCCCAGCTCGATCTCCATCTGTTCGATGGCCTCAACCGGATCGTCGGTACGGATAATATCCTGACGGATACGCTCGCGCAGATGCTGATAAACCGCCACGAAGAACTGAATTTTACGTTCCGGACGTTTTGGATCTTCCGACATACGCAGCACGTCGCGTAGATGCTCATTATCCGCCACGGCCAGACGCAGCGCGCCAAGCGCCTTATCCGACATGGAACGTAGTTCGTCGCCGCTCTGGTAGGCCAGCTCGCGACGGTGCAGACGACGCTCCACGCCGTTGTCTTTCACCATGCGCATCACCGCGCACCAGCCCGCTTTCGCCGTCACTACGTGTTCGCGCATTTCGAAGTAGCTGCGCTCCAGCTGCTTGAGCTTACGGGTCAGGTTGCTCATTTCCGCTTCGCAGTAGGTCAACGCTTTTTCAAGCTGGTTACGACGGGAGCGATTGTTGCTCAGCGCGGTATGCAGTTCATCACGACGAATACGGGCACGCTCTTCTGCGCCGCTATCCGCGCGCACGCCGATGTCCTGCAACTCTTTGTGCAAATCGTTAAGCAGCTCTTTCTTGGTATCGAAAGAGCTCTTCAGCGAGGCCATCAGCTGGCTGAGCTGACTGAGCTGCTGCGCATGGCTGCGCAGCGCTTCACGGCAACGCGTACGTTCCGCTTCAGCCTGCTCCAGACGGCGGCGCAGTTTTTCATTCAGATCGCTATTGCCGTCCAGCATGGCTGCGGAATCGGAGTAGCTAAAGTGCGCCCGGCGCTGCACCACTTCCGTTAACGCAAAAGCCTGCTGACGCGCATCACGCTGGATTTGCTGGGCGTACTGGTAATCGTCTTTTAACTGTTCAAACTGTTCCGGATCGCTTTGCAGGACCGAGGCAACCGCTTCGAGTTTGGCCAGCTGGCTGCCGTGCTGATGGATAAAGCGCGCCGCGTCTTCAGCTTCCATCAGACGCTCGCGAATTTCATCGCAGCGGTCCGCCAGGGTGTCATCGTTGAGCAGGCTGACGCGCGGCAGCAGGCGGTTTAGCTGCGCCACGCCCTCTTTTGCCAGCTCGAACTGCTGGCGCTGCTGCTGGTTGTCGTTTTCATGACTGCTGATGGCGCGCTCGATTTCACCGCGACGGGCGTTGAGCTGACGAATTTCCTCTTCAGGATCTTCGTCAAAGGCCACGCCCAGATGCTGGCCGATAAAGCGGCTGAACGCCTGGTGCAGGCGTTGGGATTTCTGCACGTCGAACGAAAGCGTGGCGAAGCGTTCCGCCAGCGTTTCCCTCTCTGCGTGCAGATTTTCAAGACGATTTTCACGCGCCGCGCGGCCAAACAGCGGCAGCTCCGGCAGGCGGGAATAGCGCCACTGGCGCTCGGCGGTTTTCACCAGCACCGCGGCATTCATTTCTTCCACGGTGAAGACGCTATCATCGAAGGAGGACGGATCCCCTTCAATCAGATACAGGTCTTCCGGGCACTCTTCCAGATTTTCGAGCTGTTCGCGGACCAGGGATAAATCTGGCACCACGATGGCGTGCCGGGACGGGCCATACAGCGCCGAGAAGTACGGGGCGTCATCAAGGCTGATATCGTCGTAAATCTCTGAGAGCAGCACGCCGCCAAAGCGTTCCGCCAGCGCGTTCAGCCGCGGATCTTCCGCGCCGCCCGGCTGGCTCAGACGTTCAATTTCTTCGTCTACGGCGCTTTTACGGGCGCCGACTTCATCGCGTTCAACGGTGGTTTCACGCTCGCGCTCCAGCAGCTGCTGCATGTATTCAGTTACCTGCTGGCTGCTTTCGAACGCTTCGTTGCTTTGCTCGCAAAGCTGGTTGAGGCTGGTTTGCGCGGCTAACCAAATCGGCGCGCGCAGGGTCAGACGTTTAATACGCGCCTGAATTTGTTCCTGCTCCTGGCGCAGGGATACGCGCTGTTCGCTCGCTTCGGATACGCCCTGCTGCAGCGTCGCAATGCGCTCTTCCAGCTCTTCGTGCAGCGCTTCCAAATCTTCAGGATCGAAGCGTTTTCCCTGGCGTTTGCAGAACTCAGCCAGCAGGCGCTCGGCCTCCTGCTGCTCGCGCAGGCGCTGCTCAAGTTCGTTAAGACGCATACGCAGGGGCTGAACCTGTTCCGTGAGGTGGCGCTGGTTGTTGCTGTCGCGCAGTAATTCACGCGCGGCTTCCCAGGCTTCGCTGCGGCTGACCGGACCGCTGATTGAAGCGACGAGCTGGTAAGCATGCTCAAACTGGCTGTGCGCCGTCTGCGCCACGCTCATTTTTTGTTCCAGCGTCAGCAGTTTTTCCGTTGCTTCCTGCTCTTTGACCTGGAAGGTTTCCAGCCATTCGTCCGCGCTATCGGCGGTTAAATCCGGCAGATGACAAACCGCGCGCGCGCGTTCAAGCGCCTGTAACGCCTGCTGATACTGGATCGCGCGGGTCTGCTGCACATCCAGCGCCTGCTGGTAGTCGGCAAGCTGGCTTTTTAGCTCGTCCACCTCCAGCTCTGCGGCCTCGGCGCGCGCTTCGTTTTCTTCCTGCTGCTCGCTGGCCTCCGCTACGATTTCGTTTTGCTCTTCGAGGCGCATTTGCAGCTCGTCGAGATCGGCCTCGTAACGTTCGATTTTTTCCTGTTGGCGGATTGCGGTTTGCACCAGGTTCAGATGATCGCTGGCGGCCTGGTAATCCGTTTCCAGATCGCCTTCCGCGCCGCTGTGTTCAGCGAGCTCGCGCGCCATATCCACATGCTTATACTGCTCTACGGCCAGCTGTTTACGGCTGACGTGCAGTTCGCGGCGGAATTCGAGCGCCTTATCCAGATGAATGCGACGTTCGTTAGCGTGGCGCATATAGTCCGCCGCCACATAATCAGTGGCTTCGGAAATCAGATGCTTGAACAGATCGCGATCGGACTGGGTCACGCGAATGGCTTCCAGCGTCATGCGGTTTTCACGCAGGGCCGCTTCCATATCCTGGAACGCTTTGCGCACGCCGCCGTTTTCCGGCAGCAGGTAGTCGCGCAAAGAGCGGGTGATGGCGCTGGAAATCCCGCCGTAAAGCGAGGCTTCGATCAGGCGATAGTATTTGCTACGGTCCGAGGCGCTGCGCAGACGGCGCGCCACGATGCCCAGATCGAACATCAGTGAGTGGTAATCGATGATGGAGTTGAACTGCTTGAACTGGACGCCTTCGATGGCCTCCACTTTGTCTTTCAGCTCCTGCAGGCTCAGCACGCGCGCCTGACGCTCGTTGAGCGTTTCCGTCAGCAGCTGCGTGGGCTGGACAGAAGAAGGCAGGCCCTGAATGGCAAAGGGTTTGATATCCACCTTGCGGTCGCGGCCCGCAACCTGCTGCAGACGCACGCCCACCACCACGCGCTGATGGCGGGAGTTGATTACGTCAAGCAAGGAATAACAGACGCCCGCTTTTAACTTACCGTGCAGACCCTTGTCGCGCGAGCCGGACGTGGCCCCGGCTTCGGTGGTATTACGAAAGTGCAGCAGCGTCAAATCCGGAATCAGCGCCGTAACAAAAGCCGCCATGGTGGTCGATTTACCGGCGCCGTTACCGCCCGAAAGCGTGGTAACCAGCTCATCTAAATCAAAAGTACGCGCGAAGAAACCGTTCCAGTTAATCAGCGTTAGCGAGCGAAACTTTCCGCGTTCAATCATTCCTGTTCATCCTCCGCGTTATCCTGGACGTGTTGTGACTCTTCGGTCTCGTCATTGAGCTGTAGGCGGGTTTCAACAGGCATCGCCTCTCCGTCGCGAATCATGCGCAACTGCGCTTCGCGCGGGTCGTCGCCGGTACGCACATCGGCACCGAAGCGGAATACCGATTCGGTAATGCGGAACTTGCTGCTGTCATGACCCATAAACCAGATCATGCCGAGGCGGGGCAGGCGCGTCAGCGAGGAGCGAATTTTTTCCTGTAATTTTTGCCTGTCGACATCCGAGCCGGTTGAGCGGTTGTTCACAAGCTTCAGCAGCTTGCTTTCATCCGCCAGCGTCAGCAGTTCGTCGTAAAGCTCCTGCTGGGTGAAGATGCCTTCGTTCGCCAAACGCTCCGGGCTGAGATAGAGATAGCAGAGGATTTTACCCACCATCATATCCAGCTCGGATAATACCGAACGCGGGATAAGCGTCGTGGAGCGCGGGCGCAAATAGAAGAAGCCTTCCGGCGCGCGGATCAGCTCCACGTTATAGCGGGTATAGAATTCTTCGAGCTCGTCCTGAAAATCCATTAAAAAGGCATGATTATCCAGCTCGTCGAGGCCGATGTGCCGACCGGCGCGCAGCTGGCTATCGAGGGCGGGAAATAACGGATTGGCCAACGCCTGTGCCAGTTTAACCGGCATCACTTTTTCAATATTTGTTGATGACATGCGCCTGTACCTTGGCTCCGTAATCGTTAATTGCCTGCCACTGCGGCGGCAGGCCGGTAAAGTCTGCTTCAGCCACACCAAGACGTACCGCCTGGTCGACCACGATTCGCGCCACATCAAAATGGCGCGCGCGCGGATATTGGGTGAGATAGTCCCGCATCACTACGCCTAAATCCAGAGGGACCTGTCTGGTTTTGTAGCTCTGCAGCGCCGCTTCAATCAGCGCCGCCAGCTGCTCGCGGATTTCGTTAAACTCTTCGAATTCAAGATCCGTCGGCAGCTCACCGGTCACCTCTTCATCGCGAAGCGTCATCTCTTCATCGCGCATATCGAGCAAACGCTCGGCGCTGGCATAGGTCAGCGCCCACGGAGAGTCGAAATAGTTTTGCACCGAGACGCGCAGGCGCTGGGCAAAGACGCGGTTCTTATCCATATCGATGGCGGTACGAATAAATTTATGCACGTGGCGGTCATAGCCGATCCACAGGTCGATGGCCTGCTGGCCCCAACTGATAATACGGTCCAGCTTGCTTTGCAGATCGAAGACCAGGCGATCGACAAAATGCAGATCGTCGCGCCCCATTGTCGAGTCCTGGATGCGCAACAGGTTCGCCTGCAGCTTATCCCCGGCCGCTTCAAGGGTGTCCTGCAGTTCACGCAGGGTGCCGGAGGTTTCAGACAGCAGCAGTTCACAGCTGGAGATTGCCGCGCGCCAGTCTTTGTTTAGCAGCTGCGCAATATCGTCTTTCACCTGCTGCTGCTGCTCATCCATAATGCGCTGGGTAAGATCGATGCTGTCGAATATCTCCGCTACGGAATATTTAAGCGGCGCAAAGACGTTGCGATGCCAGTGGAACTCATCGCCGTTTTCTTCGGCGGCGTCCGCGGCGCGCTTGAGCTCGCCTGCCACAATGGAGAGCTGCATGGAAAGCCGCAGCGTTGAGAATTCACGCTGGCGAATATAGTAGTCGGTAATACCTATGCCCAGCGGCGTGAGGCGATAGATCGAATTCCCTTCGTGAATTTCGCTGGTAAAGCGGTTGAGCAGACGCTGGCGCACCATATCGTTGATAGCATTGTTTGCGCGCACGTTAATAGTTTCGGTAGTCTGCTCGAAACCGTCGCTCACGTGGCGGAAAGCATCCACCAGCTCCCCTTCGCTTAACTCTCCATCCAGCCTTTCGCCGTTTAAGGTAGCGATAGCCAACAGAAACGTCAGGCGTTCGGTCGGCAGGGAGATGGCGAAATCATTTTTCCTGGCCCAGGCAACCAGTTCAGGTACTGTCTGGGAAACATCACTCATAATTTATCCTTGGCTCAAGCGGCTTGATAGCTGTCACGTGGATATAGCGGCCGAGGCTAAGAAACGGCTCCTGCCGGCAGTAACGCGTTTCAAGTTCAAGCAAATCGTCAAAACCATCGCGTTGTTTTTGCTTATCGCGCAGGTAGTCATGAAATACCCGCACGCCGGTTTTCCCGGTAATCTGCCAGCCAATTTGCTCCAGCCAGTGATAAACCTGTTCTGGCTGCAGCGGATTGTCAGGCGAAAGCGTCTTCTTCTTGTTCTTTTTCATGCCCTGCAGGACATATTCGAAGTTACCCACGAACATGTTGCGCATCAACAGGCCGTTCGCATTGTAAAACATCAGCGACAATGCCCCGCCCGGCGCCAGGCTATCCCACAGGGACCGCAGTACGGCCTGCGGATCGACGACCCACTCCAGCACCGCGTGAAACAATATCAGATTGGCCGGGCTTTCCAAATGTTGACCAATATCCTGGGCGGAGGAATGTACAAAATGCATGTTCTCGCTCACACCTTTTTCCACGGCCATCGCCCGGGCGCGGGCGATCATCTCAGCGGAAACATCACAGAGTATGACCTCATGGCCCAGCTCAGCCATACGACAGCCCGTTTGTCCTTCGCCGCCGCCCGCGTCCAGCACCCGCAGCTTCGGCGGCAGGATAGCCAGCAGCGCATCAAGATCCTGCCACAGAATAGCCTGGCGAAGCAGGCCTTTGGTTGTACCATAGATGTTGCGTGAGAACTTCTCGGCAATGTCATCAAAATTGCGGTCACGCACGGGTACTACTCCACAGCCTTTAAGGGTCAGTCTTAGAAAACCGCTATTTTGGCACAGCTTGCAGGAGAATGAACCTGGCTGGTGTAATATCAGCAGCGTTTACCTGTTGGATGGTTAAAAAAGGACCCGGAATTCATGCTTTTTATCCTGAAAAAATTTATCGGAGGCCTGCTGCTGCCCCTGCCTTTTTTACTGCTGGTGATTGGGCTGGCCATTTTGTTGCTGTGGTTCTCCCGCTGGCAAAAAACGGCTAAAGCGCTGCTTACAGCCGGCTGGCTGGCTTTACTGTTAATGAGCATTCAGCCGGTAGCCGATAGCCTGCTTAAGCCGATTGAAGATACCTACCCAACGTGGCGCGGCGATGAACGGGTTAACTACGTTGTGGTGCTGGGAGGCGGCTATACCTGGAATCCTGACTGGGCGCCGAGTTCAAACCTGATCAATAACAGCCTTCCGCGCGTTACCGAAGGGGTACGGCTTTGGCGGGCAAATCCCGGCGCTAAAATGATCTTTACCGGCGCCCGTGCGATGACGAATTCTGTAAGCACCGCAGAAGCCGGTGCGAGGGTCGCGGAAAGCCTGGGCGTGCCGCGTTCGGAAATCATCACCCTTGATAGCCCGAAAGATACGGAAGAAGAAGCGGCGGCGGTGGCAAAGGCAATCGGTAAGCAGCCTTTCCTGCTGGTGACTTCCGCCTCGCACTTACCGCGCGCCGTCATTTTCTTTCACAACGCGGGCTTAAATCCGCTTCCCGCGCCGGCTAATCAAATGGCCGTTGATTCTCCCCTCAATCCGTGGGAAAGGATAATCCCGTCACCGCTTTGGCTGATGCACAGTGACCGGGTAGGTTACGAAACGCTGGGCCGCGTCTGGCAGTGGCTTAAAGGGCCTTCAGGAAAGCCAGGGGAGTAAACCTTTCGTCGCGGCGTCAAAGGCGGGTCGGTTTATGCGGCCCGTCTGGACAAGGCTGTCGACCGCATCCCACAAAACATACAGCCAGCGCCGCCACATGAAGGATTCCGCCACGGGCGCGCGCTGCAGGTAATGCCAGAACAGGCTTTCCGCCTGCCCTTCCTCATAGAGACGAAAAATTTCATACTCTCGCGGCGCCCAAAGTACGACGCCGGGGTTTACCATTGCCAGAAGCTGGTCACTCTTGCCGTCTTTTAGCATGCTGCGCAGCGTGAAATTGCCATGCACCAGCACGCAGTTGTCGTTGAAACCTTCAAACATACGCGGCAAACACTCGCGCGAACGGAACAGGATGCGTCGATCCTGCATCGTAAGACCGGTGTTCTTAAACTGATTTAGCGTATTCCACAGTATTTCTACCCGTTGGCGGTACCAGGAGGGCCAGATATTCTCCTGCGTATTGTCAACGCAGCCTACGCAGCCTGAACTGTCAACGCGATGCCAGGCCAGCAGCCCCTCGACAATCTGGTCTTTCAGCTGCTCCCAGCGCTCCGGCGTTCTGGCCGGCGCTTCAACCGAAACGCCGCGTAGACGCTCCATCAACAGTACGTCAGGACCAGGGTGCTCTTCATGCGTAACTATGCCGTAGACCACGGGCAGACGAACGGTGCCCGAGCGCGCCAGCATCGACATTTTCCAGGCCTGCTGCGCGGCGACGCCGGGTGAAGTAAAGCTTTTGGCCAGCAGCGGCATCGCATGGCCTTCGCTATCGTACAGCGACCACACCGCGGTGCTCGTTTGCTCGCTGATGCACTCGATGCGGCTTAACTTTTCACCCAGCAGATGGCTTAATTCCTTCCGCAGCAACTCCATAACGCGTTACCCCTATGAACCCTGGTGCTTTTCATAATGAGCGCGCTTTTGCCAGATGTCATCACCTCAGATCAATATGTCTTCAGATAATAAAAAACCGGCTCGGAGGCCGGCTTTTTAGCCTGAGTTTGGCTTAGCGCATCGCTACGCGGATGCGTTCCAGGTCCTCCGGCGTATCCACGCCGATGCCGGGGATCTCTTTGGCTACGGCAACGTGTATTTTTTCGCCGTTCCACAAAACGCGCAGCTGCTCAAGCATTTCAATCTGTTCAAGCTGGCTTGGCTCCCAGCTGACATAGCGGCGGATGAAGCCCGCACGATAACCGTAAATGCCGATATGGCGCAGGAAAGTATCGCCGATCTTTTCACGCGATCGGGCAAAACGATCGCGATCCCATGGAATGGTGGCGCGCGAGAAGTACAGCGCGTAGCCCTGCGCATCCATCACTACTTTAACCGCATTAGGATTAAAAGCTTCTTCAGCGGAATCGATCGGGACGGCGAGCGTCGCCATTCCCGCCTGGCAGTTAGCCAGATTTTCTGCGACCTGGCGAATGATGACCGGCGGGATCATAGGTTCATCACCCTGCACGTTTACAATAATGGTGTCGTCGCTGAAGCCGCATTTTTCGATCACTTCGGCGAGGCGCTCGGTACCAGACTGGTGATCCGCGCGGGTCATGCACACTTCGCCGCCGGCGGCTTCTACAGCGCGAGCCACCTCTTCGTGATCGGTGGCGACGATAATACGTTCCGCGCCGGACTCACGGGCGCGCTCCAGGACGTGTACCACCATCGGTTTACCGTTGATATCCTTCAGCGGCTTGCCCGGCAGGCGGGTAGACGAATAGCGAGCTGGAATAATAGCCACAAAACTCATGGATTAGTCTCGTCGAGGGTCAAAGTACGTGCTTCCGTTTCCAGCAAGACCGGAATACCGTCACGTAGCGGGAAGGCCAGGCCATCAGGCTTGCAGATAAGCTCCTGCTTTTCCTGATTAAAATAGAGTTTGCCGTTGCACACCGGGCAGGCAATGATTTCAAGTAAACGACTTTCCATAGATACTCCAGAATGGGCGCCATCAAGGGCGTCAGGATAACATAACTGATTAGCTCCCCGGGCTAATTTCCCAGCTGCTTCCCCACGAGGAAGCCAGGGCTGCGGGAATATTTCCCAGTACGATTCGTGAAGCGCCCTGCCAGAGGGCAAACTCCGTTATTGCGCCGTGCAGCCCCTTCAACAATGAAGCGCCAGGCTTTATACCCTCTTCCAGATATAAACTAATAATCTCAAGCTCGCCCTGTTTACGATGCATTTTGGCATCCATGCGCCCGACCAATACGCCCTGATGCAGCAGCGGCAAAACGAAATAACCGTATTTCCGTTTTTCTGCCGGAGTGTAACACTCCAGCCGATAGGAGAAATCAAACAGCGCCTGCGCGCGCTTGCGATCCCAGACTACGGGATCAAAGGGAGACAATACGGCGCTATGGGTCGCTTTAAGCTTGTTCTGTTCCGCACGCGGCAGCAAGGGCGATAATGAACTGTGCACCCACGTCTCGCCCAGTTTCTCCGTCTGGACAGGAATAACCTTTCCCTGTGTTTCCCATTCGCTGATGACGGAGTTGACGGGAACGCGACGTAAGCGATAGTAATCAGCCAGCCAGTCGGGGCGAAAAATCCCCAAGCTGCGGGCGCTGTTTTCCAACATTTTCAGTTCGGCGTCCTGCTGATGAATAAGATGCAGCTCGTCGTCCCAGTCCGGCATGACGCGTGCGGTAAGGTCGTAAACGCGCTGAAAATTTCGTCGCTCAATTACCATCACCCGGCCGGAAGTAAACAGTCCCTCAAGATGTTTTTTATGCGGCTTCCACTCCCACCAGCCGCCAGCGCCTTTACGCGGATGCTCAAAATCCGCCGAGCGAACCGGGCCATTTTCCGCAATGTGTTTGAGTAAACGTTCGATTTCTTCCGCATGCTCCAGCATCCAGTCCGGCCGGTATTTCCAGCCCATATTTTCCGGCTGCAGCATTCTATGGCGCACCAGGGCAAAATCTTCTTTCGGCAGAAAACAGGCCTCGTGCGCCCAGTATTCGATGAGCTCGCCGTCGGCTAACGCTTTATCAAGCCAGTCCGGTGAATAACGCCCAAGGCGGCTGAACAGCACCAGATAGGGGCTGCGGGCAACAATATTGATGGTATCGATTTGCAGGAGCGACATCTGCGAGATTGCGCTGCTGATGTCTGAGGCGCGGGCGCGGCGGCGTGGCTTGTTCAGCAGGCCCTGCGCGGCAAGGTGAAGGTTTCGGGCAGCTTGTAAGGTCAGGTACGGTAAAGACATGATCTTTCCTGTCATCCAACAAACCAGGGCGAAGACGCGCTGAAAAACTTACCTCACCAGCGCGACCAATGTTTGCAGCAGCTGTTCTGCCTGCGGCTGGGCAAGATGAGCGTCGACCGGCAGATACCACCAGTTTTCATGGCCGGTGGCAAAGGCGCGACATTTAACCGCATCTTTTTCGGTCATTAATAACGTCTGATGTTTGTCCAGCAGCTTTACGACATCCTCTTCCGCCAGCGCCGCATGATCGGCAAGGCCAATCGTGTTAACCGGCTTCACGCCGCACTGTCTTAGCGTAGCGAAGAAACGCGGCGGATGGCCGATGCCCGCCATCGCGACAACGTCGTGTAAATGCTGCGCGGGACGCCGTTCGCCGCTGAGAAGGTTGACGGCATCGCCCGGCTGCAGCCGCATGGCAATTTCTCCCGCCTGCGCTTCGCCACCGTTGGCGATTACCGCATCTACGGTTTTTAAGCGCCCGCTGCGCTCGCGCATTGGCCCGGCGGGCAGCCACCAGCCGTTGCCAAACCGGCGCTCGCCGTCTATCACGACGATTTCTTTATCCCGCGCCAGCGCATAGTGCTGGAGACCGTCATCGGTAATAATCAGCTGCGGCTGCGCATGCTCGATTAAGGCTTTTACCGCCGCGCTGCGCTCAGGCGCCACGGCCACAGGCGCGCCGGTACGTTGATAAATCAATACCGGCTCATCGCCCGCCTGCGCGGTAGCGGTATCCGCAGTAAGGATTAAGGGATAGCGCTCTGCTTTCCCGCCATAGCCACGAGAAACCACGCCCACGCGAATGCCGCGCGACTGAAGCTGTTCGACAAGCCAGATAACAACCGGCGTTTTGCCATTGCCGCCTGCGGTCAGATTACCCACCACCACGACGGGAACCGGCGCGCGCCATGCTTTGCGCAGCCCGAGCTTCCAGCTAAGACGAATAATGCCGCTCACCAGGCCATACAGCCAGGAGAGTGGCAATAACAGCAGGTAGAGGGAAGATTTCCCCGACCAGATGCGCTCTATCATTCGCCGAATTGCATCTTATGCAGCTGAGCGTACACGCCGCGATGCGCGATCAGTTCAGCGTGAGGACCGCGTTCCACGATACGGCCATCTTCCACCACCACAATTTCGTCGGCCTGCTCAATAGTGGACAGGCGGTGCGCGATAACCAGCGAGGTACGGTTTTTCTGCAGTTCGTCGAGCGCTGCCTGAATAGCTCGTTCAGATTCCGTATCCAACGCGGAAGTGGCCTCATCCAGAATCAAAATTGGGCTGTCGCGCAGCAGCGCGCGGGCAATGGCGATACGCTGACGCTGGCCGCCGGAAAGGAGCACGCCGTTTTCACCAATAATAGTGTCCAGGCCATTGTCCATTTTACTGATGAAATCCATCGCGTAAGCCATACGCGCCGCCTTTTCAATATCTTCGCGGCTGTACTTTTCAGTACGGGCATAGGCAATGTTGTTGGCAATGGTGTCGTTAAACAGATGCACGTTCTGGGAAACCAGCGCGACCTGATTACGCAAGGAAGATAAGGTGTATTCCCGAACGTCCACGCCGTCGATCAGGATATTGCCTTCCTGAATATCGTAGAAACGCGTAATCAGGCTGGCAATAGTGGACTTGCCTGAACCCGAACGCCCTACCAGCGCGACCATTTTACCCGCCGGAATATTCAGGCTGATGTTGCGCAGCGCAGGAATGTCACGACCAGGGTAGGTGAAAGTCACATCCTTGAACTCAAGATCGCCTTTCGCTCGTTCAATGGTGCGCTTGCCTTCATCTTTTTCCTGTTCGGAGTCAAGAATCGAGAACAACGTCTGACAGGCCGCCATACCGCGCTGGAACTGCGCGTTAACGTTGGTTAGCGATTTCAGCGGACGCATCAGGGCAATCATTGAAGAGAAGACAACGGTGATAGTACCGGCGGTGAGGGTTTCCATTACGCTTGGGAAGCTTGCCGCATAAAGAACGAAGGCCAATGCCAGGGAAGCGATCAGCTGAATAATAGGGTCTGAAATGGAAGAGGCAGAGACCAGCTTCATGCCCTGATGGCGCATACGGTTACTAACTTTGTTAAAGCGTTCAGTTTCCACCTGCTGGCCGCCGAAAATCAGCACTTCTTTATGCCCTTTAAGCATTTGTTCCGCACTGGTGGTCACCTGCCCCATGGTGTTCTGCATGTTCTTACTGATGTTACGGAAGCGTTTAGAGACCATGCGGATGGCAAAGGAGACGATTGGCGCCAGCACAATTAATATCAGCGACAGCTGCCAGCTGTACCAGAACATCAGTACAAACAGGCCGATTATTGAAGCGCCCTCGCGTACGACCGTAATCAGCGCGCTGGAAGAAGAAGAAGCAACCTGCTCAGAGTCGTAGGTGATGCGCGAGAGCAGCGTACCTGTCGATTGCTGATCGAAAAAGGCCACGGGCATCCCCATCATATGGCTGAACAGACGGCGACGCATATTCATCACCACCTGCCCTGATACCCAGGAAATACAGTAGCTTGAGATATAACTCGTTACGCCGCGCAACACCATTAACGCAATGATAACCAAGGGCATCCACAGCAGTACTGAAGTATCCGTTTTACCAAAACCATCATCCAGTAACGGTTTGAGCAGCGATAGCATGTAGGTATCACTGGCTGCGTTGAGAATTAACGCAACCCCAGCCACAACCAGACCTGTTTTAAATGGAGCAATCATCGGCCAGAGACGGCGGAAGGTCTGCCATGTGGAGAGATCTTTATCGTTATGCATTCAATAAACCAGCATGTGATGAAATAGCCGCATATTCTACCCATTATCCTTGGTTACGCCAAACCACTGATGGTACCAACGGGGCATTATTTGTTCTCTGAAGCCTTTGATTTGCCATTTATCACTGTTTACGCGAATAGTAATTTGGCCGGAATGGGCGGTGTCGTACCATGCGTAGCCCTGCTTTTGGTAACGATCAACGATATGTGCAGAGGGCAAGCGCCAGGCGTTATAACGAGAAACCGAAGCCAGCGCCGCTTTCCCAGAAACCGCCCGCAGAAGCGGCGCACTGGATGAAGTGCGGCTGCCGTGGTGGGGCACCTGAACAATGTCAGCCCGTAAAACGCCCCACCGCCTCCTGAGCATAGACAGTTCTGCCGATGCTTCCATATCACCGGTTAACAGCAGCCGAAAACGGCCATCGCTGACCATCACCACGCAGGAGCCGTTATTGCCCTGCGATCGCTGCTCTGCGGGCGGCCAGTAAACGGCAAAATCCAGACCCTGCCATTGCCACTTCTGCCCCTGAAAACAGGGAAGATGATTTTTCCAGCGAAGCGGACTGCGGACCGTCATTTGCGGCCAGGCCTGCTGCAGACTGATAAGCCCGCCACGATGATCGAGATGTTCGTGGCTAATAATCGTGGTTTCAGGGGTGAGATTATGCCAGCGTAGCCATGGGATGATGACCTGCTGCGCTGCATCTCCGCCCGGCCAGGCATTTCCCGTGTCGTATAAAAGCGCTTTCCCATGGCGGGTGATGACCACCGCCAGCCCATGTCCGATATCCAGCATGGTAATTTCCCATGCCCGATCGTCTTTTTTCTGGAACGTACGTGAGCTAAAAACTAACAGCACGATCGCCAGCACGCTGGTTGAACCCGGAAAACGGCGCCAGAGA
>NZ_RCAA01000035.1:135828-142385 GCF_003628475.1 Enterobacter sp. R1(2018) | reverse complement strand
CCGGGAAGATACTTCAGGAAAATAAACAGCTGTTCAATCAGAAAGTCCACGAACCGCCACAGGTTTACTCCCAACCAGGGAACGCTCGTTACTATAAGTCCCATCAGCAACAGCGGCGTGATAACAAAGGAGACAAAGGGTACGGCTAACAGATTTGCCAACAGGGCGTTTACGCTAAGCCCGTGGAAGATAAAAACCTGCAGCGGCAGTAAAAGCAACGTGATGCCGGCCTGTAAATACGTAAGGCTCGCCAGATGGCGATAAAACCATCGCCAGCGCGCGACCCGCCGCGGCAGCGGCATCCACTGATACCAGAAAATGATTCCGGCCACGGCGAGTACAGAAAGCCAAAAGCTGTCGGACAATACCGTTAAGGGATCGTAAAGCAGGATGCCGGCCATACAGCAGATCCATACTTCCCAGCCTGACCACTGTCGTCCGCTCAGGCGAAGCGACAGCCAGATAGTCAGCCCGACAAAAGTTCTTACCGCCGGTGGATTGCTACCCGCAAGCCAGGTGCAAACCCCGGCGGTAAACAGGCTCGCAAGCAATGGCATTCGAAAATGAATAAGATGCGCGGGAAGAAAAAACTGCAGGACTCGGGCAAAAAGCCAGCCTACTCCCGCGGCCAACGAAATGTGCAGCCCGGATATCGCCATCAAGTGCGCAGTACCGGTATTTCGCAGGATATTTTTTACCTCTGCGCTCATTACCGTGCGCTCGCCAAACCCCAAGGCAAGAATGATCCCCTGCCAGGTTAAGGAGGATGTTGCGCCACTGACCGCATTTATCCATCGGGCGCGAAGCGAGCATTCTTCGCTCAGCCGCTGCGCTTTGATAAGCCGTCCCCGCAGCGGCAAATGCTGTGCCAGAGCGTAGCGCTGACTGTCAAATCCCCCCTCGTTTATCTGCCCGTGGACCGGCCGTAAACGCAGCGTCATCAGCCATTTTTGACCTGCACAGGCGGGCTCGGGTAAATAAACGCCTCTGAGCACAACGCCCGGCGGTGGGAAGAGATAGTGTTTATCTTTTCGCACAAGCTGTAGCTCATGATTCTGCGCGCCGTCGGTACCGGTGATAACAACCCGGGCCGTGATCGGTTTTTGTGTCCAGCGTTCAAAGGGCATCAGGCTTTCTTTGGCCGACAATAAGCCCCAGCAGCAGCAGATTACGGCAATTACCGGATAACGCAGCGCCCGCAATTTGAAAGGTGCAAGGCATAGCGCAGCCGCCAGCAGTAATACAATAGTTGATAGTTCGGGAATTTTTGCCAGCCATAGCAGCGGTAAAATGCCGGCTACGGCGCTAAGGCAGAACCCTGGTAGAGAAACCACAGCAACCTCCTTGTTCGGAGTAGTGTGATGCATCAGAGATTCAGCGTCAGCTGGCGTCAGGTAAACCTGCGGGAAGGGTTCCGAAGCTTTTCAGAAGAAGAGTGAATGTTGCAGGGAATATGCGAACAAAGTCGAAACAGCCGTTTTCAGGCATAAAAAACGGCACCCGCAGGTGCCGTTTTTAACGGTTAAATCCGAAGACTCAATTGCCGTAAATATTGGCGCGGTCACGTAGCTCTTTGCCCGGTTTAAAGTGTGGAACGTATTTACCTTCCAGATCCACTTTATCGCCGGTTTTAGGATTACGTCCGGTGCGAGGAGCGCGATAGTGTAATGAGAAGCTGCCGAAACCCCGGATTTCAATGCGCTCGCCCAGGGCAAGCGTAGAGGCCATATGCTCCAGCATCTCTTTTACTGCGTCTTCCACAGCTTTAGCGGGAATATGAGATTGCTGGGTTGCAAGTCTTTCTATTAATTCTGACTTGGTCATGTTTCCTCCGGTTTCCTTTCAGGAAAATTAGCTTACAGCTATCAATCGAACAAGGGCGGCCGTAGCCGCCCTGATTTAGCGCTCGGACGATTACTCGCCTTTAGCTGCTTTGAATGCTTCAGCCATTGCGTTAGAGAAGTTACCTTCTTCCTGTTTGTTGTTAACAGTCGCAATTGCATCTTTCTCGTCAGCTTCGTCTTTAGCACGAACAGACAGGCTTACAACACGGTTTTTACGATCGACGCCGGTGAATTTAGCTTCAACATCGTCGCCAACGTTCAGAACCAGAGTTGCATCTTCAACGCGGTCACGGGAAGCTTCAGAAGCACGCAGGTAGCCTTCTACGCCGTCTGCTAATTCAACTGTAGCACCTTTCGCGTCAACTGCCGTTACTTTACCAGTAACGATAGTACCTTTCTTGTTCAGCGCAACGTAGTTGTTGAACGGATCTTCTGCGAGTTGCTTAACGCCCAGGGAGATACGCTCGCGCTCTGCGTCAACCTGCAGAACCACAGCTGCGATTTCGTCGCCTTTTTTGTATTCACGCACTGCTTCTTCGCCTGCAACGTTCCAGGAGATGTCAGACAGGTGAACCAGGCCGTCGATGCCGCCGTCCAGGCCGATGAAGATACCGAAGTCAGTGATAGACTTGATTTTACCTTCAACGCGGTCGCCTTTGTTGTGGGTCTCAGCGAACTGCTGCCATGGGTTGTTTTTGCACTGTTTCAGGCCCAGGGAGATACGACGACGTTCTTCGTCAATATCCAGAACCATAACTTCCACTACGTCACCAACGTTAACAACTTTGGATGGGTGGATGTTTTTGTTGGTCCAGTCCATTTCGGAAACGTGCACCAGGCCTTCAACGCCTTCTTCGATTTCAACGAAGCAGCCGTAGTCGGTCAGGTTGGTCACGCGGCCAGTCAGACGAGTGCCTTCCGGGTAACGCTTAGCGATAGCTACCCATGGATCTTCGCCCAGCTGTTTCAGGCCCAGGGAAACACGGGTACGCTCGCGGTCGAACTTCAGCACTTTAACAGTGATTTCGTCGCCAACGTTCACGATTTCGCTTGGATGCTTAACGCGTTTCCATGCCATGTCAGTGATGTGCAGCAGGCCATCAACGCCGCCCAGATCAACGAATGCACCGTAGTCAGTGAGGTTCTTAACGATACCTTTAACTTCCATGCCTTCCTGCAGGTTTTCCAGCAGCTGATCGCGTTCTGCGCTGTTTTCAGATTCGATAACAGCACGGCGTGAAACAACAACGTTGTTACGTTTCTGGTCAAGCTTGATTACTTTGAACTCAAGCTCTTTGCCTTCGAGGTGCAGAGTGTCGCGAACCGGACGAACGTCAACCAGGGAACCTGGCAGGAACGCGCGAATACCGTTCAGCTCAACAGTGAAGCCACCTTTAACTTTGCCGTTGATAACACCGACCACAGTCTCAGCTTCTTCGTAAGCTTTTTCCAGCGTGATCCAAGCTTCGTGACGCTTAGCTTTTTCACGGGACAGCAGGGTTTCGCCGAAGCCATCTTCAACTGCGTCCAGAGCAACGTCAACTTCGTCGCCAACCTGGATTTCCAGTTCGCCAGCAGCGTTTTTGAATTGCTCAGCCGGAATGGCAGACTCAGATTTCAGACCGGCGTCAACCAGTACTACGTCTTTATCGATAGCAACAACAACGCCACGAACGATGGAACCCGGACGGGTTTCGATTGTTTTCAGGGATTCTTCAAAAAGTTGAGCGAAAGATTCAGTCATGTTGTTAATCTTCAAGGTTCTTTAGTTTAACGTCCATTTAGCGTCCCGCCGAATGGGGTTGTTTAACATACCCCGCCATTGGCTCCATGCCGACAGGGTTAGATTACAGGGGGCAAATTTTACCCGATCTGCAGTGATATCGCCATGGCAATGTCATGACAATATTGACAAAATTCTTATTGCGGGCGGCTTACGCTGCCAGCACTTCCCGCGCATAGGCCAGGGCGCGCTCAATGACTTCGTCTATAGACATGCTGGTTGAATCCAGCACTAAAGCATCAGCAGCGGGCACTAACGGCGCTACGGGCCGATTACGATCGCGATCGTCGCGCTCTTTTATTTCGGCCAAAAGGCGTTCAAAGTTAACACTAAAGCCCTTTTCCTGCAACTGTAGCATGCGCCTGTGCGCTCGTTCTTCAGATGAAGCATCGAGGAATATTTTTACCGGCGCGTCGGGGAAAACCACCGTTCCCATATCGCGGCCGTCGGCAATAAGGCCGGGCGCTTCACGGAACGCGCGCTGACGACGCAGCAAAGCTTCGCGCACGCGAGGAAACGCGGCTATCTGCGAGGCGGCATTAGCCACTTCCTGCGTACGAATTTCGCCGCTGACGTCCTCGCCTTCCAGAATCACTTCCAGATTGCCGTTGGTGGCAACAAAGCGCACATCGAGATGAGCCGCTAAAGGAACCAGCGCCTCCTCAGAAGCAACGTCTACCTGATGGTGCAAAGCAGCCAGAGCCAGCACGCGATAGATGGCGCCGGAGTCAAGCAGATGCCACTGCAAAGCTTCCGCCATCGCCTTACACAGCGTGCCTTTGCCTGCACCGCTTGGTCCATCAATTGTTATTACCGGGGCGGATGCCGTCATCTTTTTCTCCTTCTCGCGGGGTCGCGGGCCTGAATGAACGCCGCGTATTATACGCCCCAACCAGCCGGACCGTTATCTTTCCTGCTAAATATCATGGGGAATCACGCTGAGTGTAGAAGAATTGCGCAACTTCGCTGTAAGGAAACGTAGGCAGATAAGAAAACCGCATCAAATGATGCGGTTAGAGAAGAATTATGCAGGCGTGCTGATGCGTGCAAGCTGATCGAAATAGTCCGGGAATGTTTTCGCCGTACATTTAGGATCAAGAATGGTGACCGGCGTATCGGATAGCGCGACAAGAGAAAAGCACATCGCCATGCGATGATCGTTATAGGTGCCGATTTCTGCGATCTGCAGCTTCGCAGGCGGCGTGACGGTAATGTAATCCTCGCCCTCTTCCACTTCGGCGCCAACTTTACGCAACTCGGTGGCCATCGCTGACAGACGATCCGTCTCTTTTACCCGCCAGTTATAAATATTGCGCAGCGTGGTGGTGCCTTTGGCGAAAAGCGCGGCCGTGGCGATGGTCATCGCCGCATCAGGAATATGGTTCATATCCATATCGATAGCGTTAAGTTCGCCGCGCGCGCAGGAGATAAAATCGTCTCCCCAGGTGATTTTCGCACCCATCTTTTCCAGCACGTCAGCAAAACGAATATCGCCCTGTACGCTGTTGCGCCCAATGCCGGTTACTTTTACCGTGCCGCCTTTAATGGCGCCCGCCGCAAGGAAGTAAGATGCGGAAGAGGCGTCGCCTTCAACCAGATAGGCGCCAGGCGATTGATACTGCTGGCCGCCGCGAATTATAAAGCTGCGATAGTCACGGTTTTCGACATCAACGCCGAAGGTTTTCATCAGATGCAGGGTGATGTCGATATAAGGTTTAGACACCAGCTCGCCTTTAATGGTGATTTCCGTATCGTTCGCCGCCAGCGGCGCCGTCATCAGAAGGGCCGTCAGGAACTGGCTTGAAACGCTGCCGTCTACCGCCACCTTGCCGCCGGTAAAGCCGCCGCGTAAGCGCAGCGGCGGATAGTTTTCCTGCTCCAGATAATCAATTTGCGCGCCGCCCTGGCGCAGAGCATCAACGAGATGGCCGATAGGACGCTCTTTCATGCGCGGTTCGCCCGTCAGGACGATGTCGTTGCCGCCAAGGCACAGAGCCGCCGCCAGCGGACGCATTGCCGTGCCCGCATTACCGAGGAAAAGCTCCAGCTCGCCGGTTGCCGCAAGCGGGCCGCCCACGCCGGTCACTTCGCAACGAGTACGATCTTCTGAAAGCGTATAGCTGACGCCCAGAGCTTTCAGCGCCGTAAGCATATGACGAACATCATCGCTATCAAGCAGGTTGGTCAGTTCAGTCTTACCTTTTGCCAGCGCTGCGAGCAGCAGAGCGCGGTTAGAGACGCTTTTTGAACCGGGAAGATTAATGGTGCCGTCAACCAGCGCGATGGGTTGTAACGTCAGGGATTCCAGCATGAGGAGGTACTCTCAAATCTAACAGAAAAGAAACCCCGCGAGCCTGCCCGCGGGGAGAATTACAACGCGCAACGGATTAACCGTGGCGGCGTTCGAAGCTAACCATAAAGTCGGTGAGCGCTTTAACGCCTTCGAGCGGCATGGCGTTATAAATAGAAGCGCGCATTCCCCCCACCACACGGTGGCCTTTCAGGGCATGCAGACCCGCAGCGAAGGATTCTTCAAGGAAAAGCTTATCCAGATTGCTGTCGGCCAGCTGGAACGGAATGTTCATGCGGGAACGGTTAGCCGGAGCAACGTCGTTACGATAGAAGTCGCTGTTATCAATCACGCCATAGAGAAGCTCCGCCTTCGCCTGATTGATTTTGTCCATCGCGGCCACGCCGCCCTGCTCTTTAAGCCACTTAAACACCAGCCCGGAAAGATACCAGGCGAAGGTCGGCGGCGTGTTGAACATGGAATCGTTATCGTTAAGCACGGTGTAATCAAGAATAGAAGGGCAGGATTTATGCGCTTTGCCAAGCAGGTCTTCACGCACGATAACCAGCGTCAGGCCCGCCGGGCCGATATTTTTCTGCGCGCCTGCGTAAATCACGCCGAAACGGCTGACGTCCAGCGG
>NZ_RCAA01000035.1:124435-135762 GCF_003628475.1 Enterobacter sp. R1(2018) | reverse complement strand
GCAGATAAGCGCTGTCATCGGAAACCTGCCACTCGCTCATCGGTTTAATCGCGCGCAGGCCGTCGACGGTGACTTTGGCGTCAAACACGGTTGGCGTAAGGTATTTGTAGGCTTCTTTCACCGCGCTGTTGGCCCAGTAGCCGCCGTCGATGTAATCCGCGGTTTTTTTATCGCCCAGCAGGTTTAAAGGGATACCGGCGAACTGGCCACGGCCGCCGCCATGGCAGAACAAAACTTTGTAGTTCGAGGGGATTTGCAGCAGATCGCGAAAATCTTGTTCAGCCTCGACGGCCACCTGAATAAACTCTTTACTACGATGGCTTATCTCCATCACGGAGGTGCCTAGCCCGTTCCAGTTGCACAGTTCAAGCTGTGCACGACGAAGCACGTCAGCCGGTAGCATCGCCGGGCCGGAACTAAAATTGTATACCTGAGTCATTTCCCCTCACCACGCTTAGAGCAATAAGTTTTATCACGTTATCGGTTTTATCATTCACTTGCGGGGGCTGCAATGGTTAATCCGGCGTGGCGGAGGAATGTGCGCAAAATCACACAAAACAATCCACCAGCTGGCCCATAAAACGCCCTATTTATTTCCGTCACGTTACCCGCCTGGCGGTACAGGCTTTCACCCAGAAACGATTTTTACAGCGCGGGCAGGCCAATGCGTCGCCGGCGTTAAACTTCATAACCTCGCTGCAGCGAATGCAGGCGTAGTCGCCATCCTCGGGCATTTTTATAAAGCGTTCATTACAGGGCTCGGGAAGAATAGATAACCCCGGCCTGACGAGATGATCCGGATAAAAATAGACGCTTATCTGGCCGTTGGTCTCCAGAATGGCAAGCCGCACCTGCCCCAGATGCTCAACGCTATGCAGACGCAGCTCCATGAAAAACTCGAACTCGGTCATGTTCTGGGCCTGCATTTTCTCCCAGGCAAATTCCCCGTCTTCAATAATGACCTTGGCCTTGCCTTCTAATAGCCCTTCCAGCTTCTCGCTGTGGTTCATCAGCCACATTACCAGGCGATAGAGGCAGGCAAGAGTAATAAACACCACGAATACCGGCAGCATCGGCACGTCGTGGTAAAACGCCACGTCGCCCGCGGCCGAGCCTAAGGTCAAAATAATGAGTACTTCAAAAAGCGACATCTGGCGCACGCCGCGGCGCCCGGTAATTTTCAGAAACAGGAAAACCAGGATAAAGGTATAGAGGCTGCGAACGGCGACTTCTAATAAAAAGTCAGGTGGGACGTCGTTAAACGCCATACGTTGTAGATCAAAGGTCTTCATTTATCTCGCCATAACAGGTAGTTACTGGCTCTAATCATAGCCTGTTATGCTAGTTCCGCCTATAAGCGCTGGCGATAGCGTCAGCCTGCTAAAACCCGTATCATTGCGCGCTTTGCGTACTACTTAAGTGAACTCTCATGACTCAAACCTTTATTCCCGGCAAAGATGCCGCCCTGGAAGATTCCATCGCCCGCTTTCAGCAGCAGCTCACCGATCTCGGCTTTAATATAGAAGAAGCCTCATGGCTGAATCCGGTCCCTAACGTTTGGTCGGTCCACATTCGTGATAAAGACAGCGCGCTGTGCTTTACGAATGGCAAAGGCGCCACCAAAAAAGCCGCGCTGGCCTCGGCGCTTGGCGAATATTTTGAACGTCTGTCCACCAACTATTTCTTCGCGGATTTCTGGCTGGGCAAAACCATCGCTAACGGCCCGTTTGTGCACTATCCAAATGAGAAGTGGTTCGAGATCCCGGAAGATGAACAGCTGCCAGCAGGTATTCTCGACGATCGCCTGCGCGCGTTTTACGATCCGGAAAACGAGCTGACCGCAGGCATGCTGATCGACCTGCAGTCGGGTAACGAAGAGCGCGGCATCTGCGCGTTGCCCTTTACCCGTCAGTCCGATCTGCAAACCGTCTATATTCCGATGAATATTATTGGCAACCTGTACGTTTCTAATGGCATGTCAGCGGGTAACACCGCTAACGAGGCGCGTGTTCAGGGCCTGTCTGAAGTTTTCGAACGCCACATTAAAAACCGTATTATTGCCGAATCCATCAGCCTGCCGGAAATCCCGCAGGAAGTGCTGGCGCGCTATCCTGGCGTGGTGGAGTCGATTAAAACTCTCGAAGCGGAAGGCTTCCCGATTTTTGCCTATGACGGCTCTCTGGGCGGCAAATACCCGGTTATCTGCGTTGTGCTGTTTAACCCGGCCAACGGCACCTGCTTCGCCTCCTTCGGCGCGCATCCTGACTTCGGCGTGGCGCTGGAACGTACGGTGACCGAACTGCTGCAGGGCCGCGGCCTTAAAGATCTCGACGTCTTCACTCCGCCTACGTTTGACGATGAAGAAGTGGCGGAGCACGCCAACCTTGAAACCCACTTTATTGATTCAAGCGGCCTGATTTCCTGGGACATGTTCAAACAGGATGCGGACTATCCGTTCGTGGACTGGAGCTTCGCGGGCACCACAGAAGAAGAGTTCGCCACGTTAATGGCAATCTTCAATGCGGAAGATCAGGAAGTTTATATCGCGGACTACCAGCATCTGGACGTTTACGCCTGCCGCATCATCGTGCCGGGCATGTCCGATATTTATCCGGCTGAAGACCTGCTGTTAGCCAACAACAATATGGGCTATCACCTGCGTGAAACCATCCTCGCTCTACCGGGCAGCGAGTGGGAAAAGCAGGATTATCTGGATCTGATTTCTCAGCTGGATGAAGAAGGCCATGATGATTTTACCCGCGTGCGCGAGCTGCTTGGCCTTGCGACCGGTAAAGATAACGGCTGGTATACGCTGCGCATCGGCGAGCTGAAAGCTATGCTGGCGCTGGCCGGCGGTGATACGGAGCAGGCGCTGATCTGGACCGAATGGACCATGGAGTTCAACGCCTCGATCTTCAGCCCTGAGCGTGCCAACTACTATCGCTGCCTGCAAACTTTACTGCTGCTGGCGATGGAAGAAGAGCGCGAGCCGCTGCAGTACCTGAACGCCTTTGTTCGCATGTATGGCGCAGAAACCGTAGAGGCGGCAAGCGCCGCGCTCAGCGGCGAGGCAGCCTTCTACGGCCTGCAGGCCGTCGACAGCGACCTTAAAGCTTTCCCGGCACACCAGGCCTTGTTGCACGCTTACGAAAAATTACAACGCGCGAAAGCGCGGTTCTGGAAAGTTAACTAACTGACATACTCTGGTAGATGCGCAAATAGCGCGGCTTGAGCTATATTAAGGGGCAATTTTATTGCCCCTTTTTTTATTGTAATCAAATTAACTTGTTATGTAGCCAGTCGGTTAAATACGGGTGAAATATTTAAAGAGTAAAATGCAAATAATGTTGCCATTATTTCGAATTACTCCGTTTTAATTAACTTTGAAAAGGAGAGTGGCTAGCTGGATTCAAATTACTATATAATATTTAAAATTTATTTTTATTGGGATAATCAATAAGTTATGCTGAAAAAGAGGTGTTCACCTACTTTTTTCAGGTCTATAAGCTTGGCGAGATATGATCCATATCAATTTTTACTCTATAATGCTTTGTTAGTATCTCCTCGCCGAATAAATAAGAGAGAGTTAGTGTGAAAGCTGACAACCCTTTTGATCTATTACTTCCACAAGCTATGGCAAAAGTTGCCGAAGATGCTGGTGTCTATAAAGCAACGAAACATCCGCTGACGACGTTTTATTTAGCGATCACCGCGGGCATGTTTATCTCGATTGCCTTTGTCTTTTACATTACCGCCACTACCGGTACCGCCACCATTCCCTTTGGTATCGCGAAGCTGATTGGCGGAACCTGCTTCTCTTTAGGTTTGATACTTTGCGTAGTCTGCGGTGCCGACCTGTTCACCTCTACGGTGCTGATTGTGGTCGCGAAAGCGAGCGGTCGCATCACGTGGGGACAGTTAGCGCGTAACTGGATTAACGTCTATGTTGGTAACCTGATTGGCGCGCTTCTCTTTGTGCTGCTGATTTGGCTGTCAGGCATGTATATGACGGCTAACGGCGCCTGGGGCCTGAACGTGCTGCAGACCGCCGATCATAAAATGCATCACACATTCATCGAAGCCGTGTGTCTCGGTATCCTGGCAAACTTGATGGTTTGTCTGGCCGTCTGGATGAGCTACTCCGGCCGCAGCCTGATGGACAAGATGTTTGCTATGATCCTCCCGGTCGCCATGTTTGTGGCCTGCGGCTTCGAGCACAGTATCGCGAACATGTTTATGATCCCAATGGGTATCGTGATACGTAATTTCGCAACCCCGGAATTCTGGACCGCAGTTAGCTCCTCTCCGGATAGTTTCTCTCATCTGACCGTGCTGAACTTCATCACCGATAACCTTATTCCGGTCACTATCGGAAACATCATCGGCGGCGGTTTACTGGTCGGATTGACATACTGGGTAATTTATCTGCGCGGTGGCGATCAGCACTAAGTGCCGTCATCACGCAGGGAATAAGAAATCCACATTAGAAGGTAGGTGTTACATGTCCGAGCTTAATGAAAAGTTAGCCACAGCCTGGGAAGGTTTTGCCAAAGGCGACTGGCAGAATGAAGTTAACGTACGTGACTTCATTCAGAAAAACTACACCCCTTACGAGGGCGACGAGTCCTTCCTGGCAGGTGCGACTGACGCAACTACCAAGCTGTGGGACAACGTTATGGAAGGTGTTAAACAGGAAAACCGCACCCACGCGCCTGTTGACTTCGATACCGACCTCGCTTCCACCATCACTTCCCATGATGCCGGGTACATCAACAAGTCCCTCGAAACCATCGTGGGCCTGCAGACCGATGCGCCTCTGAAACGTGCCATTATTCCGTTCGGCGGCATCAAAATGGTTGAAGGTTCTTGCAAAGTGTACGGTCGTGAACTCGACCCAATGCTGAAAAAGATCTTCACCGAGTACCGCAAGACGCACAACCAGGGCGTATTTGACGTTTACACCAAAGACATCCTGAACTGCCGTAAATCAGGCGTCATCACCGGTCTGCCGGATGCCTATGGCCGTGGCCGTATCATCGGTGACTACCGTCGCGTTGCGCTGTACGGTATCGACTACCTGATGAAAGACAAGTTCGCCCAGTTCAACTCTCTGCAGAGCAAGCTGGAAAACGGCGAAGATCTGGAAGCTACCATCCGTCTGCGCGAAGAGATCTCCGAACAGCACCGCGCGCTGGGTCAGATCAAAGAAATGGCGGCTAAATACGGCTGCGATATCTCTGGTCCTGCTACCAACGCTCAGGAAGCTATTCAGTGGACCTACTTCGGCTACCTGGCCGCGGTTAAATCCCAGAACGGCGCCGCCATGTCCTTCGGTCGCGTATCCACCTTCCTGGATGCCTACATCGAACGTGACCTGAAAGCAGGCAAAATCACCGAACTCGACGCACAGGAAATGATTGACCACCTGGTCATGAAACTGCGTATGGTTCGCTTCCTGCGTACCCCTGAATACGATGAGCTGTTCTCCGGCGACCCAATCTGGGCGACTGAATCTATCGGCGGTATGGGCGTTGATGGCCGTACTCTGGTCACCAAATCCAGCTTCCGCTTCCTGAACACCCTGTACACCATGGGGCCGTCTCCGGAGCCGAACATCACCATTCTGTGGTCTGAAAAACTGCCGCTGAACTTCAAAAAATACGCCGCTAAAGTCTCCATCGATACCTCTTCTCTGCAGTATGAGAATGACGATCTGATGCGTCCTGACTTTAACAACGACGACTACGCCATTGCCTGCTGCGTCAGCCCAATGGTCGTTGGTAAGCAAATGCAGTTCTTCGGCGCTCGCGCAAACCTCGCGAAAACCATGCTGTACGCAATCAACGGCGGCGTTGATGAAAAACTGAAAATGCAGGTTGGTCCTAAAGAGGCGCCAATCACTGCTGAAGTGCTGGACTACGATAACGTGCTGGATCGTCTGGACCACTTCATGGACTGGCTGGCTAAACAGTACGTCACCGCGCTGAACATCATTCACTATATGCATGATAAGTACAGCTACGAAGCGTCCCTGATGGCCCTGCACGACCGTGACGTTGTTCGCACCATGGCTTGTGGTATCGCGGGTCTGTCCGTTGCAGCTGACTCCCTGTCCGCAATCAAATACGCGAAGGTTAAACCAATTCGTGACGAAGACGGCCTGGCCGTTGACTTCGAAATCGAAGGTGAATATCCACAGTTCGGTAACAACGATCCACGCGTAGATGATATCGCCGTTGACCTGGTAGAACGTTTCATGAAGAAAATTCAGAAACTGCCTACCTACCGTGGCGCCATCGCGACCCAGTCCGTTCTGACCATTACCTCTAACGTGGTTTATGGTAAGAAAACCGGTAACACCCCGGACGGCCGTCGCGCAGGTACTCCGTTCGGTCCAGGCGCTAACCCAATGCACGGTCGTGACCAGAAAGGTGCGGTTGCCTCTCTGACTTCCGTCGCTAAACTGCCGTTTGCCTACGCGAAAGATGGTATCTCTTATACCTTCTCTATCGTGCCGAACGCGCTGGGTAAAGACGACGAAGTGCGTAAAACCAACCTTGCGGGTCTGATGGATGGTTACTTCCACCACGAAGCGTCCATCGAAGGTGGTCAGCACCTGAACGTGAACGTGATGAACCGTGAAATGCTGCTGGATGCGATGGAACACCCTGAGAAATATCCTCAGCTGACCATTCGCGTATCCGGTTACGCTGTACGCTTTAACTCCCTGACTAAAGAACAGCAGCAGGACGTTATCACCCGTACCTTCACGCAAACCATGTAATACCGGGTTTGTCTGAAAAGGCGTAGAATAAAGGCTCCACTTTGGTGGGGCCTTTTCTTATCCTCCCACCGCCTGGCCTGAACCGGTTTTGCAGGATAACTGCTACGTTTAAGTTATCTTGCAAAATTGATTCGACGCGGCATGCAGCACACAGACCGCGCTCAACCTGACCCATGTTTTAGTCGTCATGGGTCAATACTGGAGAAAACACCGCAATGTCAGTAATTGGCCGAATTCACTCCTTTGAATCCTGCGGTACCGTGGATGGCCCCGGTATTCGTTTTATCACCTTCTTCCAGGGCTGCCTGATGCGCTGCCTGTACTGCCACAATCGCGATACGTGGGATACCCACGGCGGCAAAGAGATCACCGTTGAAGAGCTGATGAAAGAAGTGGTGACCTACCGTCACTTTATGAACGCCTCCGGCGGCGGCGTAACCGCATCCGGCGGGGAAGCGATTCTGCAGGCTGAGTTTGTGCGCGACTGGTTCCGCGCCTGCCACAAAGAAGGCATTCATACCTGCCTTGATACCAACGGTTTTGTGCGCCGCTACGACCCGGTAATCGATGAATTACTGGAGGTGACCGATTTGGTGATGCTCGATTTAAAACAGATGAACGATGAAATCCACCAGAATCTGGTGGGCGTTTCTAACCATCGCACGCTCGAATTTGCCCGCTATCTGGCGGATAAAAATATTAAGGTCTGGATCCGTTACGTGGTGGTTCCCGGCTGGTCAGACGATGATGACTCCGCCCACCGCCTCGGCGAATTCACCCGGGATATGGGCAACGTCGAGAAAATCGAGCTGCTGCCCTACCACGAGCTGGGCAAACATAAATGGGTCGCGATGGGCGAAGAGTACAAGCTTGACGGCGTACACCCGCCGAAGAAAGAAACCATGGAGCGTGTGAAAGGCATTCTCGAACAGTACGGTCACAAGGTGATGTACTAAAACAAAAGGCCCTCCAGTCGAGGGCCTTTCAGTTGCTGGCAAAAAAGGGAAAAGCGTAACTCTTCTTTATGCTCATTAGCCGAAAATCAAAGTTTTGATTTTCATGGTTTTGGATGGGTTATACAGGCTTGTCCTGCGGCTTAATAACGTTTGCCATCAGTATGATGGCTCTCCTTTCCGTATCAGGCGTGCGCCACCGGCGTCGGATGATGTCCCGCTTTACGCAGCAGCATCAACAGATAGATAAACGCCACGCCCGCAATCATCATAAATAAAAGGTTATCGGAATAGTTCTGCATCAGCATCGCCGTGAGCGTAGGCCCCAGCAGGCTGCCGACTGTGTAGCTGAGCAACAAAGCCTGGTTCATCGCCACCAGCTGATGGTGCTCCACCTTTTCGCAGGCCCAAGCCATAGCGACAGGATAGAGCGTAAAACCTGCGGCCCCCAGCACAAACAGGGCCGGTCCCATTGCCGCATTGCTTAACATTGCAAGACAGCCAAGAATCACGACAAATACCTGGACGCGCAGTACCAGCAGGCGGCCGTACTTATCGGCCAAACGCCCTACCGGCCACTGTCCGACGATGCCTGCGCTCACCATAACCGCCATCCAGAAACCAATCCCGGAATCGCTCACGCCCTGGTGATTGAGATACAGCGGCATCAGGCCGTATAAAGAGCCCAAAACGATGCCGGAGATAATGCAGCCGTTGACGCCAAGACGCGCGTGACGCAGGCGCAGCATCGGCCACACCGGCGTCGCCTCCTGGCTTTCGTTGCGGTTATTTACGATGCGGGTAAACAGCACCGGCAGAACGGCCGCCAGCACCATGGCGGTCACCCAGGGCAGAACGCTGGCCAGATCCGTCGGCAATTTGCTGACCATCAGCTGACCAAGCACGGTGCCGACGTAATAGACCATCATATAAGCCGCGAGCAGGCGTCCACGGTTGCGGGACGTGCCGCTGCACATCAGCGCGCTTTCAACCACCACCCAGATCATCGCGCAGCCGACACCGGCGATGAACCGCCACATCATCCAGCTCCAGAACCCCACCATTAATCCCAGCCCTGCGCAGCCGGCGGCAAAGATCAGCGACGCCAGATAATAGCTACGATTGAAGCCCTGACGCTTAATAAGCCAGCCCGTTACCATAGTGCCCAGCAGGTTGCCGGTAAAATAGGACGAACCAACCATTCCCACCTGCCATGTCGGCAGATGCTCATGGGCAAGCCACAGGGGAACGAGCGTATTAAGCACCGCTAACGCCAGGGTCAACAGCATCAGGCCACAGAGCAAAAGCATCACTGGCCGGGTATAGGTGGACATGTAAAAAACCGCGAGGAAGAGAAGAAATTTGTGCGCATCATGCCACCGGAAAAATGATTGTCAATCCAGTGCTGACGGGGCCTGGCGCCGGTTCAGGCCTGTCGATTTGAAAAACTTATCCTCGGCATGGGTTAAGCGTAGCGCGTAAAAGCTATCTCTCTGTTTTTGATAAGATCGGGCCGGGAGAATCGAAGCGGGATGGATGAAAAATTTCATGGTCATTCGGATGATATTTTTTTATCCGAATATTTATTAATAACTCACGAATATAAAAAACGCGCCCGAAGGCGCGCTTCATGCTGAAACGTTAACTGGCGATGGCCATACCCACCGTCATGTGCAGACCGTAGAATACGCCGCGGCCAATCAGTTCGCCGGCGATAACCAGTACAAAGGCAAGCGTCAGCACGCCCACGTTCGGCTGGCCGCCTTTAAGCTGCGGTGCGATCCAGCACGCTAAAGCGGCCACCAGCAAAGCAAGACGCCACGACATCAGCGCGCCGTACTGCGGGATCAGCGCCGCCGCCTGCTGAATAGAGCTGTGAATCGTCGCCAGCTCCATTCCCTGCAGCAGCACGACAGCCGCGCTCACGGCTAAGGCAAGAAGGGTAATTGCCGGCAAAATGCGCATTCCCCAGCCCGCCACGCCCGCGGCGCGTAGCAGCAGGTAACCCAGTAGTGGGCCGCCGATAAACATGGTCAGGAAGAAGCTCACAGGCGTCCAGACGCTATACCAGGTTGGTACGGTATCGATCAGATACACACGGCACATCATCCAGACGAAGAGCACCCCCAGCGCCATGGTAAGCATCATCCATAGTTTGCCTGCCGTCGCGGGCATTTTGCCCAGCACGGTAAGCAGCCACCCGACTCCGCCCACGGCAAAGAACACCGAACCGCTGGCAATTTCATTGCTAAGCGCGGATGCGCCGATACGGTTAAGCGAATTGAACGCGCGAAGCGGCGAACCGAGGTGCAGCACGGAGGCCATAAAGCCAATGCCCATCAGCACCCACAGCACAATCATCGCCCGCTCTACGCGTTTACGCTGCACACGGTCGGAAACGCCGTTAAGCAGCGCTAAAGCCATAACGATAAAACCGCCCGCCACGCACTGGCCGAGCACGGTAAAGACCATCAGCGGCCATTCATGCCATCCGTTACCCATCTCACACCTCCTTCGGATTGGCCAGGTAACCGGTTTTATCCCCGCAGGGACGGCTATTGGCGTTGGGTTTAATAACGATATTCGGCTTTGTGAAATGCGCCGCAGGAAGCGGTGCGATAGCGGCCTGAGCGCCGTACTTGTTGCGCAGTTCAGCGATGGGCGCCATGTCCAGCGCGCGCAGCGGGCAGGACTCGACGCAGATCGGCTTTTTGCCGTCGGCGATGCGGTCATAGCAGCCGTCGCATTTGGTCATATGACCCTTTTCGGCGTTATACTGCGGCGCGCCGTACGGGCAGGCCATATGGCAGTAGCGACAGCCGATGCATACCTCTTCATTTACCACCACAAATCCGTCGTCACGCTTATGCATCGCGCCGCTCGGACAGACTTTGGTACAGGCCGGATCTTCGCAGTGGTTGCAGGCAATCGACAGGTAGTAGGCGAAGACGTTTTGCTGATAGACGCCGTTGTCTTCCGTCCAGTCGCCGCCAGCATATTCATAAATGCGGCGGAAACTGACGTCCGGACCTAAATTTTTGTAGTCCTTGCAGGCCAGCTCGCAGGTTTTGCAGCCGGTGCAGCGACCCGAATCAATATAAAATCCATATTGCGTAGTCATAAGCTACTCCTTACGCCTTCTCGACCTGAACCAGGTTGCTGTGGGATGGGTTACCTTTCGCCAGCGGAGACGGACGTTGGGTCGTTAACACGTTGATGCTGCCGGCACGATCAATTCTGTTGGCATCAGGGTTGTACCAGGCCCCTTCCCCAAGCGCCACCACGCCCGGAATGATGCGCGGAGTGACTTTGGCATTGATATGAACTTCGCCGCGGCCGTTGAAAATGCGCACCATGTCACCATTGCTGATGCCGCGTTGTTGCGCGTCGATTGGGTTAATCCACATTTCCTGCCGGCAGGCCGCCTGCAATACCTCAACGTTGCCGTAGGTTGAGTGAACGCGAGCCTTATAGTGGAATCCGGTCATCTGCAACGGCCATTTTTCGGCCAGCCGATCGCCATAGTTCTCAAAACCGGCGCTGTATACCGGCAGCGGATCGATAACGTCCCCTTCCCGTAGCTGCCACGT
>NZ_RCAA01000035.1:122683-124359 GCF_003628475.1 Enterobacter sp. R1(2018) | reverse complement strand
GATCGCTTCCTGAGACTGCTGGTACAGGTGACGCATCCACCCTTCCTGAGTACGGCCTTCGGTGAATTGCTGCTCAACGCCCATGCGTTTCGCCAGCTCGGTGGTCATTTCATAGATGGTTTTACATTCAAAGCGCGGCTTGATGGCCTGCTCGGCGAAGATGACATACGACATATTGCCGCAGGATGCATCAAGACAGAAATCCATCTGTTCAGAAGCGGTACAGTCCGGCAGCAGGATATCGGCGTATTTAGCCGAAGAGGTCATGTGGTTATCGATCACCACAATCATTTCGCATTTTTTATCATCCTGAAGAATGTCATGGGTACGGTTGATTTCAGAATGCTGATTGATAAGGCAGTTGCCGGCGTAGTTCCAGATCATCTTGATCGGCACATCCAGCTTATCCTTGCCGCGCACGCCGTCGCGGGTAGCGGTCATCTCCGGGCCGCGTTCGATGGCGTCGGTCCACAGAAACATTGAAATGCTGGTCTGCACCGGGTTTTCCAGCGTCGGCATACGAACAAATGGCAGCTCGTAGGAGCCTTCGCGAGCACCGCTGTTACCGCCATGCACACCAACGTTGCCGGTCAAAATGGCCAGCATGGCGATAGCGCGGGAAGCCAGCTCGCCGTTTGAGTGACGCTGCGGTCCCCAGCCCTGGCTGATAAATGCAGGTTTAGCGGTGGCGATTTCGCGCGCAAGTTTAACAATGCGGCTGACGGGAATACCGGTGATTTGCGACGCCCACCGCGGCGTTTTCGCAATGCCGTCGGCACCTTCGCCGAGGATATAGGCTTTATAGTGACCGTTAGCGGGCGCGCCGGCCGGCAGCGTTTTTTCGTCGTAACCGACGCAGTATTTATCAAGGAATGGCTTATCCACCAGATCCTCGTTAATCATCACCCATGCCAGCGCCGAAATTAACGCGACGTCGGTGCCCGGACGGATAGGGATCCACTCATCTTCGCGCCCGGCGCCGGTATCGGTGTAGCGCGGATCGATGATAATCATTCGGGCGTTAGATTTTTCACGAGCCTGCTCAAGGTAATAAGTCACCCCGCCGCCGCTCATGCGCGTTTCGCCGGGGTTATTGCCGAAAAGCACCACCAGCTTACTGTTCTCAATATCGGACGGGCTGTTGCCGTCGGCCCATCCACCGTAGGTATAGTTCAGACCCGCGGCGATTTGTGCGGATGAGTAGTCACCGTAATGGTTCAGATAACCGCCGACGCAGTTCATCAGCCGAGCGATTAGCGTCGAACCCGGCGGCCAGGAGCGGGTCAGGGTGCCGCCTAACGTTCCGGTGCCGTAGTTAAGATAAATGGCTTCGTTGCCATAATCTTTAATAATGTTCTTCATGCTGTCGGCGAGGGTATCAAAGGCTTCATCCCAGCTAATACGCTCAAACTTCCCTTCGCCGCGAAGCCCGACGCGTTTCATAGGATATTTCAGCCGATCGGCGTTATAGACGCGACGGCGCATAGAGCGGCCGCGCAGGCAGGCGCGAACCTGATGCAGCCCTTCGTAATCGTCATCGCCCGTATTATCGGTTTCAACATATTTGATTTCGCCGTCCACCACGTGCATACGCAAAGGGCAGCGGCTGCCGCAGTTAACCGTACAGGCGCTCCACACTACCTTTTCGCTACCGTTGACGGTATCGGCAGGCTTCC
>NZ_RCAA01000035.1:103043-122587 GCF_003628475.1 Enterobacter sp. R1(2018) | reverse complement strand
ACCGCCGATAGCCGTGCTTGTTACCAGCCTGCGGCGGCTCACCTGTGCGCTCAGAAGCGCATTCGGGATTTTCTCTTTCATTGTGGCCCACTTAATTTGCTCACGATTGAAATAAGCTGACAGCACAACCGCAGGCATTAAGCTGGCGAGCGGTCCTGCTGCAGCCAAAGAGGGAAAGGAGTGTCGGAAAAATTAGAGTTATGCTGATTGGCTTGCCGCGTCACATCATGTAAATCATGGCGGCCAAATGATAAGTATCTTGAATGAATAATTATGGAATCATCACTCGCTTTCGGGATGAAATGATACTTCTTTGGAGGTATTGGTTTTTGTCTGATGTCAAATAAGGCGGAGGATCTGCTGTTCTAAGCCCTTATCGCCTATAAAAAAAGCGCCCGCAGGCGCTTAATAAGAATCAGTCAGCAAATTAATGCTTAACCGATGTACTCCAGACCTTTCATATAAGGACGCAGGACTTCTGGTACTTCGATACGGCCGTCGGCCTGCTGATAGTTTTCCAGCACCGCAACCAGAGTACGTCCCACCGCCAGGCCGGAACCGTTCAGGGTGTGCACCAGGCGGGTTTTCTTATCGGATTTGCTGCGGCAGCGAGCCTGCATACGACGCGCCTGGAAATCCCCCATGTTGGAGCAGGAGGAGATTTCGCGGTAGGTGTTCTGCGCGGGCAGCCACACTTCAAGGTCGTAAGTTTTGACCGCGCCAAAGCCCATATCGCCGGTGCACAGCAGCACTTTGCGGTATGGCAGGTTCAGCAGCTGCAGCACTTTCTCCGCATGAGCGGTCAACTCTTCCAGCGCTTCCATCGACTCTTCCGGGCGTACAATCTGCACCATTTCGACTTTATCGAACTGGTGCATGCGGATAAGTCCGCGGGTATCGCGACCGTAGGAGCCCGCTTCGGAACGGAAGCACGGCGTGTGGGCGGTCATCTTCAGCGGTAGCGCGTCGTCGTCGAGAATTTCGTCACGCACCAGGTTGGTCAACGGTACTTCCGCCGTTGGGATCAGCGCATAGGTGCTGGAATCAGCTTCTTCTTCCAGCGGCCTGGTGTGGAACAGATCGCCTGCAAACTTAGGCAGCTGGCCGGTACCGTACAGCGTGGCGTGGTTGACCAGGTACGGGACATAGTTTTCGCTATAGCCGTGCTGTTCGGTATGCAGATCGAGCATAAACTGGCTGAGGGCGCGGTGCAGGCGAGCAATCTGGCCCTGCATCACGACAAAACGGGAACCGGTCAGTTTTACCGCGGCGGCAAAATCCAGACCTTTGGCCATTTCACCGAGGGTAACGTGGTCGCGCACTTCGAAATCGAACCGGCGCGGCTCGCCCCAACGGCTTATTTCCTGGTTGTCGTTTTCGTCACGGCCTGCCGGTACGCTTTCATCCGGCATGTTCGGAATGGCCAGAGCGATATCACGGATTTCAGCCTGCAGCCCGTCAAGCTCTGCTTTTGCGGCATCCAGCTCTTCACCAAGCTGGTTTACCTGCAGGCGCAGCGGCTCAATGTCTTCCCCGCGCGCTTTCGCCTGGCCGATGGATTTCGATCGCGAGTTACGTTCAGCCTGCAGATTTTCAGTTTTTACCTGCAACACTTTACGACGCTCTTCTAAGGAGCGCAGCGTTTCTACATCCAGCTTGAAGCCTCGGCGTGCCAGTTTTTCAGCGACTGCGTCTGGCTCTGTACGCAGCAGATTGGGATCGAGCATGCTTATCCTGTGCTTATCGAATTAAATGAAGGGGATGCGGCCACAGCCTGCGGCCGCATTGATAGTCTTGCTAACCTTACCGCAACGTCTGCATTAGCGGTAGCGTTTTGTCTGGCTATTTTGATCCTGTTCAGCAAGCCAGGCGAGCTTTTCGCCAATCTTGCCTTCAAGACCTCTGTTTGTGGGTCGATAGTAGCGTGTTTGCGCCATTTCCTGCGGGAAATACACCTCACCGGAAGCGTAGGCGTTGGGCTCGTCATGGGCATAGCGGTACTCCTGCCCGTAGCCCATCTCCTTCATCAGTTTGGTCGGCGCATTGCGCAAATGGGCCGGCACATCGTAATCCGGACGTTCGCGTGCGTCCGCCATCGCGGCTTTAAAAGCGGTATAGACGGCATTGCTCTTTGGCGCGCATGCAAGGTAGACGATGGCCTGCGCAATGGCGCGCTCCCCTTCTGCCGGGCCGACGCGGGTGAAGCAGTCCCAGGCGGAAATAGCCACCTGCATGCCGCGAGGATCGGCGTTGCCTACGTCTTCTGAAGCAATAGCCAGCAAACGGCGCGCCACGTAAAGCGGATCGCCGCCTGCGGTGATAATGCGGGCATACCAGTACAGCGCCGCGTCTGGCGACGAGCCGCGTACGGATTTGTGCAGCGCGGAGATTAAATCGTAAAAACGATCGCCTTTGTTATCAAAGCGCGCGCTACGCTCGCCGGCGATTTCCGTAAGCAGCGCCGTTTGCAGAACGCGTTTGCCTTTCGCATCGCTCTCGGCCATATCGACCATCATTTCAAGCGTATTCAGCGCGCGACGGGCGTCCCCATTGACCAGCTCCGCAATCGCCCGGCGGGTGTCGTCCGGGAGCACCAAATCGCTCTGTTTGCCATAGCCGCGCTCGGCGTCTTTCATGGCCTGCTCCAGCACCTGTTCAATATCTTCAACGGTGAGGGACTTCAGCAGGTAAACGCGGGCGCGCGAAAGCAGAGCGGAGTTCAACTCAAAAGAAGGGTTTTCGGTAGTCGCGCCGATAAAGGTGATGGTGCCGTCTTCAATGTGCGGCAGGAAAGCATCCTGCTGGCTCTTGTTGAAACGATGCACTTCGTCGACAAACAGAATGGTGCGGCGCCCTGCATTGCGGTTCTGGCGCGCGCGTTCGATGGCCTCGCGGATCTCTTTTACGCCCGACGTCACCGCGGAAATGCGTTCGACATCGGCATTAGCATAATGGGCTATCACTTCCGCAAGCGTAGTTTTACCGGTGCCCGGCGGTCCCCATAAAATCATCGAATGAAGATGGCCGGCTTCGATTGCTCGCGGCAAAGGCTTACCGGCGGCCAGCAAATGCTGCTGGCCAATATACTGCGTTAAATTCTCTGGCCGCATACGGGCGGCCAGAGGTTGAAACGTATTGTCAGAAAAATCGAGCGACAGATTGCCCACTCATGCCTCTATTTACGTTGGTCATCCACCGTCACGCCTTGCGGCGGGGTGAAGGTAAACTTACTCATATCCACCGAACCGTTTTGCTGGGTCTGCAGCGCATAGCTGCTGCGCTGGTCGTCCTGCTCTACCGCGCTAAACTGGTGGATAGTCCCGTCGCTTCCTACGTTGATGGTGAACTGCTTCAGGTTGCCGGCGCTGGTTTTTGGCGTCAGCACGAAACTGTCGCCCGTTTGTTTAATGTTGTACTGCTGCCAGTCGCTGCTCTGGTTGCGCGCAATCAGCATGAACGGCGTATTGCTGGTGGCATCTTTCAGCCAGGTTGCGCTGACCTGCTCAACAAACGGATTATAGAACCATAAGGTCTTACCGTCGGAAACCAGAATGCTTTCGTCCGGCTGGGTCATATGCCAGTTGAAGAGATTAGGACGTTTTACCCATAAATCGCCCTGGCCTTCCTGCACCGCGGCGCCGCTGCCATCGGTGACTTTTTGCGTAAAGCTTGCGTGGAAGCTGCTCACCTTATCCAGGCGGCTTTTCAGATCGCCGGCGGCATCAGCCCAAACGCTGGTGGCGGCAAAAGTAGTCAACAAAGCACAGGCAATTACGATCTTTTTCATTATTTTCCCTCTGAATTCATCCGCCAAGGCGCGACGGCGCGATGGCCCTTCTGTTGCTCAATCTAGTGCAGAGCTAAGCGGAAGCAACAGAAGAAAAACCTGATTTTCTGGTAATTTACCCTTCTTTGCAAAAGAGCCGCAACAGCGGCTCTTTTGCATGAGGCTACTCGAACGGTGGAGGAGCAAGGACCTCGCGGTTGCCGTTGTGCCCCTGCGGGCTTACGATGCCCTGCGCTTCCATCTGTTCAACGATACGTGCGGCACGGTTGTAGCCGATACGGAACTGTCGCTGAACGCCGGAAATCGATGCTTTACGTTTTTCAACGACAAACGCCACTGCCTGATCGAACAGCGCATCCAGCTCTTCATCGCCGTCCAGACCGCCGCCTGCCCCGCCCTCGCCGTCGCTATCGGAGGTGATACCGGAAATATACTGCGGACGACCACGCGCCTTCCAGTCCTGCACCACCGCGTGAACTTCCTGATCGCGAACAAAAGCGCCGTGCACGCGAACCGGAGTGGTCGAGTTCGGCCCAGAGTAAAGCATATCGCCCATGCCCAGCAGCGATTCCGCGCCGCCCTGATCGAGGATGGTACGCGAGTCGATTTTACTCGATACGGTAAACGCAATACGCGTCGGGATGTTCGCTTTAATCAGGCCGGTAATCACATCCACAGACGGACGCTGCGTGGCGAGAACCAGGTGGATACCCGCCGCGCGAGCCTTCTGCGCCAGGCGGGCGATAAGCTCTTCAACTTTTTTGCCCACCGTCATCATCAGGTCGGCGAATTCGTCCACCAGCACCACAATATACGGCAGTTTTTCCAGCATCGGATGCGTGGCGTCCATGCTGTCGCCCGGCTTCCAGAACGGATCCGGAATCGGACGCCCCATCCGCTCAGCTTCCAGCACGCGTTCGTTGTAGCCGGCAAGGTTACGTACGCCGAGCGCGGACATCAGCTTATAGCGGCGCTCCATCTCATTGACGCTCCAGCGCAGGGCGTTGGCCGCATCTTTCATATCGGTGACCACTTCGGTCAACAGATGTGGTATGCCTTCATAGACCGACAGCTCGAGCATTTTCGGGTCGATCATAATGAACTTCACTTCTTCCGGCGTGGCCTTGTACAGAATGCTGAGAATCATAGCATTCACGCCCACGGATTTACCGGAGCCCGTCGTCCCCGCCACCAGCAGATGCGGCATTTTCGCCAGATCGGCTACGACCGACTCACCGCCGATATCTTTACCAAGCACCACGGTTAAAGGAGAAGCGCTTTCGCGGAATTTCGCGCAGTCGAGCACTTCCCGCAGATAGACGGTTTGGCGTTTTTTATTCGGCAGTTCCAGGCCGACGTATGGTTTGCCTGGAATCACTTCCACCACGCGCACCGCTACCGTAGACAGGGATCGGGCCAGATCACGGGACAGGTTAGAGATACGTGCGGCTTTCACCCCGGGGGCTAAATCAAGCTCAAAGCGCGTGATGACCGGGCCTGGAGAGTAATCCACCACGTCCGCTTTAATACGGTAGTCCGCCAGACGAGCCTCGACCAGGCGCGCCATCTGCTCCAGCGCAAAGGTATCTACCGGCTCAACTTCTGCCGGCGGAGAAGTAAGCAGATCCAGAGACGGCAGCGGCGTGGTCGGTTTTTGCAGCGGACGATCGTCGCCGTTACGCATCAGGAATGGATGAATCAGACTGTCCTGCGGCTGCGGCGCTGCCGGCTGCTGCGGTTGATAAGCCTGATGCTGCGAAGGCGCCTGATAAGCCTCTTGTGGAACATATCCCTGCGGCGCCGCTGGCTGAGCCGCCGCTGCCGATGCAGGTTCCTGTACCGGGCTCGGCGTAAACAGCGGCTCGCTTGGGCCATCGTCTACCAGCACTTTCATTGGTGAGAAATCGAAGTCATCAAGCGAGAACGGGGCGTTTGACACAGGCGCGGTTTGCTCATAACGCTGATGCTGCTGAGCGGCAAACTGACGCGCCAGCTCCGCCTGCTCAGCCGCAGCTTCATCTTCTGCAGATAGCGGCTCTTCCTCGTATTCTTCGCCATAACGCTGCTGTTGCTGAGCGGAAAACTGACGGGCCAGCTCCTGCTGCATTTCGGCCGCGTTGTCTTCGGCATACTCATCGCCATGGCTACCCTGTCGATGCCCTTCTTTGCGGGCCTGCTCTTCCGCCATACGCTGCGACGGCAGTTTAATACCGTAGGAAGCCAGCTCACGGCGCGTAGGCACGCGCACGCGGTTCGGACGCGGCAGCTGGGGGCCAATCCCCTCTTTTACCTGAGTTCGCGGCGCATCGCTTGCGATGCTGAATACCGGTGAAAACGCTGCGGTGGCCGCCGCGGCTTTTGCCGCTTCTTTAATGACGGGGGCCGCCGGTGTCACTTCCGGCGCCGGCATTTCAGGAGGCGCAGTCGGCGTTGCCGCTGGCGGTATGACCGACGCGCGTGGCTTATAAGGATCGGGCTTAGGCTCTTCCACCGGCTGATACCAGGCTGCAAGCTGTTCGCGTTCGCGAGCCCGCTGCGCTTCGACCTCTTCGAAATGATAAAGCGGCGGACGCGCAGGTTTTACCTCTTCAACAGGTTCCGGCTGGAATTCTGGCTCGGCGACTGGCGCCGTCGGCTCTGACCAGCGGCTGGTCATTTCCTGCGGCACCTGCTGCGCCGCCGGACGCGGCGCGGTGTAGCTTTCCGGAGCCGGGGCGATAACAGGTTCCGGCGTCACCGTGGTCGGCGCCGGCTCCCAGGCGATAGCCGTGCTGGTTTCGGTTTCTGGCGCAGGCGTATGCACCGGCGGCATTGGAGCCGCAGGCGTCACCGGCGCCGTATGGGCCTGATTCGCCATCGTGGCCGCCGCCGCAGCTGCTATCGGCTCAGCGATGGAATGGCCGTGCAGAAGCGGATCGTATTCTTCAGCCTCAGGCAACGTCGCCTTGTTGCCTGAGAACAGCACATCGTTCGCATCGGTCGCAATGCCGCGCGCGCTGAACAATACGTCGTCTTCATCGTCGTCCATTCGCCTGCCGGAGAACAATGCGGCGTCGGTTTTACGCGCGTGAGGATTCGCAAATTTTTCTGAAAGGCGCTGCTTGCGGGCTAACGCCCCGCGCAGAATGCGGGCACGGCGTGACTCACGTTTTTCCATTGCTGGCTCGTGTTCTTCGTCATGCTCTTCATCATGTTCGTCTTCGTAATCGTACTCTTCGTCCTGCCAGGTGTTATCCCGACGCGTACGATTGCTGGCAAAGGTCAGGACCGTCAGGACCGCGCTGCCGAGCTTTTCGGCAATACTGACCCACGACCAGCCGGTAAAGAGCGTCAAGCCCGCAGCCCATACGCACAGCAGTGCGATAGTCCCGCCGCTGCTGTTCAGCAACGGCATCATTGCGGTACTGAGCAGGCTGCCGAGAACGCCGCCGGAAGCGAAGTACCAGATATCATCGGCGTTGATGGCGGCCAGGCCGCAGGAAGTCAGCACCATCGCCAGCACGCCAATCAAACGCAGGGAGACCGCGAAGTAATCAATGTAATCTTCGCTACCGCGCTGGCGCCAGGTGAACCAACAGCCGCCGATGATGATCACCGGAATGGTATAGGCTATTACGCCAAAAATGAAAAACAAGGTGTCGGCAAGCCACGCGCCGGGAGCACCGCCCAAATTATGGATAGGTTCGTGCCACGCCGTCTGCGACCAGCTTGGATCGGAAGGATTAAAACTCAGTAAGGCGGCCATCAGATAGATGGCAAAAATGGCAACAAGAATCAGCAACGCCTCAAGTAATCGGCGCCCGCTGCTGAGTTTCCTCAATGTAACTTCTTTATCTTCGGTGTATTCCTGGCTCAAGTAAGACTCTCCAGGTCCTTAAATATATGGAGAACAACAGCGCCGGGAGGTTCCCGGCACTGTTGCTGTATGGATTACCAGGAGTGTAACCAAAATACGCGGATTTTGCACCTGGCCCGTGTTAACGGGTCTTAATTACCAGACGATTACTCTGTTTGACTTCTTCCATAACTACATAGGTACGGGTGTCGTTCACACCCGGCAGTCGTAACAGGGTTTCGCCTAATAATTTGCGGTAAGCCGACATATCCGGCACGCGGGTTTTCAACAGGTAGTCGAAATCACCGGATACCAGATGACACTCCTGAATTTCTTCAAGTTTTTGCACAGCGGAGTTAAATTGCTCAAAAACATCCGGCGCGCCACGATTCAGAGTAATCTCAACAAAAACCAGAAGTGATGCATCCAGATAATGCGGATTCAACAGCGCTGTGTAGCCCTGAATAAAACCCTGTCGTTCCAGACGACGTACGCGCTCAAGGCACGGCGTCGGTGAAAGCCCTACACGCTTCGAAAGCTCGACGTTAGAAATTCGCCCATCCTTTTGCAGCTCGTTGAGAATATTACGATCGATGCGGTCGAGATCTTTGCCAGGGCGCTTTTTGCTATCTACCATTATTATTGTCTCTCTCTATTCCTTCCATCACCTGCCATAACCCTGGTAACGTCACTGTTCCGGGTGTACGTGAGAAGACCGGTGCCGGGTGGCTGCTATCGACATCACGCATGGCGTCTGTCCACACCATGCGTAGATTTCAATCGCCCGGTAAATTTGCATCAGGTATGCGTGACGTTTTAGAACAATCACACCAAATGTTTTTTCTTCCTCGAATGTTTTCGCAAATGCTTAGGGGATTGTCAAAGCAAAACATCCATTTTTAGTGGAACGTGCCAGATATTGGGGGGACTTGACGATTATTCATCACTTTACCCCCGTGACTAACTCCCTCGCATGATGCGTATTTATGCGCTTTTGCGGCATTTTCAGCGGTTCCGATTGAGCGCGGCTATTACACATATCGTTAACACTATTCTCTAACATGGGCGCTACACCTTTTTTTAACCCGCCAAATTCCCTACAATCCCCCGATTGTCAGCAAACGTTCAATGAGGAACTCATGAGCACGGCTAAACACAGTAAGTTGCTTATTCTGGGCTCCGGCCCTGCGGGCTATACCGCAGCGGTCTATGCTGCTCGCGCTAACCTGAAGCCGGTTTTAATTACCGGCATGGAAAAAGGTGGTCAGCTCACGACCACTACCGAAGTGGAAAACTGGCCGGGCGACCCGCACGATTTAACAGGCCCACTGTTGATGGAACGCATGCATGAGCACGCAGCGAAGTTCGAGACGGAAATTCTGTTCGACCATATCAGCAAAGTCGATCTGCTTAATCGTCCTTTCCGTCTGACCGGCGACAGCGGCGAATACACCTGTGATGCGCTGATTATCGCCACCGGCGCCTCCGCTCGTTACCTTGGGCTGCCTTCTGAAGAAGCCTTTAAAGGGCGCGGTGTATCCGCCTGCGCAACCTGCGATGGATTCTTCTACCGTAACCAGAAGGTCGCGGTCATCGGCGGCGGCAATACCGCAGTGGAAGAAGCGCTTTATCTGGCGAATATCGCCTCCGAAGTGCACCTCATCCACCGTCGCGACAGCTTCCGCGCGGAAAAAATCCTTATCAACCGTCTGATGGATAAAGTAGCCAACGGCAACATCGTGTTGCATACCAACAAAACGCTTGATGAAGTGACCGGCGATCAAATGGGCGTGAGCGGACTGCGTCTGCGCGATACCCATAATACTGACCAAACTGAAGAGCTGGCGGTTGCGGGCCTGTTTGTCGCTATCGGACACAGCCCGAACACGGCTATTTTTGCCGATCAGCTGGAGCTGGAAAACGGCTACATTAAAGTGCAGTCCGGTATCCACGGCAATGCTACGCAAACCAGTATCCCCGGCGTTTTCGCCGCCGGCGACGTTATGGACCATATCTACCGCCAGGCCATAACCTCGGCCGGGACAGGCTGCATGGCCGCCCTTGACGCCGAGCGTTATCTCGACGGGCTGGCCGAACAAAATAAGTAAATTATTTGCATAACAACGGGCGACCTTAATAGGTCGCCTTTCTTTTCCGCGCGTTGTAACATGCCTGCAAATTTTGCCTGATAATTCCTTTATCTACCTGCACTGGCATGCCATGAATAAAACCCGTCAACAAGAACTTAGCCGTTGGCTTAAGCAGCAAAGCGTTATCTCCCGCCGCTGGCTTGGGCTGTCAAGAATTTTAGGACTGCTTAGCGGGCTATTGATCGTCGCCCAGGCCTGGATTCTTGCGCGTCTGCTCGATCATATGATTATGGGAAACATTCCGCGGGAAGCCCTGCTGCTGCCGTTTATCCTGCTGGTGCTCATTTTCATTCTGCGCGCCTGGGTGGTCTGGCTGCGTGAAAAAGTGGGCTTCTATGCCGGGCAGCATATTCGCCATGAGATCCGCCGCAAAGTGCTCGATCGCCTGCATCAGGCGGGCCCCGCATGGATTCAGGGCAAGCCGGTAGGCAGCTGGGCTACGCTGGTGCTTGAACAAATCGAAGATATGCATGACTACTACGCCCGCTACTTGCCGCAGATGTCGCTGGCGGTCATGGTGCCGGTGCTTATCCTCATTGCCATTTTCCCTTCCAACTGGGCGGCCGCGCTCATTTTGCTTGGCACCGCGCCTTTGATTCCTCTGTTTATGGCGATGGTTGGTATGGGCGCAGCCGACGCCAACCGACGCAATTTCCAGGCGCTTGCTCGCCTGAGCGGTCATTTTCTTGACCGCCTGCGCGGCATGGAGACGCTGCGCCTGTTTAATCGCGGAGCGGCTGAAACAGAAAATATTCGCGCGGCCTCCCGAGACTTTCGTCAGCGCACCATGGAAGTGCTGCGCCTGGCGTTTCTTTCCTCGGGCGTGCTGGAGTTTTTCGCCTCACTGTCTATCGCGCTGGTGGCGGTTTATTTCGGCTTCTCCTATCTGGGAGAACTGAATTTCGGCCATTACGGTACCGGCGTAACGCTGTTTGCCGGCTTCCTGGCCCTGATCCTCGCCCCGGAATTTTTCCTGCCCTTACGCGATTTAGGTACTTTTTATCATGCTAAAGCGCAGGCGATAGGCGCGGCGGATAGCCTGATGACCTTCCTGGATGCGCCTTTGCAGCAACAGGAAAGCGGCAGCGTGCAGCTCAATAGCGCAACGCCGTTAACCCTCGAAGCGCGAGAGCTGACGATTTTATCTGCTGAAGGTCGCCCGCTTGCCGGGCCGTTGAACTTTACGCTCGCGGCAGGTCAGCGCGTGGTGCTCGTCGGTCAGAGCGGGGCCGGAAAAAGCTCTTTGCTGAATGTCTTATCTGGCTTTTTGCCCTACCAGGGCGAGCTACGCGTCAATGGGATAGAGCTTTCACAGTTCGATCCCGTCTGGTGGCGCGAGCAGCTAAGCTGGGTCGGGCAAAACCCGCAGCTTCCTGCCGCCACGTTAAGAGAGAATGTTTTGCTTGCGGCGCCTGACGCCAGCGAGGCGGCCTTAAGCGCCGCCCTCGACAAAGCCGCGGTAAGCGAATTTCTGCCGCTCTTACCGCAGGGCGTCGATACGCCATTAGGCGATCAGGCTGCGCGTTTATCGGTCGGCCAGGCGCAGCGCGTTGCGGTAGCCCGCGCGCTGCTGGTTCCGGGCCAACTATTGCTGCTTGATGAACCGGCCGCAAGCCTTGATGCCCACAGCGAACAGCTTGTCATGGCGGCGCTGGGCGAGGCCTCCCGCCGTCAGACCACGGTAATGGTGACCCACCAGCTCGACTACATTACCGACTGGGACACCATTTGGGTGATGCGTGACGGCGCAATCGTTCAGCAGGGCGATTACCGGACGCTTGCCGCAGCGGATGGCCCGTTCGCCGCCCTGCTGGCTAACCGCAAGGAGGAGATTTAATGCGCGCTTTACTGCCCTACCTGGCGCTTTATCGCCGTCATATCTGGCTGCTTTCGCTGGGCGTCGTGCTGGCTATCGTTACCCTGCTTGCCAGCATAGGTTTGCTGACTCTCTCCGGATGGTTTCTTTCCGCTTCCGCCGTGGTCGGCGTAGCGGGCCTTTACAGTTTTAACTACATGCTGCCCGCGGCCGGCGTGCGCGGCGCGGCAATCACTCGCACCGCCGGGCGCTACTTCGAGCGGCTGGTAAGCCACGATGCGACCTTCCGCGTGCTGCAGCATCTGCGCGTATTCACCTTCAGCAAGCTGCTTCCTCTCTCTCCCGCCGGGCTGGCGCGTTTTCGTCAGGGTGAATTGCTCAACCGCCTGGTTGCCGATGTCGATACGCTCGACCATCTTTATCTGCGCGTGATATCGCCGCTGGTCGGGGCCTTTATGGTGATTGCGGTGGTGACCTTCGGCTTAAGCTTTCTGGATGTGCGGCTGGCGTTAACGCTCGGCGCCATTCTGTTGGCAACGCTGTTGTTTTTACCGCCGCTGTTCTATTACGCCGGCAAGCCGACGGGCGAAGCGCTGACGGTGCAGCGCGGCCAGTATCGCCAGCAGCTGACGGCCTGGCTGCAGGGGCACGCGGAGTTGACCATTTTTGGCGCCACGAAGCGTTACCGCGAACAGCTTGATGCCACAGAATTCGGCTGGCAGGAAGCCCAGCGCCGCCAGTCGGAGCTTACCGCCCTTTCACAGGCGGTAATGCTACTGATCGGCGGTCTGGCCGTGGTGGTCATGCTGTGGATGGCGGCGGCAGGCGTAGGCGGCAATACTTCGCCAGGGGCGCTCATCGCTCTGTTTGTCTTCTGCGCGCTGGCGGCGTTTGAAGCGCTGGCCCCCGTTACCGGCGCTTTTCAACATCTTGGACAGGTTATCGCCTCCGCGCTGCGGGTGACCCAAATTACCAGCCAGCGGCCGGAAGTGACTTTTGTTACGGGCGCGCCAGAAACGTTCGCGCAGGTTTCCGTGGCTATCAGGCAGGTCGGTTTTACCTATCCGCAGCAGCCCCAAAGCGCGCTGAACAATATTACGCTTGCCGTTGAGGCCGGGCAGCACGTCGCGGTACTGGGCCGTACCGGCTGTGGTAAATCGACCCTGCTGCAGTTGCTGACCCGCGCCTGGGATCCGCAACAGGGCGAGATTCAATTCAACGGCCGGCCGCTGCGCGAGCTGGATGAAAATACCCTGCGGGCCGCAACGAGCGTCGTGCCGCAGCGTGTCCATCTGTTTAGCGCCACCCTGCGCGATAATCTGCTGCTGGCGGCCCCTTTGGCGAGCGACGAACGGCTAAGCGCGATACTGGAACGCGTCGGGCTCGAAAAACTGCTTTCCGATGCCGGGCTTAATAGCTGGCTTGGGGAAGGCGGACGTCAGCTTTCTGGCGGCGAGCTGCGCCGTCTTGCTATCGCCAGGGCATTATTGCATGACGCTCCGCTGATGCTGCTCGATGAACCGACCGAAGGTCTGGATGCGGAAACCGAACGCCAGATTCTGGATTTGCTGGCGGAAGTTACCGCCGGAAAAACGGTTTTGATGGTTACCCACCGCCTGCGCGGACTGACACATTTTGACAGCATAATTGTGATGGACAACGGACAAATTATTGAGCAAGGTAATCACGCAGAATTGATGGCAACGGGTGGGCGTTATTACCAGTTCCACCAGCGTTTGTAGCGCCTGCGCATAGTCTATTATCAATCAATAATTGCTTCGTGGTGGAGTGTGACGGTCATGCGCCTGATACAGCTTTCTCGTGACTCAATTGCCTTCCCTTCACCGGAAGGCGCGTTACGTGAACCTAATGGATTACTGGCGCTTGGGGGAGATTTAAGCCCCGCCCGGTTGCTGATGGCGTATCAGCGCGGAATTTTTCCGTGGTTCTCACCGGGCGACCCTATATTGTGGTGGTCCCCCGACCCACGGGCGGTCCTGTTTCCGCAGCAATTTCACCTGAGCCGCAGCATGAAGCGGTTTCATAAACGCTCCCCTTATCGCGTGACGCTAAATCACGCCTTTGAAAAAGTGATCTCAGGCTGCGCCGACGATCGTAGTGAAGGTACGTGGATCACGCCAGATATCGTGGAAGCCTATACGCGGCTGCATGAGCTGGGCTATGCGCATTCCGTTGAGGTCTGGGAAGGCGATGAATTAGTGGGCGGTATGTATGGCGTTATTCAAGGAGCGTTGTTCTGCGGCGAATCAATGTTTAGCCGGCGCGAAAACGCCTCCAAGACGGCTCTGTTGGTATTCTGCCAGCACTTTTTACGCCACGGCGGAAAGCTGATTGATTGCCAGGTCTTAAATAGCCATACCGCCTCCCTGGGCGCTATCGAAATTCCCCGCCGGGATTATTTGCACAATCTGGCGAATTTACGTTCTGAACACTTAATTTCCCATTGTTGGGTGCCACAAACCCTGTCCGGCCCATAATGTTTACGGCACATTTTATTTGACGGTGTTATAATTAGCTCCGCAGAGTGAACTCTGCCCATTACCCCGCCGCCGTATGGGAACTGCAATTAAAGGGAACGCCCCTCGTTTATCTCTTCGCACCCCTTGTCGTAAGCGCATTTTATGCAGCTTTCGCGTGGTTTATGGGTAATGTGCAAAATGCACTTTGCTGGTGAATACACCAACAATTCTTTACATGATAAGCGAACTTCGGCATTATCTTGCCGGTTCAAACTATGGTAGTGATACCCCCGAGGATTAGATGGCCAAAGAAGACAATATTGAAATGCAGGGTACCGTTCTTGATACGTTACCTAACACCATGTTCCGCGTTGAGCTGGAAAACGGGCACGTGGTAACCGCTCATATCTCCGGTAAAATGCGCAAAAACTATATCCGCATCCTGACGGGCGACAAAGTCACTGTAGAGCTGACCCCGTACGACCTGAGCAAAGGCCGCATTGTCTTCCGTAGTCGTTAAGAGTTTTTATCTGTCGTAGCCGGGCGCTGCGGCTGAGCTATAGCTAATAAAAAGGCCGGATATTACTATCCGGCCTTTTTTTGGCTGATGAAACTAGTGCGCCGCTTCCGGTTTATGCTTCTGGGCGCTGTGGAAATTGTAGGTCAGCTGTTGCTGTGCTTTATCAAGCGCAACAATCACCTGTCCGCCGTCGACCAGGGAACCAAACAACAGTTCGTTAGCGAGCGGTTTTTTCAGGTTATCCTGGATGACTCGCGTCATTGGACGCGCGCCCATCGCACGGTCGTAGCCTTTTGCCGCCAGCCAGTCGCGCGCTTCCTGACTCACTTCCAGCGACACGCCTTTCTGATCCAGCTGCACCTGCAGTTCGACAATAAATTTGTCGACCACCTGATGAATCACCTCGGTAGAGAGGTGGTTGAACCAGATAATGTTATCCAGACGGTTGCGGAATTCCGGGGTAAAGATCTTTTTGATCTCTTCCATAGCATCGGTGCTGTTGTCCTGACGAATCAGGCCAATAGACTTACGCTCGGTCTCACGCACGCCGGCGTTGGTGGTCATCACCAGGATCACATTGCGGAAATCAGCCTTGCGCCCGTTGTTATCGGTCAAGGTGCCGTTGTCCATGACCTGCAGCAGCAGGTTAAAGACATCCGGGTGCGCCTTTTCGATCTCATCAAGCAGCAGTACCGCGTGCGGATGTTTGATAACCGCATCGGTCAACAATCCGCCCTGGTCAAAGCCGACGTAGCCCGGAGGCGCACCGATCAGGCGGCTCACGGTATGGCGCTCCATATACTCGGACATATCGAAACGCAGCAGTTCAATCCCGAGGGATTTCGCCAGCTGTACCGTCACTTCCGTTTTACCCACACCGGTTGGGCCGGCAAACAGGAAGGACCCCACCGGTTTATGATCGTGCCCAAGTCCGGCACGGCTCATTTTGATGGCTTCGGTTAACGCCTCAATGGCCTTATCCTGGCCGAACACCAGCATTTTCAGACGGTCGTTAAGGCTTTTCAGCGTATCGCGATCGCTTGCCGACACGCTTTTCTCAGGGATACGCGCGATGCGGGCAACCACGGTTTCGATATCCGCCACGTTGACGGTTTTCTTACGTTTGCTCACCGGCATCAGGCGGCTGCGCGCGCCGGCCTCGTCAATAACGTCGATAGCCTTATCCGGCAGATGACGATCGTTGATGTATTTCACCGCCAGCTCAACCGCCGCGCGGATCGCTTTCGCGGTATAGCGCACATCGTGATGAGCTTCGTACTTGGTTTTCAGACCGTTAATAATCTGCACGGTCTCGTCGATGCTTGGCTCAGTTATATCAATCTTCTGGAAGCGACGCGCAAGCGCACGGTCTTTTTCGAAGATATTGCTGAACTCCTGATAGGTCGTGGAGCCGATAACGCGGATCTTACCGCCGGACAGCAGCGGTTTAATGAGGTTAGCCGCATCAACCTGCCCGCCAGAAGCGGCGCCCGCGCCGATAATGGTGTGAATTTCGTCAATAAACAGGATGCTGTTCTGATCCTGCTCAAGCTGTTTGAGCAGGGCTTTAAAGCGCTTCTCAAAATCACCGCGGTATTTGGTGCCCGCCAGCAGCGAACCGATATCCAGCGAATAGATGGTGCAATCGGCCATCACTTCCGGAACGTCGCCCTGCACGATACGCCAGGCAAGCCCTTCGGCAATCGCCGTTTTCCCAACGCCCGACTCCCCTACCAGAAGCGGGTTATTTTTACGGCGGCGGCAAAGCACCTGAATGGCCCGCTCCAGCTCTTTGTCGCGGCCAATCAGCGGATCGATACCGCCCACGCGCGCAAGCTGGTTGAGATTGGTGGTGAAGTTTTCCATACGTTCCTCCCCGCCTGCCTGCTCTTCATTAACCGGATTTTCTGAACCCGGTGCCTGATTTGGCTCGTCTTTACGCGTGCCGTGGGAGATAAAGTTCACCACATCAAGACGGCTCACTTCATGTTTACGCAGCAGATAGGCCGCCTGGGATTCCTGTTCGCTAAAGATGGCAACCAGCACGTTTGCGCCTGTTACCTCGCTGCGACCGGAAGACTGGACGTGGAATACCGCGCGCTGCAGCACGCGCTGGAAACTGAGCGTAGGCTGAGTATCACGCTCTTCTTCACTGGCCGGCAAAACCGGCGTGGTTTGTTCGATGAAGGCTTCGAGTTCCTGACGCAGCGCCACCAGATCCACGGTACACGCCTCCAGCGCTTCGCGGGCCGATGGGTTACTGAGCAAAGCCAGTAACAGATGCTCGACGGTCATAAACTCATGACGGTGCTCGCGCGCTCTGGCGAAAGCCATGTTTAAACTGAGTTCCAGTTCTTGATTGAGCATAGGCACCTCCCCCAAATTTTTGCCTTCTTCAGGCCTGTTCTAGCGTACACAGCAAAGGATGCTCGTTCTCCCTGGCATACTGGTTCACCAACGCAACCTTGGTTTCCGCCACTTCCGCAGTGAAAACGCCGCAGATGGCCTTACCCTGATAGTGAACCGTGAGCATCAATTGTGTGGCTCGCTCTACATCATAAGAAAAGAACTTTTGCAGCACGTCAATAACAAATTCCATCGGCGTGTAGTCATCGTTCATTAACATAACTTTATACATAGAAGGGGGTTTTAGCGCTTCGCGCAGTTTATCGCCCACCAGTTGGTCAAAGTCTAACCAGTCGTTCGTCTTACCCATTGCGGATCGTCATCATATTTATTCGTCTGACGTTTATCAGACGAGGCCCTTAGGTTGAGTGTAATACGCTTTTGGCTACTGCAACTACTTGTGTAAAAAAGTAATGTTTTTGCCAGGACGCGAACTGCGTCACATTAATGGCAATAGCGTTAACTGCTTCAAATTTTTGACTGATTCTCATCGCGCTTTCCCCGTTGAACGCTTGACGCAGTGATTAAATTATCTACATTGTACAGGCGTGAGTTGGCGAGGTTTTGAACAGCCCGCCCTTACCCACCGGTTCATTCCATCTCACTATTAAGATTTACGAAGGATAAGAAGCATGGAGACGGGTACAGTTAAATGGTTCAATAACGCCAAAGGGTTCGGGTTCATCTGCCCTGAAGGCGGCGGCGAAGATATCTTCGCTCATTATTCCACCATCCAGATGGATGGTTACAGAACGCTCAAAGCCGGGCAAGTTGTCAGGTTTGATGTACATCAGGGGCCAAAAGGCAATCATGCCAGTCTTATCGTCCCACTTGAAGCAGAAGCGGCGGTCGCTTAAGCCCACCTGTTTTATTGTGTACATCCTCAAGTCAAAATGCCAGTCCCTGCGGCTGGCATTTTTATTATAGGCCATACAGCTTTACTACTCTCGCGCCAGCGCGTCAATCGGATTAAGCCGCGCCGCATTGCGCGCGGGCAGCCAGCCGAAAAGCACGCCGGTCGCCGTGGAACAGGCAAAGGCGGTAAGCAGCGCCATCGGCGAGAAGCCTATATGCCAGCCGGGCAAAAACAGCCCAAGTGCGGAGGCGATAAGCAAAGAAAGCGAGATGCCCAGCGCCCCGCCCACCAGGCAGACCAGGATCGCTTCAATCAAAAATTGCTGCAGGACGTCGCTTGCGCGGGCGCCAACCGCCATGCGGATGCCGATCTCTTTGGTTCGTTCCGTCACCGACACCAGCATAATGTTCATAACGCCAATCCCGCCCACCAGCAGCGAGATCACCGCCACTAAAGTGAGGAACAGCTGAAGAGTACGTGTGGTCTTTTCGGCGGTTTTCAACAGACCATCCATATTGTAGGTGAAAAAATCCTTCTTACCGTGGCGCAGCTCCAGCATGCGATTAAGCTGCTGCTCCGCCTCGTGGCTGTCGTAGCCCTCTTTCACGCGTACCGTAATGGTATTCAGCCAGCTCTGCCCCATCACGCGTCCAGCCATCGTGTTGTAGGGCAGCCAGACGCGCAGCACTTTGCTGCTGCCAAACATCGACTGCTTTTCTTCCGCCACGCCAATCACGGTTGCCGGCATGTTTCCGACCAGCACCACTTCCCCCACCACATTCATCTTATTCGGGAAGAGTTGCCGCCTGCTGTTGTTGTCCAGCACCACCACCTGCGCACGCCCGCTAAGCTGCTCTTCGTTGAAGGTTGTGCCCTGGCTCATCGTCATGCCGTACACGTTAAAGTACTGTCCGTTCACGCCGTTAACGCTCGCCGCGGCATCCACATTGCCGTAACGCAGGCGCAGATTGCTTGAGATGGACGGCGTCGCCGACGCCACCCAGGGCTGCTGCTCAATCGCCGCCAGGTCGGCGTATTTCAATGCCTGCTGATACTGCGGATCGTCATCGCCAAAGTCTTTCCCAGGATAGACGTCAATGGTGTTCGTTCCGATGGAGCGGATGTCCTCCAGCACCATTTGCTTCGCCGCATCGCCAACAATCACTATCGATACCACCGAGGCGATACCGATAATAATGCCCAACATGGTCAGTAGCGTGCGCATCTTGTTTGCCGCAAGCGCCAGCCAGGCCATTGAAAAGGCTTCGCGAAAGCTGCTGAGCGTCTGCTGAAGTGGGGAGACTACAGGCCTTGTGGACGCCTCTTTCTTCGCCCTGGCATTCTGCGGCAGCGGCGGCGGATTGTTGATAATTTCACCATCGCGAATCTCAATAATCCGCTGCGCCTGCGCCGCCACCAGCGGATCGTGCGTAACGATAATTACCGTGTGCCCCTGCTCGCAAAGCTGCTTCAGGGTCGCCATGACCTCTTCGCCGGAATGGGTATCAAGCGCGCCGGTGGGCTCATCGGCAAGGATCACCTGCCCGCCGTTCATCAGTGCGCGCGCAATACTGACCCGCTGCTGCTGACCGCCGGAAAGCTGGGAAGGCAGGTAGTCCACGCGCTCCGCAAGCCCCAGCCGCATCAGCAGCGCACGAGCGCGCTGCTGGCGATACACGCGCGCGGTTCCCGCA
>NZ_RCAA01000035.1:87775-102979 GCF_003628475.1 Enterobacter sp. R1(2018) | reverse complement strand
AAATGAAGCCAAAATGCTCGCGGCGCAGGGTCGCCAGTTCGTCGCCGTTAAGCGCTGCGGTATCGACGCCCGCCACGAGATAGCTGCCGCTGGAAGGCTTATCCAGGCAGCCCAGAATATTCATCAGCGTGGACTTGCCCGAGCCGGACGCGCCGACGATTGCCACCATTTCACCCGCTTCGATGGTGATGCTGACGCCCTTGAGCACCTCAATTTGCTCGTCGCCGGACGGATAGCTGCGGCGAATATCCTTCAGCTCAAGCAGCGCCGTCATTGCGCGCTCCCGCCGGAAGATTTGCCAATAACAACCTCTTCGCCCTCCTCAAGGCCCGTCGCGACCTGAACCTGGGTGTCGTTACGCATACCAATAGCCACCTCGCGTTCGCGCGTTTCACCATTGCGCAGCACGGTAACCTTGTAGCGGTTATCCCCTACGGGCTCGCCCAGCGCCGCCAGCGGAATGGTTAATACGTCCTTCACTCCGCCCAGCTGAATATGGACCTGCGCGGTCATTTCCAGACGCAGAACGCCCTGCGGGTTGGGCACTTCGAAGCGGGCGTTATAAAAAATCGCATCGTTGACCTTATCCGGCGTGGGCAAAATATCTTTTAGCCTGCCTTCGTAGCGCGTCAGCGGATCGCCCAGGACGGTAAACCAGGCTTTCTGGCCCGGTTTGAGATGAATGACGTCGGCTTCCGATACCTGGGCCTTGACGAGCATGGTGCTCAGGTCGGCGAGAGTAAGAATGTTCGGCGCCTGCTGGGCGGCGATAACCGTCTGCCCCTGAAGGGTGGTGATCTGCGTGACTTCACCGGCCATCGGCGCCACGATACGCGTAAAGTCCAGGTTGGTTTTCGCGGTATCAAGCGAGGCCTGATTACGCTTAATTTGCGCCTCAATGGTGCTGATTTGCGCGAGCTTAACGTCCAAATCCGTCGCTGCGGTATCCAAATCCTGGCGCGATACCGCCTGGGTTTTCGCAAGCTCGCGCTGCCGGTTTAAAGTCACCTGCGCCAGTTTAGCCTGCGCCTGCGCCTGGCGGCGCTGGGCGCCAAGCTCCATCAGCGTCGCTTCCACTTCTTTAATCTGGTTCTGCGCCTGCTCAGGATCGATAACGCCCAGCAGCTGATCCTTTTTCACCCGGTCGCCAATGTTTACCGACAGCGTTTTTAATTGCCCGCTGACCTGCGCGCCGACGTCGACCTTGCGCAAAGCGTCAAGCTTTCCCGTCGCCAGCACGCTTTGTTCAAGAGAGCCCTTGCGCACAATCATGGTCTGATAGGCCGGCGCAGGCGCGTTCAGGAACTGCCACAGCCATACCGCAAGCATCAGCAAAACGAGCGCGAGCAACCAATAGCGTTTTTTAATTTTTCCCTTAAATCTCATAGGTATCCTGAAAAAAATGCGCGGTTAAACAAAGTTTCAACAAAGATAAAAAGCCCGTCGCAGCGCTTAGCATGATTGAACTCTGGTTGAGGTTACGAGTGGTGGAATAGGCCTCCTCTCCATCGCAAACCGGGTACTTATTATGTCGCAGATTGCCGTAAACAAATTGACAACAACGATGCCGCAAAGCGGCTGGCAACTGTTTCTTTCATTAACCAAAGGGACACAGCTGCCTGGGGATGCCTGGCGCAACGCCGGCTATCGGCGTAAATTTATGCTGCGCTCTGCGGCCTCGCCTTTCACTACCGGGCGGCTGCTGTCGACCCTTGCTCAACAGCCCCTGCTGGAAGAGCTCCTGCATGCCCAGCCGGGTTTGCCCTGCCGCCTGCACCGCCCTTACCTGTCGGTGAATTTTAACCGCAAGGATAGCCTGAATGCATTGTGTTTCCATTATCAGACGCTGATTCATCTGATGCCGGAAAAGCTGCTGCGCACGCACCTCGCCCTTAACGGGGCGCGTCTGGCCCAGCTGGTGGGTAAAGATGATTCGCAATACTTCATTGATTTATGCGCGGTTGCCAATCTGGATAAAGAGGGCGAAGCAACGCTTATCATGCTTAACGAAGAGGGCACCGCCCTTGCGGAACTGACCTTTACCCTGTGCCGCTATCAGGACAAAACCACGCTGTTTATCGGCGGCCTGCAGGGCGCAAAATCCTGGGTGCCCCATGAGGCTATTCAGAGCGCGACTAAAGCCTGTCACGGATTATTCCCTAAACGCCTGCTGCTTGAAGCCGCCTGTCGGCTGGCGCAGCATCTCGGCGCCCGGCAAATTATCGCCGTCAGCAACAGCACGCATATTTACCGCTCATGGCGTTACCGCAAGAAGAAAAAGGATAAGCTGCATGCGGATTACGACAGCTTCTGGCAGTCGATGAAAGGCGTGCTGCTGGCCGACGGATATTTCAGGATGCCGGACGAAGTGGCGCGTAAGCCGCTGGAGTCCGTCGCCAGTAAAAAACGCGCCGAATACCGCCGCCGTTACTCGCTGCTCGATGACATGGCCGCCGCCATCGCCGGTCGATTTTAGTCCGCCCTGCCTCGCGCCAGCCATAAAACGCGCGAGAACATTTTGCGCAACAATGCAGGCACAGCCTCCACGCCGCGTCTGCCCGCCTCCATTGCCACTTCGATGGCAAGGTCCGGCTTGGACGAACGATGAATCGCCTTAATTATCACGCGGCGCAGGTTCACAGGAGCATTTTCGGGAATCTGCGCCACGCGATGGTAAACGTCCGCGAACCCCTGCCGGTACATAAAATGTTCCATATCCATTGCCGGCAGGGCCGTCAGGTGATCGCGCTCCAGGGCCTTGTCGTTATCCAGCAGTCCGCGAACGGTGGCGGCGTACTTTTTCCCCGCTTCGTCGCCGTCGACCAGCACGTGCCACTCGATGCCCATCCTGCGCGCAAATTTGATCAGCGGCTTAAGCCCCGACTGGGCAAACTCAATAACCTTCACCCCTTCAGCATCGAAATGATAGCCGCACTGACGCGCCAGCTCGTTCATCACCCAGACTTCGGTTTCCCCTTCAACCAGCAGCCAGCAGCGGGCGAAAAGGGATGAGGCGCGATTAAAGCGGATATGGAAGGCGATGCGGCGGCTGTCTTCGGCGTTCATCCCGCCGGGCCCAAGCCGCCAGGCGGCGACTCTGGAGGACTCGCGCACCAGCCGACAAACCTGCTCTACCGGCGTCAGCGACAGCAGTTCGCCGGAGTTGGTAGTGGTAATTTTTTGCAGCGGCAGCAGGTTGAGCAGCTGCCAGGCTACGGAGAGCATGATGGGATGCAGCCGGGTTTCCGGGTCCTCTACCAGCAGCAGCGGACGCGCGTCTTTATCCAGGGTTACCGTACCTTTTGCCTGCAGCAGCGTGGAAAACATGCCCAGCAGTATCATGCGGTGGGTACGGCTGTTGGGCTGGTCGATCATCCGGTTAATGATGTCGAGGTAGCGCCAGCTGCGCTGTTCATCATGCGAGCGACGGCGCATCAGACGCTGATGGGCAACGGCGCTCTGTTCGGAAAAATAGTGCTCCAGCAGCTGCACCATTGCAGAAAGCCCCTGCCGTAGCTGGGAGTCCGTCAGATTTTGCGGCCGCGAAACTAACTCGCGGGCCAGGAAATCGAGCTGGCGGGCGGTCATTTCCGTATTCGGCATATCCGGCACGCTGCCGTTACGTAAGCGACGCATAAAACGGGCATCGCGCAGTCTGAGAACGGGATTGAGGCGCGTAATTTGCCGGGCAAGCGCGTCGATATCCTCAAGTGCAAGGGGCTTTGCCAGCGGGTCCAGGAAACTGCGCAGCGTCAGCACCGTACTGTCCTGCGCCAGCTCCCCTTCAAGGCGATACATAATGCGGCGATAGCCGTCGTTGCCGTCGATCCATACCGGCGCCAGCCCACGGTATCTGCGGCCCAGGTAGTGTCCCGGCGCGGACTCGCGAAAAGTCAGCACGATATGAAGATGGCGTTCACGTCCCTGTATATCGCCGGGGGGAAAGTAGAAATCATCGCGTCTGAAGTGATAAAGCGACTCGTCAGGTGAGAGCAGCAGCGTCAGCGCGTCCAGCAGGCTCGATTTGCCCCAGGCGTTTTCACCGATCAGCACGTTATTTTGTTCAAGCTGCAGCGACAAACGATTAATGCCGCGAAATCCGACTATCTCTACTCGTTCGAGAAACATATCCCCTCCAGGATTATCCGCCGCCTGTCCATAAAGTGCCGGAGCCGGCAATAAACCGAGTATAGCGGTAAGGCGACAGGCTTTGTACGATTTTGCCTGTAGCCATTTCACCTGTTTTCCCACGCTAGCGTTATCCTTTTAAATCCAGGAAAATTCTCGCACCACTCATAATTCCTTTATATTTTTTAGAAGTAAATTCCGAAAAGGAATCATCCCGCATTGCCTAAAATCAATTTAACCGTATATATTGCGCTGGCTCAGGGTAGACGATTTTATTAACGCGCTTCGGTATTTTTACTCCTTTTTCGTCAGACCTTAATGACGTTAATAAAACAGTGAAATCATCACACCTTAATTGTTGGTTGCGATTCACTGTTCTTTTCACATAGAGGTGGTTATGTTTAGAAAATTAGCAGCCGAATGCTTCGGTACGTTCTGGCTGGTATTTGGCGGTTGCGGGAGCGCAGTATTAGCCGCAGCCTTTCCCCAGTTAGGCATTGGTTTCGCCGGCGTCTCTGTGGCGTTCGGTTTAACCGTTCTGACCATGGCCTATGCCGTGGGTCATATTTCCGGCGGCCATTTCAATCCGGCGGTAACACTGGGTTTATGGGCCGGCGGTCGTTTCCCATTTAAAAATGTAATTGGCTATATTGTTGCACAGATCGTTGGCGGGATTATTGCTGCAGGCATTCTTTATTTAATTGCCAGCGGTAAAAGTGGTTTTGACACGGCGGCCAGCGGCTTTGCTTCTAATGGCTTTGGTGAACATTCACCTGGCGGTTATTCCATGCTGTCGGCGATTATTATTGAAATTATATTAACCTGCGGTTTCTTAATTGTTATTCACGGCGCAACAGACAAAATGGCACCGGCAGGTTTCGCGCCTTTGGCCATTGGCCTGGCATTAACATTAATTCACCTGATCAGCATTCCCGTCACTAACACCTCGGTGAATCCTGCACGCAGTACCGCTGTGGCTATTTTCCAGGGTGGTTGGGCTGTACAACAGCTATGGCTATTTTGGGTAATGCCGATCGTCGGCGGTATTTTGGGCGGCGTTATCTACCGTACCCTGCTGGAAAAACGCAGCTAAGCTTGCAACTTCAGCACCCGGGCCTGAGCTAACTCAGGCCTTTTTCTTTTTATCTCTTTTACATAAAACCCTTCATTTTTCGCAGCTTTACTCACTCCTTATCTTTGGGTAGTGTGGGCCGTGCCTTTTTTATCGCAAGGATTGTCCGCCTCATGTTTTCGGGATTGTTAATTATCTTAGTGCCGCTGATTGTTGGCTATCTTATTCCCCTGCAGCAAATCAGCCTGTTAAAACTTATCAACCGCCTGCTGAGCTGGATCGTGTATGTCATCCTGTTCTTCATGGGCATTAGCCTCGCTTTTCTTGACAATCTGGCGAGCAACCTGCTGGCAATATTTCATTACTCCGCGGTAAGCGTCGTTATTATTTTGCTGTGCAACGCCGCGGCTCTTTTATGGCTCGAACGCTCCCTGCCCTGGCATCACGCCCACCGGCAGGAAAAATTACCTTCCCGAATCGCCATGGCGCTGGAATCTCTGAAGCTGTGCTTCGTCGTAGTGGCGGGTTTTTTGCTCGGGCTGACGGGCTGGGCGTTTTTACAGCACGCCACCGAAGCAAGCGAATACACGCTGATTTTCCTGCTGTTGCTGGTCGGCATGCAGCTGCGTAACAGCGGCATGACGTTAAAACAGATCGTACTTAACCGGCGCGGCATGATTATTGCGATAGTCGTCGTGCTCAGCTCAATGGCAGCCGGCGTGATAAACGCCTTTATTCTCGATCTGCCTATTAAAACGGGCCTTGCGATGGCCTCGGGCTTTGGCTGGTATTCGCTCTCCGGCATCCTGATGACCGAATCCTACGGCCCGGTGATCGGCAGCGCTACCTTCTTTAACGATCTCATCCGCGAGCTGCTGGCGATTGTGTTGATTCCGGGACTTGTGGCGAAAAGCCGCTCTACCGCCCTGGGCCTTTGCGGCGCGACCTCAATGGACTTCACGCTTCCGGTGCTGCAACGCAGCGGCGGATTAGAAATCGTGCCGGCGGCTATCGTGCACGGCTTTATTCTCAGCCTGCTCACCCCGCTGCTGATGGCGTTCTTCGCTTCCTGATACCACGTTGGCGGTAGGCGCCTGCCGCCAAAATTGCGCTAAATCAATTACCTTTTAACTTCCTGTAAAAAGCCCTTTTCTCCCGCCGGAGCGAGGCATAACCTTAAACATGTATTTAAAATATAACTTTATAAGGTACGATTATGTTTTGTGTGCAATGTGAACAAACAATCCGCACCCCGGCGGGCAACGGCTGCTCTTACGCGCAGGGGATGTGTGGTAAAACTGCCGAAACTTCTGACCTACAGGATCTGCTGATTGCCACTTTGCAAGGCCTGTCTGCCTGGGCCGTGGCGGCACGCGAAGCGGGTATTATCGATCATGAAGTGGATAGCTTTGCGCCACGCGCCTTCTTCTCGACGCTGACCAACGTTAACTTCGACTCCACACGTATCGTCGGCTACGCGCGCGAAGCGATCGCCCTGCGTGAAAGCCTGAAAGCGCGCACGCTTGCCGCCAAGGCCGACATAACCGTCGACAGCCCGATGGCCGAGCTGCAGCTGGTCAGCAATGACTTAGGCGACCTGCAGCGCCAGGCGGCGGACTTTGCGCCTAACCGCGACAAAGCGGAAATCGGTGAGGATATCCTCGGCCTGCGCCTGCTGTGCCTGTACGGCCTGAAAGGCGCGGCGGCCTACATGGAACACGCCCACGTATTAGGCCAGTACGACAACGACATCTACGCGCAATATCACAAAATCATGGCGTGGCTTGGCACCTGGCCTGCGGATATGGGCGCGCTGCTGGATTGCTCGATGGAAATCGGCCAGATGAACTTCAAGGTGATGAGCATCCTCGATCGCGGCGAAACCACCAAATACGGCCACCCTACTCCGGCTCAGGTCAACGTGCGTCCGGTGGCGGGTAAATGCATTCTGATTTCCGGCCACGACCTGAAAGACCTTTACCACCTGCTGGAGCAAACCGAAGGCACCGGCGTTAACGTCTATACCCACGGTGAAATGCTGCCGGCCCACGGCTACCCTGAACTGCGTAAATTTAAACACCTGGTCGGTAACTACGGCAGCGGCTGGCAGAACCAGCAGACCGAATTTGCTCGCTTCCCGGGACCGGTAGTGATGACGTCCAACTGCATTATCAACCCGGAAGTGGGTTCCTATGCGGATCGTATCTGGACCCGCAGCATCGTCGGCTGGCCGGGCGTCAGCCACCTCGAAGGCGACGACTTCACGCCGGTTATTGCCCAGGCGCAACAGATGGCCGGCTTCCCGTACAGCGAAATCGAGCACCTGATCACCGTCGGTTTCGGCCGCCAGACCCTGCTTGGCGCGGCCGATACCCTGATTGATATGGTAAGCCGCGAAAAACTGCGCCATATCTTCCTGATCGGCGGCTGCGACGGCGAACGCAGCGAACGCAGCTATTTCACCGACTTTGCCACCAGCGTACCGGAAGACTGCCTGATCCTGACGCTGGCCTGCGGGAAGTACCGTTTCAACAAGCTGGACTTCGGCAACATTGAAGGCCTGCCGCGTCTTATCGATGCCGGCCAGTGCAACGATTCCTACTCCGCTATCATTCTCGCGGTGACGCTGGCCGAAAAACTGGGCTGCGGCGTAAACGATCTGCCTCTGAGCCTGGTGCTGTCCTGGTTCGAGCAAAAAGCGATTGTTGTGCTGCTGACCCTGCTATCGTTGGGCGTAACCAATATCGTAACCGGTCCAACCGCGCCGGGCTTCCTGACGCCGAATCTGCTGGCCGTCCTCAACGAGAAATTTGGCCTGCGCGCCATCACCACCGTTGAAGAAGACATCAAACAACTGATGAGCGCGTAAGGAGAGGAGTAGCCATGACCATGCCAACGCCGATGTGCCCGTACCGCATGCAGGTGCATCACATCCACCAGGAAACGCCGGACGTCTGGACGCTGTCGCTGATCAACCACGACTTCTATCCCTACAAGGCCGGCCAGTACGCGCTGGTGAGTATTCGCAACAGTGAAGATACGCTACGTGCATACACCATTTCTTCCACGCCGGGACTCAGCCCGTTCATTACGCTGACGATTCGCCGTATCGAAGATGGCGTTGGTTCCGGATGGCTGACGCGGGAAGTGAAGCCGGGCGATTATCTGTGGCTTTCTGAAGGCCTGGGCGAATTTACCTGTGAAAATCTGACCACCGACAGCTATCTGCTGATGGCGGCGGGCTGCGGCGTAACCCCCATTATGTCGATGCGCCGCTGGCTGGCCAAACACCGTCCGCAGGCTGACGTCGCGGTGATTTTCAACGTGCGTTCGCCAGAAGATGTCATTTTCGCCGAGGAGTGGCGTGACTATCCGGTTACGCTGGTTGCGGAAAACAACGCCACCCAGGGCTTTATCCCCGGCCGCCTGACCCGCGAGATTCTGCAAAGGGTGCCGGATATTGCCTCTCGTACCGTTATGACCTGCGGCCCGGCGCCTTATATGGATCTGGTGGAAAAAGAAGTGAAGGCGCTCGGCGTAACCGAGTTCCATAGCGAGAAATTTTTCACTCCGGTCGCAGCGCCGGTGGACTGCGGGCTGAAATTCACCACCTTAAAACCGCTGCGTGAATTTTACGCGCCCGTCGGCAGCACCCTTCTCGCGGCGCTGGAAAGCAACAGCGTACCGGTTAACGCAGCCTGCCGTGCCGGAGTCTGCGGAAGCTGTAAAACCAAGATCGAATCCGGGGATTACACCGTAAGCAGCACCATGACGCTGACCGAAGCCGAAATTGCCAGCGGTTACGTGCTGGCCTGCTCCTGCCATCCGCAAAGCGATTTGGTTCTGGCCTGATAAACCATGCCACCCGCGTGCGGGTGGCACTTTCTGCCCGGTGACTTCTCTTTCATTGACTAAGCTTGTTAACGGTAACTGAATCGTGACAAGGAGAAACGATGAAACAGACCGTAGCCGCTTACCTGGCAAAAACTCTCGAAAGCGCGGGTGTAAAACGCATCTGGGGCGTGACCGGCGATTCCCTCAACGGCATCAGCGACAGCCTGAACCGGATGGGCACCATCGACTGGATGCCTACGCGCCATGAAGAAGTGGCCGCCTTCGCCGCTGGCGCAGAAGCTCATCTGACCGGCGAACTGGCCGTTTGCGCGGGCTCGTGCGGGCCGGGCAATCTTCATCTCATCAACGGCCTGTTCGACTGCCATCGTAACCGCGTTCCCGTGCTGGCCATCGCCGCACATATCCCCTCAAGCGAAATCGGCAGCGGTTATTTTCAGGAAACGCATCCCGAAGAGCTGTTTCGCGAATGCAGCCATTACTGCGAACTGGTGTCATCCCCGGAACAAATTCCGCAGGTGCTGGCTATCGCCATGCGTAAAGCGGTCCTTAACCGCGGCGTTTCGGTAGTGGTTCTGCCCGGCGACGTAGCGCTGAAACCGGCCCCGGAAACCGCCACCACGCACTGGTATCCCGCGCCGCAGCCGGTCATAGTGCCGCAGCAAGAAGAGCTGAAAAAGCTTGCTCAACTGCTGCGTTATAACGATAACATCGCCCTGCTGTGCGGCAGCGGCTGTGCGGGCGCGCATGAAGAGCTGGTGCAGTTTGCCGCCAGGCTCAAAGCGCCGATAGTTCACGCGCTGCGCGGCAAAGAACACGTCGAATACGACAACCCTTATGATGTCGGCATGACCGGGCTTATCGGTTTCTCATCCGGCTTCCATACCATGATGAACGCCGACACGCTGATCCTGCTCGGCACCCAGTTCCCCTATCGCGCTTTTTATCCGTCGGACGCAAAAATTATTCAGATTGATATCAACCCCGGCAGCATCGGCGCGCACAGCAAGGTCGATATGGCGCTGGTCGGTGATATTAAGGCTACGCTGAGCGCGCTGCTTCCGTTGCTGGAGGAAAAAACCGATCGCAGCTTCCTCGACAAAGCGCTGGACGACTATCGCGAAGCGCGGGAAAGCCTGGACGAGCTGGCGCAGGCAAGCGAAGACGACAAGCCTATCCATCCGCAGTATGTCGCGCAGCAAATCAGCAAGTTCGCCGCCGAGGACGCTATTTTTACCTGCGACGTGGGCACGCCGACCGTCTGGGCCGCGCGCTATCTGCAGATGAACGGCAGACGCCGCCTGCTCGGCTCCTTTACGCACGGTTCGATGGCCAACGCCATGCCGCAGGCGCTGGGAGCGCAGGCCACCGCGCCAGATCGCCAGGTAGTAGCCATGTGCGGCGACGGCGGTTTCAGCATGCTGATGGGGGATTTCCTTTCCGTCGTGCAGATGAAGCTGCCGATCAAAATCGTGGTGTTCAACAACAGCGTGCTGGGCTTTGTGGCGATGGAGATGAAAGCGGGCGGCTATCTGACGGACGGCACCGACCTGCACGCCACCAACTTCGCTAATATCGCCAATGCCTGCGGTATCACCGGCATCCGCGTTGAGAAATCGGCCGATCTGGATAATGCCCTTCAGCGCGCCTTTAGCATTGACGGCCCGGTGCTGGTGGATGTGGTTGTCGCCAAAGAAGAGCTGGCTATTCCACCGCAAATCAAGCTGGAGCAGGCAAAAGGGTTCAGCCTGTATATGCTGCGCGCCATTATCAACGGCCGCGGCGACGAGGTTATCGAACTGGCGAAAACCAACTGGTTCCGGTAAAACAGAGGCTTATTATGGATATTAATGAGGTTCCCCCGTGATAGATCTGCGCAGCGACACCGTAACCCGACCGTCGAAAAACATGCTTGCCGAAATGATGGCCGCGCCAACCGGCGATGACGTGTATGGCGATGACCCGACGGTCAATGAATTACAGGCCTATGCCGCCGAAATCAGCGGCAAAGAAGCCGCGCTGTTTTTACCAACCGGCACTCAGGCAAACCTCGTGGCGCTGCTTAGCCACTGCGAGCGCGGCGAGGAGTATATCGTCGGCCAGCTTGCGCATAATTATCTTTATGAAGCTGGCGGCGCCGCCGTGCTGGGCAGCATTCAGCCTCAGCCCATCGAGGCTAACCAGGACGGTTCGCTGCCGCTTGATAAAGTGGCGGCGAAAATCAAGCCGGACGATATCCACTTCGCCCGTACCAGGCTGTTGAGCCTTGAAAACACCCACAACGGCAAAGTTCTGCCGCGTGAATATCTGCAGCAGGCGTGGGAGTTTACCCGTGACCACAACCTCGCCCTGCACGTTGACGGCGCGCGTATTTTCAACGCGGTGGTCGCTTACGGCTGCCGGCTTGAAGAGGTGGCGCGCTATTGCGACTCCTTCACCATCTGCCTCTCCAAAGGGCTCGGCACGCCGGTTGGCTCTTTGCTGGTCGGCAGCCAGGACTATATCAAACGCGCGGTACGCTGGCGGAAAATGGTCGGCGGCGGCATGCGCCAGGCCGGAATACTGGCGGCGGCAGGCCTGTACGCGTTGAAAAACAACGTTCAGCGCCTGCGCGAAGACCACGACAACGCCCACTGGCTCGCCGGTGAACTGCGTGAAATCGGCGTGGACGTGACGCGGCAGGATACCAATATGGTCTTTGTACGCGTCCCGGCGGAGCAGGCGGAAGGGCTGGGCAAATTTATGCGCGAGCGCGGCGTACTAATCAGCGCCGGTCCAGTTACCCGTCTGGTTACCCATCTTGACGTAAACCGTGCGCAGCTCGCCGAAGTGGTTAACCACTGGCGCGCGTTCGCGCAGCAGTAGCTGAGGTCAGGGACGATGACGCAGCCGCAAAGGATTCTGGTACTCGGCGCAAGCGGGTACATCGGCCAGCACCTGGTGCCCGAGCTGACCAGGGCCGGACATCAGGTCATTGCCGCCGCGCGCCGCGTGGACTGGCTGAAGAAGCAACAATGGCCGGGAGTCGAGTGCCGCCGCATCGATTTACAGTGGCCGCATCATCTCCCGGCGCTGCTTGCGGGCGTGGATACCCTTTATTACCTTGTGCACAGCATGGGCGACGGACCGGATTTCGTTGCCCATGAGCGCCAGGCCGCGCTCAATGTGCGCGACGCGCTGGCGGAGCAGCCCGTGAAGCAAATCATCTTCCTGAGTTCGTTACAAGCACCCGGCGGCAGCCGCAACTCCGACCATCTGCGCGCGCGTCAGCTTACGGCGGACATTCTGCGCGATGCCGGCGTGCCGGTAACTGAACTGCGCGCCGGAATCATCGTCGGCGCGGGCTCCGCCGCTTTTGAAGTGATGCGCGATATGGTTTACAACCTGCCGGTGCTGACGCCGCCGCGCTGGGTACGTTCACGCACTACCCCTATCGCGCTGGAAAACCTGCTTTATTATCTCGTCGCCCTACTCGACCATCCCGCGCAAGAAAACCGGTTGTTTGAGGCCGCCGGGCCAGAGGTGCTTAGCTACCAGCAGCAGTTTGAACGCTTTATGGCAATCAGCGGTCGCCATCGCCCGCTGATTCCTGTTCCCCTGCCGACCAGCTGGATCTCCGTTTGGTTCCTGAATGTGATCACCTCCGTACCGCCGACGATCGCAAAAGCGCTGATCCAGGGGCTTGAGCACGATCTTTTAGCGGAAGATCGCCAGCTGCGGGCGCTCATTCCGCAACGGCTGCTTACCTTTGACGACGCCGTGCGGGCGACCCTCGCCGAGGAAAATAAGCTGGCCAACTCTCAGGACTGGGGATATGACGCCCAGGCGCATGCCCGCTGGCGTCCGGAATACGGCTACTTTGCTAAGCAGGCCGGCTGCACGAGGCAAACCCGCGCCAGCCTTGCCGATCTATGGCAAGTGGTGAATCAACTCGGCGGCAAAGAAGGCTACTTTTTCGGCAACGCGCTCTGGAAAACCCGCGCGTTTATGGATCTGCTGGTAGGGCATAAGTTGGCTAAAGGCCGCCCGGCGCACCCGATGCTTGCGGTCGGTGACAGAGTGGACAGCTGGAAGGTGATTATCGTGGAGCCGCAAAAAGAGCTGGCGCTACTGTTTGGCATGAAGGCGCCCGGGCTGGGCCGCCTGGTGTTCACTGTGCATGACGAAGGCGCCAGGCGAACGCTGGATGTGCGGGCCTGGTGGCATCCTCACGGCAGCGCCGGGTTATTCTACTGGCTGGTGATGATGCCAGCGCACCTGTTCATTTTCAAAGGCATGGCGCGGCGTATATGTCGCTTAGCCGAACAATCTTCGCGCAAACACCGTCTATAGTTCTTATTCTTACTCACAGGGCATTGCAAGCGCTGCCGTTTCACGGAAAAATGCCCGCGTTAATCTCAACCAAAACGAGTTGGTCTTCATGAAGGTACTGGTCACGGGCGCCACCAGCGGTTTAGGCCGAAACGCGGTCGAATACTTACGGGCGAAAGGTATCAGCGTTCGGGCTACGGGCCGCAACGAGGCGATGGGCAAACTGCTGGTAAAAATGGGCGCCGAGTTTGTTCATGCAGACCTCACCGAACTCGTCTCCTCACAGGCAAAAGTGATGCTGGCTGGCGTCGACACGCTCTGGCACTGCTCAAGCTTTACTTCACCCTGGGGCACCCAGGAAGCCTTCGATCTTGCCAACGTGCGCGCAACCCGCCGTCTGGGCGAATGGGCCGTGGCCTGGGGCGTACGCAACTTTATCCATATTTCCTCGCCGTCGCTCTATTTTGACTATCACCACCACCGCAATATCAGCGAGGACTTCCGCCCGGTGCGCTTCGCAAACGAATTTGCGCGCAGCAAGGCCGCAAGCGAGGAAGTCATTCAGCTGCTGGCGCAGGCGAACCCGCATACGCGCTTTACGATTTTGCGTCCGCAAAGCCTGTTTGGGCCGCACGACAAAGTGTTCTTCCCACGCCTGGTACAGATGATGCGTCACTACGGCAGCATCCTGCTGCCGCGCGGCGGCGATGCTCTGGTCGATATGACCTATCTGGAAAACGCCGTCCATGCCATGTGGCTGGCATCCGAGCGCGATACGCTGCCTTCAGGACGCGCCTACAACATCACCAATATGGAAGCGCGCCCGCTGCGCACTATCGTGCAGAAGCTGATTGACGATCTGGACATCAAATGCCGCATCCGCTCCGTGCCCTATCCGATGCTGGATATGATTGCGCGCGGCATGGAAAAATTCGGCAACAAGGCCGCCAGGGAACCGGCGCTGACGCACTACGGCGTATCAAAGCTGAATTTTGATTTGACGCTGGACACCACGCGCGCCGAAAACGAGCTGGGCTATCAGCCCATCGTCACTCTCGACGAGGGGATTCGCCGCACCGCGCTGTGGCTGAAAGACCACGGTACTCTGCATCGATAGGCTCATCAGCCCTGCCCGTACTTCTCCAGCAGGGCCTCGACAATAGCCTGGCTTTGCGCATCCGCCACGCCGTTGTATAACGCCGGGCGGAAGTGCATCTGGAAGGCGCTAATCACGCGCCGCTGCGCGGCCGGCGTCATTCCGGCATCAACCTGATAGCCGTAACGCGACAGCAAATCCAGCAGGCCTGCGGTATCGACAGGTTCATAAGGGTCGCGCCCGTTTAAATAAAACGCCACCCGCGCCTCGTCAGGCCATGCGCCAATGCCTTTTTGCGCCAGCTGCCGCCAGGGGAAAAGCGGACCGGGATCGACCTTACGCTGCGGAGCAATATCGCCGTGGGCGACCACGTTCTGCGGCGCAATGTGGTAACGCTCGATAATCTCACCGGCGAGCTTTTCCAGCACGTCGATTTGCGCGGCGTTAAACGGGTAAAACTGCTTCGCTTCACCCCGACGGCTGTAGCCCTGGTTTTCCAGCTCGATGCCGATAGAGGTGTCGTTGATACGGGTAGCGCCCCGCCAGAAGCTCGCTCCCGCATGCCAGGCGAGTTCGCTTTCCGGCACCAGCTGCCAGATAACCGGTTTGCCGCCCGAAAGCGGCGGATTATCCGGAATAAGATAGTGAGAGCTAACGTTTTTATCCGTCAGCGTTGAAAGCGAGCCGTGGAAATCATCGGCGGTATAGTGAATAACCAACACTTTTACGCGTGGATAAGCCGCCT
>NZ_RCAA01000035.1:62497-87667 GCF_003628475.1 Enterobacter sp. R1(2018) | reverse complement strand
TTTCACCGCCGTACCGGTTACGCTCACCATCAGCATGCTGCCCTCTTTGCCGACGGTTTCGTAATCGATATCAATGCCGACCACGGCGTTCGCTCCCAGGCTCTCGGCCTGCTCCTGCAGCTCTTTAAAGGCGATTTCACGCGCTTTACGCAGCTCCTTTTCATAAGCGCCCGAGCGGCCGCCGACAATGTCCCGAACACCGGCGAAAAAGTCGCGAAAAATATTAGCGCCAAGGATAGCCTCTCCGGTGACGACGCCGCAGTATTCGGTGATGCTCTGTCCTTCAAGCGTTGGGGTAGTCGTGAATTGCATTGGCTTCTCCTCTCTGTGGATCAATATCTTAGCGCGTTATCCGCCACGCATTTTGACAGCGATACGCTATGCTAAGGTAGTCCTCCTGAGAAAATAAGGAAATAAAAATGCGCAGCTCAGTTTTGGCTCTTCTTCCGTGCGCCATGCTCCTCACGGCCTGTACGACCACCGTTAATCCCGCCTTTAAAGATATTGGCACCCGCAGCGGCCCGTGCGTCGACGGCGGCCCGGACAGCGTGGCGCAGCAGTTCTACGACTACCGCATAGCCCATAAAGCCCCGGGCGCGAGCGGTTTGACCGGCCTGCGTCCTTACCTGAGCGATGCCCTGGCGCAGCAGCTGCAAAAAGCCAGCGCCTCGCCTAATGCGCAAAATGCGTTTATGCGCGCAGACATTTTCTCCAGCAACGCCGACGGAGCGGACAGCGCCGAAGTGGCATCCGCTTCCACCATTCCGAATACCGATGCACGAAATATTCCGCTACGCGTAAGGCTCACTAAAGGCAGCCAGAGCTGGCTGGATGAGGTGCTGATGGTCCGCGAAGGACAGTGCTGGGCGGTAGACGATATTCGCTACCTCGGCAATAACAGCCATACGCCTTCCGGCAGCCTGCGCCAGGCCATTGAAACCAACTAGTTGCTGATTATTTGTACCGTCGGCGGGGTGAAATTCATAACCCATATAAATAGTCTGGAGTTTTCGCATAACTCCGACATTTATTCTTGCCCCCATCCCGCCGCGCTATTTTGTGCTACTTTTAAGAGTGTAACCCGGTTGTTTTTAAGTTTTAACGCACAAAGATTGCATAACTATTCTGTTAAAGGTAATCTTTGCGGCCTCAATTGCTATGTAACCGCAACGAATGAGCATTCAACTAAACGGCATTAATTGCTTCTACGGCGCACACCAGGCGCTGTTCGATATCACCCTTGAGTGCCCGCATGGCGAAACGCTGGTGCTTCTTGGACCAAGTGGTGCGGGCAAGAGCTCGCTATTGCGCGTACTCAATCTGCTTGAGATGCCGGTATCCGGGCAGCTCGACATTGCGGGCAACCATTTCGACTTCGCTAAAGCGCCCGGCGATAAGGCTATCCGCGAGCTGCGCCAGAACGTCGGCATGGTATTCCAGCAGTACAATCTCTGGCCGCATCTGACCGTGCTGCAAAACCTGATTGAAGCGCCCTGCCGCGTTCTCGGTTTAAGCAAAGATGCCGCCCGCGCACGCGCCGATAAGCTGCTCGAACGTCTGCGCCTCAAACCCTATATGGATCGCTATCCGCTGCACCTTTCCGGCGGCCAGCAGCAGCGTGTGGCCATCGCCCGTGCGCTGATGATGGAGCCGCAGATCCTGCTGTTTGATGAGCCAACCGCCGCGCTGGATCCGGAAATTACCGCGCAGATCGTCAGCATCATTCGCGAACTGGCGGAAACCAATATTACCCAGGTCATCGTCACGCACGAAGTGGAAGTGGCGCGTAAAACCGCCAGCCGCGTGGTGTATATGGAAAACGGCCATATCGTTGAACAAGGGAGCGGGAGTTGCTTTGCCAACCCGCAAACCGAAGCCTTTAAATTTTATTTATCTCACTGATGTTGAACGGGAAAATGACAATGAAAAAAGTTCTGCTTGCCACATTGCTCGCCGGTCTGAGCCTGTCTGCCACCGCTGCACAAACGATTCGTTTCGCGACGGAAGCATCCTACCCTCCGTTTGAGTCCATGGACGCCAGCAACAAAATCGTCGGTTTCGATGTCGATTTGGCCAACGCGCTGTGTAAAGAGATTGATGCCACCTGTACCTTCTCCAACCAGTCTTTCGACAGCCTGATCCCAAGCCTGAAGTTCCGCCGTATCGACGCGGTAATGGCCGGCATGGATATCACGCCCGAGCGGGAAAAACAGGTTCTGTTCAGCAATCCGTACTACGACAACTCCGCGCTGTTTATTGGCCAGAAAGGCAAAGTGGCGGATATCGCGGCGCTGAAAGGCAAAAAAGTCGGCGTGCAGAACGGCACCACGCACCAGAAATTTATCATGGATAAACATCCGGAAATCACCACCGTTCCTTACGACAGCTACCAGAACGCGAAGCTGGATCTGCAAAACGGCCGCATCGACGCGGTGTTCGGCGATACGGCCGTCGTCACCGAATGGCTGAAAGCCGATCCTAAACTGGCGGCAATCGGCGATAAAGTCACCGACAAAGGCTACTTCGGTACGGGTCTGGGCATCGCGGTTCGTCAGGGCAATACCGACCTGCAGGCGAAGTTCAATACCGCACTTGAGAAAGTGAAGAAAGATGGGACCTATCAGACCATCTACGAAAAATGGTTTCAAAAGTAAGCCACACTGAATGAACGAACTGTTTCCTTTAGCAAGCGCCGCCGGGATGACCGTCGGCCTTGCCGTTTGTGCGCTGATCATCGGCCTTGCTCTGGCGATGCTCTTCGCTGTCTGGGAGTCCGCCAGATGGCGCCCTGTGGCATGGGTCGGCTCAGCGCTGGTCACCGTGCTGCGCGGCCTGCCTGAAATTCTGGTCGTTCTCTTCATCTACTTCGGCTCCTCTCAGCTGCTGCTGACCCTGTCTGACGGCTTTACCCTCAACCTCGGGTTTGCGCAGATCCCGGTACAAATGCAGATTGAGAACTTCGACGTCAGTCCGTTCCTGTGCGGCGTGATTGCCCTTTCCCTGCTCTATTCCGCCTACGCTTCGCAAACGCTGCGCGGCGCGCTGAAAGCCGTCCCCGTCGGGCAGTGGGAGTCAGGTCAGGCGCTGGGGCTGTCGAAAGTAGCGATTTTCTTCCGCCTGGTGATGCCGCAAATGTGGCGTCATGCCCTGCCGGGGCTGGGCAACCAGTGGCTGGTGCTGCTGAAAGATACCGCGCTGGTGTCGCTTATCAGCGTCAACGATTTGATGCTGCAAACTAAAAGCATCGCCACCCGCACGCAGGAACCCTTTACCTGGTACGTGATTGCCGCGGCGATTTATCTGGTGATTACGCTTGTGAGCCAGTACGTCCTCAAAGGTATCGATCGACGCGCCACGCGCTTTGAACGGAGGCCCGGCTGATGCTTGAGTATTTACCGGAGCTGCTTAAAGGGCTGCACACCAGCCTGACGCTGACCGTGGCGTCTATCGCCGTGGCGCTGATTTTGTCGCTTATCTTCACCATTATCCTGACGTTAAAAACGCCGGTGCTGGTGCATATCGTTCGCGCTTATATCACGCTGTTCACCGGTACGCCGCTGCTGGTGCAGATCTTCCTTATCTACTACGGACCGGGGCAGTTTCCCTCGATTCAGCACTACCCGGCGCTCTGGCATCTGCTTTCCGAGCCCTGGCTATGCGCGCTGATTGCCCTTTCCCTCAACAGCGCCGCGTATACCACGCAGCTGTTCTATGGCGCCATCCGCGCCATCCCGGAAGGCCAGTGGCAGTCCTGCGGCGCGCTGGGTATGAGCAAAAAAGATACGCTGGCGATCCTGCTGCCGTATGCCTTCAAACGCGCCCTGTCGTCCTACTCCAACGAAGTAGTGCTGGTGTTTAAGAGCACGTCTCTTGCCTATACCATCACGCTGATGGAAGTCATGGGCTATGGGCAGCTGCTATATGGACGCACCTACGATGTCATGGTGTTTGGCGCGGCGGGTCTGGTTTATCTGGTGGTTAACGGCGGCCTGACGCTGCTGATGCGCCTGATAGAAAGACGAGCGCTGGCATTTGAACGCCGCAATTAATACGCTGATAGCCATAGCGAGGCGGGGATATATCCTAATACTGGTCACTTAAGGTGACCAGCGTCCTTTGAGGCTGTACACCATTTTTTAAAAGTGACCGTCCATAACATGCCAGATTGGTTACCACCAAACGAATCGGAAAATCGATACTGGGAAAAATCTAAAGCGGTGGCCCGTTTTAGTTGACCGCTACATGGTATGCGTGACAGCTATCTGACGAATATATGCAACTGAGACATATTAACGTTTTGATTTATAAGGAGTCAGGTGAATATCATGGGCTGGAAAGGAAAGGTTTCGTTCGTTTCTTTGGTCGTGCTGGTAGGACTGGTGGGGTATGAATACTCTGTAAGGAATAGCGGTCCAGATTGCCGTTCTGTTAGCTATGAGCAAGCTATAAAGACTATTTCAGATGATTATTATGAAAGGCTACAGAGGTGGCACCGGGAGCCGAAAGAGTTGGGAACGAAAAAACCGCAGCTAAACTTCGATCGTGATGGCACGCAAGTAACCGATACCTATCTCGTCCCTTTTGTTGCGACAGGCCCCTCAGGGACCGTTAAGCAATTTGCTATGTATGTATGCAAAACTGGCTCGATTGAATATAGTGAACAGGAATAAAAACCGCCCTGATGGAGAGTGTTCAGAATTCTGTGTCACGTTAAAAAATCATTACAATGTAATCATTTTATCGAGACGGCCTTCAAAATAAATCGCCAACTGGGACAATGTCAAATTCCAGCTCTGGATTGGCATTGTCCATTTTTCTTGCGCATTCATTAATCCCAGATACAGTGTGCCACTACAATTGTTGGAGTGAACATATCAAAAACAGGCGGATATACAATTTTAATTACCGTCTCCAGCGACGGCATCCCCCGCATCACCAGATGTTTCATAGAGTTTTATCCACTGTAGTCGCTGCTGAATTTCACCTTTCATAGTGAAACGATATCTATGAATCACACAGCTTTTTGATTTCTTATCTACGCCCAGAACCTGAGACTTTATCACCAGGTATATTACTCTGATACTCTTTGCCATACATATAACGTAGTACTGTTGTTGATGCCTCACCCAATGCACCTCGGTGGCTACTGGCATTTGCATCATACTTGTCATTATAAGTTCTTACAGCACCGTTATAATTCCAGGTTCCATTCGCAGCGATAGTGACTGTACCTGTTGTATGCAGAGTAATATTACCAGGATATGCTCCAGCGATGACACTGTCCTGAACAGTGCTGTATATAAATTTACTGTCCACGCGGAAACTTCCTGTTCTTCCAGCATTTACAATGCTCATTACTGGAGGAAGCTTAGCAGGTGCAATTTTTAATCCAACCTTGTTCAGTGGTACGGAACGTTCTTCACCATTTCCCACAAATAATGAGCCAGTGCGACTATTGGCGTCGTGACATTACCGCTCATTTGCGGAATGTTTTCTTTGGCGTAGTTGTAGGCCTTGTCAGAACCAAATGCTGACATCACCATCATGCCAGGATTGCCGACAAGCTTTCTATCTGCATTACAAAACAATCCGATATTTCCTGATATTATTTTCTGTACATTTGGATCGTTCAGATTATGAGTTTTTACGTAATCTACTAACCAATTCATACAATCAACTGTCAGGCCGCCATTAGCATAATATGGTGCCCGAATTTGAGCTGCTGTAGCACCAGCGCCAAGACGATTACAACTGGTAAACTTACCGCATTGTTACCTCCATCAGGAGCTGAGATTGGTGGCGCGATAACGATTAATGTATCCGTCATGACAAATTCCCTTTTATTGTTATGGTAACGATATTTTAAGAGTATATTTCCAGTTTATAATTTTAAAAATCGCCGACTTAGCTTAATTGCATTGATAAGCTTTTTGTTCGATGTAGATAATATTTTACTTAACATTTGATTAGCTTATTTAACTACTACAAACAAGCCGAATTAAATTATAATTCTTCATGCTGGTCTTTAGCACGATATAAACGCAGAATCAGGCACTGGTGAGAGTGAACTGACTCCAACCCTAACCGCTGGCGGTTATTAGCAACTGCAAAGCACTTTCGCATCCACTATCATTACGTTTAATCAACTCAGGTGCCAGCTTATCAACAATTGCCGTAATCATGGCATCCAGATCGGCGGCTTCGTCATGCAGCTTAAGGTGCGCCGGGCAAGGGACTTTAGCGCAATGCGATAAGCCTGAGTAACACTGCGGTATTCACCGGCATCAGCTCTCCAACCAATCCTTAAGTTATCGGCACCAGGGATACGCCTCGCTTTTTATCTAAGATAATAATAATACAATTTTATTGAATATAAATTCATTTACTGGCAAGGTTATCTGACGTCGGGAAACGACGATTACAGCATAAACATAACAGACGGGAGCAGCACACATGAAGAAGTTATTAATGGCCGCCATGCTCGCTACAGCCGCATTCAACGCCGCTGCAGCAGACAAGATTAGCTTTGGTTCTTCGGCAACCTATCCGCCGTTTGAATCGCTGGATGCCACTAATCAGATCGTCGGTTTCGATATCGATCTCGCTAACGCTTTATGCACACATTTGCAGGCGGAGTGCACCTTTACCAACCACGCCTTCGACAGCCTGATCCCGTCACTGAAATTCCGTAAATATGACGCGGTAATCTCCGGAATGGACATCACGCCGGAACGCAGCAAGCAGGTCGCCTTTACCAACCCTTACTACGCGAATTCCGCCGTGGTGATAGCCAAAAAAGGGGCGTTTAAGTCTCTGGAAGATTTGAAAGGCAAACGTATCGGTATGGAAAACGGCACCACGCATCAGAAATACCTGCAGGATAAGCACCCGGAAATTAAAACCGTTTCCTACGACAGCTACCAGAACGCGATTATCGACCTGAAAAACGGCCGTATTGACGGGGTGTTCGGCGATACAGCGGTGGTAAACGAATGGCTGAAAACCAATCCACAGCTCGGCACCGTAGGGGAACACGTGACCGACCCGCAATACTTTGGCACCGGCTTAGGCATTGCGGTACGCCCGGAAAATCAGGCGCTGCTGAAAAAACTGAACGATGCGCTGGCGGCGATTAAAGCTGACGGCACTTACCAGAAAATCAGCGATAAGTGGTTCCCGCAGTAAGTTCTTTCGAAAATGGCGGATGGCATCAGGCTTATCCGCCCTAACCCCTAATCTGCTCTGATCAGCAAAGCCAGCACTTCATAATGCGCCGTATGCGGGAACATATCGAATAGCTGCACCCGCTCGACGCGATAGCCTGACAACGACGAAATATCCCGCGCCATGGTCTGCGCGTTACAGCTTGAATAAACGATATATTGTGGCGCAACGCCATTAAGGTAGTAGCACAGCGCCTGACCAATGCCGCGCCTTGGCGGGTTAACCAGCACCAGATCGGGAATATCCTGCTGGTCGGTGGCAAACTGCGTGGAGTCCAGCGCCTGGAAGTGAATATCCGTCAGCCCCAGCTTTTCCGCCGACTGACGCGCGCTGGCGATAGCCTCCGGCGCGATTTCAATGCCGGTCAGCTTCATATCGGGAGTCGCGCAGTGCAGGCCAAATCCGCCCACGCCGCAGAATAAATCCCACATATGCTTAACCGGCAGCGCCCTCACCCAGTCGCGCGCGGCTGCGTAAAGCGATGCGGCAACCACGGGGTTAGTCTGAAAGAAGCTTTGCGGACGAATATACAGCGGCACGCCGTTGAACCGTTCTTCGAGCGCGCGCTGTTCGGTCAGCGGTATCTCCTGCTCGCCTTCCATAATGGCCATATGCACGGGCTGAATGTTAGCGGAGATGACTTTTAGCTGCGGCAGCTGCTGTTGCAGCCAGGGCAGCGCCATCCGCAGCTGTTCGAGCTTGCCTTCCGAACGCAGCACGAAACGCAGCATCATTCCGCCGTCCAGCCGGCTTTCGGTCAGCAGCAGATATTTCAGCTCGCCGCGTTTGCGCGCGACGCTATAGGGCGTTAAGCCTGCGCGTGCGATAAAGGGTTTCAGCACGGCGAAAACGGCCTGGAAAGATGCCGGATACAGCGGGCAGTCGGTTAAATCTTCCGGCGTGCCGTCCCGGTGCAGCATTCCCAACAGCGGCTTTTCCACGCTGCCGCTGACGACCATTTTGGCTTTATTGCGAAATGCCAGTTCCGGTCCGCCGACCGGCGCGCGCCACTCTTTCACCGGCACGTCGCCCAGCAGCCTGTGCAGGTCGTTCATTTTAGCGGTGAGCTGATCGGAAACGGGCTGTTCAATCCACTGACAGGAGCGGCAACGGCCAGCATCATAGAGCGCGCAAAGCATAGTAAAACCCTGAAATAAGACGAGGGCGCAGATTGTATCATCGCGCGCTTACTGAAGTTTGAAAAAAAGCCTGCTGCGCGGGGGGACAAAAAGCAGGAACAGCACCACCAAATCCGGCAGCTTCTGCGTGATCAGCGAGTGAAAAATCTCACGCTTCGACTCGCCGGGAATGCTGAATAACTCGGGATAGCCCCAGCCCACCGAGGCCGCCCACAGGTAGCTTACCGCTATCACCTGGGTGGCGAGATAAACCCAGCGCCCCCATGTCCGCCCTTTCAGAATGACAAAAGCACAGCGTACCTCAACGCACAGCAACGCCAGGCTGCCGAGAAAAATAAGCGTCAGGCTCCAGGTTTGCACGCTGCGATGGACAAAATCCATCATCCCTCGTACGCCCAGCAGATTAAGCAGCATCAGCAAATCCAGACAGCGGGTTGTCAGGATAGCGATGGCCGCCACCGCTACAAGCGTGGGGACGTTTAATTTGGCTTGATGATTACGTCTTTTCCTGAAAATTTGCATAACCTCGCGTTCCATACGGCACAGCGCCGCGTCGGGCGCGGCACTGGAGGTAACAATAATTGCAGATTTTAAGCGTTTCAGCCACGCCTTGCACGCTGGATATCGCGCAGTCGCTGCTTTTCTGCTCGCGCCATAAACCACCAGGCGATGAGCCCAATTACCCCTACCACGCCGAGAATAATCGACGCCAGGGCGTTAATTTCCGGATTAACGCCCATACGTACGCTGGAGAACACCAGCATCGGCAGCGTTGTGGCCCCGGGCCCGGAGACGAAGCTTGCGATAACCAGATCGTCAAGGGACAGGGTAAAGGCCAACAGCCAGCCGGAAATAATCGCCGGAGCAATCATCGGAACCGTTATCACAAAAAAGACCTTCAGCGGCGCCGCGCCAAGGTCCATTGCGGCCTCCTCGATAGAGTGGTCAAGCTCTCGCAGGCGGGAGGCTATCACCACCGAAACATAGGCGGTACAGAAGGTGACGTGCGCAAGCCAGATGGTCAGCATGCCGCGGTCGCTCGGCCAGCCAATCGCATGCCCCAGCGCCACGAACAGCAGCAGCAAAGACAGGCCGGTAATAACGTCTGGCATCACCAGCGGCGCGGTGAGCATAAACGCAAAGCCCGTAGAGCCGCGGAATGTGCCGAAGCGCACCATCACAACCGCTGCGATGGTTCCCAACACCACGGCCATGGTTGCCGCTGCGGCCGCAATCGTCAGGCTCAGGCCAACGGCGCTCATCATGGCGGAATCATGGAACAGTTGCGCATACCAGCGCGTTGACCAGCCCGCCCAGACCGTTACCAGTTTTGAACTATTGAAGGAATAAATCACCAGCATCAGCATTGGCGCATACAGGAAGGTAAAGCCGATAGCCAAAATGGCAATCCGCCACGGAGAACGCACTACCGGTAAGTTGTTCATGCGTGTTCTCCCGCCATTTTGTTCTGGTATTTGTGGAACCACATAATGGGCACGATCAGCAGCAGCAGCATGATAATGGCGACGCTTGAGGCCACCGGCCAGTCGCGGTTATTGAAGAACTCCTGCCACAATACGCGGCCGATCATAATGCTGTCCGGTCCGCCCAGCAGTTCAGGGATCACAAACTCCCCTACCGCCGGAATAAACACCAGCATGGAACCGGCGATGATGCCGCCCTTGGTCAAGGGCACAATTACGCTAAAGAAGGTCTTCAGCGGACGGGCGCCCAGGTCCAGCGAGGCTTCCACCAGCGAATAATCGATCCTCGTCAGTGCGGTGTAAATCGGCAGCACCATAAACGGTAGATAGGCGTAAACAATGCCGATATATACCGCAAGATTGGTGTGCAGAATGGTCAGCGGCTGGTCGATAACGCCCAGCCACATCAGCACGTTATTAAGCACGCCGTTGTTTTTTAAGATCCCCATCCATGCGTAAACGCGGATCAAGAACGATGTCCACGACGGCAGGATCACCAGTAGCAGCAGGATATTCCGCGTCGAAGGTTTGCTGTGCGCCACCGCCCACGCAAGCGGATAACCCATCGCCAGGCAGCAAAGCGTGGAAACGGCGGCGATCTGCAGCGATTGGAGATAGGCCTCCGCATACAGCGGATCGTCGGTGAGCTGGAAGTAGTTAGCGAAGTTCAGCGCCACCGAAAGCTGATCGTCCGCCCACGTCATCAGGTCGGTATACGGCGGGATCGCGCGCGCCATTTCCGCAAAGCTTATCTTAAAGACGATCAGGAACGGCAGCATAAACAGCAGGATCAGCCACAGATACGGCAGAGCGATGACCAGCTTGCGGCCATGCGCCATTTGCATACGGGCAAGCCAGGGTTTAAAGCCGCCTGCCGGCGAACCGGCCGGGCGTTCGGTTAACAGACTCATGCGCCCTCCCTCAAACTGTCAGAACCACACAACTGTCCGCGTCCCAGCAAAGGCGAACTTCGTCGCCCCAGGTAGGAGCGCCTTTGCGGAATCGCCGATCGTTTTGCATCTGCGCGCTAATCATCTGCCCGCTCTTCAGGCGCACGTGATAAATAGAGAGATCGCCCAGATAGGCGATATGCACCACTTCTCCTACCGCAAAGTTGAAGCCTTCGGCCGGCGGCTCGTCGCAGAGCGTGACTTTCTCCGGGCGCAGCGCGACGTATACCGGCACGCCGTCAACCACGGACGCGTCAGGATCCACTTTCAGCGGATGGACAAGCCCCGGGCTATCGATGATCAATCCGTCCTCTTCACGCGCTTTTAACAGGCCTTCGAACACGTTAACGGAGCCGATAAACTCGGCGCTGTAGCGGGTGGTCGGATGCTCGTAAATCTCTTCCGGCTCGCCAATTTGCACAAATTTGCCGCGGTTCATAATGGCGATACGTCCCGCCATGGTCATCGCCTCTTCCTGATCGTGCGTCACCATCACGCAGGTCACGCCGACGCGTTCCAGGATATCCACCACCTCAAGCTGCATACGATCGCGCAGCTTTTTATCCAGCGCGCCCATCGGCTCGTCGAGCAGCAGCAGCTTTGGCCGTTTTGCCAGACTTCGCGCCAGAGCGACGCGCTGACGCTGGCCGCCGGAAAGCTGATGCGGCTTACGTTTCGCAAACTCCTGCATATGCACCAGCGCCAGCATCTCCTGCACGCGCTGGGTAATTTCCGCCTTTGGCAGCTTATCCTGCTTAAGGCCGAAGGCGATATTCTGCTCAACCGTCATATGCGGGAAAAGCGCATAGGACTGGAACATCATATTGATCGGACGCTGGTAGGGCGGAACGTGCGATAAATCCACGCCGTCGAGCATGATTTGCCCGGCGCTGGGCAGCTCAAAACCGGCCAGCATACGTAGCAGCGTCGACTTTCCGCAGCCGGATGGCCCGAGCAGCGCAAAAATTTCGCCTTTATAAATAGTGAGGCTGACGTCGTCCACGGCGTGCTGTCCGTCGAAGGATTTGGTCAGATTGCGGATTTCCAGCAGCGGTGTCAGCGCCTTACGAATCTTCGCTTGCGGGCGGGGGATAGCGTCGTTCAATTATGTTGCTCTCCGGCAAAAGCATAGAAGGGTACGGCCCGGTTGCCGTACTAATGACGCGACGCAGGCTTTTTGCCCGCGTCCGTATTGGGGCAGCTGCACCATCTGGGTGCCCCTGCCCCGTTGCAAATCCTGTTAAGTCGCTAACAGGTTTACTTATTTCCCAGTTTTAACTTTAGTCCACGCGCGGGTGATCACACGGTCAACTTTCGGCGACAGTACTTTTTGTGTGAACAGCTTCGCACGCACGTCGGCCGGTGGATAAATTCCCGGGTTATCCCGCACTTCGGCGTTCAGCAGCGGCGTGGCCTCTTTGTTGGCGTTAGCGTAATAGACATGGTTACTGATGTTCGCCACTACGTCAGGCTTCATCAGGTAGTTAAGGAACTGATACGCTTCGTCTTTGTTTTTGGCATCGGTTGGCATGGCGAACATATCGAAGTACACCATCGCTCCCTCTTTAGGAATGGTGTAAGCAATATTCACGCCATTTTTTGCTTCTTTGGCGCGGTTAGCCGCCTGCAGGATGTCTCCGGACCAGCCGATGGCCACGCAGATATCGCCGTTCGCCAGATCGTTGATGTACTGCGACGAATGGAAATAGCGGACGGAAGGACGCAGCTTCATCAGCAGATCGTTGGCCGCGCCGGTGTAATCCTTAGGATCGGAACTGTTAGGATCCTTGCCGAGGTAATGCAGCACGCTGGCGTATACTTCGCTCGGCGCGTCAAGGAATGAAACGCCGCAGCTTTTAAGCTTTTCAAGGTTTTCCGGCTTGAAGATCAAATCCCAGCTGTCCACCGGCGCATCTTTGCCCAGCACGGCTTTCACCTTCTCGACGTTATAGCCGATACCGGTGGTCACCATCATGTACGGAATACCGTATTTGTTATCCTGGTCGTTTTGCGCCACCAGCTTGAGCATTTCCGGATCGAGGTTTTTGTAGTTTGGTAGTTTGCTTTTATCAAGCGGCTGGAAGATGCCGGCCTGGGCCTGGCGCTCCAGGAACTGCGAGGAAGGCACCACAAGATCGTAACCGGTGCTGCCGGCCATCAGCTTCCCTTCGAGCACTTCGTTAGAGTCGAAAACGTCGTACACCACTTTAATGCCGGTTTCTTTGGTGAAGTTTGCCAGCGTGTCCGGCGCGATATAGTCAGACCAGTTATAGACGTGCAGCGTCTTTTGTTCTGCCGAAAGCGTTGAGGCAGATACCGCCATCAGCGCACCCGCAACCAAAGCCGACAACCATTTTTTACGTTGGGCGAACATATCTCATTCCTTCTGAATAAAGGGTAAAACCCCGCAGGCGCGGGCTTAATTTACTCAATACGGCTTATACGCGTGAAGTTCTCACATTCGAGACATGCAAGAATCATGCATCTCTATTCAGTCTGCAGTAAAAAAACAGCCAGACATTTTCTGCAGACGTTGCACGCTTTTGGCAGCCCCGCAAGAATAACTGTAGCCAGGGTTGGCGAACAGAGCCCGGAGAAAAAAACGCCTTTTATCAATTTTTTAAGGATATTTGGTCTATGAGATCGGTCGCGGAAGGGATGAGTGAAGGGAATAATGCTGATTATTAGCGATTAATGCAGAATAAAAATTCGCAGAACGCAGCGAGCCTGGCAGCCACTGCGCCTGATTAAGCCGCGGTTAGTGGAGAAAGTGAGTTTGAATAGCCGTGCCGACCGGCTCTTCTTCTTCTGAGATATACAGCAGCTGGTTTGCGCAGGCTTCCAGGATGACCATGGAGATCTGCTCTTCGCTCTGTTTTACGAAGGCGGCAAACTGATCGCGCGTAATGCCCACCGCCGCCTGCAGCGACTGACAGACCACCAACTTCGGCAGATTATCATCCTGCACGTCAAGAAAAGCTTTCACGGTAAGCGAGCTTGCGTTAATCGAAGAGAGATCGGAGGCCAGCGGCAGCAAAGCGGAAGGTTTTACCTCAGCAAGCGCCGAAAACAGCACGATATTATCAACCAGATCGATTTTGGCATCGTAAACCCCATCGAAATTCTGCATATGCGGCAAATGCAGCGCCTGGCAGGTATCGCACTCGAAAATAGTCACGCCAATTTCATCCAGCCAGCGGCGTAAGGTGTCCAGAGTAGGGACAACGAGTGAATCCATAAATGCAGATGCCTCTTAAAGATGGTTAAAGTCGCGCCATAGCTTACGCAAAAATGGCGCTTCATACTATGTTTATGCGCCCGGTCCGGCGGTGTTTATGCGCCGGATAAGGACTCAGCCGCCGGTTTTCAGACAAAAGCCGGGCTGCGCCTGCAGCTCTATCCATTTGATCATAAGCGTCGCGATATCAACGCCGCTTGTCTTTTCAATGCCTTCCAGTCCAGGGGAGGCGTTAACCTCCATGACCAGCGGGCCGCGGCTGGCGCGCAGAATATCCACCCCCGCCACGTCGAGCCCTAAAGTCGTCGCCGCCTGCAAAGCAATTTCACGCTCGCGTTCGCTAATGGTGACCTGGTTTGCCTGGCCGCCGCGATGTAGATTCGACCGGAAGTCGCCGGGTTTCGCCTGCCGTTCAATGGCCGCCACGACCTCATTGCCGACCACCAGGCAGCGGATATCCGCCCCTTTCGCTTCCTTAATGTATTCCTGCACCAGGATATGCGCATTCAGCCCGCGAAACGCATCAATAACGCTTTCGGCAGCCTGGCGGGTTTCCGCCAGCACCACGCCAATTCCCTGGGTGCCTTCCACCAGCTTCACCACCAGCGGCGCGCCGCCCACCATATCGATCAGATCGCTGGTGTCATCCGGAGAATGGGCAAAGCCGGTTACCGGCAGATCAATCCCCTGACGAGCCAGCAGCTGCAGCGAACGCAGCTTATCGCGCGCTCGCGTAATGGCGACGGATTCGTTAAGCGGATAGCTTCCCAGCATCTCAAACTGACGCAGCACGGCCGTACCGTAAAAGGTAATGGCCGAGCCGATGCGCGGGATCACCGCGTCGTAATGAGGAAGCTGACGGCCCTTGTAATGCACCGACGGGGCCGCCGGGTTGATGTTCATATAGCATGACAGCGGATCGATAATTTCCACCGCGTGGCCGCGGCGCAACGCCGCCTCACGCAGGCGTTTACATGAATAAAGCGTTCCATCCCGGGACAAAATGGCGATTTTCACCCTGCACCTCAGCGTTTGCAGTCTGATAATAACGGCGCGCTTATCATATCACCGCCGTCGCCGTTAGCGCGTAGCCCAGCCCTGCTTGTGCAAATAATCCAGAATAAAAGGACGGCTCTCTTTGATCAGGGTGCGGCGAATGTGGTCGCTCCAGGTATCGCGGCGCGCGTTGCTGTCGCGGGAAAGGTAGTACTGCGCCATCTCCTCGTCGTACTGTTCGAGCAGCGCTTTATCAACCGGCCGGTAGTGATTTTCATGCACCAGCAAACCGGCGGGCATGCGCGGTTTTATCCCGTGATCCTGATCGGGCCAGCCGAGACACAGGCCAAACAGCGGCAGCACATATTTTGGCAGGCCCAGCAGTTCGGTTACCGCTTCGATGCTATTACGAATGCCGCCGATATAAACGCCGCCCAGCCCCAGGGATTCGGCGGCGGTAAAAGCATTCTGCCCCATCATTGCGGTATCCACCGCGCCTAATAACAGCTGTTCAGCAAGGCCCAGCTGCGCATCCGAACAAATCTGCAACAGGCGGTTGAAATCGGCGCAAAACACCCAAAACTCCGCGGCCTGCGCCACGTGCGGCTGTCCGCCGGTAAGCGTTACAAGCTGTTCGCGCATCGCTTTATCGGTAATACGAACTATCGAACTACATTGCAAAAAACTGGAGCTGGAGGCCGACTGGGCACTGGCTATAATCGCCGCGCGCTGCTCGTCGGTGATGGGCTCAGCGGTGAACTTGCGAATAGAGCGGTGGGCGCATAGCAAATCAATGGTCGGCGTCATCTCGTTTTTCCTTTGTTTTATCGGTTGGCGATTTATCTTCGGTCAGCTGGCCCCTGGTCAACAGCGGAGCAATGTTTTGCGCCATGGCCCATACCATCAGCGCTGCCGCAGGGATCATCAGCGCAATGCCCAAAAATACCATGACAATGGCCGCGCCCGCACTACCGATTGGTGCCGGTAGCGAGACGTAGCCGTGCAGGGAAAGATAGGAAAGAAGCAAAAAGCCGATTCCAATAACTTCGAGCAGTATTACCGGCCTGGGCAACGCACCGAGTGAACGCATCCTTTACCTCCAGAGGCAGTTAGCGCCTTATTATATCCTGATTAGCCGCCTGTAAGGATGCCCGCCATAGGCGTTGAGTATCAAACTAACAGGCAGGACCTGCTTTTCAAAAGGGTAAGTTAACGGCATTATGCTCCCCATTCGCCGGTTCGAATCGGCCACAAAAACTAAGGAGATACCATGTTTGCAGTAATTTTTGGCCGCCCTGGCTGCCCGTATTGCGTTCGTGCTAAAGAGCTGGCTGAGAAACTGACCGCCGAGCGTGACGACTTTAACTTCCGCTACGTTGATATCCACGCTGAAGGGATCACCAAAGCCGATCTGGAAAAAACCGTGGGTAAACCGGTTGAAACCGTACCGCAGATTTTCCTCGACCAGAAACACATTGGCGGCTGCACCGATTTTGAAGCTTATGCGAAAGAACATCTGGCTTTGTTCCAGAGCGCGGAATAAGCAATAAAAAAACCGGCTTTCAGAGCCGGTTTTTTTTATGCCTTAGCGTCGTCTGCGCAGCATGTTGAGCAGTAAAAAGCACAGCGAGCCCAGCGACGTCCAGAATACCGCGCTGCACAGCCAGGCTATTTCCTGCCAGAACGAACGGACCGGCGTTAATATGGTATGCACCAGTACCAGGCAAAGCGGCAGGGCCAGCATTGCGCCGGTAAGCGGCCCAACCACCTTTTCCTCTTTCGCAATAAAACTGGCTATCGCGCCGGGTAAAATGAAAAATAAAAATCCCAGCTCCAAATGGCCGGTGGCAATAAAACGGCCCGTCACGTTTAAATGCAGCGACAGGAAAATCAGAGTAAAGAGCACAAAGCAGCAGATTATCCCTAACCAGCGTGGTCCACGCCTGTACATACCTTCTCCTTCTGGTCACCCGTATCGAACCAATAAATCCTCACTCTTTGCAGCACAAAGAGCCCCAAGTCAGATAAAGTCGTGGCTATCCATGCCAAAAATGCCCGCTGTAATCAGCACACTATTCTCACTAGCCGTTAATCTTCATAACGATTAAACTAGCGGCCGTTGTTAAGGTCTGGTCTGTGTTATTTTAATGCTCTTCAAAGGCATTGTTTAACGCACTAATCGAGAAAAACCTTAACGCAAAAAACTTTCCCTTTCAACAACTTACTGGTAAACAAGAAGTTAGTCTTCGTGAATATAAACGTCGCAGATTTGTTAAACGGGAATTACATCCTGTTATTATTTGTGGTGCTAACCTTAGGGTTGTGCCTGGGTAAATTACGCCTTGGTTCAGTCCAACTGGGTAATTCCATTGGTGTTTTAGTCGTCTCTTTATTGCTGGGACAGCAACACTTCGCCATTAACACCGACGCCCTAAATCTTGGGTTTATGCTGTTTATTTTTTGCGTCGGCGTGGAAGCCGGACCAAACTTTTTCTCTATTTTCTTTCGCGACGGCAAAAACTACCTGATGCTGGCGTTGGTTATGGTGGGCAGCGCGATGCTGCTTGCCCTGGGACTCGGCAAGCTGTTCGGATGGGATATCGGCCTGACCGCCGGGATGCTGGCGGGCTCCATGACCTCAACGCCCGTACTGGTTGGCGCCGGGGATACGCTACGCCATTCAGGCATGGCGGGAGACGTCCTCGCCGCGTCGCTCGATCATCTGAGCCTCGGCTACGCCCTTACCTATCTTATCGGTTTGGTTAGCCTGATTGTCGGCGCTCGCTATTTGCCAAAGCTGCAGCACCAGGATCTGCAGACCAGCGCGCAGCAAATTGCCCGCGAACGCGGTCTGGATACGGATGCGTCACGGAAAGTTTACCTACCCGTTATCCGCGCCTACCGCGTTGGATCCGAGCTGGTCGCCTGGGCAGACGGCAAAAACCTGCGCGAGCTGGGGATTTATCGCCAGACCGGCTGCTATATAGAACGTATTCGCCGCAACGGCATCCTGGCAAACCCGGATGGCGATGCGGTGCTGCAAAAAGGCGATGAAATCGCTCTTGTCGGCTACCCCGATGCCCACTCCCGCCTCGACCCAAGCTTTCGTAACGGTAAAGAAGTATTCGATCGCGACCTGCTGGACATGCGCATCGTCACCGAAGAGATCGTGGTAAAAAACCATAATGCCGTCGGCCGCCGCCTGGGTCAGTTAAAACTAACCGATCACGGCTGCTTCCTGAACCGCGTTATCCGCAGCCAGATTGAGATGCCTATCGACGATAATATCGTGCTCAACAAAGGCGATGTGCTGCAGGTCAGCGGCGATGCGCGGCGTGTGAAAACCGTTGCGGAACGCATTGGCTTTATCTCGATTCACAGCCAGATAACCGACCTGCTCGCCTTCTGCGCCTTCTTTATTATCGGCCTGATGATTGGGATGATCACCTTCCAGTTCAGTTCGTTCAGCTTCGGTATCGGCAACGCCGCCGGCCTGCTGTTCGCGGGCATTATGCTGGGCTTCCTGCGCGCCAACCATCCGACCTTCGGCTATATCCCGCAGGGTGCGCTGAACATGGTGAAAGAGTTTGGCCTGATGGTCTTTATGGCCGGCGTAGGCCTGAGCGCAGGCAGCGGCATCGGCCACGTTGGCGCGGTGGGCGGACAGATGCTGATTGCCGGTCTGATTGTCAGCCTCGTGCCGGTAGTGATTTGCTTCCTGTTCGGCGCCTACGTTCTGCGTATGAACCGCGCCCTGCTCTTTGGGGCGATGATGGGCGCCCGTACCTGTGCGCCAGCGATGGAAATCATCAGCGATGTGGCGCGTAGCAACATCCCGGCGCTGGGCTATGCGGGCACCTACGCCATCGCTAACGTGCTGTTAACCCTTGCAGGTACGCTCATCGTTATCGTATGGCCCGGTTTGTGATCGGCATCATAGACAAAGAAAAATAGATTTTTTTTATGACGGACAGAACTTTTTGTTCGGGCGCTAGTCTTAATTAGTGCCACTGCTTTTCTTTGATGTCCCCAATTTGTGGAGCCCATCAACCCCGCCTCTTTGGTTCAAGGTTGATGGGTTTTTTATTGCCTAAAAAACCATTTCTTCAAAGCATTATCCGTTCTCTTCTGAATTCAAATCACGGTCCCTTCCGCGTCTCAAAAAATGATTCACCGTCAGCATCATTATTACCGACACAAGCCCACTACCAGAGCAGAGATATAACACCCAGGCGGGGTCATAACTGTCTGCGGCGAAGCCTGCTATAACCGGTAAAACCATGGTGATCGCCAGTTGCAGGCGCCATGATTTCGCCATTGCCGTGCCGGTTAAGACGGCGGGGAAAGTTCGCATAATATTTAACGTCGCCAGGACGTAAACGATATTAGTGAAGATATGCGCCGCTACAATCAGCAGCATGGCCAGCCCCTGGCTGTGCGTTACCGAAACCAGTACATAGCAGCAGATGAACAGCGCGAGGAAAAACACCGGCGCATGCAGTTTGCCGCTCTGACGCGCCAGCTGCGCCTCCGACAGTAATAATGGTCCGATCAGCTGTCCGAAACTGCGTGCTAAAAGCAGCATTAATCCCGTATCCGTAACCTCGCCGCTAAAATGCGGCGCCAGCGCGGGAAGCAGCGCCATTGCCGGTGCGCCTACCAGCGCGAGGGCGGGCAGCAACAGCAGGCTGCGGCGCTGGAGCTCATTAAGCTCGCGCCATCTGAGCCTGCCGCTAACCTGCGCATTCTCCTGCCGCCCGACAGTCTTGTAAGTTCGATGCGCCGCAAAAAGCAGAACAATAGCGAAGACAAAACTCAATGCATCGAGAGCCAAGAGTGCCGCTGCGGGCAAGCGCCCGTAAAGAAGCGTGCCGATACCGATGCCAAGGATTACGTTTGCCGCAAAGATCAGCGTCTCCAAACCTGAAGCCGCCGCAAGCTCTGCCGGTTGCAGGCCATTTTTCAGAAGCTGACTTAGCACCGGCACCATCATGCCGCCGGCGAACGCCACTACGGCCTGGCTTAACAACAGCAGAATGTGGTTGTCGCTGTATAAAGAACACAGCGGGAAAACGAGCCCGCCGAGCCCGAGCAGTTCACTAAGTATCACAATGGGAATAAGCGGCATTCGCTTGAGCAGTTTTTCAGCCAGCATGCTGCCCGGAATGCCCGGCGCCAACGCCAGTATATAGGCCAGGGTCAACGATGAAGGTTTTGCCGCAAGCGTGAGAAGCTTGCCAAAAACGATAACGTAGGTAAGGCCGTTGCCCACCGAAGAGAGCAGCCGCGCGCCGCCGAGCAGCGCAAACCAGCGGTATTTCCGCAGGCAGTGGAGAATAAGAAAAAACATAGGTATCCCTTATCAACAAGCACAGGTAAGTGGCCGACGGTAAAGTCGGTTGAAAGCCGTGGTTATCGGTAAAGGAACAACTACATTGGCGTGAAGCTCGCGTGAAGAAACTGCTTCAAACTCTAGCTGGCAAACGCCAAAAAATCACCTGCCAGATTTAGCGTACGATTTTCGCGACCATGCGGGTGAGATCTTCGCGGCTCATCGGTTCGCGATCGGTGACATAGTGCAGCGTCATGCCTTCGATAAAGGCATCCAGCGTGCGGGCGGTAATAGGATCGAAGAAGGCTTCTAACGCCTGCTGGCTGCGCTTCATCCAGTCCTGCATGATGGTTTTGAGCGGCGGCGTGCGATTGGCGTAGGCATAAAGCTGGTACATCACCTGCAGATTGTAAGAGGTGGCGATCTCCTCGCCGCAAATCATGTCAACGATGACCTCGCAGGCCTCCTCCGCGTTTTTTGCCCCTTCAAGCCGCGCGCGATAGCTCTCCGACATGCCAAGCGCGAATTGAGTAAAGGCTTCGCTCAACAGCGAGTCGATGCCGTCAAAATAGTAGGTCATCGATCCCAGCGATACGCCCGCCGCTTCCGCGATTTTTCGGTGCGTGATATGGCTGACGCCGTGTTCTACCAGCATATCCAGCGTGGCCTGCAGGATGCGGGCGCGCCGGTCAGGATCGTTGCGCCGTGGTGCTTTGCTCATGCTAAGTCCTGTTAAAAGCCTTATCGGCGGCGGAGAAAAGAGTCTGTGGGTGATTATGTACAAATGTACACATTCTTGCTAGGGTAAATGACATCCGTCTTACTTTACCTACTGGTCCCGCCCATGCCTGCCGCTCCGACCCAAAGAAAAGCCTTATTGCATCGCACCTGGGCGCTGTTCGCCTTCTTCTTTCTGCCCGGCCTGGTGATGGCTTCCTGGGCCACGCGCACCCCGGCCATCCGCGACACGCTGAGCGTTTCCACCGCTGGCATGGGCATCGTGCTGTTTGGCCTCTCCGTCGGCTCAATGAGCGGTATTTTATGCTCCGGCTGGCTGGTTAAACGCTTCGGCACGCACAATATTATCCGCAGCGGCATGACGCTGATGGTCGCCGGCATGCTGGGTATGGGCAGCGCGCTGTTCTTCTCGTCGCCGGTTCTCTTTGCGCTGGGCCTTGCGGTGCTGGGAATGGGGCTTGGCTCGTCCGAAGTGGCGATGAATGTGGAAGGCGCCATTGTCGAAGGACTGATGAAAAAGACCGTGCTGCCGATGATGCACGGTTTTTACAGCCTTGGCACGCTGGTGGGCGCGGGCATCGGTATGAGCCTCACGGCCATTAACTTCGTCGCCTTCAGCCATTTGCTGCTGATTGGCCTGCTGGTCATCGTGCCGATTGCTGTCGCTATCCGCGCCATCCCGCACGGCGTCGGCAAAGAAAATCCCAAGGGCGAGGCCGCAAATCCGGCCGAGCCGCACCCGCCTTTTTATAAAGATATTCAGCTGCTGCTGATTGGCACTATCGTGCTGGCGATGGCCTTTGCCGAAGGTTCGGCCAACGACTGGCTGCCGTTGCTGATGGTCGACGGACATGGCTTTAGCCCGACATCCGGCTCGCTGATTTACGTTGGCTTCACGCTGGGCATGACCGTTGGGCGCTTCACCGGCGGCTGGTTTATCGACCGCTACAGCCGCGTGACGGTAGTGCGGGCCTGTGCGCTGATGGGCATTCTCGGCATCGGCATGATCATCTTTGTCGACAGCTCCTTCCTCGCCGGCGTATCGGTCATTTTATGGGGACTGGGCACCTCCCTTGGTTTCCCGCTGACGATTTCCGCCGCGGGCGATACCGGGCCGGATCCGGCGACCCGCGTAAGCGTGGTTGCCGCTTCGGGCTACGTTGCTTTTCTCGTCGGGCCACCGCTGCTTGGCTTCCTCGGCGAACATTATGGGTTACGCCTTGCTATGCTGGTGGTACTCGCGCTGATGATGGTCGCCGCGCTGGTTGCCCGCGCCGTGGCAAAACCCTCGCCGTGCACCCGGCTGGCAAGTGATACAGAATAACGACTGACGCAATTCAACGGAGGATTCGATGAGCATAAAACTAATTGCCGTAGACATGGATGGCACTTTTCTCGACGACAGCAAAAACTATAATCGTGCGCGCTTTGCCGAACAGTACAGGCAGATGAAAGAGCAAGGCATTCGTTTTGTCGTCGCCAGCGGTAACCAGTATTACCAGCTCAAATCGTTCTTTCCGGGAATCGAGCATGAAATTTCGTTCGTGGCGGATAACGGCGGCTGGGTGGTAAGCGAAGGCGAGGACATATTCAACGGCGCGCTGACGAAACAGCAGTACGATACGGTGATTAACCATCTGCTGACGCTGCCTCAGGTGGCCGTCATCGTCTGCGGCAAGCGCAGCGGCTACACGCTGAGCAGCTATTCTGAAGCGTTCAGGCAGATGGCGGGCAGGTACTACCATCGCCTGGAGCTGGTGGATAATTTCGCCCATCCGGACGACGTGATTTTTAAATTCGCCCTTAACCTGCCGGATGATTTACTCGCCGATACCATGGATTCCCTGACCGCGATTCTGGAAGGCATCGTCGTCCCCGTCTCCAGCGGCCACGGCTCCATTGATCTGATAATCCCGGGCGTTCATAAAGCCAACGGGCTGCGGATTCTGCAGGAAAAATGGCATATTCACGACGGCGAGGTGGTGACGTTCGGCGACGGCGGTAACGACATTGAGATGCTGTGCCAGGCAGGCTTCGGCTTTGCGATGGCGAACGCGCCGGACAAAATTAAGCAGGTTGCACGCTTCCAGACCGGCCATAACAACGCGGAAGGCGTGCTGGAAGTGATTGATAAAGTGCTGAAGCGCGAAGCGCCCTTTAACCGCTAAAACGCTTCGCGAAAAAACGGCGGCCAGCGCTCATCTACCCAAAATAAACGCAGGGCGGATAAGCGCAGCGCCGCCCGATTATTTCAGCTGGTTACGACGATACTCTCCCTGCCGCTCCAGCATCCAGCCCGGGTATTCCCGCGGTAACTCACTGACGGCATCCAGCTTCTGCAGCTCATCGTCGGTAAAGCGAATCTGCGTCGCGGCGATATTATCGTTAAGCTGCTCGACTCGCTTAGCGCCGATAATCACGCTGCTGACCACCTGCTGATGCAGCAGCCAGGCGAGCGCGACCTGCGCCACGGAAACGCCTTTGCCGTCTGCGATTTCACGCATCACATCCACGCAGTCGAAGGCGCGATCTTTGTTGACCGGCGGGAAGTCGAACTCAATGCGGCGGCTGCCCTCTTCGGCCTTGCCGTCGCGGCCGTATTTGCCGCTCAGCAGGCCGCCCGCCAGCGGACTCCAGACCATCAGACCGACACCTTCGCTTTGCAGCATAGGCACCAGCTCGCGTTCAAGATCGCGTCCGGCGATGGTGTAGTAAGCCTGCAGCGATGCGAAGCGCGCAAGTCCCAGGCGTTCGGAAATCCCCAGCGCCTTCATGATTTGCCACGCGGCCCAGTTCGACACGCCTATGTAGCGCACATGCCCATGCTGCACCAGCGTATCCAGCGCCCGCAGGGTTTCTTCGATAGGCGTGGCCGGATCAAAGCCGTGCAGCTGGTAAAGATCGATATGGTCAAGCTGCAGGCGCTGCAGGCTGTCTTTCACGCTGTTTATGATGTGGTAGCGTGATGAACCGCGGGAGTTGGTGGCGCCGGTGCCGGTTTCACCGAACACTTTGGTAGCCACCACCACGTTTTCACGCGGGACCTTGAGATTTTTGAGCGCCTGGCCGGTAATAATCTCCGAGCGTCCTTCGGAGTAAACGTTCGCGGTATCAATAAAGTTGATACCCGCATCCAGCGCGCCGCCGACCAGCTTTTCCGCGTCGGACTGGGCAAGGTTGCCTATCTTGCCCCACATGCCGCCCTCGCCACCGAAGGTCATGGTGCCAAGGCATAGCTCCGAAACAAACAGACCGGTGTTACCAAGTTTTTTATAACGCATAGTGGTGACCTCATGTTCAGGGTTTCAGATAGTTTTTCTTCAACGGCCTGACAGTTATACGCCCACTTTCCCTTTCTGAAATGGTGGATTTCTACCCATTCCTTGCCCGATTCTGCAAAAATCTAGCCGCGCGGCGCGTCGCCGAATACGGAATAATCGGGCAGATTTACCTGCTGATACGACTCCCAGCCGCCGCCGAGAGCTTTATACAGGGCAACTAAATCAATGCTGCTTTGCACCCGCGCCTGGGCGCGCTGCTGCTCGGCCTGGGCCAGCTGCCGCTGGGCGTCCAGCACATCGATAAAGGTGGCGATGCCTTTGCGATAGCTGTCGCTGGCCAGATCGAACGCGGTCTGCAGCGACTGCGTAGTCTGTTCCAGTCCCGCTTCACGCTGCTGATCGGTGCGATAGCTCACCAGCGCGTTTTCCACATCCTGCAAGGCGGTCAGTACGGTCTGACGATACTGCAGCACCGCGCTGCCCTGCTGCGCGCGCGCGACCTTTACGCTGGAAACAAGGCGGCCACCCTGGAAAATCGGTATCGAAACCTGCGGGCCGAAGCTGTAAAAATGGCTGGCCCAGTCAAGTAAATAACCCGACTCGTCATTACGTAAACCCAACTGCCCGGTCAGTGAAAGCGACGGGAAAAGCTGGGCCACGGATACGCCGATTTGCGCGGTTGCCGCATGAAGATTGGCTTCCGCTTCACGCACGTCCGGACGACGCCGGGCGAGGTTTGCGGGAATGCCCACGGACACGATATCCGGCAGCTTCGGCAACGCCTGTTT
>NZ_RCAA01000035.1:47368-62423 GCF_003628475.1 Enterobacter sp. R1(2018) | reverse complement strand
GCCAGCTCCCGGTCAAGCGCGCCCGGCGGCTTGCCCAGCAGCACCGCCAGTCCGTTCATCGCCTGGCGTTCCTGCGCCTGATACTGCGGCAGCTGCGCCTGAAGATTGCCAAGCTGGGCGCGCGCGTTTTCCACGTCCATCTGCGGGGACAGCCCGCCTTTCTGGCGGCTGGTGGTTAGCTCAAGCGTCTGCTGCGCCGTGTCGATTTGCGTTTGCAGCGTCTGTATCACGCTTTGCGCCCCGCGCAGCTGCAGCCATGCGCGGGCCACTTCCGCCTCAAGCGATACCAGCGCGTCGTTGCGCTGTTCGATTGCCGCATCCTGCTGGGCTTTCGCCGCTTCGACCTGGCGACGTACCTTGCCCCACAAATCCAGCTCCCAGCTGGCGTCAAAGCTTCCCTGGTAGAGCGTTATCGGCTTGGTTAAAGGATCGAGGGCGCCGTTCAGGGAAGGATCGGCATCGTTAAGCTGATCGTAGACGCCATGGGATTTTAATTCGCCCTCCAGCCCCAGCTGCTGACGCGTAACGCTCGCGCTGCCGTTAACGCTCGGGTAAAACGCGCCGCCCGCCTGGGTAATTTGCTCACGCGCTCCGGCAATGCGCAGCACGGTCTGCTGCAGGGATAAATTGCCGGCGATGGCCCGCTCGACCAGGCTATCAAGCTGCGGGGAGTGAAAACTTTTCCACCAGCGCGGATCGGTTGCGGTGGTTTGCGCGCGCGAAGCCACGCCCGGCGCGTTCTGGTTGGCCGTATCGTTAAAGCTTGCGGGCGTTTGCGGCCTGGCCGGCTGATAATCCGGCCCGACGGCACAGCCGGACACCAGCAGCGCCAGCGTGGACATCCACATTCTCCTGTTCATATCAATGCGCTCCTGCAGCACCTTCGCTCTTCACCGGCGAAAGCAATAAACATAATGGGATCAGCAGCAAAGCCACGACGCTCAGAATAGTGAACACGTCGATGTAGGCGAGAATGCGCGACTGTTCAATCATCGTTTTATAAAGCTGACCGGTGGCGAGACCGGTCGGGTCGCCAATCTGCGTCGTGAAGTTCCGAATCGCCTGCGCGCCGCTTCTGATGGCCTGCTGAAACTGCTCGTCGAACGGGTTCATATGGGTACTGAGATGGGCGCTGTGCGCCTGCGCCCGTTCGGTAATCGCCGCCGTTGAAAGCGAAATGCCTATTGAACCCGCCACGTTACGGAACATGGTGAACAGCGCCGCCGCGTCGGCGTTCAGCCTGCGGGGGATGGTAATAAACGCAATGGTGGTGAGCGGCACGAATAAGAAGCCCAGTCCAAAGGACTGCGCGCTGCGGAATAGCACCAGCGTTTCAAAATCGACGTTCGGCGTCAGGTTGCGCGACCAGAAAAACGACGCGGCGAGGCAGCTGAAGCCGAAGGCGATAATCCAGCGCGTCTGCACAACCGGCATCAGCTTGATCACCAGCGGAATGGTCAGCACGATAAGCACCGCGCCGGGCGAAAGCACAAGGCCTGACCAGGTGGCGGTATAGCCCAAATCCTGCTGGGCAAGCTGTGGAATAACCACCGAGCTGCCGTACAGAATCATCGCCATTCCCGCCATCAGCATGCTGGAAACGGCAAAGTTTTTATCCTTCATGCAGCGCAAATCCACCACCGGCTTTTTGGCGTAGACGAGCCAGAAAATCGCTCCGATGATGCCGATTATCGTCAGCACGGCGAAGGTGCGGATAAAGTTCGAGTAAAACCAGTCGTCGTCTTCGCCGCGATCGAGCATGACCTGCAGGCAGCCGAGGCCTAGCGCGATAAGACCGATGCCGGTCCAGTCGACGGTGAGTTTCTCTTCAGATTTGCGCTCCCACGGCGGGTCTTCCAGCAGCTGATAAATCGCCAGCACCGTAACGATACCCACCGGGATATTGATGAAAAACACCCAGCGCCAGGAATAGTTGTCGGTTATCCATCCGCCGAGCGTCGGGCCGAGTACGGGCGCGACGATAATCGCAATCGACGACAGCCCGAACGCTTTGCCGCGATCTTCCGGCTTGAAGTAATCCAGCAGCACCGACTGCTGCGTAGGCTGTAAACCGCCGCCGAAGAAGCCCTGCATCACGCGGAACAAAATAATTTCCCACAGCTCGGTTGCAATACCGCACAAAAACGAGCAGATAGTAAACATCACGATGCAGATTAAAAAGAACTGCTTGCGGCCGAACAGACGGCTTAAGAAAGCGGAAATAGGCAGCACGATGCCGTTTGCCACCAGGTAGGAGGTGAGTACCCAGGTGGATTCGTCATAGCTTGAGGAGAGCGAACCCGCGACGTGCGGCAGCGCCACGTTGACGATGGTGGTATCGAGAATTTCCATAAATACCGCAAGCGTGACGACTATCGCCACCGCCCACGGATTACTGGCGGGCTTCCAGTTATCGTGATGCTCAGCGGCCATGTCACTCATTCGACCGTTACCTTCGGTTCAACGGACAGCCCGAGCGGCAGCGGATGATTCGCATCCAGCCCTTTATCAATCACAATTTTCACCGGCACGCGCTGCACGATTTTCACAAAGTTGCCGGTGGCGTTCTCCGCCGGGAAGGCCGAGAAGCGTGAGCCGCTGCCCTGCTGAATGCTGTCGATATGCCCTTCCAGCTCCATATCCGGATAAGCATCCACGCTAAGCTGCACCTTATTACCCGGACGCATTCTTTCCAGCTGGGACTCTTTGAAGTTCGCGGTGACCCAGATATCCGGGGAAACCACTGAAAACAGCGCCGTTCCGGCCTGCACCAGCGAGCCGAGCTGCACGTTACGCAGCGTGACAAAGCCGTCAAACGGCGCGCGTACCTGGGTATAAGAGAGATTCAGCTCTGCCGTCTCAAGCTGGGCTTTGGCCTGATCCACCTGACGGGCGCGGGCTTCCACGTTGGTTTCCTGCTGGCGGATTTGCAGTTTGACCTGGTTTGCGACCTCCAGCTGCGCACGGGCGTTGGCCGCGCCGGCCTCCGCTGAACGCAGCTGCGCGCTGGCGGTATCGATGTTCTGCTGGGAAGTGGCGCGTGGATCCACCCCGCGCTGGCGTTTGTATTCCGCGCGGGCGTTGGCTAAATCCGCTTCCGCTTTGGCGACCTGCGCCTGCGCCTGATCGCGCTGGGCCGGATACTGCACTTTCGCCAGTTCGAGCTGGGCCTGCGCCTGATGCAGCTGTGACTCCGCAAGGCCGACCTGCGCCCGGGCCTGGTCGCGCTGCGCGGCGGCATCCCGCGGATCGATAACCACCAGCAGATCGCCTTTATGCACCCGCTGGTTATCGCTAACGTGTAATTCCGTAACGTAGCCCGCCACTTTCGGGGCGATGGTCACCGCGTTACCTTCGGTGAAAGCATCGTCGGTAGTCTCTTCGTTACGGGTCAGAAACCACCATACTGCCGCCACGATAACCATGACCACCACGACGATGCCCAGAATAATCAGCGGTTTTTTGCCGGGGCGTTTTTTTTCGTCGTTTTGATTGTTCTCGTTTTGATTGTTCTCGTTTTGAGTGTCGTCTTTTTGATTATTATCTTTTTGAGCGTCGCTGTTTTGCTGCTCTTCGCCGTTATCAGACTTGTCGTTTTGATCTGCCATATGTTTGCCAGTCGTCCTGCTACGCGTTATCTGCGTCACAAAAAAATTTACCGTTTAGTAAATTTAGGAGCTTGCTATACATTTGCCAGGAAAAACTGACGATTGGTACTAATCCTGGGCCAACAGCCTGACTAAACCGTATCCCACCAGCGCCGCCCAGAGCAGCATCGGCAGCGAATAGTAGTGGAATCGCACCCAGATGCGCCGGTCGTTAGCCATGCGCAGCGCGATAAGATTAGCAAGCGAACCCGGCAGCAGGCCGAAACCGCCGATGTTGACGGCAAACGCCAACAGCACGGAGGCCGGCACGTAATTCAGCAGCAGAATAGTTGCGGGCACATTGCTGATAATCTGCGAAAGAATAATGCCCAGCGCGAACAGGCCGCCCTGCGAAAGCTGGCTTACGCCCTGTAGCGCATGCTCAAGCACCGGCAGCCGGGTCATTAAGTGGACGTCGATAAACATCGCCATAAAGACCAGCAGCAGGCTCCAGTCGATGCTTAACAGTATTCGTCGGGCAACAACGCAAAAACCCAGCGCCACAAGAGCCAGCCCCCAGATCTCCTGCTTTAGCTCAAGCGAAACGATAAACACCAGATACAGCGCAACGCTTGCGTAAACCAGACGCGGCTGCCAGTCGTGGATCCTGTCGTGCCCGCGATAGTTCAATGCCTTTTTCGGGAAGCAGAACCAGCACAGCGCCAGCAGGCTTGCCGTCATCGCCGCCGCCAGCGGAGCCATCTGCCCGCTAAAGGCGCTAAAGGAAAGGCCGGAGCGACCCCATAACAGGATGTTTTGCGGGTTGCCGATGGGCGTGAGAAGCGAACCGGCGTTTACCGCCAGCGCCTCGAAGATAATCAAACGGGTCACCGGTATCGAACAGAGTTTTTTCAGCGTGATGGTCAGCGGCACGATGATAAACAGCGCCACGTCGTTAGTTAGAAAGGTGGAAAGCGCCGCCGCCGCGCTGACCATAAATATCGCCAGCTGCCGCTCGCTGCCAAAGCGCTTCACCATCCGGCGGCCCAGCACGTCGAAATAGCCGCTCAGCTCCACGCCTTTGGTGAGCATCATCAGCCCGGCAAGGGTGATGATGGTGTGCCAGTCGATAGCACCGGCCCACAGGCGCGGGCGAAACGGCACGAACAGAGAGCACGCCGCTGCGATAAGCAGTAAAAGGTGAAGGAAACGATCGCGCAAAAAGGAGCGGACCAGCGTTTTCAACATTTATTGGCCAAATCCGCTTTGCTCTGTAAAGCGGCGGAACGCTTCAAGGGTTTCTTCGCTGACGTGATGCTCGACACCTTCGGCATCAATGCGCGCCGTTTCCGGGCTAATGCCTAACGCCAGAAAGAAGTTTTCCACAATCTGATGGCGTTCACGGCTGAGCTGCGCCTGTTTCTCCCCTTCCTGGGTAAGAAAAACGCCTCGCCAGGGGATTTGCTCAATCAGGCCCAGGCTTGCCAGACGTTTAAGCATTTTAGCGACCGTTGGCTGCGAAACCCCGAGGCGCGCGGCCATATCCACCTGGCGCACTTCCCCCACTTCGCGGATAAGATCGGAAATCAGTTCGACGTAATCATCAATTAACTCACGCCGGTGCGCTTCCCGCACCTGGCGAAAACCTTCGACATGTTCTTCAACGTTAAGTAATTGCGTCACTTTTTCGCTGTTCTTTTGACCTGCCTGACGGCTCATGGAGCTTCCTCATACAGTGGCGCGGCATCGTTCTTCGACGACGGAAGGCCCCATTGTAAACCACGCTCACGCATCCACAAAAAATTAACGAAATAGCCATAGCTATACAATATAGCCTGTGCTATATCTGTATGTAATGCAGTCAGCCCTTAAAGGAAGAAGGGTGGTAGAAATGACGAGGAGGATTTCTTATGAACGAGTTTAAGAGGTGTATGAGCGTGTTTACCCACTCCCCCTTCCAGGTGCGGCTAATGCTGCTGAATATGTTGTGCGACTGGGTTGCCAACAAACCTAAACAGGGCGAAGAACCTAAGCCGTAGGCACTCGCCCTGCCTTCTTTTAACCGCGTCCTTCAGATCCTTCCGCACCCTCTTTTTGTAACAACTGTTTTCCGTTATTTTCGCGCCAGCCTTCTCTTGCTGCGCTTTAACCCCACAAACTATCCGTTTTGCAATCCGCCTCGCAAAACACACTCTGGTTACCAGTTGATCTTCTCTCAGATGCGCTCTATCTTCTTGCAGCCCTGCACATGAAGCGGCTCGCAGATGCGGTTCCTTCTCCCTTCTTTTCCGCCTGTCAGGCAGGTTTTTGACCCTTTTCGCCAGGGTTCTCGCATGGCGTTTTGTTGATTCGGTAAACATGAATTTAACGGCTAAAGATACCCTCACGGCTCGCGGTATCGCGCTTGACCCGTGGACAGGTTTTTACTTCCTGCAGTCCCTGCTTATTAACTTCGCCTTAGGTTATGAATTCAGCCTGCTTTATGCGTTCGCTTTCAGCTGCGTATTGCTGTTGCTGTGGCGCCGCGCGCCGCGCCTGCAGAAAGGCACGGTGGCGATTTGCAGCCTGGTGGCGGCAATGTATTTCCCCTTCGGACAGGCTTACGGCGCCCCTAACTTCAATACCCTGCTGGCGCTGCATTCCACCAACTTTGAAGAATCCACGGAGATAATGACCATCTTCCCGTGGTACAGCTATCTGGTGTCGTTATTTATTCTGGCGCTGGGCTATATCGCCGTGCGCCGTAAAGCGACGCCAACAGCCGGATGGAGCAATTTTGATAGCTCGTGTCTTGCGATAAGCCTGGCGTGCTTTTTCGTCACGCCGGTGCAAAATCTTGCCCACGGCGGCGTCTTTAAATTTAAGGATACAGGCTATCCGGTCGTGCGCTTCGTTAAAGACGTAGTGGTGAATAACCAGGAAGTGCTTGATGAGCAAACCCGCATGCAGGAGTTTGCCAAAATGAAAGACACCTGGAACGTGCTGGCGGTAAAGCCTAAGTATCACACCTATGTGGTGGTGATTGGCGAAAGCGCGCGCCGCGATGCGCTGGGCGCCTTTGGCGGCCACTGGAATAATACGCCGTTCGCCAGCTCGGTTAACGGCAACCTGTTTCTTGATTACATTTCCGCAAGCGGCTCCACGCAAAAATCGTTGGGCATGACGCTTAACCGCGTTATCGACGGCAAGCCACAGTATCAGGATAACTTTGTTACGCTTGCCAACCGCGCAGGTTTTCAGACCTGGTGGTTCTCAAACCAGGGGCAGATTGGCGAATACGACACCGCCATCGCCAGCATTGCAAAACGTGCTGATGAAGTGCATTTCCTGAAAAGCGGTGATTTTGAGGCGGATAAAAACACCCGTGATGAAGCGCTGCTGAAGATGACGGCGCAGGTGCTGGCCACGCGGCGCGCCACGCCGCAGCTGATTGTGCTGCATCTGATGGGTTCTCATCCGCAGGCATGCGACCGTACGCAAGGCAAATACGCGGAGTTTGTACAATCGAAAGAGACCTCCTGCTACCTTTACAGCATGACGCAGACTGACGATCTGCTTAAGCAGCTTTATCAGCAGTTGCAAAACAGCGGCGAGACTTTCTCGATGGTGTATTTCTCAGATCACGGGCTGGCCTTTAAAGAGCGCGGCACCAAAGTGCAATATCTGGCGCACGACGATGAGTTCCAGCAGAACTTCCAGGTGCCCTTTATGGTGCTCTCCAGCGATGATAAATCGCATCGCCTGATTAAAGCGCGCCGTTCAGCCAACGATTTCCTGAATTTCTTCTCCGACTGGACGGGTATCAAAACCAAAGGGTTGAACCCAACGTACAACTTTATTTCCGAGCAGAAAGCGGGTCCCGTCTGGATCACCAACTTTAAGCTTAAAAAGGTGGACTATACTCATCTGCAGAGCGATATCTTTGAGACAAAGTCGCGTTGAGGTGAGTTCAGGACATAAAAAAATCCGCCCCTTGAGGCGGATTTTTATTTTCACCGTGGAGGGTGAATTAGAAGCGGTAACCCACGCCTGCGATCCAGGTGCCAACATCAACGTTACGGATGCGGCTCTGCTCGTAGGAAACGTCCAGAGCAACGTTTTCAACTGGGTTGAACTGCATACCTGCGCCGTAGGAGAAACCGTAGTCGCTGGTGTCAGATTTTGCCGGGTAGTCAGTGCTCTGGAATTTACCGTAGCCTACACCCACAACACCGTAGACGCTTGCCCAGTCGTTCAGACGGAAAGCAGGACCCGCAGTGATGCCGTAGTATTGACCTTTGTTGTAAACGCCATTTTCAGTGCGGTCTTTTTCGGTGTAGGTGAAGGAACCGATATAGCCCAGTGGGGTGTCGTTTTCGTAACGATATTTCAGGTTGAAGCCGTTAGCTTTGTTAGCAACGCCCTGATAATCGCTCTGAGCATAGCCGCCGCTTACGGTGCTGGTAGCTGCAGCTGCGGTACCTACGGAAACGGCCAGAACACAAGCCAGTGCTGAAAGACATGCAATTTTTTTCATAATCCACCTCAAATGTGCTTCAAGTAAGTCCTAAGATTTAAATATAACAAAAGCGCGTGAGAAACTCTTCGACAATCGTGTTGTCTAACGAATCTTTTCATGTAACACAACGTTTCCACTACATGCTATGTCACTAAAATATCAACTATTTAACATCAAATCCGCGCAATTATTGTCGTGTTTAATAAAATCGTCATTCGGATAATTCTTGATTTTTCCTGAATGAAATTTACTCAAACCGACATATAAGGCATCGCATAGTAGTCCTTTTTTTCTTAATGAAAACTCAACCAGCCATAAGTTATTCCTTTACACTGAGGATCATTTTCTTAACTTGACCCACCCCGACATAAACTGACAGGACGCAGGATGCCGTTAACTTCCCGAAAATTGCCCGTTTGGCTGCCTATTGTTGTACTACTTATCGCCATGACCTCGATTCAGGGTGGTGCTTCGCTTGCCAAATCACTTTTCCCACTGGTTGGCGCCCCCGGCGTGACGGCGATACGTCTGGCTTTAGGAACGCTGATTCTGGTAGCGGTATTCAAACCCTGGCGTTTACGCTTTAAAGCGGAGCAGCGCCTGCCGCTATTGATCTATGGCTTATCGCTCGGCGCCATGAACTATCTCTTCTATCTGTCCATTCAGACCATTCCCCTCGGCGTCGCCGTGGCGCTTGAGTTCACCGGCCCGCTGACCGTAGCGCTGTTTTCATCGCGCCGCGCCGTCGACTTTATCTGGGTAGTGCTGGCGGTAACGGGCCTGTGGTTTCTTCTGCCTCTCGGAAAGGATATCGCCCACGTCGATTTAACCGGCGCCGCCTTTGCGCTGGGCGCAGGCGCATGCTGGGCGTTGTATATCCTGTCGGGTCAGAAGGCGGGCGCCGATCACGGCCCGGCAACGGTGGCCATCGGTTCGCTGATTGCGGCGGTAATCTTCGTGCCGATTGGCGCCTGGGAAGCCGGAAGCGCGCTTTGGCACTGGTCGCTTCTTCCTTTGGGGCTGGGCGTGGCGATATTGTCTACCGCCCTGCCGTACTCCCTTGAAATGGTGGCGTTAACCCGTCTGCCGACGCGTACTTTTGGCACGCTGATGAGTATGGAGCCGGGGCTTGCGGCGCTCTCGGGCATGCTGTTTTTGGGCGAACATCTGACCCTGGTCCAGTGGCTGGCTTTGCTGTCGATCATCGCGGCATCCGTCGGCTCGACATTAACGCTTAAACGCGAGGCTCAGATAAAAACCGTCGATATAAATTAATCTGGATCAATTTATTTCCCGTGTGCTCCAGGCTCATGGGAAATAAAAACCTGCGATCAATCACTTATATTCCTTTCAAATTGCGTGCCTGAATAAGAATTATTCTCTTGCGTTATTCATACTATTTTCATTTTTATGAAACATCTTAGTTATTTCTTATAACGTGATGATAAAAATAGATATTGTGATTTCCATCTTATCGTCGCTATTTGTTTGATAGGTATTATCTGATCCAGCAAGGTTAAAAACCGGTGCTATACTTAGTCCCGGTAAGAAATCAGGAAACACACATCAAGAGGATGAATGATTATGAGTACCGCTAAACTGGTAAAAACCAAATCTACAAATCTGCTGTATACCCGTAATGATGTAGCGGATAGCGAGAAAAAAGCCACCATCGAGCTGCTGAATCGTCAGGTAATCCAGTTCATTGATCTGTCTCTGATTACCAAACAGGCTCACTGGAATATGCGCGGTGCCAACTTTATTGCCGTCCATGAAATGCTCGACGGCTTCCGTACTGCCCTGACCGATCACCTGGACACCATGGCGGAACGTGCCGTTCAGCTTGGCGGCGTAGCGCTGGGGACCACGCAGGTCATCAACAGCAAAACTCCGCTGAAAAGCTACCCGCTGGATATTCACACCGTTCAGGACCACTTAAAAGAGCTGGCGGACCGTTACGGCATCGTGGCGAACGACGTACGTAAAGCCATCGGCGAAGCCAAAGACGAAGATACTGCGGATATTTTCACCGCCGCATCCCGCGATCTGGATAAATTCCTGTGGTTCATCGAGTCTAATATCGAATAATCCATAGCGATTTATGAGGGTTTCTTCCCCGCCCGGGGAAGGAACCTGCACCATTTTAGCGCACCAAATTGCTTAACCCCGCCGCAAAAGTTGCCATCCTGTAATAATCACATCACACAATCGTTAATGAATGATTGTTTTATCGCCCGAAATCGCGGTAAAACTACCCACCGACCTGCCAGCCAAAAATACGCACCATAATGGAGCACCATAAGAGTGCATTATGACTGACTTGCAACCCTTATTGTGCAATGTTACAAAACCACATCCTTGCAAAACAATATGTTGTAAATCTGGCACGATTCTTCCATGTTGCGCTGGCTGCAGGGGATAGCCCCATGGATTAACAAAGGAAATGCTATGAAGTCGATTTTGAAAGTTTCACTGGCTGCACTCACCCTGGCTTTTGCGGTAACTTCCCACGCCGCTGAGAAGAAACTGGTTGTCGCGACCGACACCGCATTCGTTCCTTTTGAATTTAAACAAGGCGACAAATACGTTGGTTTCGACGTGGACTTATGGGCCGCCATCGCTAAAGAATTAAAGCTGGACTATACCCTGAAGCCAATGGACTTCAGCGGCATCATTCCCGCGCTGCAAACTAAAAATATCGATGTGGCGCTAGCCGGCATCACTATTACGCCAGAGCGTCAAAAAGCGATCGACTTCTCCGACGGCTACTACAAAAGCGGTCTGCTGGTGATGGTCAAAGCGAACAACGACGAGATTAAAAGCGTGAAGGATCTCGACGGCAAGGTCGTGGCGGTTAAAAGCGGCACCGGCTCCGTGGATTACGTGAAAGCCAACATCAAAACCAAAGACCTGCGTCAGTTCCCGAACATCGATAACGCTTACATGGAACTGGGCACCAACCGTGCTGACGCCGTGCTGCACGATACGCCAAACATCCTGTACTTCATCAAAACCGCCGGCAACGGTCAGTTCAAAGCGGTAGGTGACTCACTGGAAGCTCAGCAATACGGCATCGCCTTCCCGAAAGGCAGCGACGACCTGCGTACGAAAGTAAACGGCGCGCTGAAAACCCTGAAAGAGAACGGCACCTACAACGAAATCTATAAAAAATGGTTCGGCACTGAACCAAAATAATAATTTTTAAACATCCTTAAGCAGGACCTGAGGGGCGGCTTTCGCCCCTTACATTTTGAACCACGGTTTACAGTAACAGGAACACATCATGCAGTTTGACTGGAGCGCCATCTGGCCTGCAATTCCTCTCTTAATTGAAGGCGCCAAAATGACCCTGTGGATTTCGGTCCTCGGTCTTTGCGGCGGCCTGGTAATTGGCCTGGCGGCGGGTTTTGCCCGCACCTATGGCGGCTGGATCGCCAACCATATCGCCCTCGTGTTTATCGAAGTGATTCGCGGTACGCCAATCGTCGTGCAGGTAATGTTTATTTACTTCGCGCTGCCGATGGCCTTTACCGATCTGCGCATCGATCCGTTCAGCGCCGCGGTGGTCACCATCATGATCAACTCCGGTGCCTATATTGCGGAAATCACCCGCGGCGCGGTGCTGTCCATCCATAAAGGCTTCCGCGAAGCCGGACTGGCGCTGGGCCTGTCCAAACGCGAAACCATTCGCCACGTAATTATGCCGCTGGCGCTGCGTCGTATGCTGCCGCCGCTGGGTAACCAGTGGATCATCAGTATCAAAGATACCTCGCTGTTCATCGTTATCGGCGTGGCCGAGCTGACCCGTCAGGGCCAGGAAATTATCGCCGGTAACTTCCGCGCGCTGGAGATCTGGAGCGCCGTTGCGGTCTTCTATCTGATTATTACCCTGGTGCTGAGCTTTGTTCTGCGTCGCCTTGAAAGAAGGATGAAAATCCTGTGATTGAATTTAAAAACGTCTCCAAGCACTTCGGCCAGACCCAAGTGCTGCACAATATCGATCTGAACATCAAACAGGGCGAAGTAGTGGTGATCATCGGGCCGTCCGGCTCCGGTAAATCTACCCTGCTGCGCTGCATCAACAAGCTTGAAGACATCACCAGCGGCGATTTGATCGTCGACGGCCTGAAAGTAAACGACCCGAAGGTGGATGAGCGCCTGATTCGTCAGGAAGCCGGTATGGTATTTCAGCAGTTTTATCTCTTCCCGCACCTCACCGCGCTGGAGAACGTGGCTTTCGGCCCGATTCGCGTGCGCGGTCTGAAGAAAGACGCGGCGGATAAGCTGGCGAAAGAGCTGCTGGCGAAGGTGGGCCTTGCGGAACGTGCGCACCACTATCCTTCCGAGCTGTCCGGCGGCCAGCAGCAGCGCGTGGCGATTGCCCGTGCGCTGGCGGTGAAGCCGAAAATGATGCTTTTCGATGAGCCAACCTCCGCGCTTGACCCGGAACTGCGCCACGAAGTGCTGAAGGTCATGCAGGATTTAGCCGAAGAAGGCATGACGATGGTTATCGTCACGCACGAAGTGGGTTTTGCCGAGAAAGTGGCTTCACGCCTGATTTTCATCGACAAAGGCCGCGTGGCCGAAGATGGCAATCCTCAGGAGCTTATCGCTAACCCGCCAAGCCAGCGCCTGCAGGAGTTCCTGCAGCACGTTTCCTGATTTAGCTCAGCGTAGCGCCACTGCCTTTTGGCAGCTGGCGCTTTTGCTTATCTGCCCTGCAAACCAACGTCGGCTGCCGGATATCCCTCAGGCCGCACCAGATTAATCCCGTTTTCCAACTCCTTGATCCTAACTGACTATACTTACTCCTTTGCCTGACTTTCTCAGCCTGGAGGAGTGCCGTGCCGTGGATTCTGTTGTTACTATGCAGCCTGCTCAGCTTTCAAACCCAGGCGGTAACGCTGCCTGCCGCCGCCGTTGCCGCATCCTCCACCCAAACCAGCACCGCCCCGCCTGCCGAACCCGATATTGAAGAGAAGAAAAAAGCCTATTCGGCGCTTGCGGACGTACTGGATAACGACAAATCAAGAACGGAATTAATCGATCAGCTGCGTAAGGTTGCCGCCACGCCGCCGCCTGAACCCGTGCCCGCTATCACGCCGCCGGAAAAAATCAGCGAGGATAAAACCGTGCTGGAGAACGTGACGGACGTGAGCCGTCACTACGGCGGCGAACTGGCTGAACGCTTCGCCCAGCTGTATCGCAATATCATCGGCTCGCCGCATAAAGCCTTTAACCAGCAGACTTTTTTCAAGGCGTTCACCCACTTCTCTATGCTCGCCGCGTCGGTCTTCGCTTTTTATGTAGTGATTCGGCTATGCATGACGCCGATCTGGCAGCGTATGGGGAAATGGGGACGCAAAAAAAATCGCGATCGCTCAAGCTGGTTCCACCTGCCGTTAATGATTCTCGGCGCGTTTGTGATGGATCTGCTGCTGCTGGCCTTGACGCTGTTTGTCGGGCAAATTTTCAGCGACATGATGAACGCGGGCAGCCGTACCATCGCCCGCCAGCAGGGCCTGTTTCTCAACGCCTTCGCGCTTATCGAATTCTTTAAGGCCGTCCTGCGGCTGATTTTCTGCCCGCGCTTCCCGGATCTGCGCCCCTTCCCGGTCAGCGACCAGAGCGCAAAATACTGGAATATCCGTTTATCAGGGCTCAGTAGTTTGATTGGTTACGGCATTCTGGTCGCCGTGCCGATTATCTCAAGCCAGGTGAACGTGCAGATTGGCGCGCTGACCAACGTCGCCATTATGCTGTGCATCACCATTTGGGCGCTGTATCTGATTTTCCACAACAAGCGGAATATCCAGCGCAGCCTGATTAATCTCGCCGATCGTTCCATGGCCTTTTTCAGCCTGTTTATTCGCGCCTTTGCGCTGGTCTGGCACTGGCTCGCCAGCGCCTATTTCGTGGTGCTGTTTTTCTTCTCGCTGTTTAATCCGGGCAATAGCCTGAAGTGGATGATGGGCGCGTCCGTGCATAGCCTGGCGATTATCGGCATCGCCGCTTTTATCTCCGGCATGCTTTCGCGCTGGATTGCAAAAACCATCACCCTTTCGCCCCAGGTGCAGCGCAGCTATCCCGAGCTGCAAAAACGGCTGAACAGCTGGATTTCAGCCTCCCTGAAAATGGCGCGTATTCTCACCGTTCTGGTGGCCGTGATGCTGTTGCTGAACGCCTGGAGCCTGTTTGATATGTGGGCCTGGCTTACTAACGGCGCGGGCGAGAAAACCGTCGATATTCTTATCCGCATCGTGCTTATCCTGTTCTTCTCAGCCGTTGGCTGGACGCTGCTGGCGAGCCTGATTGAAAACCGCCTGGCGTCGGATATTCACGGCCGTCCGATGCCCAGCGCCCGCACGCGCACGCTGCTGACGCTGTTCCGTAACGCGCTTGCGGTGGTGATAAGCACCATTACGATAATGATTCTGCTGTCGGAAATCGGCGTGAACATCGCACCATTGCTGGCGGGGGCCGGCGCGTTAGGGCTGGCGGTCAGTTTCGGTTCGCAAACCCTGGTGAAGGATATTATTACCGGGATATTTATCCAGTTTGAAAACGGCATGAATACCGGCGACCTGGTCACTATCGGGCCGATTACCGGTACCGTAGAGCGCATGTCGATCCGCTCGGTCGGCGTACGCCAGGATACCGGCGCCTATCACATCATCCCATGGTCATCGATCACGACCTTCGCCAACTTCGTGCGCGGCATCGGCTCGTTCGTCGCGAACTACGATGTGGACAGGCAGGAGGACGTGGATAAAGCCAACCGCATTCTTAAAGAAGCCGTGGCCGAGCTGATGGAAAAGCAGGAAATTCGCATGCTGGTCATCGGCGAGCCTTCGTTTGCGGGGATCGTTGGCCTGACCAACCAGGCGTTCACGGTGCGCGTGTCGTTCACCACCCAGCCGTTAAAACAGTGGACGGTGCGCTTTGCGCTTGACGGGATGGTGAAAAAGCA
>NZ_RCAA01000035.1:46538-47330 GCF_003628475.1 Enterobacter sp. R1(2018) | reverse complement strand
CCGCCGGTGCAGACCGTGCAGGTGATGCAGCCAGGAGCGGACGCCGCACAGGCGCTGCAGGCCACGGAGGCGGCAACCGGAGCGCTGCCGCCAGCCAACCCTACGATATGATCATTTAAAGCGCGTGGCGGCCCAGCGAGCGCGCTGGGCGTCGTTCATAAAGGTCCAGGCGATGAAGCGGCTCTGCTTCTGACCCTGGGCCATCTCTTTTTTCACCACTTTTTCCACGCCCGCTTCCTGCAGCGCGCGGTAAATGGCCGGCAGGTTTTCGCCGCGGGAGACCAGCGAAGTAAACCACAGCACCTGGCGGCCAAAGGCTTTACTCTCGTTCACCATCTGGCTGATAAACGCCACTTCGCCGCCTTCGCACCACAGTTCATGTTCGTGTCCGCCAAAGTTCAGCGCGCCCTTCTCATCCTGCCCGAGGTTGCGGCGTTTACGCTCGCTGCCGCTGCGGGCTGCCTCCTGCGAGTCATGGAACGGCGGATTACAGAGCGTGGCATCGAAAGTTTCGTTTTTATGGATGATGCCGGGGAAGATAGCGTTAAGCGCTTTCTGACGGCGCAGACGAATCATGCGGCTTAAACCCGGATTAGCGTCGATAATCATCGTTGCGCTACGTAAGGCGTCGGCGTCGATGTCTGAACCGGTAAAACGCCAGCCGTATTCATGCTGGCCGATGAGCGGATAAATGCAGTTGGCCCCGACGCCCACGTCCAGCACGGAAGCCTGCGCGGGCACCCTGCCTTCGTTCCCTTCAGCCAGCAAATCCGCCAGATGATGAATATAATC
>NZ_RCAA01000035.1:42941-46443 GCF_003628475.1 Enterobacter sp. R1(2018) | reverse complement strand
CCCACTGCGACACGCCGTAAAAATGTGCCAGCAGAGCCTGATTAAGCGCCTTAACCGCCAGAGGATTGGCGAAGTCCACCGTGCTTTCACCGTGCGGACCGGTTTTGATAAAGGCCGTCAGCGCCGGGCAGCTTTGCTGCAGGGCGGCAAAGTCATAGCGGCTACGGTGGCGGTTACGCGGGTGCAGTCCCGGTTTAGTGGTAGCAGGGGTTTTCATCGAGGCTTCTCCTTGTGTGGGCGCGTAAGATACTCTGTGAAGCCGGCGGGGTAAATACGCCCCGCCAATTTCACCACTGAAAGGGGTAATATGTCTGCGAAAAGGTATTACTACGAACCCGCGGCCGGCCACGGTTTACCGCACGACCCGCTCAATGCCATTATTGGCCCGCGTCCGATTGGCTGGATATCGTCAATTAATCCGCAGGGCCTGCGCAATCTGGCACCTTACAGCTTTTTTAACTGTTTTAACTATCGCCCGCCGATCATCGGTTTCGCCAGCAGCGGCTGGAAAGACAGCGTGCAGAATATCGTCGAAACCAAAGAGTTCGTCTGGAATCTTACTACCCGCGAGCTGGCGGTACAGATGAATGAAACCTCCGCGACTTTACCTCGCGGTGAAGACGAGTTTGCTGTCGCCGGGTTAACCGCCGTAGCGGGCCGTAAAGTCAAAGCCAGCCTGGTGGCGGAAAGCCCGGTTAATTTCGAATGCCGCCTGTCCCAGTGCATTCAGTTAACCTCCGCCGAGGGGACGGCGATTGATACCTGGCTTGTGCTGGGGGAAGTGGTGGCGGTGCATATTGATGAAGCTCTGCTAAAAGACGGTATCTACCAAACGGCCCTTGCCAATCCGGTTCTGCGAGCCGGCGGCCCTTCAGCTTATTACACCATCGAAGAATCTCACCGATTCGACCTGATCCGCCCGGATGCCAGATAAATTAAGTAAAATCAGCCGCCTGTATGTGGCTGATTTGTAATGTTTTCGTCAAGTTTTGTCGTTCAAAAAACACGCACAACTCCATCAATTTTTTGCGCTCTTTTATCAGAGCTTTCCTCCTACACTTTTAGTGTTGATGGAATTTTAATCAACACCCCCAAAAGATTATGAGGATGTAACGATGAAAAAATTGCTGTATTTCTCTGCGGTTATCACTCTGGCAACGCTTCCCTTTGCTGCTCAGGCAGCGCAGGAACTGATGGATAACCAAACCGGCCAGCTGCGCGCGGCGGGCACCGTTTCCGCAACCAACGCGCGTAGCCTTGACGAACTGCAGAATAAACTGGCTGAAAAAGCGAAAGAGCAAGGTGCCACAGGCTTTGTCATTAACTCCGCCGGCGGCGACAACCATATGTACGGAACCGCCACCATTTACAAATAGCCTGGAACACTAACGCAAGATGCTTACCTGCAGCCCCTAACGGTTTCCTCTTCCGGAAACCGTTTTTCTTTCCGCCGTAATTTTTCAGCGCCTGGCGTCCCCCGCAAGCGGTTGCTCATCAGGTACGACCAGCATTACGAAAAAAAGTAGCAAAAGGTGCGTTAAACGAAGCGGCAATGTGATGTATATCGCAAAAATGAAGAAGCCGGAATAAATAATCTCTACATTCAATAGCTTATATTGTGTTCAATTTTTTTGAATAACGACGTCAATTCTCTTCGGTTTATTCGTCTGCGTAAAAGTGTGACCATAATCACATCGACGGAACAACGTCACCTTAACAGAATAACCTGCGAGATATTTACCATGAAAACCATAAAATATGCTGTAGCTGCTGCCGTTCTTTCAACATTCTCTTTCGGCGCTCTTGCCGCACAGGCCGTCACGCCTGCCGAAGCGCAGAGCATGAATAAAGTAGGCGTGGTTTCCGCCCATGGCGCAACGACGCTGGACGGACTGGAAGCGCAGCTGGCTCTTAAAGCGGAACAGGCGGGCGCGAAGGCCTATGCAATTACTTCTGCCAACTCCAACGACAAAATGAGCGGCACCGCTGTTATTTACAAATAAGTTGTAAGGCAAGCGTTAAGTTTTATCCCTGTGAAATGTTGTGTTGCTTTGATTTAACCCTCATCTGGAGCCCTGCTCTGACCCTTGTTTGACCCTTGATGTTACCCTTATTGCCTGCGGATCTTGCCGCAGGCTTTTTTTTATCTGCTCGCCGGGTCAGAAATGCTGCTTTTTTATCTGCTCGCCGGGCTAAAACTTCTGCTCTATCCTGGCTAACCCTGCTTCCAGCGTTTGCTCTTCGCCGGTGGCCACCAGGCAGCAGGCCATCTGCGTTTTTAAGGATTGCGGGACCGGCTCCACGCCCGCTACGCAGCGTTCAATCCAGCGCGCGGTAACCTCAGGATCTTTCGTCGCGGGCAGCGCAATATCTGCGCTATTCGCCTCCGCCTGCCTCTCGCTTAGCACCCGCGTGCCGCGGCTGTCGATCAGGCTTATCTGCGGGCAGCGCTGCGGATTGGCGTACACTTCGCCTTCCGTACCGTGCATCAGCAGCCCACGTCCGCCGATATCGGCAAAGAACTTCGCCACCTTCGGCACATATTCCGGATGGGAAACGCTGGCAAGACGCAGCGCGGCATCTTCCGCAAAAGGCGTAGCCAGTTTCGCAAGCGTATGCGCGCTGTTGCGAACGCCCATGCGCCAGCGCATGGCGAGCTGGTTTTCCATTGGCGGACACAGGGCGCTAATCGGCATATAAACCGGATAATGCGCTTCGAGCTTCGCCTGAGCCTGGCCCGCATGCAGCGTTGGCTCAATGCCCAGCAGCGTAAACACGGTTTCCGTTAATACGCGCGTCGGATCGTGGCTTACGCCATGCACCAGTACCGGATAGCCCAGGCGATTGAGCAGCATTGCCAGCAGCGGCGTCAGGTTAGCCTGCTTGCGGGCGCCGTTATAGGAAGGGATAACGATCGGCATCGGCTTATTGACCGGCGGCGTAAGAGAAATAAGATGCTGTTTCATCGCTTCGTAGAAACCCAGCATTTCCGCCTCGCCTTCGCCCTTGATACGCAGCGCGATAAGCACGCCGCCAAGCTCAAGCTCCGGCACCTCGCCGTTTAGCATATGGGTATACAACCCGCGCGCGGTATCAAAGTCCAGATCTCTGGCGTGGTTCTTGCCACGGCCGATTTCTTTTATGATTTTACGGTAGTCCATTTCAGCTCCCCTGATATTTTTTGCCCATACGTTTGCGCCGCGCGGCCTTTTTGGGCGTTGCTTCAACTATTTTAGCCGCCGGCGCGGGCGGCTGGGTAATAGGAAACACCGGTAAAGCGCCCAGCAAACGCTGGCCATAGTTTTTGGTCAGCAGGCGGCGGTCGTAAATCACCACTTCACCATAGCAACCGTGACTGCGAATTAAACGCCCGACCTGCTGAATAAGATTAAAAGAGGCGGCGGGCAGGCTTTGTACCTCAAACGGATAGCGCCTGAGGCTCTTGAGCCATTCGCCCTCCGTGACCACCACCGGGCTGTCTACCGGCGGGAAAGCAATTTTA
>NZ_RCAA01000035.1:38350-42827 GCF_003628475.1 Enterobacter sp. R1(2018) | reverse complement strand
CCCGCCTGCGATGCAGTTCCACAAGGCGATAGCGCGGCTGGTCGCCCTGCACCAGCAGCGTGAGGCGCAGATCGGTGACGTGGGTCAGAAACAGCTGCATGGCGCGGTTGCTGGCAAACAGCACCAGCATGCCTTTATGCTCGCCTTTTGCCAGCTCGGCGCGGAAAAAGGCCGCCATCTCCGCGATATGCTGCGGCTCGTTTTCCATCGTCGGCTCAACCGTGAGCTGCGGAATAACCAGCCTGCCCTGTTCGACATGATTAAACGGCGAGTCCAGCGCAATAAATCGGTCCCCCGCTTTTTCGCGCAGGCCGCTCATCTCCTGCAGGCGATCGAATTTGTTCAGCGAGCGCAGCGTGGCCGAGGTAATAATCACGTGCGGCACGTTACGCCAGACTAATTTTTCCAGCTGATCGCTTACGCGGATCCCTACGCAATGGAAGAACAGGTGCGGCTGCCCCTCCCGATTTTCCCGCGTCACCCACTTGGAAACCGGCGCGCCTGACGCCTGATGCATGGCGGAAAGACGCCAGAGTTTGCTTTGGGATTCAAAATAGCCCAGCGCGCGGTTCATCTGCAGCAGGGCCCTGTGCACCCGCACCACGTCGTGGCTGCCGGTTTTTTCACTAAGATCGCCCTGCAGCGCTTCGGCGAGGCTGCGCAGGCCTTCCATGAGCTTCGCCAGCCGCTGGCAGATAGCCATGACCTCATCGGGCAGCACGCCCATTTCAAAACGGTGTTCGCTCTCAAACTCGCCCGGCATCCACAGCTTTACGATGCCGCAAAACGAGGTGAGCAGTTCGTGTATTTCATCGCAATGGTTGGTCAGACGTTCCGGCACGGTGAGCGGCGGCGGGCTTTTCGGGCGGAACTGCGCCATGCAGGTTTCCACCAGCTTGCAGAATAAATCAAGCTGCAGGCGGCTGTAGCCGGGGGTGATTTCAGCGCTCATCTCCAGCGCGTCACGGGCGACGTCCGGCAGATGGTGGCCCTCGTCGAGCACCAGCAGTAGGTTTTTCGCCTCCGGCAAAACGGCCTCGCTCTCCATCGCCGCCATCACCAGCGCGTGGTTGGCAACCACCACTTCCGCTTCGTCGATTTCGCGCCTGGCCACAAAGAACGGGCATTCGCGATACCAGTGGCAGTTGCGGCCAAGGCAGCTGGCCTTATCGGTGCTCATCCTGCGCCAGAGATCGTCGTCAATGGCCTGTGAGTTATGATCGCGTATTCCGTCCCATTTATAGCTATCGAGCTCGGTTTTTAGCTTCGCGCAGCGCTGCTGTTCATCTTTGCTGGCGGGAGCCATTTCGTCGTCCAGGAAGGCGAGCAAATCCCCCTGCGCCAGGCTGTCGGTGGCTAACGCCGCCAGGTTACGCGGGCAGACGTAGCGCCCACGCCCGAAGGCGGCGGTAAATTTTAGATCGGGGATAATTTTGCGCAGCAGCGGCAGGTCTTTACTGAAGATCTGATCCTGCAGCGCAACGTTTGCGGTGCTGACCACCAGCGTTTTTTCTTCCCCGCGCGCAATGGCGATGCCGGGAATCAGATAAGAGAGCGTTTTGCCCACCCCCGTTGGCGCCTCGATCGCCAGATGACGCCCCTCTTCTCCCGCCAGCGTTTTCGCCACTTCGGCAATCATCTGCCGCTGCGGAGGGCGCGGAATAAAGTCCGGGATCTGCTGCTGTAGCGCCTTATACCAGGCGGCGATTTGCGCTTTTTGCGCCGAGGACAAAGCCATGAACACCACTTCTACTGTATAAACAGCCACTATTGTCCCACTTTTCACCCGCGGACGGCATTATTTTTTGTTTTTAAGTCATCCACCCCGCCTTGACCAATGACAAAGCGGCGGCGCGCGGCTTCTCCCTATAATCCCCCGTCTCTCTTCCCACTGGTATACAACTATGGCTTATCAACTCGCCCTCGACTGGCAAGAATTTCTGGAAAAATACTGGCAAAAGAAGCCGGTTGTCCTGAAGCAAGCGTTCCCGGATTTTGTCGATCCTATTACGCCGGATGAACTGGCGGGCCTGGCCATGGAGCCCGAGGTGGACAGCCGCCTGGTCAGCCATAGCGAAGACGGGCAGTGGCACGCCAGCAACGGGCCCTTTGCGGATTTCGATAATCTGGGTGAAAAGGGCTGGTCGCTGCTGGCGCAGGCGGTAAACCACTGGCATGAGCCTTCTGCCGAATTAGTGCGCCCTTTCCGCGTGCTGCCGGACTGGCGCCTGGACGATCTGATGATCTCCTTCTCCGTGCCGGGCGGCGGCGTTGGGCCGCATATCGATCAGTATGATGTGTTTATTATCCAGGGAATGGGCAGCCGCCGCTGGCGCGTGGGCGATAAGCTGCCAATGCGTCAGTTCTGCCCGAATCCGGCGCTGTTGCACGTCGATCCCTTTACGCCGATCATCGATGAAGATCTTGCGCCGGGCGACATTTTGTATATCCCGCCGGGCTTCCCTCACGACGGCTTTACCCATGAAACCGCCCTTAACTACTCCGTTGGTTTCCGTGGGCCAAACGGCCGCGATTTAATCAGCAGCTTCGCCGACTACGCGCTGGAAAACGATCTGGGCGGCGAGCATTACAGCGACCCTGATTTAACCCTGCGCGATCATCCTGGCAAAGTGGAAGACTACGAGCTTGACCGGCTGCGCGGCATGATGATGGAGATGCTTAACCAGCCGGAGGATTTCAGGCAGTGGTTCGGACGTTTCGCCACGACTCCGCGACACGAGCTGGATATCGCGCCTGCCGAGCCGCCCTATGAGCCGGCGGAAATTCTTGATGCGCTGATGCAGGGCGATAGACTGACCCGCCTGAACGGCTTGCGCGTACTGAACGTCGGCGGCCGCTTCTTTGTTAACAGCGAGCCGCTCGTTGCGGCAAATCTGAACGCCGCCGACGCGCTTTGCCGATATACAACAATCGGCCGCAATGAGCTGGGTTCTGCGCTGCAGGATGAAGACTTTATGGCGGCGCTGACCGGGCTGGTAAATCAGGGTTACTGGTATTTCGAAGGCTGATCCGCCTGCTTTTCGGGCAGGACAGCGCCCGCGCTGCCCGAAAATCCGGCCTCCAAACTTGTTCAAAAAAAATCAGCAAAACTTCCCACAGTCAGTCGCACTGTCTACAGTTATACGGGGACTTTAAGACTGGCTTTGGGGACATCATGGCGCTTTATTCCATCGGCGAAGTGGCTGCGCTCTGCGATATTAATCCCGTGACGCTGCGTGCCTGGCAAAGGCGCTACGGACTCCTTAAACCACAACGTACCGACGGCGGGCATCGCCTGTTTGACGATGCCGATATCGATCGCATCCGCGAGATAAAACGCTGGATTGAAAACGGCGTCCAGGTCAGCAAGGTCAAGGCGCTGCTTAGCGGCGAAGAGAAGGATCTGGATACGGGCTGGCGCGAGCGGCAGGAAATGTTGCTGCGCCATCTGCAAAGCGGCAATCCCAACCGGCTACGCGCCTGGGTTGCCGATATGGGACGTGATTATCCTGCCGAAACGCTTGTCATGCAGCTCTACACCCCGCTGCGTCGCCGCCTGCAATGCCAGCAGATTACGCTCAATACGCTGTTGGGGCTGCTTGATGGCGTTCTGATTAGCTATATTGCCCAGTGCCTCGCCTCGGCGCGCAAACACAGCGGCAAAGATGCGCTGCTGATAGGCTGGAACACGCCGGACACCACGCGTTTGTGGATGGCGGCGTGGATGGCGATTCAACAAGGCTGGCGCGTTGATATCCTGGCCCACTCGCTCACCTGCGTGCGTCCCGAACTCTTCCCGCAGCAAACCATTCTGGTGTGGTGCGGCGATTCACCAACCGATCAGCAGATTAATCAGCTGGAGCAGTGGCGCTGCGCCGGGCTGCCCATTTTCCCGCTCAACGGCGACGGCCGCGCGGCCTCCCGCAGCGCATAAGGCATTTAAAGGTTCATTAACAAGCCCGCTTCGCCTTATAATCGCCCCCGTAACATTGGGAGCGAAACATGAAATTATCTAAAATTGCTATCGTCGGCGGCATGCTGGTGATGGCTATCGGCGGGATCAGCGGCCTGATGCTGGTGGGCTATATCGTTATCCTTCATGGCGCGTGATATAGCGTAGCAGGCGTTCAAACAGGCGGTCGGTAACTATCGCCGCCAGCGCCACCAGGATGGCCCCCTGAATCACATAGGCGGTGTTAAAACCGCTCAGGCCGATAATGATCGGCGAGCCGAGCGTGCTGGCGCCGACCGTTGAGGCGATGGTCGCCGTGCCGATATTAATAATCACCGACGTTCTCACCCCCGCCAGAATCACCGGGGCTGCCAGCGGCAGCTCAACTTTGTACAGCACCTGCCAGCGGCTCATTCCCGCTCCCAGGGCGATTTCACGGGTGGCTTGCGGCACCGCGCCGATGCCGGCAAGGGTGCCCTGCAGGATGGGCAGCAGGCCATAAAGCACCAGCGCGATAATCGCGGG
>NZ_RCAA01000035.1:26442-38302 GCF_003628475.1 Enterobacter sp. R1(2018) | reverse complement strand
CCAGCGTCAGATGAGCAAGCGCCAGAGACGTAAAGCTGTCCTGCTGATATATCGGTCTTGCAAGCTCGGGAAACAGCCAGCTAAACAGCGGGCCGCTATAGGGCATCAAAAAAAGCAGCGCGACAAACAGCGCCAGCAGCCACAGCAGCGGATCAAAGACCAGACGCATGCTCACCCCGCACCAGATCGCTGAAATGCAGCACGCCGCACGGCGCGCCCTGTTCATCAACCACAGGTAACTGCTGGCACTGCCGGTCGACAAACAGCGACAGCGCTTCGCGCAGGCTAAGATCGGATTTAATAGGATCGCCTTCGATACGTTCGTCGGCGCGCAGGCTGTTTATAACCTGTCGTAACGACAGGAGCCGTAGGCCAAGCTCGCTGCGGCCAAAGAAATCCCGCGCAAACTCATTGGCCGGGTGAGTAAGCAACGCCAGAGGCGTTCCCTGCTGAATAATCTGTCCGCCGTCCATAAGAACGATGCGATCCGCCAGCCGTAGCGCTTCTTCAATGTCATGGGTAACCAGCACGATAGTGCGTCCCAGCAAATTATGAATGCGCACAATCTCCTGCTGGAGCGCCGCGCGGGTGACAGGATCGAGCGCGCCGAAGGGCTCGTCCATCAGCAGAACTTCCGGGTCGGCCGCCAGCGCGCGCGCCACGCCAACGCGCTGCTGCTGTCCGCCGGAAAGCTGATGCGGGTAGCGCTCGCGAAATTGCGCCGCCTCAAGGCCGAGCAAATCCAGCAGTTCATCAATGCGCGCTTCGATCCTCGCTTTCGGCCATTTCAGCAGCTGCGGCACGGTGGCGATATTCTGCGCCACGGTCCAGTGGGGAAACAGACCGATGGACTGAATCGCGTACCCCATACGGCGGCGCAACGCTTTGGCGTCAAAATTACGGATTTCCTCCCCGGCGAAGCGGATTCGTCCTTCGTCGTGCTCCACCAGCCGGTTAATCATTTTCAGCGTGGTGGATTTCCCCGAGCCGGAGGTCCCGATCAGCACCGTGAACTCCCCTTCCCGGATGGTCAGCGACAGATCTTTGACCGCCGCTTCCCCCTGGAAGTATTTACTGACATGGTCAAATTCGATCATGGCTGTTTCGCCTCAAGCAGTGAGATTAACAGTTTAAAAAGCGCATCCAGCATCACGGCCAGCGCAATCACCGGGATTACCCCTAACAGCACCAAATCCAGTGCGCTGCTCAGCAGCCCCTGAAAGATGATCGCCCCAAAGCCTCCGGCGCCGATGAGCGCTGCGATAACCGCCATCCCTATAGTCTGTACACACACCACGCGCAGGCTGCGCAGCAGAACGGGCGTCGCCAGAGGCACTTCGGCCCGCCAGAATATCTGCCGCCGCGACATACCCATCCCTTCGGCGCTTTCAATAATATTACGCGGGATCTGCTGCAGGCCTGCGACAACGCCGCGCACCAGCGGCAGCAAAGCGTAAAGCACCAGCGCGATAAGCGCGGGGGTCATGCCAATGCCGCTTACGCCCAGCGCGCCAAGCCAGGGAAATAATTTCGCAAGTCCCGCCAGAGGCGCGATCAGCAGGCCAAAAAGCGCCACGGAGGGAACCGTCTGAATCACGTTAAGCACGGAAAATACGGAGGATTGCCAGGAAGGACGCTGATAGCACAACACGCCGAGCGGCACGCCAATCAGCAGGGCGGGAACAAGCGTGCCTGCCAGCAGAACCAGATGGCGGCTTAAAGCATCATCGAAAACGTCCTGCCGGTTGGCGTACTCCTTAAGTAAAGACAGTTCCGAGAAGAAGCCGCCCAGCAGCAGGGCAACGGGCACTATCCAGATTTGCAGATTAAGCAGCAGTCGCCAGAGCGCTTTCGGGGTCAGACGATTTATCGCGTCGGCGCAGATTAGCAGGCAGAGCGCCAGCGTCAGCCACATTCCGCCGCCGGGCGAGGTGCGGGCAACGCTGCTTCCTTCCTGCGCAAAATACCCTGCCGTTTTGCCCATCACTACCAGCGCGGCGATAAACATCGCCTCGCCGACAAGCAGCGTCAGAAAGAGCGGAAGCCGACGCGTGGGGGTAAAGATTAGAACGACAAGGATGAGCGTAGGGAGGGCGAGCAGTAAAAGCGCATGGTCAGGTAACTGGCTCAGCGCCAGGGGTTCCCCCGATACCAGCCGGTTTGCGGCGTGATTAATATAAGGCAGCAATCCGCCCGCCGCCGCCAGTAAAAGCACCAGCAGCAGCAGTACTCGGTTATGGATCTTCAAACGTACGTCCTGTCGTTATTGTCGGGCGGCGCTGCGCTCACCCGACCTACGGAACTTATCTTCGCAGGGTGGAGAAGCGCAGGCGCCTTCCAACGCTTGTATCGACCGCGCTTATTTAACGAAGCCTTTTTGTTTCAGATAATCAGCCGCCACCTTTTTCGCATCCAGCCCTTCCACCGCAATGCTGGCGTTCAGCTGCTGCAGGGTTTTCTCATCCAGGGAGGCAAAGACAGGTTTTAGCCACTCGTCCAGCTGCGGATAGGCTTTCAGCACCGCCTCGCGCACCACGGGGGCAGGCGCGTAGATCGGCTGCACGCCTTTCGGATCGCTCAGCGTCTGCAGGCCGAGAGCCGCCACCGGACCGTCGGTGCCGTAAGCCATCGCCGCGTTTACGCCCGAGGTTTGCTGGGCCGCCGCTTTGATAGTTACCGCCGTGTCGCCGCCTGCCAGCGAAAGCAGCTGTTTCTGATCGAGATTAAAGCCGTAAGCCTTTTCAAAAGCCGGCAGCGCGTCCGGACGCTCGATAAATTCAGCGGAGGCCGCAAGCTTAAACTCGCCGCCTTTTTTCAGGTATGCGCTGAGATCCTCAAGGGAGGCGAGCTTGTTTTTTTCCGCCAGATCCTTGCGAACCGCGATGGTCCAGGTGTTATTCGCAGGCGCCGGAGTAAGCCAGACAAGCTTGTTTTTCTCAGCGTCCAGCTGCTTCACTTTGTCATAGCCCTTTTGGGCGTTTTTCCATACCGGATCGTTGTCATCTTTAAAGAAGAATGCGCCGTTGCCGGTGTACTCCGGATAAATATCCAGCTCGCCCGAGGTGATTGCGCCGCGTACTACGGGCGTGGTGCCCAGCTGCACTTTATTAACGGTTTTCACGCCGTGGCTTTCGAGCACTTGTAGAATGATATTGCCCAGTAAAGAGCCTTCGGTATCAATTTTAGAGCCAACCTTTACCGGCTCGGCCGCCTGTGCCCCCGCCGCGAGCATCAGTAATCCTGCCACGCCCCAACGCGCTGATAAATTCATGGTGATTCCTCATTGTTGTTCTTTGCTTAAAAATCAGGGAGTCACAAGAGTTTAGCTGAGTTTTTCAGCCTTGGGTAAACGAGAGGGGAAGAATAAAAAAAGAGCCGGAAATCCGGCTCTTTAGGCTGAGACTATTATTTCAGTTCAAACTCGCCGCGCTTGACGCGGGCGGAGTCCAGGCCGACAAAGACGTTAAATGTGCCCGGCTCGGCGTCGTACTTCATTTCGGCGTTCCAGAATTTCAGCCCTTCGATATCAATCGGGAAGCTGACGGTCTGGGTTTCGCCCGGCTTGAGCATCACTTTCTTAAAGCCTTTCAGCTCCTTAACCGGACGGCTCATTGACGCCGTAACATCCTGCAGATACATCTGCACCACGGTTTCGCCTTCGCGATCGCCGGTGTTTTTCACCTCTACCGAGGCTTCCACCTGGCCGTCGCGCGTCATGGTCGGCGCCGACATCTTCACGTCAGAAACGGTGAAGGTGGTATAGCTCAACCCGTAGCCAAACGGATAAAGCGGACCGTTGGCCTCGTCGAAGTAGCGGGAGGTATATTTGTTTGGTTTTTCCGGGTTATAAGGGCGGCCGGTGTTCAGGTGGCTGTAGTAGGTTGGGATCTGGCCTACGGAGCGCGGGAAGGACATCGGCAGCTTGCCGGACGGGTTGTAGTCGCCAAACAGCACGTCGGCAATGGCGTTACCGCCTTCGGTACCGGCGTACCAGGCTTCAAGCAGCGCATCAGCCTGCTGGTCTTCTTTCACCAGCGCCAGCGGACGACCGTTCATCAGCACCAGCACCAGCGGTTTGCCGGTCGCCTTCAGGGCGGCAATCAGATCGCGCTGGCTTTGCGGCAGCACCAGATCGGTACGGCTTGATGCTTCGTGCGCCATGCCCTGCGCCTCGCCCACCACGGCAACGACGACATCGGCGTTTTTCGCCGTGTTCACCGCTTCGTTAATCATCTCCTGCGGCGTACGCGGGTCAACCTGCACCGCCGGTTCGTACTGGTTCAGGAAATCGACGATATCTTTCTGGTCGGTAACGTTCGCGCCTTTAACGTGCACGATTTTAGCCCGATCGCCCACGGCGTTCTGAATGCCCTGTAGGACGGTGACGGTTTGATCCGCCACGCCCGCTGCAGACCAACTGCCCATCACGTCACGTTTGCTGTCCGCCAGCGGGCCGACCACGGCGATGGTGCCGGACTTTTTCAGCGGCAGCGTTTGCAGACGGTTCTTCAACAGCACCAGGCTTTCACGCGCCACTTCGCGAGCCTCTTTGCGATGCAGACGGCTTTCGGCATTGGTATCTTCCGGGTCGGATTCCTTCGGCCCTAAGTGGCTGTACGGATCGTTAAACAGCCCCATGTCATACTTCACGTTCAGCACATGGCGGGTGGCGTCATCCAGCTCCTCTTGCGGAACGGCACCGCTTTTCACCAGCTCCGGCAGGTATTTGCTGTAGAACTCGTCGCTCATGCTCATGTTGATGCCGGCGTTTAAGGCCACGCGCACCGCGTCTTTCGGATCGCTTGCCACGCCGTGTTTGATCAACTCTTTGATCGCGCCGTGGTCGGAAATAGTGATGCCTTTAAACTGCCATTCGTCACGCAGCAGGTTTTTGAGCAGCCAGCCGTTTGAGGAGGCAGGCGTACCGTTAATGGAGTTCAGCGCCACCATCACCCCGCCGCTGCCGGCGTCCAGTGCGGCTTTATACGGAGGCATATAGTCATTAAACAGGCGCTGCGGGCTCATATCCACGGTGTTGTACTCTTTGCCCCCTTCGACCGCGCCATAGGCCGCGAAGTGTTTCACGCTGGTCATCACCGAGTAGCGATCCGCCGGGCTTTTGCCCTGCATCGCCTCAACCATCGTGCGGCCCATGATGGACGTCAGATAAGTATCTTCGCCAAAGCCTTCAGATACGCGTCCCCAACGCGGATCGCGGGACACGTCCACCATCGGCGCCCAGGTCATATTCAGGCCGTCGTCCGCGGCTTCATAAGCGGAAATGCGACCAACCGTTTTCACCGCTTCCAGGTTAAACGAAGAGGCAAGGCCAAGGCTGATAGGGAACACGGTGCGCTGGCCGTGAACCACGTCGTAGGCGAAGAACAGAGGAATTTTCAGGCGGCTGAGATCCATCACCTGATCCTGCATAATGCGGATATCATGGCGGGTAACGGTGTTGAAAATCGCGCCAACCTGCCCGTTTTTGATCATCTCACGAATGGCTTCTTTGGGATTATCCGGCCCGACGCTAATTAAACGCAGCTGGCCGATTTTCTCGTCGTTGGTCATTTTGGTCAGCAAGTCAGTGACGAACGCATCACGCGCTTCCGGCGTCAGCGGATGAGGGCCAAACATCTCTTCAGCCAGCGCCGGTTGCAGGGCAAGGCTAACCGCGATACCTACAGAACAAAGCCATTTCATGGGATTTACTCTCTTGCTCAGGCCGCCCGCCCGGGGCAGCACATTATGATAAGAAGAGCAGTGTGCCACATCGTTACGCGGGTAAGAAGAGCCGCCCCGGTGTTAAATGCTGATTTTTCGAACATTTCAGAGTATTGACAGGGGTTTTGCGAGCTATCATTGAAAGCGAGAATTTTTGTGCCATCACAAGGAGTGGGATCATGTCCGTATCTGCACACGCTGATAATCAAACCTTTATAAATGAATTGAACCGCCTGCTCGGCAGCCATCACGTTTTGACAGACGCGGCAAAAACCGCGCGCTACCGCAAAGGTTTCCGTTCCGGCCAGGGAGAAGCGCTGGCCGTGGTGTTTCCCGGCTCGCTTAGCGAACTGTGGCGCGTGCTAAGCGCCTGCGTGGCCGCCGATAAAATTATTCTGATGCAGGCGGCCAATACCGGCCTGACCGAAGGCTCGACGCCGAACGGCAACGACTACGATCGCGATATCGTTATCATCAGCACCCTGCGACTCGATAAATTACAGCTTCTGGATAACGGAAAGCAGGTGCTGGCCTTCCCGGGCAGCACCCTTTATCAGCTCGAAAAGGCGCTTAAGCCTTTAGGACGTGAGCCCCACTCGGTGATCGGCTCCTCATGTATCGGCGCTTCGGTAATTGGCGGCATCTGCAACAACTCCGGCGGTTCGCTGGTGCAACGCGGCCCGGCCTATACGGAAATGGCGCTTTATGCGCGTATCGATGAACAGGGTAAACTGACGCTGGTTAACCACCTGGGCATCGATCTGGGCGCCACGCCTGAACAGATCCTCAGCAAGCTCGATGACGAACGTATCAGGCCGGAGGATATCCTGCACGATAACCGTCAGGCATCCGATCACGACTATGCCGAGCGCGTGCGCGACGTTAACGCCGACACCCCGTCGCGTTTTAATGCCGATCCAAGCCGCCTGTTTGAGGCCTCCGGCTGCGCGGGCAAGCTTGCGGTATTTGCCGTGCGCCTTGACACCTTTGTGGCGGAAAAGCAAAACGAAGTGTTTTACATCGGCACCAATAAACCCGAGGTGCTGACCGAAATCCGCCGTCATATCCTGGCGAACTTCCGCAACCTGCCGGTGGCCGGTGAATACATGCACCGTGATATTTACGACATCGCCGAAGTCTACGGCAAAGACACCTTTATGATGATCGACAAGCTCGGCACCGACAAAATGCCGTTCTTCTTTACCGTCAAAGGGCGCGTGGACGCCGCGCTGGAAAAAGTGCCTTTTATTAAACCGCACTTTACCGACCGCGCGTTGCAACGCTTCAGCGCCCTCTTCCCAAGCCATCTACCGCCGCGGATGAAATCCTGGCGCGACAAATACGAGCATCATCTGCTGTTGAAAATGTCCGGCGAGGGCATTGCGGAAGCCCGCGAGTGGCTGGAGAGCTATTTCAAAGAGGCGGAAGGCGCTTTCTTCGCCTGCACGCCTGCTGAAGGAGCGAAAGCATTTTTGCATCGCTTTGCCGCCGCGGGCGCCGCCGTGCGCTATCACGCCGTACACGCCAACGAGGTGGAAGATATTCTCGCGCTGGATATCGCGCTGCGCCGTAACGACCGGGAGTGGTTTGAGCAGCTGCCGCCGGAAATCAGCAGTCAGATCAGCCACAGCCTCTATTACGGCCACTTTATGTGTCACGTCTTCCATCAGGATTACATCGTGAAGAAGGGCGTGGACGTCCATGCGCTGAAAGAGCAAATGCTTGAATTGCTTCGTTTACGCGGCGCGCAGTATCCGGCTGAGCATAACGTTGGCCATTTATACGAAGCACCAGAAACGTTAAAACGATTTTATAAGGCAAATGACCCGACAAACAGTATGAATCCGGGAATTGGCAAAACAACTAAGCATAAGTGGTGGGATGAGAGCGTTTGCAACCATACACATCATCATGATGCACACTAAAACGCGCTGTCAACTGCCAGAACGGGGGCTATTTTTCGCTCATTTTTAGTACTAAATTAGCGGGAAATAAGGGTGGGGAATCCCTTCCCCACCCGTCTCCCAGCGCAGAGGTTCGAAAATGTCAGTGGTCGAAACATTACCGGTAGCGCGGCTGGATGTTCGGGAAGCTACGCTCGACGATATTCCTGCTATCACCGCCATTTATGAATGGCATGTCCTGCATGGTCGCGGTTCTTTTGAAGAAACGCCCCCGACCGAACCGCAGATGAGAGAACGGTTACACCTGGTTCAGGAACAGGGGCTGCCCTGGCTGGTTGCGCGCTATGGCGGCATTGTGGTGGGCTATTGCTACGCTACCGTTTATCGCTCTCGCCCCGCCTACCGCTTTACCATCGAAGATTCTGTTTATATCGACGCCAGCATGACGGGCCACGGTATCGGCGCCGAACTGCTGGGCGCGCTGATTGCCCGCTGCGAAGAGGGACCATGGCGGCAAATGATTGCCGTGATCGGCGACGGAGAGAAAAATACCGGCTCGTACCGCCTGCATAAACAGTTCGGTTTTGAAACGGTGGGGAATTTGCGCAGCGTAGGGTTTAAGCTGGGCGACTGGCGCGATACGTTAATTATGCAGCGCCCGCTTAACGAGGGAGAGTGGACGCTGCCTAATTAATCTTTAATCGTCCTGGGCGTTACCCGCTACGGCATTGCTGGCCATCTGCGCCGCCTTTTGCTTTTTGTAGCTGAGGGCAGATGACGGCACCGGGGTGATTTTGCCGGTTTCCATCCAGTTGCGCAGGCGGTTGGCATCGGCGAAGTGGGTATATTTACCGAACGCATCCAGCACCACCAGCGATACCGGACGGTTATTAATCATCGTGCGCATCACCAGGCAGTGGCCGGCATTATTGGTAAAGCCGGTTTTCGTCAGCTGAATATCCCAGTTATTGCGATACACCAGATGATTGGTGTTGCGGAACGGCAGGGTGTATGGCGGGTTGCTGAAGGTCGCCATATCTTCTTTCGTCGTGCTCAGCTGGCCGAGCAGCGGATACTGTTTCGAGGCGATAAGCATTTTGGTGAGATCGCGCGCGGTGGAAACGTTTTCTATCGACAGCCCGGTCGGCTCTACGTAGCGGGTATGGGTCATGCCAAGAGATTTCGCCTTCGCATTCATCGCGCGAATAAACGCGTCGTAGCCGCCGGGATAATGGTGAGCAAGGCTTGCCGCCGCGCGATTTTCCGAAGACATCAGCGCCAGCAGCATCATATTTTTACGGCTGATTTTACTGTTCAGGCGCACGCGGGAATAGACGCCTTTCATCTCCGGCGTGTGGCTGATATCCACGCTCAGCATCTCATCCATCGGTAAATGCGCATCCAGCACCACCATCACGGTCATCAGCTTGGTAATGGAGGCAATCGGGCGCACCAGGTCCGGATGGCTGGAGTATAAAACCTTGTTGGTCTGCAGATCGACAATCATGGCGCTACCGGAAGCGATCTCTTGCCCGGTGCTGGCGGGCGTTACGGTTTTGCTTGCAAGAGCCTGCGGTGCCAGCGGCACGGTTAACATCAGCGCGAGGCTGAACAACGATAGACGAATTTTTGTCGGCATGGTGACACTTCTGTAATTATTTCGGAGTGTGATGTTTTGCACCACTCACATTCACATTATGAATGAAATAAGTGAGGCGCCAGCATAATACTCTGGCGCCTCGGGAAAGGGCTACTGCAGAATCGTAATCATTTATATGGACAGGCCGCTTCGGGAGACATCAGAACAGCCTGTACCCATAACCCCACAAGATAACCGCCAGCGCCAGCAGTACTTCCAGCACCAGCACGCCGATGGCGAGCGTAGAGCTGGAGAAGCTCATGCCCTCCTCGCTGTTGATGTTCAGGAAGTCAGGAATGCCGACGTAGAGCAGATAACCGGTATAGACCAGCGCCACGGCGCCCACCGCCACACAGAGCCAGACCAGCGGATAAAGCGCTACCACGCCGCTTAAGAACAGGGGCGTCGCCACATAGCCGGCAAACACCATACAGCGGCTAAGGGAGGGACGCTGGGGATAATTTCTTGCCATCCACCAGATCACGCGGCCCATTACGGCCACGCCCGCCAGCATCAGCGCATAGAACACCACGCCCAGAGAAAGGCCGGTAAGCCATGAGAGCTGAACGAAGGTGCCATCGCCGAAATTCCAGCCGATTTGCGTGGTGCCGATAAAGGCGCAAATAACCGGAATGGCCGCCATAAACAAAACATGATGCGTGTAGTGATGCGAGACCGTTTCGTTCTCGCGCTTAATTTCCTGCATTTCACGATTGGGATGGGATAGCAATCCCCAGACATGGTTCATAGGGCCTCCTGTCATGCAGATCCAAAGTGTAAGCAGCCTTCTAATTATAATGCACGCCGCTAGATTGTTTTTTAATCACCATAATTTATCTGCCTGTTTAGCTGCGCGCGAGCTGTGGGGTTGTATGCTTTAAGGGTGTTAACAATAAGGAGAAAAACCTGACCTGATGGATATCAATAACTTAATTGAGCATTACGGCTATGCGGCGCTGGTTTTAGGCAGCATGGCGGAAGGAGAAACCATTACGCTGCTCGGCGGGGTGGCGGCGCATCAGGGACTGCTGAAATTCTCTCTGGTCGTCGTTTCCGTGGCGCTGGGCGGGATGATTGGCGACCAGCTGCTGTATCTCGTCGGCAGACGCTTTGGCGATTCGCTGCTTGCGCGCTTCAAAAAGCATCAGAAGAAAATCACCAAAGCCCAGAAGCTTATCAATCGTCATCCTTATCTTTTTGTCATCGGCACGCGCTTTATGTACGGCTTTCGCGTTATCGGACCGATACTGATTGGCGCCAGCCGCCTGCCGCCGAAAATATTTCTGCCGCTTAATATCGCAGGCGCGCTGATTTGGGCCACGTTATTCACCTCGCTGGGCTATGTCGGCGGCGAAGTGATTGGCCCATGGCTGCACAGCTTCGACCAGCACGTTAAGCGCTGGCTGTGGCTGGTGATTGTCGTCGCCCTGGTCTGGCTCGCCCGCTACTGGTTTAAACGTCGCGAAAGCAAGCGACAGGATTAGCTTTTCGGTTTGAACTGAGGATTGGCCAGCATAAAGCCCCCGTCAACGATAAAAGACTGTCCGGTGGTGTAGCTGGCGCTGTCAGAACATAGCCAGGCGACGAGGCTCGCTATCTCCTCCGTCTCGCCAAACCGTCCCAGCGGCACTTCCGGCAGCGCAACGTTTTTGCCCTCCCCCTCTTTCATGTCATTCATCGGGGTGGCTATCGCGCCGGGGGCCACGGCATTAACCAGAATATTATGCTGCACCAGTTCCAGCGCCATTGATTTGGTCAGCCCGCCGAGCGCGTGCTTGGCGGCCGTGTAGGCGCAGGCTTCCGGCAGCGGCGTATGCTCATGAACGGAGGTGATATTAACGATTTTTCCCCCGCTTCCCTGCTGGACCATGGCTTTCGCCGCCTTCTGGGAACATAAAAACGCGCCGTCCACGTCGACGGTGAACAGTCTGCGCCATTCATCGAGCGTGACGTCGAGAAAAGAACTTTTGCTCATGGCGCCGGCGTTATTTACCAGCGCATCGATTCTCCCGAAGCGGCTTATCAGCTCGTCAATGCCCGCCGCACCGTCCGGAAGCTGCCCTAAGTCGAGCTGAACGGTCTCTGCACGTCGTCCCAGCCCTCTGACCTGGCGCGCCGTCTCTTCCGCGCCCTGTTCATCGGAATGCCAGGTGATCCCCACGTCATAGCCCTGCTCAGCCAGCATCAGCGCGCATTTTTGGCCGATGCCAGAATCCGACGCCGTTACGATAACCACTTTGTTAGCTGCACTCATCCTCACCTCCCGGACAAAATTAAAAGCCGAAAGCTAAGTATAGGAGGAGATTGATACGCCGACGCCGCGCCTTTACGGCCGAAGCACGAGGGTTTTAGTGCCGCAACAGCGCAACCAGCGCGTCATTTAATACCGCTAACGCCGCCTGCGGATTTTCCTCGCGCTGGGCCTTCACGATGGCGCCGTCAATAAGCATGGAGAGGGTAGCCGCCAGCCTTTTACCGCCTTCTCCCCGCGGCAGCCAGGCCGTCAAAGCGTCCGTCATATCCTGTTTGTGGCTTCTGGCAACGCTGAGGCTTTCAGGCAGCGCATCGGCAAGCTCAACGGCGGTATTGATAA
>NZ_RCAA01000035.1:20061-26381 GCF_003628475.1 Enterobacter sp. R1(2018) | reverse complement strand
GCCGCTGCCAGGTCGTTTTTTGCCGACATTTCACGCGAAAGCGCCGTGCGGAACCACTCAATCCAGCGTTCATGCCGGTAATCGAGAAAAGCGCGGATTAAATCATCCTTCGCCGGAAAGTGACGATAAAAAGTCACTTTTGTTACGCCCGCTTCTTTGATGATTTTGTCGATTCCCGTTGCCCGGATCCCATCGCGGTAAAACAGGTCATGGGCGGCGCTTAAGATACGGTCACGGGCATTGGGCTGAACTGGGGTCATTTTTCCTCCTGGCTGAATCCGCATCATGCCGCATGTAGACAACTCTGTCTACATGGTTTAGGGTAAGAAAGTAGACAGACCTGTCTACATAGCATCCGGAGAGATAACATGACCGTCAAACCCCCTGTTCCACCCTTTACCCGCGAAACCGCACGTGAAAAAGTTCGTCTTGCAGAAGATGCCTGGAACAGCCGCGATCCCGAGCGGGTCTCTCAGGTTTATTCCCTGGATACCCACTGGCGCAACCGCGCAGAGTTTGTAGACGGACGCGAAGCCGTCGTTGGTTTTTTACGGCGTAAATGGCAGCGCGAACTGGATTACCGGCTTATCAAAGAGCTCTGGGCGTTCGACGGCAACCGCATCGCCGTGCGCTTCGCCTATGAATGGCACGATGATTCCGGTAACTGGTTCCGCAGTTTTGGCAACGAAAACTGGGAGTTCAATGAACAGGGCCTGATGGTTAACCGCCACGCGTGTATCAACGACTGCCCGATAACCCCTGAGGAACGCGCCTTCTTCTGGCCGCTGGGTCGCCGCCCTGACGATCATCCTGAATTAAGCAGCTTTGGCTTTTGAGTCGGCAAAATACGTATCAGCACCCAAATTCGACTAAGCCTTCCTTCATGAATAGGGCCCCACTACACTAACGGGGCCAATCAAGGCAAAGCATACAGGAGTTGCTATGACGCAAAACATCTACGATAACCCGGCTTTTTTTGAAGGTTACGCCACTCTCGATCGTTCGATTAAAGGGCTGGACGGCGCGCCAGAGTGGGCGACGGTGCAAACGCTGCTGCCAGAGTTACGCGGCAAAAAAGTCGTTGATTTAGGCTGCGGCTACGGCTGGTTTTGCCGCTACGCGCGTGACGAGGGCGCAGCGGAAGTTCTGGGGCTGGATGTCTCGGTAAAAATGCTCGAAAAAGCGCGGGAAATGACGGACGGCGAGGGCATTATTTATCGCCGCGAAGATCTTGAACGGCTTCAGCTGCCCGCGCAAAGTATGGATCTGGTTTACAGCTCGCTGGCCCTGCATTATTTGCAGGATATCGACACGCTTTTCAGTACGGTTTACCAGGCGCTGGTTCCCGGCGGCTCGCTGGTGTTTACCGCTGAGCATCCCGTTTATACCGCGCCGCTAAATCAAGGCTGGCTTACGGATCCGACGGGACAGAAGTCCTGGCCGGTGAATCATTATCAGCAGGAAGGGGAACGCATCAGCAACTGGTTCGCCGAAGGCGTGAAGAAGCAGCACCGCAAGCTCGCCACCTGGCTGAACGTGCTGATAGCAAGCGGCTTCATCATTGAAAAGCTTGACGAGTGGGGCCCGAACGCCGAACAAATCGCCCAAAATCCGGCGCTGGATGAAGAAAAAGAACGCCCGATGATCTTCCTGCTGGCCGCGCGCAAAGCGTAATCCCGCTGATTTCCTGCCCTTTTATTCACTAAAAATTCCGTATACGGGGAGGCAACTCCCCCCGCTTCGCGCATCCTTGCCTATACTGTTAAAACATCAGCTAAAAGACAGGGAGCATTTATGAAAATTATTCTTTGGGCAATTTTGATCATCTTTATTATTGGCTTACTGGTCGTGACCGGCGTATTCAAAATGATTTTCTGATCGTTATGGCGGGTGGCGCAACGCCTACCCGCCTTACGTCAGGCCGCTGATTGTCTTATTGCGCTTTAGCGCTGTAGTTCACCGGCACCCAGCGATATCCGTTTCCTTCTTTCTTCACATGGCCGATGCCCGGGAATGAAATATGCGCCGCCGCTACCCAGTCCCCTTCCTGAGCTACCTGCCTGAGCACCCTTTCTCTGGTTAATACGGCCTGTTTCTGATCGACGTCAAAATGAATCGCCACCTCCGGATCCGGCATCTGAACCGCTTTGGCGTGAATAATATCGCCCCACAGCATCATGGTTTGTCCGTCGTTGCTGACGCGATAAATAACGCTGCCCGGCGTGTGGCCTGCGGCGGAGACGGCTTCGATACCCGGAATGATTTCCACCGGCGCATGAAAAGCCTGTAATTTACCCGCGTCGATAACCGGACGCATAGACCGCTCGGACTCGGCAAAGGTGTGACGCTGGCTTTCCTCCACCTTGTTGATATTGGCCGGATTCAGCCACCAGTCGACGTCTTTTTGCTCCACGCGCACCCTGGCATTGGGGAAAGCTGGCCTGCCGTTATGCTGTACGCCGCCGGAGTGGTCGCCGTGAATATGCGTCAATAGCACCATGTCGATACTTTCCGGCGGGAAGCCCGCCGCGCGCAGGTTATCCAGCAAATGTCCGCCCGCGTCGCCAAGCAGCGGCCCCGCGCCGGTATCCACCAGAATCACCTGTTTGCCGGTATTAATGACAAATGCGTTGATAGAGGTTTCCGCAGCCGGGGTCATGGCATCATCCGCCATGCGCTGCTTTAATTTTTGTCCGGAGACGTGGGTCAGCAGCTTATCGAGGGGAACGACCAGGGTGCCGTCAGACACGGCGGTGATCTGCCAGTTTCCCAGCATCATGCGATAATAGCCAGGCGCCTGCTGCTGGCTAAACGGCAGCGGTTCGGCAAGGGTCTCCGTGGTGAGCATGCTGCCGGCCAGCAGCGCGAAAATTGTCAGGGCTGTTTTCATCTTGTCCTCAGAAGGTTGTTTCAACTTGCGGACAGTATTGGCCGGGCGTTACTATCACTCCAATTGATTGGAGAAATAATGACTATCAAAGAGAATGATTTTCGCAAAATCGATCTCAATTTGCTGATCGCTTTTGCGGTGCTGTTTCGCGAGCAGAGCGTTTCGCTGGCGGCGGATAAGCTGCACCTCGGCCAGCCGGCGGTAAGCGGCTCCCTGGCCCGCCTGCGCGAAATGTTCGACGACCCGCTGTTCATCCGCAGCGGCCACCGCATGCAGCCCACCGCCCGCGCCGCTGAGCTGCATGCCGAGCTGATGCCGCTGCTTGAACAGCTGCAAAGCGCGCTTTTTCAGCAGTCGCAGTTTAATCCGGCCAGCGCCAAAGCCACCGTCACCATCGGCATGACGGACTGGGTGGAAATGTGGCTGATGCCGCGTCTGGTTCCCGCTTTGCGCGCGGAAGCGCCGGGCGTGCGCCTGAATATCGTCGCAAGCGACCCCTTTACCGATGCGCAGCGTCTGGAAGGCGGCGAGCTGGATATGGCGATTAGCGTGGCAAACCAGTCCGCGCGCTGGATGGAGCGCGAAATCCTCACGCCGATGGAGTTCGTCACCCTCTGGCATCCGGCGCGGCTGCAGCTTAAAGCGCCGCTAACGCCGGAAAGCTACGCCGCGCAGCAGCACGTGCTGGTAAGCTACCGCGAAGCCACCAGCAGCCATATCGATACCCTGCTGGCAAAGCTCGGACACCGGCGCGAGATTTGCTACACCACGCCGCATTTTGCCGCCTTGCCCGGCCTGCTGCTGCAAATGCCTGCGCTTGCCACCGTGCCGCAGGGGCTGAGCGATAGCTGGCAGAAGACCTGGGGCTTACAAAGCAGCCCCGTGCCCCTTGAGATCGCCCCGTTTGAAGTGGCATTGCTGTGGCATCAGCGCCATAACAGCGATGCGGCGCTGATGTGGGTGCGAGGATTTATTAAGCGTCTGCTGCAATGACAGCGTCTTCCACCTGGGAGTTATCATATCGCCCTGCAAAAACGTCTCAGGAAAAGATTTCATGTCCTTCTCCTTTGCTTAGCGGCGCGCCTTAAGAAACGGCGTGCCTGAATCAATGGCAATCAAAATAGCTGTTTTAAGCGTTCAATGAAGGTGGTTTTTTTAGTACGTTCAGCTCGCTGTTTTTCTATTTCTGCAATGAGCTGAGAATTTTCGGCGCTAAGCTGTTCCTGTTTCGCGCTGATATGTCTGTAAGACTGTTCTTTTTCTTTTAACTGTTTCTGAAGCTGATTCTTCTCGGCGGTTATTTTTTTTATCGTTTCAATAACGGTTGGAAGTTTACTCTTTAGCTTTTCAAAAGCTTCTTTTATGCTAACCAATTCTGCACTGGTTAGTTTATTCTTAGCTTCAAGATTTTTTATTCTGGAAAGATAAACTTGCGGCATGATGGGGTTTGCAAGGATACGCATATACACTTTTTCTGAGAATTTCTCACAAAGATATTGATAATAGCGCTCCATTTCATCCTCACCGAATTCTCTTTTATGCAGTTCAGGTTTAAAGCACATGCTTTGATTTAAGGTAATTTCAACAAGAGGTGTATTGTGCTGGTAGAAGTCTAATATTTTTTCGGCGCCACAGGCATGAGTAACTTTGACCTCTATAGCGACCTTTCCGCCCCAGCGCTTGGCGAGTTCTTCTGGTTGACTGAAAAAACCTATCAGATCCGGATAATAAGCCTTACCGTTCGCAAATCTGACTTTTAGATCGTCACGTTTTATTTTATCAAAGGTAATGAGGTATTCTTTTTCGCCTTCAATAAATTTTATTTGTTGCATTTCGGAAAGGGCTAAAATTGCCATTTCGTGTGAAATGGACTCACCGTCCGGATCGCCAGACTTTCTGTCGTTATTCTTTTCTGATTTGTATCTAAAAAAACCGCGATTTACTGCAACCAGCTCTGCTCTCTTTTCTTTAGCCGATTGGGTGCTCATAAAAGTAAGCTGGTTATAATCATTTGGCCGCTCTCTTTTTAGCTTTAACACCTCCCAGATAAAATACAGTTTTTCTTTCTGAAGGTTATTATTCCACACGTAAACATTTTGTTGTGTGGCGTACGCCCATATTTTCTTCCTTGCCATAAATTCTTCCTGCATAGTCAGTTAAATGTTGATCAACAAAACTTATGTGAGAAAAAATACTCGTTATGGCAAGGAAAAATCAAGAAGTAATCGCCAGTCTACCGGCAACATACTCAATAGCATTCGCGATGTGAGCGGAAGTTTTATAAGTGCGAATCTCATCAAATAAATCCGTCGCCTCAGCGTACTCTTTTCGCAGATAACCCAGCCACTGTTTGATGCGCGCCACGTGATACATGCCGGTATCGCCCTGTTTTTCGAGCTGGCTGTATTTTTGCAGCAATTTTACGACTTCCGGCCACGGCATGCGCGGCTCGTTGTATTTAATGACCCGGCTCAGGTTCGGCACGTTTAGCGCGCCGCGGCCAATCATAACCGAATCACAACCTGTTGCCGCAAGGCAGTCCTGCGCGCTTTGCCAGTCCCAGATTTCACCGTTGGCGATCACCGGAATGGACAGCCGCCGGCGGATTTCGCCGATGGCCGCCCAGTTGATAAGCTCGGCTTTGTAGCCGTCTTCTTTTGTGCGCCCGTGAACGACCAGCTCGGTGGCCCCGGCCTGCTGTACGGCATCGGCTATTTCAAACTGTCGCGCGCCACTGTCCCAGCCGAGGCGTATTTTTACCGTCACCGGCAGCTGCGCTGGCACCGCTTCACGCATGGCTTTAGCGCCGCGGTAAATCAGTTCCGGATCTTTAAGAAGCGTCGCGCCGCCGCCGCTGCCGTTCACCAGTTTAGACGGGCAGCCGCAGTTGAGATCCACGCCCCAGGAACCAAGCTCTACGGCGCGCGCGGCGTTTTCCGCCAGCCATTGCGGATACTGGCCGAGAAGCTGTATGCGCACCAGGGTTCCGGACGGCGTGCGGCTGCCGCGCAGCAGCTCCGGGCAGAGCTTATGGAAGGATTTTACCGGCAAAAGCTGGTCGACCACGCGCAGAAACTCGGTGATGCACAGGTCGTAGTCGTTCACTTCGGTAAGCAGTTCACGAACTAAAGAGTCGAGAACGCCTTCCATCGGCGCGAGGAGCACACGCATGAGTTATTCCGGTAAAAAAAAGAGGCGCTATGTTAGCGCCTCAATTTAAGTTGGCAAAGCTTTAGTTAGCTGCGGCAGGCTTGCGGGGCGGGCGGCGGCGGCCGTTCGCTCCGGCTGGCTTAGCGGCGCCATCGCCCTGTGGACGAGACTGGCGACGCGGCGCGCTGTTGCGATCGGACGGCGCGCTGCTGCCGTTGCCGCTGCGGCGTTGTCCCTGACCCTGACCACCGCGACCGCCGCCGCGCTGCTGCTGGCGACC
>NZ_RCAA01000035.1:11981-19999 GCF_003628475.1 Enterobacter sp. R1(2018) | reverse complement strand
TCGTCAACACAAACCAGAGAAAGCGCCTGGCCCGTCGCGGCGGCGCGGCCGGTACGGCCGATGCGGTGCACGTAATCTTCCGGCACGTTCGGCAGCTCATAGTTCACCACGTGCGGCAGCTCTTCGATATCCAGACCGCGGGCCGCGATATCCGTTGCTACCAGCACGCGAATGCCGCCGTTTTTAAAATCGGCCAGGGCACGGGTACGCGCGCCCTGGCTTTTGTTGCCGTGGATAGCGGCGGCGGTGATGCCGTCTTTACCCAGCTGTTCAGCCAGATGGTTGGCGCCGTGTTTGGTGCGCGTAAAGACCAGCACCTGCTGCCAGTTTCCTTCGCCGATCATCTGCGACAGCAGCTCTCTTTTACGTTTTTTATCAACGAAGTGAACGTGCTGGGTAATCTGTTCGGAGGCGGTGTTGCGGCGCGCCACGGAGACTTCTTCCGGATTATGCAGCAGCTTTTCTGCCAGGCCTTTGATTTCGTCGGAGAACGTAGCGGAGAACAGCAGGTTCTGACGGCGGGCGGGCAGTTTTGCCAGCACGCGACGAATATCATGGATAAAGCCCATATCCAGCATGCGGTCGGCTTCATCAAGCACCAGGATTTCGACCTGGTCGAGCTTCACGGCGTTCTGGTGTTCCAGATCCAGCAGACGGCCGGGGGTGGCCACCAGCACGTCTACGCCGCTGCGCAGCTTCATCATCTGCGGGTTAATGCTTACGCCGCCGAAAACCACCAGCGAGCGAATATCTAAATATTTGCTGTAATCACGCACGTTTTCGCCAATCTGCGCCGCCAGCTCACGGGTTGGCGTCAGGATCAGGGCGCGCACCGGGCGACGGCCTTTGGCATGCGGCTGTTTGTCAACCAGACGCTGCAACAGCGGCAGGGTAAAGCCTGCGGTTTTGCCGGTGCCGGTCTGGGCGCTGGCCATCAGGTCGCGGCCTGCTAACACTACCGGGATCGCCTGACGTTGGATTGGGGTAGGCTCACGATAGCCCTGCTCTTCCACCGCACGCAGAATATCGGCATTCAGGCCGAGAGAATCAAAAGACATAGGTACTCCAGAATCGCCCTGACCGCGAGGCGCGGTGTAGTTTCCAGGGGTTCATATGACGCCAGTCTCCTGGCGAGTAGAGGGGCACAAACCACGGTGCCATAAGGGACGCAGTGTAACATCTTTTGTGATGTTCCGCACAAATTCTCTTTTTCCCTCCGCTTTGCAGGATAAAGCGTTGGCTCTGGACAGGGCGATCGTTGCCGCCTACTCTTAGTCAATCGATTGATTAACTTTTCACGGGGCAATATGAACGCGACCCCTGCGCCCGTCACCTCCCGCGGTGAACAGGCTAAAAATACCCTTATCCAGGCGGCCATCGCTCAGTTTGGCGAATACGGTCTGCACGCCACCACCCGGGATATCGCCGCGCTGGCCGGGCAAAACATCGCCGCCATTACCTATTACTTCGGCTCGAAAGAAGAGCTGTATATGGCCTGCGCCCGGTGGATTGCGGATTTCATCAACCACAACTTTCAGCCACACGTGCAAAGCGCCGAGGCGATTCTTAAACAGCCGGAGCCGGACAGGACGCAGATCCGCGAGCTTATCCACACGGCCTGCGAACACCTGATTACCCTGCTGACCGCCGATGAAACGCTGAACCTGAGCAAATTCATCTCCCGCGAGCAGCTTTCGCCCACGCCTGCCTACCAGCTTATTCACGACCTGGTGATCGCCCCAATGCATACTCACCTCACCTGTCTGGTGGGACGCTATAGCGGACGCGATCCCTTTGATACCGAAACTATTTTGCATACGCACGCGCTGTTAGGGCAGGTGCTGGCCTTCCGGCTGGGACGCGAGACTATTTTATTACGCACGGGCTGGACGACCTTCGACAAGGCCTGCGTGCGGCAAATCAGCGGCGTGGTGCTAAGCCAGGTCGACTTTATCCTGCAGGGATTATGCGTTGAGCGAGGGAGAACCTGAGATGAGAAACAAAAGGCCCGTTGTGGTCGGCATAGTGATTATCGCGCTGCTGGCCGCCTGTGTCGGCGGCTGGCTGTGGTATCAAAGTGACAAGGAGAAACCGCTGACGCTCTACGGCAATGTGGATATCCGCACCGTGAACATGAGTTTCCGCGTCGGCGGACGCCTGGCTGCGCTTGCGGTGGATGAAGGCGACGCCATCAAAGCCGGCGCCACGCTGGGCGAGCTGGATAAAGGCCCGTACCAGAACGCGCTGCAGCAGGCGGAAGCCAACGTGGCGGCGGCGCAGGCGAAGTTTGATCTGGTCATTGCCGGCTACCGTGACGAAGAGATCGCTCAGGCCGCAGCCCAGGTCAATCAGGCGCAGGCGGCATACGACTATGCGCAGAACTTTTACCAGCGTCAGCAGGGCCTGTGGACGCGACGCGTCATTTCCGCCAACGATCTGGAAAACGCCCGTTCTGCAAGCATCCAGGCAAAAGCCACGCTGAAAGCGGCACGGGATAAGCTCAGCCAGTACCGCACCGGCAACCGACCGCAGGAGATCGCCCAGGCGCAGGCCAGCCTGCAACAGGCCAAAGCGCAGCTCGCCCAGGCGCAGCTGGATTTACAGGACACCACGCTTATTGCCCCGGCCGACGGTACGCTGCTGACCCGCGCCGTCGAGCCCGGCAGCATGCTGAACGCCGGAAGCACGGTGCTGACGCTTTCTTTGACCCGTCCGGTTTGGGTGCGCGCTTACGTCAACGAAACCAGCCTGAGCCAGGCACAACCCGGCACGGAAGTGCAGATTTATACCGACGGACGGCCGGATAAACCTTACCGCGGCAAAATCGGCTTCGTCTCACCTACCGCCGAATTCACGCCCAAAACGGTTGAAACGCCCGACCTGCGTACCGATCTGGTCTACCGTCTGCGCATTATAGTCACCGACGCAGACGACTCCCTGCGCCAGGGCATGCCGGTCACCGTCAGCTTTAACGATGGGCGTCAGCATGAGCAGCAATGACGGCATCATCCGCCTGCACGGGCTGATGAAAAGCTTTCCGGCGCTGGATAAGCCGGCGGTAGCAAGCCTGGACTGTGAAATCCGCGCCGGGGAAGTTACGGGCCTGGTCGGGCCGGACGGTGCAGGTAAAACCACGTTAATGCGTATGCTGGCGGGCCTGCTTAAGCCCACCGAGGGAAGCGCGGAGGTTATCGGCCTTGACCCGATCAAAGACGATCGCGCCCTGCACGCCGTGCTGGGCTATATGCCGCAAAAGTTCGGGCTGTATGAAGACTTAACGGTGATGGAAAACCTCACGCTGTACGCCGATTTGCGCGGCGTAACGGGCGAAGAGCGTGAAACCACGTTCAGGCGCCTGCTGGAGTTTACCTCTCTGGGGCCTTTCACCTCGCGTCTCGCCGGAAAGCTCTCCGGCGGCATGAAGCAAAAACTCGGCCTCGCCTGTACGCTGGTCGGTCAGCCAAAAGTTCTGCTGCTTGATGAGCCGGGCGTCGGCGTCGATCCGATTTCGCGGCGCGAGCTTTGGCAGATGGTGCACGAGCTGGCGGGCGAAGGGATGCTGATTTTGTGGAGCACCTCGTATCTTGACGAAGCCGAACAGTGCCGCGACGTGCTGCTGATGAACGAAGGCGAACTGCTTTATCACGGCGCGCCGAAGGCGCTTACGCAAAAAATGGCCGGCCGTTCGCTGCTGGTAAGCCACGGCGAGGAGAACAACCGTAAGCTGCTGCAGCGGGCGCTGAAGCTACTGCAGGTCAGCGACGGCGTGATTCAGGGACGTTCGGTGCGGCTGATCCTCGCCAAAGACGCCAGCATCGAAGAGCTGGCCGACGCGCTGAATTTATCTGTTGAACATATCGTTCAAACCGAGCCGCGATTTGAGGATGCCTTTATCGACCTGCTGGGCGGCGCGGGGGAACAGGAGTCGCCGCTCGGCGCAATTTTGCATACCGTGGAAGGCAGCCACGATGAAACGGTGATTGAAGCCAGACAGCTGACCAAAAAATTCGGTGACTTTACCGCAACCGACCACGTCGATTTTACCGTGCAACGCGGCGAAATCTTCGGGCTGCTCGGGCCGAACGGCGCGGGGAAATCCACCACCTTCAAAATGATGTGCGGGCTGCTGGTGCCGAGCTCCGGAAAAGCGCTGGTGCTGGATATGGATTTAAAAACCAGCTCGGGCAAAGCGCGTCAACATCTGGGCTATATGGCGCAAAAATTTTCCCTCTATGGCAACCTGACGGTGGCGCAGAACCTGCGGTTTTTCTCCGGCGTGTACGGCCTGCAGGGCAAAGCGCAGGAAGAGAAAATTCACCGCATGAGCGAGGCATTTAACCTGCGGCCGATTTTTAACAGCCAGACGGACTCCCTGCCGCTCGGCTTTAAGCAGCGCCTGGCGCTCGCCTGCTCGCTGATGCACGAGCCGGATATTCTGTTTCTCGATGAGCCCACCTCGGGCGTTGACCCCATCACCCGTCGCGAATTCTGGCTGCATATCAATAGCATGGTGGAAAAAGGCGTTACCGTAATGGTCACCACGCACTTTATGGACGAGGCGGAGTACTGCGACCGCATCGGGCTGGTGTATCGCGGAAAGCTTATCGCCAGCGGCACGCCGGACGATCTTAAACGGCAGGCGGCGAACGACGAGCAGGCCGATCCGACCATGGAGCAGGCGTTTATCACCCTGATAAACCAGTGGGATAAGGAGCATGAACATGAGCGAGCCTAACCCGGTGGTTTCCTGGCGGCGCGTGCGCGCCCTGTGCGTGAAGGAAACGCGTCAGATTGTGCGCGATCCGAGCAGCTGGCTGATTGCGGTAGTGATCCCCCTGCTGCTGCTGTTTATTTTCGGCTACGGCATCAACCTGGATTCCAGCCGCCTGCACGTCGGCGTTCTGCTGGAGCAGCAAAGCGAGGAGGCGCTGGATTTCGCCCATACCATCAGCGCCTCGCCCTATATTCAGCCGACCATCAGCGATAATCGCCATCAGTTGATTCAGCTGATGCAGGCGGGAAAAATTCGCGGCATGGTGGTTATCCCCAACGATTTTGCGCAGAACATGGCGCGCGCGGGAGCGGCGGCGCCGATTCAGGTCATTACCGACGGCAGCGAACCGAATACCGCTAACTTTGTGCAGGGCTACATGGAAGGCATCTGGCAAATCTGGCAGCAGCAGCGCGCGGAAGATCGTGGAGAGAGCTTTGTACCGCCGATCGACGTGCAGCTGCGCTACTGGTTTAACCCCGCCGCCATCAGCCAGCATTTTATTATTCCTGGGGCGATTACCATCATTATGACGGTGATCGGCGCCATCCTCACCTCGCTGGTCGTCGCCCGCGAATGGGAGCGCGGCACCATGGAGGCCCTGCTCTCGACCCAGATAACGCGCACCGAATTATTGCTGTGCAAGCTGCTACCGTATTACGTGCTTGGCATGCTGGCCATGCTGCTGTGTATGCTGGTGTCGGTGTTTATTCTCGGCGTGCCCTACCGCGGCTCCCTGCTGCTTTTGTTTCTTATTACCAGCCTGTTTTTGCTCAGCACGCTCGGCATGGGGCTGCTGATTTCCACCATTACCCGTAACCAGTTTAACGCCGCCCAGGTGGCGCTGAACGCCGCGTTTCTGCCGTCGATTATGCTGTCGGGCTTTATTTTCCAGATTGACAGCATGCCCGCCGTTATTCGCGCGGTGACCTATGTGATCCCCGCGCGCTACTTCGTCAGCACGCTGCAAAGCCTGTTCCTCGCGGGAAATATCGCCACCGTGCTGGTGGTCAACGTGCTGTTTTTAATTGCTTCGGCGGTGATGTTTATCGGTCTGACGGCCATAAAAACCAGGCGTCGCCTCGATTAAGGGAAAGCTATGTTTCATCGACTATGGACCTTGATTCGTAAAGAGCTGCAGTCCCTGCTCAGAGAGCCGCAAACCCGCGCCATTCTGATTTTGCCGGTGGTGCTGCAGGTGGTGCTGTTTCCCTTTGCCGCCACGCTCGAAGTCACCAACGCCACCATTGCGATTTACAACGAGGATAACGGCAGCCACTCCGTAGAGCTGACGCAGCGCTTTGCGCGCGCTAAAGCCTTTAAACATGTGCTGCTGTTAAAGAGCCCGCAGGAGATACAGCCGACCATCGACAACCAGAAAGCATTACTGCTGATTCGCTTCCCGGCGGATTTCTCGCGTAACCTTGTAGCCGGCCAGCCGGCAAAACTGCAGATTATTCTGGACGGGCGTAACTCCAACAGCGCGCAGATTGCCGCCAATTATCTGCAGCAGGTGGTGAAGAACTATCAGCAGGAGCTGATGACCGGCAAGCCGTCGCCGAACAACAGCGAGCTGGTGGTGCGCAACTGGTATAACCCGAACCTGGACTATAAATGGTTCGTGGTGCCGTCGCTTATCGCCATGATCACCACCATCGGCGTGATGATTGTGACGTCGCTGTCCGTTGCTCGCGAGCGCGAGCAGGGCACGCTCGATCAGCTTCTGGTTTCGCCCCTTGCCACCTGGCAAATCTTTATCGGCAAAGCCGTACCCGCGCAAATTGTCGCAATCGGGCAGGCCACTATCGTGCTGGGGGTGGGCATCTGGGGTTATCACATCCCGTTTTCCGGCTCGGTGCTGCTGTTTTACTTCACGATGCTGATTTACGGGCTGTCGCTGGTCGGTTTTGGGCTGTTGATCTCAGCGCTGTGCTCAACGCAGCAGCAGGCTTTTATCGGAGTATTTGTCTTTATGATGCCGGCGATCCTGCTGTCGGGCTACGTTTCGCCGGTAGAGAACATGCCGGTATGGCTGCAGGATTTAACCTGGATAAACCCCATCCGGCATTTCACCGATATTACGAAACAGATTTACCTGAAGGATGCGAGTTTTGACATCGTCTGGGGAAGCGTGTGGCCGCTACTGGTCATAGCGGCCGTCACTATATCAGCGGCGTACTGGATGTTTCGACGCAAAATTGCCTGATTTATCTTTGGCAAGCAGGGAGTAGATGGCAGGTCCGGCAATCATCACCAGGCCTGCCGCAGCGATAAGCAGATTGCTTTCCACCACGCGGGAGAGCAGCCACAGGGCGATCATCGCCGATCCGAAGTACCAGGTTGTGGTCAGCTCCTCAAGGAAGTCGCCGATATCGCGCAGCCTGCCGCTGTGGAAACGCTGCAGGGCGAACATGGCGATCACCGTCGCCACATAAAGCAGACACAGGCCCACGCCGACCGGGATCAGAGCCTTCATTTTCCAGCCTGCCAGCAAAGCAACCACTACCATAAAATGCAGCATAATCTGCCAACAAGTCAGGCCGGTTGTCACCTGTACGCGCTGTTGCCACCTCATGTTTTCACTCCTGGCATATTTTTTCCTGTCTTTGAGAGTACGCCAGTGTACGGAAAATTCCGCAAGCCGCCCTCTTTTTGTGACAAAGACTACACTTTATTTTCATCAGGATAACTAAAAGACCGGGAGCGGCATGGCACATCAAACTCCGCGCTTTTCATTTAAAGTGCTTACGATAAATACACACAAAGGCTTCACCACCTTTAACCGACGTTTTATTTTGCCAGAGCTTCGCGATGCGGTGCGTACGGTAGCGGCAGATATCGTCTGCCTGCAGGAGGTAATGGGCGCGCACGAGGCCCATTCTGTACGCTTCGAGAACTGGCCGCAGACCAGCCACTATGAATTTCTGGCCGATACGGTATGGAACGATTTCGCCTACGGGCGCAACGCCGTTTATCCGGAGGGGCATCACGGCAACGCCGTGCTTTCCCGCTTCCCTATCACCCGGTTCGATAATCGCGATATCTCCGTGGAAGGTCATGAAAAACGAGGCATGCTGCATTGTCAGCTGACGGTGCCGGAGCAGGATATCCGCGTGCACGTGATTTGCGTACACCTTGGGCTGCGCGAGGAGCATCGCCAGGAGCAGCTGAATATGCTGTGCGAGCTGGTAAACGATTTGCCCGAAGGCGATCCCGTGGTGGTGGCGGGCGATTTCAACGACTGGCG
>NZ_RCAA01000035.1:0-11971 GCF_003628475.1 Enterobacter sp. R1(2018) | reverse complement strand
TTTCCCCGCGCCTACGGCCGCCCCGCCCGTACTTTTCCGGCTGGACTGCCGCTTTTACGTCTGGACAGAATCTACGTCAAACACGCTCACGTCAGCGCCCCTTCGACCCTCAACCTGCGTCAATGGCGCCACCTGTCCGATCATGCCCCGCTCGCCGTGGAGATTCATATATGAAAAATAACTGGCGCGACGGCAACCGCATTGAACTGCTGGAAAACGGCGATCGGTTTTTCCCGGCGGTTTTCGAGGCGATTAGCAATGCCCGCAGCAAAGTGATTCTGGAAACTTTTATCTGGTTTGAAGATGAAGTCGGCAAGCAGCTTCATAAAGTAATTCTCGACGCCGCGCGGCGCGGCGTCAGCATCGAGGTCTTGCTTGATGGCTACGGCTCCCCGGATCTTAGCGATAGCTTTGTCAGCGAACTTACCGCCGCCGGGGTAATGTTCCGTTACTACGATCCGCGTCCGCCGCTTTTTGGTATGCGCACCAACGTGTTCCGCCGCATGCACCGCAAAATCGTGGTGGTGGATGGCGAAATAGCCTTCGTGGGCGGGATTAACTACTCCGCCGAGCACATGATTGATTACGGTCCGCAGGCCAAACAGGACTACGCGGTAAAAGTTGAAGGCCCGGTAGTCGAAGATATCTATCAGTACGTGATTTCCAACCTGCCGGGACACGAAGAGTCCAGGCGCTGGTGGAGAAGACGTCGCAACCGGGCGCATGAGAACCTCACGCCGGGCGAAGCGCAGGCGCTTTTCGTCTGGCGCGATAACAACCAGCACCGCGACGATATTGAGCGCTATTACCTGAAGATGCTCAGCAATGCGAAGCAGGAAGTGATTATCGCCAACGCCTATTTCTTTCCCGGCTATCGCCTGCTGCACGCCATGCGCAGCGCCGCGCGCCGCGGGGTAAAAGTGAAGCTGGTGGTGCAGGGCGAGCCGGATATGCCGATTGTGCGAGTCGGCGCGCGCCTGCTGTATAACTATCTGGTGAAATCCGGCGTGGAGGTTTATGAATACATCCGCCGGCCGCTGCATGGCAAAGTGGCCATTATGGATGACCATTGGGCAACCGTCGGCTCCAGCAACCTCGACCCGCTCAGCCTGTCGCTGAACCTTGAAGCGAACCTGATTATTTACGACCAGCAGTTCAATACCACTTTACGCGATAATCTTAACGGCCTGATCGCCAACGACTGCCAGCAGGTGGACGATTCTATGCTGCCAAAACGCACCTGGTGGAATCTGGGGAAAAGCGTCCTCGCGTTCCACTTTTTACGACACTTCCCCGCCCTTGTGGGCTGGCTGCCCGCGCATACCCCCCGCCTGTCGCTGGTAAAGCCTCCCGTGCAGCCAGAAATCGAGACGCAGGACAGGGTTGAAACCGATAATCAGGGAGTGAAATTCTAATGGCACATGCGCATCCTAAATGGCGTAAAGCCAGGAAGCTCCTTACCTGGCTGTTTTTTATCGCCGTTATCGTCCTGCTGGTGGTTTACGCCACCAAGGTTGACTGGGAAGAAGTCTGGAAAGTTATCAGTAATTACAACCGTCTGGTGCTGTTTAGCTGCGTCGGGCTGGTCATTTTAAGCTACCTGATTTACGGCTGTTACGATCTGCTGGCGCGCTCTTATTGCGGGCATAAGCTGGCAAAGCGGCAGGTTATGCTGGTGTCCTTTATCTGCTACGCCTTCAACCTGACGCTCAGTACCTGGGTTGGGGGGATTGGCATGCGCTATCGCCTTTACTCAAGGCTGGGGCTGCCGGGCAGCACCATTACGCGCATTTTTTCCCTCAGTATTTCAACCAACTGGCTTGGGTATATTCTGCTGGCGGGGGTGATTTTCACCATCGGCGTGGTGCAGCTGCCTGAGCACTGGTATATCGACGAAGGCACCCTGCGCATTCTGGGCGTCGTTCTGCTGGCCATTATCGCGGTGTATTTATGGTTCTGCGCCTTTGCCAAACATCGTCACGCTACCGTTCGCGGACAGCGTCTGGTGCTGCCGTCGTTTAAATTCGCGCTTGCGCAGATGGCTATCTCCAGCGCGAACTGGATGGTGATGGGGGCGATTATCTGGCTGCTGTTAGGCCAGGAGGTGAACTATTTCTTTGTGCTCGGCGTCCTGCTGGTTAGCAGCATCGCCGGGGTTATCGTGCATATTCCCGCAGGCATCGGCGTGCTGGAGGCGGTCTTTATCGCGCTGCTGGCAGGGGAGCACGTCAGTCACGGCACCATTATTGCCGCCCTGCTGGCCTACCGCCTGCTGTATTTTATCGCCCCGCTGCTGCTGGCGATCGTGTGCTATCTGTGGCTGGAGAGCCGGGCGAAGAAGCTGCGGGCCAAAAATGAGAAGACGATGGATATGAACTAATCCTCCCCGGCAAAGGGGGAGGATCAACCGGAAATTAACGACGGTTGCCGAAAATACGCAGCAGCATCAGGAACAGGTTGATAAAGTCCAGATACAGCGTCAGTGCGCCAAGGATGGAGTACTTACGCATATTTTGCGTATCGCGCGCGTCAATCTGTTCGCCGATATTTTTCAGCTTCTGCGTGTCGTAAGCCGTCAGGCCAACGAACACAATCACGCCGATATAGGTTACCGCCCACATCAGCGCGGTGCTTTTCAGCCAGATATTTACCAGCGAAGCCAGCACGATGCCGATTAGCGCCATAAACAGCATATTGCCGAAACCGCTCAGGTCACGTTTGGTGGTGTAGCCGTACAGGCTCATGGCGCCAAACATACCGCCCGCCACCACGAAGGTGCTGGCAATGGACGAATAGGTATAGACGATAAAGATACTGGAGAGAGTTAGCCCCGTCAGCGCGGAGTAAAGCATAAATAGCGTGGTCGCCATGCCGGCGCTTAGCCTTTGCACCAGGCCTGAGAGCACGAAAACCAGCGCCAGCTGGGCGATGATTAGCCCAAAGAAGGTGATTTTGCTGGAGAAGACAAACTCCATGACCGCCGGTGTATTAGCAGCGTACCAGGCGACAAACGCGGTCAGCAACAGCCCGCAGGTCATCCAGCCGTAAACCTGCGCCATGTATGCCTGCAGGCCGGTACGCGCCTGCTGAACGATTGTGTCATTGGAGCGGGGGAATCGATCCATGATGCTACCTCTGTTAAGTGCGTTAACCTGATTTCAGGCTTAAAAGCCTACCATGCTTAAGATTAACACAACTCCATGAGGGTGCCTCCTACCAGCGTTTAGCCGCCTGCTTATCGCTTTCCCGCGCTTCCACCCAGCGATCCCCTTCCGGCGTGGCTTCACGCTTCCAGAACGGCGCGCGCGTTTTCAGATAATCCATAATAAACTGCGCGGCTTCAAACGCCGAGCTGCGGTGCGCGCCGGTGACGCCGACAAAAACGATTTCATCGCCCGGCCACAGTTCGCCGATGCGATGAATAACCGAAACACGCTGCAGCGGCCAGCGCGCGCGCGCCGCGTCGATGATTTCCGCCAGCGCTTTCTCGGTCATGCCCGGATAGTGTTCAAGCGTAAGCGCGCTGACGCTGTCGCCAAGGTTGTGATTGCGAACTTTGCCGGTAAAAGTGACCACCGCGCCGTCCTCATCGCACTGCGACAGCCAGAGGTACTCATCGCCGACGTTGAAATTTTCATGGCTTACGCGAATACGGGTATTTTCCATTTCGTCAGCCTCCGGTAACCGGTGGAAAGAAAGCGACCTCGTCGCCGTCTGTCAGAGGATGATCGAAGCTCACCAGCGTCTGGTTAACCGCGGCGAGCAGTTTGCCGGACTCAAGCGCCAGCGCCCAGCGATCGCTTTTGGCCGCCAGCCCGCTACGCAGTTGCTCAACGTTGTCGTATGCCGCGTCGAGCTGCAGGCTGTCGCAGCCGACCAGCTCACGTACCTGGGCGAAAAACAGAACGTTAATCATCGGCTTCCACCTTAAAATCGCCAGATTTGCCGCCGCTTTTCGCCAGCAGGCGAACCGGACCAATCACCATATCCTTCTGCACGGCTTTGCACATATCGTAGATGGTTAACGCGGCAACGGACGCGGCCGTCAGCGCCTCCATTTCGACACCGGTTTTGCCCGTCAGACGACAGACGGCCTCAATGCGCACGCGATTGTGCTGCGGCTCGGCTTCGAGATTGACTTCAACTTTGCTCAGCAGCAGCGGATGACAAAGCGGGATCAGCTCCCAGGTACGCTTCGCCGCCTGAATACCGGCGATACGCGCGGTGGCGAAAACGTCGCCTTTGTGATGGCTGCCCTCGACGATCATCGCGAGCGTTTCCGCCCGCATGGTGACGAAGGCTTCCGCACGGGCTTCACGGACGGTTTCAGTTTTGGCTGAAACATCCACCATGTGCGCTTCGCCGGCGGCGTTAATGTGGGTCAGTTGCGACATAGTTTATTTCTTGATGTGTGGATAGAAGTTACAGGGGCGCTGTCGTGCGTCCAGCTGCTGCGCGATAATATTTTCCCAGGCGGTGCGGCAGGCTTTTGTCGAGCCGGGCATGGCGAAAATCAGCGTGCGGTTGGCAAGGCCTGCGACCGCCCGTGACTGCAGCGTTGAAGTGCCAATCTCTTCATAAGAGAGCATGCGGAACAGCTCGCCGAAGCCTTCAATTTCGCGGTCAAACAGCGGCAGCAGCGCTTCCGGAACCTGATCGCCTTCGGTAAAGCCGGTGCCGCCGTTAATCAACACAACCTGAACGTCTTCGCTTGCGATCCACTGGGAAACCTGGGCGCGGATCGCATAGCGATTTTCTTTTACGATGGCTTTATCTACCACCTCATGGCCCGCTTCGGTTGCGCAGTCACGCAGGTAGTGGCCAGAGGTGTCTTCGTCTTCGCCACGACGGCTGGAGACGGTCAAAATGGCAATACGTGCCGGGATAAACGTTTCGCTTACCTGACTCATATTTTTTCTCCTTGTTGTTGACGCTATCCACCAATATAGGACAGGTTCTGGGTGATGCCGGTATGACCGTCATGCAGGAAATGGGTTTGTTTCTTGCGGGCAAGCGCCGAGGAAATACGCGCCTGTAGCGCGTCACCTTGCTCATCGTCCGCCAGCAAATCGCGCAGCGAGATGCCGCCGTCGCCGAACAGGCACAGATGAAGATTGCCCACGGAAGAGACGCGCAGGCGATTGCAGCTTGCGCAGAAGTCTTTTTCATAGGGCATGATAAGGCCGATTTCGCCTTCGTAGTCCGGGTGACAAAAGACCTGCGCCGGGCCATCGCTGCGGCCGCGAAGCTTGTGCACCCAGCCGCGCTGCACAAGCTGGTCGCGGATGGTGGTGCCGGAAATATGGTATTTACGGAAGAGTTCGCCGCCGTCGCCGGTTTCCATCAGCTCGATAAAACGCAGCTGGATGGGACGGGGCTTGATCCAGGCGAGGAAGGTGTCCAGCTCATGGCTGTTAACGCCGCGCATCAGCACCGTATTGACTTTGACGCGCTCAAAACCGGCGGCGAAAGCGGCGTCGATGCCGTCCATCACCTGGCGGAATTTATCCTGGCCGGTGATGGCGTGAAACTGACGGGCATCCAGGCTGTCGACGCTGACGTTCACCGCGGTCAGGCCAGCCTCTTTCCACTGCTGAATATCTCTTGCCAGGCGGTAGCCGTTTGTCGTTACGGCAAGCTGGCGAATCGCCGGGTTTTCACGAACGGCGGCGATGATTTGTGTAAAGTCGCGGCGCAAAGAAGGCTCGCCGCCGGTCAGGCGTACCTTTTCGGTGCCCAGAGCGGCAAAGGCGCGGGTGACGCGGCGAATTTCATCGACGTTAAGAAAGCTTTTGTTCGCTACGCCGTGCGGTTTATAGCCATCCGGCAGGCAATAGTTACAGCGAAAATTGCAAACGTCGGTGATCGACAGGCGCAGATAGAAAAACTTGCGTGCGAACGCATCGGTCAGTTGAGGAGCCATATACACCTTTCCAAATACGGGAGATGCAGGCATTTCTTTCTGCACCCTGGTGACCGGGAGGGTCACGGCCAAAGCACCTTATCTTGCGACTTAGGTCCAGAGGCTTAGTGTGTGTTCGAACGATAGTAGCGCGTGATGGCTTCGCACGCCATAGCAGCTTTCGTTATATAAATCCATACATAACGAACTAATCGCTCAATTTCGCCACAGAGTACGCGAAAAGCGAACTTTTACCTTGATATATATCATTATCGCCGGTCCCCGCATCGTCTTTTCAGCGCTTTTAGGCTACCTTAAGGCGGAAAGTTCGTCATAAGGAATAGCTATGCGCAGTCGCACGTTTGCGGATCTCGATCGGGTGGTGGCCCTCGGCGGCGGTCACGGTCTCGGCCGGGTCATGTCTTCCCTCTCCTCTTTAGGATCCCGCCTGACAGGCATCGTGACCACTACCGATAACGGCGGGTCGACCGGCCGTATTCGGCGCTCGGAAGGAGGGATTGCCTGGGGGGATATGCGTAATTGTTTAAACCAGTTAATTACCGAACCCAGCGTCGCTTCGGCTATGTTTGAGTACCGTTTCGGCGGTAATGGCGAACTTTCCGGACATAACCTTGGAAATCTGATGTTAAAGGCGTTGGATCACCTGAGCGTGCGGCCTCTGGAAGCCATTAATCTCATTCGTAACCTCCTGAAAGTCGATGCGCTACTTATTCCTATGTCGGAGCAGCCCGTCGATCTGATGGCCACCGACGCAGACGGGCATTTTATCTACGGGGAGGTTAATATTGACCAGCTTTCCTCTGCGCCGCAGGAGCTGATGCTGTATCCGAAAGCGCCCGCCACTCGCGAAGCGTTGGAAGCCATCGCCGAAGCGGATCTTATCCTGATTGGTCCGGGCAGCTTTTACACCAGCCTGATGCCGCTTCTGCTGCTCGAAGATATGGATCAGGCGCTCAGGCGCACGCCGGCACCGGTGGTTTACATCGGCAATCTGGGGCGTGAGCTCAGCGTGGCCGCCGCCAGCCTGACGCTGAAAGAGAAGCTGGAAATCATGGAGCAAAGGGTCGGGAAAAGAATTATCGATGCGGTAGTGGTAGATCCCCACGTTGATGTTTCAAGCGTTATCGGGGACCGGGTGGTGATTCAGGAGCCGCTGGAGGCCAGCGATATTCCCTATCGCCATGACCGGGTCCTGCTGCGCCAGGCGCTGGAGAAAGCGGTGCAGAGATTGGGTTAACGAACGCGAAAAGTCGAGGAGAACAGGTGGATAGCGCGGACGCTAAACCCCCCTGCAAAAGCGGCCTCTTTCGCTAACAATTGCGCAGGTTGAGTAAGCGCCGGCGCCACCCGACGCTCAACTTTCAGGACGCGGCGATAAACAGGTCGCGCAGCTGGTGCAGCTGGTCGCGAACCAGCGCGGCCTGTTCGAACTCCAGGTTCTGGGCGTGCTCCAGCATCTTCGCTTCCAGCTGATGAATTTTCTGCTGCAGCGCTTTGGGCGTAAGCAGCACTTCATCTTCCTCAACGATTTTCGCTTTCCCGCGGCCTTTAGTTTTCATTTTCGACACCGACTCGCCCAGCGCCAGAATATCGACCACCTTTTTGTTCAGGCCCTGCGGAGTAATGCCGTTTTCTTCGTTATAGCGCTGCTGCTTCTCGCGGCGACGCTCCGTTTCCCCAATCGCTTTCGCCATTGACGGTGTAATTTTGTCGCCGTACAGAATGGCTTTGCCGTTAACGTTACGCGCCGCGCGGCCGATGGTCTGAATCAGCGAACGTTCAGAACGCAAGAAGCCCTCTTTGTCGGCGTCCAGAATCGCCACCAGCGAGACTTCAGGCATATCCAGCCCTTCACGCAGCAGGTTGATACCCACCAGCACGTCGAACTCGCCAAGGCGCAAATCGCGGATGATTTCCATACGCTCGACCGTATCGATATCCGAGTGCAGATAGCGCACCCGCTCGCCGTGCTCTTCGAGGTATTCCGTCAGATCTTCGGCCATGCGTTTGGTCAGCGTCGTTACCAGCACACGCTCGTTGATTTCGACGCGTTTACGTATTTCGGAAAGCAGATCGTCAACCTGGGTGCCGACGGGGCGCACTTCGATTATCGGATCCAGCAGCCCCGTTGGGCGTACGACCTGATCGACGATGTCGCCGCCGGATTTTTCCAGCTCGTAATTGCCGGGCGTCGCCGAAACATAAATCGTCTGCGGCGCCAGCGCTTCGAACTCTTCAAACTTCAGCGGGCGGTTGTCCAGCGCGGATGGGAGACGGAAACCGTATTCCACCAGCGTCTCTTTACGCGCCCGGTCGCCGCGATACATACCGCCTATCTGCGGAATAGTGACGTGGGATTCGTCCACCACCAGCAGCCCGTCCGCCGGGAGATAATCAAACAACGTCGGCGGCGGCTCACCCGGCCCGCGGCCGGAGAGGAAGCGTGAATAGTTTTCCACTCCCGAGCAGTAGCCCAGCTCGTTCATCATCTCTAAATCGAACTGCGTACGCTGGGTTAAGCGCTGCTCTTCCAGCAGCTTGTTGTTCGCCAGCAGGACTTTTCGCCTGTCCGCCAGCTCGTCTTTGATCTCTTCCATCGCCTGCAGAATGCGTTCGCGCGGCGTAACGTAGGGCGTTTTCGGGTATACGGTAAAGCGCTGGATAGCCTGATCGACCTGGCCGGTGAGCGGATCGAACAGCGACAGCCGCTCCACCTCTTCGTCAAACAGCTCCACGCGCAGCGCCATATCGTCCGACTCCGCCGGGAAGATGTCTATGACTTCGCCGCGCACGCGGAAGGTGCCGCGCTGGAATGCCTGATCGTTACGGGTATATTGCAATTCGGTAAGGCGACGCAGGATGGAGCGCTGATCGATAATCATCCCTTTGGTGAGATGCAGCATCATTTTCAGATACAGATCGGGGTCGCCCAGACCATAGATAGCGGAAACCGACGCCACGACGATGACGTCGCGACGCTCAAGTAAAGCCTTAGTGGCCGACAAACGCATCTGTTCGATATGTTCGTTAACCGAGGAATCTTTTTCGATAAAGGTATCGGAGCTGGGTACGTACGCTTCCGGCTGATAGTAGTCGTAGTAAGAGACAAAAAATTCCACCGCGTTGTCAGGGAAGAACTCTTTCATTTCGCCGTAAAGCTGCGCCGCGAGCGTTTTGTTCGGCGCCAGCACCATGGTCGGGCGCTGCAAATCCGCAATCACGTTTGCCACGGTAAAGGTCTTACCTGACCCGGTTACCCCCAGTAACGTCTGATGGGCAAGTCCGTCTTCCAGTCCCTCTTCAAGGCGCCGTATGGCATCGGGCTGATCGCCGGAGGGTTTGAATGCAGAATTAAGTTTGAACGCTTTACTCATTGAGTTGCTACCTGAGGAAGAAACTAGCGGGCCGGAGGATAATTTTACTCCGCATGGGGATTTTTGCCAGTAAATAATACTGGATGAAAAACCAGTATGTTATAAACTGATGAGGGTTATCCAGCCGAATCTTGCGCGGGTTTGCGTGCAATTTCGCCAAAGACGGAATTAATCACCACGCGCAGGCGGTTATCCCCAGATTTTTTTGGTTCTTTAACTTTGTCAAGCAATGTAATGAAAGTGAGACATTCTTCTGTGACACTTTTCTTACATGGATTGATTTTATTTAACTAGCTAATTTAAAAGGGATATTTTCAAAAGACCGGTTTCGCGTCAATTTGCGCGCAGGCCGCGTCCGCTCTCGCTTACGCTTAGTTTTCTAACTCTAATGCACAAGGTTATCCACAGGAATAGTGGATAAGTGCATCCAGCCCTTGGGGGTCGCCGCCCGCAAATAACCCTTTTTTTAATATGCGCCTGCTGAAAAAAATTTTTCCCATCTATTTTTGCTTTTTATCGCCTTATTCTGCTTTGTCCCGGCAAGGGTGAAGGCGCTCACAAAACCGTCATTTCTTCCGACTTCTTTGCCGTTTTGTGCACCAAAAACGAGAACGGGAAAGCACCGACAAAGTGCAGCACGGCTGCCAGGCGGTCTGCCTTAGTTTTTTTTCATTCTTATTTATGAGTCTATTCTCAAATTTGTCATCTTCCTGCTACGTATGCATGAGATGGCAAGGGAATTGCAAACTCCTTCATAAGAACCTCGCCCCTCTTTCGGGAACAGGCCGGATGCCGCAGCGAATGGGGTTTATTGCAGGCAAAAGCGCGCAAAGTGGCTTCAGATATTTAACCCTGTCGTGAGGAGAGGACCTATGTTGAGTTTACGCGCCGTGAACCAGTTTTATGGTGAGAGTCATATTCTATGGAACCTCGATCTGGAACTAACGAAAGGAGAATGCACCTGTATTCTGGGGGCGCCAGGCATGGGGAAAACCACGCTGGTGAACTGCATTACCGGCTACCTGCCCGTGCAAAGCGGCAGCATGATCTGGAACGAAGCTGGCCGCCCGCCGCAGAATTTACTCACCCGGGCCGTTGAAGATCGCGCCGCGCTGGGTATGAGCTACGTCGCGCAGGAAAGGCGTATCTTTTCCCAGCTTACGGTGGAAGAAAATCTGCAGATCGCCCTGCTGGCCGGGAACGAACGGGCGCGGGCGATTCCCGCCATGATATACGACCTGTTTCCGGCGCTCTACTCCCTGCGGCATGCGCGCGGCGGCGAGCTCACGGGCGATATTCAGCAGCAGCTGGCGCTGGCCAGAGCGCTGGTCACCGAACCTAAACTGCTGATCCTTGATGAGCCAACGCTTGGCAGCGGGCAGCGTTTTATCCATGATATGGGAAATATTATCCGCCGCCTGAACCGTGATTTTGGCCTCACGATTTTACTGGTCGAACAGCGGTTGTCCTTCATCCGCCGCGTGGCAGACCGTTTTTGCCTGCTGCACCGTGGGCGTAACGTCGCGCAGGGCAAGGTGGATCTGCTCGACGATAAGCTGATAGCGAACTGGATGACGCCATGAGCTACGCATCCTGCGCGTTTGGGCGGTGAACAATGCGGTTTAAGCCAGCAGAGGGGATAAATCCAGGTAATCGCCGAGCGCGGTTTTCTCATCCAGTTCCGCAAGCCAGGGGATTTCACCGAGCATAGGCGCAGGCAGCACTTTCCTGAGCGTGGCGATATATTCAGCGTGCCGCCTGCCCGGCGGCAGCACGTCGTTTGCGATCCATCCCACCAGCGGCAGGCCGGCGCTTTTTATCGCCTGCGCCGTCAACATCGCGTGGTTGATGCAGCCGAGCTTAACGCCTACCACCAGAATGACCGGCAGCTTTTCGGCCACCGCCCAGTCGGCAAAGGTGGAGGATTCGGAAAGCGGGGTAAACCAGCCGCCGGCGCCTTCCACCTGAATCCAGTCTCCGTGCTGCGTAAGCGCCGCCAGCCCCGCTGAGAGCGTTGCAAAAGCTATCGGACGCCCCTCCTCCGCGCTGATAATGTGCGGCGAGGTCGGCTCAAGAAAGGCCAGCGGGTTAACCTGCTCATAGCTTAAAGGGACGCTGCTGTTGCGCTGGAGGGCAAGCGCGTCGCTGTTGCGAATACCTTCCGGGGTCATTTCGCTGCCGGAGGCCACGGGCTTATAGCCTGCGGTCTTAAAGCCCGCCTGCGCCGCGGCCTGCAGCAGAGCGCAGCTGGCGACGGTTTTTCCGACTTCAGTATCGGTTCCGGTAACAAACCATTTTTTAATCACGTTCAATCACTCCACAAACAAGTTGCCAGCTGAGCGGAAAAACGCCGTCACGCTGCGGCCAGGCCAGGCTGAGACGCTGCAGCTGCTGACGCGTCATCAGCGAGCTTTTGCGCCCTTCATGCAGATGCGTTGCCCCCACGCCTTTAAGGCTGCGCATCGCGCTCATCACATCCGGGAAACGCTGGGTCACCTGCTCAACATAAAGCGATGCGCGCCAGCCTTCGCAGGCGGCTGATATTTCTTCCGTCGACAAAAACTCATTGGCGTGCGCCTTTTCATCCACGGCCTGCCAGGCGGCATGCAGCTCCGGCAGCGAACCTGCGGCTACGGTAGTGAAAGCAACGCATCCGCCCGGACGAGTCACGCGG
>NZ_RCAA01000009.1 GCF_003628475.1 Enterobacter sp. R1(2018) | reverse complement strand
CGCTGCTTTGCAGATCTTCAAGCAGCGGCCCGTGCAGCGTTTCGGTGGAAAAACCCGCTTCATCCAGCTTCTCAGCAAGATGTTCAGCCACGTATTCGGCACTGCCAAGCGTACTGCCACTAATCAGAGTAATGTCTGCCATTGCGATCCCGCCTTTACAAGTCGTCGCGTATTGTACGCTGTGTAAGGCCTGCGATCTACCTGTGGATAATATGGGTATTACATTTAGCCTTTATGGCCTGATCGTCCGCATAATGGGGTTCTGCAGGGAGATCAACGTCTCGGTGGACTGAATTTCATCAATTGTTTGGATCTTGTTGATAAGTACCTGCTGCAGCGCATCTATGGAGCGGCACATTACCTTAATAAAGATGCTGTAGTGGCCGGTGGTGTAGTAGGCCTCGGTCACCTCTTCGAGGCTTTCAAGCCTTGCCAGCGCGGAGGGATAGTCTTTCGCGCTTTTTAAAATAATGCCGATAAAGCAGCAAACGTCGTAACCCAACTGCTTAGGGCTGACGTCGATACGCGCACCGGTGATAATTCCCGCCTGCTTCATCTTCTCTACGCGAACGTGGATTGTACCGGGGCTTACGCCGAACTGTTTGGCCAGCTCGGCGTAGGCCGTGCGCGCATTTGCCATCAACGCCTCAAGAATGCCGCGATCCAGATTATCGATCTGATAATTATCCATCACTTTTTCCTATGATTAATCACGAATATCTAATTTTTATAGCCTTAAATTAACCAATTAAAAAGAGGAAGGCCTTTTTTATTATTGATTATTGAATGTGATGCCCTTTCTGTTGCTTAATCACCGGTACTGAAACAACACAGCAAAAGAGAAGAGCCATGAAAACCGCCTATATCGCTAAGCAACGCCAGATTAGTTTTGTGAAATCCCATTTCTCACGCCAGCTTGAAGAAAAATTGGGTCTGATTGAAGTGCAGGCACCGATTCTCAGCCGTGTAGGGGATGGTACACAAGACAACCTGTCCGGCTGTGAAAAAGCGGTCCAGGTAAAGGTGAAAACCTTGCCTGAGGCGCAGTTTGAAGTGGTGCATTCGCTGGCCAAATGGAAAAGAAAAACGCTCGGCAAGCATGACTTCAGCGCGGGCGAAGGGCTTTACACGCACATGAAAGCCCTGCGCCCCGATGAAGATCGCCTGACCCCAATCCACTCTGTGTATGTCGATCAGTGGGACTGGGAACGCGTAATGGGCGATGGCGAACGCCATCTGGGGACGCTGAAGCAGACGGTAGAAAGCATCTGGGCCGCCATGAAGGCCACGGAAGCCGCAGTCGCTGAACAGTACGGCCTGACAGCTTTCCTGCCGGAAAAAATTCACTTTGTTCACAGCGAAGCGCTGCAGCAACGCTTCCCGGAGCTGGACGCAAAAGGTCGCGAACGCGCTATTGCCAAAGAGCTGGGCGCCGTGGTCCTGATTGGTATCGGCGGCAAGCTGGCCGACGGCAAACGTCATGACGTTCGCGCCCCGGATTATGATGACTGGTCAACTCGCAGCGAAGGCGGTTTCTCCGGTCTGAACGGCGATATTCTGGTGTGGAACCCGATCCTGGAAGACGCATTTGAGCTTTCTTCAATGGGCATCCGCGTCGATCCCGAAGCTCTGAAACGCCAGCTGGCCACTACGGGTGATGAGGATCGTCTGCAGCTGGAATGGCACCAGTCTTTGCTGAAAGGCGAAATGCCGCAAACTATCGGCGGCGGCATCGGCCAGTCGCGTCTGACCATGCTGCTGCTGCAACAGCCGCATATCGGCCAGGTGCAATGCGGCGTATGGCCAGCTGCCGTTCAGGATAAGGTCGACTCCCTGCTGTAATTTTAACGCTGCCAGCGTCGCAGCAGGCGGCTACGCATCCCGGTATCAAAGCGCCAGATATGGTCGAAAATGCGCATGATGCCGGGTTTGCCGTGTCCCGACATCGCCACCGCGTGAAAACGATGCTGATGCGCCCGCTGTAGCCCTTTCACTTTGTTTACCAGCTCATCCGGCAACCGCTGGGCGATAAAATCTGAAATAACCACCGCGTCGGCATCAAACCATTCGTTGCCCTGCATTTTCTCGACGATCGAGCGAAAACAGCTGGCCAGATCGGTGCCGCCGCGAAAGCGCTGGCTGAGAAAACGAATGGCCTGCTCAATGCCGTCTTTACCGCAAACTTCGTAGCGCACCACTTCGCTGGAAAACAACATAATGAAACAGCGGCGGTTATCCGCCAACGCGATGCGCATCAGCGCCAGGCAAAAAGCCTTTGCGCACTGTTCATTAAAGCCCCCCATTGAACCCGACGTGTCTACGCAGACAATAAAAGGCCCGCGCGGCTGCTCGTCAAAATCCTGATGGACGACGGGACGTTCCACCACCTTTTCCCGCCATGCATCACCGTGCAGGCGATAGGTAAGAAGCTGTTTCTCCACCAGCCGCCGGTAGAATTCAAACTCCAGCTCGGTGATGCCAAGCGTAGCCAGTTCCGGCGGCAGCAGACGCAGGATATCATCGCTGCGCTGCAGGCCGTCGACCTGCTCAGGCACGGTGGCGGGCTCACGCACCATCATGCGCCAGGTTTCCATCGGCGAGTCTTTTCTCGGGACAACTTTAGCCTCTTTTGAGCGCCCGAGCTGTTCGGCCAGCTTCATTAATTCAGGCTGGCCGGCAAGAAATTCGCCGTACTGCACGATTAGCTGGTAGTCGCCGCGCGTGAGCGTCCCGGCGCTCATATCCCACAGCCGTCCGGCCGCATTATCGTTTTCCGACAGTACGGGTTCCAGCTGGCCGCTTAGCGCCAGGCGAGCCTGAACCTCTGCCAGCAGGCTGTCGCGTTCTTCTTCAAGTAATTGCTGATTAAGCGAGGTTGCCTGCACCACCAGGCTCAGCCGCCAGCGCTGCAGGAACAGGGTTTGCTGCGCTGGGGTAAAATGCGGATGTTCTGCGATCAGCGCCTGTGCCTGGCCTAAAAAAGGAGAGTTAATACTTTTTAGCAGCGCCAGTATTTCAGGCTGCCTGGCGATAAGCCGGCTGGTGGTGAGCAGCTGGCTTTCCTGATAGCACTGCACCTCTCTTGCCAGTTCCGGCGGCACCTGGGTGTCATGCAGCCTGGCCTTGAGTAGCTCACGCCAGCGGGGAATATCCTGCGTTACGGCATTTTTTAAACGTGGAAATTTTTCAAAGAAGACGGCCAACTGGGGAGCGGCCAGCAACGTCAGTATGATCTCTTCTATCATCTCTCCTTCGCTGATAGCGAGAATAACGTCGAGCGTCTCCAGGCTGAGCATTATTGCCGGGCCTCTTTGATCTGTGCGGCGACATCCTGCAGGCTGGCTTCAATTTTGCCCAGCCAGTCGCTGTGGATAAACAGGCATTTTTGCTGATCGTTAAAACGTTCGTGCTGCTGGTGAAGCGCGGCTTCGAGATCGTCAAACTGTTGTTTGAGCTCATCCGGCATTCCCTGCTGCTGTTTACCGGGCATCACCAGCCGGGTACCCTGCAAGCTGACATCCCTGATAACCAGATGCTGTGTGGCATCCACCTCCAGGTTCAGCGTCTGGGCAAATCCAATACCGTTAAGCTTTCCGCGAATCTCGCCGCCTTTTATCAGCCACTGCGCCAGAGCTTCACGGTTTATCGCAATATGAATGACCTCAATATCGTGCAGCTTCAACGGCTGCTGGAGCAGCAGCGTCAGGGTTTCTCCGCTGAGGTAATCGGGAAGCTCATAATGAGGACGACGGCTGAACATGCCGCCCTGCTTGCTCAGGGTGATGGCTTCGCGATCGCTGTGCTGTTGCTGCAGCTGGATGCGGCGCTGCACGATAGCGCCCAGCTTGCTGAGCATCGCATGCTGCTGCCACGCCTGCCCGGTCATCAATATTTCCAGCTGCTGCTGCATCAGATGCATGGCCGCGGTGTCATGCCACAGGCAGTCTTTTAAAAGAATAAGATCGATGGGCGCCACGGCGCTTCTGCCACTGAAGAAGGCGCTGGCCTGCAGCAGACGAATGGCTTTTTTCCAGCGCCTGTCTGATACGTAGGGCGCGCCGGACAGCTCTTCCAGCTGCTGACGCAGGGTGAATATCAGCTCAAAGACATGATCGGGAAGCGCGACGGCGCCGATTTCCCGCTGCCAGCTAAAGTATTCTTCGTCGCTTATCTGCAGGTTTTCCGCTACGGGGTTTTCGTTTTCATCCTGCTGGCTGATGAGCATGGAGCGAAAATTGCCCTTCTCCTGCACTTTGTCGAGCCACAGGCGAATCAGCATGCGGTCGTATAGAGCCTCGAGGCTGCTGTCGGCCTCGGGAAGTTCGTTGGATGCGGCCACCAGCAGGCGCATCGGGATTTTCTCTTCGCTGGCCCCGTTTCGGAAGCGACGTTCGTTAATGGCGGTTAGCAAAGTATTAAGGATGGCGGGTCCCGCCTTCCAGATCTCATCAAGGAAGACGATTTCCGCCTCCGGCAGGTAGCCTGCGGTGAGACGCTCGTAGCGCCCCTCATCTTTTAGAGCCTGAATGGACAGCGGTCCGAAAACCTCTTCCGGGGTGGAAAAGCGCGTCATCAGATATTCAAAAGCACGAGCTTGCCGGAAAGCAAATTTAAGGCGGCGGGCAATCAGACTTTTGGCTATTCCCGGCGGCCCTAATAAAAAGACGCTCTCCCCGCTCAACGCCGCCAGCAGGCAAAGACGAATGGCATGGCTGCGTTCAAAAAGTCCTTTTTCTAGCGCCTGGCTAAGCCGTGAAATTCTTTCAGCCAGTAAATGTGGTTGAGCCATAATTAGCTTTGCATCCTTACGCGTTATCGCTGTGCGGGAAGGCGAGTATATCGTTTATCCATAAGCGCGTTAATGGATTGATGATCGGGCCTTTTTTCTCTGACCTAAAATAAGCTAATTGCATTTAGGGATACGATTTCTTCCATTATCGTGCATACTGTGCGCCTTTTTGTGGGCCAAGGGACTAAGCACACGCTTTCAGGATTCCAACAAAAGATTAGTCTATGAGCGCTGATAATAAACAATCATTGCCCGCGATAACGCTGGCGGCAATTGGGGTGGTGTACGGTGATATCGGTACCAGCCCGCTTTATACCCTTCGTGAATGTCTGTCAGGTCAGTTTGGTTTTGGCGTTGAACGTGAAGCCGTGTTCGGTTTTTTATCGCTAATTTTCTGGCTGTTAATTCTGGTCGTCTCCATTAAGTATCTTACCTTCGTCATGAGGGCGGACAACGCCGGCGAAGGCGGTATTTTGACGCTGATGTCTCTGGCGGGGCGTAACACCTCGGCAAAAATGACCTCGGTGCTGGTGATCATGGGATTGATCGGCGGCAGCTTCTTTTATGGCGAGGTAGTCATCACCCCGGCGATATCGGTGATGTCGGCCATTGAGGGGCTGGAGATAGCGGCGCCGCAGCTTGATGCCTATATCGTTCCCCTCTCGATAATCGTACTGACGCTGCTGTTTATGATCCAGAAACACGGCACGGGCATGGTGGGCAAGCTGTTTGCGCCGGTGATGCTGCTCTGGTTCCTGGTGCTGGCCGTGCTGGGGGCGCGCAGTATTATCGCTAATCCGGAAGTGCTGCAGGCATTGAACCCCTCGTGGGCGGTGCACTTCTTCCTGGAATATAAATCGGTCTCGTTCTTTGCGCTCGGCGCGGTGGTGCTTTCGATTACCGGCGTGGAAGCGCTGTATGCGGATATGGGCCATTTCGGCAAGTTCCCTATTCGCCTTGCCTGGTTTTCCGTGGTGCTGCCGTCGCTGGTGCTGAACTACTTTGGCCAGGGCGCGCTGCTGTTGAAAACGCCGGCGGCGATTAAAAACCCCTTCTTCCTGCTGGCACCTGACTGGGCGTTGATTCCGTTAATGATTCTGGCGACCCTCGCCACGGTTATCGCCTCGCAGGCGGTGATCTCCGGCGTCTTCTCTCTGACGCGCCAGGCGGTACGGCTGGGCTATCTGTCGCCAATGCGTATTATCCACACCTCGGAAATGGAATCCGGACAGATTTACGTTCCGGCGATTAACTGGATTCTCTATATCTCCGTGGTAATCGTGATTGTCAGCTTCGAGCATTCCAGCAACCTGGCGGCGGCGTATGGGATTGCGGTGACCGGCACTATGGTGCTGACCTCCATTCTTCTGTGTACCGTGGCGCGCAAAAACTGGCACTGGAATAAGATTGCGGTGCTGCTGATGGGTACAGGCTTCCTGTGCATCGATATTCCGCTGTTTACGGCAAACGTCGTCAAAATATTCTCCGGCGGCTGGCTGCCGCTTTGCCTGGCACTGGTGATGTTTATCATCATGACCACCTGGAAGAGCGAGCGTTTCCGCCTGCTTCGTCGCATGCATGAGCACGGCAACTCGCTGGAAGCGATGATCGCATCGCTGGAGAAATCGCCGCCGGTTCGCGTACCGGGCACGGCGGTATATATGTCCCGCGCGCTGAACGTTATTCCTTTCGCGATGCTGCATAACCTGAAGCACAACAAAGTATTGCATGAACGCGTAGTGCTTCTGACGTTGCGTACGGAAGACGCGCCTTATGTGCATAACGTGAAGCGCGTTTCTATCGAGCAGCTTTCGCCAACCTTCTGGCGCGTGGTAGCGAGCTACGGCTGGCGCGAAACGCCGAACGTGGAAGAGATCTTCCACCGCTGCGGGCTGGAGGGGCTAAGTTGCCGAATGACGGAAACCTCGTTCTTTATGTCCCACGAGTCGCTGATCATCGGCAAACGCCCGTGGTATCTGCGCCTGCGCGGCAAGCTGTTCCTCGCGCTCCAGCGCAACGCCCTGCGTGCGCCGGACCAGTTTGAAATCCCGCCAAACAGGGTTATCGAACTGGGAACCCAGGTCGAAATTTAACGCTGACGCCCCTTTATCCGAAGGGGCGTTTTTTATTGATATTAAGAGTCTCGGCAGGCGCTCTTGCTTTATTTCATGGTACTGAATGCACTTATTTATGTTCATCTCAACAACGAGCGCGAAACGTTTCGATAGCGATCACATTTTCGCACTTTGATGGTTGTTTTACCACCACGACCTTTTCTACACTCTTTATCAGCGAAACGTTTCGCTAGTGGAGTAAGAAAATGAAAAAAGGCACCGTTCTCAACGCTGATATCTCATCCGTTATCTCTCGTCTTGGCCACACTGATATGCTGGTGGTCGCCGATGCCGGCTTGCCTGTTCCGCGCAGTACGCAGCGTATTGATTTGGCGCTGACGCACGGCGTACCGGGTTTTATGCAGGTCGTGGATGTCGTAACGCAGGAGATGCAGGTTGAGGTCGCGATCCTCGCTCAGGAAATTCAACAACATAATCCTCAGCTCCACGAAACGTTGCTCAAACACATCGAGCAACTGCAACAACTCCAGGGAAATACCATAGCTGTTCGTTATCTCAGTCATGAGCAGTTCAAGCAGCATACCGCTGAGGCACATGCGGTTATTCGCAGCGGGGAGTGTTCCCCGTATGCGAATATCATTCTCTGTGCCGGCGTAACTTTCTGAGGCCGGTATGGAACCTTTACTGCAACTAAAAGGGATCGATAAGTCGTTCCCCGGCGTAAAAGCCCTTTCTGGCGCCGCGCTAAATGTTTACCCGGGACGCGTGATGGCGCTGGTGGGTGAAAACGGCGCGGGTAAATCCACCATGATGAAAGTGTTAACCGGCATTTATCAACGCGACGCCGGTTCGCTGCTATGGCTGGGCCAGGAAACCACTTTTAACGGCCCGAAATCCTCCCAGGAAGCGGGCATCGGCATTATTCATCAGGAACTTAACCTGATCCCGCAGCTCAGCATTGCGGAAAATATTTTCCTCGGACGCGAGTTCGTCAACCGCTTCGGTAAGATCGAATGGAAGAAGATGTATGCCGAGGCGGACAGGCTGCTCGCAAAGCTTAACCTGCGCTTTAAGAGCCAGAAGCTGGTGGGCGATCTGTCGATTGGCGATCAGCAAATGGTTGAGATAGCCAAAGTGCTGAGCTTCGAGTCGAAGGTCATCATCATGGATGAACCGACCGATGCGCTGACCGATACCGAAACTGAATCGCTGTTCCGCGTTATCCGCGAGCTGAAAGCGCAGGGGCGCGGCATCGTTTATATCTCTCACCGCATGAAAGAAATTTTTGAAGTTTGCGATGACGTGACGGTCTTCCGCGACGGCCAGTTTATTGCCGAGCGCGAAGTCGCCACGCTCACCGAAGATTCGCTGATCGAAATGATGGTGGGCCGCAAGCTTGAAGATCAGTACCCGCGCCTGAATAAAGAGCCGGGCGAGGTTCGTTTGCGTGTCGATAACCTGTCCGGGCCGGGCGTGAATGACGTCAGCTTCACCCTGCGTAAAGGGGAAATCCTTGGCGTTGCCGGGCTGATGGGCGCAGGCCGCACCGAATTAATGAAAGTGCTGTACGGCGCGCTGCCGCGTAGCGGTGGCTATGTGGCGCTCGATGGCCGCGAGGTAGTGGCTCATTCCCCGCAGGATGGCCTGGCGAACGGCATCGTTTACATCTCAGAAGACCGTAAGCGCGATGGGCTGGTGCTGGGTATGTCGGTGAAAGAGAACATGTCGCTTACCGCGCTGCGCTATTTCAGCCACAACGTCGGCAGCCTGAAACACAAAGACGAACAGCAGGCGGTGCAGGACTTTGTTCGCCTGTTCAACGTCAAAACCCCTTCGATTGAGCAGCCGATTGGCCTGCTTTCCGGCGGTAACCAGCAAAAGGTCGCCATCGCCCGCGGGCTGATGACGCGTCCGAAAGTGCTTATCCTCGACGAGCCGACCCGCGGCGTTGACGTTGGGGCGAAAAAAGAAATTTATCAGTTAATTAACCAGTTTAAAGCCGATGGGTTAAGCATCATCCTCGTGTCGTCAGAAATGCCGGAAGTATTAGGCATGAGCGATCGCATTATGGTGATGCATGAAGGGCATCTGGGCGGGGTATTCACCCGTGAAGAGGCTACCCAGGAAGTATTGATGGCGGCGGCTGTCGGTAAGCTAAATCGCGTGAATCAGGAGTCTGTATAATGAGCACCCAGTCTGTTTCTTCCCGTCGCTGGTTCACAAAAGCGTGGCTGTTGGATCAAAAGTCGCTGATCGCCCTGCTGGTGCTGATTGCCATCGTCTCGAGCCTGAGCCCGAACTTTTTCACCATCAATAACCTGTTTAACATCCTGCAGCAAACCTCCGTGAACGCCATTATGGCGGTAGGGATGACGCTGGTCATTCTTACTTCCGGGATCGACCTGTCCGTCGGTTCGTTACTGGCGCTGACCGGGGCGGTGGCCGCCTCGATTGTTGGCTTAGAAGTGAATGCGCTGGTGGCGGTTGCCGCGGCGCTGGCGCTGGGAGCCGCAATCGGGGCCTTGACCGGCGTTATCGTTGCAAAAGGGCGCGTACAGGCGTTTATCGCCACCTTAGTCATGATGCTGCTGCTGCGCGGCGTGACCATGGTGTACACCAACGGCAGCCCGGTAAATACCGGCTTCTCGGATAACGCCGATCTCTTTGGCTGGTTTGGTATCGGTCGCCCTCTGGGTATCCCTACGCCGGTTTGGATCATGGGAATTGTCTTCCTGGCGGCGTGGTACATGCTGCACCATACCCGTCTGGGCCGTTATATCTACGCGCTTGGCGGCAACGAAGCGGCGACGCGCCTTTCCGGCATCAGCGTTAATAAAGTAAAAATTATCGTTTATTCGCTCTGTGGTCTGCTGGCTTCTCTGGCCGGGATCATCGAAGTGGCGCGCCTTTCCTCCGCGCAGCCAACTGCGGGCACCGGCTACGAGCTGGATGCAATTGCCGCCGTTGTGCTGGGCGGCACAAGCCTTGCGGGCGGGAAAGGGCGTATTGTCGGGACGCTAATCGGCGCGCTGATCTTAGGCTTCCTGAACAACGGACTGAATTTATTAGGTGTTTCTTCCTATTACCAGATGATCGTCAAAGCAGTGGTTATTTTACTGGCGGTGCTGGTGGACAACAAAAAGCAGTAACAATCATAACCCTACAGGACATCTGACTATGAATATGAAAAAACTGGCTACTCTGGTTTCCGCTGTTGCGCTGAGCGCCACCGTTAGCGCAAACGCTATGGCGAAAGACACCATCGCGCTGGTTGTTTCCACGCTGAACAACCCGTTCTTCGTTTCCTTAAAAGACGGCGCGCAGAAAGAAGCTGACAAACTGGGTTACAACCTGGTGGTGCTGGATTCTCAGAACAACCCCGCTAAAGAACTGGCGAACGTGCAGGACCTGACGGTGCGCGGCACCAAGCTGATGCTGATTAACCCGACGGATTCCGATGCCGTGGGCAACGCGGTAAAAATGGCTAACCAGGCTAAAATTCCGGTAATTACGCTCGACCGTATGGCAAACCAGGGCAGCGTTATCAGCCACATCGCGTCCGATAACGTGGCGGGCGGTAAAATGGCCGGCGACTTCATCGCAAGCAAAGTGGGCGAAGGCGCAAAAGTTATCGAACTGCAGGGTATCGCTGGCGCATCCGCCGCTCGTGAACGCGGTGAAGGTTTCAAACAGGCTACCGCTGCGCACAAATTTACCGTACTGGCGAGCCAGCCGGCGGACTTCGACCGTACTAAAGGCCTGAACGTTATGCAAAACCTGCTGACCGCGCATCCTGATGTGCAGGCAGTCTTCGCTCAGAACGACGAGATGGCGCTGGGCGCGCTACGCGCGCTGCAAACCGCAGGCAAATCCGATGTGCTGGTGGTTGGCTTCGACGGCACGGCCGACGGCGTGAAAGCGGTAGAAGGCGGCAAACTGGGCGCAACCGTAGCGCAGATGGCTGACCAGATCGGCGTCATTGGCGTAGAAACTGCGGATAAGGTCTTAAAAGGCGAAAAAGTCGAGTCTAAAATCCCGGTCGATCTGAAGCTGGTCACCAAATAAGACGACATAACAGAAAAGCAGGGCATCGCGCCACCTTACAAAAGCCGGGGTGGCGCACTAAACCGGACAGAAAAAATGAAAACGAAAGGCAGTCTCGTCGTCCTTGGCAGTATCAACGCCGACCATATCCTTAACCTCGAACATTTCCCCACGCCGGGTGAAACGGTTACCGGACAGGAATATCAGGTCGCGTTTGGTGGAAAGGGGGCTAACCAGGCCGTTGCCGCCGGGCGCAGCGGCGCCGACATTGCCTTTATTGCCTGCGTGGGTGCCGATGATACCGGCAGCCGCGTGTGTAAACAGTTAGCCAGCGATAAAATCGATACCTCCCCGGTCAGCACTATTAAAGATGCGGCAACGGGCGTTGCGCTGATCTTTGTGAACGGCGCCGGAGAAAACGTCATCGGTATTCATGCCGGAGCCAACGGCGCGTTAACGCCCGCACTGGTGGCGGAACAGCAGAAGAAAATTGCCGACGCCTCCGCGCTTCTGATGCAGCTGGAGTCGCCGCTGGAAAGCGTGCTGGCCGCGGCTAAAATTGCTCATCGGCACCAGACTAAAGTGGTGCTCAATCCCGCGCCCGCCTGTGAACTAACGGACGAGCTGCTGGGGCTGGTGGATATGATCACCCCGAACGAAACCGAAGCGGAAAAGCTCACCGGAATTCGCGTTGAAAACGACGAAGATGCGGCACAAGCCGCACAGGCGTTGCATGCCAAAGGTATTGCGACCGTCATTATTACGCTCGGCAGCCGCGGCGTCTGGCTGAGCGAGCAGGGCAAAGGGCAGCGCGTGCCGGGGTTTAAAGTTAAAGCCGTGGATACTATCGCGGCGGGCGATACCTTTAACGGCGCGCTGGTGACGGCTCTGCTGGAAGAGAAACCGATGGCCGAGGCCATTCGCTTTGCCCATGCCGCCGCCGCCATTGCCGTCACGCGTAAAGGCGCCCAGCCTTCGGTGCCCTGGCGTCATGAAATCGACGAGTTCTTGCAGCAGCAGGGGTAATCATGGCCACCATGAAAGATGTCGCTCGCCTCGCGGGCGTCTCCACCTCGACGGTTTCACACGTCATCAATAAAGACCGTTTCGTGAGCGAGGCTATACGCGAAAAGGTCGACGCGGCCATCAAATCTCTGAACTACGCGCCTTCTGCGCTGGCGCGTAGCCTCAAACTTAATCAGACCCATACCATTGGCATGTTAATCACCGCCAGCAGCAACCCCTTTTATTCTGAGCTGGTGCGCGGCGTGGAGCGCAGCTGCTTTGAGCGCGGCTACAGCCTGGTGTTGTGCAATACCGAAGGCGACGAGCAGCGCATGAACCGCAACCTGGAGACGCTGATGCAAAAGCGCGTCGACGGGCTGCTGCTGCTGTGTACCGAAACCTATCTGCCTTCGGCTGAGATCATGAATCGCTACCCTTCCATTCCCACGGTAATGATGGACTGGGCGCCGTTTGAAGGCGAAAGCGACGTGATTCAGGATAACTCCCTGCTGGGCGGCGAAATGGCGACTCAGCACCTTATTGATAACGGCTACACCCGCATCGCCTGTATCGCCGGCTCGCAGGATAAAACGCCCGCGCGGCTGCGTCTTGAAGGCTATCGTCGGGCAATGCGCAGCGCCGGGCTTGAGATCCTGCCGGGATATGAAATCATCGGCGACTTTGAGTTTCAGGGCGGATTTACGGCCATGAACTCGCTTCTGTCTCTGGATAACCCGCCGCATGCGGTGTTCACCGGAAACGATGCGATGGCGGTGGGGGCTTATCACGCCCTCTACCAGGCTGGTTTGCAGGTGCCGAAAGATATGGCCGTGGTAGGCTACGATGATATTGAGCTGGCGCGCTACATGGCGCCGCCGCTTACGACCATTCACCAACCAAAAGATGAGCTGGGCGAGCTGGCCGTTGACGTGCTGATTCATCGCATGGCGCAGCCCGGCCTGGAGCAGCAGCGCCTGTTGCTTACGCCTGAGCTGGTGGTGCGCGGATCCGTCTAACGCTTGTGGCGTTCCTTAATCAGGTTGCGTCCATCTTTTGGACGCAGCAGCAGGAACACCAGCGCGGAAAGTAAAGTCACCGCGCCCATTGTCAGAAACGTATAATGGAACTGCTCGACGGTATTAATACTGTCGATCCCTTCATAAAGGCGAAGCACGGCCGCACTTACTGCCACCCCAAGGCTGATGGAAAGCTGCTGCGTTACGGCCAGCACGCTGTTGCCGCTGCTGGCGTTTTCATCGGTGAGATCGGCAAGCGCAATGGTATTCATGGCGGTGAACTGCGTGGACATTGCCATCCCCAGGATAAAGAGCGGCAGAATCAGCAGCCCTATTTCCATTCCCGGCGACTGCAACGAGAATTGTCCAATCAGCATACCAATCACCAGCGTAACGCCGACCAGGGTTTTTCGGTAGCCGAACCAGCGCAGCACCTGGGTCACGGTAGATTTTGCCAGCAGCGACCCGAACGCGGTGGGTGCCATCATGCAGCCTGCAATTAACGCCGTATAACCAAAACCCACCTGAAGCATTAAAGGCATAAGGAAGGGAACGCATCCGGTCCCGAGCCGCGAGGCAAGGTTGCCGGCGATACCTACGGAGAAGGTTCTGGTTTTAAACATCGGCAATGCGATAAGCGGTGCGGGATGACGGCGCGCATGCCATATGTACGCCATCAGCAGGAGCAGCCCGCCGAGGAGAATCAGGATACCGATATAGCTTGCAACGATACGCTCGCCAAACAGCTCCATGCCGCTTGAAATCAATACCAGGCCCAGGCCGAATAAAAGAAAGCCCTGCATATCAAAGCCGCGACGCGGGGTTGTAAAGTTGGGCATATATTTACGGGCGTAGAGCAGCCCGAGTATGCCGATAGGGATATTAATAAGGAAAATCCAGTGCCAGCTCGCCCATGTCACCAGCACGCCGCCGAGCAGCGGACCTAAAATCGGTCCCACCAGGCCTGGCATGGTAACGAAGTTCAGCACGGGCAGTAGTTCGCTACGCGGATAAGCACGTAGTAAGGCCAGGCGGGCAACCGGCATCATCATCGCCCCGCCGATGCCTTGCACGACGCGGAAGATAACCAGCTGGCTTAACGAGCCGGACATGGCGCAGGCAAATGAGCCCAGAGTAAAGAGGGAAACCGCCATCATAAACACGCGACGGGTGCCGAAGCGATCGGCAAGCCAGCCGCTGACGGGAATTAGCATCGCGACGGTCAGGGTGTAGCTGATAATCGCAGACTGCATGGCCAGCGGTGATCGATCGAGGCTGTGAGCGATTGCGGGTAGCGCGGTATTAAGGATGGTGGCATCCAGCGCCTGCATAAAGAAAGCCATCGCCGCAATCCACGGCAGCCCGGCCATACTACGAGCAGTTTTGGTCATTAGAATCCTGATGTTTTAAAGCAGCCAGGAACATATGCGTTTAGCCGTTGGCGAAGGGTTCCTGTAAGAGCGCCTGTCCTGCAATTAAAGCAGCCTGGCCGTTTCCCCGGGTGATGGCATCAACGATAGCCTGGTGCAAATCGATTTTGATTACTTCGTTATCGGTTATGGCAGTGAAGTAATTGTAATAAATAGAACGGAATAAGTTAGCGAAAGAACAAAGGAAAGGGTTACCGCTCATTTCATAGATATGTTCATGGTAGGCCATATCCACTTCTATCCAGCGTTCGCGATCAAAAGAGATTTGCAGTTTAACCATCTCTGCCATCAGCTCGTTGAGATGGGCTTTCTGTTTACTGTCACCATTTATAGCGGCGAGTAAGCAGGCCTGGGGTTCCAGGCTATTGCGCATGACAAGGAAGTAATCCACGACGTCATTGAAATTTTCCTCGGTCATCCACCAGGTGAGCAGCTCCTTATCAAGGAAGTTCCAGTGGCTACGGGGCATAACGCGGGTGCCGATACGTGGGCGAGGCAAAACCATTCCTTTAGCTGTTAAAGTCTTTACCGCTTCCCGCACGGCGGTGCGGCTAACGCTGAATAATTCACCCAGTTCTATTTCACCGGGCAAAATGCTGCCTGCTTCATACTCCCCACGCAGAATGCGCTGCGCCAGTTTTTCCGCAAGGATATAAGAAAGGTTCTTTTGCGCAGCGAGCTGTTGTGCAGATAAAGACATTTATGCAATTCCTTTAGCTATGTTTCTTTTTTTAGTATGCCATCTGAGGTCGTTTTCTGATGCTTAAAACAGCAAATATCCCTGATTGCAGGGCGCTGCGGGCGGTTTTGGTGAAAAAAAAGGCGGTCGGTAAAATTTTTGAAATAAACGCTTGTCAGCTTCCGAAAAATCCCTATAC
>NZ_RCAA01000034.1:46097-91448 GCF_003628475.1 Enterobacter sp. R1(2018) | reverse complement strand
TTTAGCGGGCCGTTAATGTTTGCCGCCGCGAGCGTAATCTGCATTTCCGTCAGGTATGCCGGATTGCCGTTGCAGGTAAGCTTTACCGCTTTTACCGCATCGCTTCCCCAGCTTTTATCCAGCGCTTTATTAAAAGCTTTTCGCGTGACGACCCTGCCGTAGTTTTCCGCCAGAAAGGCGCCGAAAGGGCTTTGTTTAAATTCGTTGTTAAGACGCACCATGGTGCCGAAATAGGCATTCGGGTCAAAGCCGAAACAGGCGCCGTGTTTCGCAAACTCGTAGCGTTCAAGGCACGACTGACCGCCCGCGCCCGGCATCACGCCGGAGAGCTTAGCGGCGATATCGGCGTTCAGGCCCGGTGCGGGCGCGCTGCATTTTTGCGAGCTGCGGGCTTCCGCCATGTTTGGCACAGGACGGGTGGCGCAGCCGTAGCGCATCCAGCGTTTGTTATCCACGCCGCGTGAGGAGACGGATTTTGGCAGGCCCGGCCACAGGCCGTGCACCGTGAGAAAGGCCCGCTTGTCCGTCTGTTCGTGCTGAAGTTTGCATTCGACCGGCTCTTCGCGATGGCGCTCGTGCATGTTCTGGCAAAAGCCCGTCTGCCAGGAAAGCGCCAGCACGTAGGTATCGAAATCGCCGTACCTGTTGGGCTGCAGAAGATCGGCCCTGGCAAACAGGCTGGCTGCAAGCGTGGTGGTCAGAACAAGCGCGTTTCGCCACATGATGAGATTCCGTCGGGTGATAATTTCCAGAAAGGGGCTTATTAAACCATAAAAAAAGCGCCTCACAGAGACGCTTTATTTTAACTATCGGAACGTTACGGCACCAGGGCGGCGGACGGCACCAGAATCTCAGTGGCGATAATCACCACCAGCAGACCCACGGCAATCGGCACGGAGGTGCGTTTAACCACTTCGAAGGGGGAGATTTTCGCCATCCCGGCGACCGCCACAACGACGCCCGACACCGGGGAGATAGTGCGGCCCAGATTAGACGCCTGCAGCATCGGGATCGCCAGATAGGCCGGGTTGATGCCGGAGGAGTGCGCAAGCTTTGGAATCATCTCAACGAAGGCATAAAACGGCGCGTTGCCGGAGCCGGTAGTCATCGCCGCCAGCATGGTCAGGATAACCAGCACCAGCATCAGAATAATGCTTGCGGAGCCGAACGAAGTTGCAATGGATATCAGGCTCTGGATAAAGCCGATGGTGCTAAGCCCCTGCGCGAAGACGCCTGCGGCCACCAGCAGCATCACCACGTTGGCAAAGGCGTCTGCCATGCCGCGGTAGCAGACTTCAAGCCCCGAGAAGACGCTTTGCGTATTAAAGCTGCGGAAGAATTCAATGAGCGCCGCCAGCAGAATGCAGATAACGAGGATGGTAATAATATGCAGCTGCGGGCCCCATTTGCCGTCAAAAATCAGCACGCCGATGATGGGCGTAAAGGGCAGGATGGCGTAGAACGACGGCGCGGTGGTCTGAATTTCGCTGACGTCGAGCATCTCATGGCTGACGTGCTCTTTTTTATCCAGATAGCGCTGCCAGAAGAAGTGGGCAATCGCCATCGCGATGATAGCGGCGACGGAAATAGGCACGGTCGTTTTAAAGGCGAAGTCTACCAGCGACATTTCAGCCGCCTTGGCCGCCAGCACCACGTCGCCGGAGGTCGGGGAGAGGATAATCGCTGCCGGAGAGGCGCAAATCGCCGCCGCCGCGGCGCGGCTGATGCCGACGTTAACCATCACCGGGAACAGCGTTGCCATTAACAGCACGCCGAGGCCGGTTGCGGAAGAAACGGCCAGCGACATCAGGCACGCCACGAAATAGGCGGCAATCATCAGAATGTACGGCGAGTTAATAAACTTTAGCGGTTTTGACGCCAGTTTTACCACCATGTCGTTTGCGCCGATATGCGTCATGTAAGAAGCAAAACCGCACAGCATCATAATCATCATGCCGAGATCGCCACCGCGGCTCATCAGCAGGATTTTTACATATTCGACAATATCGGTGGCGGTATAGCCGGTGCTTTCAGCGCCGGAAGGTAATACCTCATGGCCCATTAAGGCGCTGACAATTAATAATAATAAGCCGCCGACGAATAATACGCCGGTGGCGGAGTAGCCTTTGATGATGTAGCGGGCTACGCCAACAATCACCACAATCCCAATAAGTAATTCAAGAAAAGTAAGCATAGTATCCCCCGCTGCGCCAGCCACGTTTGCCGGGCCTGAACGCAACCGAATGCCTGAAAAATAAACAATAGTGACCTTTGCAGCGTTCTGCAAAGCGCTAAGAATGTGCCTGAGTGATTAACGCGGTTTTCTGATAAGGGTCAACTTTCATCCACTCCGCTCATTGGGCGTAACACTTTTGCTGGCAGCTTTGCAATTATGACATTTACTTATTGCTTATCGTTATGGTTATTTGCCGCAAATAACGCATTCATAGGGCGTTTAGTAGCCATATAATTAAATTTATATTACCCGTTTGTTAATTGTGGCGCTGAACGTAAAGCATTCTAAAAGTCCTTTAATATATCAGGGACTCGTGCATATACTTTCGCCTCATTCGCTTCGGGGTTTGTATGCTGCAATCCACTTTCTGGTCGACAAGCCGTTTACGCTTTTTCAGAAAGCATCTTTTGATGCTGCTGTTGGCGTTTGGCTGGCTTTTTGTCAACGCCCAGCTGGCGGTAGCCTCGCACGATTGTCCGCTGAATATCAGCGCCGAAGCGGTAGTCGTCCAGCACAGCGAACATATGCTGATGACGGGCGATCGCCAGACGATGGCGAAAAACAGCGGCCCGCTTTGCAATAAGCACTGCATCCCGGATGTGATGCAAAAGGATAACGGTCACAGCGACGTCATAGCGCTGCCGGTGACCGATACCCTGGCGCTAAGGGCGCCTGACTGCACCCCGGCGATAGCGCCCATCGCCGCGCTTACTCCACCCGCAACCGGTCCTCCGGCCACCATTCGATTTTGTCGTTTCCGAGAATAGCTCCAGCACCGTCACGGTTTTCGGGCCCCTGAGCCCATCCCTTTGACCTGTGTTCTGGAGATTTTTTATGTTTACGATTCTTGTCCGCCTTTTGGCGATACTGGCGCTGTCCGCCTCTGCAGCGAGCGCCGCCGTCCATGATTTATCCGCGCATCACGAAACGCCCGCCGCCGGGGTTTATCAAAGCCACGGCGTGGTTAAAAAAGTGGCTGCCGATTCCCTTTCTATTGCCCATAACCCCATTCCCGCGCTGAACTGGCCCGCCATGACGATGACTTTCAGCCTGCCGGCCGAAGGCATGCTGCCGCACCTGAAAGCGGGCGATACGGTGGACTTCACCTTTAGCGAGCAGGGTGAGGGCTATCAGCTCACCTCGGTTACGCCAACTAAGTAATCGAGGACATTATGAAGCAATATTCCCTGAGCCTGTGGCTCGGCGGGGTGCTGTTTGCTGCGTCCTGTTCCGCCGCCGCGGCAGAATACAGCCTGCAACAGACCCTGAGCGCAGCCGAGCATTACTCAGCCGAGCTTTCGGCCAATCGTAACCAGAGCGACGCGCTTAATGCGATGGCGGATTCCGCCCGCGAATTACCGGATCCGAAGCTGAAATTCGGTATTGAAAATGTGCCGGTGCAGGGCAGCAACCGGAATCGTTTTACCCGCGAGGGTATGACCATGCAGCGCATCGGCATCATGCAGGATTACGTCAGCGGCGAGAAACGCGATCGTAAAGCCGAAACGATCCTCGCCCAGTCCGCGAGCAGCAAAGCCAAAGCCGAAGTGATTCGCGTCACGCTTCAGCGCGAGACCGCGCAGGCTTGGCTGGATTTAGCGCTCTCTACAAAGGCGCTGGAGTCCGCCCGCCGGCTGGTGGCCGAAACCGAACGCCAGACCGGCGTGCAGAAAGCGACGGTAGCAAGCGGCAGTTCTCCCGCTTCAGGCGTGGTGGATATCCGCCTGGCGTTGCTGGAAATGAAGGACAAAGTGACGCTTGCCGAGCGTGACGTCACGCTGGCAAAAACTCGCCTGCTGCAGCTGACCGGCGAACAGATCGACGCCGTAAGCGGGAGCCTGCCTCGCTATCAGCGCTTGCCGGCCGACCCGGCGTTACTTGAGCAGGGCGTGATGGAACATCCTGAAGTGATCGAGGTCGCGCGCGAAGCGGACGTTGCGAAAGCGCGTTCCGCCCAGTCTGCCGTTGCGGCCAAACCGGACGTTGGCGTGGAGGTTTTTTATGCCCGCCGCGCCGAGGGCTATGACGATATGGCGGGCGTGATGTTCACCGTCGATCTGCCGATATTTAAGTCCCACCGTCAGGATAAAGATTACTCGGCCGACGTTTCCCGCGCGATGGAAGCCAACGATCGTCTGGCGCTGGCGAAACGCGAGCATGTGGCGCTGGTACGCAGCCTGGTGGCGGAGTATCAGGCCGCGCAAACGCTCTGGCTGCGCCAGCGGGATGACATTCTGCCGCTGCAGCGTCAGCGTCTTTCGCTGCTTGAAGCGCAGTATCGTTCGGGACAGTCCTCTCTTGGCGAACTCCTTGACGCACGCCGTACGCTGCTGGACTCCGGGCCAACCGCCAGCAACGCCGAGAAAGCCGTGGCCCGCGCCTGGGCCGCCATCCGCTATCTTACGCCGCAGGAAAACGCGCTATGAAAACCTCTCTTCAACTCTCTGTGCTGGCGGCGGCGATTATCGTTGCGGCGGGCGTCGGCTATTACGCCGGGAAAAACCATACGACCGCAGATACCGCCGTGCAGCCGGAACGCAAGGTGCTGTACTGGTACGACCCCATGACCCCCGGACAGCGCTTTGATAAGCCGGGGAAATCGCCTTTTATGGATATGGATTTGGTGCCGCGCTATGCCGATGAAACGTCGGAAGAGGGCGGGGTAAGCGTCAGTGCTCGCCAGCAGCAGAATCTGGGTATTAAAACCGCGCCCGTCGAGCGCAAAACGTTGCGTTATCAGTTTGACGCTTTCGCCACGGTGACCACGGATGAGCGCAGCGTGCAGGTTATCCCCGCCAGCGCGAACGGCGTGGTCGAAAAGCTCTTTGTGAAAGCGCCGCAGCAGTTTGTGAAAAAAGGCGAGGCGCTGGCGCAGCTTTGGATCCCCGAATGGACGGCGGCTCAGCAGGAGTATCTGGCGGTACGCAAGCTGGGCGACGGCGCGCTAAACGCTGCCGCACGCGAGCGTCTGCAGCTGCAGTTTATGCCTGAGGAGGCGATCCGCCAGCTTGAGCGCAGCGGCAAACCGCAAACGCGTATTACCGTGCGGGCAAGGCAGGCGGGATTCATCAACAAGCTTGATACGCGCGAAGGCGCTCAGGTCGCCGCCACCGCGCCGCTGTTCGAGATAGCGAGCCTTGAGTCGGTGTGGGTCGTTATTGATTATCCGCAGTCGCAGGCCCGGGCGCTTGAGGTCGGCAGTGAAATTATCGCCCGGTCCGATAGCTGGCCGGGTGAGACTTTCCGCGGCCGCGTCAGCGAACTGCTGCCGAATATGGAGACCGCAACGCGCACGCTTAAGGCGCGCATCGTGCTGGACAATCCGGAGGCGAAGCTAAAACCGGGGATGTACCTCAACGTGACGCTGGCTAACGTGCAGCCGGGTGCGGTGGTGCTGGCCGTGCCCGAGGAGGCGCTGATCGAAACCGGAAGCGCAAGCCGGGTGCTGGTGGCGTCGGGGGAAGGCTATTTTAATCCGGTAAACGTGGTGGCAGGCTCCGCGGAAAACGGCTGGGTCGAGATTAAACAGGGTCTGAAGGAGGGCGACCGGGTGGTGACTTCCGGCCAGTTCCTGATTGATTCCGAAGCCAGCCTGCGCAGCGCGCTGCCGCAGGAAAAACCTGCCGCCGCGCAGAAAGTGGAATACGAGGGGGAAGGCGTTGTGAAGGCTATTGGCGATGAAGCGGTAACGCTTTCCCACAAGCCCATTCCGGCGCTGCGTTGGGGAGCGATGACGATGGATTTCACCCTGAGATCGCCTGCTGACGCACGGGGCGTAAAGGTGGGCGATACCGTGATGTTCAGCTTCACCATGGATGAAGACGAAGGCGCCGTTATCACCCACCTGATGCCGATGGCGGGGGCGATGCAATGATCGCTTCAGTTATCCGCTGGTCGCTTAAAAATCGTCTGTTGGTCCTGCTGGCCGCGTTCGGCATGGCGGCGTGGGGCATCTGGTCTTTGCAGCGCACGCCGCTTGATGCGTTGCCCGATCTTTCTGATGTGCAGGTTATCGTCCGCGTCAGCTACCCTGGCAAAGCGCCGCAGGTAGTGGAGAATCAGGTGACTTATCCGCTAACCACCACCATGCTTTCCGTGCCGGGGGCGAAAACGGTGCGCGGTTTTTCAATGTTCGGCGACTCCTACGTTTACATCCTGTTTGATGACGGCACCGATCCGTACTGGGCGCGGTCACGCGTGCTGGAATACCTAAGTCAGGTCCAGTCGCAGCTTCCCGCCGAGGCGAAAGCTTCGCTTGGGCCGGATGCGACGGGCGTCGGCTGGGTTTATGAATATGCGCTGGTGGACAGAACCGGCAAACACAGCCTCGCGGATTTACGTGCGTTACAGGACTGGACGCTGAAGTTCGAGCTGAAAACCGTGGCTAACGTTTCCGAGGTGGCGAGCGTGGGCGGCATGGTCCGCCAGTATCAGATTGTGCTCGACCCGCAGCGCATGCGCGCCTTAAATATCACCCACGATCGGGTTATTAGCGCCGTGCAAAGCGCCAACCAGGAAGGCGGCGGCTCGGTTATCGAGATGGGCGAGGCCGAATATATGGTGCGTACGGCGGGCTATCTGAAGGATCTGGACGACTTTAAACAGATTGTCATTACTACCCGTGAAGGTGTGCCGGTGCTGCTCTCCGATGTGGCGACGCTGCGGCTGGGGCCGGAAATGCGTCGTGGAGTGGCGGAGTTTAACGGCGAAGGAGAGGTCGCCGGCGGCATCATCGTGATGCGCTACGGCAAAAATGCCCTGGAGACTATCAACGCGGTGAAGGAAAAGCTCGCGCAGCTACAGAAAAGCCTGCCGGCCGGGGTGGAGATTGTGCCGGTTTACGATCGTTCGCATCTGATTGAAAACGCGATTGAAACTCTCTCCCATAAGCTGCTCGAAGAGTTTATCGTCGTCGCCATTATCTGTACGCTGTTTTTGTTCCACTTCCGTTCGGCGCTGGTGGCTATCGTTACTCTGCCGCTTGGTATTCTCGGCGCCTTTATCGTTATGCACTACCAGGGGGTGAACGCCAATATCATGTCGCTTGGCGGCATCGCTATCGCTATCGGCGCGATGGTGGATGCGGCGATCGTGATGATAGAAAATATGCATAAGGTGCTGGAACAGTGGCGGCACGATAATCCCGATAAGCAACCGGGCAGCGCGGACTACTGGCGGATTTCGGAGCAGGCGGCGGTGGAGGTTGGCCCGGCGCTGTTCTGCAGTTTGCTGATTATCACGCTGTCGTTTATTCCGGTGTTTTCCCTTGAGGCGCAGGAAGGGCGCATGTTCTCGCCGCTGGCGTTTACCAAAACCTACGCCATGGCGGTTGCCGCCGGGCTTGGGATTACGCTGGTGCCGGTGCTGATGGGCTATTTCATCCGCGGGAAAATACCGGATGAAAAGGCTAACCCCATTAACCGCTGGTTAATTGCAGCCTATGAACCGCTGCTCGATAAAGTTCTGGCGCATCCTAAAACTACGCTGGCGCTGGCCGCCGCGCTGCTGCTCGCAACTTTGTGGCCGTTAAGCCGCCTGGGCAGCGAGTTTATGCCGCCGCTGGACGAGGGCGATCTTCTTTATATGCCTTCAACGCTGCCGGGAATTTCTGCCCGCGAGGCGGGGCGGCTGCTGCAGCAAACCGACCGGCTGATTAAAACCGTGCCGGAGGTAGAAACCGTCTTTGGTAAAGCAGGACGGGCAGAAACGGCAACGGATCCGGCGCCGCTGACGATGATTGAAACAACCATCCGCTTCAAGCCGCGGGACCAGTGGCGGGCGGGCATGACGATGGACAAGCTGGTAAGCGAGCTCGATCGCGTGGTGAAAGTGCCGGGCATTGCAAACGTGTGGGTACCGCCTATTCGTAACCGTCTGGATATGCTGGCGACGGGGATTAAAAGCCCGGTGGGCATTAAAGTAAACGGCAATAATATTGCGGCGCTTGAACAGGTTGCCGGGCAAATCGAACGGGTAGTCAAACAGGTGCCCGGCGTGACGTCGGCGCTTGCTGAGCGGCTGGCCGGTGGACGCTATATCGACATTAATATCGATCGGCGTAAAGCGGCAAGGTTCGGCGTCTCCGTTAAAGAGCTGCAGTCGCTGGTGGCGACGGTGATTGGCGGGCAGAACATCGGTGAAACAACGCAGGGACGAGAGCGCTACCCCATCAACATGCGCTACCCGCGCGAAATACGCGACAGCGTGCAGAAGCTGCGCGATATGCCGGTTGTGACGGAAAACGGCAGCCAGATTGCGCTCTCTGAGCTGGCCGATATCGCCATTACCGACGGTCCGCCGATGTTAAAAAGCGAGAACGCACGCCTGTCCGACTGGATTTATGTGGACCTGCGCGGGCGCGATCTGAAATCGGCCGTCGGGGAGATGCAGAAAGTGGTATCCGAACAGGTGATGTTACCTGAGGGCGTATCTTTATCCTGGTCGGGACAATTTGAATATCTGCAGCGGGCGACAGAGAAATTAAAAATTGTTTTACCCTTTACGCTGATAATTATTTTCGTGCTGCTGTACGTGACATTTTCTCGCGTCAGCGACGCATTATTAATTATGGGAACCTTGCCCTTCTCATTAATAGGCGGCGTCTGGCTGCTCTATTTATTGGGGTATAATTTATCCGTTGCCGGCGCCGTCGGGTTTATTGCTTTAGCCGGCGTGGCGGCTGAATTTGGCGTTATTATGGTGCTTTATTTAAACCATGCCCTTGCTAAACATAAGGTTACCGACCCTGACGGAGGCAACGCCATGCTAATGCGCGCGATTCACGAAGGGGCGGTGCTGCGCGTGCGGCCAAAAGTCATGACGGTGGCGACCATCATGGCCTGTCTGCTGCCGATTATGTGGGGCAACGGCAGCGGTTCGGAGGTCATGCGGCGTATTGCGGCGCCGATGATTGGCGGTATGGTCACCGCGCCTTTGCTGTCGATGCTGGTGATCCCGGCGCTTTATGTGTTACTGAAAAAAGATAAGTAGGATATTTCTCAGCCCTTCGCAATAAATTAACCCTTGCGGAGGGTTGACTTTAATAGCCCGTACTGGCTAATCGGCTAAGGGAGGCTTAAGCAGATTTACAAATCTAAGGTAATTTTAAGAAAAAACCGCCAGCTATTGAGAATCGATTAATTTAAACTTTGTTAGGCTGTGCGTCGAATTTTCAAATGGTATGAACTGTGAATCTGAACAATAAATTACTGGCTTTTATTTTTGTTATTACTTTTTCGGCCATAGCGTCCGATAGCTTTGCGGCGGAGCAGAGATTCTTCAGCAGCGCCTGGGATAGCTTCTCATCCGGCGTCTCACAAACCTGGCATGAGCCTGACCATTACGATCTTTATGTCCCGGCGATTACCTGGCATGCGCGTTTTGCCTACGATAAGGTCAAAACCAATCGCTATAACGAACGTCCCTGGGGCGCGGGTTTCGGCCAGTCACGCTGGGATGAGAAAGGTAACTGGAACGGCATTTACCTGATGGCTTTCAAAGATTCTTACAACAAGTGGGAGCCCATCGGCGGCTACGGCTGGGAGAAAACCTGGCGCCCGCTGGCGGACGAGAATTTTCACCTTGGATTAGGCTACACCGTCGGCGCTACGGCGCGTGATAACTGGAAGTATATTCCGGTGCCGGTACTGTTGCCTTTAGCTTCAGTGGGTTATGGCCCGGCCACCTTCCAGATGACCTACATTCCCGGGACCTATAACAACGGCAACGTCTACTTTGCGTGGATGCGTTTTCAGTTCTGAAACGGGCGTGGATGCCTCCCAAAAAAGCCCGTTTTTCATATCCTTTTAAAAACAAGGGTTAATCCACAAGTGATAAAAATTTTAGCGACTTTTGTCACTTTTTCTCATTTGGGTACTGGACAAAATGCACCACAATTGTTGTACTGATGCGCGACACAGCATTTGTGTCTATTTTTCATGTAAAGGTAATTTTGATGTCTAAGATTAAAGGTAACGTTAAGTGGTTTAATGAGTCCAAAGGCTTTGGTTTCATTACTCCGGAAGATGGCAGCAAAGACGTGTTCGTACACTTCTCTGCAATCCAGAGCAATGGTTTCAAAACCCTGGCTGAAGGCCAGCGCGTTGAGTTTGAAATCACTAACGGTGCCAAAGGCCCTTCTGCTGCAAACGTAATGGCTATCTAAGTCGCTACCGGCAGAATTTAAAAACCCGCCAAGGCGGGTTTTTTTTCGGCTGTCGATCAGGCAAACAGATACGCTTTCAGAAAGCACGCCACAATCAGCGCGCTCAGCAGCGCCGCTCCCCAGCCCGTAAGCTCTTTTATCGTCATTGCAATCTCCCCTTTTTACCTGCAGGGATAGTGGCAGACGATCATTAAGCCAACCTTAACGCCTCGGGCTTTAGTGGCTGGCCGCCAGCGAAACTAACCAGAATGCGAGGGCGGTCATCATAAATGAGCCAAGCAGGTTAAGCAGCACGTTAAGGCCAGCCCAGGCTAGGCGCCCATCCTGCAGTAAAAAGACAACTTCGGCTGAGAAGGTGGAGAACGTCGTTAAACCGCCGCAAAAACCGGTGGTGATAAGCAATTTCCAGAAAGGATCGAGGTGGGTCAGGCGGCTGAACAGAGCCAGTCCCATACCGATAATAAAGGCGCCAACGAGGTTTGCCGTCAGGGTGCCAACGGGTATCGCGCCATGAACGGGATTGAGCTTCAGGCTTAAAAACCAGCGTAATACGCTGCCCGTGCCGCCGCCAAGAAATACCGCTAACAGAATCTGTAACACCACATTTTCCCGCTATTAAGATTTCCAAAGACAGGAGTGTAGCGCTCGCGCAATCTGATTTACACCCGATATACTGAAATTAATCATGACGGGCAGAGGTACGGAAATGAAAGTTGCGGTAGGGCAGTTCGCGGTGGGCAAAGTCTGGCAGGATAATGCGCGGACCTGCGTTAATCTCATGGCGCAGGCGGCTGCCGACGACGCCCGGCTTCTGGTCCTGCCGGAAGCCGTTTTAGCGCGGGACGATCTCGATCCTGATATGTCGGTAAAGTCCGCGCAGGAGACAAACGGCGAGTACCTCGATATTCTGCTGGCGGAAAGCCGTAAAAACGAGCTAACCACCGTCCTTACCCTCCATATTCGTACCACGCCGGGCAGAGCCGCCAATACTTTGCTGGTTTTACGCGCCGGCGAGGTAATTTGCCGCTACCAGAAAATCCATCTTTATGACGCGTTCAGCATGCAGGAGTCGCGATTAGTGGATGCCGGCGATCGGCTTGCGCCGCTGATTGAGGTGGCGGGCATGAAAGTAGGGCTGCTTACCTGCTACGATTTACGCTTCCCGGAAATGGCGCTGAGCCTGGCTCTGGCCGGCGCCGAGGTGCTGGTGTTACCCGCCGCCTGGCTGCGCGGCCCGCATAAAGAATTGCACTGGTCGACATTATTGGCCGCGCGTGCGCTCGATACCACCTGTTATGTGGTAGCATCCGGCGAATGCGGCAACAAAAACATTGGCCAGAGCAAGATTATCGATCCGCTTGGCGTCACCATTGCCAGCGCGGCGGAAGCTCCCGCTTTGATTTATGCGGATCTTGACGGCGAACGTGTTTCGGCCGTAAGGGCAATGCTGCCGGTGCTGAAAAATCGCCGTTTCGCCGCGCCTCGTCTGTCCTGATGTTTTTTTAAACAGGGCTTGATTCACTTTGTTACAGATTGCTATTGTGTCGCACGGGCAAATGTTCGTTAATTAGCTCAGTTTATTTTCGCCGTCTCTACGGCAGGTTTACAAAAGAAGGTAGGTATGGGAGAGATTAGCATCACCAAGCTGCTGGTAATCGGCGCACTGATTGTATTGTTATTTGGTACCAAAAAGTTGCGCACGTTAGGCGGCGATCTCGGCGCGGCGATTAAAGGCTTTAAAAAGGCCATGAACGATGACGAAAGCAGCGCTAAGCCAGCCTCCGGCGTCGACACTCCGGCGGAACGCATTTCGCACAAAGATTGATTTTCGCGTTATTCATCGCTGCAGAAATAAAAAAACCGGCTCCTGAAGGCCGGTTTTTTATTGCGCTGCGCGCTAATTGTAACTTTTTGTAACTCTACTACTTCACTTCCATGCCTTTGGCCTGCAGATCCGCATGGTAAGAAGAGCGGACAAACGGGCCGCACGCCGCATGGGTAAAGCCCATCGCCAGCGCTTCGGCTTTCATCTCTTCGAACTCGTCAGGACTTACATAGCGCTGCACCGGCAGGTGATGGCGGCTTGGCTGCAGATATTGTCCCAGCGTCAGCATGGTTACGCCATGGCGACGTAAATCGCGCATCACTTCGATAATTTCCTGGTTAGTTTCACCCAGGCCAACCATCAGACCCGATTTTGTCGGGATATGCGGATGCGCTTCTTTAAAGCGTTCCAGCAGTTTCAGCGACCAGTTATAGTCCGCGCCCGGACGTACCTTGCGATAAATACGCGGCACGTTTTCCAGGTTATGGTTGAACACATCCGGCGGCGTTGCGGTAAGGATCTCTAAAGCACGATCCATACGGCCGCGGAAGTCCGGAACCAGCGTTTCGATTTTGATCGTCGGGTTTTTCTCACGGATAGCGGAAATACAGTCGGCGAAGTGCTGTGCGCCGCCGTCGCGTAAATCATCACGGTCTACGGATGTAATGACGACATAGCGCAGCGCCATATCGGCAATGGTCTGCGCCAGTTTGACCGGCTCGTTGGCGTCTGGCGCAACAGGGCGACCGTGGGCAACGTCACAGAATGGGCAACGGCGAGTACAAATGGCGCCAAGGATCATAAAGGTGGCGGTGCCGTGGTTAAAGCACTCTGCCAGGTTCGGGCAGGAGGCTTCTTCGCACACGGAATGCAGGCCGTTTTTACGCATTGCCGCTTTGATACCCTGAATGCGGGTAGAGTCAGATGGAAGTTTGATCTTCATCCATTCTGGCTTTCTTAACAGCTCCTGGCGCTCTGTCACCACGTTTTTAACCGGGATCAGAGCCATTTTATCGGCGTCGCGGTACTTGACGCCGCGTTCCATTACAATGGGTTTACTCATATGGTGCGTGTTCCAGTTGCGGATAACGAAGTCAGTCTGTTTGAATTCAAGTTAGTGTTTTATTTATCAACTATTTTTGAATTGCGCCCCGGAGTATATCATCACTGGCGTGGATAAATCAGCCGGGACGCGCAGTAAATGGGGAAAGAATTGTAAATGAGCTGTTATTTTGTGTGTTTGCAAGGTTAACGGCTGGCAAAAAGCGCCGCCGGGCGCGCCCTGATGCTTCCATAAACCGCCGCCTCAATAAAGAAGAACGGCCGGTACGCAACCCGGCCGTTCGCATCTGTTTGCTTATGGCCGTCTGAACAGAGCCATGCTGCGGCCTTCCAGCTCGAAATCCTTTTCCCTGGTGATGACAAGTCCGCGCTTTGCAGTATCGGAAGTGGTTATTTCAAGCACCCAGCCGCCTTCGCCGAACTGCGGAATACGAAACGGCACGTTGCCTTCGAAAGGATTAAACAGCATCAGCACGTCATGCCAGATACCTTCCTTCGTCCGCAGGTCCGGGCGACCGATATAAACGCCGAGCGTTGAACCCTCGTCCCAGTGTTCAGGCTGCTGCGGACCGCCGCCGGCGTTGAACCATTCGATAACCATGCCGTCGCGCCAGTTCTCGCGGCGCAGCAGAGGTTGACTGGCCCGCAGCTCAAGCAGCCGGCGGGTGAACTCACGCAGCGCCTCGCTGCTTTCCGGCAGATTGTCCCAATGCACCCAGGAGATCTCGCTGTCCTGGCAGTAGCCGTTATTATTGCCCATCTGGCTGCGGCCGAACTCATCGCCGGCCAGCAGCATCGGCGTGCCGTGGGAGAAGATCATCGTGGCGAGAAAATTGCGCTTCTGGCGTTCGCGCACCGTGTTGATACCTTCATCTTCGGTCGGTCCCTCGGCGCCGTAGTTGTAAGAACGGTTGTCGTTGTGGCCGTCCTGATTATGCTCGCCGTTCGCGTCGTTATGCTTTTCGTTGTAGGAAACCAGGTCGTTGAGCGTAAAGCCGTCATGGGCGGTGACGAAGTTGACGCTCGCCCAGGGACGGCGTCCACGCTGATCGTAGAGATCGCCGGAGCCGAGCAGGCGGGCGGCAAAATCGCTCGGGACATTATCGCCCCGCCAGTACTCCCGCACCGTGTCGCGATATTTGTCGTTCCACTCGGCCCAGCCCGGCGGGAAGCCGCCGACCTGATAGCCGCCGGGGCCGATGTCCCAGGGTTCGCCAATCAGCTTCAGCCTGGAGAGCACCGGGTCCTGGATGATGGCGTCGAAAAAGCCGCCGCGCTCGTTAAACCCCCCCGGCTCGCGGCCAAGGATAGTACCAAGGTCGAAGCGGAACCCGTCGATATGCATCGATTCCGCCCAGTAACGCAGCGAATCCATTATCATCTGCAGCACCCGTGGATGCGAAGTGTTTACGGTGTTGCCCGTGCCGGTATCGTTAATGTAGTAGCGATGCCGATCGGTCAAAGTACGGTAATAGGAAAAGTTGTCGATGCCCTTTAACGATAGCGTCGGGCCAAGCTCGTTGCCTTCCGCCGTGTGGTTGTAAACCACGTCGAGGATCACCTCGATACCGGCATCGTGAAACGCGCGCACCATATCGCGAAAGCCCTGGATGCCCTTCGGACCGTAATAGCGCGAGGCGGGCGCGAAGAAGGCGAGCGAATTGTAGCCCCAGAAATTCTTCAGCCCCCGGTCGAGCAGGTGCTGGTCGTCCGGAAACCAGTGGACCGGCAGCAGCTCGACCGAGGTGATGCCAAGGCTTTTGATATACTCGACGGAAGCTTTGTGGCCCATGCCTTCGAAGGTGCCGCGCAGTGGCTCAGGTATGGCGGAATTAAGCTGCGTAAATCCTTTCACATGGGTTTCGTAGAGAACCGCTTTTGGCCAAGGGATCTCCGGGCGGTTGTTGTCCTGCCAGTTAAATTCATCAGGATCGATAACCCGGCACTTCGGCATAAATGGCGCGCTGTCGCGCGTATCGAAGGTCAGGTCTTTATCCCTATGCTGCATATCGTAGGCGAAATGCGCTTCGTTCCACTCGATATCGCCAGCCAGCTCGCGCGCATAGGGATCGATAAGGAGTTTGTTAGGGTTAAAGCGGTGGCCGTTCAGCGGATCGTAAGGGCCGTGGACGCGAAAACCATAGAGCGCGCCGGGTTTCAGGCCCGGCACATAGCCATGCCAGATCTCATGGGTATACTCCGGCAAATCCATTTTTGCGATTTCGACCTTGCCGCTGGGATCGTAAAGACAAAGCTCAACGCGCTCCGCATGCGCTGAGAAGATGGCGAAATTGACCCCCTCGCCATCGAAATTGGCACCGAGCTGATGGCTCGTTCCCGCCGTGATTTCAAAAGCTTTACCGTTTGTCATTTATTTCTCTCCATTGAATTTTCCATGCATAACAGCGACTTATTTTTTATATAATTAAAATCATATGCTTACGAATACGGTAGCCATAAAGCTATCGACCATTCCGGTGTCGATACGATCGCTCAGGAAGCGTTCTTCTCCGCTGAGAATATTGCGATAGCGGCGGTGAGCAAGCTGTTCGGGTAGGGCGATTTCCGCGTCTGCGGACGTCAGCGGCGGGTCTTCCTGCAGCGCGCTGAAGACAAGACGCGGCGCGATGACGATTAGCGCATCGTCGCTCTCCGTCCGCGCAAAAGCGATAAGGTTGTCAGCCTGTTTACCCGTGGCGGCGAGCGGCAAATAATCCCCTTTGCGGAACAGCGTCGGTTTCTGCTGGCGTAAATGCAGAATACCGGCGATAACATGCTGTTTGAGCCGGCCGCTCCGGTCCTCTTCGCTGTTAAAAGGCAGCTTTTTATCCTCATCCAGCATCCGTTCGAGGGCGGCGAAATCGGGCTCGCGCCGGTTATCCGGGTCGACGAGGCTGAAATTAAGCGCCTCGCTTCCCTGATAGATATCCGGCACGCCCGGCGCCGTCAGCTTGATAACCGTTTGGGTGAGGCCATTGACCAGGCCGGCGCGGATAAAGGGCTGCAGGGCGTCAGCAAAATCCTGCAAAAAGGTCTGGTTTGCCGGAGAAAGCAGATGACGGGCATAGTCGAGCACGGCTTTTTCATAGGCTTCGTTGCTGTCGCCCCAGTCGGTGCGCAGCTTCGCCTCGCGCAGCGCTTTTTCCACAAATTCAAGAAAACGTTCTTCAAGCGCCCGCAGCCCCGCGGCGTCCTGCGGGTGCAGTTCCGGCGGCCAGACGCCGGTCAGCGCCTGGTAGAGCATCCATTCGACGGAGGGTTTTGGCGCCGTACCATCGTCGAGCTTTATGACTTTGTCCCGGTTCATCTGACGCCAGCGGTCAACGCATTCGACCCAGAGCTCCGGCGCTTCGGTGAGCGTATAGAGACGCGCGCGGGCATCTTCTCCGCGTTTAGTATCATGGGTCGAGGTTGTGGAAAGCGCATCCGGCTGTCGTTCGAGCCGGGTTTTCATCTCCGCGTGGAAGCGGTCGAGCGAGAAAGCGCGCGGTATCGGTTCGGCTCCCACTTCGTTCAGGGCCAGCCCCATGTTCTGACGGAAGAAGAGCGTATCCTCCACCGATTTCGCCATCAGCGGGCCCGTTAGCTGCTGGAAGCGGATACGAAAACTGGCGGCCTCGTCGGAAGCCTCTTCGGAAACCTCGCCTGTCAGAAGGCGGGTAAGAAAGTCGAGCGCCTCCGGCGCGGGAGCGTCCGTGCTGGTCCTTACTCTTTCGGCGACCCTTTGCAGCATGTCTTCGCTTTCTGCCGGCATTCCTTCCGCCGTGCCGTAGGTACGGTACACCGGAAAGGCGATCAGCAGTTCGCGTAGGGCCGGCAGGATGGACTCCTCCTCCAGGCTTATTTTTTCGGTTCCGGCGATCGCTGCCGCAAGCCGTAACAGCCTGGTAAACTCGCCTTCGAAGTTCCTGTTCACCATAAGCAGCTTGGCCGCCCGCAGTTCGGCCGCCATATTTACCGGCTTGCCCCTGACATCATTCCAGGCCGCGCGCAGGTCGCGGATCCTGTCGCCGTCCACCAGCACATCGGAGAGCGATTCGATAAATTCGTAGCCCGTAGTGCCGGAAACCGGCCACGTTGTCGGAAGCTGCTCATCCTTGCCAAGGATTTTTTCAACCGTGATATAACACTCCGGCCCGGCCTGCTGGCGAAGTTGTGTAAGGTACGCCTGCGGATCGGCGAGCCCGTCCACATGATCGATCCGCAGCCCGTCGACGGCGCCGGAGCGCACCAGTTCAAGGATCAGCCGGTGCGTATCGTCGAAGACGCTCTTTTCCTCAACCCGGACGCCCACAAGGCCGGTGATCTCGAAAAAGCGACGGTAGGAAAGATCGCGCGGCGCATCCCGCCAGGAGATTAACCGCCAGGGCTGGCGCTCGTGCAGATCGGCGATTTTCGCCTTGTCGGTAAGCTGCAAAATTTCGGTCTCGCGGCCCTGCCAGCTTTCGGGAGCCAGCGGGTAAAAGCTCTCAAAATAGGCAAAAGCGGGCCGTCCGGTTTGCGGGTCGGGCTTGACTTCAATATCGCCATTTTCCAGCGCCTTTTCGAAGGTATCGCCGAGGAAGGGCAGGGTCAGGCGGCGCGACCAGTCGATGTCGAAATGCCGGGCGTAACGGCTGTTTGCCCCATTCTCAATGACGTCGCGCCACCATGCATTTTCCAGCGAGGCGGCCATATGATTCGGCACGATATCGAGGATCAGACCGAGGCCGGCCTCCTTCAGCGCCTTTACCATGCGATCGAAGCCTTCACGGCCGCCGATAGCAGGGTCTATCTCATTGGCGTCGGTTACGTCATAGCCGTGGGTGGACCCGGCTGTAGCGGTAAAGATCGGCGAGGCATAAAAATGACTGATACCAAGCCGCTTCAGATAAGGTACAAGGCCTGCGGCGCGGTCGAAGGTCATACCGTTGCGGAACTGAATGCGGTAAGTCGCGGTGGGGATATTCACTTAACGTCTCCCTGAGCAAGTCGGACAAGGATGGAATGCTGCGGCAGCTCATTTGCCGCCTGCGGCCAGGCGAAGATCGTCTCGCCGGGCAAATCAGGAAGCGGCCGGTCTTTTTCGCCAATGTTAAGCGCGATTGAGAGGACGCCCTGCGGAAAGGACCAGCTGACGGCGAAAAAACCTTCCGCCGTTTCCACTACCCGGCCGGCATCGCCACCGGCCGTGGCAAGCAGCGGCACGATATATTTCTGGCGCAGCGTCAGCAGTTCGCGGGTGAAAGCCAGCCAGGCTTTACCTTCCTTGCCTGCTGCTTTCTTCCAGTCAAGCCGGGATATTTCAAAGCTACTTTCGGCATTCGGGTCGGGCACGCTTTCATCTTCATGGCCAGCATGGCCCTCAAATTCCTTCGCCCGGCCCTCGCGCACCATTTTTGCCAGCTCGCCATGGAAATCGGTAAAGAACAGAAAAGGCCGGGTCTCGCCATATTCTTCGCCCATAAAAAGCAGCGGAATATGCGGTGAGAAGAGCAGGACGGCGAGCAGAACCTTAGTACGCTCGGCGCCGGCCAGCTCAATCAATCTTTCACCCCGGGCGCGGTTGCCCACCTGGTCATGGTTCTGGATAAAGTCGACAAAGGCGACCGGCGGCTGCGAGGTGCTTTTCACGCCGCGTTTCTTGCCGGTCTGCGGCGAAATCTCTCCCTGATAAGCGAAGCCTTCAGCCAGCACCCGTGCAACGAGCTTTTCCGGCTCCCGGGCGAAATCCTGGTAGTAAGCGTGCGTTTCACCGGTGGCGAAGACGTGAATGCTATTGTGGAAGTCATCATTCCATTCGCCGGTGAAAAGCGGGGTCGAACCTGCCTCTCCGCGCGGATGCAGAAAGATGACGTTACGGCTGTCTTCGGTGGTCAGATGAATCGGCCGGTCGGTGATATCAGCGCGGATACGTTCGGCGATCTCGATCAGCACATGTTTATCGGAGCTGTCCTCGATCTGATCGATCGCGTCGAAGCGCAGGCCGTCGAGGTGGTACTCATGCAGCCAGTAGAGCGGCGCTTCAATGATATAGCGGCGGGCCGCCTCGACGTCATAGGCGATGCCGGCGCCCCAGGGCGTCGAGCGCTCCTGATGAAAGAAATCGGGCGCCAGCAGCGGCAGGTAGTTGCCTTCCGGGCCGAAATGGTTGAGCACGATATCAAGCACGACCGAAAGGCCATAGCCATGCGCGGCATCGATAAAGGCTTTGAAATCCTCCGGCGCGCCATAGGCGGAATGCGGCGCGTAGAGCAGCACGCCGTCGTAGCCCCAGCCGCGGTTGCCGCCAAACTGCGAAACGGGCAGCACCTCGATCATGGTGATGCCGAGTTCGGCCAGATAAGGCAGTTTGTCGATCGCGGCGCGAAACGTGCCTTGCGGCGTGAAGGTGCCGATGTGCATTTCGTAGACCACCGTATCGATCCACGGACGGCCGCGCCATTCATCGTTCTGCCAGCGATAGCGGGTCGGGTCCACGACGAGGGAAGGACCGTTCACATCCGCCTTTTGAGCACGGGAGGCCGGATCCGGCACGACCGTACCGTCGACAAGCACAAAGTTATATTCCGCACCCGGTGACACGCCGGTTACCTGCAGTTCAAACCAGCCGTTGCCGCTGCGGTTCATCTCTTTTTCTTCACCGGCTATCCTCAGCGTTATCTTTTCCTGACCGGGCGCCCAGAGACGAAAGCGAACTACGTTGGCGGCTACGTATTCAGCCCCCCAACTTTTAGGAAATGATTTGGACTCCATTCAATTGCCTCGTTTAACCCAGATGTGAGCAGTGGACGACTCGCGCGGCGCTTGAGCCTTTTATGCGAGTTCTCGTAGCATAATCTTGCCGTGTGGTCCGGATGCCGTAACGGGTCGGAGCGCTTTGTCGCCATTAAAGACGGCGCTCCCTCAGAGTGGTGATGTTGAAACGATGTCCGATTGTCCCAGCATCAGGCAGCATACGAGAATAATCATAGTCGATGATGCGGGAGTTGATAGCCGCTGCCAGCGCGGAAGCCGGGCTGAACAACAGGATGCGCAGAGTGCTGACAGGTATGTCGCCCGTAAAGGCGGGGGTAAGTACTTGACCTGTGTGAATGATTTCACACAGGCACGTCTGACAGGTTCAGAGAAATAATTAATCAGGCAGCTACATATTCAAAAGGAGGATTATCCAGCAGCTCAATGAGCTTGCTGACCAGACGCGGCTGAATGTCCGCCACCGTCATCCCCGGCTTCAGGTCTTTTACCTGCGTCATCTCAAGGCCTGCGTAACCGCAAGGATTAATGCGCAAAAATGGCGAAAGATCCATATCAATGTTCAGCGCCAGGCCATGGAAAGAGCAGCCTTTACGGATGCGCAAGCCCAGCGAGCAGATCTTGCGGCCTGCTACATAAACGCCCGGCGCATCGGCACGCGGGTAGGCTTCAATGCCGATATCAGCGAGGGTGTTAACCACGGTTTGTTCAAGGATGGTAACCAGTTCACGCACGCCGAGCTTTCTGCGCCGCAGGTTGAGCAGGACATACATTACCTGCTGACCCGGCCCGTGATAGGTCACCTGGCCGCCGCGGTCGCTTTGGATAACCGGTATATCGCCCGGCAACAGCAGGTGTTCCGCTTTTCCGGCCTGGCCCTGGGTAAATACGCGTTGGTGTTCTACCAGCCAGATTTCATCGGGGGTTGTTTCATCACGTGCGTCGGTAAAATCATGCATCGCCCGGGAAACGGGTTCATAGGGCTGCTGACCGAGCTGGCGAATAAGAATGGTTTCTTGAGACAAAATACTGTCCCCGGCAGGTAATAAGAAGGTGGGCGGATTATATCACAGCGCAATGAAAACACCCGGCCGGGGCCGGGTGAGGAATTACAGCACCATACGAACGATTTCGATGTTACCCAACTCTTCGTACAGGGTTTCTACCTGCTCAATATGGGTCGCGGTAATGGTGATGGAAACCGAGTGATAGTTACCCTTGCTGCTTGGTTTAACCTGCGGCGTGTAGTCGCCAGGGGCGTGGCGCTGCACCACCTCAACGACCAGATCAACCAGCTCCGGCTTCGCCAGACCCATTACTTTGTAAGTAAATGGCGTAGGGAATTCGAGCAGTTCTTTAAGATTGGTTTTCATGGTAGCTCCAGCGTTACGGCGATAAAATAATAACTCCCGCCGGTAAGGGCGGGAGTTGCATGATGCAGACTTTGCAATGATGAATAGTATATGGGGACGTAATTCACACTTTCAAGTGCTCAATTATTAACCGAACCAGTGATGGAACATCAGTTTGATGTAGTCGATGATTCGACTGAAGAAATTCCCTTCCGGCATCTCCTGCAGCACCACTAACGGACGTTGCTCGATGGTTTTACCGTCCAGCTGGAAGTTGATGGTGCCGACAACCTGGTTTTTCTGCAGCGGAGCGTGCAGCTCAGGCGTGTTCAGCACGTAGCTGGCTTTCAGGTCCTTCATGCGGCCGCGCGGGATGGTTAGATAGACGTCTTTATCCACGCCGAGAGAAGCGCGGTCGTTATCGCCAAACCATGCCGGCTCGGAGGAGAACTCTTTTCCGGCCTTCAGCGGAGAAACGGTTTCAAAGAAGCGGAAGCCCCAGGTCAACAGCTTTTTGCTTTCGGTTTCGCGACCTTTATAGGTGTGTCCGCCCATGACGGCGGAAATCAAACGCATCTGCCCTTCGGTTGCCGAGGCGACAAGGTTATACCCTGCGGCATCGGTGTGGCCGGTTTTGATGCCGTCAACGTTCAGGCTTTTATCCCACAGCAGACCGTTACGGTTCATCTGACGGATATTGTTGAAGGTAAACTCTTTTTCTTTATAGATGCTGTATTCGTTCGGCACGTCGCGGATCAGCGCCTGGCCAATCAGCGCCATATCCCGCGCGGAGCTGAACTGCCCGTCGGCATCCAGACCGTGAACCGTCTGGAAATGGGTGTTTTTCAGGCCGAGCGCGGAAACATAATTGTTCATCAGGCCAACGAAGGCGTCCTGGCTACCGGCGACAAAATCGGCCATCGCGACGCAGGCATCGTTGCCAGACTGCAGGTTAATGCCGCGAATCAGCTGGGCTACCGGCACCTGCATTCCGGGTTTGAGGAACATCAGCGACGAGCCTTTAAAGACCGGGTTGCCGGTCGCCCAGGCATCATTACCCACGGTCACTACCGCGTTCTCATCGAACTTACCGGCTTTCATTGCCTGACCAATCACGTAGCTGGTCATCATTTTAGTGAGGCTCGCCGGATCGCGGCGGGCGTCAGCATTGGACTCGGCCAGCACTTTCCCTGAGTTGTAATCAATCAGGATGTACGCTTCCGCATCGATCTGCGGGACGCCCGGAATCATTGTTTTAATATTCAGGTCGTCAGCTTGAGCGCAAGCCAAAGCACTAAGGGTGAGGGCCGTAGAGAGCGCCAGGCGCTTAACAAAACGTACAGGAAGGGCTGTATTCATGATAAGAACAACGACATCCGTGATGGAATTAAAAAAAGTGCCTTACTATAGCAAAAGCGATTTTTACTGGCATCCGACTTTGCGCAGGATTTGTTAATGGACCTTACACAAATTTACGCGCGGCGGATGCCGGTAGTTTTCATTTACATAGCAGGTGCGTTTGTAATAAATGACTGCTGCTGGGCTTCGCTCATCAGGCGCTGTTGCAACGCGGCGGCTTCGCTACGGCTGCTGAAAGGCCCGAGCTGCACGCGGTAAACGGCCCCGTTGTTCGAGACTGCCCCCGGCACATTAAACTGCTGGCTGAGCTTTTGCTGCCACTGCGTCGCGCGCGCCTGGTCGCTGACCGCTCCTACCTGCACCACATAGCGGCCTGAAGCCGCGGCTGGCGCTGCGGTCTGTACGCTACCCTGTACGGAGCCTGGAGCGGTCACTGGCGCAGCAGACGTACCCGCAGCTGCAACAGGCGCGGTAGTTTGCTGAACCGGTGCCGCAGTTTGCTGAACCGGCGCTTCTGCCTCAGGCGTCGGCTCATTGCTTTCAATCACGCCTGGCGCAAGCGGCGTGGCGGCGCCAAGAAAACCACTGCTGTTCACCGGCGCGCCGGTAGTGTCTTCGCTTTGCAGCGAAGCGTTGCTAATAGGACGAACATCTCCCTGCGGCGTATCCACCGGCGCAGAGGAGGCGCTTCCCATGCCGGTATTTAAATCAGGACGAGCGGGCAGGGCATAAGTCTGTTTGGCGATAGTCGTACAAACCGTGCCGGGACCTGACATGGTGCCATCTGGCGCCACCACAATGGGATCGATACGAACTTTTGTATTGTTCGAGGTGTTAAGACGATCCGCCGCCGCACGGGTCAGCGAAATCACGCGGTCGTTGCCGTAAGGGCCTCGGTCGTTAATACGTACCACAATCATGCGGCCATTTGCGAGGTTGGTGATGCGCGCATAGCCTGGAACAGGCAGCGTTGGATGCGCGGCTGCCAGCGCCATGGCATCAAAAGGTTCCCCGGAAGCCGTCAGGTTGCTGCCCGGCTCGGCATCATAAATAGCCGCAAGGCCCGCCTGGCTAAAGTTGGCCGGATCCTGGACTATTTTGTAGCTTTTGCCGTTATTTTCGTAATCCTGATTTACCGAAGGATTCAAAGGTTCATAGCGCGGCTCGGCGCCGCTAATTTCTACTACCGGACCATTACAGACGGCCGGTTGCGGCTGCTGGTTTACCTGCGGTTGTTCGCCATCGTTGGACGAACAGCCAGCCAGAATGGCGGCTGCTACAAAAATCCCTGGCCAATGCTTAACCATTGCGCACCTCGTTACACGCTTTTCGACAACATCTTCCTGTGGGTATGGATCGACATCACGATACCAAACCCGGCCATCAGCACTATCAGGGCCGAGCCCCCGTAACTCACCAGCGGCAGCGGCACGCCGACCACCGGTAAGATACCACTAACCATGCCAATATTAACAAACACATATACGAATAATATCAGCATAAACCCGCCCGCTATAACGCGGCCGAAGGTGGTTTGCGCCCGGGCGGCAATAATTAACCCACGCATAATGAGCAGCAGGTACAAGGCCAGCAGTACCAGCACCCCCACCAGGCCCAGCTCTTCAGCGAGAACGGCGAAGATAAAGTCCGTATGGCGCTCGGGAAGAAACTCAAGCTGCGACTGCGTACCGTGCAGCCAGCCCTTGCCACGCAGGCCGCCGGAACCGATAGCGATCTTGGACTGAATAATATGATAGCCCGCCCCGAGCGGATCGGTTTCCGGATCGAGCAGCATCATCACGCGCGCACGCTGGTAATCGTGCATCAGGAAGAACCAGAGAATCGGGATAAACGCCGCGATTAAAAGCACCGCAACGCCAATCAGACGCCAGCTCATGCCCGAAAGAAACAGGACGAAAAGGCCCGAAGCCGCAATCAGGATGGAGGTCCCGAGGTCCGGCTGGGCCGCGACCAGCAGCGTCGGCATAAAGATCAGGATTAGCGCGATACCGGTGTTTTTCAGCGTCGGCGGACAGACGTCGCGGTTGATAAAGCGCGCGACCATCAGCGGGACGGCGATTTTTGCAATCTCCGACGGCTGGAAGCGCACGATACCCAGATCTAGCCAGCGCTGCGCGCCTTTAGAAATGGCGCCAAAGGCGTCAACCGCGACCAGCAGAATAATACAGATGATATACAGGTAGGGCGCCCAGCCTTCATAAACACGAGGCGGGATCTGAGCCATAACAATCATCGCCATCAGCCCCATCAGGATTTGGCCGACTTTACGCTCCATCATTCCCGTGTCCTGGCCGCTGGCGCTCCAGACGACCATCGCGCTGAAGACCAGCAGCGCAAGGATAGTGACCAGGAAAAGCGGGTCGATATGGATTTTATCCCAGATTGACTTTTTATTCGGATTATCAGCCATGGTTATTGATCCTCAGTGCCGGGAGCGTCAGGCGCCTCAGCCGGCAAATCCGTGTTGTTGTCCCCTAACATCAGGTGGTCGAGGATTTGACGCATAATCGTACCTACCGCCGGGCCGACGCCGCCGTTTTCCAGAATGATGGTGACGGCATACTGCGGATGATCGTACGGGGCGAACGCGGTCATTAATTTATGATCGCGTAAGCGCTCGGCAATTTTATGCGCGTTATAGGTTTCGTTAGCTTTCAGGCCGAATACCTGCGCGGTACCGGATTTCGCGGCGGCTTTATAAGGGGCATTGGCGAAATATTTGTGCGCCGTACCGTTCGGCCGGTTGGCTACGCCGTACATGCCGTCTTTGGCTATTTCCCAGAATCCGGAATGAATGTCGCCAACGGGCGGCTGTACCGGCTGCGTCCACGGCACCTGCTTGCCGTTTTCAACGGTGCTCATCAGCAGATGAGGGACGCGTACGATGCCATCGTTAATCAGGATCATCATCGCTTTGCTCATCTGAATCGGCGTGGCCGTCCAGTAACCCTGGCCGATGCCGACCGGAATGGTGTCGCCCTGATACCACGGCTTCTTAAAGCGCTTTTGCTTCCACTCACGCGTAGGCATGTTGCCCGCGCGCTCTTCAGAAAGGTCGATGCCGGTAAAGTGCCCATAACCAAACTTGCTCATCCACTCGCCGATGCGGTCGATGCCCATATCGTAGGCAACCTGATAGAAGAAGGTATCCGCTGACTCTTCAAGGGATTTGGTGACGTTCAGGCGGCCATGGCCCCATTTTTTCCAGTCGCGGTAGCGTTTCTCCGACCCCGGAAGCTGCCACCATCCCGGGTCGAACAGCGAGGTATTGCGGTTGATCACGCCTGCGCTCAGGGCCGATACGGCCATGTAAGGTTTAACCGTTGACGCCGGCGGATAAACGCCTTGGGTCGCACGGTTAATTAACGGCGTGTTCGGGTCGTTAAGCAGCCCGGAATAATCTTTTGTCGAGATGCCGTCGACAAACAGGTTCGGGTTATAGCTCGGCATAGAAACCAGCGCCATAATGCCGCCGGTGCGCGGGTCCGTTACCACCACGGCCGCACGGCTGCCCGCCAGCAAGGTTTCAATATAATTCTGTAGCTTCAGGTCGATGGTCAGGTAAATATCGTGTCCGGCCTGAGGCGGCACCTCTTTAAGCTGACGGATAACGCGGCCGCGGTTGTTGACCTCGACCTCTTCATAGCCGGTCTGTCCGTGCAGCACCTCTTCGTAATAGCGCTCAATGCCCAGCTTGCCGATGTCGTGGGTGGCGGCGTAGTTGGCAAGCTTGCCGTCTTTATCCAGCCGCTCGACGTCTTTATCGTTAATCTTTGATACGTAGCCAATAACGTGGGTCAGCGCTGAACCATAAGGATAGAAGCGACGTTTATAGCCTTTTACCTCTACGCCTGGGAAGCGGTACTGATTCACGGCAAAGCGGGCGACCTGCACTTCGGTCAGGTTCGTTTTTACCGGAATAGAGGTGAAGCGGTGCGAACGGGCGCGCTCTTTCTTAAAGTTGGCGATGTCGTCATCCGTGAGGTCGACGACCGGCCGCAGCGCTTCAAGCGTAGCCTGCACGTCATCCACCTTCTCAGGCATCATTTCAACCTGGTAGATGGTGCGGTTCAGCGCAAGCGGCGTACCGTTGCGGTCATAAATAATGCCGCGGCTTGGCGGAATCGGCACCAGCTTGATGCGGTTTTCGTTCGAGCGGGTCTGGTAGTCGGTAAAGCGGACGATTTGCAGATTATAAAGGTTGGCAACAAGCACGCCAGTCAGCAGCAAAATACCAATAAAAGCGACCAGCGCCCGGCGCACAAAGAGCGCAGACTCAGCCGAATAGTCGCGAAAAGAGTTCTGTAATTTCATCCGTAGGTTTGTTTTACCAGGCTCGATGTTTACTCACGGTGATAGGGATGATTGGTCGTTATGCTCCATGCGCGGTACAGACTTTCCGCCACCAGCACCCGCACCAGCGGATGGGGAAGGGTCAGCGTGGAAAGCGACCAGCTCTGTTCCGCGGCGGCCTTACAGGCCGGAGCAAGCCCTTCCGGGCCACCAATCAACAAGCTGACATCACGACCGTCCTGCTTCCAGCGCTCAAGCTGGGTGGCAAGATGCGGGGTATCCCACGGCTGGCCGGGGATATCCAGCGTGACGATGCGGTTGCCTTTGCCGGCTGCCGCTAACATCATCTCGCCCTCTTTATCGAGGATACGTTTGATATCAGCATTTTTGCTGCGTTTTCCTGCCGGGATCTCCACGAGTTCAAACGGCATATCTTTAGGAAAACGGCGCAGGTACTCGGTAAAACCGGTTTGTACCCAGTCAGGCATTTTGGTTCCGACCGCCACCAGTTGCAGCTTCACTCATTAACTCCAGAGTTTTTCCAGTTCGTACAGCTGACGGCTTTCTTCCTGCATGACGTGGACGATAACTTCGCCCAGATCGACCACTATCCAGTCGGTTGCGTTGATGCCTTTCACGCCCAGCGCGTCCAGACCCTCTTTGCGAACGGACTCAACGACGTGTTCGGCGATGGACATAACGTGGCGATTGGAGGTGCCGGTGCAGATGACCATGCAGTCGGTGATGCTTGATTTGCCCTGCACATCGATAGCGATGATGTCCTGGCCTTTGAGGTCGTCGATTTTATCGACGATGAAATCCTGGAGTGCTTTACCCTGCAAGTGTTCCCCCTGGGAGAATAAAAGTGTGCGATGTGACCCGTATCAAAAGCCATTATACCTGATAGCTGGCTAAGCTTTCTGAAAATTGGCGGCGAGGCGCGCTCAAAGTGGGCTATCATCCCACCGGACGGCCTGGTTTGCATCGCCATTTTTGTAAAACTATTTTCGAAAAGTCATGCTTACGGGCAGGAAATTATGGCAGCGGAGCATAACAGCCTGAGGTGCGGTGTCAATGGCTGACAGCTTTATCCCGCCGGGGGTGTTGACGACGCCGGGTATTCTGCACGGCTATTGAGGGTTTTCAGGGTGACGAAGTTGCCGCGAATCTCAACCTCGCTCCAGGTTCCTTGGTCGATAACGAAGTGCCACAGGGAGGCGGGCGGCATATTTAGCAGGGTAGCGAGCAGCAAGCTCAGCACGCCCTGATGGCTGACAATCAGAATATTGCCGCCGTTATGCTGCTGCGCTTTTATCGCGTCGCTAAAGTGATTAACTCTTTGGGAGAAGCGCTGAAAGCCTTCGCCGTTATTTGGAATGACATTTTGCCAGTCGCTGCACCAGGCCGCGTAGTTTTCCGCGTCGTCACGTTGCAGATCGCGATGATGACGCATTTCCCAGTCGCCAAAATTCATCTCGTTCAGGCGCGGCTCGGTAATGACAGGGAGATCGCGGTGCTGCAGGATTAGCCTGGCCGTATGCCGGGCGCGGCCCAGTTCGCTGCAGAGCACTTTATCAAAAGGGACGCCCTGGAGCATTTGCCCAACGGCCAGCGCCTGCTTTATTCCCAGCTCCGTCAGTTCCGTTTCCGAAATGCCGCTGTACAGGCCTTCCAGGTTCGCCCTGGTTTGTCCGTGGCGCACTAACCATAGTTTCATCTCTTCTCCCCGCGTTGGCTGATTGCCTGTTTATACGCTGCGCAAGGTGCTTAACGATAGAGGCCGTGCTGGCGAATAAACTGCAGAACAGGGGCAGGAACGAGTTCGTCGCAAGGCAGGTTTTGCTCCAGCCGCTGGCGAATGACGGTGGCAGAAATGTCGTACATCGGCGTTTGCGCCAGGTAAATCTTGCCGGCGGGCGCGGCGTGTAATTCGTCAACTGAGGCCGTGCTGTGGCTGTCCAGCCAGTGCTGTTGTTCGACCGTATCCATTGAAACCGGGTAGCCGGGGCGCTGACAGACCAGCAAATGACACAAATCAAGCAGGCTTTCCCAACGGTGCCAGCGCTGCAGGCTTAGCAGTGAATCCTGACCGATAATAAAGGCCAGCGGCTGCTGCATACCCCGTTCGCTGCGCACCTGTTCGAGTGTTTCAACGGTATACGAAGGCGTGGATCTTTCCAGCTCGCGCGCATCCAGCCTGAAAAGGGGGTTGCCGGCAATTGCGAGTTCCACCATCGCCTTACGCTGTTGGCTATCAGCCTCCGGCTGGGGGCGATGCGGCGGAACGTTATTTGGCATAATGGTAACCTGATGGAGCGCCACCTGGTTGGCCAACGCCTCAACGGACTTCAGATGCCCATAATGAATAGGATCAAAGGTTCCGCCATAAATTGCGCAGAGCGGAAGGGTAACACTAGTGCCAGGCATCAATAAAAATTTCCGGCAGGGTTTTATGGCAGAGCAGTAAAGAAAGAGCTTCCAGCTCGGCCCATATTGACTGCCCGTAATCCTGCTTAAGCGTCAGTTCAATCTCGCTTAGCAGACGAACCGCCTGATAGAGCTGCTCCGCAGAGAGGCGGTTAAGGGCTTCGGTAATCAGCGCCCGACGATTTTGCCAGACGCGCTGCTGATCAAACAGCGTGCGTAAAGGCGTATGTGTGGCCTGGCGTTTAAGGTTCACCAGCTGCATCAGCTCTCGCTGAATGGTGCGCAGCAGGATAACCGGCTCGCTTGCTTCAAGCCTTAGCTGCTGCAAAATGTGCAGGGCCCGCTTATTTTTTCCGCCAAGAATGGCATCCACCCAGTGAAAAGGTGTGAAATGCGCCGCATCGCTTACCGCCTGCTCGACGCGCGGCAGCGTTAATTTGCCATCCGGCCAGATAAGCGAAAGCCGTTCCAGCGCCTGGGAGAGCGCCAGCAGATTGCCTTCATAGCAGTAGCAAAGGAGCTGGTTTGCAGCATCGTCCAACAGAAGGTTCATCTGTTTTGCACGCTGGGCGACCCAGCGCGGAAGCTGCGCCTGCTCCGGCGTCTGGCAGGTTACCACGACGCTACGATCGATAAGCTGGGTATACCAGGCGGCGTTCTCCTGCGCTTTGGTAAGCTTATTTCCGCGAACCAGCAGCAGGATATCGTCATGCAGCAGGCCGATAAGCGTTTCCAGCTGGCCGTTGATTGCCGCGTTCGGGCCGTTATCGGGAAGCTGAAGGAGAAGTGTCTGACGGCTGGCGAAAAGGCTCAGCGCCTGACAAATTGAGAACAGGGCCTGCCAGTCCGTGGCGGCATCGATTTGTACCCGATGATGCTCTTCAAAACCGTGAGCGACGGCCGCCTGACGTACAGCATCCTGGCTTTCCTGCAGCAATAAAGGATCGTTGCCCAGCAGCAGATACGCCGCGCGCAGCCCTTCATTGAGCTGCGCGCGGAGTTGTTCAGGGTACAACCGAATCATTGACTACCGGAGGCGGCCGGAAGCGTAGTGGAAACGCGACCGGAGGTCGTTTCGGATTTTGCCGCAGCGCTGTCGGTCATGTTCTCCTGAGCGTCTTTTGTTTCCGCAACGTCTGCTGCGTGAACGGAAAGAAGCTTACGGATCAGCTGCTGCGCCGCGGTGGTGTACATCTCTTTGATAATCAGATCCTGCTCGGCATCTTTCGCCAGGGCGGTCAGTGGGTTATCAAAGAACGACTTATACACTTTTGTACTGATAGGATAAATGTCATGGCCCGGAATTAAGACCTGGGCATTTACCGTCATCACCATTTGATATTCAGCGGTACGGCCATTCTGGAAGATGGATGCCGTATCTTTGCCCAGCGTACTTCCCAACACGCGCAGCGAAGGAATATCTGTACGAACGCCGGTTTTCGTATCCTCAACGATAGTCACGCCGTTTAGCCGCAGCTGCGAACGAATTTCACGCGTTAACGGCCCGTTAGGATCGCCGGAGTTAAGGATCAGAGTTTTAAGCTGATCGGGTACCTGCGTGTTGCCACGCAGGTGAAAACCACATCCGGCGGTGACCAGCACCGCCAAAGACACTAACAGGGTGATAAAGGGATGTCGCACGGTTCCTCCTGCGCTTAGCCCACAACCAGGTTCAGCAGTTTACCCGGTACGTAAATCACTTTACGTACGGTTACGCCTTCGAGATATTTCGCCACCAGATGCTCCTGGCCCGCACGTTCACGGACCTGCTCCTCTGTGGCATCAGCCGGAACGGTGATTTTGCCGCGCACTTTGCCATTAACCTGTACGACCACCAGCAAAGAGTCCTCGACCATCGCTTTTTCATCAGCCTGCGGCCACGGCGCGTTATCGATATCGCCTTCGCCGCCCAGCGATTGCCACATATTGAAGCAGACGTGCGGCGTGAACGGGTAAAGCATACGGACCACGGCCAGCAGCGCTTCGTTCATTAACGCACGATCCTGATCTTCATCCTGCGGGGCTTTCGCCAGCTTGTTCATCAGTTCCATAATCGCGGCAATCGCGGTATTGAAGGTCTGACGACGGCCAATATCATCGGTCACTTTCGCGATAGTTTTGTGAACGTCGCGACGCAGGGCTTTTTGATCTTCGCTCAGAGCGTTAAGGTCAAGCGCCGGCGCCGCGCCACGGCTGGTATGCTCATATGCCAGCCTCCAGACGCGTTTCAGGAAGCGGTTGGCCCCTTCAACGCCGGATTCCTGCCACTCAAGCGTCATATCCGCCGGCGACGCAAACATCATAAACAGACGCACGGTGTCCGCGCCGTAGCGCTCAACCATAACCTGCGGATCGATGCCGTTGTTTTTCGACTTCGACATTTTGCTCATGCCAGCATAGACCAGTTCGTGGCCCTGCGCGTCAGAGGCTTTGATAATACGGCCTTTCTCATCGCGCTCAACGATAGCGTCTACCGGGGAAACCCAGTTACGCTCGCCGTTTACGCCGGTGTAGTAGAAGGCATCCGCCAGCACCATACCCTGGCACAGCAGCTGTTTAGCGGGCTCGCTTGAGGTCACCATACCCGCGTCGCGCATCAGCTTGTGGAAGAAGCGGAAATAGAGCAGGTGCATAATGGCGTGTTCGATGCCGCCAATATAGATATCTACCGGCAGCCAGTAGTTAGCCGCTTTAGAATCGAGCATGCCTTTGTCGTACTGCGGGCAGGTATAACGCGCGTAGTACCAGGAAGACTCCATAAAGGTGTCAAAGGTGTCGGTTTCACGCAGCGCAGGTTTACCGTCGACGGTGGTTTTTGCCCACTCAGGGTCGGCTTTGATTGGGCTGGTGATGCCGTCCATGACGACGTCTTCCGGCAGGATAACCGGCAGCTGATCTTCAGGCGTCGGCATAACGGTGCCGTCTTCCAGGGTTACCATAGGGATTGGCGCGCCCCAGTAACGCTGACGTGAAACGCCCCAGTCGCGCAGGCGATAGTTGACTTTACGCTCGCCGATGCCTTTAGCGGCCAGCTTATCGGCAATGGCGTTGAAGCCAGCCTGGAAGTCCAGACCGTCGAACTCGCCGGAGTTGAACAGCGTGCCTTTCTCCGTCATCGCGGAAGCGGACAGATCCGGCTCGCTGCCGTCTGCATTCAGGATAACCGGCTTGATTTGCAGATTGTATTTGGTCGCGAATTCCCAGTCGCGCTGATCGTGACCCGGAACGGCCATAACCGCGCCGGTGCCGTATTCCATCAGAACGAAGTTAGCTACCCAGACCGGTATGCTTTCGCCGGTCAGCGGATGGACGGCGTTAAAGCCGGTGGCGACGCCTTTTTTCTCCATGGTCGCCATTTCTGCTTCAGCAACCTTGGTGTTACGGCATTCTTCGATAAATTCAGCCAGCGCCGGATTGTTCGCCGCGGCCTGCTGGGCCAGCGGGTGGCCGGCGGCTACCGCCAGATAGGTCACCCCCATAAAGGTGTCCGGGCGGGTGGTGTAAACGGTCAGCTTTTCCGCGCTGTTTTCGACGTCGAAAGTGATTTCCACGCCTTCAGAGCGGCCAATCCAGTTGCGCTGCATGGTTTTGACCTGCTCCGGCCAATGGTCCAGGGTATCCAGGTCGTTAAGCAGTTCATCCGCGTAAGCGGTGATTTTGATAAACCACTGCGGGATTTCTTTACGCTCGACTTTGGTATCGCAGCGCCAGCAGCAGCCGTCGATAACCTGTTCGTTCGCCAGAACGGTCTGATCGTTCGGGCACCAGTTAACGGCGGAGGTTTTCTTATAAACCAGGCCCTTGTTATAGAGCTGGGTGAAGAACTGCTGTTCCCAACGGTAATATTCCGGGGTGCAGGTCGCCAGCTCGCGGCTCCAGTCGTAGCCGAAGCCCAGCGTTTTAAGCTGGTTCTTCATGTAATTGATATTGTCGTAGGTCCACGGCGCAGGCGCGGTATTGTTTTTTACCGCGGCACCTTCTGCAGGCAGACCGAACGCATCCCAGCCGATTGGCTGCAGGACGTTTTTACCCAGCATACGCTGGTAGCGTGCGATAACGTCGCCGATGGTGTAGTTGCGGACGTGGCCCATATGTAGTCGGCCAGAAGGATAGGGGAGCATTGACAGGCAGTAATACTTCTCTTTGCCTTCATCTTCGGTAACTTCAAAGGTACGCTTCTCTTGCCAGTGAAGCTGTACGTTGGATTCTATCTCTTCCGGGCGGTATTGCTCTTGCATGGCAGCCAGTGGTCCTGTAATGAAAGACAGCTACAAGTCGTAGCCTGTAACGTATTAGGTTTCAGATCCGCATAGCATAGCTGATAAGACAGCGGCAAAACAGCCTTTCGACACCCCACGCGTCCATTTCTCGTTTGCAGTTTTTTACCCGGCCTGTGGGCTATCTGACAAAGCGATGCCCGATTAAGGTCTACTATTAGAAGAGGTTACATGGCCAGAATGCTGTAATTCTCTTCAAGGAGGCAGACAGACGATGAACAAGGTTGCTCAATTTTACCGTGAACTGGTGGCTTCGCTCACCGAGCGGCTACGCAACGGGGAGCGCGATATTGATGGGCTGGTCGCCAGCGCGCGCAAACGTATGAACGATACCGGCGAGCTGACTCGTACTGAAGTTGATGAAGTCACGCGCGCGGTCCGCCGCGACTTAGAAGAGTTTGCCCGCAGCTATAATGAAAGCCAGGATGAATTCACCGACAGCGTCTTTATGCGCGTGATTAAAGAGAGCCTCTGGCAGGAGCTGGCGGACATTACCGATAAAACGCAGTTGGAGTGGCGGGAGGTTTTCCAGGATCTTAACCATCACGGCGTTTATCACAGTGGTGAAGTTGTCGGCTTAGGCAATCTGGTCTGTGAAAACTGTCATTTTCATCTGGCCGTTTATACGCCGGACGTTCTTCCCGTTTGCCCTAAGTGCGGACACAATCAGTTCCATCGTCGGCCGTTTGAGCCTTAAGAGAAAGAGCCTTCTTTGCAGAAGGCTCTTTTGTTTTAGTGCAGGATTTTCGCGAGGAAGTCTTTGGCGCGCTCGGACTGCGGATTGTTAAAGAAGTCCTCTTTATTGGAGTCTTCAACAATCTTTCCTTCATCCATAAAGATCACGCGGTTTGCCACCTTGCGGGCAAAGCCCATTTCGTGGGTCACCACCATCATCGTCATGCCTTCCTGCGCCAGTTCGACCATAACATCCAGCACTTCGTTGATCATTTCTGGATCGAGCGCCGATGTCGGTTCGTCGAACAGCATGGCGACGGGATCCATGCACAGCGCGCGCGCGATCGCCACACGCTGCTGCTGACCGCCGGAAAGCTGAGCCGGATATTTATCCGCATGCGCCGTTAAGCCGACGCGCTCAAGCAGTTTAAGGCCTTTTTTACGCGACTCTTCTTTGTTGCGCTTAAGGACTTTGACCTGCGCAAGCGTCAGGTTTTCAATGATCGACAGGTGCGGAAATAGCTCGAAGTGCTGAAACACCATGCCGACGTGCGAGCGCAGCTCGGCAAGGTTAGTTTTTTTGTCGTTCACCCGGATACCATTAACCTCAATTTCGCCTTTTTGCACCGGCTCCAGGCCATTAACGGTTTTAATCAGCGTGGATTTACCCGAACCGGAAGGCCCGCACACTACCACCACTTCGCCTTTTTTAACCATCGTTGAGCAGTCGGTTAGCACCTGAAAGTGGCCATACCATTTAGAAACATTTTTCAGGGAAATCATTACACTGTCCTTTTCTTCAAGTAGCTGACCAACAGCGAAGCGCTAAGGCTGATAACAAAATAGACCAGGCCGGCAAAGAGGATCATTTCCACCTGGGTTCCGTCGCGTTCACCAATGGTGGAGGCGGTGCGGAAGAAGTCGGCAAGGCTTAATACATACACCAGCGAGGTATCCTGGAACAGCACGATGCCCTGGGTTAACAGCAGCGGCACCATGGCGCGGAACGCCTGCGGCAGAATGATTAATTTCATCGACTGCCAGTGCGTCATGCCCAGCGCCAGCGCGGCGTTGGATTGGCCGCGGGACACGCTCTGGATACCGGCGCGGATAATCTCTGAATAGTAAGCCGCTTCAAACATCGAGAAGGCGACCATCGCTGATATCAGACGAATATCGGTCTGGGGAGAAAGCCCCAGAACCTTTTGTAAGAAGCCGGGCACCACCAGATAGAACCACAGCAGCACCATAACCAGCGGCACGGAGCGGAAAACGTTAACGTAGGCGCTGGCAAACCAGGATATCGGTTTAATCGGCGACAGGCGCATGACGGCAAGCAGGGTGCCCCACACGATGCCGAAGATCACCGCGGTTACGGTGATTTTCAGGGTGATAATCAGCCCCTGCATCAGGTAAGGCATGGCCGGAAGAATTGAAGTCCAGTCAAAATCGTACATCATTTGCCTCCCATATTGCCCGGCAGGCGTACTTTACGTTCTACCACGTGCATCACCAGCATAATCACGGCGTTAATCAGCACGTAGGCCAGCGTAATTGCCGTGAATGATTCATAAGCGTGCGCCGAATAATCCAGCAATTTTCCAGCCTGGGCCGCCATATCCACCAGGCCGATGGTGGACGCGATGGCCGAGTTTTTCACCAGATTCATCATTTCAGAGGTCATCGGCGGCACAATCACACGGTACGCGTTTGGTAACAGAACATAGCGATACGCCTGCGGCAAAGTCAGGCCCATCGCCAGCGCAGCGTTTTTCTGACCGCGAGGCAGCGACTGAATGGCGGCGCGGACCTGTTCGCAAACGCGCGCGGCGGTGAACAGACCGAGACAAATCATCGACGACAGGAAGAACTGTACGTTCGGATCCAGCTCTGATTTAAACCACATGCCGAGATTTTCCGGCAGCAGTTCCGGCACCACTAAATACCAGGTAAAAAACTGCACGATAAGCGGCACATTACGGAACAGTTCAACATAGAGCGTGCCGATACCTGAAAGCCAGCGGTTAGGAACGGTACGCAGAATGCCAAAAAGAGAACCCACGAGAAATGCAATGATCCACGCGGCGATTGAAAGGGCGACGGTGACCTGGAAGCCATTCCAGATCCAGCCCAGATAGGTGGTGTTGCCGAACGGGGCGGGCTGTAGAAAGATTCCCCAGTTCCAGTCTATAGACATAACGTACTCCGAGAAAAAATGAGGGTAGCAACGCTACCCCAAGACCATTGACAAACATCTTCTGTTTAAAGGCTCCGCTAGCAGAACGATTAAAATAAAGAAGGTTGTCATCTGGTTTACCCCAGCCGCCTGAAACAACTTTTTCAGGCGGCTGTCAGTAAGTTGAGGGCAGCAATGCTACCCTCGAAGATTGATGTGAAGCCTGTACCTTGTTCAGGTCTTTGCCTGGGGTTATCAGGTACTTTCACGCCGGATGGGGAACGACCATCCCACGCATAGTCTGTCCTGGCTTCAGTTCGTCAATCGGGAGGGCAGGTCATCCCTGCCCCTTAGTTCTAATTAGTTTAATGCTTTATCGTTAGGCTCTTTGAACAGCGCTTTCATATCGTCAGACAGCGCGAAATTCATATTGATATTTTTAGGTGGGATAGGGTTCATAAACCATTTATCAAACCATTTGGCCGCTTCGCCGGAGGTTTGTACCTTCGCAATGGTGTCATCCATCAGCTTTTTGAAGTCCGGATCGTCTTTACGCAGCATGCAGCCGTAGGCTTCCCGGGATTGCGGAGTGCCGACGATTTCCCAGTTATCCTGTTTTTTCGCTTTAGCGCGTTCGCCGGCAAGCAGGGCGTCATCCATCATAAAAGCAACCGCGCGGCCGCTCTCCAGCGTACGGAAGGAGTCGCCGTGATCTTTGGCGCTGATGATGCGCATATCCATTTTCTTCTCTTCATTCAGCTTGTTGAGCAGAACTTCGGAAGTGGTCCCGGAAGTGACTACCACCGCTTTGCCTTTCAGATCCGGGAAGTCCTTAATCGGGCCGCCTTTTTTCACCAGCAAGCGGGTGCCCACCACGAAGATGGTATCGGAGAAGGCGGCTTGTTTCTGACGTTCCAGATTGTTGGTGGTGGAACCACATTCAAAATCGAAGGTGCCGTTTTGTAGCAGCGGAATACGGTTTTGCGAGGTGATTGGGATCAGCTTAACCTGCAGATCCGGCTTGTTGAGCTGTTTTTTCACCGCTTCAACTATCGCGTTGGAGTAATCCTGGGAATAACCGACGACTTTTTGCTGATTATCGTAGTAGGAGAACGGAACGGAAGATTCACGGTGACCGACAACAATTACGCCGTTAGCTTTAATTTTATCCAGCGTGCTTTGTTGCGCGCCGGCCGCCGGCGCTGCGGCAGTTTTAGCGTCTTCCGCCTGCGCGATGCCGGCGCTCATTCCCATAATCAACATTGCTGCGGCAAGTTTTCTCAATTGCATTTCCAACTCCTTAATCTTCGTGCCACTGGCGGCACTGATACCCGATGTGAGCGTTGTGTTTGTTGTTCTGTGGTGATAAAAACGGGCGAATCTTCGCCTTTTGTTAACATTTAACCTAGCTGAATGTAAAGATATTGCTATGCAGATGTTTATTTTTGCGAAGTACACCGCACCCTTTAAAGGCAATAATGTGCCATTGCACCAGAATGGTGCCTGAATTGTCATAGTTTGGTGCAGGGCTTCTGGGCCACTTGTTATCACTTCGCCGTTTTGCGTTTTTTTCAGTAATAACAAAGCAATTGATGTGCCAGAAATGAAAAAGCCGGCGAATTTGCCGGCTTTTAAAGTCAAAGAAGAAGCTACGATTTTTTACGGTTGCGCAGACTCATCAGCACGGCGCTGAAGCCGAAGATCAGGGTGATTATCCACAGCGGCCAGTTGCCAAAGCGGGCATAAGGCGTGATGCCCGTCGTGGGCGTCACTTTAGCTTCGAGCACTTCTCGCGTGAACTGGGGAATCATTGCTTCTACGTCGCCGCTGGCGTTAATCACGGCGGTCACGCCGTTATTGGTGCTGCGCAGTAGCGGACGACCCAGCTCCAGTGATCGCATACGCGCCATCTGGAAGTGCTGCCAGGGACCTATTGATTTACCAAACCACGCATCGTTGGAGATGGTAAGCAGGAAGTCCGTATCCGGGCGGAAATTATCCCGTACCTGTTCGCCGAGAATGATTTCATAGCAGATGGCAGGCGTCAGCTTGATACCGTTAGCCTGCAGCTGCGGCTGTAAATAGGGCCCGCGGCTAAAAGAAGACATCGGCAAATCAAAGAACGGCGCCAGCGGACGTAAAATGGACTCCAGCGGAACAAACTCACCGAAAGGCACCAGATGGTTCTTATTGTAGCGATCCACACTGTTGTATTGGTAAGGATTACCTTCACCAAGGGTGATAATGGTGTTGTAAGTGTCGTAACGGTTTTGCTCATTAAGCCGGGCGTCCACGATGCCGGTGATCATCGCGCTATGTTTAGAACGCAGCAGATCGTCCATCATGGTCAGGAACTGCTGCTGGTTGATCTCAAGATCGGGAATCGCTGATTCAGGCCAGATAATCAGCTGCGCCTTACCCATCTGCGGCTGGGTTTTATCAAGGTAGATTTTCAGCGTGTTAATGAGCTGGTCCTGATCCCACTTCAGGGATTGAGGAATATCTCCCTGCACCATGGCGACGGTAACGGCGCGTTCTTTCTGCGGCTGAAACCATTGAATGGAGCGCAGCGGCCATGACAGCAGGAGCAAGGCTGCGGCAATAACGGCAGGGCGCCAGCGACGTTCATGCAGCGCGAAGGCAAGCAGGCCGCTGACGATCATCAGCAGGAAGGTCACGGCTTCGACGCCCAGAATCGGCGCTATGCCCTTGAGCGGGCCGTCAATCTGACTGTAGCCGAACTGTAGCCAGGGAAAGCCCGTCAGTACCCAGCCGCGCAGGAATTCAGTGGCCTGCCACAGCATCGGGGCGGCAATCGCCACGCGCCACCAGGTTGTTTTCGGCCACAGCCTGCTGAGCAAACCTGCGAACAGGCCGGTATAAAGCGACAGATAAGCGGCCAGCAGCACGACGAGGAAAACATTAACCGGCCCCGGCATGCCGCCAAACTGCGCGATGCTGACATAGACCCAGTTCACGCCGCTGCCAAACAGGCCAAGCCCCCAGAAAAAGCCGATCCATGCGCTTTGAATCGCGCGCCGGTTGAGCGTCAGCCCCTGCAGGCCCGCCAGAGAAACAATGGCGGCAGGCCAGAAATCATAGGGGGAAAAGGCCAGCGTCCCGCAGGCGCCAAAAAGCAGCGCCAGCAGCAGACGCACGCGCTGGCGTTGTAATAATAAGGCAATAGCCATCTTTGAATTAATCTTCCAGTTTCGGTTGCGGCGAATCGTCCGGAATTCTGACGTGAACCTGAATGATACGGCGGCTATCGGCCATGGCGACCTTGAACTGGTAACCATCTATTTCAATAGTTTCGCCGCGTGCGGGCAGATGCCCAAACGCCTGCATCACCAGACCGCCAATGGTGTCTACTTCATCGTCATTGAAATGGGTGTCAAAGGTATCGTTAAAGTCTTCGATAGAGGCCAGCGCGCGCACCGTCCAGGTGTGGCGGCTGAGCTGACGGAAATCGCTGTCTTCTTCATCGTCGTACTCATCTTCGATTTCCCCGACGATCAGTTCAAGAATATCTTCAATAGTGACGAGGCCGGAGACGCCGCCAAACTCATCAATCACAATCGCCATATGATAGCGTTGCTGACGAAACTCTTTCAGCATGCGGTCAACACGCTTGCTTTCAGGCACAACTACGCACTGCCGTAACACTTTTTCCATGCTAAACGGCTCGGTATCGCTGCGCATAAACGGCAGCAGATCTTTGGCCATCAAAATCCCTTCGATATGATCTTTATCTTCGCTGATCACCGGGAAGCGGGAGTGTGCTGATTCGATGATGACATCAAGGCATTCGTCCAGCGTCTGGTTGTGTTTGAGCGTCACCATTTGCGAGCGAGGGATCATGATGTCGCGAACGCGCTGGTCGGCGATATCCATTACCCCTTCAAGCATGTCGCGGGTGTCCTGATCGATAAGATCGTTTTGCTCGGAATCACGGATAAGCTCTAGCAGATCGTCACGGTTTTTTGGCTCACCGTGAAATAGCTGATTGAGAATCAGGGAAAAGAATCCCTTTTTACTGGCAGGCGTGTCACTGTTTTGTGAGTTGTCGTCGCTCATGGCGTTAGGTTTGTGGCCCCTCGGTTATGGATAACTAACAGGCGGTCTGATAATGCGCCGCCTGCGTTTATATGCTGCGTAGCGCTAATCCTTACGCAGACTGGTCTTTCTCGGCAATGTACGGATCGACATACCCAAGAGCAAGCATTATCTCTGTTTCCAGGGATTCCATCTCTTCGGCTTCTTCATCTTCAATATGATCGTAACCAAGCAGGTGCAGGCTACCGTGAATGACCATATGCGCCCAGTGGGCTTCCAGCGGCTTATCCTGCTCCTGCGCCTCTTTTTCGACCACCTGACGACAGATAATCAGATCGCCAAGCAGCGGCAGCTCGATGCCCGGCGGGGCTTCGAACGGGAAAGAGAGCACGTTGGTGGATTTGTCCTTGCCGCGGTAGGTCAGATTCAGTTCATGGCTTTCCGCGTCGTCGACCAGACGAATCGTTACCTCCGACTCTTCCTGAAACTGAGGAATGACCGCATCAAGCCATGCCTGGAACTGCGCTTCGCTGGGCAGACCGGTGGTATCTTCACAGGCGAGCTGTAAATCCAGAATAACCTGACTCATTTGCTCTCCTGCGCGGCGGAATTTATCGCCATCGCTTCACGCTTGCGTTCTGCGGCCAGCTCGTCTTTACGGATTTGCTCTGCGTTTTCCCATGCTTCATAAGCGTTGACGATGCGCGCGACCACCGGGTGACGCACTACGTCTTCGCTGTTAAGGAAGTTGAAGCTGATTTCATCGACTTCCGCCAGCACGTCGATGGCGTGGCGCAGGCCTGATTTCATATTGCGGGGCAGGTCAATCTGCGTAACGTCGCCGGTAATGACCGCCTTAGAGTTAAAACCGATACGCGTCAGGAACATCTTCATCTGCTCGATGGTGGTGTTCTGGCTTTCATCAAGGATGATAAAGGCATCGTTCAGGGTGCGTCCGCGCATATAGGCCAGCGGCGCGACTTCGATAACGTTGCGCTCCATCAGCTTTTCAACGCGCTCAAAGCCGAGCATTTCGAACAGGGCGTCGTAAAGCGGGCGCAGATACGGGTCCACCTTCTGGCTTAAATCGCCCGGCAGGAAGCCGAGTTTTTCACCGGCTTCAACCGCCGGGCGGGTCAGCAGGATACGGCGCACGTCCTGACGCTCCAGCGCATCCACGGCCGCGGCGACCGCCAGATAGGTTTTACCCGTGCCCGCAGGGCCGATACCAAAGGTGATATCGTGGTCGAGCACGTTGGCGATGTACTGCGCCTGGTTTGGCGTGCGGGGTTTAATTACCCCACGCTTGGTCTTGATGTTGACCGCTTTGCCGTACTCAGGAACGTGCTCCGCCGATTGTTCAAGCACGCGAATTTCTTTAATCGCCAGGTGAATTTGTTCCGGGTCGATGTCCTGAGTTTCGCCGCGCATTGGCGCGGTATCAACATAAAGGTTGCGCAGGATATCAGCGGCGGCGTTCACCAGCAACGCACGGCCAGTGAGCTTGAAGTGATTGTCACGACGGTTGATTTCGATACCCAGCCGACGTTCGAGCTGTTTAATATTGTCATCAAATGGACCGCACAGGCTGAGTAAACGGGCATTGTCTGCAGGTTCCAGCGTAATTTCACGTGTTTCGATATTCAAACTTATCCTTGGGGTCGCTCGGGGCCGGTTGTCAGTAGTCATGGTCATGCCTTGCCTGCTCTCGTCAGGCCATAAAGAGATTATTTACGGCGAGTGATGATGGCGCAAGCGTTGACTTTGATATTTGGGTGGCGGATTCAGAATGCAAGTGCAATGGCTGAAAATGCCCTTCGGTTCACGGCGTTAGCGAGCCGAAGGGCAAAGCGGGGCGGAGCTATGGCTGATAAAGACCTACGCCGATATCGTCCTCTTTGCGGGTACGCGCGATTACCGACTCCGGTGCCTCTATGACGCGCAGACCCATCTCTTCTTCAGTGCGCACTACCTTGCCGCGCAGGGAGTTGTTGGTAGCGACCTCGGTAATCTCTACATCAACAAATTTACCGATCATATCCGGAGTGCCTTCAAAGTTTACCCCGCGATTATTTTCTGAACGTCCGGTCAGCTCCATAATGTTTCTGCGCGACGTGCCTTCCACCAGAACGCGTTGCGTGGTGCCGACCATTTTACGGCTCCATTCCATTGCCTGCTGGTTAATGCGATCCTGCAGAATATACAGACGCTGCTTTTTCTCTTCTTCCGGCACGTCATCGACCATATCTGCCGCAGGCGTACCCGGACGGGCAGAGAAGATAAAGCTATAGCTGACGTCAAAGTTCACCTCGGCAATGACCTTCATCGTTTGCTCAAAGTCCTGCTGGGTTTCGCCAGGGAAGCCTACGATAAAGTCAGAGCTAATTTGAATATCGGGACGCGCAGCGCGCAACTTGCGGATAATCGCTTTGTATTCCAGCGCCGTGTGCGTGCGGCCCATCAGGTTCAGCACCCGGTCCGCACCGCTTTGAATCGGCAGGTGCAGGAAGCTCACCAGCTCCGGCGTATCGCGATAAACGTCGATGATATCGTCCGTAAACTCAATCGGATGGCTGGTGGTGAAACGAATACGGTCGATGCCGTCGATAGCCGCGACCAGGCGCAGGAGCTCGGCGAACGAGCAGATGCCGCCGTCATAAGCCGCGCCGCGGTAAGCGTTGACGTTCTGGCCCAGCAGATGAATTTCGCGCACGCCCTGCGCCGCGAGCTGGGCGATTTCAAACAGGATATCATCGCTTGGGCGGCTGACTTCTTCGCCGCGGGTATAAGGCACCACGCAATAAGTGCAGTATTTGTTGCAGCCTTCCATAATAGAAACATAGGCCGTCGGGCCTTCTGCGCGCGGTTCCGGAAGGCGGTCAAATTTTTCAATTTCCGGGAAGCTGACGTCAACGACCGGGCTGCGGGTGCCGCGAACCTGGTTGATCATCTCCGGCAGGCGATGCAGCGTCTGCGGCCCGAAAACGATATCGACATAATGAGCGCGGCTACGAATAAGCTTGCCCTCCTGGGAGGCAACGCAGCCGCCGACGCCGATAATCAGGTCGGGATTTTTTCGTTTCAGGAGCTTCCAGCGGCCTAACAGGTGAAAGACTTTTTCCTGGGCTTTTTCACGGATAGAGCAGGTGTTCAGCAGCAATACGTCCGCTTCTTTTGGTTCATCCGTAAGGACATAACCATGCGTGCTGTTCAGCAGATCGGCCATCTTCGATGAATCGTATTCGTTCATCTGACAGCCCCAGGTTTTAATATGGAGTTTTTTTGTCATCGACTTTGCCATTGCTCAGTTAGGCCCGAAATCTTGGGCGCGTATTGTAATGCTTTGACGTGGATGTGACCAGCCTGCGTAACCCCGGTAAAAATCCGGTAGAATTAGCTTAGACACATTAAGGACAAAATAATCATGGCAAATCAACCAATCGACGTCGCGGTCGTCGGCGGAGGAATGGTCGGAGCGGCTGCGGCGCTTGGGCTGGCACAAAATGGTTTTCAAATAGCGGTTATCGAACACCAGGCGCCGTCAGATTTTGAGCACGACAGCCAGCCCGACGTGCGTATTTCCGCCATCAGCAGCGCTTCGGTGGCGCTGCTTAAATCATTAGGCGTATGGGACGCGATTCTTTCTATGCGCAGCCATGCTTATCGCCGGCTAGAAACCTGGGAGTGGGAAAGCGCGCACGTTTCTTTTAATGCGCATGAGCTTGGCCTGCCCGAGCTGGGCTTTATGGTAGAAAATCACGTTTTACAGCTCGCCCTCTGGAAGGCGCTGGCAGCCCATCCCAATGTCGAATTAATGTGTCCGGCGCAGTTAGCGCATATGCAAACCAAAGAAGGGCGATGGACGCTAAGCTTTGCGGACGGCGAAGCGTTAACGGTGCCGATGGTGATTGGCGCAGACGGGGCGAACTCAAAGGTCCGACAGTGGGCAGGTATCGGTATCCACGCCTGGGATTATCGTCAGTCTTGTATGCTGATAACCGTTCAGTGTGAAACTGCGCCCGGCGACAGCACCTGGCAGCACTTTACGCCGACCGGGCCGCACGCCTTTTTACCCCTATTCGATAACTGGGCTTCGCTGGTGTGGTACGACACGCCGGCGCGCATCCGGCAGTTAAAGACGATGACGATGCCGCAGCTGGCGAAAGCTATCGCCGCCACCTTCCCATCAAGGCTGGGCGCGGTGACGCCGGTTGCCAGCGGGGCATTTCCGTTAACCCGTCGGCATGCGCTGCGCTATATGCAGCAGGGCCTCGCGCTGATCGGCGATGCTGCGCACACTATCCACCCTCTGGCGGGGCAGGGAGTAAACCTTGGCTATCGCGACGTCGACGCATTGCTTGAGGTGATGATTAACGCGCGCGGCTACGGTGAGAACTGGGCCGATGCCCGCGTGCTGAAACGCTACCAGACTCGCCGTCAGGCGGATAACTTTATTATGCAAAGCGGTATGGATCTGTTTTACGCCGGTTTTAGCAACGACCTTGCGCCCCTGCGCGTACTGCGTAACCTGGGCCTGATGGCGGCCGAACGCGGCGGCGCGCTGAAACGCCGGGCGCTGAAGTATGCGTTAGGTTTATAAGTTGCCGGACGCTGAATAAACGGGCGGGAAACCGCCTTACTTCTTCTGAGCGCTGAAAAGCAAAAAGCTCGCCGAAGCGAGCTTTTTTTAGAG
>NZ_RCAA01000034.1:45737-46087 GCF_003628475.1 Enterobacter sp. R1(2018) | reverse complement strand
GGTGCCTTACCGCTTGGCGATACCCCAAAACCCGTGCGCCGAGCGCATACCTATCGAAAAATTGGCTGGGGTACCTGGATTCGAACCAGGGAATGCCGGTATCAAAAACCGGTGCCTTACCGCTTGGCGATACCCCATCCATGCAACGCGTTAAAAATGGTGCGGGAGGCGAGACTTGAACTCGCACACCTTGCGGCGCCAGAACCTAAATCTGGTGCGTCTACCAATTTCGCCACTCCCGCGCTTAAAAAGAATGGTGGCTACTACGGGATTTGAACCTGTGACCCCATCATTATGAGTGATGTGCTCTAACCAGCTGAGCTACGTAGCCAGTACTACTACTTCTTCTA
>NZ_RCAA01000034.1:23379-45727 GCF_003628475.1 Enterobacter sp. R1(2018) | reverse complement strand
GAGTGATGTGCTCTAACCAGCTGAGCTAAGTAGCCTTCTTTTTTTGCGATACCTTATCGGCGTTGCGGGGCGCATTATGCGTAGTTGACCGAACAGCGTCAACAAATTTTTTCCCGAAAAGCGGCTGAAATTGTCCGTTTGACCAGCTTGCGAACAGCTTGGTGGAAATATGGGCAACAATCGGTTATTTCGAGCTTTTCCCGGCGGGAAAGCGAGCGCAAAAAGGGAAGTTTTATGCAGAAACAACAACGGGCCCGCAGGCCCGTTGCTTAACAAAGATCGCTTATTTATAGGCAGACTGGTGGACGCCAACCGCACGACCCGATGGATCGTTCATGGTTTTGAACGCTTCATCCCATTCAATCGCTTTAGCCGAAGAACAGGCAACGGAAGGCCCGCCCGGAACACATTCTGCGGCGCTTGGCAGCGGGAATAATTCTTCGAAGATCTCACGGTATAAGTAAGCCTCTTTCGAACCCGGCGTGTTGTAAGGGAAGCGGAAGCTTGCGGTTTCCATCTGCCGATCCGTTACCTGACCCGCCGCGACTTCTTTTAAAGTGTCGATCCAGCTGTAGCCCACGCCGTCTGAGAACTGCTCTTTCTGGCGCCATGCCACGCTTGCCGGCAGATAGGACTCGAAACATTCACGCAGGATATGTTTTTCCATTTTGCCGTTGCCGCACATCTTATCTTTCGGGTTGATGCGCATCGCCACGTCGAGGAATTTTTTGTCCAGGAAGGGCACGCGAGCCTCAACGCCCCAGGCCGACATCGCTTTGTTAGCGCGGGCGCAGTCAAACATATGCAGAGCCTGAAGTTTACGGACGGTTTCTTCGTGCAGCTCTTTGTCGTTCGGCGCTTTATGGAAGTACAGGTAGCCGCCGAATACCTCATCGGAACCTTCACCTGACAGCACCATCTTGATACCCATCGCTTTGATTTTACGGGACATAAGGTACATTGGGGTCGAAGCGCGAATGGTGGTCACATCATAGGTTTCGATGTGGTAGATAACGTCGCGGATAGCATCCAGGCCTTCCTGCACGGTGAAATGGATTTCGTGGTGTACGGTGCCCAAATGGTTTGCCACTTCCTGCGCGGCTTTCAGATCCGGTGAACCCGGCAGGCCGACCGCGAAGGAGTGCAGCTGTGGCCACCATGCCTCGCTGCGCTCTTCATCTTCCACACGGCGGGCGGCGAATTTTTTGGTGATCGCGGAGATAATGGATGAATCCAGCCCGCCAGAAAGCAGTACGCCATACGGCACGTCGGACATCAGATGGCTCTTCACGGCGTCTTCCAGCGCCTGGCGCAGTTCGTTTTTGTCGGTAACCTTGTCTTTAACCGCGTCGTAGTCAAACCAGTCGCGCTGGTAGTAGCTGCGAATTTCGCCGTCCTGGCTCCACATATAGCTGCCCGCCGGGAACTCTTTTATGGTACGGCAAACGGGCACCAGCGCTTTCATTTCAGAAGCGACGTACAGGTTGCCGTGTTCGTCATGGCCCATATACAGCGGGATGATGCCAATGTGATCGCGGCCGATCAGCCAGGCGTCTTTTTCACTGTCATAAAGTACGAAGGCGAACATTCCCTGCAGGTCGTCCAGAAACTCAGGACCTTTTTCCTGATACAGGGCGAGAATAACCTCACAGTCTGAACCGGTCTGGAATTCGTAGCGATCGCCGTATTCAGCGCGCAGCGCCTGGTGGTTGTAAATTTCACCGTTAACCGCCAGCGCGTGGGTTTGCTGCTTGTTATAGAGCGGCTGCGCGCCGGCGTTGACATCAACGATGGAAAGGCGTTCGTGGGCCAGAATGGCTTTATCGCTGGCGTAAACACCGGACCAGTCCGGGCCGCGGTGGCGCATCAGGCGTGACAGCTCCAGCGCTTTTTTACGCAGCTCAACCGCGTCGGTTTTAATATCCAGAACACCAAAAATAGAACACATAGAACTTTCTCCGTAACGCTTACCTGAGCGGTTTAATCGTGGTGCCGCGTGGCCGTTTATTGCTGTTTTAGCGGCGTTGCTGCATTGCATGCATCTGAATTTGCGCAATCCTCAGCGCGAATGCAAGCGCTTTAGCCATCAGAGCGTAAATACCGCAATGGGCATTGCCGATTGATGAAAAATGATGAGGAAAAGCGATAAATAATTAGCGGATCGGCAATTATTTATCGTTTTTACTGACTGGTGTCGGGAGAAGAAAAGAAAAATATACGTTTCATAAAAAACGCCCGGCGTAAGCCAGGCGCATTGTGTGCAAAAGTGACATCGTTCAGATGATGTCGATTTCGGCCACGGAAGGGTAGATAAATGAAGGCCGGAAAGGCATCGCATCAATGTCGTTAAGCGTAGAAACCCCGGACAGCACGAGAATGGTTTCAAGACCGGCCTGGAAGCCCGCCAGGATGTCGGTGCGCAGGTTGTCGCCCACAATCACCGTCTGTTCAGAGTGGGCCTGCATGGTGTTCAGCGCCGCGCGGATGATCCACGGGCTGGGCTTGCCGACGTAAAACGGTTTGCGGCCGGATATTTTCTCAATACCTGCGCAGAGCGCGCCGCAGGCGGGATAGTAACCGCGTCCGTGAGTATCCGGGTTAGTAGCGATGAAACGCGCGCCGTTTGCCACGAAATAGGCCGCCTTGTGCATCATTTCCCAGTTATAGGAGCGCGTTTCGCCAACGATGACAAAATCCGGGTTGATATCGGTGATGGTGAACCCCGCTTTATATAACTCATGGATTAACGCGCCTTCACCCACCACATAGGCTTTTTTGCCTTCCTGACGACGAAGGAAATCCGCGGTTGCCATAGCCGAGGTATAAAATACGCTGTCCGGCACATTGATCCCAGCTGACGCAAAGCGGTTTGCCAGATCCTGGCCGGTTTGCGAAGGATAGTTAGTCAGCAGAACCAGCGGTAAACCTTTTTCAAGGATGCGGGTCAGGAACTCGTTGGCCCCCGGCACGGCGACGTTGTCATGCATCAGCACGCCGTCGATATCACAAATTACATTCTGGATGGTCATTGACTACTCAGGCTCATATTCTCAGAAGGCGTAACTATAGCGTAAATCGGGAACGGGCTGCGTTAACTTTCCAGCAGCCGCTGCAGCAGCAGGCCGTTTAGCATGGAGCGTTTTACCAGCGCAAAAGCGCCGATCGCCGAGCGGTCATCAAGGCGCGAACGCACAACGGGCAGGTTTTTGCGAAACGCTTTTAATACCTGGGTGTTAATGCAGCCTTCGATGGCCGGCAGCAGCACTTTTTCTGCTTCGATGATTTCGCCTGCGATCACCACTTTTTGCGGGTTGAACAGGTTAATAGCGATGGAGATGGCTTTACCCAGATGGCGGCCAACGTACTCGATGACCTCGCACGCCAGCGCATCGCCTTTATTGGCCGCTTTGCAAATCGCGACGATATCACAGTCGTCAGGCGTTAAGCGGCTGTTATAGCCTTGCTCAAGCAGGTGGCGCACGCGGCCTTCAATAGCGGCGTTCGCCGCGATGGTTTCCAGACAGCCAAAGTTACCGCAGTGGCAGCGCTCGCCTAACGGGTCGACCTGGATATGGCCAATTTCGCCCACGTTCCCGTTGCGGCCGATAAAAATTCTGCCGTTAGACAAAATACCGGCGCCTGTACCCCGGTGAACGCGCACCAGAATGGAGTCTTCGCAGTCATGAGTTGCACCGAAATAGTGCTCTGCCAGCGCCAGGCTGCGAATATCGTGTCCGACAAAGCAGGTTACTTTGAAGCGTTTTTCTAAACTGTCCACCAGCGACCAGTTGTCCACCTGGATGTGCGGCATATAGCGAATCACGCCGCTTTCCGGATCGACCAGGCCCGGCAGAATGACGGAGATAGCGATAAGCTCGCGGATTTTACGCTGCGTCTGTTCGATAAAGCGAGCGATGGCGTGGAGCAGAGCATGCTCAAGCGTTTCCTGAGTGCGCTCCGGCAGGGGATAATGCTCTTCCGCCAGCGGCCTGGCGCTGAGATCGAACAGCGTAATGGTGGCGTCATGGCGACCGAGGCGCACGCCTATCGCGTGGAAATTGCGGGTTTCGGTCACGATAGAGATAGCGCGGCGGCCTCCGGTGGAGGCCTGCTGATCGACTTCTTTAATCAGGCCGCGCTCAATAAGCTGGCGAGTAATTTTGGTGACGCTGGCGGGGGCAAGCTGGCTCTGTTCGGCGATCTGGATCCTTGAAATTGGGCCAAGCTGGTCAATCAGGCGGTATACCGCCGCGCCGTTCAGCTGTTTTACCAGATCGACATTACCTATTTGAGCCTGTCCGCCAGTCGTCATGCCTTTTTTACTCAGTTACGACCTCATTACCATTAACGAGAGTCTTGATGATTTTGTAATCGCGGGTAAAGGCAGTCAGGTTGGCGACTTTGCCAGCCTCAATGGTGCCCAACTGCTTTTCCACGCCCATCGCACGGGCAGGGTAGAGAGTGGCCATACGCAGAACTTCATCCAGCGCAATACCGGCATGCTCCACCAGATTACGCACCCCTTCGATCATCGTCAGGGCTGAACCGCTCAGCGTACCGTTCTCATCTACACATAAACCGTCGCGGTAGTATATTGTTTTACCAGCAAAAATGAACTGTTCAATATTAGCGCCCGCCGGTGCGGTTGCGTCAGTTACCAGACAGAGTTTATCGCCTTTCAGCCGCTTCGCGGTGCGAATATTTGCATAGTCCACGTGCAGGCCATCGGCAATGATACCGCAGTAAACGTCCGGCTCATCAAAGATTGCGCCCGCAAGGCCCGGTTCGCGGCCCGTAATATAAGGCATGGCGTTGAAAAGATGGGTGGCGAAGGTGATGCCCGCGCGGAAACCTACTCTGGCTTCTTTTGCCGTCGCGTTAGAATGGCCTGCGGAAACGATGATGCCCGCGGCGACCAGTTTTTTGATAACGTCCGGCTCTACCATCTCCGGCGCCAGGGTGACTTTAGTGATGACGTCCGCGTTCTCGCAGAGGAAATCAACCAGGCCGGCATCAGGCTTACGGACGAAGCTCGGGTTGTGCGTGCCTTTTTTCACCATGTTCAGCCACGGGCCTTCCAGATGGAGACCGAGCGCCTGATTGCGGTATTTGGTCAGGTATTCACGCATTACTTTAACGCCCTGCATCATCAGCTCATCGCTGGCGGTGATAAGCGTTGGCAGATAGCTGGTGCAGCCGGAGCGCTCGTTGGCTTTTTGCATAATCTCCAGCGTTTCAACCGTGACGGCCTCGACGGTGTCGTTAAACTGCACGCCGCCGCAGCCGTTCAGCTGAACATCAATAAAACCGGGGGCGATGATCGCACCGCCCATATCGCGGGTTTCGATCCCGGCAGGGAGTTCGGCGCGCGGACAAACGCGCTCAATCAGGCCGTCAGCGACAACAATCGCGTGGTCATCCAGAATGTCATGGCCGGTATAAATCCGACCCTGGGTTAGTGCAAACATAATTACCCCCGGAAAAAAAGAAGTGCTTAAAGACCTTTAATATTTTCTGCTTCAAGTTCGTTGAAATACTTCAACGTTTTTACCTTCAGCTCCATGGTAGAAGGTTCGTCGCACACCACCACCGCTTTTGGATGCAGCTGCAGGCAGCTGATGGTCCACATATGGTTGACGTTGCCTTCGACCGCAGCCTGCAGAGCCTGCGCTTTTACATGGCCGAGCACCAGAATCATTACTTCTTCTGCGTCAAGCAGCGTACCGACGCCTACGGTCAGGGCGTATTTTGGAACCTGGTTCACATCGCCGCCAAAGAAACGAGAGTTTGCCACGCGGGTGTCATGAGTCAGGGTTTTAATACGGGTACGGGAAGCCAGGGAAGAAGCCGGCTCGTTGAAGGCGATATGACCGTCGTTGCCCACGCCGCCCATAAACAGGTGGATTTTACCGTAGGAGCGAATTTTTTCTTCGTAAGCGCGGCATTCCGCATCAACGTCTTCGGCGTTACCGTTTAGCAGGTTGATGTTTTCTGCGGGAATATCAACGTGATCGAAGAAATTCTTGTGCATGAAAGTGTGATAGCTTTCCGGATGCTCTTTTGGCAGACCGACGTATTCATCCATATTAAAGGTCACAACGTTTTTGAAGCTAACCTGGCCCGCTTTATGCATCTCTACCAGCGCCTTATAGGCTTCAAGCGGCGTGCTGCCGGTAGGTAAACCCAGCACGAAAGGGCGATCTGCAGTAGGATTAAACGCGTTGATGCGCTTAACAATATGGCGAGCTGCCCATTTGCCGACCTGAGCCGGGGTAGCCAGGGGAATCAGTCTCATCATTCACCTCTTAGGAGTTAATAGAAAACGGGGTTGGCCAGATTGATAATCCACCCTCTAAGGGTAAACCAGTTTTATACTGGTGCCTGAGGGGGCAATCCGTCCTGATTTTTTGAATGATAAAATAAGTTTTGCGTGATAGCCAGCTGAAGGGGGGTGTTATAGCGATATTTGGTGACTGTAGTCACAAAAAGTGCGCGTTTAATTTGCGATACGAATTAAATTTTTTCACACTCCGGTGTGTGATGTGAAGCGTCGCCGTTTCTTTAAGGTTGTTAAGACAATAAAAACACTGCTTTGAGCGAGCCTTAACAGGGTCTCATAGGGGGAATAAAGTGAGTATTCTAGGTTATTTACAACGAGTCGGCCGCGCACTTATGGTGCCCGTGGCTACACTTCCTGCAGCAGCAATTCTGATGGGGGTAGGTTACTGGATTGACCCGGTTGGCTGGGGTGGAGATAACGCGCTTGCGGCGTTCTTCATTAAATCTGGTTCTGCCATTATTGATAATATGTCCGTACTGTTCGCCATCGGCGTGGCTTACGGCATGTCCAAAGACAAAGACGGCGCCGCAGCGCTGACCGGCTTTGTTGGCTTCCTGGTACTGACCACCCTGTGTTCTCCGGCAGCGGTTGCCATGATCCAGAAAATTCCGGCGGACCAGGTTCCGGCGGCATTCGGTAAAATCAGCAACCAATTCGTGGGTATTCTGGTTGGTATTATCTCTGCGGAACTGTACAACCGCTACAGCAGCGTCGAACTGCCGAAGGCACTCTCCTTCTTCAGTGGCCGTCGTCTGGTGCCGATCCTCACCTCCTTTGTGATGATCGTTGTCGCTTTCATCATGATGTATGTCTGGCCGATGATCTTTGACGGCCTGGTGAACTTTGGTGAGCACATTCAGAAGCTGGGCTCCGTTGGCGCCGGTGTTTACGCGTTCTTCAACCGCCTGTTAATCCCGGTTGGTCTGCACCACGCGCTGAACTCCGTATTCTGGTTTGACGTTGCCGGCATCAACGATATCCCTAACTTCCTGGGCGGCGCACAGTCCATCGAAACAGGTAAAGCGGTTGTCGGTATCACCGGCCGTTACCAGGCTGGTTTCTTCCCAATCATGATGTTCGGCCTGCCGGGTGCAGCGCTGGCTATCTACCACTGCGCTCGTCCGGAAAACAAAGCGAAAGTGGCAGGTATCATGTTGGCGGCTGCCTTCGCCGCGTTCTTTACCGGTATCACCGAACCGTTGGAATTCTCCTTCATGTTCGTTGCGCCGGTTCTGTACGTTATCCACGCCGTTCTGACCGGTATTTCCGTATTCATCGCAGCAAGCATGCACTGGATAGCCGGTTTCGGTTTCAGCGCCGGCCTGGTGGATATGGTGCTTTCTTCCCGTAACCCGCTGGCGACCCACTGGTGGATGCTGATTCCGCAAGGTCTCGTGTTCTTCGTGATTTACTACGCGGTGTTCCGTTTCACTATCACCAAATTCAACCTGTTAACGCCGGGCCGTGAGCTGGCGGTGGCGGGTGACGAGGCTGATGGCCAGGACGTGAACGTTAGCGGGACGGCAAATCAGGACGTTTCCGGTCTGGCTCGTCAGTACATCGCAGCGGTTGGCGGCTCTGATAACCTGACCGGTATCGATGCCTGTATCACTCGTCTGCGTCTGAACGTGAAAGACTCTTCTTTAGTGAACGAAGCGCTGGCTAAACGTCTTGGCGCAACCGGCGTAATTCGCCTGAACAAAACCAGCGTGCAGATTATCGTGGGCTTCGTGGCTGAGAAAATAGCTAACGCGATGAAAACCACCGGTGACGTTCCTGCGGCGGAAGCGCCTACGGCCCCTGTTGCCGTTACCCCTACGGCTAAGCCGCAGGCGGTGCCAAATGCGGTCACCATCGCGGCGCTGGTTTCTCCTGTCACCGGGGAAGTGGTAGCGCTGGAGCAAGTGCCTGATGAAGCCTTCGCCAGCAAAGCGGTGGGTGATGGCGTAGCGGTGAAGCCAACGGGTAAAACCGTTGTATCGCCGGCGGCCGGCACCATCGTGAAAATCTTTAATACCAACCATGCGTTCTGCCTGGAAACGGAAAAGGGCGCGGAAATTGTTGTCCATATGGGCATCGATACCGTAGCGCTTAACGGTCAGGGCTTTACCCGTCTGGTGGAGGAGGGTGCTGAAGTGGTCGCAGGCCAGCCGATTCTGGAAATGGATCTTGATTTCCTGAACGCTAACGCTCGCTCCATGATCAGCCCGGTAGTTTGCAGCAACATTGATGACTTCAGCGGCCTGATTCTACAGGCACAGGGTTCAGTGGTTGCAGGTCAGACGCCGCTGTATGAAATTAAAGGTAAATAATTGCTCCTGAGTTAGCATTGTGCCTTAAGCGGCTGGGGATATTCTCCAGCCGCTTTTTTATTATCCCGAATTAAACGTTCCCCCTCTTTAAATCTGGCAGCCTTAATTTGTGCAACTAAAGGTTGTTTCCCGCGCCTGCTTATTAGATCATGCACCGTTAACGAAAGTTTTGTCTTGAGGAATCCGCGATGAGTGAGGCTGAAGCCCGCCCAACTAACTTTATTCGCCAGATTATTGATGAAGATCTGGCCAACGGTAAGCATGACCGTATCTGCACTCGTTTCCCGCCGGAGCCAAATGGCTATCTGCATATCGGCCATGCAAAATCTATCTGTCTGAACTTTGGTATCGCACAGGATTACCAGGGGCTGTGCAATCTGCGTTTCGATGACACCAACCCGGTAAAAGAAGATATCGAATACGTTGATTCTATTAAGCACGACGTAGAATGGCTGGGCTTTCACTGGTCCGGTGACGTGCGCTACTCCTCTGATTACTTCGACCAGCTGTTTAACTATGCCATTGAGCTGATTAATAAAGGCCTGGCGTATGTCGATGAGCTGACGCCTGAGCAGATCCGCGAGTATCGCGGTTCTCTGACGGCGCCTGGCAAAAACAGCCCATACCGCGATCGCAGCGTCGAGGAAAACCTCGCGCTGTTTGAGAAAATGCGTAACGGCGAATTCGCCGAAGGCACCGCCTGCCTGCGCGCAAAAATTGATATGGCGTCGCCTTTCATCGTGATGCGCGATCCGGTGATTTACCGTATTAAGTTCGCCGATCACCATCAAACGGGCAGCAAGTGGTGCATCTACCCGATGTATGACTTCACCCACTGCATTTCCGATGCGCTGGAAGGTATCACCCATTCGCTGTGTACGCTGGAGTTCCAGGACAACCGTCGTCTGTACGACTGGGTGTTAGACAACATCACCATTGCGGCCCATCCGCGCCAGTACGAGTTTTCTCGCCTGAATCTTGAATATGCCATCATGTCCAAGCGTAAGCTGAACCTGCTGGTGACCGAGAAGATTGTCGAAGGCTGGGACGACCCGCGTATGCCGACCATCTCCGGTCTGCGTCGTCGTGGTTATACCGCAGCTTCCATCCGTGAGTTCTGCAAACGTATCGGCGTCACCAAGCAGGACAATACCGTCGAGATGGCGGCGCTGGAATCTTGCATTCGTGACGATCTGAACGAGAACGCGCCGCGCGCGATGGCCGTGTTGGATCCGGTAAAAGTCGTTATCGAAAACTATCCGCAGGGCGCGGAAGAAATGGTCACCATGCCAAATCATCCGAACAGGCCTGAAATGGGCAGCCGCCAGGTGCCTTTCAGCGGTGAGATTTATATCGACCGCGCAGACTTCCGCGAAGAAGCTAACAAGCAGTACAAGCGTCTGGTGCTGGGCAAAGAAGTACGCCTGCGCAACGCGTATGTGATTAAAGCCGAACGCGTAGAGAAAGATGCGGACGGCAATATCACCACGCTGTATTGCACCTACGACGCCGAAACCCTGAGCAAAGACCCGGCTGACGGCCGTAAAGTGAAAGGCGTTATTCACTGGGTAAGCGCATCCCACGCGCTGCCGGTAGAGATTCGTCTTTACGATCGTCTGTTCAGCGTAGCAAATCCGGGCAGCGCGGAAGATTTCCTTGCGACTATTAACCCGGAATCGCTGGTTATTAAACAAGGTTTCGTTGAGCCGAGCCTGCAAAATGCCCAGACGGGTAAAGCGTATCAGTTTGAGCGTGAAGGTTATTTCTGCCTCGACAGCCGCTATGCAACCGCGACCAAACTGGTGTTTAACCGCACCGTTGGCCTGCGTGACACATGGGCAAAAATAGGCGATTAAGCGCCTGAACCTTTGTATTAAACGCCGCTTTATGCGGCGTTTTTTTTCGCTTAACGATCAGCGGGTTAAATAATTAATAACATTCGCGATGCGAATTAATTAGCGTCAGCGCCTTATTTAATAATTGTCTGCCCTTGACCTTAATTTGGAAAAATTATCATTGGCGATTATGGGAGCGCTTCCATTTTGTTAAATATACCTGATAAATTTATTTTTTCGCTATAAAACTCTGATAAAGCAATTTGTTACAAAAGCACATAGATTATGTGCTCTTCGTCATAATATGGGAATTAACTCTTAAAAAGTCGTTGATAATTCGCGTCGCGAAAAATAGTCTGTTGCTTAGCAGTAACGCGGGGAAATATTCTTAACCGCTTTTAGCCGTCAGGTATTTTTTATTTTTTTGCCGTCAGGCGCTTTTACGCCGGGTGATTATTTATACGTCAAAGAGGATTTCAATATGCGTACGTTTATTGGCAGACGTAGCGCGCTGGCGCTTGCAATTGCAGGCGTCACGGCGCTTTCAGGCATGGTTATTATTCCGCAGGCCGCCGCCGCGGGCTTTATCGATGATTCAACCCTCACCGGCGGTATTTATTACTGGCAGCGTGAGCGTGACCGGAAAGACGTTAATACTCATAAATACGAAACTAACCTTTCCCATTCTACCTGGAACGGCAATCTGGATTTCCAGTCCGGCTATGCGGCCGATATGTTTGGCCTGGATATTGCGGCTTTTACCGCGATTGAAATGGCGGAAAACGGCGACAGCGGGCACCCGAACGAAATCGCATTCTCATCAAAAAATAAAGCCTACGACGAAGACTATTCCGGCGATAAGAGCGGAATCAGCCTTTATAAGGCGGCGGCGAAATTTAAATACGGGCCGCTTTGGGCGCGTGCGGGTTACATTCAGCCAACCGGCCAGACTTTGCTGGCTCCGCACTGGAGCTTTATGCCGGGTACCTATCAGGGCGCTGAAGCAGGCGCCAATTTCGATTACGGCGATGCGGGCGCGCTGAGCTTCTCCTGGATGTGGACTAACGAATATAAATCCCCATGGCATCTGGAGATGGACAAGTTTTATCGGAACGACAAGCGCACCAAAGTCGACTACCTGCATTCAATCGGCGCGAAGTATGACTTCAAAAACGATCTGGTGCTTGAGGCGGCCTTCGGTCAGGCAGAAGGTTATATCGATCAGTACTTCACCAAAGCAAGCTACAAGTTTGACATTGCCGGCAGCCCGCTGACCACCAGCTACCAGTTTTACGGGACGCGGGACAAAGTCTCAGACGGCGGCGTTAACGATATTTATGACGGTACGGCCTGGCTGCAGGCGCTTACCTTCAGCTACAAGGTGGGTCAGGTCGATCTGCGTCTGGAGGGAACCATGGTTAAGGCAGACGGCCAGCAGGGCTACTTCCTGCAGCGCATGACGCCAACCTATGCCTCTTCTAACGGGCGACTCGACGTGTGGTGGGATAACCGCTCCGACTTTAACGCCAACGGCGAAAAAGCGCTGTTCGCGGGCGCAATGTATGATCTGAGCAACTGGGATCTGGCAGGCTGGGCGGTGGGCGCTTCTTACGTTTACGCCTGGGATGCAAAACCCAGCTCCACGCCAACGACCGATGGCTACTACGACGCCGATCGCCGTCTGAAAGAATCCTCTTACAGCCTCGATGCGTCCTATACCGTTCAGGATGGCCGTGCGAAAGGGACGTTGTTTAAACTGCACTTTACCCAGTACGACAACCACTCCGATATACCAAGCTGGGGTGGCGGCTACGGCAACATCTTCCAGGATGAGCGTGACGTGAAGTTCCTCGTTATCGCACCGTTCACTATCTTCTGATGGGCGACCGGGCGCAAAGCGCCCGGCTTGTTAAGTTTATCGGACTCATAAAAAAACCGGTGAGTTTCCTCACCGGTTTTTTGTTTCTGCTTTCCCGAAGGATAGGCAAGAGCGCGGATTACTTCTCGCTGATTTCGTGGGCGTTTTCGTCGGTACGGCAGTCGCCTTCGGCGCAGTGGCCATACAGGTAAAGACTGTGGTTAGTCAGACGAATGCCGTGGCGGGTCGCGATTTCACGCTGGCGGGCTTCGATTGAATCATCACTGAATTCAATGACTTTGCCGCAGTCCAGACAAATCAGGTGATCGTGATGATGTTGCTGAGTCAGTTCAAACACCGACTTGCCGCCTTCGAAATTATGGCGGGTAACGATACCTGCATCGTCAAACTGGTTCAGCACGCGGTAAACCGTGGCCAGACCAATCTCTTCACCCATATCAATCAGACGTTTGTATAAGTCTTCCGCACTGACGTGATGGTTCACCGGTCCCTGCAACACTTCAAGGATTTTTAATCGCGGAAGCGTGACTTTCAGGCCGGCCTTCTTTAATGCGGTGTTGTTGTCAGTCATGCGGAAATTGTCCTGTTGCTTAACGTTATGCTCGGACTCGTTGAGCGTTAAGTGAATGCGTTTCATTATATACCCTTCTTTTGAGGGTATAGTACAGCCACGTCTAAATAGAAACTGTAAGTATGAAGCATAACAGCTAAAAAATCGTGGCTGAGTCACTCTTTGCTGGCGGTCCAGCAAATGCGACCTGTGGGGTATTGTACAGGGATAGACAAAAAAGTTACAAAAATGTAGCGATTATTTTCATTGGTAATGCCTATCAATACGGCGCAAACATTCGCCTGCGCCGATACGCATCAGGCGTTAAGAATATCGGCCAGGTTTAGCTCTTCAGCAACCTGCTTAGTCCATTTCTCAACGCGCTCGGCGGTCAGTTCCGGCTGGCGGTCTTCGTCAATGGCCAGGCCTACAAAGTGGTCGTCGTCAGCCAGGCCCTTAGATGCTTCAAAGTGATAGCCAGCCGTCGGCCAGTGGCCTACGATTGCCGCGCCGCGTGGTTCAATGATGTCGCGAATGGTGCCCAGCGCGTCGCAGAAATATTCCGCGTAATCTTCCTGATCGCCACAGCCGAACAGCGCAACCAGCTTGCCGTTGAAATCCACTTCTTCAAGAGTCGGGAAGAAGTCATCCCAGTCGCACTGCGCTTCGCCGTAGTACCAGGTAGGGATGCCCAGCAGCAGTATGTCGAACCCTTCGAGATCTTCTTTGCTGCTTTTCGCAATGTCACGCACTTCAGCAACATCTTTACCGAGCTGTTTTTGAATCATTTTTGCGATATTTTCGGTATTACCGGTATCGCTGCCGAAAAAAATGCCTACGATTGCCATGAGTTAAATAACCTCTTGAAACTTAATGGTATGGTGGCGGAGAATTGCCCACAGATGGGGCAATGATAGCAGAACAGGTCACGGTGCGGAAACAGCTATCACCGCGCTGTGCACAGACTGCAACATGATGGCGCTTTAAGCGCCGTTTTTTATTTGATGATGAGGCGAAATAGCGAACGGTTAGCTCAGATGCTGCTTTAGCTGGGCTAATAACATCTCTTCAATCAGCTCGCTGCGGCTGATATTTCTGGCTTCAGCAAGTTGATTAAGGGCATCCACCGCTTCGTTGTTGAGTTTTAGCTCAACACGCTTCAGGCCGCGTACTTTATCGCGTTTGAGCTGGTTACGTTTGTTGATACGCAGCTGCTCATCTCGCGTTAGCGGATTGGTTTTTGGCCGCCCCGGGCGACGCTCGTCCGCGAACAGATCTATTGTAGTACGGTCCGTTTGTTCTTTTGCCATGATTAGAGTACTGACAGGGAATTCGGGATGCTGCGAGCAGAATGCTCCGGCGCATTTAAGCGCGCCATCATACATCAGGGAGTCCGGCGCGCCAACGCGTTAGCCGCATCTTACGGCCGGTCGGTCTGTTTTTAATCAGTTTTTGGCGCAATCATCGATAAAACGGTGAATGGCGCGTAAAACCGCTTCCGGTTTCTCGGCGTGAACCCAGTGTCCCGCGCCGGCAACAACATGCGCCCGGGCCTGCGGGAACTGAGCCAGTAGCGCATCCCGATGCGTTTCATCTACATAAGGCGAAGCGCCGCCGCGGATAAATAAGGCGGGGCCGTTCCAGGCCGGAATAGTCTGCCAGCCGACGATATGCTTATACTGCTGCCACAGGGCCGGCACGTTGAACTTCCATTCGCCTTCGGCAAAGGATTTCAGCAGAAACTGAATTACGCCTTCTTCTTTTATATGCTCGCGCATTAAGGCGGCAGCCTGCTGGCGGCTTTTCGCACCGGCGCTGCTCACGGCGTTAATAGCGGCAAAAATTTCATCGTGGCGGCGCACCTGATAGTCAACCGGCGCGATATCAATCAGCACGAGTTTATCGATGCGCTCGGGGGCGATAGCGGTTAAAGCCATAGCCACTTTACCGCCCATGGAATGGCCGATAATTATCGCTTGCTTAAAGCCGTATTCGTCCAGGGTTTCCAGCACGTCGCGCGCCATCGCAGGATAATTCATCTCATCGCTGCGGGGAGACTGGCCGTGATTACGCAGATCGATTTGCAGCAGCGTATGATCCTGCCCAAGATCCCGGGCGAGCACGCCGAGGTTGTCAAGGCTGCCAAACAGGCCGTGGATAAGAACGATAGGGGAATTGCTAGTCGATTGTTGCGCAGTTTGCAGGCGAGCGTTTAATTTCATGGCAAAGTTCTTTTTTTTGATTCGTAGGGTTAGGGTATCATGAAGCTATTCCTGCCGCAGTGCCGCAAACATTCAGTTTAATCTGGCTTTATCAGGCGGTACCTGTTTGGCGCTACCCGCTGTTGGGATTTGCTCCTATAATCCCAACGACTTGTATTCAGAATAAGATATCGCACTGGATGAAGATGAAAACGATTGAAGTTGATGACGAGCTGTATCGCTATATTGCCAGCCACACGCAACACATTGGCGAGAGCGCGTCCGATATTTTACGGCGTATGTTGAAATTTACCGCCGGTCAGACTCCCGCAGCGACCACTTCCCCTACGGCGAACTCCGCACCATCTGCGGCAACACCTGCTTCCGAAGAGAAACCTGTGAATCGGGCGCGCGATCGCGTGCGTGCCGTTCGCGAATTGCTACTCTCTGATGAGTATGCGGAGCAAAAGAAAGCCGTTAATCGTTTCATGATGGTGCTTTCTACGCTCTATCAGCTGGATGCAAAAACCTTTGGCGAAGCCACCGAGTCTTTGCACGGCCGTACCCGCGTCTACTTTGCCGGCAACGAGCAAACGCTGCTGGCTAATGGTAACCAGACAAAGCCAAAACACGTTCCGGGTACGCCATACTGGGTTATCACCAATACTAATACGGGCCGCAAATGCAGCATGATCGAACACATCATGCAATCAATGCAGTTCCCGGCGGAATTGATTGAGAAGGTTTGCGGCACTATTTAATCTGCGTCAAAAGGAAGGGCCAATGGCTAACCACAACCGTGCAGGTCAACCTGCGCAACAGAGCGATTTGATTAACGTAGCCCAGCTAACGGCCCAGTACTACGTGCTGAAACCAGAAGCGGGCAATAGCGAACATGCGGTGAAGTTCGGCACCTCCGGCCACCGCGGCAGTGCGGCTCGCCATAGCTTTAACGAACCCCATATTCTGGCGATTGCTCAGGCGATTGCTGAAGATCGTGCTAAAAACGGCATCACCGGCCCGTGCTATGTCGGTAAAGACACACATGCCCTGTCTGAGCCTGCGTTTATCTCCGTGCTGGAAGTCCTGGCGGCTAACGGTGTGGATGTCATTGTCCAGCAGGCGAATGGCTATACGCCAACGCCTGCGGTTTCTAACGCGATTTTAGTACACAATAAAAAGGGCGGCGTGCAGGCGGACGGCATTGTTATCACGCCTTCCCATAACCCTCCTGAAGACGGCGGTATCAAATACAACCCGCCTAACGGTGGCCCGGCTGATACTAACGTAACGAAAGTTATCGAAGAGCGCGCGAACGCGCTGCTGGCAGGCGGTCTGAAAGAGGTCAAGCGCATCTCTCTTGACCAGGCCTGGGCGAGCGGCCACGTGAAAGAGCTGGATTTGGTGCAGCCGTTTATCGAAGGGCTGGTGGACATTATCGATATGGCGGCCATCCAGAAAGCGGGCCTGAAGCTGGGCGTTGATCCGCTCGGCGGCTCCGGCATCGAATACTGGCAGCGTATCGCGAAGCACTACAATCTGGATCTGACCATCGTCAACGACCATGTCGATCAGACTTTCCGCTTTATGCACCTTGATAAAGACGGCGCCATCCGCATGGATTGCTCCTCCGAATGCGCCATGGCGGGGCTGCTGGCGCTGCGCGACAAATTCGATCTGGCCTTCGCCAACGACCCGGATTACGACCGTCACGGCATCGTTACCCCGGCCGGCCTGATGAATCCGAACCACTATCTGGCCGTCGCGATTAATTATCTGTTCCAGCATCGTCCGCAGTGGGGCAAAGATGTGGCGGTAGGTAAGACGCTGGTTTCGTCCGCAATGATTGACCGCGTGGTTAACGACCTGGGCCGTAAGCTGGTGGAAGTGCCGGTTGGCTTCAAATGGTTCGTCGACGGCCTGTTTGACGGCAGCTTCGGCTTCGGCGGTGAAGAGAGCGCCGGCGCCTCCTTCCTGCGCTTCGACGGCACGCCGTGGTCAACCGATAAAGACGGCATCATCATGTGCCTGTTGGCGGCAGAAATTACCGCCGTAACCGGTAAAAATCCGCAGCAGCACTATGATGAGCTGGCCGCACGTTTCGGCGCGCCTAGCTACAACCGCCTGCAGGCCCCGGCAACTTCTGCGCAGAAAGCGGCGCTTTCAAAGCTGTCTCCTGAAATGGTCAGCGCGGATACCCTGGCGGGCGACCCAATCACCGCGCGCTTAACGGCGGCGCCGGGCAACGGCGCCTCTATCGGCGGCCTGAAGGTGATGACCGAAAACGGCTGGTTCGCGGCTCGCCCGTCCGGTACGGAAGATGCGTACAAAATCTATTGTGAAAGTTTCCTGGGCGCCGAGCATCGCCAGCAAATTGAGAAAGAAGCGGTAGAGATTGTTAGCGAAGTGCTGAAAAACGCATAGAACGCATAGTAAGAAGCGAATAAAAAGGCGCCGTAAGGCGCCTTTTTTACATCTGTCATCTGTTTACAGCAGAAAATGTCGATCCTCTTTGTATCGACAGGCACAGGAACGCCAGTAAAAATAAAAGACCATGATTTAACTGGCAGTTAGTATTTATTTAACCGTTTTGTAACTTAATTACGCGATGAATTGTAAATATCCCTGAACGGATGCATTTTAGTGGTCGGATGAGTAGTAAACTTTCAGCCAATGCGATACTATTTTAGCCAGATGACAAGTTCTTAATTTCTGGCATTTGCTGCCGGTCACAAAAATAAGGGAGAAGCCTATGTCTTTATACAAAGAATATCCTGCGCATCAGGTTATCCTGCGTCGCACCTTCGCGGTAATCGTTGGCATACTGGCGCTGCCGGTGATGCTGTTCTGGAAAGACCGCGCGCGTTTTTACAGCTATTTGCACCGCGTCTGGTCGAAAACGAGCGAGCAGCCGGTCTGGATGGCGCAGGCGGAAGCCGCCTCCGGCGATTTCTACTGAAGCCTGATTTGAACGAAAGCTAAAAGGCTACCCAAAGGGGTAGCCTTTTTTGTTATGGCGGCTTGCTACACTTAGTATTCAACATAAAGGAACAAGCCCATGAGTGACAATATTCCAATTGGTATCAGCGCCTGTTTACTCGGCGAGAACGTCCGTTTTGACGGCGGTCACAAGCGGCTTGCATTTGCGGTTAACGAACTGGCGCCCTGGGTGCGTTTCGAGCCGGTCTGCCCGGAGATGGCGATTGGCTTACCTACGCCGCGCCCGGCGTTACGTTTAGTCAAAACGGATGACGGTGAAACTGCGCTACGTTTCAGTAACCATGCCGAAGGAGATTTAACCCAGGCGATGCGGCAGTTTTCGGCCAGGCGAATCGCCGGGCTGGAGCATCTGTGCGGCTATATCGTTTGTGCCAAATCGCCGAGCTGCGGTCTGGAAAGGGTGCGCATTTACGAGCCCGAAGGGAACAATAATCGTAAAAGCGGAACCGGAATTTTCACCGCTGAGCTAAAGCGTCAGATGCCGTGGCTGCCCGTTGAAGAAGACGGACGTTTACAGGATGCCGCCATTCGCGAGAATTTCGTCGAGCGCATCTACACGCTTTTTGAACTTAATAACCTGCGCAAAACAGGGCTGACCCGAGGCGGGCTTATCGGTTTTCACAGCCGTTATAAGCTGCTTTTGCTGGCTCATTCCCAGCCGCAATATCGCGAACTGGGCCGCTTTGTTGCGGGGATTGAGAATTGGAACTCGCTGGATGCGTTCTTTATCGAATACCGACAGCGTTTAATGTCCCTGCTTGAACACCAGGCCACGCGCCGCAATCATACGAATGTGCTGATGCACGTTCAGGGCTATTTCCGCCGGCAGTTAAGCGCCCGACAGCGTCAGGAGCTGTCGGGGTTGATTGACCGCTATCGACAGGGCACCCAGCCGCTGCTGGCGCCTCTTACCCTGTTGAAACATTATATGGCGGAATATCCTGACCAGTATCTGGCGCAGCAACGCTATTTTGAACCTTATCCGGAAGCTCTGCGTTTGCGCTACGGTAATTAATTCAGGGAGTTGTATGACCACTCATCTGGTCTGGTTTCGCAACGATTTACGCGTTTGCGATAATCTGGCGCTCGCGGCGGCCTGCCGCGATCCCAGGGCAAAAGTCACGGGCCTTTTTATCGCCACGCCCGAGCAGTGGCGACAGCACAATATGGCGCCCCGACAGGCTGAATTTCTCTGGCAGCACCTGCGCCTGCTGCAAACATCTCTGGCCGAAAGAGGAATCGAGCTTTGTATTAAGCAGGCGACGGATTTCACAGCTTCCATCGAGTGCCTGAAAGCGTTCTGCAGCAGCCGAAACGTCGATGCGCTGTTTTACAATTATCAGTACGAACTCAATGAGCGCGAGCGTGACGCGGCGGTGGAGAAAACTCTCGGGCGAGACGTAATATGCCAGGGCTTCGATGACAGCGTGCTTTTGCCACCGGGCAGCGTGACTACCGGCAATCACGAGATGTACAAGGTCTTCACGCCGTTCAGCCGAGCGTTTATTAAGCGCCTGCAGGAAGGCTTACCTGAGTGCGTAACGGCGCCTGGCGCACGAGGCGAACCCCTTACTGCCACCAAAAATTTCCCGTTTGATTACCCTCGCGATGAGGTTGATACCGCCTTGTTTCCGTTCGGCGAGCGTGCGGCAATCGCAAAGCTGCGGGAATTCTGCCTGATGCCTGCGGCTGACTACCCTGAGCGGCGGGATTTTCCGGCGGTTGAAGGCACCAGCCGCCTGTCGCCATATTTAGCGCTCGGGGTGATTTCGCCGCGGCAGTGTCTGCATCGTTTGCTTAAAGAACATCCACAGGCGCTGGAAGGCGGAGCGGGTTCGACATGGCTAAACGAACTGATCTGGCGTGAATTCTATCGTCATCTGCTGGTGGCTTATCCAAAACTGTGCCGCTATCAGCCCTTCATTCCCTGGACCGACAACGTGCGCTGGCAGCAGGATGAAAAGCGGCTGACAGCCTGGCAGCAGGGCCAGACCGGCTACCCGATTGTGGATGCGGCGATGCGCCAGCTTAATGCGACGGGCTGGATGCACAATCGCTTACGCATGGTGGTTGCCAGTTTTCTGATAAAGGATCTGCTCATCGACTGGCGAGCGGGGGAGCGATACTTTATGTCGCGGTTGATCGATGGCGATCTCGCGGCGAATAATGGCGGCTGGCAGTGGGCGGCGTCCACCGGCACTGACGCCGCGCCTTATTTTCGCATTTTCAATCCCGCCACGCAGGGGGAACGATTTGATGCCGAAGGCGAGTTTATTCGCCGCTGGGTGCCTGAACTGCAGGCCGTGCCGGGCAAACATATTCATGCGCCATGGGGCTGGGCGGATAAACAGCGGCAGACGCTGGACTATCCGCGCCCGATTGTTGACCATAAGCAGGCACGCATTGCCACACTTGCCGCCTATGAGGCGGCGCGAAAACCGGAAGATAAACAAGATGAAAAATAGCGAACTGGAACGCCTGATCAACGAGAAGCTCAACAGCGCGGCGATAAGCGACTATGCGCCAAATGGCCTGCAGGTTGAGGGACGCGAAGAGATCCGTAAAATTATTACCGGCGTAACGGCAAGCCAGGCGCTGCTGGACGAGGCGGTACGTCAGGGCGCCGATGCGGTGATCGTCCACCATGGCTATTTCTGGAAAGGCGAGTCGCCGGTTATTCGCGGCATGAAGCGTAACCGGCTGAAAACGCTGCTGGCGAACGATATGAATCTTTACGGCTGGCATTTACCGCTGGATGCGCATCCGCAGCTGGGTAATAACGCGCAGCTGGGCTCGCTGTTGGGCATCGAAACTAAAGGCGAAATCGAGCCGCTGGTGCCGTGGGGCGAGTTTTCCACGCCGCTTTCTGGCGTGGAGCTTGCTTCATGGATTGAGATGCGGCTTGGACGCACGCCGCTGTGGTGCGGTGATACCGGTCCTGACCAGATTCGTCGCATCGCCTGGTGCACCGGCGGCGGGCAAAGCTTTATTGACAGCGCCGCACGTTTTGGCGTGGACGCCTTCATTACGGGCGAGGTTTCCGAGCAAACCATTCATTCAGCGCGTGAACAGAATCTGCATTTTTATGCCGCAGGACACCATGCCACCGAACGCGGGGGCATTCAGGCGCTGAGCGACTGGCTCAATAGCGAAACGGATTTGGACGTTATCTTTATCGATATTCCTAACCCGGCATAACGCGATATTCAGGAGGAAAAGTGCAAAGAGCGCGGTGTTATTTATTGGGCGAAAGCGCGGTGGTTCTGGAGCTCGAACCGCCGATATCCCTTGAAAGCCAGCAGCGAATCTGGGGGCTGACCCGTCGGCTGGAGGCGGCGGATGCTGTCCGGGAGGTGATTCCGGGCATGAATAACATCACGGTAGTGTTGCGCGAGCCGCAGAGCCTGGCGCTGGACGGCATCGAAAGGATCCAACGCTGGTGGGAAGAGAGCGAAGCGATAATTCCTGAACCGCACCGCGTGGAGATCCCGGTGACTTACGGTGGCGATGCGGGGCCGGATTTGGGCGTAGTGGCAGAACACAACGGGCTGACGCCGCGTCAGGTGGTGGAACTGCATTCCTGCGGCGAATACGTTGTTTATTTCCTTGGTTTTCAGCCCGGGTTCGCTTACCTCGGAGGACTTGCGCCGACGCTACATACGCCGCGGCGCGCCGAACCTCGTCTGCTGGTGCCCGCGGGCTCCGTCGGCATCGGCGGCAGCCAGACGGGAATTTATCCCCTTGCGACGCCCGGCGGCTGGCAGATTATCGGCCAGACATCGGTAAAACTGTTTAACCCCCTGGCTGAACCGCCAACGCTGTTAACGCCGGGCGATACCGTGCGTTTCGTGCCTCAGAAGGAGGGCGTGTGCTGAAGATTATTCGTGCCGGGATGCACACTTCCGTGCAGGACGGCGGGCGTTATGGCTATCGCCAGCTGGGCGTCAGCCGCTGCGGCGCGCTGGACGGGCCCGCATTGCGCATCGCCAATTTGCTGGTGGGTAACGAGCCCGAAAGCGCCGCGTTAGAAATTACGCTTGGGCAGTGCGTGATTGAGTTTACTCAGGATGGCTGGTTTGCTTTAACAGGGGCGAGCTGTCATGCGGATCTGGACGGCCATGCGGTATGGACAGGATGGCGGCTGCCGGTAAAAGCCGGGCAACAGCTGCGGCTTAAGTCTCCGGGTAGGGGAATGCGCAGCTATGTCGCCGTGGCGGGCGGGCTGGACATT
>NZ_RCAA01000034.1:13128-23319 GCF_003628475.1 Enterobacter sp. R1(2018) | reverse complement strand
TCGGCCAGCACCGATTTAAAAGCGCAGGTCGGCGGTTTTTCCGGCCGCCTGTTACAGGACGGCGATAGGATCCCGCTGCTGCCTGCAACGCGTCACTTCCGCGAGGCCCGCGGCGTAAAACAGCTGCTGTGGGGCAACCGCATTCGCGCGCTTCCCGGCCCGGAGTATCGCGAATTCAGCCAGACCGCGCAGGAGAGCTTCTGGCGTTTACCCTGGCAGCTAAGCCCGCAGAGTAACCGCATGGGTTACCGCTTTCAGGGACAGCGTCTGGAACGCACCACCGACCGTGAGCTGCTGTCTCACGGCCTATTGCCGGGCGTCGTGCAGGTACCGCACAACGGACAGCCGATCGTCCTGATGAACGATGCGCAGACAACGGGCGGCTATCCGCGAATCGCCTGCGTGATCGAAGCCGATATGTTCCATCTCGCGCAGCTGCGCTTGGGTGAGCCGATCCACTTTGTCCAATGCACGCTGGAAGAAGCGCTTAAAGCGCGTCACGAGCAGCAGGTCTACCTTGAACAACTGGCCTGGCGGCTGAATGACGGCGATTAATTTGCCCCGGGAGTGATAATGCCTGAAGGACCGGAAATTAGACGTGCGGCGGATGCTCTTGAAGCCGCCGTCTTAAATAAGCCCTTAACCGAAGTCTGGTTTGCTTTCCCTGAACTGAAAGCCTTTGAAGAAGCGTTGATTGGGCAGCGGGTCGAGCGCATAGAAACCCGCGGAAAAGCTTTGCTGACGCGCTTTTCCAACGGTCAAACTTTGTATAGCCATAATCAGCTTTACGGCGTCTGGCGCGTGGTGAATTCGGGCGAAGCGCCGCAAACGACGCGCGTGCTGCGGGTCAGGCTGCAGACGGCGGACAAGGCGATTTTGCTCTACAGCGCTTCTGAGATTCTCATGCTCGACGATGAACAGCTGCTAAAACATCCCTTTTTGCTGCGCGTCGGGCCTGACGTTCTGGATTTAACGCTGACGGCAGAGGAGGTAAAAGCTCGCCTGCTTTCTGCCAGATTTCGCAAGCGGCAGTTCAGCGGCCTGTTTCTCGATCAGGCTTTTCTCGCCGGGTTAGGCAACTATCTGCGGGTGGAGATTCTCTGGTACGCAGGCCTTGCAGCGCATCATAAAGCGCAGGATCTTACCGATGAACAGCTCGACAGGCTGGCAAACGCGCTGCTGGATATTCCACGCCTTTCTTACACTACGCGCGGTCGCGTGGACGAGAACAAACATCACGGGGCGATTTTTAGCTTTAAGGTGTTTCATCGGGCAGGGAAGAAATGCGAGCGCTGCGGCGGGATAATAGAGAAAACGATGCTCTCTTCGCGGCCTTTTTACTGGTGTCCCCGTTGCCAGCTTTAAAGCTTACCGGCGGATGACGCTTATCCGCCCTACGTTCGCTTGAACAATCGTAGGGCGGATAAGTAATACCCTCCGCCGGTCGGAGCTTATTTTTTCAAATCAGATTTGAAATCACGCTGGTCGTAGCCGGTATAAAGCTGGCGTGGACGGGCGATTTTGATGCCGTCGTCGTGCATTTCGTTCCAGTGCGCAATCCAGCCCACGGTACGCGCCATCGCGAAGATAACGGTAAACATGGAAGAAGGAATGCCCATCGCTTTCAGGATGATGCCGGAATAGAAGTCCACATTCGGGTAGAGTTTCTTCTCAATGAAGTACGGGTCGTTAAGCGCGATATGTTCAAGTTCCATCGCCACTTCCAGCAGGCTGTTATCTTTCAGATTCAGCTCTTTCAATACTTCATGGCAGGTTTCACGCATTACGGTGGCGCGCGGGTCGTAGTTTTTGTACACGCGGTGGCCAAAGCCCATCAGGCGGAAAGAGTCGTTCTTGTCTTTCGCGCGGCGGATGAATTCCGGAATGTGTTCAACGCTGCTGATTTCTTCGAGCATTTTCAGCGCGGCTTCGTTAGCGCCACCGTGCGCCGGCCCCCACAGGGAAGCGATACCGGCAGCGATACAGGCGAATGGGTTGGCGCCGGAAGAGCCTGCGGTACGCACGGTAGAGGTGGAAGCGTTTTGCTCGTGGTCGGCGTGGAGGATCAGGATACGATCCATCGCGCGTTCCAGAATTGGGTTAACTTCGTATTTCTCGCACGGCGTGGAGAACATCATGTTCAGGAAGTTACCGGCATAGGACAAGTCGTTGCGCGGGTACACAAACGGCTGACCAATGGAGTACTTGTAGCACATCGCGGCGACGGTCGGCATTTTAGACAGCAGACGGAAGGCGGCGATATCGCGGTGACGCGGGTTATTCACATCCAGGGAGTCATGATAAAACGCGGCCAGCGCGCCGGTCACGCCGCACAGAACGGCCATAGGATGCGAGTCACGACGGAAACCGTGGAACAGACGGGTAATCTGCTCATGGATCATGGTGTGGCGGGTAACGGTGGTTTTGAACTCGTCGAACTCTTCCTGGGTCGGCTTCTCGCCGTACAGCAGGATGTAGCATACTTCGAGATAGCTGGAGTGGGTCGCCAGCTGATCGATCGGGAAACCACGGTGCAGCAGGATACCTTCGTCACCATCGATGAAGGTGATTTTTGATTCGCATGATGCGGTGGAGGTGAAACCCGGGTCAAAAGTAAATACACCTTTAGAACCAAGACTACGGATATCTATTACATCCTGACCGAGCGTGCCTTGCAGCACATCCAGTTCGATAGCATCTTCACCCTTGCTGGTGAGAGTTGCTTTTTTATCAGCCATTTACGGTCTCCTTAGCGCCTTATTTCATAAGACTGCCGGGCGCCCGATTTGCATTCAGACCGCCGTGGTCATTACCAGTTTTTTATTTGGCTCTCGGCTCTGTTTCGAAAGGGATACAGCCAGGGTACAGAGCGATGGGCGCTTGCAGGTAACTTAGCCACGCAGGCGAAAAACAGCAAATCAGGGTGTTAGCAGTCCATATCATTCAAACCTGTGTACCACTAATAACTGTCCTGATTGACTGGGTCAAGACCGACACACTGTTACATAACTTATTCTCAGGTGAAAGGCTGACCCTATAACTTTTGCGAATTATACGGCTTTTCTGGCCTTGTTTGTAACAAGAATGTTTAACTTTTGTCAAATCAGATGATTAAATTTTAAAATAATGTTGTTATCGTGATCCTGGTCACTGTTCAGACCAAAACCCTTCAAACTATATGTAGGTTAATTGTAATGATTTTGTGAAGAGCCTATACTGCCGCCAGGTCTCCGGAATACCCTGCCACCGGGCGCCACCCAGCGTTGTAGCCAGCTTTTTTGGCATCTGGACGTAGCTGTTTTTGCATGACGCACAGTTATAGAAAGTTCACGCTGTCTGACCCCGCCTGCAGATCCGGAGGAAGGAAACAATAAGAACAGCATGTGGGCGCTATTCATGATAAAAAATGCGAAGAAACAAAGACCTGTCAATCTGGATCTCACAACGATTCAGTTTCCCGTGACTGCCATCGCTTCCATCCTCCATCGTGTATCCGGCGTGATCACCTTTGTGGCTGTTGGCATTCTGCTTTGGCTGCTGGGCCTGTCACTCTCCTCCCCGGAAGGTTTTCTCTCTGCCTCATCAATAATGAGCAGCTTCTTTGTTAAATTCATCATGTGGGGCATTCTCACCGCGCTTGCCTATCACGCCGTGGGCGGGATTCGTCACATGATGATGGATGTCGGTTATCTGGAAGAAACATTTATAGCGGGCAAACGATCCGCAAATATCTGCTTTGTATTAACTGTCGTGCTTTCAATTCTCGCAGGAGTCCTCGTATGGTAAGCAATGCCTCCGCATTAGGTCGCAATGGCGTGCATGACTTTTTGCTGGTTCGTGCCACCGCCATCGTACTCACCCTGTACATCATCTATATGGTCGGTTTTTTCGCCGTCACCGGCGATTTAACCTACGAGGTCTGGCGTGCATTCTTCGCCTCCGCCTTCACCAAAGTCTTCACCCTGCTGGCGCTGTTTTCGATTTTAATTCATGCCTGGATTGGCATGTGGCAGGTGTTGACCGACTACGTTAAACCGGTAGCGATTCGTCTTGGGCTGCAATTAGTCATTGTTGTCGCGCTGCTGGTGTACGTCATTTATGGATTTGTTGTGGTGTGGGGTGTGTAATGAATTTACCAGTCAGAGAGTTTGATGCGGTCGTCATCGGTGCCGGCGGCGCAGGTATGCGCGCCGCGCTGCAAATTTCCCAGGCGGGCCAGAGCTGCGCCTTGCTGTCAAAAGTTTTCCCAACCCGTTCCCATACCGTGTCTGCGCAAGGTGGTATTACCGTAGCCCTCGGTAACACCCATGAAGACAACTGGGAATGGCATATGTATGACACGGTAAAAGGTTCCGACTATATCGGTGACCAGGACGCCATTGAATATATGTGTAAAACCGGCCCGGAAGCGATTCTGGAACTGGAACATATGGGTCTGCCGTTCTCCCGTCTTGATGACGGAAAAATTTACCAGCGTCCGTTCGGCGGCCAGTCGAAGAACTTCGGCGGCGAGCAGGCGGCGCGTACCGCCGCGGCGGCCGACCGTACGGGACACGCCCTTCTGCATACGCTTTATCAGCAGAACCTGAAAAATAAAACGACGATTTTCTCCGAATGGTACGCGCTGGATCTGGTGAAAAACGACGATGGCGCCGTGGTAGGTTGCACCGCCTTGTGTATCGAAACCGGTGAAGTTGTTTACTTCAAGGCTAAAGCGACCGTGCTGGCGACCGGCGGCGCGGGTCGAATCTATCAGTCCACGACTAACGCCCACATTAATACCGGCGACGGCGTCGGCATGGCGCTGCGCGCAGGCGTGCCGGTACAGGATATGGAAATGTGGCAGTTCCACCCAACCGGCATCGCCGGGGCAGGTGTACTGGTCACCGAAGGTTGCCGTGGTGAAGGTGGCTACCTGCTGAACAAACACGGCGAGCGTTTTATGGAACGCTATGCGCCAAACGCTAAAGACCTGGCGGGTCGTGACGTGGTGGCTCGTTCCATCATGATTGAAATCCGCGAAGGCCGCGGCTGCGACGGTCCCTGGGGCCCGCACGCCAAGCTGAAGCTGGATCATCTGGGCAAAGAAGTCCTTGAGTCCCGTCTGCCGGGCATTCTGGAGCTGTCCCGCACGTTTGCACACGTTGATCCGGTTAAAGAACCTATTCCGGTTATCCCAACCTGCCACTATATGATGGGCGGGATTCCGACCAAAGTAACCGGCCAGGCGCTGACGGTGAATGAGCAGGGTGAAGACGTTGTGATCCCAGGCCTGTTCGCGGTAGGTGAGATCGCCTGCGTATCGGTACACGGCGCTAACCGTCTGGGCGGCAACTCGCTGCTTGACCTGGTGGTGTTCGGCCGCGCGGCTGGCCTGCATTTGCTGGAATCTATCGCCGAGCAGGGCGAACTGCGCGATGCCAGCGAAGAGCAGATAAATGCGGCTCTGGAACGTCTAAACCGCTGGAACGGCAACCGTGACGGCGAAGACCCGGTGCAAATCCGCAAAGCTCTGCAAGAATGTATGCAGCACAACTTCTCGGTATTCCGTGAAGGAGACGCGATGGCCAAAGGGCTTGAGCAGCTGAAGCAAATCCGCGAACGCCTGAAAAACGCTCGTCTGGACGATACCTCCAGCGAATTCAACACCCAGCGCGTTGAGTGCCTGGAGTTGGATAACCTGATGGAAACCGCTTATGCGACCGCCGTTTCCGCTAACTTCCGCACTGAAAGCCGTGGCGCGCATAGCCGCTTCGACTATCCGGACCGCGACGATGAAAACTGGCTGTGCCACAGCCTGTATCTGCCAGAGTCGGAAAGCATGACTCGCCGCGAGGTGAACATGCAGCCGAAACTGCGTCCGGCATTCCCACCAAAAGTGCGTACTTACTAATAGCGGAGCAAAGTGATGAAACTCGAATTCTCTATTTATCGCTACAACCCGGACGTTGACGATGCTCCGCGCATGCAGGAGTACACCCTGGAAGGGGAAGAAGGGCGCGACATGATGCTGCTCGACGCGCTTATTCAACTGAAAGAAAAAGATCCGACGCTGGCGTTTCGCCGCTCTTGCCGTGAAGGCGTTTGCGGCTCCGACGGCGTGAACATGAACGGTAAAAACGGCCTCGCCTGCATCACGCCAATCTCGGCGTTGGGAAACGGAAAACAGAAAATCGTTATCCGTCCGCTGCCGGGATTGCCGGTTGTGCGGGATCTGGTGGTAGACATGGGGCAATTCTATGCCCAATATGAGAAGATTAAGCCTTACCTGTTGAATAATGGGCAAAATCCACCCGCTCGCGAACATTTACAGTCGCCTGAGCAGCGGGAAAAACTGGATGGTCTGTACGAGTGCATTCTTTGCGCCTGCTGTTCGACCTCCTGCCCGTCGTTCTGGTGGAACCCGGATAAGTTCATTGGTCCGGCAGGTTTGCTGGCTGCCTATCGCTTCCTGATCGACAGCCGCGACACTGAAACCGCCAATCGTCTTGACGGAATGAGCGATGCTTTCAGCGTATTCCGCTGCCATAGCATTATGAACTGCGTCAGTGTATGTCCTAAGGGGCTGAACCCGACGAAAGCCATCGGCCATATTAAGTCGATGCTGCTGCAAAGAAGCGCTTAATGTTATTCCCCCTCCCCATGGGGAGGGGGAATTGCAGGAAACCTTTAAAAACTGCCATGTAGACAGTTTTTAAAGGTTCCTTCGCGGGCCGTCTTATCTACGGCAACAGGTCCGCTGAAAGTGAACCCTGGAATGTGTACCAAACGTGTACGCTATAGTTATCCACGGCGAAATAAGCAGATAAATGCTTAAGGGATCACGATGCAGAACGGCGAAATGAAAGCCTGGCTGGATTCCTCTTACCTGGCGGGTGCGAACCAGTCCTGGATAGAGCAGCTCTATGAAGACTTCTTAACCGATCCTGACTCTGTTGATGCGCACTGGCGCTCAATGTTCCAGCAGCTTCCTGGAACCGGAGCCAGACCGGATCAATTCCATTCCAAAACGCGTGATTATTTCCGTCGTCTGGCGAAGGATGCCTCACGTTATTCCACCGCGATTACCGACCCTGACACCGATGTTAAGCAAGTCAAAGTGCTGCAGCTTATCAACGCATGGCGCTTCCGCGGCCATCAGGCGGCCAATCTCGATCCGCTTGGCCTGTGGAAACAGGATGCGGTTCCCGATCTCGATCCGGCTTTCCATAACCTGACCGAGGCCGATCTTCAGGAAACCTTTAACGTGGGTTCTTTTGCCGGCGGCAAAGAAACCATGAAGCTTGCCGACCTGATTGACGCGCTGAAACAAACCTACGGCGGCTCAATCGGTGCGGAATACATGCACATCACCAACACCGAAGAGAAACGCTGGATTCAGCAGCGTATCGAATCCGTGGTGGGACACTCTACTTTTAGCGCCGAAGAGAAAAAACGCTTCCTGAGCGAGCTGACCGCCGCTGAAGGTCTGGAGCGTTATCTGGGCGCTAAATTCCCGGGCGCGAAACGCTTCTCGCTGGAAGGCGGCGACGCGCTGGTGCCAATGCTCAAAGAGATGATCCGCCATGCGGGCAAGAGCGGCACGCGCGAAGTCGTACTGGGAATGGCGCACCGCGGCCGCCTCAACGTACTGATTAACGTACTGGGTAAGAAACCGCAGGATCTGTTCGACGAATTTGCCGGCAAACATAAAGAACATCTGGGCACCGGCGACGTGAAGTACCACATGGGCTTCTCCTCGGACGTAGAAACCGAAGGCGGCCTGGTTCACCTGGCGCTGGCGTTTAACCCGTCGCACCTGGAGATCGTCAGTCCGGTGGTTATCGGTTCCGTGCGCGCGCGCCTGGACCGTCTGGACAAACCGGGCAGCAACCAGGTTCTGCCGATTACCATTCACGGCGACGCAGCGGTAGCCGGTCAGGGCGTCGTTCAGGAAACCCTGAACATGTCCAAGGCGCGTGGTTACGAAGTGGGCGGTACCGTACGCATCGTTATCAACAACCAGATTGGCTTTACCACTTCCAACCCGCTGGATGCGCGTTCCACGCCGTACTGTACCGATATCGGTAAGATGGTGATGGCGCCAATTTTCCACGTGAACGCGGACGATCCGGAAGCGGTAGCCTTCGTGACCCGTCTGGCGCTGGACTTCCGTAACACCTTTAAGCGTGACGTATTTATCGACCTGGTTTGCTACCGTCGTCATGGTCATAACGAAGCCGATGAGCCAAGCGCAACGCAGCCGGTGATGTACCAGAAAATCAAAAAGCACCCGACGCCGCGTAAGATTTACGCCGATCGTCTGGAGCAGGAAAAGCTGGCAACCCTTGAAGACGCCACCGAAATGGTGAATCTCTACCGCGACGCGCTGGATGCCGGCGAATGCGTGGTAAAAGAATACCGTCCGATGAACATGCACTCCTTTACCTGGTCGCCATACCTTAACCATGAGTGGGACGAAAGCTACCCGAACAAGGTTGAGATGAAGCGCCTGCAGGAGCTGGCCAAACGCATCAGCACCGCGCCGGAGTCCGTTGAAATGCAGTCCCGCGTGGCGAAAATCTACAGCGACCGTCTGGAAATGGCGAGCGGCGCGAAGAAGTTCGACTGGGGCGCGGCGGAAAACTTAGCCTACGCTACGCTGGTTGACGAAGGCGTTTCCGTACGTCTTTCCGGTGAAGACGCGGGCCGCGGCACCTTCTTCCACCGTCATGCTGTCATTCATAACCAGACCAACGGTTCCACCTATACGCCGCTGCAGCATGTGCACAACAGCCAGGGCGAGTTTAAAGTCTGGGACTCCGTGCTGTCTGAAGAAGCGGTTCTGGCCTTTGAATATGGCTACGCCACCGCCGAGCCGCGCACTCTGACCATCTGGGAAGCCCAGTTCGGCGACTTCGCAAACGGCGCGCAGGTGGTTATCGACCAGTTCATTAGCTCCGGCGAGCAGAAATGGGGCCGTATGTGTGGCCTGGTGATGTTATTGCCGCACGGCTACGAAGGTCAGGGCCCTGAGCACTCCTCGGCGCGTCTGGAACGTTACCTCCAGCTTTGCGCTGAACAGAACATGCAGGTTTGCGTACCCTCTACGCCGGCACAGGTTTACCATATGCTGCGCCGCCAGGCGCTGCGCGGTATGCGTCGTCCGCTGGTGGTGATGTCGCCAAAATCCCTGCTGCGTCACCCGCTGGCGGTTTCCACGCTCGATGAGCTGGCGAACGGCGCCTTCCTGCCGGCGATTGGCGAAATAGACGAGCTGGATCCGGCTGGCGTGAAACGCGTGGTTATGTGTTCTGGTAAGGTTTATTACGATCTGCTTGAGCAGCGTCGTAAACGCGATCAAAAAGATGTGGCGATTGTGCGCATCGAGCAGCTGTATCCGTTCCCGCACCAGGCGGTGCAGGAAGCGCTGAAGCCGTTTGCTCACGTGCATGATTTTGTTTGGTGCCAGGAAGAGCCGCTTAACCAGGGCGCATGGTACTGTAGCCAACACCACTTCCGCGAAGTGATTCCATTTGGATCCGCTCTGCGTTATGCAGGCCGTCCGGCCTCCGCCTCTCCGGCGGTAGGGTATATGTCCGTTCACCAGAAACAGCAGCAAGATCTGGTTAATGACGCGCTGAACGTCGATTAATTAAAGGATAAAAAATGAGTAGCGTAGATATTCTAGTTCCTGACCTGCCTGAGTCCGTTGCCGATGCGACCGTTGCCACCTGGCATAAAAAACCGGGTGATACCGTAACCCGTGACGAAGTGCTGGTAGAAATCGAAACTGACAAAGTGGTACTGGAAGTACCGGCGTCCGCAGATGGTGTCCTGGATGCTGTTCTGGAAGATGAAGGCACGACGGTGACCTCCCGTCAGATTCTGGGCCGCCTGCGTGAAGGCAACAGCTCCGGCAAAGAGACCTCTGCGAAAGCAGACAGCAAAGAGTCCACCCCGGCGCAGCGCCAGCAGGCCTCTTTAGAAGAACAAAATAACGACGCGCTTAGCCCGGCGATTCGCCGTCTGATCGCCGAGCATTCGCTGGATGCTAATGCCATCAAAGGCAGCGGCGTGGGCGGCCGTATTACCCGCGAAGATATCGATAAACATCTGACCCAGGCGAAAGCGGCTCAGCCTGCCCAGGCGAAAGCAGCGGAAGAAGTCAAAGCACCGGCGGCTCCTCTGGCCGGCCGCAGCGAAAAACGC
>NZ_RCAA01000034.1:12773-13118 GCF_003628475.1 Enterobacter sp. R1(2018) | reverse complement strand
ACCCGCCTGCGTAAACGCGTCGCCGAACGCCTGCTGGAAGCGAAAAACCTCCACCGCCATGCTCACGACCTTCAACGAAGTGAACATGAAACCTATTATGGAGCTGCGCAAGCAGTACGGCGAAGCCTTCGAGAAACGCCACGGCGTGCGCCTGGGCTTTATGTCCTTCTACATCAAAGCCGTTGTTGAAGCGCTGAAACGCTATCCGGAAGTGAACGCTTCTATCGACGGCGAAGACGTGGTTTACCACAACTACTTTGACGTCAGCATCGCGGTATCCACTCCACGCGGCCTGGTGACGCCGGTGCTGCGCGATGTCGATACCATCGGCATGGCTGACATCGA
>NZ_RCAA01000034.1:10186-12629 GCF_003628475.1 Enterobacter sp. R1(2018) | reverse complement strand
TCATCAACCCGCCGCAGAGCGCGATCCTGGGTATGCACGCTATTAAAGATCGTCCAATGGCGGTCGACGGTAAAGTTGAGATCCTGCCGATGATGTATCTGGCGCTCTCTTACGATCACCGTCTGATCGATGGCCGCGAGTCCGTAGGTTATCTGGTAGCCATTAAAGAGCTGCTCGAAGACCCGACTCGTCTGCTGCTGGACGTGTAGTAACCTCTGGCGGGCGGCGCTTTGCTTACCCGCCCTACAAATATCACCTGACTTGCAGGTCAGATAAGCGAAGCGTCATTCGACGTGGATTGATGGCCTGCCTGTATTTATGAAGGATGGATAGAACACATGAACTTACACGAATATCAGGCGAAACAGCTGTTTGCTCGGTATGGCTTACCGGCACCTGTCGGTTACGCCTGCACCACGCCACGTGAAGCGGAAGAAGCAGCCTCTAAAATTGGCGCAGGTCCGTGGGTGGTGAAATGTCAGGTTCATGCCGGTGGCCGCGGTAAAGCGGGCGGCGTGAAAGTGGTTAACAGTAAAGAAGACATTCGCGCCTTTGCTGAACACTGGCTTGGCAAACGCCTGGTAACCTATCAAACTGACGCTGGCGGCCAGCCTGTGCACCAGATTCTGGTAGAAGCCGCGACCGATATTGATAAAGAACTCTATCTTGGCGCGGTTGTAGACCGCAGCTCACGTCGCGTGGTGTTTATGGCTTCCACCGAAGGCGGCGTGGAAATCGAAAAAGTGGCGGAAGAAACCCCGCACCTGATCCACAAGGTTGCGCTGGATCCGCTGGCAGGCCCGATGCCTTACCAGGGCCGCGAACTGGCGTTTAAACTGGGTCTGGAAGGTAAACAGGTTCAGCAGTTCACCAAAATCTTCATGGGCCTGGCGAACATTTTCCTCGAGCGTGACCTGGCGCTGATCGAAATCAACCCGCTGGTTATCACGAAGCAGGGCGATCTGGTATGCCTCGACGGCAAACTGGGCGCCGACGGCAACGCGTTGTTCCGCCAGCCGGAGCTGCGTGAAATGCGCGACCCAAGCCAGGAAGATGCCCGTGAATCTCAGGCTGCGCAGTGGGAGCTGAACTACGTAGCGCTGGACGGCAACATCGGCTGTATGGTTAACGGCGCGGGCCTGGCGATGGGCACCATGGACATCGTTAAGCTGCACGGCGGCGAACCGGCTAACTTCCTCGACGTTGGCGGCGGCGCAACCAAAGAGCGTGTAACCGAAGCGTTCAAAATCATTCTGTCCGACGACAAAGTGAAAGCCGTTCTGGTTAATATTTTCGGCGGCATCGTGCGTTGCGATCTGATCGCTGACGGCATCATCGGCGCGGTTGAAGAAGTTGGCGTAAACGTTCCTGTCGTGGTTCGTCTCGAAGGGAACAACGCTGAACTGGGCGCGAAGAAACTGGCCGATAGCGGTCTGAACATCATTGCAGCGACAAGTCTGACGGATGCAGCACAGCAGGTTGTTGCTGCCGTGGAGGGGAAATAATGTCCATTTTGATCGATAAAAACACCAAGGTAATTTGCCAGGGCTTTACCGGCAGCCAGGGGACTTTCCACTCCGAGCAGGCGATTGCCTACGGTACGCAGATGGTTGGCGGCGTAACGCCGGGCAAAGGCGGTACCGAGCACCTCGGCCTGCCGGTCTTTAACACCGTGCGTGAAGCAGTAGAAGCAACAGGCGCTACCGCGTCCGTTATCTACGTTCCGGCTCCTTTCTGCAAAGACTCCATTCTGGAAGCTATCGATGCGGGCATTAAGCTGATTATCACCATCACCGAAGGTATTCCGACGCTGGATATGCTGACCGTGAAAGTCGCGCTTGACGAAGCAGGCGTGCGCATGATCGGGCCAAACTGTCCGGGCGTTATCACGCCGGGCGAGTGCAAAATCGGCATCATGCCTGGCCACATTCACCTGCCGGGTAAAGTGGGCATCGTTTCCCGTTCAGGTACGCTGACCTATGAAGCCGTTAAGCAGACTACCGATATCGGCCTGGGCCAGTCCACCTGCGTCGGTATCGGCGGCGACCCAATTCCTGGTTCCAACTTCATCGACATTCTGAAAATGTTCCAGGAAGACCCGAAAACTGAAGCCATCGTCATGATTGGTGAAATCGGCGGTAGCGCAGAAGAAGAAGCCGCGGCCTTCATCAAAGATCACGTCACCAAGCCGGTAGTAGGCTATATCGCTGGCGTTACCGCGCCTAAAGGCAAACGTATGGGCCACGCGGGCGCCATCATTGCCGGCGGTAAGGGCACGGCGGATGAGAAATTCGCAGCGCTGGAAGCCGCAGGCGTGAAAACCGTTCGCAGCCTCGCCGACATCGGCGAAGCGCTGAAAGCGATTCTGCCACAGTAGTCGTTTTTCCCGCTAAGGCGGGGAGGACGGTAGAACTAATAATAAACGTTCGACATGGTTGGCCGC
>NZ_RCAA01000034.1:4063-10147 GCF_003628475.1 Enterobacter sp. R1(2018) | reverse complement strand
ACGTTCCACAATTTTGGGTAATCCTTCCTCTTCGCCTTTGTGCCTTCTTTTTTTATATTTTCCTGAGTAACCTTTTAAAAAATAATGATTTGTTAATTTAATTATTGTTAAAAGTAAATTAATTGTGAATTTCACGCTTTCAGGCCGCTGCCGCTTTTAAATAACCTGAGGTGATTAATACAAAAACGCAGGATGGTGGCAAAAATAGATTTCCCATTCATAGTTTAAAGGGGCGCTATATATTTATAGTTAGCCCGCTGCAGTTAACTTAGCCCTATGATTAAAAACACCTTGTTAACAATATATTCACCATTGGTTGCTAAAACAAACCTGATTAACAAAAGCAATTTTATATGCGCCAGATCAATACCTAAGGCTAGCTTAATCGCCGCAAAAAGAGGAAAATTGCTGTAGATCAAACTGGCCGTTTAGCGATATTTTCGCTATAAATTGATCACCGTCGAGAAACGCAAAAAACGCTAAGCAAATACCTATTTATTGTAAGGAAATTGCAGGGTAATATATTTGCGGATTATTTTAGGCTTTTATTAACGTATTTGTAACCTTTCCCCTTTTGCTGTCACATTTGAATAAAATGCGACGGCGAAGAAGTCTGGAAGCGAATGTTTTTGTATTAGGGCATGCGTTGTGGTGAGCCTGCCGGCGAACCACGGTCGGAGTCTTCATGCGAAGAGCAAGGAGTCAAGATGTTTGATATTGTCGAACTGTCGCGCTTACAGTTTGCCTTGACCGCGATGTACCACTTCCTGTTTGTGCCACTGACGCTCGGTATGGCGTTCCTGCTGGCCATTATGGAAACGGTTTACGTCCTGTCGGGTAAACAAATTTATAAAGATATGACCAAGTTCTGGGGCAAGTTGTTTGGTATCAACTTTGCTTTAGGGGTGGCCACGGGTTTAACCATGGAGTTCCAGTTCGGGACTAACTGGTCTTATTATTCTCACTACGTTGGTGATATTTTTGGTGCGCCGCTGGCCATTGAAGGTCTGATGGCGTTCTTCCTCGAATCCACCTTCGTTGGTCTGTTCTTCTTCGGTTGGGATCGCCTCGGTAAAGTGCAGCACATGGCGGTAACCTGGCTGGTAGCGCTTGGCTCTAACCTTTCCGCGCTGTGGATTCTGGTGGCGAACGGCTGGATGCAAAACCCGATCGCTTCGGACTTCAACTTCGAAACCATGCGTATGGAGATGGTCAGCTTCGCTGAACTGGTCCTCAACCCGGTCGCTCAGGTTAAATTTGTTCACACCGTGGCTTCTGGCTACGTTTGCGGCGCGATGTTCATTCTGGGTATCAGCTCCTGGTATATGCTCAAAGGGCGCGACTTCGCCTTTGCGAAGCGCTCTTTCGCCATTGCGGCAAGCTTTGGCATGGCGGCTATCCTGTCCGTTATCGTGCTGGGTGATGAATCCGGTTACGAAATGGGCGACGTGCAGAAAACCAAACTGGCCGCTATTGAAGCCGAGTGGGAAACGCAACCGGCTCCGGCAGCCTTTACGCTGTTTGGTATTCCCGACCAGGACAGCCAGGAAAACCGCTTCGCGATTCAAATCCCTTACGCGCTGGGCATCATCGCCACACGCTCCGTCGATAAACCGGTTACCGGTCTGAAAGAGCTGATGGTGCAGCACGAAGAGCGTATCCGTAACGGCATGAAAGCATACAGCCTGCTTGAAGAATTACGCGCCGGGTCCACGGACCAGAACGTGCGTGATAATTTCAACAACGTTAAGAAAGACCTGGGTTACGGCCTGCTGCTGAAACGCTATACCCAGAACGTCACCGACGCGACGGAAGAGCAAATTCAACAGGCGACAAAAGATTCTATTCCACGCGTTGCGCCGCTGTACTTCGCGTTCCGTATCATGGTGGGTTGTGGCTTCCTGATGCTGTTTATTATTGCCGCGTCGTTCTGGACCGTTACTCGTAACGCTATCGGTTCGAAAAAATGGCTGCTGCGTGCGGCAGTGTACGGCATTCCACTGCCGTGGATCGCGATTGAATCCGGCTGGTTCGTTGCTGAATACGGTCGTCAACCTTGGGCGATTGGTGAGGTGCTGCCAACCGCAGTCGCCAACTCCTCTCTGACCGTAGGCGATCTGCTCTTCTCTATGATACTGATTTGCGGGCTGTACACGCTGTTTATGGTGGCGGAGCTGTTCCTGATGTTCAAATTTGTTCGCATTGGGCCGAGCAGTCTGAAAACGGGTCGCTACCACTACGAGCAGTCCTCCGTATCTTCTCAGCCGGCACGCTAAGACAGGAGTCGTGAAATGATCGATTATGAAGTATTACGTTTTATCTGGTGGCTGCTGGTTGGCATTTTGCTGATTGGTTTTGCCGTCACGGACGGCTGGGATATGGGCGTAGGGATGCTAACCCGTTTCCTGGGGCGCAACGACACCGAACGCCGTATCATGATCAACTCTATCGCCCCGCACTGGGACGGTAACCAGGTGTGGCTTATCACCGCGGGCGGCGCGCTGTTTGCTGCCTGGCCGATGGTCTACGCAGCGGCGTTCTCCGGTTTTTACGTGGCGATGATCCTGGTGCTGGCATCCTTGTTCTTCCGTCCGGTCGGCTTTGACTATCGCTCCAAGATCGAAGATACGCGCTGGCGTAACCTGTGGGACTGGGGCATTTTTGTCGGCAGCTTTGTGCCGCCGCTGGTCATTGGCGTGGCCTTTGGCAACCTGTTGCAGGGCGTGCCCTTCCATATGGACGAGTACATGCGCCTGTTCTACACCGGTAACTTCTTCCAGCTGCTCAATCCGTTCGGGCTGCTGGCGGGTGTGGTGAGCGTCGCGATGATTCTGACGCAGGGTGCAACCTATCTGCAAATGCGCACCGTAGGCGAAGTTTATCTGCGCTCCCGCGTCACCTCGCAGGTTGCCGCTCTGGTGACGATGGTGTGCTTCGCTCTGGCCGGCGTCTGGGTGATGTACGGCATCGATGGTTATGCGGTGACCACCGTCATGAATCATCATGCGCCGTCTAATCCGCTGGCTAAAGAAGTGGTGCGCGAAGCGGGGGCCTGGCTTACGAACTTCAACAATATGCCGGCTCTGTGGGCTATTCCGGCGCTGGGTGTCGTTCTGCCGCTGCTGACCCTGTTAACAGCGCGTATGAACCGTAGCGCGTGGGCATTCCTGTTCTCGTCCCTGACGCTGGCCTGTATCATCCTGACGGCGGGCATTGCAATGTTCCCGTTCATCATGCCGTCCAGCACCGTGCTGAATGCGAGCCTGACCATGTGGGATGCGACTTCCAGCCAGCTGACGCTGAACGTGATGACCTACGCGGCGCTGGTATTCGTCCCGATTATTCTGGCCTACTCGACGTGGTGTTACTGGAAAATGTTCGGACGTATCACCAAAGAACATATTGAAAGCAATACCCACTCGCTGTACTAAGTAAGGAGCTGATTATGTGGTACTTTGCATGGATTTTAGGGACGCTTCTTGCCTGTGCGTTTGGCATCATTACCGCCCTTGCGCTTGAGCATGTTGAAGCGAAAGCCGGTAAAGAAGAACACTGATGGAAGCGATTATCGCAAAGCTGTATGCGGTAATGGATAAGAGCCCCCTGCGGGCTCTTTCCTTGATCATGGCGTTAGTCCTGGCCGGCTGTATTTTCTGGGACCCGTCGCGCTTTGCCGCCAGGACCAGCGCGCTGGAAATATGGCACGGCTTTTTACTGATGTGGGCGGTGTGCGCTGGAGTCATTCACGGCGTGGGATTTCGTCCGAAAAAGGTGCTTTGGCAGGGCATTTTCTGTCCTTTAATTGCTCAACTCGTGCTGCTGGCCGGGCTGCTCTTTTTCTTCTTCTGACGCTTACATCAGCCAGGTCTGATTTACTTAAAATTTATGGGCTTTAACTGGCCCATAAATTTTTACCTAACGTTTAATACAACCCATTCCCAACCCTCATCCTCTTGCGTATAGTAGCAGCGGTTAATTGCATTACCGGGATGTAAAGTGAGTACAACGCTGTTTCGATGGCCGGTTCGCGTCTATTACGAAGATACCGATGCCGGTGGTGTGGTTTATCACGCCAGTTATGTTGCTTTCTATGAAAGAGCACGCACTGAGATGCTGCGCCAGCACCACTTTAACCAGCAGGATTTGCTGGCGGAGCGCATCGCCTTTGTCGTACGCAGGATGACAGTCGATTATCTTGCGCCTGCCCGACTCGACGATTTACTCGAAATCCAAAGTGAAATTACATCGATGCGAGGCACATCTATGGTGTTTACGCAGCGAATAGTCAATGCCGACGGGCGGGTACTCAACGAAGCTGAGGTCCTTGTCGTCTGTGTTGATCTTCTCTCAATGAAGCCTCGTGCGCTTCCCAAGTCTATTGTCGCGGAGTTCAAGCAGTGACTGACATGAATATCCTTGATTTGTTCCTGAAGGCAAGCCTTCTGGTCAAATTTATCATGTTGATTTTGATTGGTTTTTCCATTGCATCATGGGCAATCATCATTCAGCGAACGCGAATCCTCAATGCCGCCAGCCGCGAAGCGGAAGCGTTTGAAGATAAGTTCTGGTCGGGCATCGAACTGTCCCGTCTCTATCAGGAAAGCCAGGGCCGCCGTGACAATCTTGTCGGTTCCGAGCAGATTTTTTATTCGGGATTTAAAGAGTTTGCCCGACTGCACCGTGCTAATACCCACGCGCCGGAAGCGGTGGTGGACGGCGCGGCGCGAGCAATGCGTATTTCCATGAGTCGTGAGCTCGAAACGCTTGAAACGCACATTCCTTTCCTCGGTACCGTGGGTTCTATCAGTCCGTATATCGGCTTGTTCGGTACGGTATGGGGGATTATGCACGCCTTTATCGCACTGGGTGCGGTGAAACAGGCAACCCTGCAGATGGTAGCGCCAGGTATCGCAGAAGCATTGATTGCCACGGCGATCGGTCTGTTTGCCGCCATTCCAGCGGTAATGGCGTACAACCGCCTGAACCAGCGCGTGAACAAACTGGAATTGAATTACGACAACTTTATGGAAGAGTTCACGGCTATCCTGCACCGTCAGGCTTTTACCAGCAGCGATAAGCAGTAAGGGGTAAGTCATGGCCAGACGTACACGTGGTCGTCGTGAACTAAAGTCAGAAATTAACATCGTGCCTCTGCTGGACGTGCTGCTGGTGCTGCTGCTGATCTTTATGGCCACGGCGCCCATTATCACCCAGAGCGTTGAGGTGGACCTGCCGGATGCGACAGATTCGCAAACGGTAAGCAGTAACGATGAGCCTCCGGTCATTATTGAAGTGTCCGGGGTAGGGCAGTACAGCGTGGTGGTGGAAAAGGACCGTATGGAACAGTTGCCTTCCGAACAGGTAGTTGCTGAAGCCCAGCGCCGCCTGCAGGCAAACCCTAAAACGGTCTTTTTGATCGGTGGTGCGAAGGATGTGCCGTATGAGGAAATCATTAAGGCGCTTAACCTGCTGCACAGCGCAGGGGTGAAATCCGTCGGTCTGATGACGCAGCCAATCTGATCCATCTCGCTATATTTGGGAACTGATAGTGTCAAAGGCAACCACAGAAAACGATAAGCTCAAACGCGCGATAATCGTCTCAGTGATCCTGCATATCATCTTGATTGCGATCCTGATATGGAGTTCGTTTGACGAGCACATAGAAGCCAGTGCGGGCGGCGGCGGTGGATCGTCCATTGACGCGGTCATGGTCGATCCGGGTGCCGTGGTGCAGCAGTACAACCGCCAGCAAAATCAACAGGCGAGCAGTAAGCGGGCGGCGGAGCAACGCGAAAAACAGGCGCAACAACAGGCTGAAGAGCTGCAGGAAAAACAGGCCGCTGAACAACAGCGTCTGAAAGCCCTGGAGAAGGAGCGTCTGGAAGCGCAGGAACAGGCGAAGCAGCAGGCCGAGCAGCAGAAGCAGGCTCAGGAAGCGGCGAAAGAAGCGCAGGAACAACAGAAACAGGCCGAAGCGGCCGCGGCGAAAGCTAAAGCAGACGCGAAAGCACAGGCCGATGCTCAGGCGAAGGCCGCGGAAGAGGCGGCGAAGAAAGCCGCGGACGCCCAGAAAAAAGCCGCTGA
>NZ_RCAA01000034.1:0-3993 GCF_003628475.1 Enterobacter sp. R1(2018) | reverse complement strand
GCCGATAAAGCCGCAGCCCAGGGCGTTGACGATCTATTCGGCGACCTGAGCTCGGGTAAGAATGCACCGAAAACCGGCGGCGGAGCGAAAGGAGATAGCGCAGCCGCGGCCGGGAAAGGGAATAATAAAAATAATGGCGCTTCCGGTGCCGATATCAGTAACTATGCGGGTCAGATAAAAGCGGCGATCGAAAGCAAGTTCTACAACGATCCTTCGTTTGCCGGTAAGACCTGTTCATTGCGCGTCAAACTGGCGCCTGATGGTCTGCTGCTTGATATCAAATCGGAAGGCGGTGATCCGGCGCTTTGTCAGGCAGCTGTTGCGGCAGCGCGGCTGGCGAAGATTCCAAAACCACCTAGCCAGGACGTTTATGAAGTCTTTAAAAACGCGCCGCTGGACTTCAAACCTTAACGGAATTTCCCCATGAAAATAGGGAAAACCTGACTAAGCTGTGTCAAAGGGTTTTGGTAGTTTTGTATATTTGGGTTTGTTAAAATTCTGCTAAATTATCGTGGGCTTTGGGTCCGGATAAGGGAGATATGATGAAGCAGGCATTTCGAGTAGCATTAAGTTTCTTGATGCTGTGGGCAGCGGTGCTGCACGCAGAGGTTCGTATTGAAATCACACAAGGTGTGGATTCAGCGCGGCCAATTGGTGTGGCGCCGTTTAAATGGGCAGGCCCAGGTGCGGCACCTGAAGATGTTGGCGGCATTGTTGCCGCGGACTTACGCAACAGTGGTAAATTCAACCCTCTGGACAGAGCCCGTCTGCCTCAGCAGCCTGGTTCCGCTCAGGAAGTGCAGCCAGCGGCCTGGACCGCTTTAGGCATTGATGCGGTCGTTGTAGGGCAGGTTACGCCAAACGGCGACGGTAGCTATACCGTGGCTTATCAGCTGGTTGACACCTCCGGCGCGCCGGGCACGGTTCTTGCCCAGAACTCCTATAAAGTGAATAAACAGTGGCTGCGCTATGCCGGCCATACCGCCAGCGATGAAGTCTTTGAAAAGCTGACCGGTATTAAAGGCGCGTTCCGTACCCGTATCGCTTACGTGGTGCAGACCAACGGCGGCCAGTTCCCGTATGAGCTGCGCGTTTCCGATTACGACGGCTACAACCAGTTCGTGGTACACCGTTCTCCGCAGCCGCTGATGTCTCCGTCATGGTCTCCGGACGGCAGCAAACTGGCTTATGTAACCTTTGAAAGCGGTCGTTCTGCCCTGGTTATTCAGACGCTGGCTAACGGCGCCGTGCGTCAGGTGGCTTCTTTCCCTCGCCACAACGGCGCGCCATCTTTCTCTCCGGACGGCACCAAGCTTGCTTTCGCGCTGTCTAAAACCGGCAGTCTGAACCTGTATGTCATGGATGTGGGTTCCGGCCAGATTCGTCAGGTTACCGATGGCCGCAGCAACAACACAGAACCTACCTGGTTCCCGGATAGCCAGAACCTGGCCTATACCTCCGATCAGGCAGGTCGTCCACAGATTTATAAAGTTAATATCAACGGCGGTGCTCCGCAGCGTCTGTCCTGGGAAGGTAGCCAGAACCAGAACGCTGATGTCAGTTCCGACGGTAAGTTTATGGTAATGGTGAGCTCCGCAGGCGGTCAGCAGCACATTGCCAAACAGGATCTGGTAGCGGGTGGCGTACAAACCTTGTCGTCAACGTTCCTGGATGAAACGCCAAGTCTGGCACCTAACGGCACTATGGTAATCTACAGCTCTTCTCAGGGGATGGGATCCGTGCTGAATCTGGTCTCAACAGATGGGCGTTTCAAAGCGCGTCTTCCGGCAACCGATGGTCAGGTTAAATCTCCTGCCTGGTCGCCGTATCTGTGATAATAAAATATAAAGGATCAAAGAAATGCAACTGAACAAAGTGCTGAAAGGGCTGATGATTGCTCTGCCTGTTATGGCTATCGCGGCATGTTCTTCTAACAAGAACGCCAGCAATGACGGCAGCGAAGGCATGCTGGGTGCTGGCACTGGCATGGACGCTAACGGTCAAGGCAATATGTCTTCCGAAGAGCAGGCTCGTCTGCAGATGCAGCAGCTGCAGCAGAACAACATCGTCTACTTCGGTCTGGACAAATATGATGTGAGCTCTGAATTCGCAGCAATGCTGGATGCGCACGCAAACTTCCTGCGTAGCAACCCGTCTTACAAAGTGACCGTAGAAGGTCATGCGGACGAACGTGGCACCCCGGAATACAACATCTCCCTGGGTGAGCGTCGTGCTAACGCCGTTAAGATGTATCTGCAGGGTAAAGGCGTTTCTGCAGACCAGATCTCCATCGTTTCTTACGGTAAAGAAAAACCAGCAGTACTGGGTCATGACGAAGCGGCTTACGCTAAAAACCGTCGTGCCGTACTGGTTTACTAAGAGAATTGCATGAGCAGTAACTTCAGACATCACTTGTTGAGTCTGTCGTTACTGGTTGGCATAGCGGCCCCCTGGGCCGCTAATGCTCAGGCGCCAATCAGTAGTGTCGGCTCAGGCTCGGTCGAAGACCGCGTCACCCAACTCGAGCGTATTTCTAACGCTCACAGTCAGCTTTTAACTCAACTCCAGCAGCAGCTCTCCGATAACCAGAATGATATTGATTCCCTGCGCGGTCAGATTCAGGAAAGCCAGTATCAGCTCAATCAGGTTGTGGAACGCCAGAAGCAAATTCTGTTGCAGATAGATGGCCTCAGCAACGGCGCCGCCGCGGCAGGACAGGCTACCGGTAACAATCAGGGCGCGGCTACGGCAACACCTGACGCCAGTGCGTCTGCAGATGCACCGGCTGCCGCTCCCGTACAGGGCGGAGATGCGAACAGCGATTACAATGCGGCAATTGCGCTGGTGCAGGATAAGTCGCGCCAGGACGAAGCGATGGCCGCTTTTCAGAACTTCGTGAAGAAGTACCCGGATTCAACCTATCAGCCTAATGCAAATTACTGGCTGGGTCAGTTGAATTACAATAAAGGGAAAAAGGACGACGCGGCGTTTTATTTTGCCTCGGTGGTGAAAAATTACCCTAAGTCACCTAAAGCGCCGGACGCGATGTTCAAAGTCGGCCTGATCATGCAGGACAAAGGCGATACCGCAAAAGCGAAAGCCGTGTATCAGCAGGTGATCAAACAGTTCCCTAATACCGACGGCGCAAAGCAGGCGCAAAAACGTCTGAATGCGATGTAATGCTCGCGGCATGACCAGATAACGCTGTTTTTCTGGTCTTGCCGCACGATTACTAAGCAGTTAAGCGATCCCTGTCAAAATTCTTGTTGCGTCAAAATCTTAAATCAGTAATATATGCCGCCGTTGCCGGGGGATAAGTAACTAACCGGCAGTGACACGAAAATGGGTCGTTAGCTCAGTTGGTAGAGCAGTTGACTTTTAATCAATTGGTCGCAGGTTCGAATCCTGCACGACCCACCATCATTTTAAGATGAAAGCTGTAAGTGAATCGTGAAGGGTTTGAACCTGCAGCAGGTTCGAGTTGAGCGCAAGCGAAACAACGTTGTGATAACAACGGCCCGGAGGGTGGCAATCATCCTGCACGACCCACCATCATTTTAAGATGAAAGCTGTAAGTGAATCGTGAAGGGTTTGAACCTGCAGCAGGTTCGAGTTGAGCGCAAGCGAAACAACGTTGTGATAACAACGGCCCGGAGGGTGACAGTCATCCTGCACGACCCACCATCATTTGATGAATGCCTCTTTGCAACAAGCAGTAACCGCACAGCGGGTCGTTAGCTCAGTTGGTAGAGCAGTTGACTTTTAATCAATTGGTCGCAGGTTCGAATCCTGCACGACCCACCATCATTTTAAGATGAAAGCTGTAAGTGAATCGTGAAGGGTTTGAACCTGCAGCAGGTTCGAGTTGAGCGCAAGCGAAACAACGTTGTGATAACAACGGCCCGGAGGGTGGCAATCATCCTGCACGACCCACCAATTTTCGATGTCACATGTTGTAAAAGAGTGCAGTAACCGCACAGCGGGTCGTTAGCT
>NZ_RCAA01000033.1:233022-235740 GCF_003628475.1 Enterobacter sp. R1(2018) | reverse complement strand
TACTGATGGTGCTATCAGCATCATACCCATTTTTAACTAATTCAATTATTGCGCCTTTGGCAGAAGCAATGTTTTCTCTACCAATCAATCTTGCTGTTCGGGCTGAAACTTTAAAGGGTAATTTTTTTACGGTTGCCATATTAAGCTCCTTATACTTATTGATTATAAGAAATGCTGTTTAAATTCAATTTTGATATATCTCGGGAATCGCTACCGCAATACTTATTTTTATATGTCATTATTAGAGAAATCCCCTGCCAAATAATAAAAGCTGCTAAAAGATGATGAATTTTTTAGCAAGTAATGCGTATTTGAAAAGAACTAATTCAAGTTGATACAACTATTACTTTGACCATTTTTGTTGTATTCCTTATTTATGTTTAGGAATTAGCGTAATTCTTTTCAGAAAAATTATTTATACCAACCCGCCACAACCTCAGCCAAACCATCCTCAACGGTATAAAAATAACAGGCCGGAATTTTCAGCACTTCTGCCAGCTTGCAGGCCAGTGCGAAATCTGGCGTGTGGATGCCACGTTCATACTGGTTCATTCGTGCGCTGGCTGTTGCTTCATCGATACCCGCAAGAATGCCTAATTTTTGTTGTGACAAACCCGCTCTGAGACGCGCTTCTTTTAAACGGTGCGGCAGCATGATGATCCTGAAAGTCTGGAAACAGACTCACGATTCTGGTATCTGATAGTTGAAAATGTACTAAGTATTACTTAGTATTTGTGGTGCAAATTTGAACTGTTGATTTAACGCAAAGGAGTGAACGAGATGAACAGAATTGATATGCATCCGGCTGATATCATTGCGCAATTGAAAAAACGTAATTCGTCATTAGCCGCTTTGTCCCGCGAGTCAGGGCTGAGCTCGTCAACGTTGGCTAACGCGCTGTCTCGCCCCTGGCCAAAAGGCGAGTTTCTTATCGCTAATGCGCTGGGTATCGATCCTTCAGAAATATGGCCCAGCAGATATTTTGATCGGGAAGGAAATCTGCTCGACAGAAAGAGACTGATTCGTTCCATGAATAAATGAGCGGTTTGAAGGCATCACTTTGCCGTAATGGTGCCTTCTTCAATTCATGACAAATGCTTCTTCAGACTTTGCATATCTTTTAGCTCCGATAACCAGCTTTTTGCTGGCATAAAATCCTCACCAAATCCCCACAATTACCCCAACCCATTACAAATACAACTGATTGATTAATAAGTAAAAATCCTGATATAACCTTCCGTGTGGGCGTATTCTTTTCCATCGAATCATAGCCATCAAAAACCAAGACGCATTCCTTACCTCAACCGTTAAAAGGACTTTTCATGAGCACGCAATACACCAACGAACTCAACTCTGCGGTGCTGGCCGAGCTGGCTCGGTCTCCCTTCACGTCGGCTCAGCTTGCTGAGATGAATGACGAGGCGAGGGTGACTGTTGCAGAGCAGGAGGCTTACAACCGGCAGCATCCGGTGAATGCCATTTACCGCATTGCTGTCGGTGGCAGCTTTACTTTGCGCGGGGGCGTGGTGCGGGAACCGAACCGCACGGGCAAGATTCAGATTAGCGCCGGGCAGCGGTCCGGCATCGCCCTTGAAGGGGGCTGGGTTGATTATCCGGATGGCTCAGCGGCGCGCATTGTTACCAGCGCCGGGAAGACGTGGACAATTCACGATCGCGGCGTTGCCCTGGTCGGCAGCACGCAGGCTAACGGCGATGTGATTACCAGTACCCGCATGAATGTACCGATAACTGAAGATTTCCCTGCCAGCCGGGAGGGATAACGGATGGGCGGCTATCGCACGGACTGCTACGGGCGCGGGCAGGCGCTGCACGGGGATAAAACCACGACCGGCGCAACCTGCTACGGCAGTATTCCCGACAGCACCGAATTCGGGTTAATGATTCTGCGCGTCGGAGATTCCACGTCACCTTGCCCAAAATGCGGCCAGACCGGCAGGATTGTCACCGGCGAATCTCGTGTGACCTGACACAACGTTCCGTCCGCCGTGCACGGTTCTACCGTTCTTTGCGGCTGCCCGGTGGGCACCAACAGGGATATCGCCCCTCCAGGGCAATGGATTGGCTCCGGTAAATCTCCGGAAGTACTCGCCCAGGAAAAGTACGCTGCTCTGCTTGCCGCCCGGCAGGCAGAATGGGCAGTTGAAGAAGAACGGCTGGCTGAAGAACGGGAGCGCAACCGTGTTTTTGCTAAATCCTGCCTGCGGGGCGAAGGCTGCAACGACGCGGGCGACCAGCGCGAACCGCACAGCAATTTTGCGCAGATGGCTTTCTTCCGTGCTGCACCTGCGGATGTTCCGGCGACAGATTCACAAGCCCCGCAGCGCGCGCAGGCAGCCAGGAAAAAGCCAACAAGCCAGGAGGGAATACCGAAGCCGAAGAAACGCAGCGCTTTGTATAAGTGGTGGTTTGGCAATCACGAGGAGATGGATTATCAGGCCGCTGTAGCTGCCGCCGCGGCTACAGCTAGGGTACAAACGGCCACCGCAGGCGCAAGCACGCTTGAGCTTTTAGCCGGAAGGGCGCCTGTCTACGGCACGTGGGCGGCTCGCTCTGCAAGCGTTGCGGCGGGCGGCGTGGGAGCGCCGGTTGCCGGGCTGCTGGTAGGCATGATGCCCGGCAGGCTTAACGACGGCGAGCAGGATTTTATCGATCGTATGCGTGCCGAGCAGATGCGGCAGGCCCCAAGCCGCGTCCGCT
>NZ_RCAA01000033.1:227776-232952 GCF_003628475.1 Enterobacter sp. R1(2018) | reverse complement strand
CGCCGGGCAGCGACATGGTGCGGGTGCGCAAAATGGAGTGGGATGATACCCGCCAGGCGTACACCTTCACCACGGAAGAAGACGAGCCGATTGTCATCATCTGGACGCCGGAAAATTCAGATGTGAACGTTCCCTCGAATACCGGTAATCAGGATCGTCCGGTACTGCCGAACCCGGTAATTGTTGATCCGCTCCCCGAAAACATCAGGATTGAAAGTACGGCCAGCCCGGCGCCGGAAGAGAAGGAATTCGCAGACTACATCCTTATTCTGCCCCTGCCTGATATTCCGCCGATTTATATTTATCTGAGCAAGCCGCCGGTAGAACTTCTGGAGGTTGAGCTTTACAGTGATTTCAAACGGCGCTCGCGGCAGGGGATGTATGAGGCGGATCATATACCTTCAAGGGCTGCTGTAGACCATTATTTGAGAGCTAATTATCCGCTGCTCGATGATGATGAGATTATGCTACTGACTGATAAAGTTGCAGCTATTGTTGTTCCTAAAGAAGTACATCAGAAGCTGAGTGAAACTTATGGCGGTCGTAATTCGCGCGCACAGATTGACTTGGATTCCCGTGACTTAAGGGCGTCAGTGGATCGTAACCTGAATACCATTAAACCAGCATTGAAGGAGCATGGCGCAACCGAAACCCAGGTAGAGGCGGCAAGGATGAAAATGCATAAATTAAACAGTGAAGTGGGGTTGTACAAATGACGGTAAACGTTGAAACACTGATAAATAGTCTCGGTAAATCTTATCAAGATATGCTTGATGCTGACTTAATACCGTATAAATCCCCACCAAAGGGATCGACAGGGACGCCTACTATTAGCCTTGAAATGGCCCGGGAAGGACTATTTCTTTCTTTCTGGCGGCAAGGAAGAATTTTGAAATCCATTACACTCAGAATACAGCATGAAGCCGTGAATAATTGGGTATTTCCTAATGAACTACCATTTGGGCTTAAAAAGAATATGTCGCGACAATGGGTGCATGAGAATATAGGGACTCCATTAAGAAGTGCTCCTCCTTATGTTGTTATGAAACGGGGGTATGGCTGGACAGATCTTTATGAAGTTAAAGGAAGATCGATACCTGTCAGTATGCAAATCAGCTATGACGTTATGAATAATGTCAGGGCAGTAACCTTCATGCCAATCTCTGAATTACGCTGGTAACACATCCTGTCGGGATAATTTTTTATTGGCTAAAAATGAGTTTAATAAAGTATAGCCACACACTCTGTCAGGTTTAACATTCCTGACAGAATGTATCCATGATAAATGTCCGGCAGCCATACAAGTTCACCATCGAAGAAAACGAGTCAATCATTATCATCTGGACGCCGGACAGTTCCGGTTCGAATGTTCCTTCGAATATCGTTAACCAAGCACCTACCTCACTTTTCCTCCACTTTGAGAGACATCTCGCAGTGATGAAATGCAACGTTGAAAGCCGCTATTCTCCGCTTGTTAGCCTCGATCTCCCGCGATAGTCTGTTTTTGCACCAGCAAATTCTGGTGCCGGGCGTAGGAACCCGAGACCACCTGACGGCAATCTATTGAGGCTTATACTCTTTTTTATTGTCGCGGCACCTGCACACCTTTATTCTTATCAACGGTGGCGCTGGTGGGGCAGCCTTAGGGCTGGCCGGTTTTAGGTGTCCGGTTTCCTACACCCCATTAGCGTCACCACCATGAGCGTAGGAACTCCGGTGGCGATGATCTTAATCACCTAAATGAGATCGTTACCATGATGACAAACACCACACCCGCCCGAACAAACCCTTCTCCCGTTTACATGACCCTGGATCTATTCGAGCTGCTGGAAACCTGCGAAAAGCTGGCAGACGAGCTTATCGAATGCTCTAACCGCGCCCGCCAGCAGACGTTTTATATTCGCCTGGCTGACTGTCTGGAAGCGATGGAACTGGAGCTGGAAAAACCGCTGCCGCCGTATCTGATTGAACGCTTAACGGCTGAAAAACTTATCGCGACCCGGCCGCAGCATATTGCCGGGGATTCAGAGCTGCTGCGCCAGTATTGCCATGCCTTAACGCGGGTTTTACGCGATGGCGGGCAAGCGCCGGAAGTGCATGACGCGTTAAACGGCCTGCTGTTTGAGCTGCTTAACCTGCTGATTGAAGATTTGCTGACGCCGCGCTTTGAGCGGGCATAGGTACAATTGGCGGTGGCGCAGGCCACCGCAGCGTAAATATCAATTCTGCGGCACGCTCAGCAAGCCTTTAATCAGATTTCTGAAGGTGTCTGCAAAGGTTGCGTACCGGGCATTAATATCAATTCTGCGGCACGCTCAGTAAGCCTTTAATCAGATTCCTGAAGGTGTCTGCAAAAGTTGCGTGCCGGGCGTTTTCCGCCGCTTCGCTGTCCGACAAAATGCCGTAGGTAATGGCCAGCAGCATTCTGGCCGCTATCTCTTTATTTATCTGCGCGCCAATTTCCCCTTTCTTTTGCGCCTCCGTAAAGCGTTCGACAAGGGAGCCGGTAATGGTCTGATATTTGCTTTTCAGCATTTCCGCGACCAGCGGGTTACGCATTCCCTCGGCCATGATTTCCACCACCAGCGCACGCTGGGCGCAGTCCTCTTTGGTCACCTCAATCATCGAGTCCACCAGGTAGTCCACCAGCCCTGTACCTGCCAGCGGATCGCGAAAGTGGGTGAGGGCTCTTTCCTGATCCTCAAGGATAATCGCCTCAATCAACGCCTCTTTGGAGGGAAAGTGGTGATAGAGGGTGCCGGGACTCATCTCGCAGGCCCTGCAGATCGTCTTCATCGAGGCGCTGTGAAAACCGTTCTCCGCAAAGCACTGCCTTGCCGCGCGCAGGATCCTGATACGCGTCGGCAAGGGTTCGGTAAGCATGTTATCCATCAAGTTGGCCCGTTCTGGCGTTGAAAACAGCAGTGTAACCAGATGGGCGGCGAACGCCTACTCTCTGTTTTTAGTTTATCTGGTCAACCAATAACATCATACGGCGGCCGCTTTACCGGCTTAGCGCCCGATGACGCAATTCTTTTTACAAAAAGCACTCGAATGAACGTTCGATTGACTATTTTTTAGCATAAGTCAACGCGTATAAAACCGTTAACGTGACCGGCGGCACAAAAATTCCTGCGCAATCACTGGATCTTTGACCTGTCTTTCAGATCTCTTTTTTCTTCGTTCTCCCATCCGATCGCTCCGTGTTAACTATTTCCCATCAGATAACTGGTTAACTTATCCATGTCTTCTGGTTGACCAATATGCATTAACCTTTCAAGGAGCCATAAAATGTTACGTCCTGTTGAAACCGCCAGCCGGGAAATCAAAAAGCTCGACGGCCTGTGGTCGTTTTGCATGGATGCCGACGACTGCGGCAATGTGCAGCAGTGGTGGCGTCAGCCGTTACCCTTGAGCCGCGCGATTGCCGTGCCGGGCAGCTTTAACGATCAGTTCGCCGATGCGGAAATCCGCAGCTACGTCGGCAACGTCTGGTATCAGAGTGAGGTGCGTATCCCACAAGGCTGGGACGGCCAGCGTATCGTCCTGCGCTTTGACGCGGTGACCCACTACGGCAAAGTCTGGGTCAATGACCGCTTCGTGATGGAACATCAGGGCGGCTACACACCGTTTGAAGCGGATATCAGCCGCTTTGCCGCCGCCGGGGAGCGCGTGCGAATCACGGTGTGCGTAAATAACGAACTCAGCTGGCAGACGATCCCGCCGGGCATCGTGTCGCGCCGCGACGACGGCAGGAAGGAGCAGTCGTATTTTCACGATTTCTTTAACTACGCCGGTATTCACCGCAGCGTAATGCTCTACACCACGCCGCAAACCTTTGTTGAAGACATTACCGTCGTGACCCATGTTGCCGAAGATCTCGCTCAGGCCACCGTCGCCTGGCAGGCCCGCGCCGGCGGCGAGGTGCGGGTGGAGCTGCGCGATGCGGAGCAGCAGCTTGTCGCGTCGGGGCAGGGTGCTGAAGGCGAACTGCTGCTGCAGGCGCCGCAGCTGTGGCAACCCGGCGAGGGCTATCTTTATGAACTGCGGGTCATCGCGCAGCATCAGGGCGAGCAGGATGAATATCCGCTGCGCGTCGGCATCCGCTCGGTGGACGTGAAGGGCGAGCAGTTCCTGATCAACCATAAGCCCTTCTATTTCACCGGCTTCGGTCGCCATGAGGATGCCGATCTGCGCGGGAAGGGCTTCGACAACGTGCTGATGGTGCACGACCACGCGCTGATGGAGTGGATCGGGGCGAACTCCTATCGCACCTCTCACTATCCTTATGCCGAAGAGATGCTCGACTGGGCGGATGAACACGGCATCGTCATCATCGATGAAACGGCCGCCGTCGGCTTTAACCTCTCTTTAGGCATTGGCTTCGAAGCCGGTGAAAAACCTAAAGAGCTTTACAGCGATGAGGCGGTGAACGACGAAACGCAGCAGGCGCACCTGCAGGCCATCAGGGAGCTGATCGCCCGGGATAAGAACCACCCAAGCGTGGTGATGTGGAGTATCGCCAACGAACCGGATACCCGTCCGCGGGGGGCGCGGGAGTACTTCGCTCCGCTGGCGCAGGCCACGCGCGAGCTCGATCCCACCCGGCCGATAACCTGCGTGAACGTGATGTTCTGCGATGTGGAAAGCGACACCATTACCGATCTCTTCGACGTGGTTTGCCTGAACCGCTACTACGGCTGGTATGTGCAAAGCGGCGATCTGCAGAAGGCGGAGAAGGTGCTGGAAAAAGAGCTGCTGGCCTGGCAGGAGAAGCTGCACCGCCCGATTATCATCACCGAATACGGCGTCGATACCCTCGTGGGGCTGCATTCCATGTACGGCGATATGTGGAGCGAAGAGTACCAGTGCGCCTGGCTTGATATGTACCATCGCGTGTTTGACCGCGTCGGCGCGGTGGTCGGCGAGCAGGTGTGGAACTTCGCCGACTTCGCCACTTCGCAGGGTATTATGCGCGTCGGCGGCAACCGGAAAGGGATTTTTACCCGCGACAGAAAGCCCAAATCGGCGGCCTTCCTGCTGCAAAAACGCTGGACCGGCATGCGCTTTGGCGAGAAACCCCAGCAGGGAGAGAAACAATGAGTCAACAACTCTCCTGGCGCAGCATCGTGGGTTACAGCCTGGGTGACGTCGCCAATAACTTCGCCTTCGCGAT
>NZ_RCAA01000033.1:226397-227721 GCF_003628475.1 Enterobacter sp. R1(2018) | reverse complement strand
GCCGCCGCCGCCGGCACCATGCTGCTGTTGGTCCGCGTATTTGACGCCTTCGCCGACGTGGCGGCGGGGCGCATCGTCGACAGCGTCAATACCCGCTGGGGGAAATTCCGGCCTTTTCTGCTGTTCGGCTCCGCCCCGTTAATGGTGTTTAGCGTGCTGGTGTTCTGCGTTCCCACGGAGTGGAGCCACAGCGGCAAGGTCATTTACGCCTACCTGACCTATATGGGGCTGGGGCTTTGCTACAGCATCGTTAATATTCCCTACGGGTCGCTGGCCACGGCCATGACCCAGCAACCCCAGTCGCGCGCGCGTCTGGGGGCCGCACGCGGCATTGCGGGCTCTCTGACCTTCGTGTGCCTGGCCTTTCTGATCGGGCCGAACATCACCCGTGCCGGCCCCGGCGAGATGGCCTCGGTGTACCATTTCTGGACCATCGTGCTGGCGGTTACCGGTATGGCGTTGTATTTCATCTGCTTTAAATCGACCAGCGAAAACGTAGTGCGCATTGTCGCCCAGCCTTCGCTGAAGATTAGCCTGCAAACGCTGAAACAAAACCGGCCGCTTATCATGCTCTGCGCAGGGGCGCTGTGCGTGCTGATTTCCACTTTCTCCGTCAGCGCATCGTCGCTTTTTTATGTTCGCTATGTGCTGAACGATACCGGGCTCTTTTCCGTTATGGTGCTCGTCCAGATGCTGATCGGCACCGTCGCATCGGCCCCGCTGGTGCCCGGCATGGTGAAGCGGATGGGTAAAAAAAGCACCTTTTTGCTCGGGGCAATCCTCGGAAGCTGCGGCTATCTGCTGTTCTTTTTCATGTCGATCTATTCGGTGCCCGTGGCCCTTGCCGCGCTGGCGGTCGCCTCCGTCGGCCAGGGAATTACGATGACGGTGATGTGGGCGCTGGAGGCGGATACCGTCGAGTATGGCGAGTATCTCACCGGCGTTCGTATCGAAGGCTTAACCTACTCTTTATTCTCTTTTACCCGTAAATGCGGGCAGGCGATAGGCGGCTCCATCCCGGCGTTTATTCTGGGGCTCAGCGGCTATATTGCTAATCAGACGCAGGTGCCCGAGGTGATTATGGGGATCCGCATGTCCATTTCGCTGGTGCCCTGCGGATTTATGCTGCTGGCCTTTATTATTATCTGGTTTTATCCCCTGACCGATAAAAAGTTCAAAGAGATTATTCAGGAAATAGATAAAAGAAAAATATCACAGCAGCAGTTAATTAAAGATTTCACTAAATAGCCTTCCCATAAAATAATTAAAATATACAGGTTAAACGATGAAAAATAGCGCAAAGATAGCGGCTGTTTCGCTGGCC
>NZ_RCAA01000033.1:217691-226387 GCF_003628475.1 Enterobacter sp. R1(2018) | reverse complement strand
GGGCCATACCCATTTCCGACGACGAATCCGCATTACGTTTCAGACTGAAAAATGAATTACGCAGAGCCGATAAACCGAGCGCCGGCGCGGGCCGGGATATTTACGCCTGGGTGCAGGGCGGGCTGGTTGATTTTAACAGCGAATATTTTTCGCAGTTTATTGGCGTCGAAGGCGGCGCTTATTATGTCTATAAGCTTGGCGCGCGCAATGATATGAGCACGCGCTGGTATTTAGACGGACATGAAAGCTTTGGCTATGCGCTGGGGGCGATAAAACTTAAGCCGGCGGAAAATATTCGCTTAAAGCTCGGCCGCTTCGGCACTGATTACAGCTACGGCAGCCTGCCCTGGCGCATCCCGCTGATTGCAGGCAGCTCGCAGCGTACCTTGCCTACGGTATCCGAAGGGGCGCTGGGTCAGGTGGCGCTGACGCCGAATGTGGAACTCTGGGCCATGTGGCGCACCCGCGTGTTTCAGTGGACCGACTCCGCCACCGGCGTGCGTGATGAAGGCGTCTATAACAGCAGGAAGGGTAAATACGACAGGCACCGGCCGCGCACGTTTTTAGCCGCCAGCTGGCACGATGAAAACAGCCGTTATTCCATTGGCGGCTCGGTGCAGGATGACGTCTCGACCCAGGCGCAAAGCATTTTCGAAAAGCGTATTCCGCTGGCGAAAGATTATGCCCTGAAAGGCGAGCTGCTGGGGTTTTACGCAAAGCTGGAAGGACTAAGCCGCTCGTCGTCCCTGCCTGACGAAACCGGGCTGGTCAGCGGCCAGCTGACCTGGAGCGCGCCGTGGGGCGGGCTGTTCGCAAGCGGGGGCTATCTGCAGCACGCCATCAGCGGCGCGGTGGTGGATACCGATATCGGTTATCCCTTCTCGCTCAGCCTCGATCGTAACCGGGAAGGGATGCAGTCCTGGCAGGCGGGGGTTAACTATCGCCTCACGCCGCAGCTGACCATGACCCTTGCGCCCGTCGTCACCCGCGGCTACGAGTCCAGCCCGCGCGATGTGCAAATTAAGGGCCTGGGAATGTTAGGCGCGGTTAATTATAAGGTGGAAGAGGGGCCGCTGCGGGGAATGAACCTTTTCCTCGCCGCCGATAAGGGCAGGGAAAAGCGCGACGGCAGCGCGCTGGGCGATCGGCTGAACTACTGGGATGTGAAAATGAGCGTTCAGTATGACTTCATGCTTAAGTGAAACGCCAACGGCCACCGCAGGGTGGCCGTTAACACAGGGCGGCGGTTAGCTCTGGGACGCTAACGTCCGCGCCGCAGCCTGCGGGTTATGCTTCGCTGGATCCTTAATCAGCGTCCACAGAATAATGGCGCCGATGATATCGAACATGCTCAGCGCAACGAAGAACGGACCGTAGCCGATTACCGCGACGAGCGCGCCCATAAACAGGTTGAAGCTCAGCTGCCCCATCCATGCCGCAGAGCCCGCCATGCCCGCCACGGTCGCCACCTCGTTTTTCTTAAACAAATCGGCGCACATGGTGATGACCACCGTAGAAAGCGTCTGATGAGCGAAACCGCCGATGCTCATCAGCGCGATGGCGACATACGGGTTAGTGGTGATGCTGACGAAGCCGATAGAGATCATCAGGACGGCGCCGATGGTAAAGCTGGCGCGGCGCGCGTTGATGGTGGTCATCTTCATCTTGTCCATAAAGAACTTCGCCAGGAAGCCGCCCGCAACGCAGCCGAAGTCCGCCGCCAGGAACGGCAGCCAGGCGAACATGGCGATTTCTTTTAGCGGCAGATGCATGACGTTAATCAGGTACAGCGGCATCCAGAAGCTCAGGGTGCCCCACGCCGGGTCGGCCAGGAAACGGGTGATCGCCAGCGCCCAGAAGTTACGCTGCTTAAGGATCTCTTTGACGGCCGGCTTTTTGTTATCGTCCTGAAGATAGCTTTCCTGGCCGTCTTCGATGTAGCGCAGCTCTTTATGGGTGATCCATGGATGCTTGTTCGGCGAGTTATAGATCAGGAACCAGGTGATGGCGAACAGCACGCCGATGGCGCCGGTAATGACAAACGCCATTTCGGTGCCGATGCCGCTATCCGCGAAGGTCAGCATCGCCCAGACCACCAGCGGCGGCGCCAGCATGGCGCCGATAGAAGTCCCGATGTTAAACAGGCCGCCGGCGATGCCGCGCTCTTTGGTCGGGAACCATTCGGCGCTCGCTTTAATTCCCGCGGGAATGGCGGACGCTTCGGTCAGCCCCATCAGGCCACGCAGGAACGCAAGGCTTATCCAGCCGCCTGCCAGCGCATGGGCCATATTAATCACCGACCAGAGCAAGGCGAAGATAAAGAAGCCGATCTTCAGCCCGATGACATCCATCAGATAGCCGGTAATCGGCTGCGCGATGGTGTAGCAAAGCTGGAAGGCGCTTACCACCCAGGAGTAATGCTGTTCATCAAAATTGAGCTCTTTCATCATCGCCGGTGCCGCGACGCTGAGCGAACTGCGGGACAGGTAGTTCACGATGGTCCCCAGGCAGACCAGACCGATAATCCACCATCTTAATTTCGTTAACTTCATGATAAAGCCTCGTTAAGAACACTGCCTTCACGCCATCTGATGCTGGCGGGGAAAACTGAAATCATGTGAATTGGTTGACCACATGCTGCGTATCAGAAAAGTGTGGCTGTAACCGCGCCTTGATCGTGGCCGCAATCCTTTCAGGCTGAGTGCGTGAAACCACGTCTGGCTGCATCTTGTGTTTTTTTTGCACGCTAAAATTTGATTCTGATCAAATAAATAAAATTGGATGACCAGAAGTGTTGTTGTTTGTGATGTGGTTAACCAATTAACATGTTGTGGTTGACATTGCCGTCATTCTGGCTGAACTTAATGCGTAATACTCCGTTGTACGGTGAGCGCTCCGGTAAACGGATAGCGATTGGTCAACCACAACGATGCCACCGAAAGAAGAGGAAATTGCACATGAAACAAACCTGGCGCTGGTACGGTCCTAACGATCCGGTAACGCTGTCAGACGTACGCCAGGCTGGCGCAACCGGCGTGGTAACGGCTTTACATCAGATCCCGAACGGTGAAGTCTGGTCGGTTGAAGAGATCCTTAAACGCAAGGCCATTATTGAAGAGGCGGGTCTGGTGTGGTCGGTCGTCGAGAGCGTGCCGATCCACGAAGACATTAAAACCCATACCGGACAGTACGATCTGTGGATCAAAAACTACCAGCAGACCCTGCGCAACCTGGCGCAATGCGGCATCTACACCGTTTGCTACAACTTCATGCCGGTACTGGACTGGACCCGCACCGACCTTGAATATGTGCTGCCGGACGGCTCTAAAGCCCTGCGTTTCGACCAGATCGAGTTCGCCGCTTTTGAATTACATATTCTGCGGCGCCAGGGGGCGGAAGCCGATTACACGGCGGAAGAGATCGAGCAGGCAAACGCGCGTTTCGCCACGATGAGCGACGCAGACAAAGAGCGCCTGACCCGCAACATCATCGCCGGCCTGCCGGGCGCGGAAGAAGGCTACACCCTGGATCAGTTCCGCAGCCATCTGGCGACCTACAAAGATATCGACAAAGCGAAACTGCGCGAAAATTTCGCCTGGTTCCTGCAGAGCATTGTTCCGGTGGCGGAACAGGTCGGCTTACGCATGGCGGTTCATCCGGACGATCCGCCGCGTCCTATTCTCGGCCTGCCGCGCATCGTCTCTACCGTTGAAGATATGCAGTGGATGGTGGACACCGTAAGCAGTATGGCGAACGGCTTCACCATGTGCACCGGCTCTTACGGCGTGCGCGAGGACAACGATCTGGTTGATATGATCAAAAGGTTCGGCCCACGCATCTACTTCACGCATCTGCGCTCCACGCTGCGTGAAGAAAACCCCAAAACCTTCCACGAAGCCGCGCATCTGTATGGCGATGTGGATATGTATGAAGTGGTGAAAGCCATCGCTGAAGAAGAGCACCGCCGCAAAGCAGAAGGGAAAGACGATCCGATCCCGATGCGCCCGGATCACGGCCATCAGATGCTGGACGATCTGAAAAAGAAAACCAACCCTGGCTATTCGGCGATTGGCCGCCTGAAAGGCCTGGCGGAAGTTCGCGGCGTCGAGCTGGCTATACAGCGCGCTTTTTTCAGCAACTAACCATCCTCCGCATGGCGCAGCGCGTCATGCGGTTTCCCCTATTTAAGATCAAAGCCACCTTCTCGCCCCACACCCTGCGGGCGAAGACGTCGCACGACAGGAGTTTGCAATGGAACAGAATATCGCCACCGGCACGGTTTCCGTCGCCCGCCCGCAGCGGGACGGATCGCGTCTGGTATCCCGTATTGTTCATCTGGGCTGCGGCGCGTTTCACCGCGCGCACCAGGCGCTGTTTACCCATCATTTGCTTGAGGAAAGCGACAGCGACTGGGGCATTTGCGAAGTTAACCTGATGCCGGGCAATGACGCGCGCCTGATTGAGAATCTGAAAGCGCAAAATCTGCTGTATACCGTTGCAGAGCGCGGCGCGGAAAGCACCGAGCTGAAAATTATCGGTTCCATGACCGAAGCGCTGCACCCGGAATTCGACGGTCATGAAGGGATCCTGAAGGCGATGGCGCGCCCGGAAACCGCCATTGTCTCGCTCACCGTGACCGAAAAAGGTTATTGCACCGACGCCGCCAGCGGCGAGCTGGATCTAAACAATCCGCTGATTAAAAACGATCTTACGTATCCGCAGCAGCCGAAATCGGCCATCGGCTATATCGTCGAGGCGCTAAGCATGCGCCGTGAGCAGGGGCTGAAAGCCTTTACCGTGCTTTCCTGCGATAACGTGCGCGAGAACGGCCACGTGGCGAAAGCCGCCGTACTCGGACTGGCGAAGGCGCGCGACGCCGGGCTGGCGGCATGGATCGCTGAAAATGTCACCTTCCCGTGTACCATGGTCGACCGCATCGTCCCGGCGGCGACGGAAGAAACACTACAGGTTGTTGCCGATCAACTGGGTGTCTATGACCCCTGTGCTATCGCCTGCGAGCCGTTCCGCCAGTGGGTAATTGAAGATAACTTCGTCAACGGCCGCCCGGACTGGGATAAAGTCGGGGCTCAGTTTGTGGCGGACGTGGTGCCTTTTGAGATGATGAAGCTACGTATGCTCAACGGCAGCCACTCTTTCCTGGCGTATCTGGGCTATCTCGGCGGCTATGACACCATCGCGGATACCATGACCCATCCCGCCTGCCGCAAAGCGGCGCTCGCGCTGATGCTCAAAGAGCAGGCACCGACGCTCTCAATGCCGGAAGGCACCGATCTGGAAGGGTACGCCAACTTATTGATCGCGCGCTTCACCAACCCGTCGCTCAAGCACCGCACCTGGCAGATCGCGATGGACGGCAGCCAGAAACTGCCGCAGCGCCTGCTGGATCCGATTCGCCTGCATCTGCAGCAGGGCGATGATTATCGCCACCTGACGCTGGGCGTGGCGGGCTGGATGCGCTATGTGAGCGGCGTGGATGAACAGGGAAACGCCATTGATGTGGTCGACCCGCTGGCTGCGCAGTATCAGGCAATCCATCAGCAGCATCAGGCGCCGGAAGAGCGCGTGCGCGCCCTGTTGGCGATTGAATCCATCTTTGGCAGCGACCTGCCGGGAAATAGCGAGTTCGTGCGGGCCGTAACCGAGGCTTATCAACGGCTGTTGCAGCACGGTGCGCGCGCGGCGGTTGCAGCGCTGAACGAGTAAGGAGAAAAGCAATGACGGCATTTATGACGGAAGATTTTTTACTGAAAAACGACATTGCCCGCACGCTGTACCACAGGTACGCCGCGGATATGCCGATTTATGATTTCCACTGCCATCTGAATCCCAGGGAGATAGCGGAAGATCGCCGTTTCGATAACCTGGGGCAGATCTGGCTGGAGGGCGATCACTATAAGTGGCGGGCGCTGCGCAGCGCGGGCGTGGAAGAGTCGCTGATTACCGGCAAAGGGGCCAGCGACTATGAGAAGTACATGGCGTGGGCCAGAACGGTGCCGAAAACCCTGGGCAACCCGCTTTATCACTGGACGCACCTTGAGCTGCGCCGCCCGTTCGGCATCACCGGCACGCTGTTCGGCCCGGATACCGCCGACGATATCTGGCAGCAGTGCAATGAAAAACTGGCTACGCCTGAGTTCTCCGCCCGCGGCATCATGCGCCAGATGAACGTGCGTATGGTGGGCACGACTGACGATCCGGTGGATTCTCTGGAATATCATCGTCAGATTGCCGCCGACGACAGCATCGAGACAGAAGTCGCGCCGAGCTGGCGTCCGGATAAAGCTTTTAAAATCGAGCAGGACGGCTTCGTGGATTATCTGGCTAAGCTGGAAGCGGCGGCGGATATCAGCATTACCCGTTTTGACGATCTACGCCAGGCGCTTGGCCGTCGCCTGGAGCACTTTGCCGCCTGCGGCTGCCGCGCCGCCGACCATGGCATTGAAACGCTGCGCTTTGCGCCGGTGCCTGATGACGCGCAGCTCGACGCCATTCTTGGCAAACGTCTGCGGGGAGAGGCGCTGAGCGAGCCTGAAATCGCCCAGTTCTCCACCGCCGTGCTGGTCTGGCTGGGCCGCCAGTACGCGGCGCGCGGCTGGGTAATGCAGCTGCACATCGGCGCAATCCGCAACAACAATACCCGTATGTTCCGCCAGCTGGGGCCGGACAGCGGTTTTGACTCCATCGGCGATAATAAAATCAGCTGGGCGCTCTCCCGCCTGCTCGACAGCATGGATATTACCGACGAGCTGCCGAAAACGATCCTTTACTGCCTGAATCCCGGGGATAACGAAGTGCTGGCGACGATGATCGGCAACTTCCAGGGGCCGGGCATCGCCGGCAAAGTGCAGTTCGGCTCCGGCTGGTGGTTTAACGATCAGAAAGACGGCATGCTGCGCCAGCTGGAACAGCTCTCGCAGATGGGCCTGCTAAGCCAGTTTGTCGGTATGCTGACCGACTCCCGCAGCTTCCTTTCTTACACGCGCCACGAATATTTCCGCCGTATTCTCTGCAATCTGATCGGCCAGTGGGCGCAGGACGGAGAGATCCCGGATGACGAGGCGATGCTGAGCCGTATGGTGCAGGATATCTGCTTCAATAACGCGCAGCGTTACTTCACGATAAAATAAGTTTTCCCGGGATTTGATGCCGGGGCCTGCGTGGCGACAGAAGGGTGAAACAGCCGTTCTGTCGCCGCTGCATTTGAGAAAAAAACAGCTAAATTAAAGAGTTAATTTCCTGCGCTTGCTTTCGCTTAGCCTGAGAGCTAATCACTTTTGCATCTCTTATGGTATAGTTTGGATTGCCTCCGGTATGGCGGAGCTAATCCAGAAAAGTGAAATCAAAATCACCATGAAACAGGCCACATCCCAGCAGCGCCCCTACCAGGAAGTGGGCATGATGCTGCGCTCGATGATCGTTGATAAAAAATATGCCATGGGCGCGCGTCTTCCGCCGGAGCGTGAAATCGCCGATATGCTGGATGTCAGCAGAACCGTGGTGCGCGAAGCCCTGATTATGCTGGAAATCGAAGGCATCGTAGAAGTGCGCAGAGGCGCGGGCATTTACGTGGTGCGCATTCCCGGCAATGATGAAGAGCAAAGCGAAGAGAACGGCGTCAGCCAGTGCAACGATGCCGGGCCTTTTGAACTTCTGCAGGCCCGTCAGCTGCTGGAAAGCAATATCGCTGAATTTGCCGCTTTGCAGGCTACCCGCGACGACATCATTAAAATGCGTCGTGCGCTGCAGATTCAGGAGCAGGATCTGGTTTCCGACGAGCATGAGGTCGGCGATATGCAGTTTCACCTGGCTATTGCCGAGGCGACCCATAACAGCATGCTGGTGGAGCTGTTTAAGCAATCCTGGGAGTGGCGCGTTAACAACCCCATGTGGATCCAGCTGCACCGTCACCTGAAAGACACCCAGTACCGCAAAGAGTGGCTCGTCGACCATAAGCAGATCCTCGCCGCGCTGATCAAGAAAGATGCCCGCGCCGCCAAACTGGCGATGTGGCAGCACCTTGAAAACGTTAAGCTGCGGCTGCTGGAGCTCTCCGACGTGGATGATATTAACTTCGACGGCTACCTGTTCGAGTCCTGGCCATTACACGAATCCTGATATTTCATGCGGGAAGCAGGATAATATTAAAAAAAGGTCATCCGGCGGATGGCCTTTTTTTATGGCTTTTCTCTGTAAGCGATACAGGCCACAGATCGTGGCTTTTACGGCCGCATAAACCAGATCCGATCCATACTTATTGTTGGCAAAACACAACAGGCGCAATGTCGGTAAGGCACTGCGGGTAGAGTGACCGGAACTGAGCGCACGGGGAGCGGTGCCGCCCGGTAAGAAATAAGAAAACAGCAGGCAGGCTCGCTTATGGCTAAGAACACAGTCTGTATCTGGTACGATCATGATGCGGAAGACGCCGCTCGTTTCTACGCTGCGACCTTTCCGGACAGCAGCGTTGGCGCCGTTATTCCGGCGCCCGGCGACTATCCGGACGGCAAGGCCGGCGACACAATCGTCGTCGAATTTATCGTCGCTGGCGTGCCCTGTATCGGCCTTAACGGCGGGCCGCATTTCAAACACAATGAAGCCTTTTCTTTTCAGATAGCCACCGACGATCAGGAAGAGACGGACCGCTACTGGCACGCCATCGTTGGCAACGGCGGTCA
>NZ_RCAA01000033.1:197904-217563 GCF_003628475.1 Enterobacter sp. R1(2018) | reverse complement strand
GCTTTCCCGCCCGCCGCCAAACGACAATGCGCCTGCCGTCCGTTTCGGTCCTTATCAGTAAACTCTCCAGCCGCTAAATGTGGTGAACCTCACGTAATGCGCCTCACGCCGGAAGGATTAATTCCTGCCGTGGCCTTCGCCGGGCCGCGTTAACCCACGCTCGTCATTAAATTGATGCGTCTGTCGCATGAATGCATGCGGGGAATGCACTTATACAGGCGACGTAAATATCGCACTCTCATGGTTGATTAAAGGTTAATAAAACTAAAGATTATTGTTAATTAATGGAGGGCGATATGCCTTTTGCTGCTGACACACCGACTTTTCGCTCCAGGGCAATGGCTATCCTGCGGGTCACCTCAGGAAACTTTCTTGAGCAGTTTGATTTCTTCCTGTTCGGTTTCTATGCCACCTATATTGCCCATGTGTTCTTTCCGGCTGAAAACGAGTTCGCCTCGCTGATGATGACCTTTGCCGTCTTTGGCGCAGGATTTTTGATGCGCCCCATTGGCGCGGTGGTCCTTGGCGCGTGGATAGATAAGGTCGGACGGCGGAAAGGGCTGATTGTCACCCTGTCCATTATGGCGCTGGGCACGTTTTTAATCGTGCTGGTGCCCGGCTACGACACCATTGGATTATGGGCGCCGCTGCTCGTTCTGTGCGGCCGTTTGTTGCAGGGCTTTTCGGCGGGCGCGGAGCTGGGCGGCGTCTCCGTCTATCTTTCTGAAATCGCCACGCCCGGGCACAAAGGTTTTTATACCAGCTGGCAGTCCGGCAGCCAGCAGGTTTCCATTATGGTGGCCGCCTCGCTCGGCTACGCCCTTAATCTGCTGATGGACGAAAGCACCCTGCACGCGTGGGGATGGCGCATTCCTTTCCTTATCGGCTGTCTGATCGTGCCGTTTATCTTTATGCTGCGCCGTCATCTGGATGAAACCGAAGAGTTTGCAAAGCGGGCCAGCCATCTCGAATTAGGCCCGGCGCTGAAAACGTTACTGAATAACTGGCGCGTGGTGATTGCCGGCATGATGATGGTGGCGATGACCACGACCGCCTTTTACCTGATCACCGTCTATGCGCCTACCTTCGGTAAAAAAGTCCTGCTGTTAAGTTCGTCAGACAGCCTGCTGGTGACGCTGCTGGTCGCTATTTCGAATTTTATCTGGCTGCCGATCGGCGGGGCCATTTCCGATCGCCTCGGGCGCAAGCCGGTACTGATTGCCATGACGCTGCTGGCCATCTTTACCACCTGGCCCGCGCTCACCCTGCTGGCTAACGCGCCCGGCTTTGGCATGATGCTGGCCGTGCTGCTGTGGCTGTCATTTATGTATGGTCTCTATAACGGCGCGATGATCCCCGCGCTGGCGGAAATTATGCCCGCAGAGGTTCGCGTGGCGGGATTCTCTCTGGCTTACAGTCTGGCCACGGCGCTGTTTGGCGGCTTTACGCCGGCGGTATCTACCGCGCTGATTCAGTATACCGGCGACAAAGCGGCTCCCGGTTACTGGATGAGCTTCGCCGCCGTCTGCGCGCTGCTTGCCACGCTGTGGCTCTATCGTCAGGCATCCGATCGTAGCTGGCATGCCCGTAAATCATTTAGCTAAGGAAGAAAAAATGAAATCTTTTACGTTCCGGGCCGCCGCTTTTGTATTGGCGATAACTTTCTGCGCGACGGCGGGCGCGGAAGACATCACGGTTATGATTTCCGGCGGATTTTCAGCGGCGTTGGATAAGCTTGCGCCGCAGTATCAGGCCGCAACGGGCGATACCGTGCATATTATTCACGGACCGTCGATGGGCAATTCGCCGGAGGCTATTCCTAACCGTTTATCGGCAGGCCAGCCGGCGGATGTGGTTATCATGGTCGGCTACGCGTTAGACGACCTGAATAAGCAAAGAAAGATTGCGCAAGGCAGCCGTACCGAGCTTGCGGATTCCCGCATCGGCGCCGTGGTACGCGAAGGTGCCGCCGCCCCGGATATCAGCAGTGTCGATAATCTGAAAGCCGTTTTGCTGAAGGCGAAGTCCATTGCTTATTCCGACAGCGCCAGCGGACGTTATGTGCAGGCGGAGCTTTTTAACCGGCTGGGCATTGCCGCGCAGGTCAGGGATAAGGCGAGGATGATAGAAAAGATCCCCGTCGCGTCCGTCGTGGCCAGGGGCGACGAGGAGATTGGTTTTCAGCAGGTGAGCGAGCTGCTGCCGGTGAAAGGCGCTAAATTTATCGGTCGTATTCCTGAATCCGTTCAGTACGTCACGCGTTTTGCCGGCGCGGTCGTGGCGGGAGCGCCTCATCAGCAGCAGGCTCGGCGGCTGCTTCGCTATCTGGCGTCGTCTGAAGCACAAACGGCAGTGCGCCAGACGGGGCTGGACCCGCTGCCGGCTACGGGCGGAATAGCCCGATAATCGTTTTCTCCAGCTCGGCCGCCACGGGGGGCAGCGCCGTTCCCGCCCTTTTGATCAGCCCGACCTGCCTTTTAACCACCGGCTCCGTCAGGGGTTTTTGCACCAGCAAAGGATGCCCGCTGTCAGGAAGGGCCATGGAGGGCACCGCCGCAATTCCCAGCCCCGCTTCGACCATGCCCATCATGGTCGTGACGTGCTGCGTTTCGCACACGGGGGCACGGCGCCGGGTCATTTCGCCCAGCGCCCGATCGAGCAGGTGGCGGTTGCCGGAAGATTTATTCAGCCAGATATAATCGGCGTTGAAAAACTCCTGCCACGTCAGGCTGTCGCGCTGTGCGACGGGGTGAGCAGGCGGGCAAATCACCTGGTAGGTTTCATCGGCTAAAGGCAGAAACGTCAGGTCCGACTCACCGCTGGAGAGAAAGCTTAAGCCGAAATCGGCCTGTTTGTTATGCACGGCGGTATACACATTCCCGGCGCTGGTATCGATAAGCCGGATGCGGATTTTTTTGAACTGCGTCCTGAAGCGCGCAATGACCCGCGGCATAAAATAATAGGCGGCGGAAGGCACGCAGGCGACGGTCACCATACCGCTGCCGAAGGCCGTACGCTCGCTGATGCCGTTAAGGGCGTCCTCAAAGTCGCTTAACAGATGCCGGGCGCGGGGCGCAAAGGTTCTTCCTGTTTGCGTCAGCGTTACGCTGCGTGTCGTTCTGTCAAAGAGCCGCACGCCAAGGGAGGATTCGAGCTTTTCGATACGTCGACTCAACGCAGACTGCGAAATACAGATTGCCTCAGCCGCGTAGCGAAAGCTGCCGTGCTCGCATAGCGCGATAAACGCGTATAAATCCTGCAAATCAAAATTGGGCAAAATCGCGCCTCGGCTTAGCTGTCACATAACAAAATATTAACAAGGCGCAGGGCGGCGGAAAAGCTTTAAGCAGAAGCTTGTGTCTTAGAGATGCGTCGGCAGGGGCGCTTTTTCCTTTTTCGTCTTTGCCATTCTCCAGCTATCCAAAGCAAAATCTTATCTAAGGACATAAAAGCATTAGCGATAATTTTTAATTCTTTTATGTAATCCCCGCCGTTGGAAATACTGCTCACATCATCGAGACAGGAGCAGACACCATGGCAGCATCACGACACTCTTTTTGGCTGGCAGCGCTGGCCTTTATTGCCGCACCGGCGTTCGCGGTAGACGTTACCGTGGCGTATCAGACCTCCGCGGAGCCTGCGAAAGTTGCGCAGGCCGACAATACCTTTGCTAAAGACAGCGGCGCGAAAGTGGAATGGCGCAAGTTCGACAGCGGGGCGAGCGTAGTGCGCGCCCTGGCCTCCGGCGACGTGCAGATCGGCAATATCGGCTCCAGCCCGCTGGCGGTCGCCGCCAGCCAGAAGGTGCCAATTGAAGTGTTCCTGCTGGCATCCCAGCTCGGCAACTCCGAGGCGTTGGTGGTTAAAAAAGGCATCACCGATCCAAAGGATCTGATCGGTAAGCGCATCGCCGTTCCTTTCATCTCCACCACGCACTACAGCCTGCTGGCGGCGCTGAAACACTGGGGCATCAAGCCCGGCCAGGTGCAAATCCTTAATCTTCAGCCTCCGGCGATTATCGCCGCCTGGCAGCGTGGCGATATCGACGGCGCCTATGTCTGGGCGCCTGCGGTGAACGAGCTGGAAAAAGACGGCACCGTGCTGACCGATTCCGCGCAGGTGGGCAAATGGGGCGCGCCGACGCTTGACGTCTGGGTCGTGCGTAAAGACTTTGCCCAGCAGCATCCTGACGTGGTGGCGGCCTTCGCTAAAAGCGCCCTCGCCGCGCAAAAAGGCTACATCGATAATCCAGATGTTTGGCTCAAACAGCCGGATAACCTCAGCAAGCTTTCCCGCCTGAGCGGCGTCCCGGAAAACGACGTGCCGGCGCTGGTGAAGGGCAATACCTACCTCACGCCGGAGCAGCAGACCGAGCAGCTTAGCGGTCCGGTAAATAAAGCGATCGTCGACACCGCGCAGTTCCTGAAGTCGCAGGGCAAAGTCCCGGCGGTGGAAGCGGACTACAGCCAGTTCGTCACCGACCGCTTCGTGAAAACGCTGGCGCAGTAAGGAGGCAGGCCATGTTACAGGTTTCAGGACTCAGTGCAGACTATGCCGGTAAAACCGTCCTCAACGACATCAGCCTGACGGTGGATGAAGGGGAGCTGCTGGTGGTGCTCGGCCCGTCCGGCTGCGGAAAAACGACGCTGTTAAACCTGATAGCAGGCTTTGTTCCTTATCACACCGGCAGCATTACCTTACAGGGCAAGCAGGTAACCGGTCCGGGCGCCGAGCGCGGCGTGGTCTTTCAAAACGAAGGGCTGCTGCCGTGGCGAACGGTGCTGGACAACGTCGCCTTCGGCCTGCAGCTTGCCGGGCAGCCGAAGCCGCAAAGAGAGCAAATCGCGCGCGATATGCTGCGCAAAGTTGGGCTGGAGGATAAGGCGGAGCGCGCCATCTGGCAGCTCTCCGGCGGCCAGCGGCAACGGGTGGGCATCGCCCGCGCCCTTGCCACCCAGCCGCAGCTTTTGCTGCTCGACGAACCCTTTGGCGCGCTGGATGCCTTTACCCGCGAACAGATGCAGACCCTGCTGTTAAAACTGTGGCATGAGAGCCGCCGCCAGGTGCTGCTTATCACCCATGACATCGAAGAGGCGGTCTTCCTCGCCACCGAGCTGGTGCTGCTGTCGTCAGGGCCGGGGCGCGTGCTGGAGCGTCTGCCGCTCGATTTTGGCCGCCGCTTTGCCGCGGGCGAATCCTGCCGCAGCATTAAATCCGATCCTGAATTTATCGCCAGGCGCGAGTATGTGCTTAGCCGTGTATTTGAACAGCGGGAGGGCTTCCAGTGAGCATCGCGATCCCAGATAAACCTCGTCGCAGGCGTCTCGCCCTGCGCTGGCCGTTCTCGCGCCAGATTACGTTAAGCCTCGTTACGCTGACCACCATCGTTGTGCTGTGGTGGTGGGTGGCCGCCGAGCAGTGGATAAGCCCGCTGTTTCTGCCGCCGCCGGGCCAGGTGTTAAGCAAGCTGATTAGCATCGCCGGTCCCCAAGGCTTTATGGATGCGACGCTCTGGCAGCATCTCGCAGCCAGCCTGCTGCGCATCCTTACCGCGCTGACAGCGGCGGTGCTGATTGGCATTCCGGTCGGCATCGCGATGGGCCTAAGCCCGACGGTGCGCGGCATCCTCGATCCGCTGATCGAGCTGTATCGCCCGGTGCCGCCGCTGGCCTACTTACCGCTGATGGTCATCTGGTTCGGCATCGGCGAAACCTCGAAGATCCTGCTGATTTATCTGGCGATTTTCGCGCCCGTAGCGATGTCCACCATGGCCGGCGTGCGCAGTGCCCAGCAGGTTCGTGTGCGCGCCGCCCGTGCGCTGGGAGCCTCGCGAGCGCAGGTTGTATGGCACGTGATTTTGCCAGGTGCCTTACCCGAGATTCTGACCGGGTTCCGCATTGGGCTGGGCGTGGGCTGGTCAACTTTAGTGGCCGCGGAGCTTATCGCCGCCACCCGCGGGCTGGGGTTTATGGTGCAGTCCGCCGGTGAGTTTCTGGCGACCGACGTGGTGCTGGCCGGCATCGGCGTGATCGCCGTTATCGCATTTTGTTTAGAGCTGGGTCTGCGCGCGTTGCAGCGCCGTTTAACCCCGTGGCATGGAGAAGGACAATGAGTGAAAGAGTAAGCATTAAGCCGCTGGGGCCGTATATCGGCGGGCTTGTCGAGGGCGTGGATTTAACGCGCGGGCTGAGTGATAACCAGTTCGAGCAAATTTATCATGCGCTGATCCGCCATCAGGTGCTGTTTTTCCGCGATCAGCCGATTACTCCGGCGCAGCAGCGCGGGCTGGCACTGCGTTTTGGCGATTTGCACATTCATCCGGTTTATCCGCACGCGGAAGGCGTGGAAGAAATTATCCTGCTGGATACCCACAACGCTAACCCGCCGGATAACGACAACTGGCATACCGATGTGACCTTTATTGACACGCCGCCTGCCGGGGCGATCCTCGCCGCGAAGCTGTTGCCGGAAACGGGTGGCGACACGCTGTGGGCCAGCGGTATTGCGGCATACGAGGCGCTGTCCGAGCCCTTTAAGCGCCTGCTGTCCGGCCTTAAGGCGGAGCACGATTTCAGAAAATCGTTCCCGGAATATAAGCATAACCGCACCGAGGCGGAACACGCGCGCTGGCGCGAGGCCGTCGCCAAAAATCCGCCGCTTACGCATCCGGTTATCCGCACCCATCCGGTGAGCGGCAAGCAGGCGCTGTTTGTTAATGAAGGATTCACCACACGCATCGTCGATCTTTCCCAGAAAGAGAGCGACGCGCTGCTGGCGTTCCTCTTCGCCCATATCACTAAACCGGAGTTCCAGGTGCGCTGGCGCTGGCAGGAAAACGACATCGCCATCTGGGATAACCGCGTCACGCAGCATTATGCGAACGCCGATTACCTTCCGGCGCGCCGCATCATGCACCGCGCGACGATATTGGGGGATAAACCTTTTTATCGGGGATGATTGATGTAAGGCTGGTGGATGGCGCGTTCGCCAATCCACCTTACTCTTTTGTGGCCCGTAGGGCCGGTAAGCCACGCGCCACCTAACAAAAATTAGTTAACCCGCACCTTCACAGCCACCAACGCCGCCGTGAGAAGCATCAGGCTGCCGGAAAGCACTAGCGGTGAGAGCAGGCCCAGGTTATCCAGCGCGTAACCGCCGACCGCGGCGCCGCAGGTGTTGGCAAGCTGGATGACCGCTACCTGAATAGATCCCGCTTTTTCAGCCTGATCGGCAAGCGAACGGGTGATCCACGTAGACCAGCCGACCGGTATCAGCGCAAAGGCAAAGCCCCAAATAATGGCGATGGCCGACGCCACGATCTTATCCGTCCCCCACAGCACCAGAACCAGCGCGCTCAGCGCCAGCACCAAAGGCGCCACGGCCAGCGCGAGCTTTAGCGAACGCTTAAGAAACACCGCCGAAAGGGAGGTGCCCACAAAGCTTGCGATGCCGAAGCTCAGCAGCACCAGCGTCAGGCCGTCAACGTCGAAGCCCGCCATCGTCATATATACCGGGCGAATATAGGTGAAGAAGGCGAACTGTCCGGCGAAAGCCATAAAAATAGCCGCCATGCCCGCCAGCACGCCGGGACGCTTAAGCAGCCCGAACATATTTTGCTTATGCCGGGTGGATTCTCCCGGCAGCGACGGCAGCGCTTTCCAGACCCAAATAATGCATATCACGCCCATCAGCGCCGCGCCGTTAAATACGTTGCGCCAGCCGATAATGCCGCCCAGAAAACTGCCCAGCGGGGCGGCGATAACCAGCGCGATGGAGACGGCACCAAAGATAACCGACAGCGCTTTCGGCACCGTCCTCGTGGGTACGAGGCGCATGGTCAGCGAGGCCGACATCGCCCAGAAGCCGCCCAGCGCAAGCCCCAGGCAGGCGCGCCCCAGCAACAGCAGCGTGAAGCTTTGCGCAAAGGACACCAGCAGGCAGGAGAGGGTGAGCAGGACGGCGAACAGAAAAACGACGTAGCGCCTGTCGGCGGAACGAATAATAGTGGTGATAAACAGGCTGGCGAACATGGCGACAAACGCCGTCACGGTGACCGATTGCCCGGCCACGCCTTCTGAAATCCCCAGCTCCTGCGCCATTGGCGTCAGCAGGCTGACCGGCAGAAATTCCACGGTAATCAGGCAGGCGACGCAAAACGCTACGGCAAAAACCGCCGACCAGTTAGGGCGCGTCACCGTTCCCGACGGGCTTACTTCTTCATTATGCTCACTCATGCTCACTCACTTTCGTCACCAGATACCTTTTGTAATAAAGCCGCATAGTGTAACACTCTAAGTGTGACGTATTTAACGTTTTGGCAACTTTATTCGGCGAAAGCTGCGGTTATTTACACGATTTCTTAGCGTCTATTAAGACACCGCTTAGGTTATATAAAGATTTAACGGGTATTATTTAACCCCCGATTCCCTTAATTTATTCTCCGTCGCCAGCTGGCGTTTTAAGTATTTAATTAATTATTACCGTTGCTGAAAATTACCGGGAAGCACTGCCTTATTAATCAGGCCGGTGAATGCTATTTCAGCGGAAAGATAATTAATAAATACTGGAATATATGTTCATTAACCTCCGCGTTGTGCGTTTTAATCATTTAAGGAATCATTATGAAATTCAGCAAAATTGCCTCTTGTTTAGTTGCCGGCGTCGTATTGATGAGCGGCGCGGCCCACGCAGAAGACCCTGCTACACCGGTTATCGTTAACGGCGGCACCGTTCATTTTAAAGGCGACCTGGTTAACGCCGCGTGTGCGGTAAGCACGCAGTCTGACGGTCAGGTGGTGCAACTGGGTCAGTACCGTACCGCCTCTTTCACCAAAGCGGGCGATACCTCCGCTCAGATCCCTTTCACTATCGTTCTGAACGACTGTGACAGCACCGTAGCCGCTACCGCTTCTGCCGCATTTGTAGGGCAGGCCGACGCCGTTGACCCAACCCTGCTGGCGGTTAACTCTGGCGACAACACCACCACCGCTAAGGGCGTAGGTATCGAGATCCTCGACCGCGCGTCTAAAGTGCTGACCCCGGACGGCGGGACTTTCTCTACCGCTCAGAACCTGATCGACGGGACTAACACCCTGCCGTTCACCGCGCGCTATAAAGCCACGTCTGCAACCGCGACCGCGGGTAAAGCCAACGCTGACGCTATTTTCGTTATGAAATACGAGTAATTAAAGCGCAGGGATGATGCAGGCCTCAGGGAAGAGGCAGATTCCACGTTAATCCTGAGAAGGCGAGCATGAAAAGGAAAATTCTGTTCCTCCTGTTACTGGCAGCAGGAAGCCCGGCGCTGGCGAAGCGGACGGTGGTGATTGACGGCGGTACAGTGCATATGCAGGGCTCGCTGGTTAACGGCGCCTGCGCTGTCGCTCCTGAAAGCCAGGAGATGACCATACAGATGGGGCAGTATCGCAGCACGCTTTTTCCGGGAGTGGGCAGCTATGCGCCTGTCAGCATCCCGTTTGCTATCCGCCTGACCGGCTGTCCTCCCGAAGTTTCTGAACAGGTGGGTATCGCTTTTCAGGGCGCGACGCCCGCCGAAGATCCGCAGGTTTTTCTGGCGGCGACCAGCGTAAACGGCAATGACGTCAGCGCCGGTATCGGGCTTGCTTTATTCGACAGCGAACAGCAGCTCATTATTCCCAATACCGTGCCGGGTTATTTTATGCCGATTAAAACCCAGGAAATGACTTTCCATTTTACCGCTCGTTACCGTTCGGTTTCCGGGCGTGTAATGCCGGGAAATATTCATTCTGATGTCTGGTTCACGCTGGTTTATCCCTGAGTCGAATCCTTCACAACCGTAATTTAGATGGTATCTGTCGTGATGAATACACTAATTAAATCAGGCATGGCCGCAGCGCTATGCCTGTTAATAACAGCCTTTTCTGCCCAGGCGGCAGGAGGAATTGGCCTCGGCGCCACGCGTGTTATTTATCCCGCCGACGCGAAGCAGGCTTCTCTTTCCATTACCAATAGCGACACTAAAGAACGTTATCTGGTGAATTCCTGGGTGGAGAATAATCTCGGCAAAAAAGATAAAAGTTTTATCGTCACGCCGCCGCTGTTTGTCAGCGAGCCAAAAAGCGAAAACAACCTGCGCATTATTTATGTCGGCCAGCCCTTGCCTGCGGATCGTGAATCTCTCTTCTGGATGAATATGAAGGCGATCCCGTCGGTGGATAAAAATACCGTTGCCAACAATAACGTGCTGCAGCTGGCGATTTTGTCGCGCATCAAGCTGTTCGTGCGCCCGAAAAATCTGCAGATGCAGCCAGAAGAGGCGGTGAAGCAGCTGCGCTTTAAACGCAGCGGCGGACATCTGAGCCTGCACAATCCGTCGCCGTACTATATCTCGACGGTCAATCTGAAAATCGGCAATACGAAGCTGCCGAATACTATGGTCGCGCCGAAGAGCGTGGCGCAGGTCGCCGTGGCTGCGGGCGTTGCCGGCAGCATCTCCTTCCAGACCGTAAATGATTATGGCGCAGTTACGCCGGTGCAAGCGGGTCAGATGCAGTGACGCCGCCTGGCAGCTATTGGGAAGCAGGGAAATGATGAAAAAGTCGCTTACGCATCAGGCACTCGCCTTTGGACCTCTGTCGGTAATGGCGGCGCTCTGGCCGGGAATAAGCGTTGCCGAAAGCTACTTCAATCCGGCGTTTTTAGCCGAGGATGCCGCCGCCGTCGCGGATTTATCGCGTTTTGAAAAAGGCAACCATCAGCCGCCGGGCAAGTACCGCGTGGATATCTGGCGCAACGATGAGTTTATCGCTACCGAAGATCTGCTGTTTTCAGAGACCGACAGCGTCCGGCCTGGCGAAACCGTGAAATCCGGCGGCCTCACGCCGTGCCTCGACGTCGAGTGGCTTAAACGCCTCGGGCTGAACATGCTTGCTTACCCTGAGCTGGCAAAATATAAAGCGGGCGCCTGCGTGCCGGTCGCCGAGGCCGTTCCCGGCGCGGAAATATCGTTTGATTTCGCAAGGCAGCGCCTGGATATCAGCCTGCCGCAGGCTTCTTTACTTAACAGCGCCCGCGGCTATATCCCGCCGGACCAGTGGGATGAGGGCATCCCGGCGGCACTGGTCAACTACTCCTTTACCGGCAACCGGGCCACCCACGACGACAGCTATTATTTAAGCCTGCAAAGCGGTTTGAACTACGGTCCGTGGCGTCTGCGTAACAACGGCGCATGGAGCTACACCCGCGGGAACGGCTACCGCAACAACAGCTGGAAGAACATCAGCACCTACGTGCAGCGGGCGATTATCCCGCTCAGGGGCGAGCTGGTGATGGGCGACAGCAACACCGGCAGCGACGTGTTCGACAGCCTCGGTTTTCGCGGCGCGCGCCTTTATTCTTCGGACAGCATGTATCCGGATAGTCTGCAGGGCTACGCGCCAACGGTGCGCGGCATCGCCCGCACTAACGCCAAAATCACTATTCGCCAGAACGGCTTTGTTATCTATCAAAGCTACGTGTCGCCCGGCGCGTTCGCCATCAGCGATCTGAACCCCACCTCTTCGAGCGGCGATCTTGAGGTGACGCTGGAAGAAAAAGACGGCAGCCTGCAGAAATACACCGTGCCCTATTCCACCGTACCGCTGCTGCAGCGCGAAGGGCGGCTGAAATACGACCTGGTTGCCGGAGATTTCCGCAGCGGCAACAGCCAGCAGGATACGCCTTTCTTTACTCAGGGCACCCTGATTGCAGGCCTGCCAGAGGGCTATACCGTTTACGGCGGCTCGCAACTTGCGGAGCGCTACACCGCGGCGGCGCTGGGGCTTGGCAAAAACCTCGGCGAATGGGGCGCGATTTCTGTGGACGTTACCCACGCGCGCAGCAAGCTTGCCGACGACAGCGAGCACCAGGGCCAGTCCCTGCGTTTCCTGTACGCCAAATCCCTGAGCGGCTACGGCACCAACTTCCAGCTTCTTGGCTATCGCTACTCCACCCGCGGGTTCTATACCCTTGATGAGGCGGCCTACAAAAATATGGAAGGCTATGAGTACGAGCTGCAGGACGACGGCACGCACCACAAGGTGCAGACGCCGCAGAGCTACCACAACCTGCGCTACAGCAAGCGCGGGCGTTTTCAGGTCAATATCTCCCAGGCGTTAGGCGACTACGGCTCGCTGTATATTTCCGGCAGCCAGCAAACCTACTGGGGCACCGATGAAGACAATACCTGGTATCAGGCGGGGTATGCCAGCGGCTGGCGCGGCATCAGCTACTCAGTGTCGGCGTCATGGAGCAAATCAGTTGGGCTTGCGGATAACGACCGCATCCTGGCGTTTAACCTCTCGGTGCCGTTCAACACGCTGCTGGGCCGCCGTTATTCGCGGGATAGGGCCATTGACCGTGCCTACGCCACCTTTGCCGCCAGCCGGAATTCAGACGGAAAGAATAGCCTGCAGACCGGCGTCGGCGGCACCCTGCTCGAAGACCGCAACCTGAACTACAGCCTGACCCAGGGCCACAGCAGTTCCAACGGCTACAGCGGTAGCGCCAACGCCAGCTGGCAGGCGACCTACGGAACCCTGGGGCTGGGCTACAACTACGACCGCGACCAGCGCGAATTTAACTGGCAGGCCTCCGGCGGCGTGGTGGGGCATGCCGACGGCGTTACCCTCAGCCAGCCGCTGGGCGATACCAACGTGCTGATAAAAGCGCCGGGCGCGTCCGGCGTCAGCGTAGAAAACCAGACCGGGGTGAAAACGGACTGGCGCGGTTACGCCGTGATGCCTTACGCCACGGTTTATCGCTACAACCGCATCGCGCTCGATACCAACTCAATGGATAACCATACCGATATAGAAAACAACGTCAGCAGCGTGGTGCCGACGCAGGGCGCGCTGGTGCGTGCCGCATTCAACGCCCGCATCGGCGTGCGGGCGATTATTACCGTAAAACGCGGCGGGCGGGTGGTGCCGTTCGGTTCGGTCGTGCGTGAAGAAACCAGCGGCGCAACCAGCATGGTGGGCGACGATGGGCAAATCTACCTGAGCGGTTTACCGCTCAAAGGGAAATTGCTCATTCAGTGGGGTGACGGCAAAAACTCACGCTGCTTTGCACCTTACGCGCTGTCGGAAGAAAGCCTGAAACAGGCTGTCGTGGTGGCTGGCGCCACCTGTTTATAGCGAAGCCCACGGCTTGGGAAACTAACAATGAAAGCGAAGACTTATCTGGCCGGAGCCGCGCTGCTGGCCTGTACAGCGCCGGCGTTTGCCACGGTTTGTGCTAACTCAAACGGCGTGCCGACGGAGGTTTCATACGATCTCTCGGACGTCTTTACCAACGCGAATAACCATGCCGGGCAGATTGTGACGCTGGCGGAAAAGTCGCAGTGGATCGGCGTTAACGCCACCTGCCCGTCGGGGACGAGCGGGAACACGACCATGCGTAGCTACGTCACCACGCTGCCGATTCAGGAGACGCTGGATGGTTACAAATACCTGAAAATAAATGACTACCTTAACGGCGGGATGAAGATTACCGACAGCTATTCGGGCGTGTTTTATCCGCCTCGCGACTACATCCAGATGGGCAGCCACCCGAACGTTCCCCGGCAGCAGCCGTTCCCGGTTAAGGATTCGAATCTGGTCTTTCGGCTTAAGGTGACGCGTCCTTTTATCAACATGGTGCCGATCCCGAAACAGACCATGTTTACGGTCTATGTCACCACGCACAATACCGACCCGCTGACCACGCCGGTTTATACCATCAGCTACAGCGGCAAGGTGGAGGTTCCGCAGACCTGTGAGATTAACGCCGGACAAATCGTCGAGTTTGATTTTGGCGATATCGGCGCGGCGCTGTTTAGCCAGGCGGGAGCGGGGAATCGTCCGCAGGGCGTTACGCCGCAAACCAAAACGATCGGCATTAAGTGCACTAATGTGGATGCGCAGGCGTATCTCTCGCTGCGTGTACAGGCGGAAAAGAGCGCCGGCAATATGATGGTTTCCGACAATAAAGATCTCGGTTTTATTGTCGCAGACGGAACCGGGACGCCCCTTACGCCTGACAATCTGGGCAGCAAAATCAATTTCCGGCTCGACGACGCCTCGGCCTCCAGAGTGGATATAAGAGCGTGGCCGGTGAGCGTGACGGGAAGCAAACCGAAGGAAGGCCCGTTTACGGCGCGGGGCTATTTGCGGGTGGACTATGACTAACAGATACAGCGGCAGGCGCCTGGCGTTATGCCTTCTTATCGGGCTGGCGGCAGGCAACGCCCGTGCGGATTCACCCCTGGGTGAAATCAATATCGAACTGCGCGGCAACGTGGTGGATTACAGCTGCTATGTTGAAACCGGCGACGATAACAAAACGGTGCAGCTCGGCACCTGGCCCACCAAACAGCTGCGTACGGCAGGCAGCAGGACGCAAAGTATGCCCTTTACCCTGAAGCTTAAGGGCTGTCCGCCGGGGTCGGCATCCATTACCTTTTCGGGAAAAAATGTTGCGGGCCATCCGGGGTTATTGGCGCTCAATGATACGAGCAGCGCGACGAATATCGCGGTGGAGCTGCGCGACGGCGATAAAACCGCACTTCCTTTAGACAGCGCCAGCCAGGATGTGGCGATAGACGCCAACGGCAATGCCGCGCTGACCTTTTTCGCCGGTTACATCGCGCTTGCCGATAACCCACAGCCGGGCAAGGCCGATGCTGAAGCAACCTTTATGATTAATTATTATTAATACCCAAAGCGCTGTTTAAAAATGAAAATCCGGGAGCGTATGTTCCCGGACGTTTCATTTTTAAACTGTGCGTATGATTTTATAATAATTCTTTTACGCGTGCATAATCGATAAGTTCAACAATAGAGGTGACGTGCAGCTTGGAGAATATATTGGCTTTATGTGCGCTAATTGTTTTGTTACTTAACAAAAGCTGCTCCGCAATCTCCTTATTCGACAAACCATGCGCGAGGTAACGTAATACGGTGACCTCGCGGTTTGAAAGCGGCATATCATCAATCGCTCCTTTTCGTGAATTTGGCTGGCTGATGAAATGCAGGGTGTCGGAAGGAAAGAAAGAATATCCAGCCAGCAGCATTTCTACCGCGTTATAAATATCTTCCTGTTCTTTACGCTTGCTGACAAAGCCGTTCGCGCCGGCCTGAATTGCGCGCCCGGCATAGAATCTTTCAGATTTGGAAGACAGGAAGAGTATTTTAGTGTCTGCCTGCAGGTTCTTGATTCTTTTGAGTAAAGTGAATCCGTCAACGCCCGGTAGCTCAATATCCAGGATCACCAGATCGACCGGATGAGCGCGCATATAGTCGATGACTTCCCGGCCATTATCGGTTTTCAATACTACGCTAATTGCTTTATTTTTTTGAAGCAGGACTTCGATTGACATGCGGACAATAGGATGTTCGTCCATAATGATTACGGATGCAGGTTTCATTTTTTTGCCTCGGATTGTTTGAGGAAAACATCGCGTTGACGCAGGGTCACTGGCAGCGAAATTTATGAAATATTAACAGGCTAGCTTTTTGGCTGTACGTGCAGGATTCTCCCTAAAATTAATTATTCCTGATAGTTATATATTTCGATAAGTGATGGGGATGCGAAAAACGGTTCAGGTCATGTAGAAAAAATTTTTTCTAATTAGTTGATTTGGTTTGGGGATTATACATTCATATTATATGAGGGAAAGTCTGCCGTTGTCTGAGACCATCAGCGGCACTATTAAATTCTGCATTCCAGGATAAATAAAATTGCAATCAGAGCATATTACAATACTAAATTAAATATTTGGATTAAAAGTTTAATTTAAATATTAAATATAACATTAAGTGTTGATTGTTTTGTTTTTGTTAAAACCATTGGTGATGGAAAAACAGCTGTTGGGCGACAAAACAAGACGCATAGCGGGAAACAGCCTTCCAGGAATAGTTATAACTGTTAATGAAACGTTCTAATTTAACATATTTAAAACATAAAAAATAAGTAATTTCCTAATTTCATAAGAAGGTCAGCGGGTTACGAATAAATGTTTCTCCGCGGGCGCCATGGATAACTCGTGCAGTAAATAAACGAGCGCTTTTCTGTTATTCAGGCCAAGACGGCCGGCTACCCGCCCGAGGGTGTACACCACGGAGTGATAAGGCTTCTCAAGCGAAGAAGCGATGGCTTTGAACGAGCGGCCGCTGGCGACTTGCATCAGGATGCTCCATTCCCGGGGGGAGAGGTTATCATTCGCGCGCGTATAGTTAGCCTGAATCGGCCTGGGGGAACAAGGCCGTTGCATCAATAAATATAACAGTATGACGATTTCCTGATGTCGTTCGATAACCCGGCAGCCCGCGGCTGCGGCAATAAAAGAGAAGGTCGTCGGGTTACGCGTGGAGGTCAGTAAGGTGATACTGATGCCGGGCCGCTTTTTGTGCCAGCTGCGCACGGTGTCCAGCGTCCGGAGAACAGGTAGGGTGATACCGTCGAGATCGATTACGATGCGCGGTAGCGGGGTCTGCCTGAAAAAGCTTTCCGCTTCTTCAGGCGACGGGCAAATATGCGTACGGATTCGTTTAGATAAATATTGAGTCAGCGCCAGCGACAGATACCTGTCGTGAGTGATTAGCAGCATATCCACCGGCTTTGGCCGGCGTACCGCGTTGATTTGCTGCTGCAGAGACTCAAGACGGTCAAAAATCAGCGGAATGGCCGGGCCGCAGGGCCATGCCGGACCATCGCCGCCGGGGCGACGAGGCCTTCTTTTACGCGCGGCTGAATACAAATGTTCACTCACTGGCTGTCCGGTCAGGTATCTCTTTACGGCTGCAAAGAAAATGCCCGCCGGAAGGCTGAGTGTCAAAGAAGTATGCTGGAGCAAAAGAGGTATGCATAATTATTTTGTCGCTAACCGTATATTTTTGTGTGGGGCACTGTTGTGGCGTAAAAGATAATCAGGAGCTAACGGACAAACGCTCCTGATTATCGCGCGCGGTTTATTGTGGCTGCGGCGTATCGAATTAGATAGCAGGCCGGGCTTAAATTTATTGAAGAAATTTCCTAATAAAAAATAACGGGCTTATGCTTTTGTTTGAATAAATAACCAGCAGCGGGTGAAAAATAGATTCAGCTCGATTAATCAAGTAAAAAGAGCAGGTTCATTTTAATAAATCTTATTAAACCCTGCTGGCTGCTGATGCTTAACTTCTTCATGATAACCTGGCGGTGCTGCGCCGCCGCAGGCTCATCTATGTTCATCAGTTTTGCCGCATCGCACAGCGAGCGTCCGCTTGCAATATGCCTGAGAAGCTCGCGCTCGGATACGGAAAAATGGCGCGTCGCGCAGTACTTGCAAACGCCCGTGGGAACGGCCCTGATGCTCTTTCCAAGTCTCGCCGGGTTCGTCCAGCGGGCTATTTTATGACTGACTTCATCGATATCATCCTCACGAAAAATGGCCGGCAGCATATACAGGCAGGGGCGGAACAGCAATTTTTCATGCTCATGTTTTCGGCAAATAAGAATTACGCGCTGTGTCTTTGTTGTCTGAGGGATTTTATAACAATTGCTGCTAATCCAATTATCCTCAAGGGAGATAAATAAAATATCGGCAACGTCGTGATGCTCAAAGGGTAAAAAATGAAAGGTCTCATGACGACGGCTGCATATTTGCTCAATAATGATTTTTATACCCTGAGCAAAAAGGGTGTTTTTTTCTTTTATGGCAACGGTAAGCATGTAAACTCTTTTTAATAAATAAGCGGAGCAGGAAGCTTAGTTTAAATAATGAGACATATGAATATCCGCAGACTTAATTGTACGGGGCGCAAGGATGACTTATCGCCAGGCGATTTCCTGGCGTTTTTAAAGAGAAAAAAAGCATATGTTGGATTTATCCAGGCTGATTTTTGAGAGGAATAAATAGCTAAAAAAGTCTTAGCGCCCCGGGCTTGCTAAGACCTTTTGCTGAAGGCCGCCAGCCGGGCGTTTTCTAAAATGTAAGAAAACGCCGCTGGAGGTGATTATGGCCTGGCAACCCTTTCTTTATGTCATCAACGGATCCTTATCCGTCGACCTTTCTGCGGCTCAGCCTGAGGAAAGCATGCCGGAAGACATGCCGGGCGATGAGCCGCTCAGTGGCGCACAAGCGTCGCAAAATAATACACCAGCGGGATCGCCAGCAGATATAAACCCGGCGGGATCTCGCGCCACTTCCCGGCGATGGCCTGAATGATGATATAGAACAGCAGCCCGCCCGCGATGCCGGTACCGAAACTGTTGGCGATCAGCGTGATCATCACCATCATCAGCACCGGCAGGCCTTCGGTGAAGTTCGCCAGATCCACCTTGCGCAGCCCGCTGAACATATTCAGGCCGATAAGGATCAGCGCCGGGGCGGTGGCCTCTTTCGGGATCATCAGGGCGACCGGCGTAAACAGCAGCATCAGCAGAAACATGATGCCCGCCGCCAGCGCGGTCAGCCCCGTTTTTCCGCCGGCCTCGGCGGCTGCGGAAGACTCGATCAGCGCCGTCGCCGCCGGGATCCCCACCCAGGGCCCGAGCGCTGCCGCAATGGAGTCCACCATAAACGGACGGTTGATATGCGGCATGTTGCCGTGTTCGTCCAGCAGACCCGCCTCGCCGCCCACCGCAAGCGTGGTTCCCATAGTGGAGAAAAACTCCGAGGCGAAGAACACAAACAGATACGGCAGGAAGGCGATGTTCAGCGCGCCCAACATATCCACATGGCCCAGCACCGGCGCGAGCGAGTGCGGCATAGCGATAAAGCTTTGCGGCAGATGCGTGACGCCGAACGGGATGCCGACCAGGGTGGCGAACAAAATGGCCCAGAGAATCGCGCCGGGAACGCGTCGCGCCTGGAGTGCAATGGCGAGGAACAAGCCGCACAGCGCCACCAGCGCGCCGGGCGCGATAAAATCGCCCAACATCAGCGCGTTGGTTTTCGCGTTCGCCAGCACCAGCCCGGCGTTGCGAAAGCCCAGTACGGCAACAAACAGCCCGATGGAGGCCGTAAGCCCAAGCTTGATGGATTGCGGCACGGAGCGGGTAACTACCTCGCGCAGCCCAAGCCGGGTGAGGACGAAAAAGAGGATGCCGGACCAGCAGGCGATGCCGAGCCCTGTCTGCCAGCCGATGCCTTCGCTGCCCGCAAGGGTAACGCCAACCAGCACCGAACCGCCGATGCCGGGACCTACGATAAACGGCAGGTTGCCGTAAAAGGCCATCAGCATCGTGCCCGCGACAAACACCAGAATGGTGCCCGTTGTGACGGCCCCTTTATCCATTCCTCCCGCCGCCAGCAGGCCGGGGATCACCACCAGCAGGTACGCGGCGGCAAGAAAGCCGGTGATGCCTGCGAGGCATTCGGTTTTCACTGTGCTTTGCCGCGAACGAAGCTGGAAGCGCCGCTCCAGCCAGCCCTCCGCAGCGGCTGGATTGACTGAATTTTCGGCCATTTATGGCTCTCCTGTGCTAGCAAAAAGTTGCGTTGTTATTTCGCCTGCGTTTCCTGACAGGCAATAAGCGGGTCGACAATCTGACGCGTAGCGCCGTCCGTTAAGCCGAGATCGGTCAGGTGCGGCCCGGCGTTACACGCAAGGCACGTGCCTTCAATAGCTTTAAATACCCGGTACGGCGGCTCCCAGTCGGCGACCTTATTGCTCA
>NZ_RCAA01000033.1:185670-197832 GCF_003628475.1 Enterobacter sp. R1(2018) | reverse complement strand
CTGCCTTGCCAGCTCCGCCGCGGGCAAATCGGAGAGCATGCCGGCAATGGGCATCGCCACGTGGGCAAGAATTTCGCCGTTCTGGCTAAGCGCCATGCCGCCGCCGCTGGCGGCTAACGCGTTAGCCGCCAGCGCCATATCCTGCGGATTACGGCCCAGCACCACCAGGTTATGGGCGTCGTGAGAATAGGTTGTCGCAATGGCGCCGCGCAGTTCGCCCCAGCCTTCCAGCAGCGCCAGCTGTGGCCTGGCCTCGTGGCGGCCGTGACGATGCTGCACCCAAATCAGGCTGAAGCCATCCGGGATTTGCACCTGTCCGCCGCGTACTTCTGCGGTGGTTTCGCTCCATTGGGTAAAGCGCGCCCCTTTGATGTGGCGCAGCGTGGCGGTGCCGTGGACGACGGGAACCCTGAGGATAAAATCCTCGGGCGACAGCGCTTTTAAACGCACGGTATCGCGCGGCGGCAATACGTCAGGCGCGTTGACAGGCGTGAGCAGTTTGCCATTTTGCGCGATATGTCGCCCCGCAGCGTACACCGCTTTTGCCCGCAACTTTTCCAGCGAATCGAAGACGACAAGGTCCGCCGTACGCCCGGCGGCAATCAGCCCTAAATCGTTACGCTGCAGGCGGATGGCGGCGTTGAGCGTCGCCAGACGCAGCGCGTCGGTGGCCTTCATGCCGTGTTCAATCAGCAAATTCAGCAGGGCGATGATGCCGCCTTTTTCCAACAGGCTATCCGGCGGCACGTCGTCCGTACAGACGGTAACCTGCGAGGAGAGATGGGGCAGGGCGTTGAGCGCCTCCACGATTTCCGGCAGCAGGTAGGGATGGGAGCCGCGGATTTCAATGGTCAGCCCGGCGCGCAGTTTTTCCAGCGCATCGGCGGCGGAGGTGAGTTCGTGATCGGAGGTGACGCCCGCGGCGAGATAGGCCTGCAGCTGTGCGCCGCTCAGGCCGCGCGCATGGCCCTCAATCAGCTTGCCGCTGTTCAGCCCGGCGTTGAGGATTTCCAGCATACGCTCGCTGCCGTTCAGCACGCCGTGCATATCCATTACTTCCGCCACCCCCGCCACTTCCGGCCAGGCGAGCATGGTTTCCATCTCCCGGCCCGCGAAATCCGCCCCGGACATTTCCAGGCCCGGCGTAGAAGGAACGCTGGACGGCGCGGCACAGATCACGCGTAACGGTAAACCGCGGCTCGCTTCCACGGCGTAGCGCACGCCCTCCACGCCCAGCACGTTTGCCAGCTCGTGCGGATCCCAGAAGATAGTGGTAGTGCCCTGCGCCACGACGATTTCCGCGTAGCGGGCAGGGGGCAGATGGGAGCTTTCAACGTGAACGTGGGTGTCCATCAGACCGGGGCTGACATAGGCGCCCGCCAGGTCGTGAACCTCTGCGGCTTCGGTCCCGTTTCCGCAAGGATGGACGCTGGCGATAAGGGTGCCGACGATGCCGATATCAACGAGGCGGATTTCGCCCGTCGCCACGTCAATCAGATTTGCATTGGTCAACAGCAGATCGAAAGGAGCTTCGCCCAGAGCCGCTTTGACCGCCCGGCGGCGCAGGTCCGCAAATACATATGAGTTCATCGTTTTACCGTCCGGCTGGAAATAGTGGCAGGCTACTCCAGGCGGGCAGGGTTTACCCAGATGATTTAATTTATCGGCCGATAAGAAACGTTTATCCTGTGGCAAACGTTTACCTTACGAACCCTGACACCATCATGGCTGAATCCTGGCAGCGCCTGCCCGCGCTCTCTTTAAAACAGATCCAGTATTTTGTGACGCTGGCAAAGCTGCGCCATTTCACCGATACCGCAAACCGACTGGCGATCAGCCAGCCGGCGTTAAGCAGCGCGCTGCGCCAGATCGAGTCGGTGCTCGGCGGCAAGCTGGTTAACCGCACGGCCTCGGCGGTGACGCTCACCGAGCTGGGCGCGGCGATCCTGCCCCATGCGGAGCGGGTGCTGTACGTGGCGCAGCGGTCTTTTGACGATATGCAGCGTATCGTACAGGAAGGCGGCGACGGCACGCTGCGCATCGGCCTTGTACCGTCGGTAGGCAGCCTGTTGTTTCCGCATGTTCCTCAGCTGCTGGCGGAGCATTTTCCGCGCCTGCGCATTGAGTTTCACGATCGAACCAACGATTCGCTGATCGCCCAGCTGGAGAACGGGCAGCTGGATTTCGGCATCGGCGCGCTGGATAACTCCGTGCCCGGTACGCTTGAGATCCACCCGCTGCAGGAGGATCCTTTTGTCGCGGTTATGCATTGTGAGGATCCGCTTGCCTCCTCCAGCCATATCCCGTGGCGGCACCTCACCCGTCGCGATATTGCGGTCTTCGCCAAAGGGAATATCAGCCGTCTGGTTTCCGCGATGGCCGAAAGCCAGCGGCTTAACCTGACGGCGCGCTATCAGGTTGAATATATCGAAACGCTGTATGGCCTGGTTCGCTCGCGCCTTGCGGTCGCCATTCTGCCGCAGCTTTACACCACTCACCTGCAGGATAGAGAGCTGACGGTGGTGCATCTTCAGCAGCCCTCATTAAGCCGCACCGTCGCGCTGATGCGCAGCAGCCAGCAGGTTTTCCCACCGCAGATTGAGGGCTGTTTCCAGCTGATCGTCAGCGCGCTGCAGCAGCGTTGAACGGCGGACGGCTGAACAAAAAGCTTGTCGGGTCTATGGCGCCGGATACCGGCTGCGTAGAATGTTCTCTACATCCGCTTTGATAAATCTCCCTGACACAGGACGTGGCTTTTTATGAAGAAAACTCTCCTTATTATCTTTTTCCTGCTTATCGTACCGGTCGTGGCGGCGGCAGTCTGGCTGTTATCTATCCGCGCTAACAGCGACGCGCTGTGGAAGATCGTCAGCCAGCAGTGCGTGCCGAATCAGCAGCAGCGCCACGATCCCGCGCCTTGTTTAGAGGTCGCGCTGGATAAGCATGTTGTGGTGTTTAAAGACGCCAAAGGGCCGCTGCATACGCTGCTGATGCCTACAGAGAAAATAACCGGCATCGAAAGCCCCGCAGTCCAGCAGCCAGATGCGCCGAATTTTTTTTACTATGCCTGGCAGGCGCGGGATCGCCTGAAGCAGATGGCGGACAAACCCATCAGCGACCGCTATCTGGGGCTGGCGATAAACTCCTGGTACGGGCGTTCGCAAAACCAGCTGCATATTCATCTCGCCTGCCTGCGTCCGGACGTTTATCAAACCCTTAGCCAACGGGAGCCGCATATCGGCAGCCGCTGGCAGCCGCTTGGCGAGAAGCTAAAAGGCCATGATTATCTGGCGATGAAAATCCCGGCCAACGCCTTTGCGCAGCAAAGCCCGTTTGCTTTGCTGAATGCCTATGTCGAACAGCATGGCGACGACATCGCGAAATATGGGCTGGCGGTGACGATGACCGGGCAGGGCGAGTTTGTGCTGCTGGCTAACCGGCTAGACATCACGGATTTGAACCTGGGCACGGCGGGGGAAATTCTTGATTACGACTGTGCGCTGCAAAAGGAAATAGCTTCCCGCTAATCGGTCGGGCTTGATACGGCAGCTTTTGTGCTGCCGTCCACAAAACGGGAAATCCTTGCCGACGTTATCGTCCGCGGCGCGGCTTTCACGGCATCATAGGGCCTGCTGTGCTCACCGCTGTGAAAGGAACGCCCGATGCGTAAAGACGATTTGCTCACCGCCGTTTCTTGTAAAAGGGGAAGGGAAGTGCCGCCAGCTTGACGATCGCGTTGAAGCTTTTGCCAGCAAGATAACGGATAACCTGGTCATTATCGATCCTCGCGACTTTGCGCTCACCGGTATTGATGACGAGTTCCGCTGGATCCTGGCGCCGTGCGTGGCCTCAACTCTGCTGGTAGACAGGTTGGCCGCTCACTTTGAGCACTATACCGGGCACAGCCTGGAGATAAGGCGCTATTACCGACAGTGTGATTATTGATGGATATGGACTGGACAGGCTGCCCGTTGAGGCAGCCTTTTTCATTCAGGAAATGTAGTTGGCGGCCTGTTTCAGTACCAAATCGCAGGCTTTGGTTTTCACTTTTTCCGCCAGCGGCGAGCTGCCGATGGTATTCAGATCCAGCTGCTGGTCTTTGCCGGTGTTCAGCAGACCCAGCAGGCCCTGGTTATAGTCCGGTTCCTCGGCGGGCTTGGTGGTGTTTTCGAGGCCCAGTTTGCTCATCAGCTGGCTTTTGATGTTTTCGGCGCTGGTGGCGGTCGCCAGTTTGTTTTTGGCGCAGTACTCGATCACGCCCGCGGCGTTGGTCATGCTGTTGGAGCTCAGCGCCTGGTTGCCGCCGTTAAGCAGGCCGGTTAGCGAGGAGAGGGAAAGCCCGCCGCTCTGCGTGCCGCTGGTGGTGGTGGCGTTGCTTTTGCTTAATTCGCTTGCCGCGCTGGACAGTTGATCCTGCCAGCTTGCCGCCGCGGCCTGGCCGGCAAAAACTGAGGCCGCCAGCGCAAGGGCGCATACCATACGATTGCTTGCTTTCATCTTGTTATACCCATTTTGATAACCTGCCAGGCAGGAGAAGTCAGCGCAGAGTATAACGCTTTGCTACGGCGGGACGGGATTAAGAGAGTTCTTAATCGTAGTGAAAAGGCCGGGTTTCCCCGGCCTCAGGCGATCAATTGAGAATATTCAGCGCGACATCAATATTCCCGCGCGTGGCGTTGGAATACGGGCAAACGATATGCGCGGCATCAACGAGCTTTTTGGCTTCCGCCGCGTCCATGCCCGGCAGATGGATATTTAACTTCGCTTCAATGCCAAAACCGGTCGGCAGCGGGCCGATGCCCACTTCGCCTTCGATAAAGGCGTCTTTTGGCATAGCTAACTTATCGCGGGCGGCAACGAACTTCATGGCGCCAAGGAAGCAGGCGGAGTAACCGGCTGCGAACAGCTGTTCCGGGTTGGTGGCTTCGCCGCCCGCGCCGCCCATCTCTTTCGGTACGCCCAGCCTGACGTCAAGAACGCCGTCGGAAGAGGTTGCGCGGCCGTCACGGCCACCGGTGGCTTTCGCTTTAGCGGTATAAACAACTTTTTCTAATGACATGGCAGGTTCCTCATCTTATTTGTAGTGTATGCGATAAAATCGCGCGCTATTTATTTGGGGTTTTTAAGCCAGCCGCGGTGATCGCGTCTGGCCGATATTACTCGCCGAGATTCTGGCGGAGCGTTTCGAGCTGCGCCTTAAGTTCCAGCATGGAATCCACGCTGCACGCCGAGGCGCAGAGCACCGATTCCGGAATTGTTTTCGCCTTCGCCTGCAAGGCCTTGCCTTCGTCGGTCAGCGTCACGGCAACCTGACGTTCATCCTGTCGCGAGCGATTACGGGTCAAAAGTCCCGCCGCTTCAAGGCGCTTTAGCAGCGGCGTTAAGGTTGCCGAATCCAGATACAGCCTTTCACCAATTTCCGACACCGTCACGTCATCCTTTTCCCACAGAACCAGCATCACAATGTACTGCGGATAGGTTAGCCCGAGCGGAGCCAGCAGCTGCCGGTACAGTTTATTCACCGCAAGGTTTGCGGAGTAGAGCGCGAAACAGAGCTGGTTATCAAGCAGCAGCGCGTTTACGGGAGTCGTTGTCGTCTTCATGGAAGGGAATATAGATAGTGCACGATTTAATTGCAAGTTATTTTATTGCGATGCCCTTAGCGGTTTGAATTATTAAGGCTATTCGGGCATTAATAAATATTCTGCGCAGGCCTGGAGACCGAAAAGATGGAAATGGACGACTGGTGGTTTGACTGGCGGGGATTTGCGCCCGACCGGCCCTGTCCCGGCAACGTCGTGCTGATGGTGGGCGCGGGGATTTCCATCGAAGCGCCTTCCCGACTGCCCGGCGGCTACGCTCTTACCGAGGCGCTGCTCGACCATCTGCTCGACGGCAATGCGGCCTGCGAAATTAAAAACGTTTTTGGCAAATGCGAGTCATGGATGGGGCGAAGTTTGCCGCGCCTTGAGCATGTCCTTGATAAAGCTTTTGAACCGTCGGTGATTGAAGGCGTTGAGCGCAGCGGCGCCGCACGCGAGGTGCTGCGCATATTTTCACGGCGGCCGCCGAACGCTAACCATCACCTGATTGCCGATTATCTGATTCAACGGCGGGCCTGGTGCATCACGACCAATTTTGATAACTGCATTGAACAGGCGGGCCAACATCAGATCCCGGTGCATGTCATCGACCCGGAAACGAAAACCTTAGATATCCTGCACCGTGAATACGGCGAAGACTGGGGCATCATCAAGGTTCACGGCACCATTGAACACGGCTGCGTCGGGCTTGGAGCGACGCTTGCAGACCTGGAGCATGGGCTGCCGGAGGTCTTTAAAACGCTGCTTGAACAGGTTACGCAGCAGGCTGATTTAATGGTGGTGGCGGGCTACAGCGGCACCGATCATTTCGATATCAATCACTGGATCCGCGGGCGCTGGAACGGCAAGCGCGATACCCGCCTGGCGTGGATCGATCACCATCATGACGTGGTGGAAGAGACCTGGAAGTTAAGCCTGCAGGCCAATCGTGAGCCCAGGGTTTACTGGCAGGGCGCCTTTGGCGGCATGAAGGTCGAATATGGCCCAACGTCAATGCTGCTGGCCGCCCTGCTGGGTATTCCCCGCCGGACGGTGACCGACACTAAAGAAGGCGCGGACTGGTGGCGCGCCGCAATTGCCGAATATTACACGCCAACGGAAAAAGAAAAATATCTTACCGGTACCCGTCTGGCCGCCTCAATCGGGCTCGGTCAGCTGGCTGAGGAGCAGCTCCGGTATCTGAAACGCCTGATGGAAAAAGACGATTTGCTCGCCCCTTTCGAAGCTGAGATTTACTACTCGCGCGGGTTTATCGCCGGGGCTCTGTGGGTACAGAACGCGCTGAAAATCCCGCGGGAAAAGGCCAAAAAAGTGAACCGCACGGGGCTGATTCGCGCGCGCGGCAAGCCTGCAAAAGCGCTTTTTTTCTATCTTACTCAGTTTTTCAGCCGCCGCAGGCCCTCGCCGGATGAACAAATCGACGCTCTTGCCTGCGTGCTTGATATCGCCGAACGCTGGCAGCGATGGCGTTTATGGCAAAGCAAACCCTTGCGGCGGCTGGGAGAAGGGATCAGCGGGTGTTTTTATAAATATTTCATGCGCCTGGAGGGCGAGAAGCAGCCGCTTTATTTGCAGGGAAGGTTAACGATGCAGGCTATCCGGCGGGCTACCCTTTTTTGCGACGATGAGGCGCTTTCCTTAGGCGAGATCTGGAATCTGCTTTACCACGAGAGCAGCCCGCCGAGCTTCTTTACCCCCGTTGGCCCCGCTATACCCGGTTTCTATCTCATCGAACGCAGCACCGCCCGTGAGGAAGACCGTATCGCCGACCTGGTGCTGGCGAACGTAAACTATGTCGATATTTTGCTTTCCGCGCTGCGGCGTCGCTGGCCTGAAGGCAGCCGCAGCGTGTTCAAAGAAAGGCAGCGACGTCAGGGATATTTTGATTCCGGAGAGTATATCGTCACGTATATCGTACGGCTGTTAACCGAAAGCTCGCAGATCGTCAGCGCCCTGAACGAACCGCATTTGCAGATTCTGATCGCCAGGGCATGGCTCAGGGCGGACAGCATTTTAGGCGGCATTGAGTACTGGAAGCAGCAGCGACTCTACCTCGCTTAGCTAAGGCCCGATGTAACGCAGCACCACTTTTACCGCCATCTTACGATAGTGTTCGGTATGCTCCGCCGGGTCCCGCCCTTCTTCGAAGAGGTTGGAGAAGGTATAGCTGTTGGCGACGTGGTAGAAGCTAAAGCTGCTGATCAGGCGATGCACATCTTTAGCGGTTATTGCCGGATTAAACAGCTGTTTTTGCTGGCCGCGCGACAGGATATCTTCAAGCAGCTCCAGCGCGCTGCGGTTGATTTCGCGCAGGTAGGTAGACTCTTTTACGAAACGCCCGCGCTGCATGTTCTCCATGCAGATGATGCGAATAAAATCCGGGTGCGTGGCGTGGTAGTCAAACGTCCATTCCACGAGCGCAACCATGGCTTCAACCGGAGGCAGCTCCGCCAGATTAAGCTGGCGTTCCGAACCGCGAATTTGCGTATAGACATATTCCAGCACCTGAACGTAGAGCAGCTCTTTATTCTTAAAGTGATACACCACCATGCGCTTGGTGGTGCCCGCTTTCTCGGCGATTTGTTCCATGCGCGCGCCGCTCAGGCCAAACTCAGCGAACAGGGCAATGGCGCTAAAAAAGATTTTCTCTTTCAGGCTCGCCTCGGCGAAACGTTCCGGAAGATAGATGTCGTGGGATTCCACGCGGGCTCCTTAAGATTGTCAGCTATGCAGCATTGTCCGGGCTTTTACCCGAATAATCTACACGCGCGGGCGCTTGCGATACAGCCATAAACCCGGTAATGACAGGCCAATGGACAAGGCGCCCACGATAAATGACGCTTTCAGGAAGTTCGTCACCAGCAGGATCAGCAGATCCTCGCTGTAGCCGAAATGGCTCATTTTCACGGCGGAAATCATCGCGGTATAGGCTGAAATGCCGGGAAACATCGGGATCACCGCCGCCACGGTAAATACCTTAGGATGGGCGAGATACCAGCGCGACCACTGAATGCCAATCGTACCCACCAGAATAGCGGCAATAAACGAACTCCACTCAATATTGACGCCTGCGGTCATCATCGCCATGCGCGAGCCGTGTCCTATCGCGCCAAGCAGCGCGCAATAAGGCAGCGCCCGTTGCGGTACATTAAACACCAGCGCAAAACCCGCGGCCGGAATTGCCGCCAGCATCATGTCCTGCATGAGCGCGAGCACGAAATCGATTATGCCCATCCGCGCAGCCCCCAGATAGCCATGGCCATGACCACGCCGATGCAGGTGGCGAGCGTCAGCAGGCTCGCCATCGCCCAGCGCGCCAGGCCCGTGTTGACGTGGCCTTTGAACATATCCGCCACGGCGTTGATTAACGGAAAGCCCGGCACCAGCAGCAGTACGCTTGCCGCCATCGCGATGTTTGACGCGCTGGCGAACGGCCCTTTGGCTATCAGCAGGCCCGAAACGGTGGTGGCGATAAAAGCGGTGATGCAGAAGTTAATCTGCGGATGCAGATGACGCTGCGTTAGCAGCTGACGGACGTACATCGCCGTGGAGCTTGCCAGAAAGGTGACGAAGGCGCCGTCCCAGCCGCCGTTGTTCAGCTTACAGAAGCAGCCGCAGGATAACCCCACCATCAGCACCACCAGCCAGCGCGGATAACGCAGGGGTTTAATATGGGTGAAGCGCTTCAAAACATCTTTATGATCCAGCAGCTTATGTTCAGCCATGATCACAATATGCTGCACCTCGGTGACCACGTGCATATTGATGCCGCGGTCGATGTTTTTCCGCGTGGTGGTCAGGCACTGGTTATCTTTAATGGTGCTCAACACTATGGCGTTCGCTGAGATGGAGCTTTCAACGCTGTCCATACCCAGCGCAATGCCTAAACGAGTGGAGAGTTCTTCAACCAGCGCGCTTTCCGCGCCGTGCTGCAGTAAAAAAAGCGCGCACTGAATACACAAGCGGGTGATCTCCCGCTGTACGTTGCCGTCTGTTTGCATGCCATGCCCTGGAGGATGAAAGCGATACGAGTCGCACAAAGTTAATTGACCATTATTAGCACAGGCCCGCACCCGCATTCAGACGTGCCAGATCAATGTTTGTACAGATAACCTTTCGATCGCTTTTTCACCGGGCCCGGCTTGCACCGCAACGCGGCTTACCACTCATTTCATCATGTGGGCTTGCGGGCTCAATGAGTAGTTGAGACGAGGATCGCTTTTTCTTTCTTTGTTGTGTGTTCTAAAGGCAAACGTCGATCCATTTTGCGCAGGTCAGAGCGGCTAAGCGCTCCGGCGCGATGCGCACGGCGCTGTGAATGGCGCCCGCCGCGGGCAGCACTTCGTCATACTGCTTAAGCGTAATGTCGCAATAGACGGCCAGCGGATTTTCGAGACCGAAAGGGCAAACGCCGCCGACGGGATGGCCGGTCCAGGTGACGACTTCATCGCTGCTGAGCATGCGGGCTTTTGCGCCGAATACGGCTTTAAGCTTTTTGTTATCCAGCCGGGCGTCACCTTTGGCGACGACGAGGATAACGTCATTTTTTACCTTCAGGGACAGCGTTTTGGCAATCTGGCCGGGCTCAACGTTATGCGCAACGGCGGCAAGGGCGACGGTGGCGGTGCTTTGATTGAGTTCGATGATGTCGATATCGGGGGCATGGTCGGCAAAGAATTGCCGCACAGACTGCAGACTCATGTGTTTCTCCTGATTTAGCTGGAAATAATTTCGCATAAGGTTGTGCTTTCTGTAAACCGCTTATCAGCATCAAGCCCGCTTTATTTTCAGCGAATCCTGGATCTCCTTCACAATCACCTGCAACCGGTTACAGTAACCGGTTGCAGTCCGTCCAAGAGCGAGGAATACTGAATCTGTAACCACCCCTGTACCCACATAATAAGAGCAGTCTATGAAACGTATCCTTTTATGCTGTGCCGCTGGTATGTCTACCAGCATGGTCGTGAACAGGATGAAGCAAGCCGCTTTAGTGCAACAGATTGACGTCGAAATTAAAGCGGTCGGCCTTGAAGAGTTCACCGACGAGATGCCCGGTTATGACTGTTGTTTACTCGGGCCGCAAATTAAATACCGCCTGGAGGATTTTCGGGCACAGGCAGCACCCAAACAGATCCCGGTCACGGTGATCAACTCTATGGATTACGGAATGATGCGCGGCGACAAGATTCTCGCCGAGGCACTCGCGTTGATAGCCTGACAGGAGAACGACTATGTCTTCTAACCATGCCGCCTTTAATTTGATTTTTCGTTTTGTTGAAAACTATGTAAGCCCAATCGCCGGACGGATCTCGGCCCAACGACACGTTATGGCTATCCGTGACGGCTTTATCTCGGCCATGCCGTTTATGATCGTCGGCTCTTTCCTGCTGGTCTTCGCCTATCCGCCTTTCTCGCCAACCACCACCTGGGGCTTTGCCCGCGCGTGGCTGGATGCGGCAAAACATTTCGAAGGGCAAATCCTTACGCCGTTCGATATGACGATGGGCATCATGTCTATCTATATCTGTGCGGCTATCGCCTATAACCTCGGCAAGCACTATGTGAAGTCGCACGGTCTGGATCCGTTTATGTGCGCCATGCTGTCGCTGATGGCTTTCCTGCTGGTTGCCGCGCCAAAAACCAACGGCACGCTGCCGGTTGACAGCCTCGGCGGAACGGGGATCTTCACCGCGATTCTGGTGGCGGTTTACTGCGTTGAGATGATGCGTTTCCTGAAGGCGCATAATATCGGCATCAAGCTGCCGGACCAGGTCCCGCCGATGATCAAAAACTCCTTTGATCTGCTGATTCCGGTGCTGGTTGTGGTGCTGACGCTCTATCCGCTGAGCCTGTTCATTCAGTCGCAGTTCGATATGCTTATCCCGCAGGCCATTATGTCCCTGTTCAAACCGCTGGTTTCCGCGGCGGATTCCCTGCCGGCGATTCTGCTTGCGGTGCTGATTGGTCACCTGCTGTGGTTTGCGGGCATTCACGGCGCGGCGATTGTTTCCGGCATGCTGCAGATGTTCTGGCTGACCAACCTTGGCATGAACCAGAGCGCACTGGCGCAGGGCGCGCCGCTGCCGCACATCTTTATGGAAGCCTTCTGGACGTTCTTTATCGTGGTCGGCGGCTCCGGCGCCACCATGGGGCTGGTAATTTGCTACCTGCGTAGTAAATCGGCCCACCTGCGTTCCATCGGCCGCCTGAGTATCGTGCCAACCTGCTTTAACATTAACGAGCCGGTAATTTTCGGTACGCCAATCGTGATGAACCCGGTGTTCTTCATTCCGTTCCTGCTGGCGCCAATGGTTAACGCCGTGCTGGCATGGGGCGCGATGAAGATGGACCTGATTGGCCGCGTAATTTCCGTGGTGCCGTGGACGGCGCCTGCGCCGATTGGCGCGGCCTGGGCGCTGGGCTGGGATTTCCGTGCGGCGATTCTGGTGGTGCTGCTGGCAGTGGTTTCCGCCATCATCTACTTCCCGTTCTTTAAAGTGTACGAGAAGCAGCTGCTTGAGCAGGAAGCGGAAGAAGCGCAGAAAGCCGCTGGGGAAGC
>NZ_RCAA01000033.1:183021-185600 GCF_003628475.1 Enterobacter sp. R1(2018) | reverse complement strand
GCGAACCAGTAATCCTTCGCGCGGCACGACGGTGCGGTAAAGAGGATTCTCCCCGCCATCAGCAAGCCGTTTTTCAAAAAAACAGGCCTGACGCAGGTCGGCAACGATTTCTTCGCTGAGCAGGTCTTTAATCTCGCCCAGGAACCAGTTGATGAGATAACCGGTATTTGCCCAGATGAGCTTGCCGTTGATATCTCCGCTGTCTTCCAGCGCGTCAACAATCGGCATCAGGCCTTTCACGATAAGTTTCTCCACGCGCAGGCGAAGCGGTAATACCGTAGCGCTGAGATCTTCCTGAACGTCCAGCCAGAAGGTGGCCGCGCGGCCCGTTTCATGAAACTCGGCACGAATGAGCGCCGGGTCGATATCCAGCGCGCGCGGATGCGTCAGCAGGGCCATCATCAAAGGCGGAACCAGCAAACCCAGATACCACTGCGCCCACAGGGACTTCAGCGGTTTGCCTTCACGGGGCAGCTGCGGCTGGTGGCGATAGATATGATCGGCATAGCAGGCCATCAGGGAGGCTAAGGTTGCAGGCTGCGCCCACTGGTAGAAGGTCAGCGCTTTATCAGGCGCGGATTCATTGAGCTTAACAATCTCGTTGAAATATGCGCGATGCGACGTAAAGTGGTCGCGCAGTTGGTCCGCGAGCAGCGGCTCAGCGCGCCGAAAGGGCGTCTGCCATGCAACGTCATCAATAAATTGTTGGGACTGAAACGCCATCGCCTGCCGCAACCGGTAATCTAAATGATAATGATTGCCAATCCTAACTATAGGTCAAGCGGTTAGCAAGGTGAAAATGCGCGCTGCGGGCGGGAATTTTGTAAAAAGACGGCGTTGTTCACGCCGCCTGTAGCGAATCGCTGGTGAGGATGCTGTTGCGTCCCTGGTTCTTGGCGCGATAGAGCGCTTTATCAGCCAGTTTCAACGCCTCGTCGATGCCGTCATCAATAAGCGGGGCAAGGCCAATGCTGACGGTGACGTTTGTGGCGACCTGTTCGTTAAACAGGTGCAGAATTTTCAGATCGTAAACGCGCTGGCGAATATTTTCGGCGGTTTGCATTGCCGTCCCGGCATCAATATTGGTCAGCAGGACCATAAACTCTTCGCCGCCGTAGCGGGTAACGATGTCCCTGGAGCGCACCGCATCACGCACGGCGGCAGAGACGCGAATCAAAGCCTGGTCGCCCATGCTGTGGCCATAGTTATCGTTGTAAGCTTTGAAATGATCGATATCGAGCAGCAGCACGTAGTGGTTGCCGTTGCCGGCGGCCATCACGTTCTCAAACCGATTCTGGAAGCCGCGACGGTTATACAGGCCCGTGAGCGGGTCAAGCATGCTCAGGTCGCTGAGCGTCTCTTTCTCTTCCAGCAGCTTGTTCATCAGCCGCTGGGTGAACTTATCGCTACGCCGCTGGATGATATGCTGGATGGTGATGCCGATGCCGGGCAGCGCGACGGAGTAAATAACGCGCAGCCAGTGTTCGCCCTGATCGAGCCACAGAATAGTCAACGTCACCGGCAGACAGTGCAGAGTAAAAGCCTGTAAATTGTTGATAAAGGAGATAGAACCAATAAATAAGATCGACAGCAGGGCGATTATTAAAAACGAAGCGTCGGTATTGGGAACAACGCTATTTTTAATAATGATATGCCAGGCCCATAATACACCCAGTAAAAAAGACACTAAATTAATGCTGATTAATCTTTGTTTATCAACAAATTGCCAGATTAAAAGCGTTGTACTGCAGAGCAATACCAGCATGGCAGGCAGGGTAAAGGCCATGACGCTGTACAGCGGGTTCGCCATGGTGAAACAGGCAGATATCGCGTTCAGTAAGAGAAATAAACGTAAAGAAAGCTGATGCTTCCCTTTTATTAATGCCCGCCAGGTCTTTGCACTCATAGCTAAATTAATTCTTTCGGTCAGATGTAGGAGGTGCGAAATTGCGTTGATTTAAAATGTTTTTGCGGATTACTGATTAACGTTATCTATTTTTATTGATCAGTTTTATTAACGTTATTGTTAAATCTATCACTTTCATGAATATCTGTCATCCGATGATGAACGACTGTCATGTTCAATTTAAAAAGCCGGCTGCGATGGCTGACAGATAAGAAATATTATCATATGATATTGGTTATCATTACCAATTGATGAGATAGCTAAAATGTTGCAACGTCAGCTTGAAAGCGCCTGGGGAGCGATAGTGCCGGGTTTGATAGTCGCGGCGCTGGCATATATGGATCTGTCTTTTAGCCAGTGGCGTGCGCTGGTGGTGCTGGGGCTGGTCGCCGCAACGGCGATGCTGTACCACAAACGGCTGCGGCATTATGTGCTGTTGCCATCAGGCGTTGCTTTTGCCAGCGGGCTTGCGTTGGTGATGATGAACCTTGGAATGAGGTAAAACTGGGCGGAAAAGCCTGGGAACGACAGGAGTTACTGGGGAAACAACAAAGAAGTGGTGCGAAGAGAGGGACTTGAACCCTCACGTCCGTAAGAACACTAACACCTGAAGCTAGCGCGTCTACCAATTCCGCCACCTTCGCGCAGTGCGAACGATATCTCGTGGTTGTTG
>NZ_RCAA01000033.1:173995-183011 GCF_003628475.1 Enterobacter sp. R1(2018) | reverse complement strand
GTCTACCAATTCCGCCACCTTCGCACAGGTTTTAAGCTTGCGCTTAAAGAGTTGATATCGTCATCGCATTGGTGCGAAGAGAGGGACTTGAACCCTCACGTCCGTAAGAACACTAACACCTGAAGCTAGCGCGTCTACCAATTCCGCCACCTTCGCATACCTGTAATACCGAAGTATCACAACCACGGAGGCGCATTCTAGATGTTTTCTGAACTTCGTCAACAGTTAATTTGGCGCCGCTTTCGTAATTGCTGAAAAAAGCGGCGCCCGGGCGCGTTTAGCGTTTTTTGGCGCCGCGAGCCAGCACGGCGCGGTAAACCTTAAAGCGGCCCGTCTGGGCAATCACTTCATGGCTGCCAAAGACTTCGTCCAGTACGTTAGGGTACGCCAGGAAGGCGTTGGCGACGATGCGCAGCTCGCCGCCCATATTCAGATGACGGGCCGCGCCGCGAATAAGCTGGTGCGCAGCGTCAAGGCTGGTTTGCATGCCATCGTGGAACGGCGGGTTGGAAATAATCATATCGAAACGGCCGTTTATTTCCGAATAGACGTTGCTGGCGATGACTTCCCCTTCGATGCCGTTTGCAGCGAGCGTTGCGCGGCTGGCTTCAACCGCCGGCGCGCTCACGTCGCATAAAGTCAGGCGAACCTTCGGCGAATGGCTGGCAAGAGTAATGGCGAGCACGCCCGCGCCGCAGCCGACGTCCAGTACCTTGCCTTTGGTGTGCGGCGTCAGGGTGGAGAGCAGCAGCTTGCTGCCGGTGTCCAGGCCGTCGCGGCTGAAGACGCCCGGCAGGGTTTTCACCGTCATCCCTTCGTGCGGATATTCATCCCACCACGCATGCTCATCAAATTGCGGCTGCTTTTCCAGACGGCCGTGGTACAGGCCGCACCGACGCGCGCTGTCGACTTTGGTCAGCGGACAGAACTCTTCCAGTATCTGCTCGGCGCTGCGTACGCCGCTGCGGTTTTCGCCAACCACGAACACGTCGCTGCCAACCGGCAGCAAAGAAAGGATGTTCATCAGCTGGAAGTGGGCTTCCGGTTTGTTCTTCGGCCAGTAATAAATCAGCGTATCGCTGTCGCCGACGATCCCGGCATCGGCAACCAGGCCATACTGCGCGTTTTCGCCCATCTGCGCGTTCAGTACCTGCCAGTGGTGGAACTGCTGGGTGTGAGCGCGGCTCGCCGCGGTTTCAAAACGGGCTGGCAAATCGTCTTGTAAGTCACCGGCAAACAGTACGCGGCTCTCGGTAAAATCATCGCTGTGGCGCAGCAGCACTTCGCTTGCCGGGGTTAACGCAGACATCAGAACACTCCTTCAAAATCAGAGCGGCGATTATAGAGGTTTAATGGCGGACATTCGATGTATTTGCTATATTTGCGCCCCAATTGGCACTCTCTGAAGGTTTCGTTATGAGCTTGCGACGCGACTGGCTGTTAGGACAGCTGGGGATTACCCAGTGGGAGCTGCGACGGCCCCTGGCGTTGCAGGGGGAGATTGCCGTCTCGCTGCAGGCGAATACGCGGCTGGTGATGGTCGCCGAAGATCTCCCGGCGTTAAGCGATCCTCTGGTTAGCGACGTGCTGCGCAGCCTGACGCTGACGCCGCAGCAGGTTATGCAGCTCACGCCGGAGCGTGCGGCGATGCTGCCGGCCGATATCCGCTGCAACAGCTGGCGGTTGGGCATTGACGAGCCGCTGCCTCTTCCCGGCGCGCAGTTAACCACTCCCGCCTTAAACGAGCTTTATCACAATGGCGCCGCCCGACAGGCGCTGTGGCAGCAAATTTGCGAACATGAACACGATCTCTTCCCTGAAGCCGAATGATTTAACGGCGGCCTACGCCATCGAGCAGCGTAGCCACGCCTTTCCATGGAGTGAAAAAACCTTCGCCAGCAATCAGGGCGATCGCTATTTCAATTTGCGGCTGGACGTCGATGGTGAGATGGCGGCCTTCGCCGTGACGCAGGTTGTCCTCGACGAGGCCACCTTATTTAATATCGCGGTCGATCCCGCTTATCAGCGCAAAGGATTAGGCCGTCAGCTGCTGGAGCACTTAATCAGCGAGCTGGAAGCGCGAGACGTGTTGACCCTGTGGCTTGAGGTCCGCGCCTCGAATACGCCGGCCATCGCGCTCTATGAGAGCCTGGGCTTTAACGAGGCGACGATTCGCCGCAACTACTACCCGACCAAAGAGGGCAGGGAAGACGCCATCATCATGGCGTTACCGCTAGGTTAATACAAAGAGAAGGTGAGCTGATGAACTGGGACTGGATTTTATTTGATGCCGACGAAACGTTATTTACTTTTAACGCTTTCGACGGCCTACAGCGGATGTTTCTCGACTATAGCGTCACCTTTACCGCTGATGATTTTCAGGACTACCAGGCCGTCAATAAACCTCTTTGGGTGGATTACCAGAACGGCGCCATTAACGCTTTGCAGCTTCAGCACCAGCGTTTTCAGGGCTGGGCCGAAAAGCTCAAGGTGCCCGCGGGCGATTTAAACGCCGCGTTTTTGAATGCGATGGCGGAAATCTGCGCGCCGCTGCCGGGCGCCGTCTCTTTGCTCAATTCGCTTAAGGGCAGGGCTAAGCTTGGCATTATCACCAACGGCTTTACTGCGCTACAGCAAATCCGTCTTGAGCGTACCGGCCTGCGGGACTTTTTCGACCTGCTGGTGATTTCCGAGCAGGTCGGCGTCGCCAAACCGGATCGCAGAATTTTTGATTATGCCTTTGAGCAAATGGGCAATCCGCCGCGCGAACGCGTGATGATGGTGGGCGATACGGCGGAATCGGATATTCTGGGCGGCATCAATGCCGGTCTTGCGACCTGCTGGCTGAACGCCCATGGACGCAGCCTGCCTGAGGGAATCAACCCCACCTGGCAGGTCTCCTCACTCGGTGAACTGGAGCAACTGTTGTGTAAGCCATGATTGTTGATTGTTAAACCCATACTGATGGGTAAAATAGCCGCCAGAATACGTTCACCAGCCGCGTGGCCCAAGGCCGCGCGCTTTCACAGAAGATACAATTATGACTTTGTCTCCTTATTTGCAAGAGGTGTCGAAACGCCGCACCTTTGCGATCATTTCCCACCCGGATGCCGGTAAAACGACCATCACTGAAAAAGTGTTGCTGTTCGGACAGGCGATTCAAACCGCCGGTACCGTAAAAGGCCGCGGCTCCAGCCAGCATGCGAAATCCGACTGGATGGAAATGGAAAAGCAGCGTGGTATTTCGATTACCACCTCCGTAATGCAGTTCCCGTATCGCGACAGCCTGGTCAACCTGCTTGATACCCCGGGGCACGAAGACTTCTCGGAAGATACCTATCGTACCCTGACGGCGGTGGACTGCTGCCTGATGGTTATCGACGCCGCCAAGGGTGTTGAAGACCGTACCCGCAAGCTGATGGAAGTTACCCGCCTGCGCGATACGCCTATCCTGACCTTTATGAACAAGCTGGACCGCGACATCCGCGATCCGATGGAAGTGCTCGATGAAGTCGAACGCGAGCTTTCCATCGCCTGTTCGCCCATCACCTGGCCTATCGGCTGCGGCAAGCTGTTCAAAGGCGTCTACCACCTTTATAAAGACGAAACCTATCTCTACCAGACCGGTAAAGGCCACACCATCCAGGAAGTGCGCATCGTTAAAGGGTTAAATAACCCCGAGCTTGATGTCGCCGTTGGTGAAGAGCTGGCAGCGCAGCTGCGCGACGAGCTGGAACTGGTGCTGGGCGCATCCCACGAATTCGATCGCGACCTGTTCCTTGAAGGGGAACTGACGCCGGTGTTCTTCGGTACCGCGCTGGGCAACTTCGGCGTTGACCACATGCTGGATGGCCTTGTCGAGTGGGCGCCTGCGCCGATGCCGCGCAACACCGATACCCGCGAAGTTAAAGCCGCCGAAGAGAAATTCACCGGCTTCGTCTTTAAGATCCAGGCCAACATGGATCCAAAACACCGCGACCGTGTAGCCTTTATGCGCGTGGTTTCCGGTAAATACGAAAAGGGCATGAAGCTGCGCCAGGTGCGTACCGGCAAAGACGTGGTGATTTCCGACGCGCTGACCTTTATGGCCGGCGACCGCTCCCACGTTGAAGAGGCGTACCCGGGCGATATCATCGGCCTGCACAACCACGGCACCATTCAGATCGGCGATACCTTCACCCAGGGCGAAATGATGAAGTTCACCGGCATTCCGAACTTCGCGCCGGAACTGTTCCGTCGTATTCGTCTGCGCGACCCCCTTAAACAGAAGCAGCTGCTTAAGGGCCTGGTTCAGCTTTCCGAGGAGGGCGCGGTGCAGGTATTCCGTCCTATCACCAATAACGATCTGATCGTGGGCGCGGTGGGCGTGCTGCAGTTCGACGTGGTCGTGGCAAGACTTAAAAGCGAATACAACGTTGAGGCGATTTACGAATCCGTTAACGTGTCGACGGCCCGCTGGGTTGAGTGCAGCGACGTGAAGAAGTTTGAAGAGTTCAAACGTAAAAACGAAGTGCAGCTGGCGCTCGACGGCGGAGATAACCTGGCTTATATCGCTCCGACGATGGTCAATCTTAACCTGACGCAGGACCGTTACCCGGATGTAACGTTCCGTAAAACTCGCGAGCACTAATCCCCTTGCAGGGCGCGGCGGCCGCCGTGTCCTGCTACTTTTCCTGTTTTATTAACCTCTTACGGATTGTTCTTAATTTCCGGCATTTCCTCTCCATTCGTCCATTTTTCACCCGACTGGACATGCAATTTTGCGATTGTGATCTATATTTAACAAAGTGATGACAGGCCACACGGATAAATATCCCATCCAGGAACGGTTTTACGGGATGTTTTTCAAGGAAGCTTTGTTGCCGCAATATTAATAACTGCTTTAACTCGTGAAGGACATGATATCGAACAGGGTGGACAACCATCGTTTGAATATCAGGATGTCACAGACTGAGAGCAAGCTTAGGCTTATTGCCTTTACAGCAAAGCTGCCACGTTGTGGCTTAGAGCTCAAATTCTGAGCAAACTTACAGGAATAAATCGATGACTACGACTAAGATTTCGAAAACTCTGCTGGCGGTGGTTCTGGGTTCGGTTCTGGCAAGCGGTTCCGCTCTTGCAGAAGACACCATGCTGAACAAGACTGAATCAACGGCCGACTCCGCAGGGAAAAAAATCGATAGCTCTATGAATAAAGTCGGTAACTTCATGGACGACAGCTCCATCACCGCGAAGGTAAAAGCCGCGCTGGTGGACGATGAGAATATTAAAAGCACCGATATTTCGGTGAAAACCGATAAAAAAGTTGTGACCCTGAGCGGCTTTGTTGAAAGTCAGGCTCAGGCTGAACAAGCGGTGTCCATCGCCAAAGGCGTTGAAGGCGTCTCGTCCGTAAGCGATAAGCTTCACGTGCGCGATGGTAAAGACAAATCGGTAAGCGGTTACGCCGGTGATACCGCCACCACCAGTGAAATCAAAGCTAAACTATTAGCAGACGACATCGTTCCGTCTCGTAATGTAAAAGTAGAAACCACCGACGGCGTTGTTCAGCTTTCAGGCCATGTGAAAAACAACGCGCAGTCCGAACGTGCTGAGAGCATCGCTAAAGCCGTTGACGGCGTGAAAAGCGTTAAAAACGACCTGAAAGTACAGTAATCGCAATATACCGAAACTCATTCCCTCGGATTGCCCGGGGGAATCAGTCAGCACTACCGCTACTCATATATCGCCAGTGAGCAGCCTGCGGGCACTCATTAAGAAGCGATTCGAGTTCACTATGGTTTAAGGAGAGGCTTATGTTTCGTTGGGGCATTATTTTTCTGGTTATCGCGTTGATTGCAGCAGCGTTGGGCTTTGGTGGCTTAGCTGGTACTGCAGCAGGCGCGGCAAAAATTGTCTTCGTGGTAGGTATCATTCTGTTCCTGGTCAGCCTGTTTATGGGTCGCAGACGTCCATAGCGTGCTATAACAGTAATAGACCGACCGTTAAGAGCCAGTCATTTATGACTGGCTCTTGCGTTTGTACTCCTTCTTTCGGAGTACCCGGCAAGAAAAATAACTTAGATTTCAGGAAAGCAGGGTGGGACAACGTATACCCGTGACGCTCGGCAATATTGCGCCGCTCGCACTTGAACCCTTCAGTCCCGGTAAGCTTGCCATTGTTTGCGAAGGTGGCGGGCAGCGCGGGATCTTTACTGCCGGGGTGCTGGACGAGTTCATGCGCGCCGAATTTAACCCTTTCGACCTGTTTTTAGGCACTTCCGCCGGCGCGCAAAACCTTTCAGCCTACGTTTGTAACCAGCCGGGCTACGCGCGGCGCGTGATTACGCGTTTTACCACTACACGAGATTTCTTCGATCCTTTGCGCTTCGTGCGCGGCGGAAACCTGATTGATCTCGACTGGCTCGTTGAGTCGACCTCCTCCAGACTGCCGCTGTCGATGTCCCATGCGGATAAGCTTTTCGAGACGGGCAAACAATTTTATATGTGCGCGTGCCGCAGCGATGACTACTCGCCGGGCTACTTCTCGCCGACCAGCGACACCTGGCTTAACATCATCAAGGCATCAAGCGCTATTCCCGGCTTTTACCGTACCGGCGTGGATATCGATGGCATCAGCTATCAGGACGGCGGCATAAGCGATGCGGTTCCGGTCCGGGAGGCCGCGCGCCTCGGCGCCGATACGCTGGTGGTCATTCGTACCGTTCCTTCCCAGATGTACTACACGCCGGAGTGGTTTAAGCGCATGGAGCGCTGGCTGGGCGACAGTAGCCTGCAGCCGCTGCTTAATCTGGTGCAGCACCACGAAGCGAGCTACCGCGAAATTCAGAGCTTTATCGAAAAGCCGCCGGGCAATCTGCGCATCTTTGAAATCTATCCTCCAAAGCCGCTGATGAGCATCGCGCTGGGCAGCCGTCTGCCTTCGCTACAGGCCGATTACAAAACCGGGCGCCTGTGCGGCCGCTATTTCCTCGCTACGGTCGGCAAGCAGCTGGCGGCGAAGCCGCCCATCAAACGCCATCGTCCTCGTATCATTACGCCCGGGCCGCTGGTTGTGCCGCCTGCGGTGGTGGCGAACGAGCCCCTTATCAAAACGGTTCTGGATGCGCCGGAAGCCAACGATGCCTCTTTTAATAATGAGGACTCCGCGTGACGCCTAAATTTTATGATACCCACTGCCACTTTGATTTCGCGCCTTTCACCGGCGATGAAGCCAATAGCATCGCGTTAGCGCAGCAGGCCGGGGTAGAGAAAATTATCGTTCCGGCGATTGAAACGGAGCGCTTTGCTACCGTGCTGGGCTTAGCGGAACGGCATCCTGCGCTGTATGCCGCCGTTGGCCTGCATCCGATTGTGATTCACAAGCATCATGACGCTGCTATAGCCCTGCTGGAGCATCATCTGCAGCAGGGAGCGGACAAGCTGGTGGCGATAGGGGAGATTGGGCTCGATCTCTATATGGATAATCCCATGTTTGAGCGGCAGGAAGCGCTGCTCGATTTGCAGCTTAAACTGGCGAAACGCTATGAGTTGCCGGTGATCCTTCACTCGCGCCGCACCCACGACAAGCTGGCGATGCATCTCAGACGCCACGATTTGCCGCGTACCGGCGTAGTACATGCGTTTGCGGGAAGCCTGCAGCAGGCTGAGCGGTTTATTGAGCTGGGCTATTTCCTCGGCGTTGGCGGCACCATTACCTATCCCCGCGCCAGCAAAACCCGCGACGTTATCGCTCAGGTTCCGCTTTCCTCATTGCTGCTGGAAACGGACGCGCCGGACATGCCGCTGAACGGCTGGCAGGGACAGCCAAACCGTCCGGAACGCGTTGCGGATGTCTTCCGGGTATTATGCGAGCTTCGTCCGGAGCCGGCGCAGGAGATAGCCAATGCTTTGATTGATAACGCGGATACTCTTTTTCGTTGGTAAGCAGGCGGTAAATTGATGCGCTTTACGCTGTTTTATAAACCAACCGATTGCCACAGAACCTTCCTGACCCTACGAAAGCAATTATTTCCTTCACGCCGTGTGGGTTTGCTAACCTTTTTTAATGAGCGCAACCATCGCGTAAGCTTTCCTTACGTTGTAATGAACCCTTGCCAATGTTAAAATTATAACATTGCTGATAAAGCCACGGCTGGCGTGCTAAGCGCCATTTTTCCGTCCGGATACCGGCTTTAGCGCATTATTTTGTTCATTAAATCACATATAATGTGGCAAGCATGTAACCCCGCCTTTGGCTTTTGTGAGGCAATACACAAAATTGCTATGATAGTGAGTGTTAGAATTATAACATTGCTACCGGCAATGTGCGGTGAGAAGGATCTCAACGTGATGGTGACTGCGTCGCCTCTCCTCTTCATGGAACCAAGTCCGCTCCAACGTGTTGAGTTTCGAAAGCCCGAGACTTCTGTATTTTTTGTTGGAGAGAGTTATGACCGATTTAACTGCAAGCAGCCTGCGCGCGCTGAAACTGATGGACCTGACCACCCTGAACGACGATGACACTAACGAAAAAGTCATCGCGCTGTGTCATCAGGCGAAAACCCCGGTCGGCAACACCGCGGCGATCTGCATCTACCCACGTTTTATTCCGATCGCGCGCAAAACGCTTAAAGAGCAGGGCACGCCGGATATCCGTATCGCTACCGTCACCAACTTCCCGCACGGCAACGACGACATTGACATCGCGCTGGCCGAAACCCGCGCGGCTATCGCCTATGGCGCGGACGAAGTGGACGTGGTGTTCCCGTATCGTGCGCTGATTGCTGGCAACGAGCAGGTTGGTTTTGATCTGGTGAAAGCCTGTAAAGACGCCTGTGCTGCGGCAAACGTTCTGCTGAAAGTGATCATCGAAACCGGCGAGCTGAAAGAAGAGGCGCTGATTCGTAAAGCGTCTGAAATTTCTATCAAAGCCGGCGCGGACTTCATCAAAACCTCTACCGGTAAAGTGCCTGTTAACGCGACGCCTGAAAGCGCACGCATCATGTTGGAAGTTATTCGCGACATGGGCGTGGAAA
>NZ_RCAA01000033.1:166355-173940 GCF_003628475.1 Enterobacter sp. R1(2018) | reverse complement strand
CAGCGCTGTTCCTGTCCATCGCCGATGAGCTTTTTGGCGCTGACTGGGCGGATTCCCGCCACTACCGCTTTGGTGCTTCCAGCCTCCTTGCCAGCCTGTTAAAAGCGCTGGGTCACGGCGACGGCAAAAGCGCCAGCAGCTATTAATCTCTTCCTGCGGCGGGTTCACCGCCGCATTTACCTGATATATTCAGGGGGTTACCTTGTTTCTCGCTCAAGAAATTATTCGTAAAAAACGTGATGGCCTGCCGTTAAGCGACGAAGAGATTCGTTTCTTTATTAACGGCATTCGCGACAATACCGTTTCCGAAGGACAGATTGCCGCGCTGGCGATGACCATTTTCTTCCATGATATGACCATGCCGGAACGCGTGTCGCTGACGATGGCGATGCGAGATTCAGGAACCGTTCTGGACTGGAAGAGCCTCAATCTCAACGGCCCGATTGTGGATAAGCATTCCACCGGCGGCGTGGGCGACGTGACTTCGCTGATGCTCGGCCCGATGGTGGCGGCATGCGGCGGCTATATTCCGATGATCTCCGGCCGCGGTCTGGGCCACACCGGTGGCACGCTCGATAAGCTCGAAGCGATCCCGGGATTTGATATTTTCCCTGACGATAACCGCTTCCGCGACATCATTAAAAACGTCGGCGTGGCGATTATCGGCCAGACCAACTCGCTGGCGCCTGCGGATAAGCGTTTCTACGCCACCCGCGACATTACCGCGACCGTGGACTCTATTCCGCTGATTACCGGCTCAATCCTTGCGAAGAAACTGGCCGAAGGGCTGGACGCGCTAGTGATGGACGTCAAAGTCGGCAGCGGCGCCTTTATGCCGACCTACGAGCTGTCCGCTGAGCTGGCGGAAGCGATTGTCGGCGTGGCCAACGGCGCAGGCGTTAAAACCACCGCGCTGCTGACCGATATGAACCAGGTGCTGGCTTCAAGCGCAGGCAACGCGGTTGAAGTGCGCGAAGCGGTGCAGTTCCTCACCGGTGAATACCGTAACCCGCGTCTGCTGGAAGTGACCATGGCGCTGTGTGTGGAAATGCTGCTTTCCGGCAAGCTTGCTAAAGACGACGCGGAAGCGCGCGCTAAACTTCAGGCTGTACTGGATAACGGCAAAGCGGCGGAAGTGTTCGGCCGCATGGTTGCGGCGCAAAAAGGCCCGGCCGACTTCGTGGAAAACTACGCAAAATACCTGCCGACCGCCGTCCTCAGTAAAGCGGTATACGCCGAACGCGCTGGTTTCGTTAGCGAAATGGACACGCGTGCATTAGGCATGGCGGTGGTTTCTATGGGCGGCGGCCGCCGTCAGGCTTCCGATACCATCGACTACAGCGTGGGCTTCACCGATATGGCTCGCCTGGGCGACAGCGTGGATACCTCTCGTCCGCTGGCGGTGATTCATGCCGCAAGTGAAGAGCAATGGCAGGAAGCGGCGCGCGCCGTAAAAGCGGCAATCAAAGTTAACGATAGCCAGCCGACGCAAACGCCGGTCGTTTATCGCAGAATTAGTCAATAAATGGCATACTGATCTGATCACTTTTTGAAACGTCCGCGGACGTTTCTGGCGCATAGACGCAGGAGAAATTATGAAACGTGCATTTATTATGGTGCTGGACTCTTTCGGCATCGGCGCGACTGAAGACGCTGAACGCTTCGGCGACGTGGGTTCTGACACACTCGGGCATATTGCGGAAGCCTGTGCAAAAGGCGAAGCGGATCACGGCCGTAAAGGGCCGCTGAATCTGCCAAACCTGACTCGTCTGGGGCTGGTTAAAGCCGCGGAAGGCTCTACCGGTAAAATTCCGGCGGGCATGGACGGCAACGCTGAGGTTATCGGCGCTTACGGCTGGGCTCACGAGCTTTCTTCCGGTAAAGATACGCCGTCGGGCCACTGGGAAATCGCCGGCGTGCCGGTACTGTTCGACTGGGGCTACTTCTCCGATACGCAAAACAGTTTCCCACAGGAGCTGCTGGATAAGCTGGTTGAACGTGCGAACCTGCCGGGCTACCTCGGCAACTGCCACTCTTCCGGTACGGTGATTCTGGATGAGCTGGGCGAAGAGCATATGAAAACCGGCAAGCCGATTTTCTATACTTCCGCGGACTCCGTGTTCCAGATTGCCTGCCACGAAGAAACCTACGGCCTTGATAAGCTTTACGAACTGTGCGAAATCGCACGCGAAGAGCTGACCGAAGGCGGCTACAACATTGGTCGCGTTATCGCTCGTCCGTTTATCGGCGATAAACCGGGTAATTTCCAGCGTACCGGTAACCGCCACGACCTGGCCGTTGAGCCGCCGGCGCCAACGGTGCTGAAAAAACTGGTCGAAGAGAAAAACGGCCAGGTGGTCTCCGTCGGTAAAATTGCGGATATCTATGCCCACGTCGGCATCACCAAAAAAGTGAAGGCGACCGGTCTGGACGCGCTGTTCGACGCCACCATCAAAGAGATGAAAGAAGCGGGCGATGAAACCATCGTGTTCACCAACTTCGTTGATTTCGACTCTTCCTGGGGCCACCGCCGCGACGTGGCGGGCTATGCCGCAGGCCTCGAACTCTTTGACCGCCGCCTGCCGGAGCTGATGGAGCTGCTTAAAGAGGACGATATTCTGATCCTCACCGCGGACCACGGCTGCGATCCGACCTGGAAAGGCACCGACCATACTCGCGAGCATATTCCGGTGCTGATTTACGGCCCGAAAGTTAAAGCCGGCTCCCGTGGCCACCGTGAAACCTTCGCGGACATCGGCCAGACCCTGGCGACCTACTTCGGCCTGAGCGATATGGACTACGGCAAAAACATGCTGTGATTTCGTCGGGCGGACAGCTTCCGCCCGGACGTTTACCTCTTCAAATCAAGGAATAAAAAGATGGCAACGCCACACATTAACGCAGAAATGGGTGATTTCGCAGACGTCGTGCTGATGCCGGGCGACCCGCTGCGCGCTAAACACATCGCTGAGACTTTCTTCGAAGACGTGCGCGAAGTGAACAACGTGCGTGGCATGTTGGGCTACACCGGTACTTATAAAGGCCGTAAGGTATCCGTCATGGGCCACGGCATGGGTATCCCGTCGTGCTCTATCTACACCAAAGAGCTGATCACCGATTTCGGCGTGAAGAAAATCATTCGCGTGGGCTCCTGCGGCGCGGTGCGTGCCGACGTGAAGCTGCGCGACGTAGTTATCGGCATGGGCGCCTGCACCGATTCCAAGGTGAACCGTCTGCGTTTCAAAGACCATGACTTTGCCGCCATCGCGGACTTCGATATGGTTCGTAACGCGGTTGATGCGGCGAAAGCGCTGGGCGTGGAAGCACGCGTAGGCAACATCTTCTCCGCCGACCTGTTCTATACGCCGGACCCGCAAATGTTCGACGTGATGGAAAAATACGGCATCCTGGGCGTGGAAATGGAAGCGGCGGGCATCTATGGCGTGGCGGCGGAATACGGCGCGAAAGCCCTGACCATCTGCACCGTGTCCGACCATATCCGCACCCACGAGCAGACCACGGCGGCGGAACGCCAGACCACCTTCAACGACATGATCAAGATCGCGCTTGAATCCGTGTTGCTGGGTGACAAAGAGTAATCCATTTGTAGGCTAGCGCTTAGCCAGCCTACAAAAAGTCATACTCCCGGAGGGCGCATTTAGCGCCCTTTTTTTGGAAATATCTGTTTATCCCTGCGCGTCAGATTAGCGCACCGTCTGCGCAATCCACGCGCTCACTTCCCGCAGTTCCCTCTCCTGTTCCGGAAAGTCAGCGATCAGCGTTTCACACTGCTGCTGCAGCATATCGCTACGGTACAGGCAGCCCTGAAGACGGGCGGCGAGCGCTTCGAGCGGCGCGGGGTTCAGGCTGTCGGTAAAAATCTGCGTGCGGGTAATATGGCCTCTTTCAACGTCGAAATGCAGCTCGATGCCGCCCCAGATAAATCGTTGATCCAGCAGGTGGCTGAACGCGGGCGCCTGGCCAAAATTCCACTCCCAGCTGCTCTGGCGGGCAAAGGTTTCGGCGAAGGCCGGTAAATCCGGCAGAGCGTCCGGCGAGATATGCTCGGCCTCAACGCGTTCTCCATAGTAGTCAAAGAAGGCTTCGCGCAACGCCGCGAAAATATCTTCATAGGTCAGACCCGGCAGCAGGTCGCCCAGATTGGCTACGCGGCCGCGAACGGAGGTGATGCCTTTAGCCTGAAGTTTTTTCGGGTCCGGATTGAGGTAGTTCGCCAGGCGGCTCAAATCTGCATTTAACAGCAGCGTGCCGTGGTGGAATCCGCGATCCATGGTTTCTTTATAGGCCGAGCCCGATACCTTTCGCGCGCCTTCCGCGGTCATCACTTCCAGATCGTTTCGCCCGGATGCTTTGGCGTTAACGCCGAGCGAATTCAGTGCGTTGACGACGATGGCCGTCGACACGCTTTTATCGTATTCCGGCTTTCCGGCCATAAAGGTAAAACAGGTGTTGCCCAGGTCGTGAAACACCGCGCCGCCGCCGCTGCTGCGCCTTGCCAGCCGCACGTTGTCCTCTTCCATGCGCCGGGTGTTGCACTCTTTCCACGGGTTTTGCGCCCGGCCGATCACTACCGTATCGGCGTTACGCCATAAAAAGAGCACGCGCTGGGTGGCGGGCATCTGGCGGAAAATACACTCTTCTACCGCCAGGTTGAACCAGGGATCGTGCGAGTCAGAAATAAGCAGGCGTAGACTGGACATATCAGGAATCCTTTTCTTCATCTTCTTCTTTCACCTCGGTATTGGCGGTAAGAAGAAAGGGGGACTGCTGCCAGCGGGTGCGCTTGCCCTGCAGCAGCGTGCGGGTCAGCACTATGCCGATCGCCAGCGCCAGCAGCATCATCAGGCGCAGAATATTGGTGGTGTTATCCACCTGTTTGGCTTCCGTGGGCAGGCTATGGGTATCAAGCGTGATGCGCAGATAGCCGATAGGACTGTCTTTTTCGACAATCGGCTCGACGATCTGCTGATTAAAATAGCTGCCTGCTTTTTTGCCGTCTAATGCCAGACGGTCGCGTACGTCTATGCCTTCGCCCGCTCTTGCAACCTGATCGCCTTCATCGTTATAGACGCCTGCGTCGAGGATCCGGCTGTCGCGGGTGAGCAAAGACAGCATGGTATTGATGCGTTTTTCATCCGGGTTTTCAGATTTCATCAGCGGAATCAGGCTGTAGCTGACCTGGCGCGCCAGTGTGCGGGCCAGCTCTTCAAGCTGGACATTGCGGGCCTGCTGGCGTCCCTGGCTGAACCAGGACGCGCCCTGCATCAGCGCGACCAAAAGTGCGAGGCAGATGAGAACAATCACTGCGCGATGCAGCCTGAATTTCATTTTTGCACGAGCCATAATGCACCTTCGGAAAATTGCTTACTTTAATGTTGCCAGAAGCGGCGTGGACAGGGTAGCCTCATGCGTTGTTTTGTACCGGATACGCTTCATCCTTCAAATTACAGGGGTGTTGGCTGCACTCACTTACCCCAGTCACTGACTAAAGTAAGCTTCTGGGGATAAGCTCACTTGCCGCCTGCCTGAAATTCGAATGCTAAAGGGTATATTAAATTTATTCAGGAGCTGTAATGCCAAATAGTTTGACCTGGTGCGACTTGCCCAACGATGTTGCCCTCTGGCCTGGATTGCCATTATCGTTAAGCGGTGATGAAGTCATGCCGCTGGATTATCGCGCGGGCCGCAGCGGCTGGCTCCTGTATGGCCGGAATCTCGATAAGGCATGTCTTAATCGCTACCAGCGCAAGCTGGGCGCCGCGATGGTGATCGTGACCGCCTGGTGCGTGGAAGATTATCAGATTATCCGCCTCGCCGGCTCATTAACGCCAAGAGCGACGAAGCTTGCTCACGAGGCCGGTCTGGACGTCGCCCCGCTGGGCAAAATTCCCCACCTGCGCACGCCGGGCCTGCTGGTGATGGATATGGACTCCACCGCGATTCAAATCGAATGCATTGATGAGATTGCTAAACTCGCCGGGACAGGCGAAATGGTGGCGGAAGTGACCGAGCGCGCCATGCGCGGCGAGCTGGATTTTACCGCCAGCCTGAAACTACGCGTGGGCACCCTGAAGGGGGCGGACGCTTCGATTTTGCGCCAGGTGCTTAACGATTTGCCGCTGATGCCGGGTCTGACGTCGCTGGTGCTGAAGCTTGAGTCTCTCGGCTGGAAAGTCGCTATTGCCTCCGGCGGCTTCACCTTCTTTGCCGAACACCTGCGCGACAGGCTGCATCTTACCGCCGTGGTGGCAAACGAGCTGGAAATTCGCGACGGCAAACTGACGGGCGAAGTTATCGGGCAGATAGTCGATGCGCAGTTTAAGGCCGAGACGCTAAAGCAGCTGGCAATCAAATATGAAATTCCCATCGAGCAGACCGTTGCTATTGGCGACGGGGCTAATGATTTACCCATGATTCAGGCCGCCGGGCTGGGCATTGCTTACCATGCCAAGCCGAAAGTAAATGAAAAAACAGAAATCACTATCCGCCATGCCGACCTGATGGGCGTATTCTGTATTCTGTCCGGCAGTCTGATCCAGGAAGAACGTTAAGAGGTATTAAGGTGGCGAAAGCTCCAAAACGCGCATTTGTCTGTAATGAATGTGGTGCGGATTATCCGCGCTGGCAGGGGCAGTGCAGCGCCTGCCATGCATGGAATACCATCACGGAAGTGCGCATCGCCGCCTCGCCAACCGTCGCGCGCAACGAACGCTTGTCCGGCTATGCGGGCAGTGCCGGGGTCAGCAAGGTGCAAAAGCTCTCTGAAATCAGCCTCGAAGAGCTGCCGCGTTTCTCAACCGGCTTTAAAGAGTTCGACCGCGTACTGGGCGGCGGCGTAGTGCCGGGCAGCGCCATTCTGATTGGCGGTAACCCGGGCGCCGGTAAATCAACTTTGCTTCTGCAAACGTTGTGCAAACTCAGCGAGCAGATGAAAACGCTGTACGTCACCGGCGAAGAGTCTTTACAGCAGGTCGCTATGCGCGCCCACCGTTTGGGCCTGCCAACCGCGAACCTGAATATGCTTTCGGAAACCGGCATCGAGCAAATCTGCATGATTGCCGAAGAAGAAGCGCCGAAGCTGATGGTTATCGACTCCATCCAGGTCATGCATATGGCGGACGTGCAGTCTTCGCCAGGCAGCGTGGCGCAGGTGCGTGAATCTGCCGCATACCTTACGCGCTTCGCCAAAACGCGCGGCGTGGCCATTATTATGGTCGGCCACGTCACCAAAGACGGCTCCCTTGCCGGGCCCAAAGTGCTTGAGCACTGCATTGACTGTTCGGTGATGCTCGATGGCGACGCCGATTCGCGCTTCCGCACGCTGCGCAGCCATAAGAACCGCTTTGGCGCGGTTAACGAACTGGGCGTGTTCGCCATGACGGAACAGGGCCTGCGCGAAGTCAGCAATCCTTCCGCTATCTTTTTAAGCCGCGGCGATGAGATCACGCCGGGAAGCTCGGTGATGGTGGTCTGGGAAGGCACGCGCCCGCTGCTGGTAGAAATTCAGGCGCTGGTGGATCAGTCGATGATGTCCAACCCGCGCCGCGTGGCCGTAGGCCTTGAG
>NZ_RCAA01000033.1:155729-166278 GCF_003628475.1 Enterobacter sp. R1(2018) | reverse complement strand
GGCGCTGGTTTCCAGCCTGCGAAACAGGGCGCTGCCGCAGGATTTAGTGGTCTTCGGCGAGGTCGGGCTTGCGGGCGAAATCCGCCCGGTGCCAAGCGGCCAGGAGCGTATCTCCGAAGCGGCAAAACACGGCTTTAAGCGTGCGATTGTCCCGCAGGCTAACGTGCCGAAAAAGCTGCCGGAAGGAATGCAGGTCTTCGGCGTGAAAAAACTCTCGGATGCGCTGTCGGTCTTTGACGACTTATAATTGATTATTCGCCCATTTTTGCAGGAGGCAGGCAGCATGTCGTCTTTCGAGTACCTGAAGACCGCTATTCGCCAGCAGAGCGTGACGCTACAGCAGGTCGCAGAAGCCTGCGGCATGACCAAGGGCTATCTTAGCCAGTTACTGAATGCCAAAATTAAAAGCCCGAGCGCCCAAAAGCTCGAAGCGCTGCACCGTTTTCTCGGCCTTGAATTCCCAAGGCGCGAGAAAAAAGTAGGCGTGGTGTTCGGGAAATTTTACCCGCTGCATACCGGCCATATCTATTTAATCCAGCGCGCCGCAAGCCAGGTTGATGAGCTGCATATCATCATGGGCTATGACGAAACTCGTGACCGTCTGCTGTTTGAAGACAGCGCCATGTCGCAACAGCCCACCACGGGCGACCGTCTGCGCTGGCTGCTGCAGACCTTCAAATACCAAAAAAACATCCGCATTCATTCGTTTAACGAAGAAGGGATGGAGCCGTACCCGCACGGTTGGGACGTCTGGAGCCGCGGCATTAAAGCCTTTATGGAAAGCAAAGGTATCAACGCCGACCGCATCTACACTTCGGAAGAGAGCGACGCACCGCGGTTTACCGAGCAGCTCGGCATCGAAACGGTGCTTATCGATCCGCAACGAACCTTTATGAATATCAGCGGCGCGCAGATCCGCGAAAACCCGTTCCGCTATTGGGAGTACATCCCGACCGAGGTAAAACCCTTCTTCGTGAGAACCGTCGCTATTTTAGGCGGCGAATCGAGCGGTAAATCCTGGATGGTTAATAAGCTCGCCAATATCTTCAACACCACCAGCGCCTGGGAGTACGGGCGGGATTACGTGTTTTCGCACCTCGGCGGCGACGAGATGGCGCTGCAATATTCCGACTACGACAAGATCGCCATCGGTCACGCTCAGTACGTGGATTTTGCGGTGAAGTACGCCAATAAAGTGGCCTTTATCGATACCGACTTTGTCACGACCCAGGCTTTCTGCAAAAAGTACGAAGGGCGGGAGCATCCGTTCGTGCAGGCGCTTATCGATGAATACCGTTTCGACCTCGTTATCCTGCTGGAAAATAACACGCCGTGGGTAGCCGACGGGCTTAGAAGCCTTGGCAGCGACGCGGACAGAAAGTCCTTCCAGACTCTTTTGGTATCGATGCTTGAAGAGAACAACATTGGCTACGTGCACGTTGAAGAATCTGACTATGATTCCCGCTTCCTGCGCTGCGTTGAGCTGGTGAAGGATATGATTGGCGAGCAGGGATAAATTTGTCTGTAATAAAACGGTGCGCCTTATATACCCCGCCAGGCTGATGAAAAACCTCATTTAGGCGCAGGACAAGCCTGTATCACTGACCAATAAACAAGGAAATCAATTCATTGATTTTCGGCTGATAACGCAAAGAAGGAAAAATCACGCTTTTCCTCCTTTGCCAGCACTCTTACGGGGCGCCCTGTGCGCCCCGTTTTCGTTACTTGGTAATACGTTTGTACTTAATACGCTTAGGCTCCAGCGCATCCGCGCCCAGCGTGCGTTTTTTGTACTCTTCGTATTCGGTAAAGTTGCCTTCGAAGAATTCAACCTTGCCCTCATCCTGGTAATCCAGAATATGGGTGGCGATACGGTCCAGGAACCAACGGTCGTGGGAGATAACCATCGCGCAGCCCGGGAACTCCAGCAGGGCGTTTTCCAGCGCGCGCAGGGTTTCGATGTCCAGGTCGTTGGTTGGTTCATCGAGCAGCAGCATGTTGCCGCCTACCTGCAGCAGCTTCGCCAGGTGCAGACGACCGCGCTCACCGCCGGACAGCTCGCCTACGCGTTTGCCCTGGTCGACGCCTTTGAAGTTAAAGCGGCCGACGTAGGCGCGGCTTGGCATCTCGGTGTTGCCGATACGCATGATATCCTGGCCGCCGGAGACTTCTTCCCACACGGTTTTGCTGTTGTCCATCGAGTCACGGAACTGATCGACGGAGGCCAGCTTCACGGTTTCGCCCAGCTCAATGGTGCCGCTGTCCGGCTGTTCCTGACCGGACATCATGCGGAACAGCGTGGATTTACCCGCGCCGTTCGGGCCGATGATGCCGACAATCGCGCCTTTCGGCACCGAGAAGGACAGATCGTCAATCAGCACGCGATCGCCGTAGGATTTACGCAGGTTGGTAACCTCAACGACCTTATCGCCCAGGCGCGCGCCCGGTGGAATAAACAGTTCGTTGGTTTCGTTACGTTTCTGGTACTCGGTATTGTTAAGCTCTTCAAAGCGGGCCAGACGCGCCTTGCCTTTCGACTGACGGCCCTTCGCGCCCTGACGTACCCACTCCAGCTCTTTCTCGATGGATTTACGGCGGGCCGCTTCCTGAGAGGCTTCCTGCGCCAGACGCTGGTCTTTCTGCTCAAGCCAGGAGGAGTAGTTGCCTTCCCACGGGATGCCTTCGCCGCGGTCCAGTTCCAGAATCCAGCCCGCGACGTTATCGAGGAAGTAACGGTCGTGGGTAATCGCCACAACGGTGCCTTCGAAGTCGTGCAGGAAGCGTTCCAGCCAGGCCACGGATTCCGCATCCAGGTGGTTGGTCGGTTCGTCGAGCAGCAGCATGTCCGGTTTTTCGAGCAGCAGACGGCACAGCGCCACGCGGCGGCGTTCGCCGCCGGACAGGTTAGCGATTTTCGCATCCCAGTCCGGCAGGCGCAGCGCGTCGGCCGCGCGCTCAAGCTGCACGTTCAGGTTATGGCCGTCGTGCGCCTGGATGATTTCTTCAAACTTGCCCTGCTGGGCCGCGAGCTTATCGAAGTCAGCATCCGGTTCGGCGTACAGCGCGTACACTTCATCCAGCCCTTTCAGCGCGTTAACCACTTCGGAAACCGCTTCTTCAACGGACTCACGAACCGTGTGCTCGAGGTTGAGCTGCGGTTCCTGAGGCAGATAACCGATTTTCAGACCGGGTTGCGGACGGGCTTCGCCTTCAATCTCGGTATCGATGCCGGCCATAATGCGCAGCAGAGTGGATTTACCGGCACCGTTCAGACCCAGCACGCCGATCTTGGCGCCAGGGAAGAAACTGAGCGAGATATTTTTGAGAATATGACGTTTCGGCGGAACGACTTTGCCGACACGATGCATGGTATAAACGAATTGAGCCACAGTGCGACTTCGCCTCTTTTTCGTGATTTAAGGGGTAGCGTATCAGTGGCGAAGTGTAGCCGTTTTCAGCAGCTAATCCCAGCAGGGCACTCGGGTTGTGTTACCCAAAGCGGCCTTAAAGCGTTTATTGGCAAAATATCTGCAACGGGCGTGGCGCAACGGGCGCCCCCTGGTTAGCATGAAGATAACGTGGTGGCATGATGCCGCCTTGAGAATGTGAGGAGAACTTGTGGGGAAATCCAGACAGGTTGTGTGGCGTATGCTGGCCGCAGGCGTTTGCCTGGCCACGTTCGCCGGCGTGGCTCGGGCCGATTCGCTCGATGAGCAACGCAACCGCTATGCACAAATCAAACAGGCGTGGGACAACAGGCAAATGGACGTGGTGCAGCAGATGCTGCCCGGTTTGCAGGATTACCCGCTCTATCCTTATCTGCAGTATCGCCTGCTCACCGATGATTTAATGAATGAGCCGACGGTGGCCGTCAGCCAGTTTATCCAGGCCAATCCTACGCTGCCCCCGGCGCGCGCGCTGAAATCCCGCTTTGTAAACGAACTGGCGCGCCGCGAAGACTGGCGTGGGCTGCTGGCCTTCAGCCCGGAGCCGCCGGGCACGACGGAAGCTAAATGTAATTACTACTACGCGAAGTGGAACACCGGCCAAGCTGATGCCGCATGGAGCGGGGCGAAAGAGCTGTGGCTGAGCGGCAAGAACCTGCCATCGAGCTGCGATCGCCTGTTCTCGGCCTGGCGTTCATCCGGAACGCAGGATCCTCTGGCGTATCTGGAGCGTATTCGTCTGGCGATGAAAGAAGGCAATTCTACGCTGGTGACGAATCTGGCAAACCAGATGCCGGCGGATTACCAGACGATTGCCAGCTCGCTTATCAGCCTGCAAAACGATCCTAATACGGTGCTCACTTTTGCCCGTACCGTCGGGGCGACGGATTTTACGCGCCAGGCGGCGGCGGTAGCCTTTACCCGCATTGCGCGTCAGGATGCGGAAAACGCCAGGCTGATGATCCCGTCTTTGGTGCAGGCCCAGCAGCTGAATGAAGACCAGGCCCAGGAGCTGAAAGAAACCGTAGCCTGGCTGCTGATGGGCAACGATATCACCTCTGAGCAGGCCAGCTGGCGCGACGACGTGATTATGCGCTCGCAGTCGACCTCGCTGATCGAGCGCCGCGTGCGCATGGCGCTGGGGGCAGGGGATCGCACGGGGCTGAATACCTGGCTTGCGCGCCTGCCGATGGACGCCAAAGAAAAAGACGAATGGCGGTACTGGCAGGCCGACCTGCTGCTTGAGCGCGGACGCGAAGATGAAGCGAAAGAGATCCTTCGTTCGCTGATGCAGCAGCGCGGTTTTTACCCAATGATCGCAGCACAGCGTCTGGGCGAAGATTATCCGCTGCGCGTGGATAAAGCCGTGGCGGTGAATCCGGCGCTGGTACAGGGGCCTGAAATGGCCCGCGTGCGCGAGCTGATGTACTGGAATATGGATAACACCGCCCGCAGCGAATGGGCGAATCTGATAACCAGCCGCAGCAAACCCGAGCAGGAAGGGCTGGCGCGTTACGCATTCGATCAAAACTGGTGGGATCTGAGCGTTCAGGCAACGATCGCGGGTAAGCTGTGGGATCATCTCGAAGAGCGTTTCCCGCTGGCCTACAAAGATACTTTTGCGCGCTATGTCAGCGGCAAGGATATTTCGCAAAGCTACGCGATGGCTATTGCCCGTCAGGAAAGCGCCTGGAACCCGAAAGTGCGCTCGCCTGTGGGAGCCAGCGGCTTAATGCAGGTGATGCCGGCGACGGCGGCCCATACGGCGCAAAAATTTGGCATCGCGGGCTACACAAGCCCCGGCCAGCTGCTTGACCCCGATACGAATATCAATATCGGCACCACGTATTTAGAGTCGGTGTATCAGCAGTTTGAGAACAACCGTATTTTCTCATCGGCGGCGTATAACGCCGGTCCCGGACGGGTCAGAACCTGGCTTGGCAACAGCGCGGGGCGCATCGATGCGGTCGCCTTTGTAGAAAGCATCCCGTTCTCCGAAACGCGCGGCTATGTGAAAAACGTGCTGGCTTATGACGCTTACTATAAGTATTTCATGGGCAAACCGGCGCCGTTGTTAACAGACGCCGAGTGGCGACGCCGTTATTGAGTTGCGGGAGTTTATGTTATGCTGCTGTACTAGTTAAATAGTATGGTGGCCTAACATGACCCAGCTCTCTCAATACTCGGCGGCGCAGGCCGAGCAAAGCAATCAGGAATGGCTTCGCTTTGTGGATTTGCTGCAAAAATCTTTTGATAAGCAGCTTCATCTGCCGCTTTTAGCTCTGCTGCTTACGCCGGATGAACGTACCGCTTTGGGCACTCGCGTCAGAATCATTGAAGAGTTGCTGAAGGGGGAAATGAGCCAGCGCGAGCTGAAAAACGAGCTTGGCGCGGGCATTGCCACTATTACGCGTGGTTCGAACAGCCTGAAATCTGCTCCGCCCGAACTTTGCCAGTGGCTGGAGCAGGAGCTGTTACGCAAGGGCGGCTAGCGGTAAATCTCGTTGTGGAACGGGCTTAACGCTAATATTACCGCCTGGTGATAAACGCTACTGCGCGTAAGCTTACCGGCGGTAAATACGCCAATTGCGCCTTCTTTGCGGCCAATTTTGTCGATGCCCGTATGGGCCGACATCACCGGGCCCAGCGCCTCACCCGCTTTTACCTTCTCCAGAATCACTTCCGGCAACGGCAGCGTGGCCGAACGCGCCTCGCCACGCGTCTCGCGATTTTCGATAACCACCCAACTGAACGTACTGTCTTCATCTATCCCGGCTTCTATCGCCACCCAAAAATCCGCCTCGGGCCGAAGCCGGCGCGCGTTTATGACGCGGCATCGTGCGCCAGTTCGCGTTTCACTGTTTCCAAAGGGCTGTTCCGGCACGCCGCTCTCGACGGCCACGGACTCAATATGGCAGGATCCCTCGCCAAAGATTTCGTCAAAAGCCTGCAGAATAGCCTGAATTTTGGCAGGATTAGTTGTGGCGCAGACGACATGGTACATAATCATTGAAACTCTAAAGATTTTTGTTGCAGCAGTATAACGGATAAAACGCATGTTACAGGTATACCTTGTTCGCCATGGCGAGACGCAGTGGAATGCGGAGCGCCGCATTCAGGGCCAGTCAGATAGCGCGCTGACTGAAAAAGGGGAGCGTCAGGCGTGGCAAGTGGCCGAACGCGTGAAGGCGCTTGGCATTACTCATGTTATCGCCAGCGATTTAGGACGTACGCGTCGTACGGCAGAGATTATTGCGCAGGCCTGCGGGTGCGATGTCACTCTTGATGCGCGCCTGCGTGAGCTGGATATGGGCGTGCTCGAACGACGCCATCTGGATACCCTCAGCGAAGAAGAAGAGGGCTGGCGTCGCCTGCTGGTTAACGGCACGCCGGACGGCCGCATTCCCGAAGGGGAATCGATGCTGGAAATGAGCGAGCGCATGCACGCGGCGCTTAACGCCTGTCGCGATCTGCCTGCCGGAAGCCGTCCATTGCTGGTGAGCCATGGTATGGCGCTGGGTTGCCTGGTCAGTACGATTCTGGGTCTGCCGGCCTGGGCGGAACGCCGCTTGCGTTTGCGAAACTGTTCTATTTCGCGAGTCGATCACCAGGAAAGCCCGTGGCTTGCGCCAGGCTGGGTAGTGGAAACGGCAGGGGACATCTCGCATTTAGATGCCCCTGCGTTAGACGAACTGCAGCGTTAACGTCGTACCGGAATTAAATATTCACAGCGGATTTGCCGCGGCCTGCCTTCCACCCGAGCTTCTTCCTGCGGGAAGAAGCGCTCAATGTCCTGACCTTTACGGCGGGTCAGGTTGAGTGACGGCATGCAGGTGCCGTAGACGGTCAGAATAAAGTCCTGCAGCCCCGTGCTCGGCCCTTCATAGTTAAACTGGACATAGTCGCCTCCTTCCAGCGTAACCGGCTGCGAATCCGGCAGGAAGCCGTTGGCCATCTCCGGCGTCAGAGCCGTGGTGTAGAACACCTCCTGCTCGTCGTCTTTCTCGATGCTTGGACGCGGTTCGTGCAGGCCGTACAGCACGCGAGGCAGCGTAGGCGTATTGCCAAGGAACTGTGTCCAGAACTGGATCCGCATTTCGTTACGGAAATCGGAGATCTGTTCAAGCGTGCAGCTATAGCTTTGGGTGACGCCGACCAGATGCGTTTCCGGCAGGGTAATAAAGTGCGCTTGCGGCGGCGTAAATTCTCCTGAACGCAGCGGCGGACACATACCAAAAGCGCTCCAGTCCGGAGATCGGCGATACAATGCCGGCGTCTGGGCGAACTGTTTTTTAAAGGCGCGAGTAAACGTTTGTTGTGAATCAAAGCGATACTGAAGGGCAATATCAAGAATAGGACGAGCGGTAAGACGCAGCGCTACGGCGGATTTAGATAAGCGACGGGCACGAATATAGGCGCCGATAGCCTGTCCCGTTACGTCTTTAAACATCCTTTGTAGGTGCCACTTGGAGTAGCCGGCCTTCGCCGCGACGTTATCCAGCGCAAGCGGTTGATCCAGATGGCTTTCCAGCCAGGTAAGCAGATCGCGAATGATCGCAGCCTGATCCATAAAATATCCTCATCCTGACACAGCGAATGCCGAAATTATGGCCGGATAATAGCACTTTTTGTTCTTCGGACATTCAGAGTTTTTTTTAGCAACCTGTGCCAAAATCAGCGGGTCCAACGGACGATTTTATTAATAACGTGATATTAAACGACTTTTTCCCCACAGGCTGAATAGTCAAGCGGGGTAATCTTTATCAATGGTAACAATATGAAATACAAAGTTTTAGCCGCAGCAGCTGCAGTCTTAATGATCTCCCAGAGCGTTTTTGCTGAACAAATCGGTTCGGTGGATACGGTGTTTAAGGTGTTTGGGCCCGATCATAAAATCGTCGTCGAAGCCTTCGACGATCCGGATGTTAAAAACGTCACCTGCTACATTAGCCGGGCCAAAACGGGCGGTATTAAGGGCGGCCTGGGGCTGGCTGAAGATACGGCGGATGCGGCCATTTCCTGCCAGCAGGTTGGACCGGTAGAGCTCAGCGAGAAAATTAAAACCGGCAAGTCGCAGGGAGAAGTCGTGTTCCAGAAGCGCACCTCTTTAGTCTTTAAAAAGCTCCAGGTGGTGCGTTTTTACGATGCGAAGCGTAATACCCTGGCGTACCTGGCCTACTCCGACAAAGTGGTGGAAGGCTCGCCGAAGAATGCGCTGAGCGCCGTGCCGATTATGCCGTGGAATTAACGGGGAGCAAAAGATGGGCGAGACCACCCTGCGGCTAGTCGAAGATGAAGCCAGCATCGCCGATATGCTTATTTATACGGCCAGGTTACTGGCCGAGTTCGCACGTTCAGGCCTGCAGGCGGGCCGGGCACGGACAGCTTATGCAGGCTTTTTTCCATTTTAATCAGCTTGATTTGCGGGCTATATCAGCGGCATAAAGAAATCCGGGAACGAATACCGCGTTTATCTGACGGACGCGGAAGGCATCGTCCTCATCAATCCCAGCGGAAAAGCCGTCGGGCAGGCCTGTTCGCGCTGAAATCATGTCTGGCTGAGTCTATAGGGGAAATACGGCGCATGGCACCACGCCGGAGAGTGCGGATATCCCTGAAAGCATGGTGATGTATATGGCGGCCCCGGTTTGCGACGGCGGCAATATCATTGGCGTCCTTAGCGTGGGCAAACCAAACAGCGCGATGGAGCCGGTTATACATCGCAGCGAGCGGCGCATTCTGTGGGTGGTCGTGGTGTTGCTTGTAGCAGGCATACTCTTTACCGCGCTGTCAGCCACTATGCTGCTGACCCGTTATATCGACTGGTATGGGATGGCCAAAAAAGGGGAGCGAGAGAAGGGCTCTCAACAGGATCCGGAGCGGTTCCGGCTATGGAAATAGATCGTTAATTCAGACAAAAGAAAAGGGCGGATAAGCCGCCCTTTTGCAATATTGACCGCTGTCGGCCTGAATTATTCCTGCAGATCGCCGCAGAAACGATAACCTTCGCCGTGAATGGTGGCGATGATTTCAGGGGTATCCGGCGTGGATTCGAAATGTTTACGAATACGGCGGATGGTGACGTCAACGGTACGATCGTGCGGCTTAAGTTCACGTCCGGTCATTTTCTTCAGCAGCTCGGCGCGTGACTGAATCTTGCCCGGATTTTCACAGAAGTGCAGCATGGCGCGGAATTCACTGCGCGGCAGCTTGTACTGTTCGCCATTCGGGCTAACCAGAGAACGGCTGTTGATATCCAGCTCCCAGCCGTTGAACTTGTAGCTTTCAACCGAACGGCGTTCTTCGCTGATCGCGCCCAGATTCATGGTGCGGGACAGCAGGTTGCGCGCACGAATAGTCAGTTCACGCGGGTTAAAGGGTTTAGTGATGTAATCATCCGCGCCGATTTCAAGACCGAGAATCTTATCAACTTCGTTATCGCGGCCGGTCAGGAACATCAGTGCCACGTTGGCTTGCTCGCGCAGTTCACGCGCCAGCAGCAGGCCATTTTTGCCCGGCAGGTTGATATCCATAATGACCAGGTTGATGTCATTATCTGAAAGGATTTGATGCATCTCTGCGCCATCTGTCGCTTCAAAGACATCGTAGCCTTCAGCTTCAAAAATGCTTTTTAACGTGTTGCGTGTTACTAACTCGTCTTCGACGATAAGAATGTGCGGGGTCTGCATGTTCGCTACCTAAATTGCCAACTAAATCGAAACAGGAAGTACAAAAGTCCCTGACCTGCCTGGTACATGCCATAAATTAACATGACGGGCTAAACGTGACTAAAGTACGTAATTGCGTTCTTGATGCACTTTCCATCAACGTCAACAACATCATTAGCTTGGTCGTGGGCGCTTTTCCCTCTGGACCCGACGGTGTCAAAAACGGCTGCTATCCTAACCATTTTAACAGCAACATAACAGGCAGGACCGCTTCAGACATCTGATAAAACTACGCTTCGTTGACATATATCAATTCCAATTGTAGCACGTTAACAGTTTGATGAAATCATCGTAGCCTATTGCTAGCTTGCGTCACAATTTTTTAATAATCAACGCGATTACGCGTAAGTCGTAATAAAATCGATCAATTGGATT
>NZ_RCAA01000033.1:151740-155699 GCF_003628475.1 Enterobacter sp. R1(2018) | reverse complement strand
AAGTTATGCATCTCATTTATGTTTATATAACTTATATTGCGCTAGCGAATGTTACATTAAAGTAAATTTGTGATGCGCATTATCATTTTACCGCCGGTTTTTTCCGGATTTGACGATTTTTAAGAGAGTTTTGATGCGCTTACCCATTATCCTGGTTTCACCTGCCAGAGCCGAAAACGTCGGCGCCGCCGCCCGTGCTATGAAAACGATGGGCTTTACGGAGCTGCGCATTGTTGCAAGCGACGCCTATCTGAAACCAGAAGCCCGCTGGGTAGCGCACGGTTCCGGAGATATCCTTGATAACGCACAGCATTTTCCGACGCTCGCCGATGCGTTGCACGACGTAAATTTTACCGTGGCGACTACCGCCCGTAGCCGGGCCAAATTTCATTACTACGCGACGCCGCAGGAGTTAATACCGCTGCTGGAAGAGAAGCGTGAATGGGTGGGAACCGCCGCGCTGGTTTTTGGACGCGAGGATTCCGGCCTTACCAATGAAGAACTGGCGCTGGCCGACGTGCTGACCGGCGTACCTATGGCGGCGGATTATCCCTCGCTGAATTTAGGCCAGGCGGTGATGGTCTATTGCTATCAGCTTTCTTCCCTGATGCAGCTGCCGGAAGTAAAAAATCAGCGGTCGGATGTACAACAATTGAGCGCATTACGCCTGCGTATAACGGCGCTGACCGGCCGCCTTGACGTCTCGGACGACCAGAAAATGGCCGACTGGCTACAGCAGCGTTTAGGACTGCTGACGCAGCGAGACACCGCGATGCTGCACCGTTTACTGCACGATATCGAAATAAATCTGCCAGCTGATAATTCTGTAGATCAGATGGATGGCAGTGAAAGAGAGAAGTAGCCTTCCGGTTTAAACAGCGCGTTTATGCCACTTTCGCTGCGTTTTACAGTGTGACGGTTGCAGGATGTCCGCTTTGCTAAAAACAAAATTCAATTGACTTAGCGGGGCGGATACTTTAACCAATATAGGTAAATCAGATTAAGAGCACACAACATCCATGATTCGCACCAGCCCAATGACCACAATTATTACAACCACCATTACCACAGGTAACGGTGCGGGCTGACGCATAAAGGAAAAACGAAAAAAGCCCGCACCTGAACAGTGCGGGCTTTTTTTTCGACTAAAAATCAAGGGGTAATATCCAATGCGAGTGTTGAAATTCGGCGGTACATCAGTGGCAAATGCGGAGCGGTTCCTGCGCGTTGCCGATATCCTGGAAAGTAATGCCAAACAGGGGCAGGTGGCTACCGTGCTGTCTGCCCCGGCAAAAATTACTAATCACCTGGTGGCGATGATTGAAAAAACCATCGGTGGACAGGATGCGCTGCCGAACATCAGCGACGCGGAGCGTATTTTTAGCGAACTGCTCAACGGGCTCGCCGAAGCGCAGCCCGGTTTCCCGCTTGCCAGGCTTAAGGCCTTTGTCGAACAGGAGTTCGCCCAGCTTAAACACGTGCTGCACGGTATCAGCCTGCTGGGTCAGTGCCCCGACAGCATTAATGCGGCGATCATCTGCCGTGGTGAAAAGCTCTCAATCGCCATCATGGCCGCGCTCCTTGAAGCCCGTGGGCACAAGGTTACCGTTATCGATCCGGTTGAAAAACTACTCGCCGTTGGACATTACCTCGAATCCACCGTTGATATTACTGAATCCACCCGACGCATCGCCGCAAGCCGTATCCCGGCTGACCACATGGTATTAATGGCGGGCTTTACCGCCGGCAATGAAAAAGGGGAGCTTGTGGTACTGGGCCGTAACGGCTCCGATTATTCCGCTGCCGTGCTGGCGGCGTGTCTGCGCGCCGACTGTTGTGAAATCTGGACCGACGTCGACGGCGTGTATACCTGCGACCCGAGACAGGTTCCCGACGCCAGGCTATTGAAATCGATGTCGTATCAGGAAGCCATGGAGCTATCCTACTTCGGCGCCAAAGTTCTTCATCCCCGCACCATCACCCCCATCGCCCAGTTTCAGATTCCTTGCCTTATCAAAAACACCGGTAACCCTCAGGCGCCGGGCACCCTGATCGGGGCTGAAAGCGATGAGGACGAACTGCCGGTTAAGGGCATCACTAACCTGAATAACATGGCGATGTTTAACGTTTCCGGTCCGGGCATGAAAGGGATGGTCGGCATGGCGGCCCGCGTTTTCGCTGCGATGTCCGGCGCGGGCATTTCCGTGGTGCTGATTACGCAATCTTCGTCTGAATACAGCATCAGCTTCTGCGTGCCGCAGGGTGACTGCGTTCGCGCCCGCCGCGCTATGGAAGACGAGTTTTATCTGGAGCTGAAAGAAGGGCTGCTTGAGCCGCTGGCGATTATGGAACACTTGGCGATCATCTCCGTCGTGGGCGACGGCATGCGTACGCTGCGCGGCATTTCCGCAAAATTCTTTGCCGCGCTTGCCCGGGCGAACATTAACATCGTGGCAATCGCGCAAGGATCTTCCGAACGTTCCATCTCCGTCGTCGTCAGCAACGACGATGCGGTTACCGGCGTGCGCGTCACTCACCAAATGTTGTTCAATACCGATCAGGTTATCGAACTGTTCCTGATTGGCGTCGGCGGCGTGGGCTCCGCGCTGCTTGAGCAGGTAAAGCGCCAGCAGGCGTGGCTAAAGAAGAAACATATCGATCTGCGCGTCTGCGGGGTGGCGAATTCAAAAGCTCTGCTGACCAACGTGCATGGCCTGGATCTGGAAAACTGGCAGGCAGAGCTGGCCGAGGCGAAAGAACCGTTTAACCTGGGCCGTCTGATTCGCCTGGCAAAAGAATATCATCTGCTAAATCCGGTCATCGTCGACTGCACTTCAAGCCAGGCGGTGGCGGATCAGTATGCCGATTTCCTCGGCGAAGGTTTTCACGTGGTGACGCCAAATAAAAAGGCGAACACTTCCACCATGAATTACTACCACCAGATGCGTAACGCCGCGGCGAAATCGCGCCGTAAATTCCTCTATGATACCAACGTCGGCGCGGGCCTGCCGGTTATCGAAAACCTGCAAAACCTGCTGAATGCAGGGGATGAGCTACGCCGTTTCTCCGGCATCCTTTCTGGCTCGCTGTCCTTTATCTTCGGTAAGCTTGATGAAGGCATGAGCCTGTCGGAAGCGACGCGGGTAGCACGTGAAATGGGCTACACCGAACCTGATCCGCGCGACGATCTTTCCGGCATGGACGTAGCGCGCAAGCTGCTGATTCTCGCCCGTGAAACGGGCAGCAACCTTGAGCTTTCCGATATCGTTATCGAACCTGTTCTGCCTGCCTACTTCGATTCCACCGGCGACGTCGAATCCTTTATGGCGCGCCTGCCGCAGCTGGACGATGATTTTGCCGCACGCGTGGCGAAGGCGCGCGATGAAGGCAAAGTGCTGCGTTTTGTGGGCGCCATCGAAGAAGACGGCAGCTGTAAAGTTAAAATTGACGCCGTGGACGGTAACGATCCACTGTATAAAGTGAAAAACGGCGAAAACGCGCTGGCCTTCTACAGCCATTATTATCAGCCGCTGCCTCTTGTGCTGCGCGGCTACGGTGCGGGCAACGATGTTACTGCTGCCGGCGTCTTTGCGGACCTGTTGCGCACCCTGTCATGGAAGTTAGGAGTTTAAGATGGTTAAAGTATACGCCCCGGCAAGCAGTGCCAATATGAGCGTCGGGTTTGATGTGCTGGGGGCGGCGGTTTCGCCGATAGATGGCTCGCTGCTGGGAGATTACGTCACCGTTGAAGCGGCGGATGCCTTCACGCTGAACAATATCGGGCGCTTTGCCGGTAAACTGCCGGCCGAACCGCGTGAGAACATCGTTTATCAGTGTTGGGAACGCTTCTGCCAGGAAATCGGCAAAAAAGTTCCCGTAGCGATGACGCTGGAAAAAAGTATGCCGATTGGCTCGGGTCTTGGTTCGAGCGCCTGCTCGGTTGTCGCCGGGTTAATGGC
>NZ_RCAA01000033.1:149373-151730 GCF_003628475.1 Enterobacter sp. R1(2018) | reverse complement strand
GCGGCAGGCCGTTTGGCGATAACCGCCTGCTCAGCCTGATGGGCGAACTGGAAGGGCGCATTTCGGGCAGCGTTCACTATGATAACGTCGCGCCGTGCTTCCTTGGCGGCATGCAGCTGATGATCGAAGAAAATGGCATCATCAGCCAGCCGGTACCGGGCTTTGACGAGTGGCTGTGGGTGCTGGCGTACCCGGGGATTAAAGTCTCTACCGCCGAAGCCCGCGCCATTCTTCCGGCGCAGTATCGCCGCCAGGACTGCATCAGCCACGGTCGTCATCTTGCAGGCTTTATTCACGCCTGTCATACCCGTCAGCCGGGGCTTGCGGCGAAGCTGATGCGTGATGTCATCGCCGAGCCTTATCGCGCCAAACTGCTCCCTCGCTTTAATGAAGCGCGTCAGGCGGTGACGGATATTGGCGCGCTGGCGAGCGGCATCTCGGGTTCGGGCCCGACCTTATTTGCGCTGTGCGATAACACTGATACCGCACAACGCGTGGCTGACTGGCTCAGCCAACATTATTTGCAGAATCAGGAAGGTTTTGTACATATTTGCCGTCTGGATACGGCTGGCGCACGAGTGCTGGGATAACGAATGAAACTCTATAACCTTAAAGATCATAACGAGCAGGTCAACTTTGCCCAGGCGGTTACGCAGGGCCTTGGCAAACAGCAGGGGCTGTTTTTTCCGCACGATCTGCCGGAGTTCGGGCTGACTGAAATCGACGAAATGCTGAAGATGGATTTCGTTTCGCGCAGCAGCAAAATCCTTTCCGCGTTTATCGGTGATGAAATACCGCAGGAGCAGCTTGAGGATCGCGTGCGCGCGGCCTTTGCTTTCCCGGCGCCGGTTAAAAGCGTCGAGTCGGATATTGGCTGCCTTGAGCTGTTCCACGGCCCAACTTTGGCCTTTAAAGATTTCGGCGGCCGTTTTATGGCGCAGATGCTGACCCATATCAGCGGCGACAAGCCGGTAACTATTTTAACGGCTACCTCCGGCGATACCGGCGCGGCAGTTGCTCATGCCTTCTACGGCCTGAAAAACGTGCGTGTCGTTATCCTTTATCCGCGCGGCAAAATTAGCCCGCTGCAGGAAAAGCTGTTCTGTACGCTTGGCGGCAACATTGAAACCGTTGCGATTGACGGCGATTTCGATGCCTGCCAGGCGCTGGTTAAACAGGCGTTTGATGACGAAGAGCTGAAAACGGCGCTGGGATTAAACTCCGCCAACTCCATCAATATCAGCCGTCTGCTGGCGCAAATTTGCTACTACTTCGAAGCCGTGGCGCAGCTGCCGCAGGAAGCCCGCAATCAGCTGGTGATCTCCGTGCCGAGCGGTAACTTCGGCGATCTGACGGCCGGCCTGCTGGCAAAATCACTCGGCCTGCCGGTCAAACGCTTTATCGCAGCTACCAACGCCAACGACACGGTTCCGCGTTTCCTTGCCGACGGGAAATGGACGCCGAACACGACCATCGCCACGCTTTCTAACGCGATGGACGTCAGCCAGCCAAACAACTGGCCGCGCGTGGAAGAGTTGTTCCGCCGCAAAATCTGGCGCCTGACCGATCTGGGCTATGCCGCGCTGAGCGACGAAGAGACGAAGCAGGCGATGCTTGAGCTGCGGGCGAAGGGGTATATTTCCGAGCCTCATGCCGCTATCGCCTGGCGCGCGCTGCGCGACCAGCTGCAGCCGGGCGAATATGGTCTGTTCCTGGGAACGGCGCATCCGGCTAAGTTCAAAGAGAGCGTGGAAGAGATTCTGGGTGAGAGGCTGCCGTTGCCGGAAGAGCTGGCTTCGCGTGCTGATTTGCCGCTGCTTTCTCATCATCTGCCGGCGGATTTTGCCGCGCTGCGTGAACTGATGATGGCTAAAGCCTGACGCCCTGGCGATTGTTAACAAACCACCCCACGGGGTGGTTTTTTTACGTCAGATTATGGAGAAAATAAGCAGGAATCAGGGAGGAAAAAAGTAGAAATTCCCATAAAATGCGGGCACTTAGATATTAGGATTGCGTAGGATAACAATCAGACGCCAATCGTCATAAGCTCTTCCTAACGACCCATATCGGGATATGAAGTAGTAAGGAGTGACTTATGTTGAAATCTATCGTTCTGGCGTTATCGATTCTGGCGGTGACTCCTCTGGCCGTACAGGCGGCAGAAATAACCCTGGTTCCGGCAGTGAAGCTGCAAATTGGCGATCGGGATAATAACGGCAATTACTGGGACGGCGGCCACTGGCGCGATCGCGGCTGGTGGGGCAACCATTATGAATGGCGCAGCAACCGCTGGCAGCCGCACAGGCACTATGACCATCATGACAATCACCGCGATCGCCATGATAACCACTGGAACC
>NZ_RCAA01000033.1:100452-149303 GCF_003628475.1 Enterobacter sp. R1(2018) | reverse complement strand
CTCCCGCCGAGTCTTTTTTACTGCTCGTGACGCTTAAACACCAGCTCGTTTTTACCCGATGCCGCTTCGTCAAAGAAGTAACCATCGCTATTAAACGCGCTGAGCTGCTCAGGTTTAGTGAGCCGGTTTTCGATGATGTAACGGCTCATCAGCCCACGCGCTTTCTTGGCGTAGAAGCTGATAATCTTGAACCTGCCGTTTTTCTCATCAAGAAACACGGGCTTGATAATCTCAGCCTGCAGTTTCTTCGGTTTTACCGCCTTAAAGTATTCGTCTGAAGCCAGATTTATCAGGATATTATCTCCCTGATGCGCCAGCGTCTGGTTCAGCTTTTCGGTAATGACGTCGCCCCAGAAATGATAAAGATCCTTGCCTTGCGGATTCTCCAGACGAATGCCCATTTCCAGGCGGTACGGCTGCATCAGATCCAGCGGGCGCAGCACGCCATACAGACCTGACAGCATACGCAAATGCTGTTGGGCAAAATCAAAATCCGCCTCGCTAAATGTTTCGGCCTTTAAACCGGTATACACGTCGCCTTTAAAAGCCAGAATAGCCTGGCGCGCGTTTTGCGGAGTGAAATCCGGGTGCCATTCATGGAAGCGCGTTTCGTTGAGCGAGGCCAGCTTGTCGCTGATGCTCATCAGCGAGGCGATCTGCGGCGCGCTGAGCTTACGGGCGATACCAATCAGCTGCTGCGAATATTCCAGCAGCGCCGGCTGGGTATAGCGTTCTGTTGGCAGATCGCTTTGATAATCAAGCGTTTTAGCGGGGGAAATAACAATCAGCATGTTCGCTCCTTGCAAATTATGCCGTCTACTTTAACAAATTTCCTGCAAGTATCCGCCAATGGTTGCGATTAGCGCCTCGTTTTGCTGGCCTTCGGATCGTCCCACACGCCCGGAGCCAGCTGGTTTTTGATTTCCGGGAAGCGGGCGGGGTCAAAGACCGGCGTTACGCCAAGCTTCTGCTGGCGAAGATAGTCTGCGGTGATCTCGCGCACCACCGGTGAAAGCAAAAGAATGGCGCTGAGGTTGATTATCGCCATGCACGCCATAGCGACATCGGCGAGTTGCCAGACCAGCGGCAGGGGAGAAAGGGCGCCAGACATCACCATCACTAACGCCAGACAGCGGAACAGCACCGGCGTGAATAAACTTTTAGGCTGTAAAAACAGCAGATTGTTCTCGGCATAGGCATAATTCGCCACGATGGAGGTAAAGGCGAACAGGAAGACGATAAAGGCGATAAAGCCCGAAGCCCAGTTTCCCACCATGCTGCTAAGCGCCGTTTGCACAAGCGTTATGCCGTCAGCGCTGGCCGTTGGGTTATCAAGTATGCCGGAGAAAAGCACGATAGCCGCCGTGGCGGTACAGATAATCATAGTATCGATAAATACGCCGAACATCTGCACCAGCCCTTGAGAAGCTGGATGCGGGGGCCATGCGGATGCGGCCGCGGCGGCGTTGGGGGTCGATCCCATACCCGCCTCGTTAGAAAACATGCTGCGCTGAAAACCCGTCGTAATCGCCTGGCCCAGCGTAAACGCCAGCGCTCCGGAAGCCGCTTCATGCCAGCCGAAAGCGCTTTTAAACACCAGCATGACGACGTCAGGAATACGAGCGGCGTGCAGCGCGACGACGTACAGGCTCATCATCACCCAGACCAGCGCCATAAAGGGCACCAGGTATTGCGCAAGACGCGCCGCGCCGCGCATTCCGCCCCAGATAACCACGGCGGTTAGCATCACCAGCACAATGCCCACCCAGGTTTTCGGTACGGCAAAGGCGTGGTTCACCGCATTGGCGATAGAGTTTGCCTGTACGGCGTTGAAAATCAGCCCGAAGGCGAGCATTAAAAAGACGGAGAACATGACGCCCATCCAGCGCATCCCCAGCCCTTTTTCCATGTACCAGGCCGGGCCGCCGCGATAGTTGCCCTCGCCGTCACGGCGCTTGTAGAGCTGCGCCAGGCAGCATTCGGCAAATGACGTCGCCATACCGATGACGGCGACGACCCACATCCAGAAAATCGCGCCCGGACCGCCTATCGTTAGCGCCAGCGCAACGCCTGCGATATTGCCGCTGCCGACGCGTGCGGCAAGGCTCGTACAAAGCGCCTGAAAAGAGGAAATCCCCGCGCCGTCGTGGGAAGGAGAAAGACTGATAAGGGAGCGAAACTGGGTGAAGTAGCGGAACTGAACAAAACCACAGCGAAAAGTAAACCACAGGCCTGCGCCGATAAGCAGGTAAATCAGCACGGAGCCCCAAAGTACCTCATTGATAAAGTGAAGAAAATCGCTCATTAACGTCCTTCTTGTCAATGTAAGATGAGTCTCGCCGGAAGACGTTTGCTCCACGTCGCCTAAGACATAGCAGGCAAATATTTTCGGCAGTTTATCATAAATGCGTCGGCTGCCAGGCGGGATGTTGCTACGGTTGCACCTGACTTGCGTCGTGATATCATCAGGCAAGACCGGTTACATCTCCCTAACAAGCTACACCTGACGAGAAACACTATCATGACGGATAAATTGACCTCCCTGCGTCAGCTAACCACAGTGGTTGCTGACACCGGAGATATTGCGGCAATGAAGCTGTACCAGCCGCAGGATGCTACCACTAACCCTTCCCTGATTCTGAACGCAGCGCAAATCCCTGAATACCGCAAACTGATTGACGATGCGGTGAACTGGGCGCGCGAGCAGAGCAGCAACCGGGAACAGCAGGTAGTAGACGCCACCGATAAGCTGGCGGTAAACATTGGTCTGGAAATCCTGAAACTGATCCCAGGTCGTATTTCTACAGAAGTTGACGCTCGTCTGTCCTATGACACCGAAGCCAGCATCGCGAAAGCGAAACGTCTGATCAAACTGTACAACGACGCGGGCATCGGCAACGACCGCATCCTGATCAAACTGGCTTCTACCTGGCAGGGCATCCGTGCTGCCGAGCAGCTGGAAAAAGAAGGCATCAACTGTAACCTGACGCTGCTGTTCTCCTTTGCTCAGGCTCGCGCCTGTGCCGAAGCCGGCGTGTTCCTGATTTCTCCGTTTGTGGGCCGTATCCTCGACTGGTACAAAGCTAACACCGACAAGAAAGAGTACGCGGCCTCTGAAGATCCGGGCGTGGTGTCCGTGGCTGAAATCTATCAGTACTACAAACAGCACGGTTACGAGACCGTGGTGATGGGCGCAAGCTTCCGTAACGTAGGCGAAATCCTCGAGCTGGCGGGCTGTGATCGTTTGACCATCGCACCGGCGCTGCTTAAAGAGCTGGCGGAAAGCGAAGGCGCGGTTGAGCGTAAACTGGCTTACAGCGGCGAAGTGAAAGCGCGCCCTGAACGTATTACCGAATCCCAGTTCCTGTGGCAGCACAACCAGGATCCGATGGCCGTTGATAAACTGGCCGACGGTATCCGCAAGTTTGCTATCGACCAGGAAAAACTGGAAAAAATGATCGGCGACCTGCTGTAATCATTGGCGTGGCCGGGGCTCCCGGTCACGCTTTTTAGTGGTATCCCCTGTCTGCAACCTTCTTCGCCGTGTATCATTCCGTTCAGATTTGCTGATTTCCCCGGGAGTGATATGAATACCTTACGCATCGGTTTAGTTTCCATCTCTGATCGCGCCTCAAGCGGCGTCTACCAGGATAAAGGCATTCCGGCTCTGCAGGCCTGGCTGGAGCGAACGCTCATTACGCCTTTTCACATTGAAACCTGCCTGATCCCAGACGAGCAACCGATAATCGAACAAACGCTTTGCGGGCTGGTGGATGAAATGGGCTGTCATCTCGTGTTGACGACCGGCGGCACCGGTCCGGCTCGCCGCGACGTTACCCCGGATGCAACGCTTGCGATTGCCGACCGCGTAATGCCCGGTTTCGGCGAGCAGATGCGCCAGATAAGCCTGCACTATGTGCCGACGGCCATTCTGTCGCGTCAGGTGGGAGTGATTCGTAAACAGGCGCTGATCCTCAACCTGCCCGGCCAGCCGAAATCCATTCAGGAAACCCTGGAAGGGGTGAAGGATGAAAACGGCAAAGCGATCGTACACGGCATCTTTGCGAGTGTACCTTATTGTGTACAGCTGTTGGACGGGCCTTATATTGAAACCGATCCGACGGTAGTAGCAGCTTTTCGTCCTAAAAGCGCCATTCGCGAAACAAAATCCTAAAGTTATCCCCTTTCTGATATAAGATGCAGCGCCTCTGGAGTGTCGATTTTTAACCGTTATAGTAATGTTTGCTTTACAGTTAGACGGAAAATAATTATCACACTCCTCTTTACGCGCGGTTTCTTATGTCCATACAAAACGCAACGACACCACCAGCAAGACCTCTGAACCGTCAGGATTACAAAACTCTGACCCTCGCGGCCCTCGGCGGCGCGCTCGAATTCTACGACTTCATTATTTTTGTCTTTTTCGCAACGGTCGTCGGGGCGCTCTTTTTCCCTGCGGATATTCCGGAATGGCTGCGCCAGGTGCAGACCTTCGGCATTTTTGCCGCCGGCTATCTGGCCCGTCCGCTGGGCGGCATCGTGATGGCGCACTTTGGCGACCTGGTCGGGCGCAAAAAAATGTTCACGCTAAGTATTCTGCTGATGGCCCTGCCGACGCTGGCGATTGGCCTGCTGCCGACCTATGCCACGCTTGGCATTGCGGCGCCGCTGTTACTGCTGCTGATGCGTGTCCTTCAGGGCGCGGCCATTGGCGGCGAAGTGCCCGGCGCCTGGGTGTTTGTCGCCGAACACGTTCCTTATAAACGTATCGGCATTGCCTGCGGAACGCTTACGGCCGGATTAACCGTGGGGATTTTGCTCGGTTCCGTCGTGGCAACCATCATCAATACCTCAATGACGCAGGAAGCAATCCACGGCGGCGGCTGGCGTATTCCTTTCTTCCTTGGCGGCATCTTCGGGCTGGTGGCGATGTACTTACGCCGCTGGCTGCAGGAAACCCCCATCTTTATCGAGATGCAAAAACGTAAAGCCCTGGCCGAAGAGCTGCCGCTCAAGTCCGTAGTAGTTAACCATAAGAAGGCGGTAGTGATTTCCATGCTGCTCACCTGGCTGCTTTCAGCGGGTATCGTGGTGGTTATTTTAATGGCGCCCACATGGCTGCAAAAGCAGGTCGGCATAGCGCCTGCGTTGACGCTTCAGGCTAATAGCATCGCCACCGTGATGCTGTGCTTTGGCTGCATTGCCGCGGGTCTGGTTATCGATCGTATCGGCGCGAGCAAAACGTTTATCATCGGCAGCCTGCTGCTGGCGGCCTGCAGCTGGATGTTCTATCACCTGACCCCAATCTATCCTCAGCATCTGTTTGTGCTGTATGGCCTTGTAGGGCTGAGCGTTGGGGTTGTTGGCGCGGTGCCCTTTGTCATGGTGCGGGCGTTTCCGGCGGAGGTGCGGTTTACCGGCATTTCTTTCTCTTATAACGTGTCGTACGCCATTTTCGGCGGCCTCACGCCAGTGCTGGTCACCATGCTGATGGGCGTATCCCCGATGGCGCCTGCCTGGTACGTGCTGGCGCTGGCGCTGGTGGGATTAGCGCTTGGGATCTGGCTGCGGCAGGATCTGAATCACGAAGATGCGGTAGTGGAAAGACCGTTGCAGCACTCATAAAAAAAGCGGAGCCGGGCTCCGCTTTTTATTTATCGACTGCGACAGTCGTTAATGCTTTTCGCCAATCGGCAGCACGGTGCGGCCAAACTGCTCGTTCAGCACTTCGCCCATCGCCAGATAAATGGCGCTTGCGCCGCAGATCAGACCAATCCAGCCCGCCACGCGAACGATGCCTTCGTTGTCGACAAGGTGGCCGACAGCCAGCAGGGCAAACAATAAGGTCAGGCTGGCAAATACAAACTGCAGCATGCGCGCGGAACGCAACGTGCCGAAGAACATGAACAGGGTGAATACGCCCCACAAGCCAAGGTATGCGCCAAGGAAGTGTGCGTTCGCGGCATCCGCCAGACCCATCTTAGGCATGAGCAGAATGGCAACCAGAGTCAGCCAGAAAGAGCCATAAGAGGTGAAGGCGGTTAAGCCGAAGGTGTTCCCTTTTTTAAATTCCAGCAGGCCCGCAAAAATCTGGGCAATACCGCCATAAAAAATGCCCATAGCAAGGATGTTGACATCCATTGGGAAAATACCGGTGTTGTGCAGATTGAGCAGAATGGTGGTCATGCCAAAGCCCATCAAGCCCAGGGGAGCGGGGTTAGCCAACTTAGTGTTGCCCATAGTTCCTCTAAAAAATTCAGCTGAAATGTAGTGTGTATTAAGGCCGCGCATCCGTTAAAGGGCTGCGCGGCGCGGCATCATAATCAGGTGTCTGACAGGAGTCCATGATCTAAACAGGTGTGAAGATGAAAATTTTTTTTGCTTTGCCCCTTGATGGCGGACAAGCCGACCCCATCTTGTATGCAACCGCAGTTGACGGACCTGGAAAAAAACACGTTTGGGCAGTTGAAACCCTCTTGTTTGCCCGCATAACAGGTTCACAACCACATGACGAACAAATTTTAAGTGGAGACGTTTAGATGGGTAAAATTATTGGTATTGACCTGGGCACAACCAACTCTTGTGTGGCAATCATGGACGGCACCACGGCACGCGTGCTGGAAAACGCCGAAGGCGATCGCACCACGCCTTCCATCATCGCATACACCCAGGATGGCGAAACTCTGGTAGGTCAGCCGGCTAAACGTCAGGCAGTGACTAACCCGCAGAACACCCTGTTTGCGATCAAACGCCTGATTGGCCGTCGTTTCCAGGACGAAGAAGTGCAGCGCGACGAAGCTATCATGCCGTACAAAATCATCGGCGCTGATAACGGCGACGCATGGATCGACGTGAAGGGCCAGAAAATGGCGCCTCCGCAGATCTCTGCAGAAGTGCTGAAAAAAATGAAGAAAACCGCGGAAGATTCCCTGGGCGAGCCGGTAACTGAAGCTGTTATCACCGTACCTGCTTACTTCAATGACGCGCAGCGTCAGGCAACCAAAGACGCCGGTCGTATCGCAGGTCTGGAAGTAAAACGTATCATCAACGAACCAACCGCGGCGGCTTTGGCCTACGGTCTGGATAAAGAAGTCGGCAACCGTACTATCGCGGTTTACGACCTGGGTGGTGGTACTTTCGATATCTCTATTATCGAAATCGACGAAGTGGACGGCGAGAAAACCTTCGAAGTTCTGGCGACCAACGGTGATACCCACCTGGGTGGTGAAGACTTCGACAGCCGTCTGATTAACTATCTGGTAGAAGAGTTCAAGAAAGATCAGGGCATCGATCTGCGTAACGATCCGCTGGCGATGCAGCGTCTGAAAGAAGCTGCTGAAAAAGCGAAAATCGAACTGTCTTCTGCGCAGCAGACCGACGTGAATCTGCCGTACATCACAGCAGACGCGACCGGTCCAAAACACATGAACATCAAAGTAACCCGTGCGAAACTGGAATCCCTGGTCGAAGACCTGGTAAACCGTTCCATCGATCCGCTGAAAGTTGCGCTGCAGGATGCCGGCCTGTCCGTATCCGACATCCAGGACGTTATCCTGGTCGGCGGCCAGACTCGTATGCCGATGGTGCAGAAAAAAGTTGCCGAGTTCTTTGGTAAAGAACCGCGTAAAGACGTTAACCCGGACGAAGCCGTTGCAATTGGCGCAGCCGTTCAGGGTGGTGTTCTGACAGGCGAAGTGAAAGACGTACTGCTGCTGGACGTTACCCCTCTGTCACTGGGTATCGAAACCATGGGCGGCGTGATGACCGCGCTTATCAACAAAAACACCACTATCCCGACGAAGCACAGCCAGGTGTTCTCTACCGCTGAAGACAACCAGTCTGCGGTAACCATCCATGTGATTCAGGGGGAACGTAAACGCGCGTCCGATAACAAATCTCTGGGTCAGTTCAACCTGGATGGTATCAGCCCGGCGCCGCGCGGCATGCCGCAGATCGAAGTTACCTTCGATATCGACGCCGATGGTATCCTGCATGTTTCCGCGAAGGACAAAAACAGCGGTAAAGAGCAGAAGATCACCATCAAGGCTTCTTCCGGTCTGAACGAAGAAGAGATCCAGAAAATGGTACGCGACGCGGAAGCTAATGCCGAATCCGACCGTAAGTTCGAAGAGCTGGTTCAGACCCGCAACCAGGGCGACCATCTGCTGCACAGCACCCGTAAGCAGGTTGAAGAAGCGGGCGATAAGCTGCCGGCTGACGACAAAACCGCTATCGAGTCTGCACTGAGCGCGCTGGAAACTTCTCTGAAAGGCGAAGACAAAGCGGATATCGAAGCGAAAATGCAGGCGCTGGCGCAGGTTTCCCAGAAGCTGATGGAACTGGCTCAGCAGCAACACGCTGAACAGCAGGCGGGCAGCGCGGCAGACGCGACCAACGCCGGTAAAGACGACGATGTTGTTGACGCTGAGTTCGAAGAAGTTAAAGACAAAAAATAATCGCCCTTTGAGCGGTTGATAACTGGCACGGGCGTTGGGGTTTCCTCCACGCCCGTGTACGCATGTTAGGGGCAGAATAAAGACATGGCGAAGAAAGACTATTACGAGGTTTTAGGCGTCCCGAAATCGGCGGACGAGCGTGAAATCAAAAAAGCTTACAAACGCCTGGCGATGAAATTCCACCCGGATCGTAATCAGGGTGACAAAGAGGCTGAAGGTAAGTTTAAAGAAATCAAAGAAGCCTATGAAATTCTGACCGACGAGCAAAAACGCGCGGCGTATGACCAGTACGGTCACGCAGCGTTTGAGCAAGGCGGCATGGGCGGCGGCGGCGGATTTGGCGGCGGCGGTGCTGATTTCAGCGATATCTTTGGCGACGTATTCGGCGACATTTTCGGCGGTGGCCGTCGTCAGCGCGCCGCGCGCGGCGCCGATTTGCGCTACAACATGGATTTAACGCTGGAAGAAGCCGTTCGCGGCGTGACCAAAGAGATCCGCATTCCAACGCTTGAAGAGTGCGACGTTTGCCACGGCAGCGGCGCGAAAGCAGGCTCGAAGCCGCAAACCTGTCCGACCTGCCACGGTGCAGGACAGGTGCAGATGCGCCAGGGCTTCTTTACCGTGCAGCAGAGCTGTCCGCACTGTCAGGGCCGCGGCACCATTATTAAAGATCCGTGCAACACCTGTCATGGCCACGGTCGTGTAGAAAAAACCAAAACGCTGTCGGTGAAAATTCCGGCGGGCGTGGATACCGGCGATCGTATTCGTCTGGCTGGTGAAGGTGAAGCAGGCGAGCACGGCGCGCCATCGGGCGATCTGTATGTTCAGGTGCAGGTTAAACCGCACCCGATCTTCGAACGTGAAGGCAACAACCTTTACTGCGAAGTGCCGATCAACTTTGCGATGGCGGCGCTGGGCGGCGAGATCGAAGTGCCGACGCTTGATGGCCGCGTGAATCTGAAGGTGCCGGGCGAAACGCAAACCGGCAAGCTGTTCAGAATGCGTGGCAAAGGCGTGAAATCCGTACGCGGCGGTGCGCAGGGCGATCTGCTGTGCCGCGTGGTGGTGGAAACGCCCGTCAGCCTGAATGAAAAACAGAAGCAGCTGCTGCGCGATCTGGAAGAGAGCTTTGGCGGCCCAAGCGGTGAGAAAAATAGCCCGCGCTCAAAAAGCTTCTTTGACGGCGTAAAACGTTTCTTTGATGACTTAACCAAATAATTCATCAGTTTGCGCTGTAAAGAACAGGCCTGGGCCGGGTAATACCGGCTCAGGCTTTTTTTATTCTTCTGCAGACGCCGACTACGAAATTATTTATTCGTAATTTCCGAATTATCCCTGCTATATAACCTGCTTTTAACGAAGTATGTGCCCTGTTATTTTAACGGCCTGTGGGTGGCTTAAATGTTTGCGCTGCTTAACTTCAGGATAAAAAATGACCAAAACACTGCAACGTTTTTTCCATAATGATGCCGCAGGCGGCATCCTGCTGATTATTGCTGCCTCTCTGGCGATGATGCTGGCTAACCTCGATTTCACCAGCGGCTTTTATCAGGCTTTTTTAGAAACGCCCGTTGAGCTACGCATCGGCTCTTTAGATATCAGTAAAAACCTGCTGCTGTGGGTGAACGACGCTTTGATGGCCATCTTCTTTTTGATGATTGGTCTGGAAGTGAAGCGCGAAATGGTCGTCGGGTCTTTAGCGAGCCGGCGGCAGGCCGCTTTTCCGATGATCGCAGCGCTTGGGGGAATGATCGCTCCCGCCGTTATCTATTTGCTCTTTAACTTCCAGGATCCGATCGCGCGCGCGGGCTGGGCGATACCTGCCGCCACGGATATCGCTTTTGCGCTGGGTATTCTGGCGCTGTTGGGCAACCGCGTGCCGGTCGCTTTAAAAGTGTTCCTGATGGCGCTGGCCATTATCGATGACCTGGGCGCGATTATTATTATCGCCCTGTTCTATACCAGCGATCTCTCCTTGCTTTCGCTGGCCGTAGCCGCGGGCGCCATTGCGTTACTGGCTTTGCTGAACTTCTGCAACATTCGTCGCACGGGCCTGTATATTCTGGTCGGCCTTGTGCTGTGGACTGCGGTCCTGAAGTCCGGCGTTCACGCGACGCTTGCCGGGGTGATTATTGGCTTCTTCATCCCGCTGAAGGAAAAGGATGGGCGATCGCCCGCGCGTGAGCTGGAGCATGTGCTGCATCCCTGGGTGGCGTTTTTGATTCTGCCGCTGTTCGCCTTTGCGAATGCGGGCGTATCCCTGGAAGGCGTAACGCCCGCAGGCTTAACGTCACTGCTGCCGATGGGGATTATCGCCGGCCTGTTTATTGGCAAGCCGCTGGGTATCAGTCTGTTTTGCTGGGCCGCCTTAAAGCTCAGGTTGGCAAGCCTGCCCGCCGGAACGACGGGTAAAGATATTATGGCCGTAGGCGTGCTGTGCGGGATCGGCTTTACGATGTCGATCTTCATCGCTTCGCTTGCTTTTGGCAGCGTCGATCCCGCGCTTATTATCTGGGCGAAACTCGGTATCCTGCTCGGCTCTTTACTGTCCGCCGTGGTGGGGTACAGTATGTTGAGAAGCCGTTTTTCAACGGTAGCGCAACAGCACTAATTTACGCTGACGGCGCGAAACCGTCGTCAGCCAACGGATAGTTTCTCAGGGAGGGAAAGCGCGTGTCCCATATCAATTACAACCACCTCTATTATTTCTGGCATGTCTGTAAAGAAGGCTCTGTGGTGGGAGCGGCGGAAGCACTTTACCTGACGCCGCAGACCATCACCGGACAAATCAAGGCGCTGGAAGAGCGGCTGGACGGTAAATTGTTCAAGCGTAAGGGGCGAGGCCTGGAGCCTTCCGAGCTGGGACAGCTGGTGTTCCGCTATGCGGACCGTATGTTTACCTTAAGCCAGGAAATGCTGGATATCGTTAACTACCGTAAAGAGTCCAGCCTGCTGTTCGACGTCGGCATTGCCGACGCGCTTTCCAAACGGCTGGTGAGCGGCGTGCTGGATGCAGCGGTGGTGGAAGACGAGCAAATTCACCTGCGCTGTTTTGAATCGACCCACGAAATGCTTCTCGAGCAGCTCAGCCAGCACAAGCTGGACATGATTATCTCCGACTGCCCCATCGACTCCACGCAGCAGGAAGGCCTGTTCTCGGTGAAAATCGGCGAATGCGGCATCAGCTTCTGGTGTCAGAATCCCCTGCCGGATTTACCGTTCCCGGCCTGTCTGGAAACGAGGCGTTTGCTGATACCCGGCCGCCGTTCAATGCTGGGACGTAAAATCCTGAACTGGCTTAACGGCCAGGGCCTGAAGGTGGAAATCCTCGGCGAGTTTGACGATGCCGCGCTGATGAAAGCTTTCGGAGCGGCGCATAACGCCATTTTCGTCGCGCCTACGCTTTACGGACAGGATATATACAGCGACGATAATATCGTTGAGATAGGGCGGATTGAGAACGTGATGGAGGAGTATCACGCTATTTTTGCCGAACGCATGATTCAGCACCCGGCGGTGCAGCGCGTATGCAACCGTGATTACTCGGCGCTCTTTAAGTAGCGGTGAATGTCGGGCATAAAAAAACCGGCGTTAGCCGGTTTTTTTTTAAGCTGACAACACAAAGGCGATTAAGCCAGTTTGTTGATTTGCGCAGTAAGGTTAGCCTTATGACGCGCAGCTTTGTTTTTGTGGATCAGACCTTTGCTAGCCTGACGGTCCACGATTGGTTGCATTTCGTTAAATGCTTTCTGTGCAGCAGCTTTGTCGCCAGTTTCAATCGCTGCGTATACTTTCTTGATGAAAGTACGCATCATAGAGCGACGGCTTGCGTTGTGCTTACGAGCCTTTTCAGACTGTACAGCACGTTTCTTAGCTGATTTGATATTAGCCAAGGTCCAACTCCCAAATATGATCTATGTGGACAATTCAAAGGCCGAGGAATATGCCCGGTTAGCCTTCTTTTGTCAATGGATTTGTGCAAATAAGCGCCGTTAAACTTACGACACCTCTTACGTTGTGATGGCGCGGATTCTACCAGCTTCATGGCTACGAATACAGTCTTTAGCTAACAAAATTCGCTCAACGGCGCGCTTGCCCGCTGAAACTATCCTTCAGCGTAATGAAATCCTTCAAGCTTTATGCCAAAGGGGGCAATCGTTGGTTAACGTTCACCGTGGTAGTTGATATAATCCGCCGATTTCCACTGTTTTGAGCCAGCCATGAAGCTGATACGCGGCATACATAATTTACGCCAGAACCACCACGGGTGTGTCCTCACCATTGGTAACTTCGACGGCGTGCATCGAGGCCACAAGTCTCTGCTACAAGGGCTGTGTGCGGAAGGGCGCGCGCGCAATCTTCCGGTGATGGTCATGATCTTCGAGCCGCAACCGCTTGAACTTTTTGCCGCCGGCAAATCTCCCGCACGTCTGACAAGGCTGCGCGAGAAGCTGCGTTATCTGGCGGAATGCGGCGTGGACTATGTGCTTTGCGTCCGCTTCGACCGACGCTTTGCCGCGCTGACGGCGCAAAACTTTGTCAGCGATCTGCTGGTTGACCGCCTCGGGGTGAAGTTTCTCGCCGTCGGGGACGATTTCCGCTTTGGCGCTGGTCGCCAGGGGGATTTCTTGTTATTACAGAAGGCAGGCCTGGAATACGGCTTTGACGTCACCAGCACGCAGACCTTCTGCGAAGGCGGCGTGCGCATCAGTAGCACGGCGGTTCGCCAGGCGCTGGCTGACGACAACCTTGAGCTGGCTCAAAGCCTGCTTGGGCACCCATTTATCATCTCAGGGCGCGTCGTTCACGGTGATGAGTTGGGGCGCACTATTGGCTTTCCAACGGCAAACCTACCGCTGCGTCGTCAGGTTTCCCCGGTCAAAGGGGTCTTTGCGGTAGAAGTAGCGGGCCTCGGCGACAGGCTGCTGCCCGGCGTGGCCAATATCGGCACTCGCCCGACGGTTGCCGGGATGCGCCAGCAGCTGGAGGTCCATTTGCTGGACGTTGCAATGGACCTGTATGGGCACCATATAGATGTGGTGCTGCGTAAAAAAATACGCAATGAACAGCGGTTTGCTTCGCTTGATGAACTCAAAGCGCAAATCGCAAAAGACGTGGTAACAGCCCGCGAGTTTTTCGGGTCAAACGCCTGAGCAGACTTTCCTCAAACCGAAATACGGAACCGAGAATCTAATGAGTGACTTTAAATCTACCCTGAACCTGCCGGAAACAGGGTTCCCGATGCGCGGCGATCTCGCTAAACGCGAACCGGGCATGCTGGCGCGCTGGAACGATGACGATCTGTACGGCATCATCCGCAATGCAAAAAAGGGCAAAAAATCCTTCATTCTGCATGATGGCCCTCCGTACGCGAACGGCAGCATTCATATTGGTCACTCCGTTAACAAGATTCTGAAAGACATTATCGTGAAGTCCAAAGGGCTTTCCGGTTTTGATTCTCCGTACGTTCCGGGCTGGGACTGCCACGGTCTGCCAATTGAGCTGAAAGTAGAGCAGCTGATCGGCAAGCCGGGCGAGAAAGTATCGGCGGCGGAATTCCGCGCCGAATGCCGTAAATACGCGGCAGAGCAGGTTGAAGGCCAGCGTGCGGACTTTATCCGTTTAGGCGTGCTCGGCGACTGGTCGCGTCCTTACCTGACTATGGATTTCAACACCGAAGCGAACATCATTCGTGCGCTCGGTAAAATCATCGGTAACGGCCACCTGCATAAAGGGGCGAAACCGGTGCACTGGTGCGTCGACTGCCGTTCAGCGCTGGCTGAAGCGGAAGTTGAATATTACGACAAAACTTCCCCGTCGATCTTCGTTAACTTCCAGGCCGTTGATGCCGACGCGGTAAAAGCCAAATTCGGCGCCGCGCAGGTTAACGGTCCGGTTTCGATGGTCATCTGGACCACCACGCCATGGACGCTGCCGGCTAACCGCGCCGTTTCCCTGAATGCCGAGTTCGAGTACGTGCTGGTGCAGGTTGATGGCCAGGCGCTGATCGTGGCGAAAGATTTGCTCGAAGGCGTGATGAAAAGCGCGGCTATCAGCGACTGGCAGGTGCTCGGCGTCGCGAAGGGCGCGGACCTGGAGCTGATGCGCTTTAAACATCCGTTCCTGGATTTCGACGTGCCGGTCATTCTGGGCGATCACGTTACGCTGGAAGCCGGTACCGGCGCGGTGCATACCGCCGGCGGCCACGGCCCGGACGACTATGTCATCAGCCAGAAATACGGTCTGGAGATCGCTAACCCGGTTGGTCCGGACGGTTGCTACCTGCCGGGGACTTACGAAGGGCTGGACGGCGTACAGGTGTTCAAAGCCAACGATCTGATCGTTAACATCCTGCGTGATAAAGGCGTTCTGCTGCACGTTGAAAAACTGCTGCACAGCTATCCGCACTGCTGGCGTCACAAAACGCCGATCATCTTCCGCGCCACGCCGCAGTGGTTTATCAGCATGGATCAAAAAGGCCTGCGCGCGCAGTCCTTAAAAGAGATCAAAGGCGTGCAGTGGATCCCTGACTGGGGCCAGGCGCGCATCGAGTCCATGGTGGCGAACCGTCCGGACTGGTGTATCTCCCGTCAGCGTACCTGGGGCGTGCCGATGTCTCTGTTCGTACACAAAGAGACCGAAGAGCTGCACCCGCGCACGCTGGAGCTGATGGAAGAAGTCGCTAAGCGCGTAGAGCAGGACGGTATTCAGGCATGGTGGGATCTCGATCCGCGCGACATCATGGGTGACGACGCCGAAAATTACACCAAAGTGCCGGATACCCTGGACGTTTGGTTTGACTCCGGTTCAACGCACTCATCCGTTGTCGACGTGCGTCCGGAATTCAACGGCCACGCGGCGGATATGTATCTGGAAGGTTCAGATCAGCATCGCGGCTGGTTTATGTCTTCCCTGATGATCTCGACGGCGATGAAAGGCAAGGCGCCTTACCGCCAGGTGCTGACGCACGGCTTTACCGTCGATGGCCAGGGCCGCAAAATGTCCAAGTCCATCGGCAACACCGTCTCCCCTCAGGACGTGATGAACAAGCTGGGCGCGGATATCCTGCGTCTGTGGGTCGCCTCGACCGACTACACCGGCGAAATGGCGGTTTCCGACGAAATCCTCAAGCGCGCCGCTGACTCTTATCGCCGTATCCGTAACACCGCCCGTTTCCTCCTGGCGAACCTGAACGGGTTTAATCCGGAAACCGACATGGTGAAACCGGAAGATATGGTGACGCTGGATCGCTGGGCCGTTGGCTGCGCGCAGGAAGCGCAGGCTGATATCCTGGCTTCCTACGAAAACTACGATTTCCACGAAGTGGTGCAGCGCCTGATGCGTTTCTGCTCCATCGAAATGGGGTCGTTCTATCTCGACATCATTAAAGATCGCCAGTACACCGCGAAAGCGGACAGCGTGGCGCGTCGTAGCTGCCAGACCGCGCTGTTCCATATCGCCGAAGCGCTGGTTCGCTGGATGGCGCCGATCATGTCCTTCACCGCGGATGAAATCTGGGGCTACCTGCCGGGCAACCGCGAGCAGTATGTCTTTACCGGCGAATGGTACGAAGGTCTGTTTGGTCTTGCCGACAGCGAAACCATGAACAATGACTACTGGGATACGCTGCTGACGGTTCGCGGCGAAGTGAACAAGGTTATTGAACAGGCGCGTGCCGATAAGCGCGTTGGCGGTTCGCTGGAAGCGGCGGTCACGCTGTATGCGGATAGCGAGCTGGCGGCGAAGCTGAACAGCCTCGGCGAAGAATTGCGATTTGTCCTGTTGACCTCCGAAGCTGAAGTTGCGGATTATGCGCAGGCGCCGGAAGACGCTCAGGCAAGCGAAATGCTTAAAGGTCTGAAGATCGCTCTGCGTAAAGCCGACGGTGAGAAGTGCCCGCGCTGCTGGCACTATACTAAAGACGTCGGCCAGGTGGCGGAACACGCAGAAATCTGCGGCCGCTGTGTCAGCAACGTAGCCGGCGACGGCGAAAAGCGTAAATTTGCCTGATGAGTAAACCTATTCTTTCTACCGGCCTGCGCTGGCTGTGGCTGGTGGTCGTGGTGCTGATCGTCGATCTTGGCAGCAAGTCCCTTATCCTCCAGCATTTTATGCTGGGGGACACCGTCTCGCTGTTTCCGTCGCTGAATCTGCACTACGCCCGTAACTACGGCGCGGCGTTTAGTTTCCTCGCCGATAAAGGCGGCTGGCAGCGCTGGTTCTTTGCGGGTATCGCTATCGGTATCTGCGTGATGCTGGCGGTGCTGATGTACCGCGCGAAGGCGAGCCAGAAGCTGCATAATATTGCCTATGCTTTAATTATTGGCGGCGCGCTGGGTAATCTGTTCGACCGTCTGTGGCACGGTTTCGTCGTCGACATGATCGATTTCTATGTCGGCGACTGGCACTTTGCCACCTTCAACCTGGCCGATACGGCAATCTGTATCGGCGCGGCGCTGATTGTGCTGGAGGGGTTCTTTGTCTCCTCCGACAAGCCTGCAAAGATTAAAGGGTAAACAATGGCTGATTCCATACAGGCCAACAGCCGGGTGTTGGTACATTTCACGCTGAAGCTCGAAGATGGCTCTACCGCTGAGTCCACCCGTAACAACGGTAAGCCCGCGCTCTTCACCCTCGGCGATGAAACGCTGTCGCCGGGTCTGGAAGATCAGCTTGTAGGGTTAAAAGCCGGCGATAAGAAGGCCTTTTCGCTGGCGCCTGAATCAGCGTTTGGGATCCCAAGCCCGGATATGATCCAGTATTTCTCTCGTCGTGAGTTTGTCGACGCGGGCGAACCTGAACCGGGCGCGATTATGCTTTTCACCGCAATGGATGGCAGCGAGATGCCGGGCGTCGTGCGTGAAGTGAACGGGGATTCCATCACCGTTGACTTTAATCACCCGCTCGCCGGGCAAACCATTCATTTTGATATCGAAGTGCTGGAGATCGATCCGGTACTGGAGGCGTTGAATGCAGATCCTGTTGGCTAACCCACGCGGCTTTTGCGCAGGGGTCGACCGCGCTATCAGCATTGTGGAAAACGCGCTGGCTATTTACGGCGCGCCAATTTATGTCCGTCACGAAGTGGTGCATAACCGTTATGTGGTGGACAGCCTGCGCGCGCGCGGAGCGATTTTCATCGAGCAAATCAGCGAGGTGCCGGACGGCGCGATCCTGATTTTCTCCGCGCACGGGGTTTCCCAGGCGGTACGAAACGAAGCAAAATGCCGTGATTTAACGGTGTTTGACGCCACCTGTCCGTTGGTGACCAAAGTGCATATGGAAGTAGCGCGCGCCAGCCGTCGTGGGGAAGAATCCATTCTGATTGGCCATGCGGGCCATCCGGAAGTGGAGGGCACCATGGGCCAGTACAGCAACCCGAAAGGGGGAATGTACCTGGTCGAATCCCCGGAAGACGTCAGCAAGCTGAACGTGAAAGACGAGTCCCGGCTTTCGTTTATGACGCAGACCACGCTTTCCGTGGATGATACTTCCGATGTGATTGACGCGCTGCGTAACCGTTTCCCGAAAATCATCGGCCCGCGTAAGGACGATATCTGCTACGCCACCACTAACCGTCAGGAAGCGGTGCGTGCGCTGGCTGATGAGGCGGACGTGGTGCTGGTGGTTGGGTCGAAAAACTCTTCCAACTCCAATCGCCTGGCTGAACTGGCGCAGCGTATGGGTAAATCGGCGTATCTGATTGATGACGCGGCGGATATCCAGGAAGGCTGGGTAAAAGAAGCGAAATGCGTCGGCGTTACCGCCGGGGCTTCCGCACCGGATATCCTGGTGCAAAACGTTCTTGCGCGCCTGCGCGAGCTGGGCGGCAGCGAAACACGCGAGCTGACGGGACGCGAAGAAAATATCGTCTTTGAAGTGCCGCGCGAGCTGCGTATGGACGTTCGTGAAGTGGAGTAACGTCAGCCGTTTTCGGATATGAGAAGATGCCAGCCGGGTGAAACCGTCTGGCATTTTTTATGGAGGAAGCATGAGCAGAACGCCAATTATTCTGGATACCGATCCCGGCATCGACGATGCGGTGGCGATTGCCGCCGCGCTCTTTTCGCCGCAGATTGATTTAAAACTTATCACCACCGTTGCCGGCAATGTCTCGGTAGAAAAAACTACGCGTAACGCGCTGCAGCTTATGCATTTCTGGGGCAAAGATATTCCCGTCGCCCGGGGCGCCGCCACGCCGCTGGTGCGCAAGCTGCGTGACGCCGCGTACGTCCACGGCGAAACCGGCATGGAGGGCTATGCGTTTGTCGAGCACCAGCGTAAGCCGCTGGCGCAGCCTGCTTTCGAGGCCATCTGGCAGGTTTTGAATAGCAGCGCTGAGCCGCTCACGCTGGTCACTATCGGGCCGTTGACAAATATCGCGCTGCTGCTGACGCAATATCCGGATTGTAAAAGCAAAATTAAACGTCTGGTGATGATGGGCGGTTCTGCCGGACGCGGTAATTTCACGCCGAACGCCGAGTTTAATATCGCCATCGATCCGGAAGCCGCCGCGCGGGTGTTCGCAAACGGACTGGAGATCGTCATGTGCGGTCTGGATGTCACTAACCAGGCGATGCTCAGCCCGGCTTATTTAGAAAAGCTGCCGCACCTCAATCAAACCGGCAAAATGCTTCATGCTCTGTTTAGCCATTACCGTAGCGGCAGTATGACAACCGGCCTGCGGATGCACGATCTTTGCGCCATTGCCTGGCTGGTAAAACCGGAACTGTTCCGCATGCACCCATGCTTTGTGGCGGTGGAAACCCAGGGTGAATATACGGCGGGCACCACGGTTGTGGACATAGAAGGACGGCTTGAGCGCCAGCCCAACGCCCAGGTTGCGCTGGATATTGATGTCGAAGGCTTCCGGAATTGGGTGGCGGAAGTCCTTATCCTTGCGCCTTAATTAATATTGCGACATGGCTCTACTTTCTCCGGCTTGAACAGGCGGTTAATCGATTAACCGTTTATACTGACTTCGCTGTTCTCCTTGGGCCGGAGAAAATCAATGAGCATCTCTTTTACCCTGCCGCCAGGCGTGGCGTTTCTGACCGGCCTGTTTTCGGCCGATAATGTGATAAAAAAAGTGACCCGTTGCGGCGATCTAAGCGGCGTGTTTCACGATCCTGTTTCATGGCGGGCAACCCCGCCGGATACCCCTGTCTACGAAGTAGAAATGCTGGATTCTATGCAAGGAGAAGGGGAGCTGTACGTCGGCGTTACGCATTTACAGCCTGGTCGTATAGGGGATGAATTCTATATGACGCGCGGGCATTTCCATCGGCGTCGGGAACAGGGGGAAGTCTATTTTGGATTAAAAGGTACCGGTCTGCTGCTGCTGGAAGATGAGCAGGGCAAAGCCCGCCTGGAGCCCGTGTCGCCGGGTTCCATTCATATTATTCCGGGCTTCACGGCCCACCGTCTGATTAATACCGGTAATGACGTTCTCCGTGCGCTGGCCGTCTGGCCGAGTGTTGCCGGGCACGATTACGCTTCGCTGACGCGTGGTTTTGCCGTAAGAGTTTTTGAGCGCGACGGCAAGGTTCAGGCTAAAGAGGTGCAAAATGGCTAAGCAGCCCTGCAACTTTGGCCTGGATATGGCGATTCACCACTCGCCGATGGGATTTAGCTACGGCGAAGAAGTGATCGGCCCGCTGCCTGAGATCCGCAAGCTCGATCGGATCCGCGCCTCGTTAAGAGATCCTCAATGCGAAGGGCCGGAAGATGTTTATGCGATAGTCATGGACGTGGCCCGCCTGAAGGATCGCGAAGAGCTGAAAAAGCGCATGCTGTTGTTCGGCGTGGTGACGTACGCCAGCGGACGACTGGGCGATGAGCCGATCCGCAGCCAGGGGCACATCCACCGTATCAGCGAGCACAGCGGCTGGTCGCCGCCTGAGCTTTATGAAATCTGGCAGGGTAAAGCGATTATCTACATGCAGGAATATGTGGCCGATGACCCCGGCCGCTGCTTCGCCGTTTATGCAGGGCCGGGCGAGAAGGTGCTGGTGCCGCCCGGCTGGGCGCACGCCACAATTTCCGCCTCGCCGGATGAGCCGTTGACGTTTGGCGCCTGGTGCGATCGGGAATATGGTTTCGAGTACGATGCCGTGCGCGCGTACAAAGGTCTGGCCTGGTATCCGCTCTTACAGGATGAACATATAGCCTGGCAGCATAACCGGCATTATTTGCCGGGACGACTACAGGTGACTTCACCGCGCAGGTACAGCGAGTTTGGCATCACAAATGAACCGCTGTATCAGCAGTTTATTGACGATCCTGCACGCTTTCAGTTTATTTCAAAGCCGGGAATGGCGAGGGAGAAGTGGGTGAATTTTCATCCCTAAAGATGAAACGGGTGGCGTTGCGCCACCCGTTAAAAGCCTCAGAAAAGCATTAAGAAAACAGACCAACAGCCACGCCAGCCGCGGCCAGTACTAACAGCAGCAGCATAGCTTTCACCGGAGAAACTCCCCGTTTGGCCATTAGATACCAGGTGCCGATGACAACCAGCAGCGGCAGCAGCTGCGGGAAGATGCCGTCGAGCATCTGTTGCAGATGGATGTTCACGCCGTCTTTGGTGACGAACTCCAGCCCGGTGCCGAGCTTAACGTAGCTTGCCGCTACGCCGCCCATCACGAATACGCCCAGCAGGGAAAGCGCTTCCCTGAGGCGTGTTGACCTGCTGCTGACCAGCATTTCAACGGACGTCGAGCCCATGCGGTACCCTTTTAAAAACAGGAACCACGAACCGGGAATGATTATCGCCAGCCAGGCCACGCAGTAAAACAGCGGCCCGAGAATATTTCCGCCTGCCGCCAGCGCCATGCCGATACTCAGCAGGATAGGAATCAGCATGCCGGGGATCATGGAGTCGCCGATCCCGGCAACCGGGCCCATCAGCCCCACCTTCAGGGTATTAATAGTTTCGCCGTCAATCGGCTCGCCGTTGGCACGCTTCTCTTCCAGTCCAAGCACCATACCGTTAACGATGGCGCCGAGCTGCGGCTCGGTGTTATAAAACGAGGCATGCCGTTTGAGCATCTCCTTGCGTTCCTGCGCGTCCGGGTAGAGCTTTTTCGCCACCGGCAGCATGCTCAGACAAAAGCCAAAAGACTCAAGGCGTTCAAAGCTCATGGAGGAGAGGTTGTACATCATCCAGCTGCGCCAGCAGCGGCGCAGATCCCGGCGGGTAAGTTTACGTTCTTCCATCAGAATTCATCCTCATCATCGGCCGGTTTTTCCGCGCTTGCCACCTGCGGCTCGGGCTTGTAGTTGTAATGAATCAGCGCCAGCAGCGCGCCCACGATCACTAACGCCACCATGTTGAGCTTCAGGAACACGATGCAGATAAAGCCCACCAGGAAGTAGATCAGCATGCTGTAGTTTTTGATTATCTGTTTAAGCAGGATGGCGATACCTACCGCGGGCAGGATGCCGCCCAGCACGTTCATCGTGGCTAAGACGATGTGCGGCAGGCTGTCCATAAAGGCGCTGATATATTGGGCGCCAAAATAGACGGCGATAAAGGTGGGCACAAAGCGCATCAGGAAATTGGTCACCTGCGGCCAGATAGCGCTGTTGAGGTAAATACCCCGTTCATCGCCTTTTTCCAGCGCCACGTCGGCGCGGTGATTCCACCATGAGTTCAGAACCAGCATGGCGTTAAAGAGCACGGTGCCGGCAATGCCGATGGTCGCAGCCAGCGCCACGGCCACTTCTGGTCCTTTATTGGATAAGATCCCCAGCGCAATCGCCGGGAAGGCGACAAAGTTGAGATCCGCCGGCATCGAACCTCCGGGGGTGACCATCGCAATGTAGACCGCCTGCACGGCCACGCCGATAATAATCCCGGTTTGCACATCGCCGAGGATCAACCCCACCAGCATCCCCGATACCAGCGGACGGGAGATGAGATACCACCCTCCCGTCAGCCCGAGCAGCCAGGGGCTGCTGAGCGCGCCGAGGTAGCAGAGAATGCCGATTAATGTAGCTTCAAAGGCCATAGCTCATTCCTTATTTTATTTTTAGTCGGGCTTCCTGCCAGCCGTAGCTGCTGGCATCCGGCACCAGACGGAACTCAATCTGATGTCCCTTTTGCGCCAGGTAATCGAATGCCGAGGCTTCCTCCTCGCTGACCGCCTGGTTCGGCCCAATGGTGGTGGTGTTGGCGCGGGCGCTCATGGGCCCGACGTTGATTTTACGGTTTCCGTTTTGCAGGCTGATGCCTGCTTCTTCAATACGCCTTAGCGTTACGGGTGACTTGCCAATGACGAAGTAGCGTTTATCGCTGGCAATAATTTTCGGCAGTTTTTCAATCGCCGTCGTCGTGTCAAACAGCCAGACTTTGAGATCCTGCACCGCGCCCTTCATGACGGAAGAGAGCAGGGGGTCGGCGGCGACGGCATCATCAATGGCAATGATGCCGTCGCACGGCAGCTCTTTGGCCCAGCGGGTGACGAGCTGGCCGTGGATGACCCGGTCGTCAATACGTACAAAAGAAATGCTCATCGTTTCCCCTTAAAAATCATCTGATGGAGCGGTTTCGACCAGGCGCGCTTGTACCATCGTCTCTCTGGCCTGGTCGAGCAGCGCTGCCGCAGCCTGGTTGACGTCCTTCAGCTCTTTTACGTCATCGCTTAACAGCAGCATCGGGAAGTTCGCGCCGCCCAGTACCGCTACCGGCGGGCGGCTTGCAGGATCGAATGCATGGTGGCAGGCCACGTTCCACGGCGTACCGCTTTGTAAATCGCACAGCACCAGCACGCCGTCGGCATTTTTACCGGCCTGATGAAGCACCGCGGCGAATTCGTCGCGGAAGCTGTTAATGCCTTTTGTTTCGCTAAGAACGACGGGAAAGACATGTTCCAGCTCGCCGTACACCATGCGGGCGCTGGCGATCATGGCTTCGGCCAGCGGGCCGTGCGTGGCAAAAATCACATTGATCATGGTTTATCCTCTGACCCAGGCTTTCATGGTGGCAAGCTGCTGTCCTTTGCCGCTGCCGTAAGGTGAAATTCGGTACTGGCCTACCGCAGCCGGAACAATAAAGGTTTCGGCGTAATGCACGACAAACGGCTCGAAGGCGTTGGTCGGACTTTCAACCAGCGCTTCGCTGCCTTCCACGAGGTTAAGCACGTTGACGCCGCCATGCGTATCGTGAAGTACCGGTTTGCTGAACCAGTGGCGGCGGGTTTCGATGAATTCGCGCTCGTGCAGGCCGGTGCGCTCTTCTCGCCAGCCGTCGCCTTCGGCAAGGGGTTCAAACCGGTTGACCAGGTGCTCCGTCACCCACCGGGTATCACGCTGCCAGTCGATCACATGCTTGCCGTGATCCAAATGTACCGGGCGCGGTAGCCCGTCCATGCCCAGACGGCCCCAGTCCCAAAGCTTGAAGGTAAAGATGTACGGCGTGGCGCTGATTTCCAGCACCATCGTCCCGGTACCCGCGCAGTGAACCGTGCCTGCCGGGATCAGGAAGTGATCGTGCTTGCGGGCGGGAAAGCGGTTGACGAATTTTGTGTCATCAAAGGCTTTTTCACCGCGCTGCGCGCTAGCCAGATCGTCGAGCATGGCCTGCGGATCGATGCCGGTTTTTGTTCCCAGATAGACTTCTGCACCCGGCTCGGCTTCCAGCATGTAGTAGCTTTCGTCCTGCGTGTAGTGCATGCCGAAATTTTGCTGAATATATTCAGTGAGCGGGTGGACCTGAAAACTGAGGTTCTGCCCGCCGACCGTGTCCAGGAAGTCAAAGCGGATGGGGAACTCAGCGCCGAAACGGGCGTGAACCTTCTCGCCGAGCAGTGGACGCGGGTAAAGCAGCACTAAATCCTGAGAGGGGATCTCAATCCGCACGTCACCTACACGCAGTAACAGGCTGTTCTCCTCGGGCACACAGTCAAAACACCATGCGTAATTTGGCTTCGAGGGATCGAGATCAAATTTGTCTTTCATCCATTGTCCGCCCCAGACGCCCGGGTCGAAGAACGGTACGACGCGGAACGGCTGCTGAGCAGTTTGCTGCAGGCCGCAGCGCAGGGCTTCGCCGCTGACTAATGCGGGATCGTGTTGTTGATTGGTATCCAGCAGGAAATCCGCGCGTTTGAGCAAGGGCGTTTTGTGGCGGTCGAACACACGCCATTCAATAAAGAAGGCGCGCTTATAGCGGCGCAGAATATCTTCTTGCTCATTGCCCACGCCCCAGTTGCCCAGCTCGCCGCTGCGGAAGCGCTGCTGGATTTCCCAGCGTGCAAGATCGGCATAAACCAGAATATCGCCGGGATGAACAAGCGATGCGCCAGGCCCGTAAACCACGGTCAAACCGCAGGCCTGTTCAACCTGTTGTGTAAGCTCGTCCAGCTTACCGGCGCAGAAAAACTCCCTAAGCTGGTGACAGGAGAGCACGCCGAACACGCGATCTTCCGTGAGATTGCCGGCGAGCAAATCGTGAAGCTGTTCTTCACTGTGGCGTGCGGTTTCGACGTTGATAAGCTGCGACGGATTCAGATGGCTAAGCAGCTGCTGCTCAAGCTCTTCGAGACGAACGCCAGGATAGCAGTCAACGACCAGCACGGTCTTTTGCTGTTTCGGCAGGCGCGCTGCGATGGCCTGCTGAATAGCTGACCAGCCGCGCCAGGCCTGGCCGTCACATCCTTTTACCCGAACTTCCGGGTATTTATCATACGTTGCGTGCTTCATAAATGGCTCCCTGTTATGCCTACTTTTAGATTAATCGATTAACCGATAATGAACAGGGTGCTAAACATGATTAACCCGCCAGTTTTGCGAAAGAGGGGCTTTTCTGGCGGTTATCTGTGATGTGTTTCACATTGGAAAATGCAATTTTTAGGTTATTCGATTAATCTCTTCCGGGGATCCTAATTTGAGGAGTGCAGATGACATCCGTAACTTTGGCAAAGGTGGCCGAACGTGCAGGAGTATCAACCGCAACGGTATCGATGGTATTGCGTAACCGGGGGCGCATTTCAGAAGCCACGCGGCAAAGAGTGCTTCTTGCGCTCGATGAAATGGGCTATGTCTACAATCAAACCGCAGCTAATCTCCGTAACCGGACCAGCAATCAGGTCGGGCTCTTGCTTCACGACATTACCAACCCGTTTTACGGCGAGATGACGGCGGGGTTGAGCCATGAGATGGAGCGCCACGATCTGCTGCTGTTCCTTGCCAACAGTGAGGAGTCCGGCGAGCGGCAGCAGAAGTTTGTTGATTCTTTGATGCGTAACAACGCCTGTGGGATGGTGCTTTGCGCGGCGCGTGAAACCTCCCCCTTGTTCTTCGAGACCCTGAAGCGACGAAATATCCCGGCCATTATGGTTGTCCGCCCGTTTGACGACGTGGCCTTTGATTTCGTCGGTACGGACAATTTCCTCGGCACCCAGCTTGCGACACAGCATCTGATTAGGCTGGGGCACCGGCATATTGCCTTTATCGGCGGCAGCCAGGGCTCCACGACCCGCGCCCAGCGTATCGGTGGCTATACCAGCAAACTGCTGGAAAACAATATTCAGCCGCAAAGTGGGTGGATCGTTACCTCGCAGGCGTCGCAAAGCGATGGGGCCCGCGCGGCGGAAGATCTTTTTTTACGCTTCCCGCAGATTACCGCGGCCGTGTGCTATCAGGATATCGTTGCTCTCGGTGTGATGCAGACGCTGCGTAAGATGGGACGTGTTCCCGGCAGGGATTTTGCGCTGGTAGGTTTTGACGATGTGACCGAAGCCTCGCTGGTACAGCCTGCGTTGACCACGGTTTCCGTGGCGGCGAAAGAGATTGGCCGTAAAGCAGGCGAGCTTTTACTCAGCCGTATTCAGGGTAACGATGAACCGCCAAAGCGCATAATTTTACCGCCGACGCTGGTGGTGCGCGAGTCCTGCGGTTATGGTCAATCATAGGCTTGAAAACAGTAAGGCTTTTAAGGCTTTTACTGATAACTGCGGCGGTTTGACATAAATTTCTAATTATCGGTGTTTTCGGCTGGCGGCCTTTAGCGGGGCTGGTTAACCTGAGAATGTTTTGTAAGCAAATTAATAAAGAGAGTGAATATGGACGCAGCAAAGATCCGCGTCGCCATTGCGGGCGCGGGCGGTCGTATGGGACGACAACTTATTCAGGCAGCTTTGCAGTTAGAAGGCGTGCAGCTTGGCGCGGCGCTTGAGCGTCCGGGCTCATCCCTGCTTGGTAGCGATGCGGGCGAGCTGGCAGGCGTTGCGAAAACGGGCGTAACCGTTAGCGACAGCCTGGATAAAGTGGTGAACGATTTTGACGTGTTTATCGATTTCACCCGCCCGGAAGGCACGCTGAGCCATCTCGCGTTCTGCCAGCTGCACGGCAAAGGTATGGTCATCGGCACGACGGGTTTCGACGATGCGGGCAAACAGGCCATTCGCGAAGCGTCAGCCCGGATCCCGATCGTCTTTGCCGCGAACTTCAGCGTGGGCGTGAACGTCATGCTCAAACTGCTGGAAAAAGCGGCCAAAGTAATGGGCGATTATACCGATATCGAAATTATCGAAGCCCATCACCGCCACAAAGTGGATGCGCCGTCCGGCACCGCGCTGGCGATGGGCGAAGCCATTGCTCATGCGATGGACAAAGATTTAAAGGATTGTGCGGTCTATTCCCGCGAGGGGCATACCGGCGAGCGCGTGCCTGGAACCATTGGTTTCGCAACCGTGCGCGCCGGAGACATCGTGGGCGAGCATACCGCTATGTTTGCGGATATCGGCGAGCGCATTGAAATCAGCCATAAGGCCTCAAGCCGTATGACTTTCGCAAATGGCGCCGTTCGTTCGGCTTTATGGCTAAGCCGTAAGCAAAACGGTCTTTTTGATATGCGAGACGTGCTTGATCTCAATAATTTGTAATCGTTATTACCCATCGTGATGTGGTTATTGCAATCATAATGCTTTGATTGGCAGGGCAATAATTTATTGCCCTTTTTTATTTATGTCCTACATAACAATTTCTTCTTCAATGCCTTATAAATCCAACTTTTCCTCTTCTTTTATGTTGCCGCAACGTTAATTTTGACCATCTGGTCCACTTTTATTGACGCTATGAGACAAATATCTATTCTTCCTGCCTCGCAATCGATTACCTGTGCTAAGTTAGGTGCTCGTTTTACCTGCCAACGCCGGATTTTTTAACCAGAGCGGCAAAATACCTATAAAAAGTTCGTCTTAAGGTAGACTTTTAGCCAACTTGTCCTTAGAATGCCGCCGTTTGTCAAAAATCCACATGACAGGCTGTTTTGCATTTGATTCAGGCATGGGTTTTGAATTAATATGCGAATAAATTGAATGTTTATTCCTCTGGAGGACGTTTTGATTAAGTCAGCAATATTGGTTCTGGAAGACGGAACCCAATTCCACGGTCGGGCCATTGGGGCATCGGGTCAGGCAGTGGGGGAAGTCGTTTTCAACACTTCTATGACCGGTTATCAAGAAATCCTCACTGATCCTTCCTACTCCCGCCAGATCGTTACTCTTACCTATCCTCATATCGGCAACGTCGGCACCAATTCCGCCGATGAAGAATCCTCCCAGGTACACGCGCAGGGCCTCGTCATTCGTGACCTGCCGCTGATTGCCAGCAACTACCGCAATACCGAGGACCTCTCTTCTTACTTAAAACGTCATAACATCGTGGCGATTGCCGATATCGATACCCGTAAGCTGACCCGCCTGCTGCGTGAGAAGGGCGCCCAGAACGGCTGCATTATCGCCGGCGATAGCCCTGATGCCGCGCTGGCGCTTGAGAAAGCGAAAGCCTTCCCGGGCCTGAACGGCATGGATCTGGCAAAAGAAGTCACCACTAAAGAATCCTACGCCTGGCTGCAGGGGAGCTGGACGCTCGAAGGCGAGCTGTCGGAAGCGGCAAAAGAAGAAGAGCTGCCTTTCCACGTGGTGGCCTATGACTACGGCGTGAAGCGCAACATTCTGCGCATGCTGGTTGACCGCGGCTGCCGCCTGACAATTGTCCCGGCGCAAACCTCAGCGGAAGCGGTGCTGAAAATGAATCCGGACGGCATCTTCCTGTCCAACGGCCCAGGCGACCCAGCCCCTTGCGACTACGCGATTAGCGCCATCAAATCTTTCCTCGAAACCGAGGTGCCGGTATTCGGCATCTGCCTCGGTCACCAGCTGCTGGCCCTGGCAAGCGGCGCGAAAACCGTGAAAATGAAGTTCGGCCACCACGGCGGCAACCATCCGGTCAAAGACTTAGACCGCGACTGCGTGATGATTACCGCCCAGAACCACGGTTTTGCGGTGGAAGAAAGCACGCTTCCGGCGAACCTGCGCGTTACCCACAAGTCGCTGTTTGATGGCACCCTGCAGGGCATTCATCGTACCGATAAGCCAGCGTTCAGCTTCCAGGGGCACCCTGAAGCGAGCCCGGGTCCGCACGATGCCGCGCCGCTGTTCGACCACTTTATCGACTTGATTAAGCACTACCGTTCTACCGCCAAATAATCAGGAGCCATAAAAAATGCCAAAACGTACAGATATTAAAAGCATCCTGATCCTTGGTGCAGGCCCGATTGTTATCGGCCAGGCTTGTGAGTTTGACTACTCCGGCGCGCAGGCGTGTAAGGCGCTGCGCGAAGAGGGCTACCGCGTCATTCTGGTGAACTCCAACCCGGCCACCATCATGACCGACCCGGAAATGGCCGATGCCACCTATATCGAGCCGATTCACTGGGAAGTGGTGCGCAAAATCATTGAAAAAGAGCGTCCGGACGCGGTGCTGCCGACCATGGGCGGCCAGACGGCGCTGAACTGCGCGCTGGAGCTGGAGCGCCAGGGCGTGCTGGAAGAGTTCGGCGTTACCATGATCGGCGCCACGGCCGACGCGATTGATAAAGCGGAAGATCGTCGTCGCTTCGACGTGGCGATGAAGAAAATCGGTCTGGATACCGCGCGTTCCGGCATTGCTCACAATATGGAAGAGGCGCTGGCCGTCGCGGCCGACGTGGGCTATCCGTGCATCATCCGTCCTTCCTTCACCATGGGCGGCACCGGCGGCGGCATCGCCTATAACCGCGAAGAGTTCGAGGAAATTTGCGAACGCGGTCTGGATCTTTCCCCAACCAAAGAGCTGCTGATTGACGAGTCGCTTATCGGCTGGAAAGAGTACGAGATGGAGGTGGTGCGCGATAAAAATGATAACTGCATCATCGTCTGCTCTATCGAAAACTTCGACCCGATGGGCATCCATACCGGCGACTCCATCACCGTCGCGCCGGCCCAGACGCTGACCGACAAAGAGTACCAAATCATGCGTAACGCCTCGATGGCGGTGCTGCGTGAAATCGGCGTTGAGACGGGCGGTTCCAACGTACAGTTCTCGGTCAACCCGAAGACCGGTCGCCTGATCGTTATCGAGATGAACCCGCGCGTATCGCGTTCTTCCGCGCTGGCCTCAAAAGCAACCGGCTTCCCGATTGCCAAAGTCGCGGCGAAGCTTGCGGTGGGGTACACCCTTGATGAGCTGATGAACGACATTACCGGCGGCAAAACGCCGGCCTCGTTCGAACCTTCTATCGACTACGTCGTTACGAAAATTCCTCGCTTTAACTTTGAAAAATTCGTTGGCGCCAACGACCGCCTGACCACCCAGATGAAATCCGTCGGCGAAGTGATGGCGATTGGCCGCACCCAGCAGGAATCCCTGCAAAAAGCGCTGCGCGGTCTGGAAGTGGGCGCGACGGGCTTTGATCCAAAAGTGAATCTGGACGACCCGGAAGCGCTGACCAAAATCCGCCGCGAGCTGAAAGACGCCGGGGCCGATCGCATCTGGTACGTCGCCGACGCGTTCCGCGCGGGCCTGTCCGTCGACGGCGTCTTTAACCTGACCAACATCGACCGCTGGTTCCTGGTGCAGATTGAGGAGCTGGTGCGTCTGGAAGAGAAAGTCGAAGAAATCGGTATCACCGGTCTGGATCACGACTTCCTGCGTCTGCTTAAGCGCAAAGGTTTTGCCGATGCGCGCCTGGCGAAGCTGGCTGGCGTTCGCGAATCCGAAATCCGCAAGCTGCGCGAACAGTACAAGCTGCACCCGGTTTACAAACGTGTTGATACCTGTGCGGCGGAGTTCTCCACCGACACCGCGTACATGTACTCCACTTATGAAGAAGAGTGCGAAGCTAACCCGAACAACGACCGCGATAAAATCATGGTGCTGGGCGGCGGGCCAAACCGTATCGGCCAGGGCATTGAGTTTGACTACTGCTGCGTACACGCGTCACTTGCGCTACGCGAAGACGGTTATGAAACCATCATGGTTAACTGCAACCCGGAAACCGTTTCTACCGACTACGATACTTCAGACCGCCTGTACTTTGAGCCGGTCACCTTTGAAGACGTGCTGGAAATCGTCCGCGTTGAGAAACCAAAAGGCGTTATCGTGCAGTACGGCGGCCAGACTCCGCTGAAGCTGGCCCGCGAGCTGGAAGCCGCCGGCGTGCCGATTATCGGCACCAGCCCGGATGCGATTGACCGCGCCGAAGACCGTGAGCGTTTCCAGCATGCGGTTGACCGCCTGAAGCTGAAACAGCCTGCGAACGCCACCGTCACCGCTATCGAACAGGCCGTAGAGAAAGCGGCGCAAATCGGCTATCCGCTGGTTGTGCGTCCCTCTTACGTACTGGGCGGCCGCGCGATGGAAATCGTTTATGACGAAGCGGACCTGCGTCGCTACTTCCAGACCGCGGTCAGCGTGTCTAACGACGCGCCGGTGCTGCTGGACCGTTTCCTGGATGATGCGGTAGAAGTGGACGTGGACGCCATCTGCGACGGCGAAACCGTGCTGATTGGCGGCATTATGGAGCATATCGAACAGGCGGGCGTGCACTCCGGCGACTCCGCCTGTTCTCTGCCGGCTTATACGCTAAGCCAGGAAATTCAGGACGTGATGCGTCAGCAGGTACAGAAGCTGGCCTTCGAACTGCAGGTGCGCGGTTTGATGAACGTGCAGTTTGCGGTGAAGGATAACGAAGTTTACCTGATTGAAGTAAACCCTCGTGCCGCGCGTACCGTGCCGTTTGTCTCGAAGGCTACCGGTATCCCGCTGGCGAAAGTGGCCGCGCGCGTGATGGTTGGTAAAACGCTGGTTGAGCAGGGCGTAACCAAAGAAATCATCCCGCCTTACTACTCCGTGAAAGAAGTGGTGCTGCCGTTTAACAAGTTCCCGGGCGTTGACCCGCTGCTGGGGCCAGAGATGCGCTCTACCGGCGAGGTGATGGGCGTGGGCCGCACCTTCGCGGAAGCCTTCTCGAAGGCGATGCTCGGCAGCCAGTCCACCATGCGTAAGCCAGGCCGCGCGCTGCTCTCCGTGCGCGAAGGCGATAAAGAGCGCGTCGTGGATCTCGCCGCCAAGCTGCTTAAGCAGGGCTTCGAGCTGGACGCTACCCACGGTACAGCTATCGTGCTGGGCGAAGCGGGCATTAACCCGCGTCTGGTGAACAAGGTGCATGAAGGTCGTCCGCACATTCAGGATCGTATCAAGAATGGCGAGTACACCTACATTATCAACACCACCGCCGGCCGCCAGGCGATTGAAGACTCCAAGCTGATTCGCCGCAGCGCGCTGCAGTATAAAGTGCATTACGACACCACGCTGAACGGCGGCTTTGCCACCGCGATGGCGCTGAATGCCGATGCCACCGAGAAGGTAATTTCCGTGCAGGAAATGCACGCGCAAATTGCAAAGTAAGGTCTACGGATGACTTCCAAAACCCGCTTCGGCGGGTTTTTTATTGCCTTTCCCACCAACTTTGGCGGTTGTCTCCTCGCTCCGAAAATTACACTTTAGGGTAATACCTGAAAAAAGGAGTTTGTTGTGCAACGTTCAATCACCTTGCTGTCTGTGACCCTGCTACTGTCCGGCTGCGCGGAATTCTCCTCTTCGGTGACCCATACCATCGATGCGATGAGCATGACGCCAGATTATGCAAAAGGATTAACAGACGATCTGGAGCCGCAGAAAAAGCTGACGGTGCCGGTTGTCAAGGTGGCCGATAGCGTGCCGGAAGGGAAGCTGATCGAGAAATATGACAACGGCAGCAAGAAGTTCGAAACGATAGTGAAGAACCGCTGCTTCGACAGCTATCTGGATATTTATTACCCGAACGGCAGGTTAAGAACCCATACGCCGCTGGTTAACTGCCAGGCCGAAGGCCTGTCGCAGGGATATACCCAGGACGGCAAACTGCGCACGACCATCACCTATAAAGCGAGTGCGGCAAACGGCGAAGCGAAAACCTATGACGCCAGCGGTAAGGTTCTGCAAAGGGTCATTTATAAAGACGGTTTGCCGCAGAAAAGCTAAACCGGTCTTATCGTATCCGATGGGTTTCAGAGAGTTCTGCATTTTCCACCGAAACTGGAAGCCTCTGCTAAGCTTTTGAGTCAGATAATGAAAAATGCCTACAAACAGGGAGAATAAAATGCAAAACAAAATTCTGCTGGCCTCCGTATTTGCTGCCGCGACGCTGTTTACCGTTGCGGGCTGTTCATCTAACCAGGCGGTAAAAACGACCGATGGCAAAACTATTGTCACCGACGGCAAACCAAAGGTTGATGACGATACCGGCCTGGTATCTTATAAAAACGCGGAAACCGGCCAGACCGAGCAGATCAATCGCGATCAGGTTAAATCAATGGGCGAACTGGATAACTAATTCAGTTTCCCGTTTAGCTCGCCGGTAATATTGACTATTAGCCTGCTGAATTACTGACTACACTCCTTTGGGAAAAGAAGGCGGTAAAACAACAGGCTAATTCATGATCCTAATTATTTATGCGCACCCCTATCCGCAACACTCCCACGCCAACCGTAAAATGATCGAGCAGGCCACATCGCTGCCCGGTGTGGAAGTCCGTTCGCTCTATGAACTTTATCCGGATTTCAATATTGATATCGCAGCGGAACAAGCAGCGCTCGGGCGCGCAGATCTCGTTATCTGGCAGCATCCAATGCAGTGGTACAGCATGCCGCCGCTGATGAAACTTTGGATAGATAAAGTCCTCTCCCATGGCTGGGCCTATGGTCGCGGCGGTACCGCGCTACACGGTAAGAACGTTATGTGGGCGGTAACGACCGGCGGCGGAAAAGGTCATTTCGAACTGGGCGATCATCCTGGCTTCGAGGTGCTAAGCCAGCCTTTACAGGCGACGGCGCTCTACTGCGGCATGAAATGGCTGCCGGTTTTTGCTATTCATTTCACCTTCGTTTGCGATGAAAACACGCTCGACGCGCAGGCCGGGCTTTATAAACAGCGTTTGTCTGACTGGCTGGAGGCGAACCATGGATAGCCATAGCATGATTCAGGCGCTGATCTATCTCGGCTCTGCCGCGCTGATCGTGCCGGTGGCGGTACGGCTGGGCTTAGGTTCGGTGCTCGGCTACCTGATTGCCGGCTGCATCATCGGCCCCTGGGGGCTGCGGCTGGTGACGGACGCCGGGGCGATTTTGCATTTTGCAGAGATTGGCGTGGTGCTGATGCTGTTTGTCATCGGGCTTGAGCTCGATCCGCGTCGTCTGTGGACGCTGCGTGCCTCGGTATTCGGCGGCGGATTCCTGCAAATGGCGGCATGCGGGCTGTTTCTCGGCTTATTCTGCACGCTGATGGGGTTGCGCTGGCAGGTGGCGATACTGATCGGCCTGACGCTTGCGCTCTCTTCCACGGCGATTGCCATGCAGGCCATGAACGAGCGTAACCTGACCATTTCGCAGATGGGGCGCAGCGCTTTTGCGGTGCTGCTGTTCCAGGATATTGCCGCTATTCCGCTGGTTGCGATGATCCCACTGCTGGCGAGCAGCGGCGCAACCACAACTTTCGCCGCATTTTCTATTTCGGCCCTGAAGGTAGCAGGCGCGCTGGCGCTGGTGGTCCTGCTTGGACGCTATGTTACGCGCCCGGTATTGCGTTTTGTTGCCCGTTCCGGCCTGCGCGAAGTGTTCAGCGCCGTCGCGCTTTTCCTCGTCTTCGGTTTTGGTCTGCTGCTTGAAGAAGCCGGTTTGTCGATGGCGATGGGGGCGTTCCTGGCGGGGGTGTTACTGGCAAGTTCGGAATACCGTCACGCCCTGGAAAGCGATATCGAGCCGTTTAAAGGTTTGCTGCTTGGGCTGTTCTTTATCGGCGTAGGCATGTCGATAGATTTCGGCACGCTGGTGCAAAACCCGCTGCGTATTCTTGCGCTGTTGGCAGGCTTCCTGATTATTAAAACGCTGATGCTGTGGCTTATCGCCGGGCCTTTAAAAGTCCCGCGTAAGCAGCGCGGCTGGTTTGCCGTTTTGCTGGGGCAGGGCAGCGAATTCGCCTTCGTTATTTTCGGCACCGCAAGAATGGCGGAAGTGCTCGACGACGGCTGGGCTAAATCCCTTACGCTTGCCGTGGCGCTCTCCATGGCCGCTACGCCGTTGCTGCTGGTTTTGCTCAGCCGTCTGGAAAAAGCGGGTAAAGAGCAGGCGCGCGAGGCGGATGAGATCGATGAAGAGCAACCGCGGGTGATCGTTGCGGGTTTTGGCCGCTTCGGGCAAATTGCCGGCCGTTTGTTGCTTACCAGCGGCGTAAAAATGGTGGTTCTCGATCACGATCCGGATCATATCGAAACGCTGCGTAAATTCGGCACCAAGGTATTTTACGGCGACGCCACGCGCGTAGACTTGCTTGAATCTGCCGGTGCGGCGAAAGCAGAAGTGCTGATCAACGCCATTGACGATCCCGATGCCAATATCCAGCTTTCCGAACTGGCGCAGGCACATTTCCCGCATCTGCAGATTATCGCCAGGGCGCGGGACCTTGACCACTTTATCCGTCTGCGTCAGGCAGGCGTGGGTCAGCCGGAGCGTGAAACCTTTGAGAGCGCGCTGAAGGTGGGACGCCGCGCGCTGGAAGGTCTGGGAGTGGGAAGCTATGAAGCGCGCGAGCGTGCCGATCATTTCCGGCGCTTCAACATGCAAATGGTGGAAGAGATGGTGGCCGCCGCGGATATGCCCGCTCGCGCAGACGTGCTTAAACGCACCAGCGCCATGCTGACCGAAGTGATTAACGAAGACCGCGCGCATTTGAACGTCATCCAGCGGCACGGCTGGCAGGGAACGGAAGAAGGGGTTCATTCCGGCAGGCTGGTGGATGAACCGCCGGCAAAACCTGAGAATTAAGACGAAATGCTCCCTGAAGGGAGCATTTTTTTAGCTCAGCGCGACCTTAATTCCCAGCGCAACCAGCATCCCGCCCAGCAGCTTATCAACTATTTTCTGCGCTTTTGCGAGGCCAAGGCGTACCGGCGCGCTCTGGATTAACACCACCAGCAGCGGCCACCAGATAACGGAGAGCATAAGAATAACCCCCGCGTACCACATTTTATCCAGCATGCCTGAATTGACGCTTAACACCTGGGTGAAAATCGACAGGAAGAACAGGGTGGCTTTGGGATTAAGCAGGTTGCACAGATAGCCCTGCAGAAATGCTTTTTTAAGCGTGGTCTCCTGACTAGCAATCTGGCTGACGTCCATTTTGCTGCCGCCGCGGGAGAACAAAGCGTGCAGGCCAACCCAGACTAAATATGCCGCGCCGGCATATTTCAGCAGGCCGAACAGCCACGGAGTAGTGGTAATGACGACGGCAAGACCGGCGACGCAGTAGGTCATGTGAGTGGCCACGCCGCTTATCACTCCAAGAGAGGTCATCATCGCCGCCGAACGCGTGTAGCGAGCGGCGTTCTTTATCACCAGAAAGAAATCGGGACCGGGAGAGAGCATGCCCAATGTGGCAATGGTGGCGACAAAAAGAGTGGTTTCCAGCATGACGAAGTCCAGCGCAAAGAATAAAAGCAAACTATACCTCAGCCATTGCATAAACTTATAGTGGCCGCCGTGATGGATAAGCGCTATTTCGACAATCGTCCTGGAAATTTTTGCTAACCCTTTGTTCGTATTAGGACAAGGGAAAAAGCACGATCTGCCCAACATAGCAGAACAAAAATAATTTTTGTCGCGAAGGGTAAGGGCAGTCGACGAAAGAATGCGCTTTACGTATAGTGGCGGCAATTTTTTCACCAGCCTTGGGTTAATAGAATGATCAGTCTGATTGCTGCTTTAGCGGTAGATCGCGTTATTGGCATGGAAAACGCCATGCCCTGGAACTTACCGGCCGATCTGGCCTGGTTTAAACGTAATACGTTAAACAAACCGGTCGTGATGGGACGTTTGACATGGGAATCTATTGGCCGCCCGTTACCCGGCCGTAAGAACATCGTTATCAGCAGCAAACCGGGCACTGACGATCGCGTCGAGTGGGTCGGTTCCGTCGATGAGGCGATCAAAGCCTGCGGCGATGCCGAAGAGATCATGGTGATTGGCGGCGGGCGCGTCTACGAGCAGTTCCTGCCGAAAGCTCAGCGCCTGTATCTGACGCATATTGATGCGGAAGTGGAAGGCGACACGCACTTCCCTGACTACGATCCGGACGAGTGGCAGTCAACGTTCAGCGAATTCCATGACGCCGACGAGAACAACTCGCACGGCTACTGTTTCGAAGTGCTGGAACGTCGCTAAATAAAAAGCCCGGTTAATACCGGGCTTTTTTTATGATGCTACGGCTGTTTCGCCGCCGCCGAGCTCGGCTTTACGATTCGACGGCTGAACAAAATACGTTTTATCTTCCCAGCGCAGGCAGGTCAGCTCTCCGCCCCAGCAGCAGCCGGTATCCAGCCCGTAAACGCCTTCCGGCGTCCCTTTACCTTCAAGGGAGGCCCAATGGCCAAAGATGACTGACCAGGCATCCGTCACCGGCCCCGGAATGGCAAACCAGGGCTTAAGCGGCGCAGGCGCGCTTTCCGGCGTGTCTTTGCAATACATATCCAGCTGGCCGTTCGGGAAACAGTAGCGCATACGGGTAAGGGCGTTGGTAATGAAACGCAGGCGGGCGAGGCCGGTTAGGTCCTGCGACCAGTTATTTGGCATATCGCCATACATGGCGTCGAGAAACAGCGGATAGCTGTCGCTTGAAAGCACCGCCTCAACGTCCCGGGCGCAGGCGATCGCCGTATCGATATCCCATTGCGGGGTGATCCCGGCGTGCGCCATAACCAGCTTTTTCTCTTCGTCGACCTGAATCAACGGCTGACGGCGCAGCCAGTTGAGCAGCTCGTCCGCGTCCGGCGCTTCAAGCAGCTGTGAGACGCGATCTTTCGGCTTGTTACGGCTGATGCCCGCGTAAACCGCCAGTAGATGCAGATCGTGGTTGCCAAGCACCATGCGCACGCTGTTGCCCAGTTCGCGGACGTAGCGCAGCACTTCAAGAGAGCCCGGACCTCGCGCGACAAGATCGCCCGTCAGCCATAAGGTATCTTTGCCAGGCGTAAACTCAACCTGCTGCAGTAGGGCTATAAGTTCATCGTAGCAACCGTGAACGTCGCCAATCAGGTATGTAGACATCGTATCAGTGAATGAAGGCTGGTATGGCCAGACGGAAGACGGGAATGGCGACGCGGAAAGCCTCGCCCTGAGAATCGACCATTTCGTAATGGCCCTGCATGGTGCCCAGCGGCGTTTCAAGCACCGCGCCGCTGGTATAGCTGTATTCGTTGCCCGGTTCGATATGGGGCTGGACGCCGACGACGCCTTCGCCCTGCACCTCGGTTTCATGGCCGTTGCCGTTGGTAATCAGCCAGTAACGGCCAAGTAGCTGCACCGGCGTTCGCCCCAGGTTGCGGATGGTTACGGTATAAGCAAAAACGAAACGTTCGTTCTCGGGGGAGGACTGTGATTCGATATAAACGCTCTGCACCTGAACGCATACGCGGGGCGAATTTAACATCGTTAACTCTCCTTCGGCTGCTGCGGATTTTCAGCCAGATAGTTTGCCAGCCGGCAATACTGGGCAACTGAGATGTTCTCAGCGCGCAGGGTCGCATCAATACCGAGTTCCGCCATGACTTCTGCGCTGAACAGATGACCCAGGCTGTTGCGAATCGTTTTACGGCGCTTGTTAAACGCTTCAGTAGTGATGCGGCTTAACACGCGCAGCTCTTTTACCGGGTGCGGTATCGTCGCATGAGGAATCAGGCGTACTACTGCTGAATCCACTTTTGGCGCGGGTGTGAAGGCCGTTGGCGGCACTTCAAGCACCGGGATAACGTTGCAATAGTATTGCGCCATTACCGATAAACGACCATACGCCTTACTGTTTGGGCCCGCAACCAGACGATTCACCACTTCTTTTTGCAGCATAAAATGCATGTCCGCAATGGCATCAGTATAGCTAAAGAGATGGAACATCAACGGCGTAGAGATGTTATACGGCAGGTTACCGAATACGCGCAGCGGCTGGCCGATTTTTTTTGACAGCTCGCCAAAGTCCATGGTCATGGCATCCTGCTGATAAATCGTCAGCTTAGGGGCTAAAAACGGATGCGTCTGCAGGCGGGCCGCCAGATCGCGGTCGAGTTCGATAACGGTCATTTCGTCCAGGCGTTCACCCACAGGCTCGGTTAATGCACCGAGGCCGGGGCCGATTTCAACCATCGCCTGGCCTTTCTGCGGATTAATAGCGGAAACAATACTGTCGATAACGAACTGGTCATTAAGGAAGTTTTGTCCAAAACGTTTACGGGCAAGGTGGCCCTGGTGGACGCGAGTATTCATTGAGTATTAGCAATCATTCTAATGGCGAGATTAAGCGCCGTAATAAAACTGCCGACGTCGGCTTTTCCCTGGGCTGCAAGTTCAAGAGCGGTCCCATGGTCAACCGAGGTGCGGATAAAAGGTAAGCCTAAGGTGATATTCACCGCACGGCCAAAGCCCTGGTATTTTAATACCGGCAGGCCCTGATCGTGATACATCGCCAGTACCGCATCGGCGTGGTCGAGATACTTCGGCTGAAAGAGCGTATCAGCCGGCAACGGGCCTGAGAGGTTCATCCCCTGCGCGCGCATCTCGTCGAGTACCGGAATAATGGTATCAATCTCTTCGGTGCCCATATGGCCGCCTTCGCCCGCATGGGGATTCAGGCCGCATACCAGCACGTGAGGTTGCGCAATACCAAACTTAGTTTGCAGGTCATGATACAGGATAGAGATTATCTGGCGTAATAAATCTGGCGTGACGGCATCGCTAATCGCTTTTAGCGGCAGATGCGTCGTTGCCAGCGCCACCCGCAGCTCTTCCGTCGCCAGCATCATCACGACTTTTTCGCTGTGCGAGCGTTCCTCAAAGAATTCCGTATGGCCGATAAACGGGATGCCGGCATCATTGATAATGCCTTTGTGCACCGGGCCGGTAATCAATGCCGCAAACTCACCGTTAAGACAGCCATCGCAGGCGCGGGCCAGCGTTTCTACGACATAAGCGCTGTTACGCACGTCCAGTTGGCCGGGAACGACAGGAGCGCGCAGAGCGAGCGGCAGGATGGTTAAGGTTCCTGCGGCCTGAGGCGCGGCTGGCAGATGAGGCTGATAGGGCTGAAGGGCAAGCGGCAGGCCGAGCAGGGCTGCTCGTTCAAGCAGGAGTTCAGGGGCTGCGCAGACGACCAGTTCAACAGGCCAGTCGCGCTGCGCGAGCGCGACGACCAGGTCGGGACCAATCCCGGCGGGTTCGCCGGGCGTAAGGGTCACGCGAGAGACATTAGCCATTGCTGCCGTTAATCTTCACGTAAGCGCTGGCACGCTGTTCCTGCATCCAGGTCTGCGCTTCTTCAGAGAACTTGCGGTTAAACAGCATACGGTACGCACGGTCTTTCTGCGCCGCGTCAGTCTTGTCGACTTTGCGGGTATCGAGCAGTTCGATCAAATGCCAGCCGAAGGAAGAGTGCACCGGCGCGCTGGTCTGGCCTTTGCTGAGTTTCATGATGGCGTCGCGGAAGGCCGGATCGTAGACATCCGGAGAAGACCAGCCGAGATCGCCGCCCTGATTAGCCGAGCCGGGATCGTCAGAGAACTCTTTTGCGGCTTTATCAAAGGTGGTTTTGCCACTCTTAATATCGGCTGCGATTTGTTCAAGCTTCAGACGCGCCTGCTGATCGGTGAGGATCGGCGACGGTTTAAGCAGGATGTGACGGGCATGCACTTCGGTTACGGAAACGCTTTGGCTCTGGCCGCGCAGATCGTTCACCTTCAGGATGTGGAAACCAACGCCGGAACGCACCGGACCGATGACGTCACCTTTTTTCGCGGTAGACAGCGCCTGGGCGAAAATTGATGGCAGCTCCTGGATACGACCCCAGCCCATCTGGCCGCCTTTCAGCGCCTGCTGGTCGGCTGAATAGGTGATAGCAAGCTTGCCGAAGTCCGCGCCGTTTTGCGCCTGAGAAACGATATCACGAGCCTGTTTCTCCGCTTCGTCAACCTGATCGGACGTTGGGTTTTCCGGCAGCGGAATAAGGATATGGCTCAGGTTCAGCTCCGTGCTGCTGTCGTTTTGGCTACCAACCTGCTGCGCCAGAGAATCAACCTCCTGCGGCAGAATGGTCACGCGACGGCGCACTTCGTTATTACGCACCTCGGAGATGGTCATCTCTTTACGAATCTGTTCGCGATAGGTGTTGTAATTGATGCCGTCATAGGCCAGACGGCTACGCATCTGATCCATGCTCATTTTGTTTTGCGCGGCAATGTCCGCAATAGCTTTATCAAGCTGCTCGTCGGTGATTTTCACGCCCATTTTCTGGCCCATCTGCAAGACGATCTGGTCCATGATCAGACGTTCCAGGATCTGATGGCGCAGCGTGTTGTCATCCGGCAGCTGCTGGCCCGCTTGCTGTGCATTGAGTTTTACCGATTGCATTAAGCCATCGACATCGCTTTCAAGGACTACGCCGTTGTTTACTACGGCTGCTACTTTGTCGACCACTTGTGGCGCCGCGAAGGTAGTATTCGCCGCTAAGGCGATACCAAGAAGCAGCGTTCTCCAGTTCTTCATACTTTTTCCATTTTTACTTAGCCGCAAAGCGGATTACGTTTTCAAGTCAAAGTGAATTACATCGAGCTTTGATACGGCAGCGTGTTAGAACGCAACATCTGCTGTGTGCCCAGGCCATAGTTTGAACTCAGGCCGCGTAACTCGATGTTAAAGCCGAATACGTTGTCGTATTTGCTTTGATTGTCTTCCCAGCCGTTAATTTTGCGTTCATAACCAACACGAATCGCATAACAGCATGAGCTGTACTGCACGGCAAGCAGGGAGTCTGCCACCTGTTGCGCGTTGGTGTCGTAGTAGTACGCGCCGACAACTGACCAGCGGTCGACAACCGGCCAGCTTGCCGTCATACCTACCTGCGAAATACCTTTTTTATACTGGCTTGCTGTCGCAAAGCTCGGCAGCGTCGCCTGAATATATTCCGGGCTGGCATAGCGGTAGTTCAGCTGTACCATACGGTCTGCGTCGCGACGATATTCGATCACGCCGTTACCGGTCGCGACGTTATCAAGGCGTGCGTCGTATTGCAGGCCGCCGCGTAAATTCCAGCGGTCGGTTACGCGCCAGTAGGTGTCACCCGCCCAGACTACGGAGCCTGTCTGCTTATCCTTCTCCCAGTTAATATTATCATCGCCGGTACGCGACTGAGTGAAGTAGTAGATTTGACCCGCAGAAACGTTAAAACGTTCAATCGACGCATCATCATAAATACGCGAGGTTAAGCCGGTAGTAACCTGGTTGGCGGAGGCAATACGGTCCAGACCGCCATAGGTTCTGTCGCGGAACAGGCCGTTATAGTCGGACTGCAGCAGGGACGAGTCATAGTTATTAATATTGCTCTGATCTTTATAAGGGACATAAAGATACTGAGCGCGCGGTTCGAGAGTTTGCGTCCAGCCTGCGACCGAGTCCATATCCCGGTCGAAAATCAGCTTACCGTCCATTTTGAACTGCGGCAGGGTCCGGTTAACGGTTCCATCGAGTTTGTTGGCTGCCGCAAGGCTGGTTGCGCTATTTCTGACGTAATAGCGATACTCATCCAGATTGGTCTGCTGATAATGCGTAGCCATGACCTTGGCTTCGGTATTCAGACTTGCCCAGCCGTTGGATAACGGCAGGCTGATCGTTGGCTCTACGTGCAGACGCGTGGCTTCCGGCAGGTTTTCATTCACGTTGGTGAATTTGACGGCCTGGCCGTAAATACGCGTATCGAAAGGCCCAACGTCATTCTGGTAGTAGTTGACGTCCAACTGCGGTTCGGCACGGTAGGAGTTACGCGTACGCTGAGAATCAAACACTTGGAACTGCTTGGTCGAAATCGTTGCGTCAAAGTTTTGCACCGCATAGCCGACGCTGAATTTTTGCGTCGCGTAGCCATCGGTGTTGGAGCCGTACTGCGAGGTAAAGTCATTAAAATACTTATCATCGCTGACTTTGGTATAGTCGACGTTGAAACGCCAGACCTGATCCATAACGCCGCCATGGCGCCAGTAGAATAACCAGCGACGATCGCTTTCACCGGGCTGAACGCCAGATTCGTTTTTATACTCGTCGTCAGACGGCAGATAGTCGAACTCCATCAGGCCGGCACCCGCTTGGGTCAGGTAGCGGAATTCATTCTGCCACTGAATACCGCCGCGCTTATCAATATAATGCGGGGTGATGGTGGCATCGAAGTTTGGCGCGATGTTCCAGTAGTACGGAAGCGAAAACTCAAAGTAGTTTGTGGTGCTGTATTTCGCATTGGGGATCAGGAAACCGGAACGGCGTTTATCGCCGATCGGCAACTGCAAATAAGGGCTGTAGAACACCGGCACCGGGCCAAGCTTAAAGCGGGCGTTCCAGATTTCAGCGACCTGCTCTTCCCGGTCCTGAATCACTTCGCTTCCCACCACGCTCCAGGTATTAGAACCCGGCAGGCAGGAGGTGAAAGTCCCGTTATCAAGGATGGTGTAGCGGTTATTGCCGCGCTGTTTCATCACGTCGGCCGTGCCGCGACCCTGGCGGTCGACCATCTGATAGTCGCCTTCCCAGACGTTGGTATCTTTGGTGTTTAAGTTAGACCAGGCTTTAGGACCTTTCAGGATGACCTGATTGTCGTCGTAGTGCACATTACCCAACGCGTCCACCGTGCGTACGGGGTCGGGCTGTCCTTCGACCTGCTTCTGATGCAGCTGAACCTCATCGGACTGCAGACGACTGTTACCTTGCTGAATATCCACGTTGCCGGTAAATACCGCATTGTCAGGATAATCGCCTTTCGCATGGTCAGCGTTAATCGTAACCGGCAGGTTATTCGTGTCGCCTTCGATCAACGGGCGATTATAGCTGGGTACGCCAAGCATACACTGCGAGGCAAGATCGGCAGCCAGACCTTGTTGGCTATAAAGCGCTGAGCCAATCAGGGTGGCCAGCAAGGTGGGAATACGTTTTTTCATACGTGTTATTCGTTGTTCCATCATCAATGGCTTAGCGTCGGCAAACGGTCAGAGACTAACTTACTCATCACCACAGCGCTAGTGTTAATCCTGCCCGTTAGCGCGCAGCCGTTAGGCACCGCTATCAATGACGGGTATGATAAAGCAAATTCTAGCCGACAGCATGACGATTTGGGGAGTATATGCAGTATTGGGGAAAAGTACTCGGTGTCGCAATAGCACTTATTATGGGCGGTGGCTTCTGGGGCGTGGTGTTAGGGTTGCTGATTGGTCATACGATCGATAAGGTGCGCAGCCGCCGCAGCGCCTGGTTTTCTAATCAACAGCAGCGTCAGTCGCTGTTTTTTAGCACCACCTTTGAGGTGATGGGCCATCTGACCAAATCTAAAGGACGCGTTACCGAGGCGGATATTCAGATAGCCTCCCTGCTGATGGACCAGATGCAGCTGCACGGCAACGCCAGAAGCGCAGCACAGCACGCATTTCGCACTGGCAAAGAGAACGGCTATCCGCTGCGCGAGAAAATGCGCCAGCTGCGCAGCGTCTGTTTTGGTCGGTTCGATTTGATTAGGATGTTTCTGGAAATTCAGATTCAGGCGGCCTTTGCCGACGGCTCGCTGCATCCCAACGAACGTCAGGTGCTGTATGTCATTGCGGAAGAGCTCGGCATTTCACGCCTTCAGTTCGATCAGTTCCTGCGCATGATGGAGGGCGGCCAGCAGTTTGGCGGCGGCTACAGCCAGCGGCAGAGCGAGGGCTTCCAGCAGCAACAGCGCGGCCCGACGCTTGAGGACGCCTGTAACGTGCTGGGCGTGAAGAGCAGCGATGATCCGGCGGTCATCAAGCGCGCCTATCGCAAACTTATGAGCGAGCATCACCCGGACAAGCTGGTGGCGAAAGGGCTGCCGCCGGAGATGATGCAGATGGCGAAGCAGAAAGCCCAGGAAATCCAGAAGGCCTATGATTTGATAAAGACGGCGAAAGGGTTCAAATAAAAAGGGCGAGCGCGGGGAAACTTCTTTTACAGATCGGGTAAGCGCCGCGCCGCCCGACATAACGGGTGGATGGCGCTTACGCTTATCCACCCTACAATGCTAAAAGTCTGCCGCAGCGCGAAACGTCATCGGCGTGCCGTAAGCGGGATGGGTGATGGTCAGCATTTCCGCATGCAGCTGTAAACGCGGCGCCATCGCCCGCGCTTCCGGGGTCGCGTAGAAGCGATCCCCGAGAATAGGATGCCCCAACGCCTGCATATGCACGCGCAGCTGGTGTGAACGCCCGGTAATGGGTTTTAAAAGGATGCGGGCGGTATTATCCGCCGCATACTCCAGCACCTGATATTCCGTCTGCGCAGACTTGCCGGTTTCGTAGCACACCTTCTGCTTAGGCCGGTTCGGCCAGTCGCAAATCAGCGGCAGGTCCACCAGCCCCTCTTCCGGCTGCGGATGACCCCACACCCTCGCCACATACTGCTTCTTCGGCTCCCGCTCACGAAACTGGCGTTTCAGCTCGCGTTCGGCTGCCTTGGTCAACGCCACGGCGATCACGCCGCTGGTAGCCATATCCAGCCGATGCACCGATTCCGCTAACGGGAAGTCACGCTGGATGCGCGTCATCACGCTGTCTTTATGCTCATCAAGACGCCCCGGCACGGACAACAGGCCCGAAGGCTTGTTGACAACCATGATGTGCTCATCCTGATAAAGGATGACCAGCCAGGGATCCATCGGTGGATTGTAGGGTTCCATTATCATTACTGGTGCGTCACCACGATCAGACGCAGCGCGTCCAGGCGCCAGTTTGCCTGCGCGAGGCTCTCAAGCACCTGCAGACGGTTGGCTTCGATAGCCTCCAGCTCGTCATCACGAATGTTCGGGTTAACGGCTTTCAGCGCTTCGAGTCGGGACAGCTCCGCGCTGAGCTTCTCGTCCGCCTCTTCGCGCGCGGCTTTAATCAGCACCTGGGCCGCCGCTTCGACCTTCTCTTCCGCCAGCTGCAGGATGGCATGCACATCTTGCTGCACCGCGTTCACCAGCTTGCTGCCGGTATGACGGTTTACCGCGCTCAGCTGACGGTTAAAGCTTTCAAACTCCACCTGGCCTGCGAGGTTAGTGCCGTTTTTGTCCACCAGCATACGAACCGGCGTCGGCGGCAGGAAGCGGTTGAGCTGTAGCTGCTTCGGCGCTTTCGCCTCCACGACGTACACCAGCTCCAGCAGCAGCGTGCCCACCGGCAGCGCCTTATTCTTCAGCAGCGAAAGGGCGCAGCTGCCGGTATCGCCGGAAAGGATCAGATCCAGTCCGTTGCGGATAATCGGGTGTTCCCAAGTGACAAACTGTGCGTCTTCGCGCGACAGCGCCACATCGCGCTCGAAGGTTATGGTGCAGCCGTCTTCCGGCAGGCCCGGGAAATCAGGCACCAGCATATGGTCCGAAGGGGTGAGTACGACCATGTTGTCGCCGCGATCGTCCTGATTGATGCCGACGATATCGAACAGGTTCAGGGCGAAGCTCACCAGCCCGGTGTCGTTGTCCTGAGCGGAAATCGCCTCGGCCAGCGCCTGAGATTTCTCGCCGCCGTTGGAATGGATTTCCAACAGGCGGTCGCGGCCTTGCTCGAGCTGAAGCTTCAGCGCGTCGTGCTGCTCGCGGCACTGCTTAATGAGCTCGTCGAAACCTTCGGTATTTTCTGGCGCGGCGAGATATTGAATCAGCTGCGTATAAACGTTGTCGTAAATAGCGCGACCCGTCGGGCAGGTGTGTTCAAACGCATCCAGCCCTTCGTGATACCACTGCACAAGCACCGATTGCGCGGTCTTTTCGAGATAGGGAACGTGGATCTGGATGTCGTGGGCCTGGCCGATACGGTCCAGACGCCCGATACGCTGCTCCAGCAGGTCCGGATTAAACGGCAGATCGAACATCACTAGGTTGCTTGCGAACTGGAAGTTACGGCCTTCAGAGCCGATTTCAGAACACAGCAGCACCTGGGCGCCGGTGTCTTCTTCCGCAAACCAGGCGGCGGCGCGGTCACGCTCGATAATCGACATGCCTTCGTGGAACACGGCCGCCCGAATGCCTTCGCGCTCGCGCAGAACCTGCTCCAGCTGCAGGGCGGTGGCGGCTTTCGCGCAAATCACCAGCACCTTCTGAGCGCGGTGGCTGGTCAGGTAGCCCATCAGCCAGTCAACGCGCGGATCGAAGTTCCACCAGGTTCCGCTGTCGCCTTCAAACTCCTGATAAATCTGCTCCGGGTACAGCATATCGCGGGCGCGGTCTTCGACAGACTTACGCGCGCTCATAATCCCTGAGACTTTGATCGCCGTCTGGTACTGCGTCGGCAGCGGCAGACGAATGGTGTGCAGCTCGCGTTTCGGGAAGCCTTTCACGCCGTTACGGGTATTGCGGAACAGCACGCGGCTTGTGCCGTGGCGGTCCATCAGCATGGAAATCAGTTCCTGACGCGCGCTCTCGCTGCCTTCGCGGTCGCTATTGGCGGTTTGCAGCAGCGGCTCAATGTCCTGTTCGCCGATAAGATCGCTTAACGTATTTAACTGATCGTCGGTCAGATGGTTGCCGGCCAGCAGCAGCGCTACGGCATCCGCGACAGGACGGTAGTTTTGCTGTTCTTCGACAAACTGCTCAAAATCGTGGAAGCGGCTTGGGTCCAGCAGGCGCAAACGCGCAAAGTGGCTTTCCATGCCCAGCTGTTCAGGCGTTGCGGTTAACAGCAGGACGCCGGGTACGCGCTCGGCAAGCTGCTCGATGGCCTGATACTCACGGCTGGGGGCGTCTTCGCTCCACACCAGATGGTGAGCTTCGTCGACCACCATTAAATCCCACTCGGCGTCGCACAGGTGCTCAAGGCGCTGCTTGCTGCGGCGCACAAAATCAAGGGAGCAGATCACCAGCTGTTCGGTTTCGAACGGGTTATCACTATCGTGCTGGGCTTCCGCGTAGCGCTCGTCGTCAAACAGTGCGAAGCGCAGGTTAAAGCGGCGCAGCATTTCAACCAGCCACTGGTGCTGCAGGGTTTCCGGCACCACGATCAGAACGCGCTCGGCGCTGCCGGCCAGAAGCTGCTGATGCAGGATCATCCCGGCTTCGATGGTTTTACCCAGGCCTACTTCGTCCGCCAGCAGGACGCGCGGCGCATGACGACGACCCACATCGTGGGCGATATTCAGCTGATGCGGGATAAGGCTGGTGCGCATGCCGCGCAGGCCGCTCCACGGCTGACGGTACTGCTCGCTTTGGTATTTGCGGGCGCGGAAACGCAGGGCAAAACGGTCCATGCGGTCAATCTGACCGGCAAACAGACGGTCCTGCGGCTTGCTGAAGACCAGTTTGCTGTCGAGGAAAACCTCGCGCAGCATGGTATTGGCTTCTTCGGTATCCAGACGGGTGCCAATATAGGCGAGTAAACCTTTTTCTTCTTTAACTTCATCAACTTTGAGTTGCCAGCCTTCATGGCTGGTGACGGTATCACCCGGATTAAACATCACGCGGGTGATAGGCGAGTCATTTCTGGAATACAGACGATTTTCACCGGTGGCAGGGAAAAGCAGGGTAACCATCCTTGGGTCTACTGCAACGACGGTTCCCAGTCCCAGTTCGCTTTCGGTATCGCTGATCCAACGTTGACCAAGTGTAAAAGGCATAAGATTTCGGCTCTATTATCAGTTACTAAGATTTGCAGGCAATAGCATAACCACCGCGCACAAAAGTAGGCGGCAGTTCAATAAGCAGGTACATGGATGTTTCAGGAGGGCGCTATGGTACTGGAAGGAAACAAGATAGTCACCGTCAAAATAGCCCTAATTGCCCTGTCATCAGTGTAGCAAAGTCATCCTCAAGGAAAGGTAAAATTCCTTCCGCCACCGGCTGAAGCTGGCGGGTGAGGTAGTGATCGTAATCCAGCGGCGACTGCTGGTAATCCACGGGTTCGGGCCCGTTTAACGTCATAACGTATTTGATCGTTCCCCGGTTTTGATACTGCGCGGGCCGGCCAAGCCGCT
>NZ_RCAA01000033.1:94852-100373 GCF_003628475.1 Enterobacter sp. R1(2018) | reverse complement strand
CGTTTTTTTGATACTCGCTAAGCGGGCGACGCAGCCTTTTGCGATAGACAAGCCGATCGTCCAGCTCGCCGGCCATCAGGCTGGCTATCGTCTCGCGAATGTAGTCCTGATAGGGCTCCTTGCGGAAAACCCGCAGGTAAAGCGTCTGCTGGAACTGTTGGGCCAGCGGCGTCCAGTCCGTGCGCACCGTCTCCAGACCTTTAAACACCATGCGCTGCTTCTCGCCTTCCTGAATCATCCCCGCGTAGCGTTTTTTGCTGCCTTCCACCGTGCCGCGAATGGTAGGCATCAGAAAGCGGCAGAAATGGGCTTCGAACTCGATTTCAAGCGCGCTGGTGAGCTGCTGCGTTTCCTGCAGATGCCGCGACCACCATTCGTTGACGTGGCCGACCAGCCGTTGGCCTATGCGAGCGGCCTCTTCTTCTGAATGGGCTTTCTTCAGCCAGACGAAGGTGGAATCGGTATCGCCGTAAATCACGTCAAAGCCCTGAGATTCGATCAGCTCTTTGGTTTTGCGCATGATCTGGTGTCCACGCATGGTGATCGACGACGCGAGACGCGGATCGAAGAAGCGACAGGCGCTGGTGCCCAGCACGCCGTAAAAGGCGTTCATAATGATCTTCAGCGCCTGGGAGAGCGGCTTATTTCCCTGGCGTTTTGCTTCGTCGCGGCCATGCCAGATCTGGCCGACGATCTCCGGCAGGCAGTGGGTGGTTCTGGAGAAATGGGCGCCGAGAAAACCTTCGACTGCCCGTTGCGGCTCGGGGTGCGCCATGCCTTCGACCAGCCCTACCGGATCGATAAGAAAGGTGCGAATGATCGACGGATACAGGCTCTTGTAATCCAACACCAGCACCGAATCATACAGGCCGGGACGTGAGTCCATAACGTAGCCGCCTGGGCTTGCCTGCGGCGGGATGGCTCCCAGATTCGGGGCGACATAGCCGGCGCGGTGCATGCGCGGAATATAAAGGTGGCTAAAAGCCGCGACGGAGCCGCCGTGCTTGTCCAGCGGCAGGCCGTTAACCGAGGCTCGCTCCAGCAGAAAAGGCATCAGCTCGGTTTTATGGAAAATTCGCGTCACCAGCTCGCAATCTTTGAGGTTGTACTTCGCCAGCGCCGGCTTGTCTTGCGCAAAGCGGCGGTTGATTTCATCCATCCTGTCCCAGGGATTATCTATCGACTTGCCTTCACCGAGCAGCTCCCGGGAGACGGCCTCCAGAGAGAACGAAGAGAAATTCCAGAAGGCCGATTTTAGCCCCTCGATGCCGTCAACGATCGCTCGTCCCGGCGCCTGGGCGAAGAACACGCCCTGCTTAAAGCCGTGTTCGCGCCACTCCAGCACGCTGTTGCCGCGGCCGAGCCGCAGCGGCACCTGATAGCGCTCGGCCAGCTTCTGCAGCATGCGTAAATCGAACTGCACCACGTTCCAGCCGATCAGCACGTCGGGATCGTGATGTGCAAACCAGGCGTTCAGCTTTTCAATTAACTGCGGACGGCTGGCAACGTATTCAAGGGTAAAATCCAGTTCGCTGGCGTCGCCGTTTTCCGGGCCGAGCATATAGACGATACGCTGCCCGCAGCCTTCAAGGCCGATACAGTACAGTTCGCCGTGCCGGTTGGTTTCAATATCCAGCGAAACCCATTTCAGCGGGGGGCGATATCCCGGAGCGGGCTTAAGGCGGGTTTCTGTTATCTCGCCGTTGCGCTCCTCGCCGCTAAACCAGACGGGAGCGGTGATAAAACGCTCCATCAAAAAGCGTTCAGGCGGGCGGATATCGGCTTCATACACCTTTACGCCGCCGTCGCGCAGGAGTTTTTCAAGGCGCATTAACTGACGATGCTGACGGCAGTACAGGCCGCAGACGGGCTGGCGCTGGAAATCTTTTAAGGGGAGCGGGGCCAGGCGATACTGGCTTTCGCCGGCAAGCAGACGTTCGGCTTCGCTTTGCTGCGACTGCGGAATAAACGCGACGGACTCCTGATACGGCAGGCGCACTTTAACCGGACCTTCATCCGTTGCCAGCCAGAAATCCACCTCTGTGCCACGCGGGGTATCTCGCCAGTGGCGCGTTAACAAAAACCCCTGCCGAGCTTGCGACACGCTGTATTCTCTTAAAAGGAAAAGTGGTCTGATTATAGACCACTTTGCCGAAGATTACTGCTTTTATGTACAGTGTTTACTGGCCGTAATAGGCCTTATCGCCGTGTTTACGCAGGTAATGCTTGTCTAACAATGTCTGCTGCATGGCGGCTATTTCCGGCGCCAGCTGGCGACAGAAAATGCCCATATAAGCTACCTCTTCGAGCACGATGGCGTTATGCAGGGCGTCCAGCGGATCCTTGCCCCAGGTGAACGGGCCGTGGGAATGCACCAGCACGCCGGGCATCTGAAGGGCATCTATTCCGCGTTCGGCGAAGGTCTTCACGATAACCTCCCCGGTTTGCCACTCATAGTCGTCGCCTATCTCTTCATCGGTCATTTTACGCGTACAGGGAATGGCGCCGTAGAAGTAGTCGGCGTGGGTGGTGCCGGTGGCAGGAATAGACTGTCCGGCCTGCGCCCAGATAGTGGCATGACGTGAATGGGTATGAACGATGCCGCCGATATGCGGAAAACGCTGATACAGCAGGCGATGGGTCGGCGTATCTGACGAAGGCTTCTTGTTGCCTTCCACCACTTCACCCGTCGTAAGGCTTACCACCACCATATCCTTGGCGGTCATGATGCCGTATTCAACGCCTGACGGTTTGATGATCAGCACGTCGTGTGCGCGATCCACCGCGCTGACGTTGCCCCAGGTCAGGGTCACCAGATTGTGCTGCGGCAGCGCCAGATTCGCTTCCAGCACCTGACGTTTTAGATCTTCTAACATATTGAGTCCCGGGCGTTATGCAGGGTGGATAAGTAAAGCGCCAACCCCCTCTTTCATCTATCGGCGGGCGGCGCTATGCCTGCCCGCCCTACAAAAGGATGGCGAATCAGCGTCTAAAGCCGTAATAAACCTCGTTCCAGCGCAGAGCGTCTTTGAACGCCGGCAGGCGCGTTTCGTTATCAATAACGGTGAGCTCGATACCGTGCAGCTCGGAGAACAGGCGCATGTCGTCCAGCGTGAGTGACTGGCTGAAAACGGTATGATGCGCGCCGCCCGCAAGGATCCAGGCTTCGGATGCGGTAGGCAGATCCGGTTGGGCTTTCCACAGGGCGTTGGCGACCGGCAGTTTTGGCAACCGGTGCGGAGCTTCTACGGCATCCACGCAGTTCACCAGCAGACGGAAACGATCGCCGAGATCGATAAGGCTGGCGTTTACCGCCGGGCCCGTTTGGGTGGAGAAGATCAGGCGCGCCGGATCCGCTTTGCCGCCGATGCCGAGGTGCTGCACATCAAGGATGGGCTTTTCCGCAAGCGCGATAGAAGGACAGACCTCCAGCATATGCGAGCCGAGCACCATATCGTCGCCGCTTTCGAAGTTGTAGGTGTAGTCCTCCATAAAGGAGGTACCGCCGTTAAGGCCGCTCGACATCACCTTCATGATGCGAAGCAGGGCGGCGGTTTTCCAGTCGCCTTCCCCCGCAAAGCCGTAGCCCTGCTGCATCAGGCGCTGAACGGCCAGCCCCGGCAGCTGTTTAAGGCCGTGCAGGTCTTCGAAGGTGGTGGTGAAGGCGTGGAACCCCCCGTCGACCAGGAACTTTTTCATCCCCAGCTCGATGCGGGCCGCATCCAGCACGTTTTGACGCTTTTCGCCGTTTACCTGCGCGGCGGGCGTCAGGCGATAGCTGCTTTCATACTCGTCCACCAGCGCGTTCACGTCGCCGTCGCTGACGGCGTTAACCACCGCCACCAGGTCGCCTACCGCCCAGGTATTGACCGAGAAGCCGAATTTCATCTGTGCGGCGACTTTATCCCCGTCGGTGACCGCAACTTCACGCATATTGTCGCCGAAGCGCACGACTTTCAGCCTGCGGGTATCCTGTTTAGATACGGCCTGGCGCATCCACGCGCCGATGCGCCGGTGAGCCTGCGGATCCTGCCAGTGGCCGGTCACAACGGTATGCTGCTGACGCATACGCGCGCCGATAAAGCCGAACTCACGGCCGCCGTGGGCGGTCTGGTTCAGGTTCATAAAGTCCATATCAATGCTGTCCCACGGGATCTGCGCATTAAACTGGGTATGGAACTGCAGCAGCGGCTTAGTGAGAATGCTCAGGCCGTTAATCCACATTTTGGCCGGCGAGAAGGTGTGCAGCCACACCACCATGCCGGCACATTTATCGTCGTAGCTGGCATCGCGGCAAATCGCCGTGATTTCATCCGGCGTGGTGCCGAGGGGTTTGAGTACCAGCCTGCACGGCAGTTTCGCTTCTTTATTTAGCGCGTTCACCACCTGCCCGGCATTTTGGGTCACCTGGCGTAGCGTTTCCGGGCCATAAAGATGCTGGCTACCGATCACAAACCACACTTCGTACTGTTCAAAAACGTTCATTATCTTGTCCTTAATGGGTTGTCGCAGCCTGAAGGGCGTTGCTCGCCGTTACGGCGGCTGAAGGGAGATAGTGTTGTTCCGCGCTGATGGCCCACTGCTGGTAGCGGCGGTAAAGCTGCTCAAAACGCTCGGCGCGTTGTGCGATCGGCTGCAGAGTGCTTTCGATAGGACTCGCCATCGCCTGCTGCGCCTGCGAAATATTCGCGTGTTTACCTGCGGCAACGGCGGCAAAGATCGCCGCGCCAAGCGCGCAGCACTGGTCGGAGGCGACAATCTGGAGCGGGCGGTTTAGCACGTCGCAGCACACCTGCATGATGACCGGTGATTTACGGGCGATGCCGCCCAGCGCCATCACGTTGTTAACGGGGATGCCCTGTTCGGTGAAGCACTCCATAATGGCCCGTGCGCCAAAGGCGGTCGCGGCAATCAGCCCGCCAAACAGCGCCGGCGCATCGGTCGCCAGGTTCAAATCGGTAATCACGCCCTTCAGGCGCTGGTTGGCGTTCGGGGTGCGGCGTCCATTAAACCAGTCCAGCACCACCGGCAGATGGTCCAGCGAGGGATGGCTTGCCCAGGCTTCGGTCAGCTCGGGCAGCAGCTGTTTTTTCGCGGCGTTGATGTGGCTGCGCAGTTCAGGATGCTGCTGCGCCAGCTGTTCCAGAGGCCAGCCGAGCACGCGGCCAAACCAGGCATACATATCGCCAAAGGCGGACTGACCGGCTTCCAGACCGATAAAATCAGGCACCACGCTGCCATCCACCTGCCCGCAGATTCCTTTGACCGCGCGCTCGCCTACGGTCGGCTTATCGGCAATCAGGATGTCGCAGGTGGAGGTGCCGATGACTTTCACCAGCGTATTTGGCTGCGCGCCCGCGCCGACCGCGCCCATATGGCAGTCGAAAGCGCCGCCGGAAATTACTACGCTTTGCGGCAGGCCAAGGCGTTGGGCCCATTCGGCGGAAAGATTGCCGACCGGAACGTCGGCGGTCCAGGTTTCGCTGAACAGCGGGTATGCAAGGTTCTCATTGATTAGCGG
>NZ_RCAA01000033.1:73165-94790 GCF_003628475.1 Enterobacter sp. R1(2018) | reverse complement strand
GCGTGCCAGAGAGATTTATGGCCCGCGCTGCAGCGTCCGCGGCGTATATCCTGCGGGCGCGTGGTGCCGGAAAGCAGGGCGGGCACCCAGTCGCAAAGTTCAATCCACGAGGCCGCGGCCTGGGCGACCTGCCGATCTGCGCGGGTCACGTGGAGAATTTTGGCCCAGAACCATTCGCTGGAATAAATGCCGCCGATATAGCGAGAGTAATCATTTTTGCCGGGCGTGTGGCACAGGCGGGTAATAGCTTCGGCCTCTTCAACCGAGGTGTGATCTTTCCACAGCACGAACATGGCGTTCGGGTTGTCGGCAAATTCCGGGTTAAGGGCGAGCACGTTGCCGTCGGCGTCTATCGGCGCGGGCGTCGAGCCGGTGCTGTCCACGCCAATGCCGCAGATTTCGCCGCGCTGCCCGGCCGTCAGCGCCTGCAGCACCGTTTTCAGCGCCCGCTCCATTGACTCAATATAATCCCGCGGATGGTGGCGGAACTGGTTGCGGGCGGCGTCGCAGTAGCGGCCTTCCTGCCAGCGGGGATACCACTCTACGCTTGTGGCCAGTTCGCTTCCGTTTTCACAATCCACCGCTAAGGCGCGCACAGAGTCGCTGCCAAAATCAAGGCCCAGCGCAATCGACATTTTTTTACTCCAGACGGTAAACACTTATGTAATGAACAGTAGGTTTTGCCGCCAAAAATGGTCAGGTCTTAATCGCTGTAGTTATGGATAAAATAGCTATGGGCGCGCGAAATGTGACGCCCCGCAAATATTCGATGTGGACTTTTCTGCCGCTGTTATAGACACTTTGGTTAACTTCATAAAAGCATGTGGCGGCCCGTTAAAAAGCAAAGAGGCGTGCAGATGGCGGCTTTATGATAAAAATCAGCCTGTTTATGGAAATGTAACCGGGGGCGATGAGAACGCAGTCACGGATATGGACAAATTGTTTCTCTTATCTCTGATAAAAAGCGAGCGTGTTAATGCCTGAACTCCAAAACGATCCCCTGCTGCCCGGCTACTCCTTTAACGCGCATCTGGTCGCGGGATTAACGCCGATTGAGGCGCAGGGGCCGCTGGATTTTTTTATCGACCGGCCGCTGGGCATGAAAGGTTACATCCTCAACCTCACCGTGCGCGGGGAAGGGGTGATCAACAACCAGGGAAAGAATTATGTTTGCCGCCCCGGCGACATGCTGCTGTTTCCGCCCGGCGAAGTGCATCATTATGGGCGCGCGCCGAACAGCAAAGAGTGGTATCACCAATGGGTTTACTTCCGCCCGCGCGCCTACTGGCAGGAGTGGCTGAACTGGGAGCCGATTTTCGCCCATACGGGTTTTTATCGCCCCGACGATGCCCGGCAGGAAGGGTTCTCGCAGCTCTTTCAGCAGATAATCGACGCCGGACAGGCCGAAGGACGCTATGCGGAACTGCTGGCGATCAATCTTCTTGAGCAGCTTCTGCTGCGCCGCATGGAGGCCATGAGCGCATCGCTTAATCCGCCGCTCGATAACCGCGTGCGCGACGCCTGTCAGTACATCAGCGACCATCTCGCGGACAGCCATTTCGATATTGCAAGCGTGGCGCAACACGTCTGTTTATCGCCATCCCGGCTATCGCACCTGTTCCGTCAGCAGCTTGGCGTCAGCGTTTTAAGCTGGCGGGAAGACCAGCGCATCAGCCAGGCGAAGCTGCTGCTCAGCACCACGCGTATGCCCATCGCCAGCGTCGGGCGCAACGTGGGCTTCGAGGACCAGCTCTATTTTTCCCGCGTGTTCAAAAAATGCACCGGCGCAAGCCCGAGCGAATTCCGCGCGGGCTGCGAATAGCCGCTATCATTCATTCATACAAATGATGCCTTGACGATAGTGTAATCACTCAGGAGAATCGCCTACTCGTTTCTCGTCGGATGCTTTATGGAAGCTTTGCTGGAACACTTTATTACACAGTCAGTGGCTTATTCGCTTGTTGCGGTAATGCTGGTGGCCTTTCTTGAATCGCTGGCGCTGGTAGGGCTGATTTTACCGGGCACGGTGATGATGGCGGGACTTGGCGCGCTGATTGGCAGCGGGCAGGTCGGCTTCTGGCACGCCTGGGCGGCGGGAATTGTGGGCTGCCTGTTGGGAGACTGGATCTCATTCTGGCTGGGCGGACGTTTTAAAGGGCCATTGCATCGCTGGTCCTTTATGAAGAAGAACAAGGCGCTGCTTGATAAAACCGAGCATGCGCTGCACCAGCACAGCATGTTCACCATTCTGGTCGGCCGTTTTGTTGGCCCGACCCGTCCGCTGGTGCCGATGGTGGCGGGAATGCTGGATCTGCCGGTGGCGAAATTTATTCTGCCTAATATCATCGGCTGCATCTTCTGGCCGCCGCTTTACTTTATGCCGGGCATTCTGGCTGGTGCGGCTATCGATATTCCTGCGGATATGCAAAGCAGCAGCTTCAAATGGCTGCTGCTGGGCGTGGCGCTGCTGGTGTGGCTGGCAGGCTGGCTGAGCTGGCGCTGGTGGCGCTGCGGTAAATCGGGTCAGGATCGCTTAACGCGCTATCTGCCGCGCGCGCGTTTGCGCTGGCTTGCGCCCGTGACCGTAGCGCTGGCGGCAGGCAGCTTTGCCGCATTGCAGATGCATCCGCTGATGCCCCTCTACCTGAAGATTCTCTGGAAGGTATTATCGGGTCACGCCTGACCCGTTTTTATCCCCAGCAGACCAGAAGCGCTCGCTTCGCCGCTCGCTAATCTTGCCGTATCGCCATCCCAAATGATACGGCCGTCCACCACCACCACGCTTCTTTCGGCGATGCGCGCGGCATCTTCAATGCTGTGGGAAACCATCAACAGAGTAAGCCGTTTTTGGCGGCAAAGATCGTCAAGCAGCTGCAGCATCTCAAAGCGCAGCGCCGGATCGAGGGCGGAAAAGGGCTCATCGAGCAGCAGTATGGGCTGTTCGCGCACCAGGCAGCGGGCCAGAGCGACGCGCTGACGCTGCCCGCCGGAAAGCTGAGAAGGCAGGCGGTCCAGCAGATCGCCAATCGTCATCTGCCCGGCAATGGTCCGCAGGCGCTCACGCTGTTCCTTGCTGAGCTTGAGGCCGGGATCCATTCCCAGCCCGATATTTTCCCGCACGCTTAGATGCGTAAAAAGGTTGTTCTCCTGAAACAGCATGGAGACCGGACGCCGTGCGGGCGCGGTATGGGTATGGTTCTCGCCGCCAAGAATAATCTCCCCGCTGGCGGGCGGCAGAAAACCGGCGATCAGACTCAGCAGGGTGCTTTTCCCCGCGCCGCTTGGCCCAAGCACCGCGACGCGTTCGCCCGCCGCCACGTGAAGTGAAAAGCGCATCGGCAAATGGTGATAAAGCCAGGTTACATCAGTCAGCGTTAGCATGGCGTCCCGGAAGTTTTTCAATCAGGGTGAACAGGGCAAAACAGAGCATCAGCAGGATAAGCGCGGTAACGGCGCCGTCCTGGCTACGATAGGAACCAATTTGCTGGTAGAGATAGAACGGCAGGGTGCGGAAATCTTCGTTGCCGAACAGCGCCACCACGCCGAAATCGCCAATCGACAGCACGCAGGCGAAGGCCAGCGCCTGTGCCAGCGGAATTTTCAGCGCCCGCAGCTCAATTAAGCGCAAACGGCGCAGACCTTTAATATCCAGCGACTGGCACAGCTTTCCGTAACGCTCCGCCACGTCGCGCATCGGGTTTTCCAGCACTTTTAGCGCATAGGGGATAGCCATCAGCGCGTTGGTAAAAATCACGATGCCGTCGGCAGACTGCGGCAGGCCGACCGTATTATTCAGCAGCAGGAAGAAGCCGGTCGCCAGTACGATGCCCGGCATGGCGAGAATTAACATGCCGCTCAGCTCCAGCGCCTGTCCGGCAAAAGCGCGGCTTCGCAGACGCAGCTCCCTTGAACTCCACAGCAGCATCATAGTAATGACGACGCAGATGACGCCAGCGGCAACGGCTATCCTCAGCGAGGTGAAAAGCGCCCGCCAGAGGATCGGCTGCGACAGCACGGCGCTGAATCCGTTATTCACGCCGTCAATTATGACCGCCAGCAAAGGGGGCAATAACAGCAGCAGGGCGAGGGCAATTAACGCTCCGTCGCACAGCTTACGGCGCAGGTTATCCTGCGGATCGCGCCACCCCTGCACCTGGCTTACGCCCGCGGGAATCGCCTTGCTGAACCTCTGGCTTAACAGCACCAGGCCCAGACAGCAAATCATCTGCACCAGCGCGAGGAGTGCGGCGCGGGCGGGATCGTAGTCGTAGCTCAGCGCCTGAAAAATAGCCAGCTCGATGGTCGTCGCCTGCGGCCCGCCGCCCAGTGAGAGGACGGTGGCGAAGCTTGCGAAACAGAGCATAAAAATAAGCGCGGCGGCGGGCAGGATCTGGCGACGCAGCCAGGGCCACTCCACAAAGCAGAAGAAATTCCAGCCCTGCATGCCCAGCTGGGCGGCAAGCTGCCGCTGTTCGCCGGGAATACTTTCCAGCGCCTGCAGCAAAAGCCGCGTTGCCATAGGTAAATTAAAAAAGACGTGCGCCAGCAAAATACCCTGCAGGCCATAGGGCGAGAAAGTCCATTCCACGCCTGTCCACTCGCAGAGCGCGGCCAGCCAGCCGACGCGCCCGTAAACCGTCAGAATGCCAAAGACGGCGACCAGCACCGGTAACACAAGCGTCATGGCACATAAACGCAGTAGGGCCAGGCGGCCGGGGAAGCGGCGGCGGTAGAGCGCGCGCGCCAGAAAAATCGCCGGGAATACCGAAAGGGCGGCGGAGAGAAACGCCTGCCAGAATGAGAAGCGCAGGACGTGCCACAGATAGCTGTCCTGCGCCAGCGCGCGAATATCGCTTTGCGGTGCGTTAATCCACAGCGCAAGAAAAGCCGCCAGGGCTACCGCCACCACAAGAGCGGCGGCAAACAGCCCCGGCAGCAGCCAGCCGGGAATCAGCGGCTGACTGCGCGTTGCCATGCACTAATCCAGCCCGCGCGGAGATCGGAGACTTCCTTCGGCGTGAATTCCAGCGAGGTTGGTGGTTTCCTGATGCTGCTAAAACCTTCCGGCAGCTTCACGTCGGTGACCGGATACATCCAGTTGCCGGTTGGAATAGCGTTCTGGAAGCCCGGCTGGGTGATGAACTTCATGAATTTTTCCGCAAGCTCCGGCTGTTTGCTGGCGGCCAGGCGGCCCGCTACTTCCACCTGCAGATAATGCCCTTCGCTGAAATCCGCCGCGGCGTAGTTATCCTTTTTCTCTTCAATGATGTGGTAGGCCGGAGAAGTGGTGTAGCTCAGCACCAGATCGCCTTCACCTTTCAGGAACAGGCCGTAGGCCTCAGACCAGCCTTTGGTGACGGTGACGGTTTTGCCTGCAAGCTTCGCCCACGCCTCAGGCGCTTTGTCGCCGTAGACCTTTTGCATCCACAGCAGCAGGCCCAGGCCTGGCGTACTGGTACGCGGATCCTGATAAATCACCTTCCATTTCTGATCGCTTTCGACCAGCTCTTTCAGGCTCTTCGGCGGATTTTTCAGCTTGTTTTTATCGTAGACGAAGGCGAAATAGCCGTAATCAAACGGGACGAAGGTCGCGTTTTTCCAGCCGCCGGGGATTTTCAGGGCGCTGGTGTCGACGTTGGCCGCAGCAAAAAGTTTGGTTTGCGAAGCCGCTTCCAGAAGGTTGTTATCCAGGCCAAGCACCACGTCGGCCTTGCTGTTTTTACCTTCCATGCGCAGACGGTTAAGCAGCGATACGCCGTCTTCAAGCGCAACGAATTTCAACTCGCAGCCGCAGTCGGCTTCAAAGGCTTTTTTTACCGCCGGGCCCGGACCCCAGTCCGCGGCGAAAGAATCATAGGTATAAACGGTAAGCAGGGGTTTAGCGTAGGCAGGAGCGGCGGCGAGTATAAGCAGCGGCAGTAATTTTTTGAACACTTTGCACCTCTTAAATTAGGGGTGGCAAAGGACTTTGAGCAATAAGCCTCAAATCCCTTCGCCGGCGTTATCCGGATCAGGTTCGACGGGTATTATCTCAGCGCGGACAATTTGTCCTGGCACCCCGTTGAGAACGCGCCATTGTAATGATTCTGTGAATGATTCGGAAGCGCTATGGTTCAGGCGGCGCAAACCAGGCGGATTTAAAATCGAACCAGCCGAGCGTGTTCATTCTGACGCCGCGCATGCTGCGCTGGCCTTCAATGCGCAGCCAGTGGTGAATCAGCGGCAAAATATCATTGCGCTCAACGCGTTGCTGACACCACTCCGGCAGCGCCAGCTCGCCCTGATGCCAGTTAAGGGTGTCGGTTTCCCAGTCGATGCCAATGCATTTTTGAATCAGCGGCACTTCATAGAGATGCGCGTAAAGCGAAAACTCCAGCGGCAGGGTGAAGTTGGCGCTGTTAAGCCAGATATCGCTGGTGGCCGCGCCCTGGTGCCACTCTTCGTAGCTCACCTCCTGGACCTTAAGGTGAACGCCGTGGGCGGCGAGGAGCTGTACCATAATATTGCTGATGACCCGGTGTTCTACGTGGTCGCGATAGAAAGTCAGGGTCAGGGTTTCAAGGCCGGCGGGCTTCTCACCCACGGGCTGCGGGCGCGTATGATGCCAGCGCGGAAGCAGCCCGTAGGCCGGGAACCAGTACTGCTGAATCTGTTCGCCCGCGCCATACAGAAGATTAATAGGGGCAAGCACATGGCTTACCCAGGCGCGCACGCCGTCATGGCTGCCGCGTGAAGAGCGGCTATCGAACAGCAGGTAATAGCAGCCCTCTTCCAGCCGGCTCTCTACCGCTTTTTCGCTATCGGGCATGCCCTGCAGCTGTACGGCGCAGCTCACCTCCTCGCCGATCTCCGGCAGCACCCAAAAATTCACCTCGTCAATAAGCGCGCGATAGCCGAAATAGTCATCCCAGGCCTGAATCTTGAGCTGATTATTGTTATTGCGCACGACGGAATAAGGGCCGGTGCCCACGGGCTGGCGGGAAAAATTATCCAGCGTTTGCCACTCCCGCGGCAGGATCATCGCGTTCACGCTGCCAAGCAGCCAGGGAAGCCAGCGGTCCGGCTGGGACAGGTGAATATCCAGCGTCCAGGCCGTTGGCGTGCTGATTTGGCTGATATGGGCGTAGAGCGGCAGGCTATTAATGCGCTGTAAGGAGGTCATTACATCCAGCATATCCAGCTCGCGGCCATGATGAAAATGGATGCCGGGACGCAGATAAAAGCGCCAGTGCAAGGGCGAAATCTGCTGCCAGTGATGAGCGATATCCGCTTCCAGTTCCCCGTTTTCCTCATTTATGCGCGTCAGGCCGCTGAAAATCTGTCGGGCAATATGCGTCTCTGAACGACGCAGCGCCGAACCGGGCAGCAGGTTCAGCAACGGCCGGTAATAGAGCACGCGCAGAATGTGGCGGCCCTGGCGAAAGCTCCTGCCAAGGTGGGAGATAAGCATCTGCCGCACGGCGGCTTTATCCCCTACGATCTGCACCAATTGATCGATGCGATCCTGTTCAAGAAGATCCTCGGCCCGCTGCTGCTGGAGCGCCAGACCGGTATAGAGAAATTCAAGCTGCGACCGCTTGCCGCGTCCGGCTTCTGCCTTCCAGCTTAGCCAGCCTTTTTCCTGCATCGCATTTAAAAGCGTGCGCATATGACGGCGCGAGCAGTTCAACATCTCCGCCAGATCGTTCAGCGTAGTTTCTTGCGGTTTACCGTCGCAGCATTGCCACAGGCGGATGAACTGTTGTTGCAAACGACCGGAAGACATAAAAGAGGAACTCCAGCTGGAAACTCATCAATTTAACTTTCCCTATATTACGCCAATAATCATCAACGATGAAAGCGAGGAGGGCGTATGAATCGGTCATCAGCCGTTGAGTTTTACCGAAATTACTTTGCCGCGACAAAATTTGTTGAGTCTGGATGGCTGGCTCGCCTGACAGCAGGGCAACGTCTGAGGATGCTCGAAGACTTAATGCAGTGGGAGGTTACTACCCCGACGGCCGATAAACCCCGAGCCGCCTTTATCAAGTGTGACTGAGTATTGGTGCTTTTCACCAGCCAGCAGGTTAACTGCTGGCTTTTTTAGTTTATGATTTCAGCACTTATGCCCGCATGTATTAAGGATCCCGCATGGCCCGGTTTCTGACTAAAAGACGACGTATCAATCCGGTATACGCCGCTTTTATGGTAGTCGCTTTTATGATGGGCATTGCGGGGGCGCTGCAGGCGCCCACTCTTAGCCTGTTTTTATCGCGCGAGGTAGACGTTCGTCCTTTCTGGGTCGGCCTGTTTTATACCGTCAACGCCGTGGCCGGTATTCTGGTCAGCCTGCTGCTGGCCAAACGCTCCGACAGCCAGGGCGACAGGCGCAGGCTGATAATGATCTGCTGCGTGATGGCGGTGGCAAACTGCGTGCTGTTTGCCTTTAATCGCCATTACCTGACGTTAATTACCCTCGGCGTGATGTTCGCCGCCATTGCGAATACCGCTATGCCGCAGATTTTTGCTCTGGCGCGCGAATATGCGGATAGCTCGGCGCGTGAAGTGGTGATGTTCAGTTCGGTGATGCGCGCTCAGCTTTCGCTTGCCTGGGTTATCGGCCCGCCGCTCTCCTTTATGCTGGCGCTAAATTACGGCTTTACCACCATGTTTCTTATCGCCGCGGGAATTTTTGTTATCTCGCTGGCGCTTATCTTTTTTGCGCTGCCTTCCGTCGCCAGAATCGAGCAGCCCGCCGACGTGGCCCTTACGCAGGTCAGCGGCTGGAAGGATAAAAACGTACGTATGCTGTTTATCGCCTCGATGCTGATGTGGACCTGTAGCACCATGTATATCATCGACATGCCGCTGTGGATCAGCAGTGATTTAGGACTGCCTGAATCGCTTGCCGGCCTGCTGATGGGAACGGCGGCAGGTCTGGAAATTCCTGCCATGATCCTGGCGGGCTACTACGTGAAGCGTTTCGGGAAGCGGCGCATGATGGTTATCGCCGTGGCCGCAGGCGTGCTGTTCTACGTTGGGCTGATTCTGTTTCACCACCGGGCGGCGCTGCTGCTTTTGCAGCTTTTTAACGCGGTGTTTATCGGTATCGTGGCCGGTATCGGCATGCTCTGGTTCCAGGATTTAATGCCCGGGCGGCCGGGTTCCGCCACGACGCTCTTTACCAACAGCATTTCAACCGGAGTCATTCTGGCGGGGGTCTTACAAGGGGCGCTTACGGAGAGCTTTGGTCACTATTCCGTATATTGGCTGATTGCCGTGCTTGCGGTAGTGGCTTTAGGGCTGACGAGCCGGGTGAAGAATATCTAGAAAAAAGGGCACATTAAGTGCCCTTTTTTATCAGCGCATAAACGTCGGCTGTTTTTGCTCGTATGAAGAAATGGCTTCTTCGTGCTGCAGCGTCAGGCCGATGCTGTCCAGTCCTTCTAACATGCAGTGCCGGCGGAAAGTATCGATAGTGAAGGCATAGGTTTTTTCACCCGCTTTCACCGTCTGCGCTTCCAGATCGACAACGAAGTTAATGCCCGGATTTGCCGCCACCAGCTTAAACATCTCATCAACTTCTTCTTCGCTCAGGGTGACCGGCAGCAGCTGGTTGTTGAACGAGTTGCCGTAGAAGATATCCGCAAAGCTTGGCGCGATAACGACTTTAAAGCCGTAGTCGGTCAACGCCCAGGGCGCGTGCTCGCGCGATGAGCCGCAGCCGAAGTTTTCACGCGCCAGCAGAATGGATGCGCCTTTAAACTCAGGAAAATTCAGCACGAACTCCGGATTAGGTTCTTTGCCCGCGTCGTCCAGGAAGCGCCAGTCGTTAAACAGGTGAGCGCCAAAACCGGTGCGGGTGACCTTCTGCAAAAACTGCTTCGGAATAATTGCGTCGGTATCAACGTTTGCGGCATCCAGCGGAACGACCAGGCCGGTATGTTGGATAAATTTTTCTGCCATGGTGTTTTCCCTTATTTCAACGTGCGGATGTCAGCAAAATGACCGGTAACGGCTGCCGCCGCCGCCATCGCCGGGCTCACCAGGTGCGTGCGCCCGCCGCGGCCCTGACGGCCTTCAAAGTTACGGTTGCTGGTGGAAGCACAGCGCTCGCCCGGTTCCAGACGATCGTTGTTCATCGCCAGGCACATTGAGCAGCCGGGCAGACGCCATTCGAAACCCGCCTCGATGAAAATCTTATCCAGGCCTTCTTCTTCCGCCTGCGCTTTTACCGGACCCGAGCCCGGAACAACCAGGGCCTGTACGCCCGGCGCGACTTTACGGCCTTTAGCGATTTCCGCCGCGGCGCGCAAATCCTCGATGCGCGAGTTGGTGCAGGAGCCGATAAAGACTTTGTCGATAGCCACTTCGGTCAACGGAATACCCGGCTTCAGTCCCATATAGGCCAGCGCTTTTTCCGCCGATGCGCGTTCGACCGGATCGGCGAAGGATGCCGGGTTCGGGATATTTTCCGTCACGGGAATAACCTGCCCTGGGTTGGTGCCCCAGGTAACCTGCGGCGCAATCTCGGCCGCATCCAGGGTCACTACGCTGTCAAACTTAGCGCCTTCATCCGTGCTGAAGGTTTTCCAGTACGCAACCGCTTCGTCCCAGTCTTCGGCTTTTGGCGCGTGCAGACGGCCTTTTACATAGTTAAAGGTTGTTTCATCCGGCGCAACGATGCCCGCTTTGGCGCCCATTTCGATTGCCATATTGCACAGCGTCATGCGGCCTTCCATAGAGAGCGCCTGAATGGCGCTGCCGCAGAATTCCACCACGTGGCCGGTGCCGCCCGCGCTGCCGGTTTTACCGATGATCGCCAGCACGATGTCTTTTGCCGTGATGCCAGGCGCCGCGGTGCCGGTGACTTCAATCTTCATCGTCTTAGCGCGGCCCTGCTTCAGGGTTTGCGTGGCCAGCACGTGCTCAACTTCAGAAGTGCCGATGCCAAACGCCAGCGCGCCAAATGCGCCGTGGGTTGCGGTGTGGGAGTCGCCGCACACGATGGTCATACCCGGCAGCGTAATGCCCTGTTCCGGTCCCATCACATGAACGATGCCCTGATACGGATGGTTCAGGTCATACAGCTCAACACCGAACTCTTTGCAGTTTTTCATCAGTTCCTGCATCTGAATGCGGGCCATTTCACCGGAGGCGTTGATGTCTTTGGTCTGCGTAGAAACGTTGTGGTCCATGGTCGCGAAGGTTTTGCCGGGCTGACGCACCGGACGACGGTGCGCGCGCAGGCCGTCAAACGCCTGCGGAGACGTGACTTCATGAACCAGATGACGGTCGATATACAGCAGCGGGGTTTCGTTCTCCGCTTCGTAAACGACATGGGCATCGTACAACTTTTGATATAACGTCTTCGCCATGATTATTTCCCCTGAGCCACGAAGCGGGCAATGGTGTCGCCCATCTCGTCGGTACTGATTGCTTTGCCATCGCGAGCCAGATCGCCGGTACGGAAGCCTTCTTCCAGCGCCAGATTCACGGCATTTTCAATGGCCCGTGCTGCCTCTTCAGCGTCCAGGCTATAGCGCAGGAGCAGGGCCAGCGACAGGATCTGCGCAATGGGGTTGGCAATATTTTTGCCTGCGATATCCGGCGCCGAGCCGCCTGCAGGTTCGTACAGGCCAAAGCCTTGTTCATTCAGGCTGGCGGAAGGCAGCATGCCCATTGAGCCGGTGATCATCGCGCATTCGTCTGACAGGATGTCGCCGAACAGGTTGGAACACAGCAGCACGTCGAATTGAGAAGGATCTTTAATCAGCTGCATGGTGGCGTTGTCGATATACATATGCGACAGCGTGACGTCCGGATACTCGCCGGCGATTTCATTGACGATTTCGCGCCACATCACGGAGGTCTGCAGCACGTTCGCTTTATCGATGGAGGTGACTTTATTGCGGCGCTTACGCGCTGACTCGAAGGCAATACGCGCGATGCGTTCGATTTCAAAGCGATGATAAACCTCGGTATCAAACGCTTTTTCATGCATGCCGGAGCCTTCGCGGCCCTTCGGCTGGCCGAAATAAATCCCGCCGGTCAGCTCACGTACGCACAAAATATCGAAGCCTTTGGCGGCGATATCCGCACGCAGCGGGCAAAACTCTTCCAGCCCCTGGTATAAACGCGCAGGGCGCAGGTTGCTGAACAGTTTGAAATGTTTACGCAGCGGCAGCAGCGCGCCACGCTCTGGCTGCTGGGTCGGCGGCAAATGTTCCCATTTCGGGCCGCCGACGGAGCCAAACAGAATGGCATCAGCCTGCTCGCAGCCTTCAACGGTAACCGGAGGCAGAGGGTTGCCATGGCGGTCGATGGCGATGCCGCCAACGTCATAGGAGCTGGTGGTAATATGCATATCGAAGCGCGTACGCACGGCATCCAGCACCTTCATCGCCTGCGCCATCACTTCCGGACCGATGCCGTCGCCAGGCAATACTGCTATATGATGAGATTTTGACATGTCACACGGTTTCCTGAGTGTTTTCATTATTATGAGCTTTGCGTTGCAATTCTTTCTCGACTTCGCCGGCGCGCCAGATGTTGTTCAGCACGTTGATCATCGCTTTCGCTGAGGATTCCACGATATCGGTCGCCAGACCTACACCATGGAAGCGGCGGCCTTTGTAGGTAACAACTATATCTACCTGGCCCAGCGCGTCTTTACCCTGGCCTTTTGCTGACAGCTGGTATTTCACCAGCTCGACGTCGTAATTCGTGATGCGGTTGATGGCCTGATAAACCGCGTCAACCGGACCGTTACCCGTCGCGGCTTCAGAATGTGTTTCTTCACCGCAGTGCAGCTGAACGGACGCGGTTGAGATGACGCTTGAACCGGACTGCACGTTGAAATATTCCAGGCTGAAATGTTCCGGCTCTTCCTGCTGCTTGCCAATAAAGGCCAGCGCTTCCAGATCGTAATCGAAGACCTGGCCTTTTTTGTCCGCCAGCTTCAGGAAAGCGTCGTACAGATTATCCAGGCTGTAGTCGCTCTCTTTGTAACCCATCTCGTCCATACGGTGCTTCACTGCGGCGCGTCCCGAGCGTGAGGTCAGATTCAGCTGTACCTGATTCAGGCCGATGGACTCGGGAGTCATGATTTCGTAGTTTTCACGATTTTTCAGCACGCCGTCCTGGTGGATACCAGAGGAGTGGGCGAAAGCCCCGGTCCCGACGATGGCTTTATTAGCCGGTACCGGCATATTGCAAATCTGGCTGACCATCTGGCTGGTACGCCAGATCTCATGGTGATTAATGTTGGTGTGCAGGTTCATGATATCTTTGCGCACCTTAATGGCCATGATGACTTCTTCCAGCGAACAGTTACCGGCGCGCTCGCCGATGCCGTTCATCGCGCCTTCAACCTGGCGAGCGCCGGCGTGAACCGCCGCAATAGCGTTGCCTACCGCCAGACCTAAGTCATCGTGGGTGTGTACGGAAATAATCGCTTTATCGATGTTTGGCACGCGCTCGTACAGGCCGCTGATAATGTTGGCGAACTCAAACGGCATGGTGTAGCCGACGGTATCAGGGATGTTAATGGTAGTGGCGCCTGCGCTAATCGCCGCTTCTACTACGCGCGCCAGATCGGCGATTGGGGTCCGCCCCGCATCCTCGCAGGAGAATTCAACATCGTCGGTATAATTACGGGCGCGTTTCACCATGTAGATCGAGCGCTCGATTACTTCGTCCAGCGTACTGCGCAGCTTGGTGGCGATATGCATCGGGGAGGTGGCGATAAAGGTATGGATGCGGAATGCTTCTGCGACTTTCAGGGATTCGGCTGCGACGTCGATATCTTTTTCTACGCAGCGGGCCAGCGCGCATACGCGGCTATTTTTGATGTTGCGGGCGATGGTCTGTACGGATTCGAAATCGCCCGGGGAGGAAACCGGGAAACCGACTTCCATAACATCAACGCCCATACGCTCCAGCGCCATCGCGATCTGCAGCTTCTCTTTTACACTCAGGCTAGCCTGCAGCGCTTGCTCACCATCACGTAAGGTCGTATCAAAAATTATGACTTGCTGACTCATGTTATGGTCCTTTTTAGTTTTAGCGCCGACGCTGCGGGCATAAAAAAACCCGCGCAGCGGCGCGGGTTTTTTCAGTCTGAGGGCTTGAATCAACGCTTGATGTCGCCCACCAGTCTACCGCGCAAATAAAATGCGTTTAGTAGTAGAACTAGTAGGCGATGGGTGCGAATCATGTTTCAGGCCTCAAGCGTTTGCGATATGCATTTATTGGTACTTGATCTGCTTTGCTGTGTCAACCCTAAGCGGTTGATGAACGTCAACAGGGCCTGGCGCAATGAACGTGTAGGGCAGGCTATTATGCTAAAAAAAAGAGAAATCTAAAAATATGCTAATGGTATTTAAAGCGATTGTTATTCATAAATAATCAGAAAAATGAAGCCGGTTGAGATGCTGATTAGGTTATAAAAAAGTGATGAATGAGGGTTTTCTCGGCTACTCCACAACGGCTTTTATTCTTTTTGGATGGAGTAAAGCTATTTTTATGTAGCATATTCCTAAAATTAAACTGGACATATTTTAAATAATTTGTCAGCGGTTAAAATATTATTGACTGGGTGAATTATTGTACGCAGGAACATTTTGTGTTTGTATTATCTGCCGGTAAATCAGCCCGGGAACATACGGAGCCTTGCGGTCATTGTACGGCCTCGGTTACAGCGATTACGTTGATTTCTGGAGGTAGACATATCTGAGCGGAACGGTAGGTTTTAAGATAACGAACCTGCTGATTGTTGCTGCCAGTATATTTTTAAAAGTCGAATGGAATTGCATGCAGAGCCTGAAGCACAAAAGGTTCTGCCCTGTTACTGGAGTGAATTATGTCTGAAGATTATATAGAACGTCCGCCCGTTAATGACGGGAATAAATACTCGCTACGCAAGGTAGATTTAAATTTGCTGACCGTTTTTGACGCGGTGATGCAGGTTCAGAACATTACAAAAGCCGCCCGGCTGCTGGGCATGTCGCAACCGGCGGTCAGCAACGCCGTGGCGCGCCTGAAGGTTATGTTCAACGATGAGCTGTTTGTACGTTACGGGCGCGGAATACAGCCAACAGCGCGGGCTTTTCAGCTATTCGCCTCCGTCCGCCAGGCCTTACAGCTTGTTCAAAACGAACTGCCGGGAACGGAATTTGAGCCCGACGAAAGTAAACGCGTTTTCCAACTTTGCGTCAGCAGTCCCCTCGATAATTTGCTGACCTCCGTCATTTTTAATAACGTTCGGCGTTCGGCGCCTGATATTCAACTCTCGTTTAAGTCCAGCCTGCATAAAGATATTGAACATCAGTTGCGCTATCAGGAAACGGAATTTGTTATCGGATATAATGAATTTCGCCGTTCAGAATTTACCTGCATGCCGCTGTTTGAAGACGAAATGGTTCTGGTGGCCAGCCAGAAACATCCTCGTTTGATGGCATCGTTAAAAGAGAAAGATATTTATAACGAGCAGCATGCGGTGGTTTCGCTGGATCGTTTTGCTTCCTTTAGCGCGCTCTGGTATCAGACGCCGTTAAGGCAGGCCTGTATTTCTTATCAGGGTATGGCGCTGACCAGCGTGCTGAATGTCGTCTCGCAGACGCAATTAGTGGCGATAGCACCCCGCTGGCTGGCCGAAGAATTTTCCGAAAGTCTGCGGCTGAAAATATTTGCGCTTCCGCTTAAGGAAAACAGGCGTACCTGTTACCTGTCATGGCACGAGCCGGCGCATAAAGACAGAGGCCACCAGTGGATGGCGAAATTACTTATTTCTGTTTGCCGCAGATAATTGCCGATCGTTATCCGGATAAACCGGCGCCTGCAGACAGGCCGGTTTATCTTTCTATTGCCTCTCTGACAGTATTTTATGCTGTAGTATTTTCCGACGGCCGCTCTGCTATTCATCAAAACCCTCTCGTTAATGAGATTCCACCTGTAATTGTCCCGTTCATAACATATTCAGTAATAGTATTTGCTTATATTCAGGACTTAACTTCGTCATGCTGGCATTTTGTAGCAAGGAAGTTAAAAAGCATGGGGCCAACGCAGGGGCGTATGATTGATCGCCTGATTTTCAACGGTTATGTTAGGCAGGAAAACTTACAAATAAAAAGTCAGGCAGAGCCTAAGAGCCTGCCTTAATGACCGCGCGGAAATGAATTCTGCCGTCGGTCAACACGTGAGCCTGGAGGCAAACCATGGAGATGTTGTCAGGAGCCGAGATGGTCGTCCGATCGTTAATCGATCAGGGCGTTAAGCATGTATTCGGCTATCCGGGGGGCGCTGTACTCGATATTTACGATGCGCTCCATACAATTGGTGGGATTGATCATGTGCTGGTCCGCCATGAACAGGCCGCCGTACATATGGCTGATGGACTGGCACGTGCAACCGGGGAAGTCGGGGTTGTGCTGGTGACCTCAGGGCCCGGCGCGACAAATGCCATAACCGGTATCGCTACCGCTTATATGGACTCCATCCCTCTGGTTGTGCTTTCAGGTCAGGTCGCCACTTCCCTTATCGGTTACGATGCCTTCCAGGAGTGCGATATGGTAGGGATCTCGCGCCCGGTGGTAAAGCATAGCTTCCTGGTTAAGCAGGCTGAAGATATTCCCGGCATCATCAAAAAAGCGTTCTGGCTGGCCGCAAGCGGCCGACCGGGGCCTGTGGTGGTGGATCTGCCGAAAGATATTATGAGTCCGGCAAATAAGCTTCCTTACTGCTATCCGGAAACGGTGAGCATGCGCTCGTATAATCCGACGACGCAGGGTCATAAAGGACAGATAAAGCGCGCGTTGCAGACCCTGCTGAGTGCGAAAAAACCGGTGATGTATGTGGGCGGCGGCGCTATTACCTCCGCCTGCCATGCGGAGCTGCGTGAGTTAGCCGAGAAGCTGAACATTCCCGTCGTCTCTTCTTTAATGGGGTTGGGCGCGTTTCCGGGTACGCACCGGCAGGCGCTGGGCATGTTAGGGATGCATGGAACCTATGAAGCCAATATGGTCATGCATAACTCGGACGTGATCTTTGGCGTAGGCGTGAGGTTTGACGACCGTACAACCAACAACCTGGCGAAATACTGTCCGAATGCCACCGTGCTGCACATCGATATCGATCCAACCTCTATTTCGAAAACGGTTGGGGCGGATATTCCTATCGTGGGCGACGCGCGTTTAGTTCTGCAACAGATGCTTGAGCTGCTGGCGCAGGAAGATACGCAGCAGTCAGGCGACGATATCCGCGACTGGTGGCAGCAAATCGAACACTGGCGCGCAAGGCAGTGTCTGGCATTCGATCGCGAAAGCGGAAAAATTAAGCCTCAGGCGGTTATCGAAACTATCTATAAGCTCACCCACGGCAAAGCATACGTGACTTCTGACGTGGGCCAGCACCAGATGTTCGCTGCTCTTTATTACACCTTTGACGAGCCGCGTCGTTGGATAAACTCCGGCGGGCTTGGCACCATGGGCTTTGGATTGCCGGCCGCGCTCGGGGTGAAACTGGCGCTGCCCGAGGAAACCGTGGTGTGCGTGACCGGCGATGGCAGTATTCAGATGAATATTCAGGAGCTCTCTACGGCACTGCAGTACGGCTTGCCGGTGCTGGTATTGAACCTTAACAACCGTTACCTCGGCATGGTGAAGCAGTGGCAGGACATGATTTACTCCGGCCGTCATTCCCAGTCTTATATGGAGTCGCTGCCTGATTTTGTTCGCCTGGCTGAAGCTTACGGGCATGTCGGCATCAGCATTACCCAACCCGATGAGCTGGAAAGCAAGCTGGTGGAAGCTCTCGAAACGGTGAAAAATCAGCGCCTGGTATTTGTGGACGTCACCGTTGACGGGACAGAACACGTTTACCCGATGCAGATCCGCGGCGGGGGAATGGACGAAATGTGGTTAAGCAAAACGGAGAGAACCTGATATGCGCCGGATATTATCTGTCTTACTGGAAAACGAATCCGGAGCGCTCTCTCGGGTTATCGGTCTGTTTTCTCAACGCGGCTACAACATTGAAAGCCTGACCGTCGCGCCGACGGACGATCCAACCCTGTCGCGCATGACTATACAGACCGTCGGCGATGAAAAAGTGCTTGAGCAAATCGAGAAACAGCTTCATAAGCTGGTGGACGTGCTGCGCGTGAGCGAACTGGGGCAGGGAGCGCATGTTGAACGTGAAATCATGCTGGTGAAAGTGCAGGCCAGCGGATATGGACGCGAAGAGGTGAAGCGCAGCGCGGAAATTTTCCGCGGGCAAATCATTGACGTCACCCCAACGCTGTATACGGTTCAGCTTGCCGGCACCAGCGATAAACTCGATGCTTTTCTGAATACTATCCGCGAAGTGGCGAAAATCGTTGAGGTTGCGCGCTCGGGCATCGTTGGCGTCTCCCGCGGCGATAAAATAATGCGTTAGGAATAAATGTGATCTGGTTCACAAGCCCGGTAACAGATACCGGGCTTTTTTTTGCAAACCTTTCAGCAACTGCCTGCAAAAGCAGTTGCTGGAGGTATTATTCTGCGCTTAGATGTCAATGTTGTAACCATGACCAGGGTATGGTTATGGATAACTTTCTGATTAAGGGGCTACTGTGAAATTGGATGAAATCGCGCGCCTGGCTGGAGTTTCGCGCACCACGGCGAGCTACGTCATCAACGGTAAAGCAAAGCAGTATCGTGTCAGTGACAAAACCGTTGAGAAAGTCATGGCGGTTGTACGCGAACATAACTACCACCCGAACGCGGTGGCGGCGGGTTTACGGGCGGGACGCACGCGTTCTATTGGCCTTGTGATCCCGGATCTGGAAAACACCAGTTACACCCGAATTGCGAACTATCTTGAACGTCAGGCGCGCCAGCGCGGCTATCAGCTACTGATCGCCTGCTCAGAAGATCAGCCGGATAACGAGATGCGTTGTATTGAGCATCTTTTACAGCGCCAGGTTGATGCCATCATCGTTTCAACCTCTCTGCCGCCGGAGCACCCTTTTTATCAGCGCTGGGCGAAGGATTCTTTTCCCATCATCGCCCTCGACCGGGCGCTGGATCGTGAACATTTTACAAGCGTAGTGGGCGCCGATCAGGAAGATGCTGAAATGCTCGCTGAAGAGCTGCGCAAATTCCCGGGCGAAACGATTCTTTATCTCGGCGCGCTGCCCGAGCTTTCCGTCAGCTATTTGCGTGAACAGGGCTTTCGAACGGCCTGGAAGGACGATCCGCGGGAGGTCCATTTCCTGTATGCGAACAGCTATGAACGCGAAGCCGCAGGCCAGCTTTTCGAAAAATGGCTGGAAACGCATCCTATGCCGCAGGCGCTGTATACCACGTCGTTTGCCCTGTTGCAGGGCGTGATGGACGTCACTTTGCGCCGTGAAGGACGTTTGCCTTCTGAACTGGCAATCGCCACCTTTGGCGATCACGAGCTGCTCGATTTCTTACAATGCCCGGTGTTGGCGGTAGCGCAGCGCCATCGGGACGTAGCTGAGCGTGTGCTGGAACTGGTGCTCGCAAGCCTTGATGAACCGCGAAAGCCGAAACCGGGCCTTACCCGCATTCGCCGCAATCTTTATCGTCGCGGCAGCTTAAGCCGCCATTAACAAAAAAAGGCGGTTTCGGCTGCCTTTGTTAATTAAGATTTTTCTTCTTTATAATCCCTTCTTTATTTCAGGCATTTAATTTGCTTACCGGTAATGTAAAGAAACTTACCTTTTAAAAGTTTAATTCGCTCCGTTGTATTATTTTGTTACATACGAGGCGTTAAAAAATGTCGGTTAATTAAACAATAGCGATTCACTTTTCTCCAGACCCGCCCCCTCGCTGCCTTCAGCCCGCATCTGGCGCTGTTATCCTGTCGGGAAATGCCTTAAAATGCCGACCGCGTCGCAAACTGAGTACTTAATATTTCGGTTATACGGTTTTCAGTCGATTTAACGATCTGCATGTTTATTCGTCTCTTTTCTTTCAAATATTCATAGCGTTAATTTTGCTTCGCTCTTGCAGTGCTTTTCACGCCAGCCATTAATCAATCGCTTAGGCGGGGAAATTTATTTCCCTGAGCCGCGAGGCTTGCTTGACAAGGTTTTCCTCCGCTCCGTAAACTCCCTCGGGTGGGAATTTGTGGGGTAAAGTGGTGGAAAGGGTCAATTTAGGGTGAGGCTGGCATGTTCCGTGGGGCAACGTTAGTCAATCTCGACAGCAAGGGTCGGCTTGCCGTACCTGCCCGATACCGGGAAAAGCTTGTCGAAACCTCAGAAGGTCAGGTGGTGTGTACCATCGACATCCATCACCCCTGCCTGCTGCTGTATACCCTCCCCGAGTGGGAAATTATTGAACAAAAGCTAGCCCGTTTGTCGAGCATGAATCCCCTGGAGCGCCGCGTTCAGCGCCTTTTACTTGGTCATGCCAGTGAATGTCAGATGGATAGTGCCGGGCGATTACTGGTGGCGCCTGTTTTACGCCAGCACGCCGGGCTGACCAAAGAAGTCATGCTGGTCGGGCAGTTCAATAAGTTTGAACTGTGGGATGAAGCGACCTGGCATCAACAGATCAAGGAAGACATCGACGCTGAGCAGGAAACGACAACCGGTTTGTCGGAACGCCTGCAGGACTTGTCACTATAAGTAATGATGGAAAATTTTAAACACACTACGGTGCTGCTTGATGAGGCCGTGAACGGCCTTAATATTCGTCACGATGGCATTTACATTGATGGCACGTTTGGCCGCGGTGGCCATTCACGACTGATTCTCTCCCAGCTGGGCGCAGAAGGTCGTTTGCTGGCTATCGACCGCGATCCGCAGGCTATCGCTGCGGCTGAGGCCATTGACGATCCGCGTTTCACCATCATTCACGGTCCTTTCTCCGAGCTTGCGCAGTACGTAAGCGAACGCGGGCTCACGGGTAAAATAGACGGTATTTTGCTCGATCTTGGCGTCTCCTCACCCCAGCTTGATGACGCAGAGCGCGGTTTCTCTTTTATGCGCGACGGCCCGCTGGATATGCGCATGGATCCAACCCGCGGACAATCTGCCGCCCAGTGGCTGCTTACCGCAGAAGAAGCCGACATGGCCTGGGTGATTAAAACCTTCGGCGAAGAGAAATTCGGTAAACGTATTGCACGCGCCATCGTCGAGCGTAACCGCGAACAGCCGATGACCCGCACCAAAGAGTTGGCTGCGGTTGTGGCGGCGGCAATGCCGGTTAAAGACAAATTTAAGCATCCTGCGACCCGCACCTTCCAGGCCATCCGTATCTGGATTAATAGCGAGCTCGAAGAGATTGAAAACGCGCTGAAAGGTTCGCTTGAAGCCTTATCTCCCGGCGGGCGCCTGTCGATCATCAGCTTCCACTCCCTTGAAGACCGTATCGTGAAGCGTTTTATGCGTGAGAACAGCCGCGGTCCACAGGTGCCGGCCGGTTTGCCGATGACGGAAGCGCAGCTGAATAAGCTCGGCGGCCGCTATCTCAAATCGCTTGGCAAAATGATGCCTGGCGAAGAAGAAGTGGCGGAAAACGTACGCGCCCGCAGTTCGGTTCTGCGTATTGCTGAGAGGACTAACGCATGATCAACGCGGTGACGGAAGCCCTGGGAAAAGTAACCCAGCTTGGCAGCAATGAGCGCCACGCGC
>NZ_RCAA01000033.1:65226-73155 GCF_003628475.1 Enterobacter sp. R1(2018) | reverse complement strand
CTGCCACTGTGCTTGTTCATCGCCATTATTTTTACCGCCATTTCAGTGGTGACCACCGCGCACCACACCCGTTTGCTTACGGCTCAACGTGAACAGATGGTAGTGGAGCGGGACGCTCTGGATATTGAATGGCGCAACCTGATCTTAGAAGAAAATGCCCTCGGCGATCATAGCCGGGTGGAACGGATCGCTACGGATAAGCTGCAGATGCAGCATGTGGATCCTTCGCAGGAAAACATCGTAGTTCAGCAATAAGGAATCGCGCGACAGATGAGAGCAGCGGCAAGAACGCTTAAACCAAAACGCCAGGAAGAGCAGGCCAACTTTATCGGTTGGCGTTTTGCGTTGCTTTGCGGTTGTATCTTACTGGCGCTGGCTTTCCTGTTAGGCCGCGTTGCCTGGCTGCAGATTATCGCCCCGGATATGCTGGTACGTCAGGGAGATATGCGTTCCCTGCGCGTGCAGGAGGTTTCCACCTCCCGCGGAATGATCAGCGACCGCGCGGGCCGCCCTCTGGCGGTAAGCGTGCCGGTGAAAGCCATCTGGGCGGATCCAAAAGAGCTGCACGAAGCCGGCGGTATTACCCTCGATAACCGCTGGAAAGCGCTGGCGGACGCGTTAAAAATGCCGCTCGATCAGCTTGCCTCGCGGGTCAACAGCAACCCGAAAGGACGCTTTATTTATCTGGCGCGTCAGGTTAACCCGGACATCGGCGACTACATCAAAAAGCTGAAGCTGCCAGGTATTCATCTGCGGGAGGAGTCTCGCCGTTACTATCCGTCAGGCGAAGTTACCGCTCACCTCATTGGTTTTACCAACGTCGACAGCCAGGGGATTGAAGGCGTTGAGAAAAGCTTTGATAAATGGCTTACCGGCCAGCCCGGCGAGCGCATCGTGCGTAAAGACCGCTATGGCCGCGTTATCGAAGATATTTCCTCGACGGACAGCCAGGCCGCCCATAACCTGGCGTTGAGCATTGATGAACGTCTGCAGGCGCTGGTTTATCGCGAGCTTAATAACGCCGTGGCCTTTAACAAGGCCGAGTCGGGCAGCGCCGTGCTGGTGGATGTTAATACCGGCGAAGTGCTGGCGATGGCAAACAGTCCTTCCTATAACCCAAACAACCTGACCGGCACCGCAAAAGATATTATGCGTAACCGCACCATCACCGACGTGTTTGAACCCGGTTCAACCGTTAAGCCGATGGTGGTAATGACCGCGCTGCAACGCGGCGTCGTGCAGGAGAATACCGTACTGAATACCGTGCCGTACCGCATCAATGGTCATGAGATCAAAGACGTGGCGCGCTACAGCGAATTGACCCTTACCGGGGTACTACAGAAGTCGAGTAACGTCGGGGTTTCCAAACTGGCGTTAGCGATGCCCTCCTCAGCGTTAGTAGATACTTACTCACGTTTTGGACTGGGAAAAGCGACCAATTTGGGGTTGGTCGGGGAACGCAGTGGCTTATATCCTCAAAAACAACGGTGGTCTGACATAGAGAGGGCCACCTTCTCTTTCGGCTACGGGCTAATGGTAACGCCGTTACAGTTAGCGCGAGTCTACGCAACCATCGGCAGCTATGGCGTTTACCGTCCGCTGTCGATAACCAAAGTTGATCCGCCGGTGCCCGGCGAGCGTATTTTCCCGGAAGCGACGGTGCGCACCGTCGTTCATATGATGGAAAGCGTGGCCCTGCCGGGCGGCGGGGGCGTAAAAGCCGCCATCAAAGGCTACCGCATCGCCATTAAAACCGGTACGGCGAAAAAAGTCGGGCCGGACGGAAAATACATTAATAAATACATTGCTTACACCGCGGGCGTCGCGCCAGCAAGCCAGCCACGCTTTGCGCTGGTGGTGGTGATTAACGATCCGCAGGCAGGTAAATATTACGGTGGTGCCGTATCTGCACCTGTGTTCGGTGCCATCATGGGCGGCGTATTACGCACCATGAACATTGAACCAGACGCGCTGGCAACCGGTGAAAAAAGCGAATTTGTAATTAATCAGAAAGAGGGATCAGGTGGCAGATCGTAATTTGCGCGACCTTCTCGCTCCGTGGGTGCCAGCGGCACCGGAGAGAGCACTGCGAGAGATGACACTCGATAGCCGCGTGGCGGCTTCGGGCGACCTTTTTGTGGCGGTGGTCGGTCATCAGGCGGACGGGCGTCGATATATCCCGCAGGCAATTGCGCAAGGCGTAGCGGCTGTCGTTGCCGAAGCGCAGGGCGAAGCAAGCGATGGCGAAATCCGTGAAATACACGGTGTGCCGGTGATTTACCTCAGCCAACTGCATCAGCGCCTCTCCGCGCTTGCGGGGCGTTTTTATCACCAGCCTTCCAGCGCGCTGCGCCTGGTCGGGGTGACCGGAACCAACGGCAAAACCACAACTACGCAGCTTCTGGCGCAGTGGGCCCAGCTGCTGGGTGAAACCAGCGCGGTGATGGGGACCGTGGGCAACGGCCTGCTCAGCCAGGTTATTCCAGCCGAAAACACCACCGGTTCGGCTGTTGATGTACAGCAAATGCTCGCCAGCCTCCATCAGCAGGGCGCGACTTTCGCGGCGATGGAGGTTTCTTCCCATGGCCTGGTGCAGCACCGCGTGGCCGCGTTGAAATTTGCCGCCTCCGTGTTTACCAATCTCAGCCGCGATCACCTGGATTACCATGGCGATATGGCTGGCTATGAAGCCGCTAAATGGCTGTTATTCTCCGAACATGAAGCCGGTCAGGCCATTATCAATGCGGACGATGAAGTCGGCCGCAAATGGCTGGCGCGTCTGCCGGATGCCGTAGCGGTAACCATGGAAAACAACCTTCAGCCGGACTGCCGCGGGCGCTGGCTGAAAGCCACAAACGTCCATTACCACGATGGCGGTGCCACCATCCGGTTCAGCTCCTCCTGGGGCGATGGCGAAGTCGAAAGCCGCCTGATGGGCGCATTTAACGTCAGCAATCTGCTGCTGGCTTTAGCCACCCTTCTGGCGCTGGACTACGAACTTGCGGATCTCTTAAAAACGGCGCAGCGCCTGCAGCCCGTCTGCGGTCGTATGGAAGTGTTCACCGCGCCGGGCAAAACGACGGTAGTCGTGGATTACGCACATACGCCGGATGCGCTGGAGAAAGCGCTGCAGGCCGCGCGTCTGCACTGCACCGGTAAACTGTGGTGCGTGTTCGGCTGCGGCGGCGACCGTGATAAGGGCAAACGTCCGATGATGGGCGCTATTGCGGAGCAGTACGCTGATGTGGTTGTGGTCACCGACGACAACCCGCGCACGGAAGAACCAAAAGCTATCGTCGATGACATTCTTGCCGGCATGCTTGATGCGGGCCGCGCGTATGTGGTTTCAGGACGCGCCGAGGCCGTTACCAACGCCATCATGCAGGCTAAAGAAAATGACGTTGTGCTGGTGGCGGGCAAGGGCCATGAAGATTATCAGATCGTGGGCAATCGCCGTCTCGACTATTCCGATCGCGTGACCGCAGCACGTTTGCTGGGGGTTGTAGCATGATCCGCGTTTCACTAAGCCAGCTCGCCGGGATCCTGCCGGGACGGCTGCACGGCGCTGACGCGGATATCGTGGATGTCACTACCGACACGCGTAAATTGACGCCGGGCTGCCTGTTCGTCGCGCTTAAAGGCGAACGTTTTGACGCCCATGATTTTGCAGAAGACGCGGTTAAAGGCGGCGCGGGCGCGCTGCTGGTTAGCCGTAAGCTGCCGATCGAGGTTCCGCAGCTGGTGGTTGAAGACACTCGTCTCGCCTTTGGCCAGCTCGGCGCCTGGGTTCGCCAGCAGGTTCCCACTCGCGTGGTTGCGCTGACCGGTTCTTCCGGTAAGACCTCTGTAAAAGAGATGACCGCGGCGATCCTGCGTCAGTGCGGCAACACGCTGTATACCGCCGGCAACCTGAATAACGATATCGGGGTGCCAATGACGCTGCTGCGGCTGACGCCCGAATACGACTACGCCGTTATCGAACTGGGGGCAAACCACCAGGGCGAAATCGCCTGGACGGTAGGGCTGACCCGGCCGGAAGCAGCGCTGGTAAATAACCTCGCCGCCGCACACCTGGAAGGCTTCGGCTCGCTGGCGGGCGTTGCAAAAGCCAAAGGGGAAATCTTTGCCGGTTTGCCGGCTAACGGCATCGCTATTCTGAACGCGGACAATAACGACTGGCTCAACTGGCAGGCCGTCATCGGCAAGCGCAAAACCTGGCGTTTCTCCCCTAACGCAGCGGACAGCGATTTCACCGCTACCAACGTGCGCGTTACTTCCCACGGAACGGAATTCACCCTGCAAACCCCAACGGGCGATGTAGAGGTAACTATGCCCTTGCCGGGCCGTCACAATATCGCCAACGCGCTGGCAGCCACCGCGCTGGCGATGGCCGTAGGCGCGCCGCCTGAAGCCGTGAAAACGGGCCTGGCGGAGCTGAAAGCCGTACCGGGCCGCCTGTATCCGATTCAGCTTTCCGACACGCAGCTGCTGCTCGATGACAGCTATAACGCAAACGTCGGCTCGATGACCGCCGCCGTCCAGGTGCTTTCTGAGATGCCGGGGTTCCGCGTGATGGTGGTCGGCGATATGGGCGAGCTGGGCAGCCAGGCGCAGGAGTGTCACCGCCAGGTCGGCGAAGCTGCTAAAGCAGCCGGCATCGACCTCGTGCTGAGCGTGGGCGTGCTGAGCGAGCTTATCAGCCAGGCCTCTGACGTTGGCGAACATTTTAACGATAAAAAAGCCGTGATAGCGCGCCTTAAAGCGCTCATTGCGGAGCACTCAATGATGACCATTTTAGTGAAGGGTTCACGTAGTGCCGCCATGGAAGAGGTGGTGCGCGCATTACAGGAGAAAGGAACATGTTAGTTTGGCTGGCCGAGCACTTGGTCAAATATTATTCCGGCTTTAACGTCTTTTCCTATCTGACGTTTCGCGCCATCGTCAGCCTGCTGACCGCGCTGTTCATCTCTTTATGGATGGGCCCGCGCATGATTGCACGTTTACAGCAACTCTCTTTCGGCCAGGTGGTGCGTAACGACGGTCCGGAATCGCACTTCAGCAAACGCGGTACGCCAACGATGGGCGGGATCATGATCCTGACCTCTATCGTGATTTCCGTGCTGCTGTGGGCCTATCCTTCAAACCCGTACGTCTGGTGCGTGCTGTTCGTGCTGGTAGGCTACGGCGCGATAGGCTTTGTCGACGATTATCGCAAAGTCGTGCGCAAAGACACGAAGGGGCTTATCGCGCGCTGGAAGTACTTCTGGATGTCCGTCATCGCCCTGGCCGTGGCTTTCACCATGTACGTTGCCGGAAAAGGAACGCCAGCCACCGAGCTGGTTGTGCCGTTCTTTAAAGACGTGATGCCGCAGCTTGGTCTGTTCTACGTGCTGCTGGCCTACTTTGTGATAGTCGGCACCGGTAATGCGGTTAACCTGACCGACGGGCTGGATGGCCTGGCGATCATGCCTACGGTGCTGGTCGCAGGCGGCTTCGCGCTGGTGGCATGGGCCACCGGCAACATGAACTTTGCCAGCTATCTGCATATTCCTTATCTGCGCCATGCGGGCGAGCTGGTTATCGTCTGTACGGCGATTGTCGGCGCGGGTTTAGGTTTCCTGTGGTTTAACACCTATCCGGCGCAGGTATTTATGGGCGACGTCGGCTCGCTGGCGTTGGGCGGCGCGCTTGGCACTATCGCGGTTCTGCTGCGTCAGGAATTCCTGCTGGTGATTATGGGCGGCGTGTTCGTGGTCGAAACGCTTTCCGTTATCCTGCAGGTGGGCTCCTTTAAGCTGCGCGGACAGCGTATTTTCCGCATGGCGCCGATCCATCATCACTATGAATTGAAAGGCTGGCCGGAGCCGCGCGTTATCGTGCGTTTCTGGATTATCTCGCTGATGCTGGTCCTTATTGGTCTGGCTACGCTGAAGGTGCGTTAATCATGGCAGATTACCAGGGTAAAAAAGTCGTCATTATCGGGCTGGGCCTAACCGGCCTGTCCTGCGTGGATTTCTTCCTTGCACGCGGCGTTACGCCACGCGTGATGGACAGCCGTATCTCCCCGCCGGGCCTTGATAAGCTGCCGCAAGCGGTAGAGCGCCATCTCGGCTCCCTGAATGAAGACTGGCTGCTGGCGGCGGATTTAATCGTCGCCAGTCCTGGTATCGCGCTGGCGCAGCCTGCTTTAAGCGACGCGGCCGCGAAAGGCGTGGAAATCGTCGGTGATATCGAGCTGTTCTGCCGCGAAGCGCAGGCGCCGATCGTGGCGATTACCGGTTCAAACGGAAAAAGCACGGTGACCAGCCTCGTAGGTGAAATGGCGAAAGCCGCAGGCATAAACGTTGGGGTAGGCGGCAATATCGGCCTGCCGGCGCTGATGCTGCTTGAGCCGAATCGCGAGCTATACGTGCTGGAGCTTTCCAGCTTCCAGTTAGAAACCACCTATAGCCTGAAAGCGGCCGCCGCCACGATCCTCAACGTCACCGAAGATCATATGGACAGGTATCCATTTGGCCTGCAGCAGTATCGGGCGGCCAAACTGCGCATCTATGAAAATGCGGCGGTTTGCGTGGTGAATGCGGACGACGCTTTGACCATGCCGGTACGCGGCGCAGACGAGCGTTGTATCAGCTTCGGCGTGGACGTGGGCGACTATCATCTTAACCGCCAGCAGGGGGATACCTGGCTGCGCGTGAAGGGCGAGAAGGTGCTAAGCACCAAAGAAATGAAGCTGGCAGGCCAGCACAACTATACCAATGCGCTGGCGGCCCTTGCGCTGGCCGACGCGGTGAAACTGCCGCGCTCCAGCAGTCTGAAGGCGCTGACGACCTTTACCGGCCTTGCGCACCGTTTCCAGCTGGCGTGGGAGCATAATGGCGTTCGCTGGATCAACGATTCAAAAGCTACCAACGTAGGCAGCACCGAAGCCGCGCTGAACGGCCTGCAGGTGGACGGCACGCTGCATCTGCTGCTGGGCGGCGACGGTAAATCTGCCGACTTCTCTTCGCTTGCGCAATATCTGCAGGGGACGAATATTCGCCTGTACTGCTTTGGCCGTGACGGCGCCGAGCTTGCGCGGCTGCGTCCGGAAGTGGCGGAGCAAACGGAAACTATGGCGCAGGCGATGGAGCTTATCGCTCCGCGCGTGAAGCCGGGCGATATGGTTCTGCTGTCGCCGGCCTGCGCAAGCCTCGATCAGTTCAAAAACTTTGAACAGCGCGGGGATCTCTTTACCCGACTTGCGAAGGAGCTAGGCTGATGCGTTTATCACTCCCTCGCCTGCGTATGCCACGTGTTCCAGGATTCGGTATCCTGGCATGGGTGTCATCCGCGCTTAAAGGCTGGGTGATGGGCTCCCGTGAGGCAGACTCAAACAGCATGGTGCTCTACGATCGTACCCTGCTGTGGTTAACGTTCGGCCTGGCCGCTATTGGCTTTATCATGGTGACCTCAGCTTCGATGCCGGTTGGCCAGCGCCTGGCAAACGATCCCTTCCTGTTTGCCAAACGTGATGGGCTGTATATCGTACTGGCGTTTATCCTGTCGCTGATTACGCTGCGTCTGCCGATGGACTTCTGGCAGCGTCACAGTACGGCGATGCTGCTGCTTTCTATTGCGATGCTGCTTGTCGTACTGGTGGTAGGCAGCTCGGTTAACGGCGCGTCGCGCTGGATTGCTTTCGGCCCGCTACGCATTCAGCCGGCCGAGTTCACCAAGCTGTCGCTGTTCTGCTACCTGGCCAACTACCTTGTGCGCAAGGTTGATGAAGTGCGTAATAACCTGCGCGGCTTCCTGAAGCCGATGGGCGTGATTCTGGTGATGGCCATCCTGCTGCTGGCCCAGCCTGACCTTGGTACGGTGGTGGTGCTGTTTGTCACTACGCTTGCGATGCTGTTCCTTGCGGGCGCTAAACTCTGGCAGTTCATC
>NZ_RCAA01000033.1:64590-65128 GCF_003628475.1 Enterobacter sp. R1(2018) | reverse complement strand
GAGCCGTACCGTATCCGTCGCGTAACCTCTTTCTGGAACCCGTGGGAAGATCCCTTCGGCAGCGGTTACCAGCTGACGCAGTCGCTAATGGCGTTTGGCCGCGGCGAACTCTGGGGTCAGGGACTCGGAAATTCGGTACAAAAGCTGGAGTATTTGCCGGAAGCGCACACCGACTTTATCTTCTCCATTATTGGCGAAGAGCTGGGATATATCGGTGTGGTGCTGGCTTTATTGATGGTATTCTTCGTCGCTTTTCGCGCCATGTCCATCGGCAAACGCGCTCTTGAAATGGACCAACGTTTTGCAGGCTTCCTCGCCTGTTCAATCGGTGTCTGGTTCAGTTTCCAGGCGTTAGTTAACGTCGGTGCGGCGGCGGGCATGCTGCCAACGAAAGGCCTGACGCTGCCGCTTATCAGCTACGGCGGATCCAGTTTATTGATTATGTCTACGGCAATCATGATGTTGTTGCGTATTGATTATGAAACGCGTCTGGCAAAAGCCCAGGCGTTTACGCGGGGTGTGCGATGAGCAATCAATC
>NZ_RCAA01000033.1:63019-64476 GCF_003628475.1 Enterobacter sp. R1(2018) | reverse complement strand
CCGCCGATCGTATGGAAGCGGATCTTGTTCCGAAGCACGGCATTGAAATCGACTTTATCCGCATTTCAGGCCTGCGCGGCAAGGGGCTGAAAGCGCTGCTGCTGGCGCCGGCGCGTATCTTTAACGCCTGGCGACAGGCGAGGGCGATTATGAAAGCGTATCGTCCGGACGTTGTGCTGGGCATGGGCGGCTATGTTTCCGGCCCGGGCGGGCTGGCCGCATGGTCGCTTGGCATTCCCGTTGTTTTGCACGAGCAAAACGGGATTGCGGGCCTGACCAATAAATGGCTCGCCAGAATTGCTAAAAAGGTGATGCAGGCGTTTCCTGGCGCGTTTGCGCACGCTGACGTAGTCGGCAACCCGGTGCGTACGGACGTGCTGGCGCTGCCTTTGCCTCAGGCGCGTTTTGCCGGTCGTGAAGGCCCGGTACGCGTACTGGTGGTCGGCGGCTCCCAGGGCGCTCGCGTGCTGAACCAGACCATGCCGCAGGTGGCGGGGCGTCTCGGCGGCGCCGTCACTATCTGGCATCAGTGCGGCAAGGGCGGCCAGGCCGTGGTGCAACAAGCTTATGCGGAAGCCGCGCAGCCTCAGCATAAGGTAACTGACTTTATTGACGACATGGCCGCTGCATACGCGTGGGCGGATGTGGTGGTATGCCGTTCGGGCGCGTTAACCGTCAGCGAAATCGCAGCCGCGGGCCTGCCCGCGCTGTTCGTCCCTTTCCAGCATAAAGATCGCCAGCAGTACTGGAACGCGTTGCCGCTGGAAAAGGCCGGGGCCGCCAAAATCCTGGAGCAACCACAGTTTACCGTGGATGCCGTTACCGCAACGCTCGCCGGATGGGACAGAGCAACGTTGCTGGCGATGGCCGAACGCGCCCGCGCTGCGTCCATTCCTGACGCCACCGAGCGGGTAGCCAAAGAAGTAAGCGCCGCAGCACTGGCGTAATGATTTAAAGGTTGTGGGTGGCGATTTCCATCCGTGAATTTTTGATGTAATGGCGCAAGGCGCCGCAGGTTAAAGAATGAATACACAACAACTGGCGAAACTGCGTTCTATCGTGCCCGAGATGCGTCGCGTCCGGCACATTCACTTTGTTGGCATCGGCGGCGCCGGAATGGGCGGCATTGCCGAGGTGTTAGCCAACGAAGGTTACCAGATTAGCGGATCCGATCTGGCGCCTAATCCGGTCACGCAACAGTTGTCGGCACTGGGTGCCACTATTTATTTTAATCACCGCCCTGAAAACGTGCGTGACGCAAGCGTGGTCGTGGTTTCCACCGCCATCTCCGCAGATAACCCGGAGATAGTCGCCGCCCATGAAGCGCGTATTCCGGTTATTCGTCGCGCCGAAATGCTGGCTGAATTAATGCGTTTCCGTCATGGCATTGCCATCGCGGGAACCCACGGGAAGACAACGACAACGGCGATGGTATCCAGCATCTATGCGGAAGCGGG
>NZ_RCAA01000033.1:55869-62932 GCF_003628475.1 Enterobacter sp. R1(2018) | reverse complement strand
GGGGACGCATGCGCGCCTCGGCAACAGCCGCTATTTAATCGCGGAAGCGGATGAGAGCGATGCGTCATTCCTCCATCTGCAGCCGATGGTTTCTGTGGTGACCAACATCGAAGCCGACCATATGGATACCTACCAGGGCGACTTCGAGAATCTGAAGCAGACGTTTATTAACTTCCTGCACAATCTGCCGTTTTACGGCCGCGCGGTAATGTGCGTCGACGATCCGGTGATTCGCGAGCTGCTGCCGCGCGTGGGCCGTCAAACCACTACCTACGGTTTTAGCGAGGATGCGGATGTCCGCATTGAAAATTATCAGCAGAAAGGTCCGCAGGGGCATTTCACCATCGTGCGTCTGGATAAGCCGGAGCTGCACGTCACGCTGAACGCGCCTGGCCGTCATAACGCATTGAACGCGGCGGCGGCAGTTGCCGTTGCCACAGAGGAAGGTATTGAAGATGACGCTATCCTGTGCGCTCTGGAAAGCTTCCAGGGTACCGGCCGTCGCTTTGATTTCCTGGGCGAATATCCGCTGGCGCCGGTAAATGGCAAAGCAGGCAGCGCGATGCTGGTTGACGATTATGGCCACCATCCGACGGAAGTGGACGCGACGATTAAAGCCGCGCGAGCAGGCTGGCCGGACAAAAATCTGGTAATGATTTTCCAGCCGCACCGTTTTACTCGCACCCGCGACCTGTATGACGATTTTGCTAACGTGCTCTCCCAGGTGGACGCTTTGCTGATGCTGGACGTTTATGCCGCTGGCGAAGCGCCTATTCCTGGTGCCGACAGCCGTTCGCTGTGTCGTACCATCCGCAGCCGCGGTAAAGTAGATCCCATCCTGGTGCCGGAAGCAGGCCAGGTGGCGGATATGCTTGCGCCGGTACTGACGGGAAATGATTTGATTCTGATTCAGGGCGCCGGAAACGTCGGCAAGATTGCGAGAAAACTGGCTGAAATCAAACTGCAGCCGCAGGCGCAGGAGGAAGACCACCATGGCTGATAAAATTGCTGTTCTGCTGGGGGGCACCTCTGCGGAACGCGAGGTATCACTCCAGTCCGGCGCTGCCGTACTGGCTGGTTTGATTGAAGGCGGTATCGATGCGCACGGTATCGATCCAAAAGAAACTCCGGTAACCGATCTGAAGGCTCAGGGTTTCGATAAAGTTTTCATCGCGCTGCATGGCCGCGGCGGTGAAGATGGTACGCTGCAGGGGCTATTAGAGTTTCTGGGCCTGCCTTACACCGGCAGCGGCGTGATGGCTTCGGCTATCACCATGGATAAACTGCGTACCAAACTGCTGTGGCAGGGCGCGAATTTACCGGTTGCGCCCTGGGTTGCATTAACGCGTCGCGACGTTGAGGCGGGTATTACTGCCGCAACGCTTGAGCGCATCGCGCAGCTGGGCCTGCCGGTTATCGTCAAGCCGAGCCGTGAAGGTTCAAGCGTCGGGATGTCGAAGGTCGATAGCGTCGCAGCACTACCTGCCGCGCTGGAGCTGGCCTTTAAACATGATGAAGAAGTGCTGGTAGAAAAATGGCTGAGCGGGCCTGAATATACGGTAGCTATCCTCGGCGAGGAAATATTACCGTCAATTCGTATCCAACCGGCGGGAACCTTCTATGATTATGACGCGAAGTATCTCTCTGATGAGACTAAGTATTTCTGCCCGGCCGGTTTAGCGGAACAGCGCGAGCAGGAATTGCAGGCGTTAGTGCTACAGGCCTGGCAGGCCTTAGGCTGCAGCGGCTGGGGCCGCGTGGACGTCATGCAGGATAGCGACGGGCGGTTTTATCTGCTGGAAGGAAATACCTCGCCGGGCATGACCAGCCACAGCCTGGTGCCCATGGCGGCGCGGCAGGCGGGGATGACTTTCTCACAGCTGGTAGTACGTATTCTGGAGTTGGCGGACTGATATGTCGCAAGCAGCCCTGAATGCGCGTAATCGCCAGGAAGAACCCACCAGCGCCCGTCGCAGCAACGGCGGACGCCTGGCGGGCATTATCTTCCTGAGCGCGGTGCTGTTTACGATGTTTATCGGCGGCTGGATTGTGGTCGGCTGGATGGAAGATGCTCAGCGTCTGCCCCTTTCCAGGCTAGTGGTAACCGGCGATCGGCACTACACGCGCAATGATGATATTCGCCAGTCGATTCTGGCGCTGGGGCCTCCGGGCACCTTTATGACGCAGGATGTGAATATCATCCAGCAGCAGATTGAGCGTTTGCCCTGGATCAAGCAGGCAAGCGTAAGAAAGCAGTGGCCGGACGAATTGAAGATTCATCTGGTTGAATATGTGCCCATAGCGCGTTGGAATGATCAGCACATGATTGACGCCGAAGGCAACTCCTTCAGCGTCCCGGCAGATCGTACGGGAAAGCAGACTTTACCGATGTTATCAGGCCCGGAAGGGAGTGAAGGTGAAGTTTTGCAGGGCTATCGCGCAATGGGGCAAGTGCTGGCAAAGGATAAATTCACGTTGAAAGAGGCGGCGATGACCGCTCGTCGTTCCTGGCAGTTGACGCTGAACAACGGTATCAAGCTCAATCTGGGCCGGGGCGATACGATGAAACGCCTGAGTCGATTTGTGGAACTTTACCCGGTTTTGCAACAGCAGGAACAGGCTGACAACAAAGTGGTCAGCTATGTCGACCTGCGATATGACTCTGGCGCGGCGGTAGGCTGGCAGCCCGCTCCCGAACAGGAACCTAATCCTAATCAGCAACAGAATCAGGCACAGGCAGAACAACAATGATCAAGGCGACGGACAGAAAACTGGTAGTTGGACTGGAGATCGGCACCGCGAAGGTCGCCGCTTTAGTAGGGGAAGTTCTGCCCGACGGTATGGTCAATATTATCGGCGTGGGTAGCTGCCCATCCCGTGGGATGGATAAAGGCGGGGTTAACGACCTCGAATCGGTAGTAAAATGCGTTCAGCGGGCAATCGATCAGGCCGAGCTTATGGCGGATTGCCAAAATTTTTTGGTTTACCTGGCGCTATCCGGCAAGCATATTAGCTGTCAGAACGAAATTGGTATGGTACCGATCTCTGAAGAAGAGGTGACGCAGGAGGACGTGGAAAACGTCGTTCACACCGCGAAATCGGTGCGCGTTCGTGACGAACATCGCGTTCTGCACGTTATCCCGCAAGAATATGCCATTGACTATCAGGAAGGGATTAAAAATCCGGTAGGGTTATCTGGCGTGCGTATGCAGGCCAAAGTGCATTTGATTACCTGCCACAACGATATGGCCAAAAACATTGTTAAAGCCGTTGAACGTTGTGGTCTGAAAGTTGACCAACTTATTTTTGCGGGCCTGGCTGCGAGCTACTCCGTTTTAACCGAAGACGAACGTGAGCTGGGCGTCTGCGTAGTTGATATCGGTGGTGGTACAATGGACATCGCGGTTTACACCGGCGGCGCGCTGCGCCACACCAAAGTTATTCCCTATGCGGGGAACGTGGTGACCAGCGATATCGCTTATGCTTTCGGCACGCCGCCAAGCGATGCCGAAGCCATTAAAGTACGCCACGGTTGCGCGCTGGGGTCGATTGTAGGCAAAGACGAAAACGTTGAGGTGCCAAGCGTTGGCGGTCGTCCGCCGCGTAGCCTGCAGCGTCAGACGCTTGCTGAAGTGATTGCGCCGCGTTATACCGAGTTGCTTAACCTGGTTAACGAAGAGATTTTACAGCTGCAAGAGCAGCTCCGCCTGCAGGGTGTGAAGCACCACCTGGCCGCGGGGATTGTATTGACCGGCGGCGCGGCGCAAATTGAAGGCCTGGCGGCCTGCGCCCAGCGCGTGTTCCATACGCAGGTGCGTATCGGGCAGCCGCTAAATATTACTGGCCTGACTGATTATGCCCAGGAGTCGTACTATTCGACTGCCGTTGGCTTGCTGCACTACGGGAAGGAGTCTCATCTCAGTGGTGAAGCAGAAGTGGAAAAACGGACCTCTGTCGGCTCATGGTTTAAGCGAATCAACAGCTGGCTGAGAAAAGAGTTTTAATTTTTATAAGAGACCGGACAAAATTAGCGGTCTCAGGCGACAGGCACAAAACGGAGAGAAACTATGTTTGAACCTATGGAACTGACCAACGACGCGGTGATTAAAGTCATCGGCGTCGGTGGCGGCGGCGGTAATGCCGTTGAACACATGGTGCGTGAGCGCATCGAGGGCGTTGAATTCTTCGCAGTGAACACCGACGCGCAGGCGTTACGTAAAACTGCAGTAGGCCAGACGATCCAGATTGGTAATGGTATTACCAAAGGTCTGGGCGCTGGAGCAAATCCTGAAGTGGGTCGTTCCGCAGCCGATGAAGATCGCGATGCGCTGCGTGCCGCACTGGAAGGCGCAGACATGGTGTTTATCGCCGCAGGTATGGGCGGTGGTACCGGTACGGGCGCAGCACCTGTGGTTGCGGAAGTCGCGAAAGATCTCGGTATTTTGACCGTAGCCGTCGTAACCAAACCTTTTAACTTCGAGGGCAAGAAGCGTATGGCCTTCGCGGAGCAGGGCATCGCCGAGCTGTCAAAACACGTTGACTCCCTGATCACCATTCCAAACGACAAGCTGCTGAAAGTGCTTGGCCGTGGTATCTCTCTGCTCGACGCATTTGGCGCGGCGAACGACGTACTGAAAGGCGCTGTGCAGGGTATCGCTGAACTGATCACCCGTCCTGGCCTGATGAACGTCGACTTTGCCGACGTGCGTACCGTGATGTCCGAAATGGGTTACGCCATGATGGGCTCCGGCGTGGCAAGCGGCGAAGACCGTGCTGAAGAAGCGGCAGAAATGGCGATCTCCAGCCCGCTGCTGGAAGATATCGACCTGTCCGGTGCTCGTGGCGTGCTGGTCAACATCACCGCTGGCTTCGACCTGCGCCTGGATGAGTTCGAAACCGTGGGTAACACCATTCGTGCTTTCGCATCTGATAACGCCACCGTGGTTATCGGTACCTCTCTTGATCCAGAGATGAACGACGAACTGCGTGTTACCGTTGTGGCTACCGGTATTGGCATGGACAAGCGTCCTGAAATTACCCTGGTAACTAACAAACAGCAGCAGACCCAGCAGCCGGTTATGGATCGCTACCAGCAGCACGGTATGGCGCCTCTGACGCAGGAACAAAAACCTGCTGCTAAAGTCGTTAACGACAACACGCCGCAAACTGCGAAAGAACCTGATTATCTGGATATTCCGGCGTTTCTGCGTAAGCAGGCTGATTAAGAATAAACCGGAAGTTGGGCATCTCCGCTCTTTGTGCTAAACTGGCCTGCCGATTGTGATATACACTTCGGTTGGATAAGTAATTTGGCGAGATTATACGATGATCAAACAAAGGACACTTAAACGTATCGTTCAGGCGACTGGCGTCGGTTTGCATACCGGCAAAAAGGTCACGCTGACGTTGCGCCCTGCGCCGGCCAATACCGGGGTCATCTATCGTCGCACCGACTTGAATCCTCCGGTGGATTTTCCGGCAGATGCAAAATCTGTGCGTGATACCATGCTCTGTACTTGCCTGGTGAACGAGCACGATGTGCGGATATCTACCGTTGAGCACCTTAACGCTGCCCTGGCGGGGCTGGGTATCGACAACATTATTGTTGAAGTCGATGCGCCAGAAATCCCGATTATGGACGGTAGCGCGGCGCCATTCGTTTACCTGCTGCTTGACGCCGGGATCGACGAATTGAACTGTGCGAAAAAATTTGTGCGCGTCAAAGAGACGGTTCGTGTTGAAGATGGCGATAAATGGGCTGAATTCAGGCCGTATAATGGTTTTTCGTTGGACTTTACCATCGATTTTAACCATCCGGCGATTGATGCCAGCACCCAGCGTTACCGCATGAACTTCTCTGCGGACGCATTTATGCGCCAGATCAGCCGTGCTCGTACTTTCGGTTTTATGCGTGATATCGAATATCTGCAGTCCCGCGGCCTGTGCCTGGGCGGCAGCTTCGATTGTGCCATCGTTGTTGACGATTATCGCGTACTGAACGAAGACGGCCTGCGTTTTGAAGATGAATTCGTTCGTCACAAAATGCTGGATGCTATCGGTGACCTGTTCATGTGTGGCCACAACATTATCGGCGCGTTTACCGCCTATAAATCTGGCCATGCGCTGAACAACAAGCTGTTGCAGGCGGTTTTAGCGAAGCAGGAAGCCTGGGAATGGGCGACCTTTGAAGACGACGCTGAACTTCCTCTGGCATTCAAAGCGCCAACCATGGTGCTGGCGTAAGGCCTGAAATATCAATTACGACTGGTTTTGTTGGTACTCTCTCCGGCCAACGAAGCCAGTCGTTCTATTGCCGCTCTAAGTTTCTCCGGGCTACGTTTAGCCACCTCTCTTAATGCCTCTGCGCTTTGCTCGCTTAATTCCCGATTTACCGCAAATTGCCCACTTGATGTTTGAATGCTGTTTTCTTGTACGGAATCCTTGCCAATTGCTGCCAGCGAAGGATTAATCCTGATGTCGATTGACGTCAATGATGGTAGTATTTGTGCGCGTAATGCACTCAGCAGCGTGGCCTGTTCATAGCGTAACCGCATTAGCCAGCTGGCATTCGCCGTTTCAAGTACGAGGATCCCCTGTCGGAAGTTTGCGACCCGGCACCAGGGATGCAGTTGAGCTGGTATTATGCTTCTCACTGCCCGGTTAAGCCGCAATAAGGCAGCCGCGCGTTGCTGCACGTTCTGCAGCACGCTTTGAGCTCCGGCATCGTCGAACAGGTTATCTAAAGATTGCGGGCGACTATCACGCATACTATAAGCTCCGGCGGAAAAAGTGATTGGTATTCTAAATCGTTGGCGACAGTTTGGCAGACGTTACTTCTGGCCGCATCTCCTGTTGGGGATGGTCGCGGCGAGTTTCGGCATGCCTGCGTTCAGCGGAAATACCGATCATAACGCCCCTGCGGAAACCTCTGCCAGCAGTCAGGACTATCTTAATCAGGTTAGCTTCGATAGCCTGGCATTATTGCAGGAAAGCACCCGTCGTCCCTCATTTAATGTGGATTACTGGCATCAGCATGCCATCCGTACCGTAATTCGCCATCTTT
>NZ_RCAA01000033.1:12555-55808 GCF_003628475.1 Enterobacter sp. R1(2018) | reverse complement strand
GTCCGCCATATCTCGCTCTGGCAGCGTCCCGCGGTTGCGGTCTTCACTACCGCGATATGGATAAGCCAGGTGCAGGGGATTCGCGCCGGTCCACAACGCCTCAGCTAAACAAAATCCTTTTAATTATAACATTATCTGTAGATCTGCTCTGATGCAGGCGTTCGAGAATTTACTATGCTAATCAAATTATTAACTAAAGTTTTTGGTAGTCGTAACGACCGTACCTTACGCCGTATGCGTAAAGTGGTGGCCATGATTAACAGCATGGAACCGCAAATGGAAAAGCTCTCTGACGATGAGCTGAAGGCGAAAACCAATGAGTTCCGCGCCCGTCTGGAAAAGGGCGAAGTGCTGGAAAATTTAATTCCTGAAGCCTTCGCCGTCGTACGTGAAGCCAGCAAACGCGTATTCGGCATGCGTCACTTTGATGTGCAGCTGCTCGGCGGCATGGTGCTAAACGATCGCTGCATCGCAGAAATGCGTACCGGTGAAGGTAAAACGCTGACGGCGACCTTGCCTGCTTATCTGAACGCGCTGAGCGGCAAAGGCGTCCACGTGGTAACGGTGAACGACTATCTGGCCCAGCGTGATGCGGAAAACAACCGTCCGCTGTTTGAATTCCTCGGCCTGAGCGTCGGCGTTAACCTGCCGGGCATGCCCGCTCCGGCCAAGCGTGAAGCCTACGCTGCTGATATTACCTATGGCACTAACAACGAATACGGCTTTGACTACCTGCGCGACAACATGGCGTTCAGCCCTGAAGAACGCGTTCAGCGCAAGCTGCACTATGCGCTGGTGGATGAGGTGGACTCCATCCTGATTGACGAGGCCCGTACTCCGCTTATTATTTCCGGTCCGGCGGAAGACAGCTCCGAGCTGTACAAAAAAGTAAATACCATCATTCCGCACCTGATCCGTCAGGAAAAAGAAGACTCCGACACTTTCCAGGGCGAAGGCCACTTCTCCGTGGATGAAAAGTCCCGCCAGGTTAACCTGACCGAACGCGGTCTGGTGAAGGTTGAAGAGCTGCTGATGGATGCGGGCATGATGGACGAGGGCGAGTCGCTTTACTCCCCGACGAATATTATGCTGATGCACCATGTTACTGCCGCACTGCGCGCGCACGTGCTGTTTACCCGCGACGTCGACTACATCGTTAAAGATGGCGAAGTCATTATCGTTGATGAACACACCGGCCGTACCATGCAGGGCCGTCGCTGGTCCGATGGTCTGCACCAGGCCGTGGAAGCCAAAGAAGGCGTGGAGATTCAAAACGAGAACCAGACGCTGGCTTCCATCACCTTCCAGAACTACTTCCGCCTGTACGAGAAGCTGGCAGGTATGACCGGTACTGCTGATACCGAAGCTTTCGAATTCAGCTCCATCTACAAGCTCGATACCATTGTGGTGCCGACCAACCGTCCAATGATCCGTAAAGACATGCCGGATCTGGTCTATATGACCGAAATGGACAAAATCGGCGCCATCATCGAAGACATCAAAGAGCGTACGGCGAACGGCCAGCCGGTACTGGTGGGGACCATCTCCATTGAGAAATCCGAAGTGGTGTCCGCTGAGTTAACCAAAGCGGGCATCAAGCACAACGTGCTGAACGCTAAATTCCACGCTAACGAAGCGGCCATTGTTGCGCAGGCTGGCTATCCTGCAGCGGTAACCATCGCGACCAACATGGCGGGTCGCGGTACGGATATCGTGCTGGGCGGCAGCTGGCAGGCCGAAGTGGCCGAGCTTGAAGATCCGACGCCTGAGCAGATCGCGCAGATCAAAGCCGACTGGCAGGTTCGCCACGAAGCGGTGCTGGCTTCCGGCGGTTTACATATCATCGGTACCGAGCGTCACGAATCCCGTCGTATCGATAACCAGCTGCGCGGCCGTTCCGGTCGTCAGGGCGATGCAGGCTCTTCCCGCTTCTATCTGTCTATGGAAGATGCCCTGATGCGTATCTTCGCCTCAGATCGCGTCTCCAATATGATGCGTAAGCTGGGCATGAAGCCGGGCGAAGCCATTGAACACCCGTGGGTGACCAAAGCCATCGCCAATGCGCAGCGTAAAGTTGAAAGCCGCAACTTCGATATTCGTAAGCAGCTGTTGGAATACGACGATGTCGCCAACGACCAGCGCCGTGCCATCTACAGCCAGCGTAATGAACTGCTGGACGTAAGTGACGTAAGCGAAACTATCAGCAGCATCCGCGAAGATGTGTTCAAAACTACCATCGACGCTCATATTCCGCCGCAGTCTCTGGAAGAGATGTGGGATGTTCAGGGCCTGGAAGAGCGCCTGAAAAACGACTTTGACCTCGATATGCCTATCAAGGAGTGGTTGGACAAAGAGCCTGAGCTGCATGAAGAGACGCTGCGTGAGCGTATCTTGCAAAACGCAATCGAAGTTTATCAGCGCAAAGAAGAGATTGTTGGCGTTGAGATGATGCGTCACTTCGAGAAAGGCGTGATGCTGCAAACTCTCGACTCCCTGTGGAAAGAGCATCTGGCGGCGATGGACTATCTGCGTCAGGGCATCCATCTGCGCGGCTACGCGCAAAAGGATCCGAAGCAGGAGTATAAGCGCGAATCCTTCGCTATGTTTGCGGCCATGCTTGAGTCGCTGAAATACGAAGTGATCAGCACCCTGAGTAAAGTCCAGGTACGCATGCCGGAAGAAGTTGAAGCCATGGAGCAGCAGCGTCGTGAAGAGGCCGAGCGCCTGGCTCAGATGCAGCAGTTAAGCCATGTTGACGACGATACGCAGGCCGCTATTGCTTTGGCGGCAGAAACCGGCGAGCGCAAAGTGGGTCGTAATGACCCTTGTCCGTGCGGCTCCGGTAAAAAATTCAAACAGTGCCACGGCCGTCTGAGCTAAGCACGACAAAGTAGCTTAAGGCGCAGCTTGCTGCGCCTTTTCTTTATGGAGCGCCTGATTAAAAATGAAACAACTACAGATTGCCGTCGGCATCATTCGTAACCCACAGGGTGAAATATTTATTACCCGAAGGGCGACGGACGCCCATATGGCGAACATGCTGGAATTCCCGGGCGGGAAAATCGAAGCGGGCGAAACGCCCGAGCAGGCTCTGGTGCGTGAGCTACACGAAGAGACGGGAATAACCGCGACGCGCTACTCGCAGTTTGAAACCCTGGCATATCAGTTTCCCGACAGGCACATCGCGCTGTGGTTTTACCTTGTTGAAGGCTGGGAAGGCGAGCCGTGGGGTAAAGAAGGGCAGCCGGGGCAGTGGATTGCGCAACAGGATTTGAAAGCCGACGATTTTCCACCGGCTAACGAACCCGTTATCAATAAATTACGGCAGCTCTAAGGCTGCTTAGCGTCTACAGGCAGCGGTAAACGCTTTTGTCGGCGGATAACAGTATATCCTTAAGGTTGCTGTTCTTCGCTCCAGCCATCGGTATCAGAAAGATCGCTGCTGCTTGGGATGCGCTTCTCTTCCGCAGCCCATTCGCCTAAATCAATAAGCTGGCAGCGTTTGCTGCAAAACGGACGGTAAGGGCTGGTTTCATTCCAGATAACGGCTTTACCGCAGCCGGGGCAGTTAACAACGGTAGTTTCGGACATCTTTTCTCCTTAACAGCAAGCCAGTTCGAAATCGAGGCGTTCAGGGATAATTCCTCGCTCGCTGTCCAGCGGCAGAAAGCGGATCGCAAAACGGCTTTTATGGCCGGAAATTTGCGGGTAGAGCTGGTGTGCCAGATCCAGCTGCAGACGCAGTAAATCGGCGTCGTCACCGTTATCCTGGTAAAAACCATTCAGGCTGGTCTGTTTACGGAACGGAGACGAATTACGAATGATATCAAGCAGCAGATCCAGCGACTGTTTCAGAGGCTGCAGGCTTGCCAGCCAGAAGTTTACCTGTTCGTCCCGTTGTGCCTGCGGCAGATGCAGCCAGATATGCAGCGTCGGCAGATCAAAACTGCAGCAGCCGCCGGGAATGCTTAAACGCTGGCGCACGAGGGCGATTAAACGATCTTCGCGCAGGGTCTGGCCTATACGGGGCGCGGACATCAGCACGCTGCCACGTTCTTTTAACTGAGCGCGCAGAGAATCAATGCGCTGCATATCAACGCCGGGTACTTCAGACCAGCTCAGCAGCTTGCGCTGCTGGCGCTCAAGTTCTTTAAGTATATCCGTGCGGATTTCTCCCCGCTCAAAGACATCCAGCAGATCGCCAATATTGCGGAAAAAATGTAGAGCGTCAGCGCTCTCGTTAATGGGCAAAGAAGCCTGCAGTTGCTGGATGAGAAACTCAATGCGCAGCCACGTGCGCATTTTCTCATTCAGGGGGTGCTCAAAAAGGATCTGAGTGCTCATTATTCTTTATCCTGTTGTGCGGCCTGACTCGCCAGTTCCAGATACTGACGGTGCAGACGATCAACATGTGCGGCCGCTCGATCGGGAGAGCCGTCGTTATTAATCACATCATCAGCAACGGCCAGCCGCTCTTCGCGGGTCGCCTGCGCGGCAACAATCTGCTCCGCATGCTGTCGACTGACGTTATCGCGGCTAATGGTACGTGCAATCTGTATTTCTGGCGAGACATCAACGACCAGCACGCGATCCGCTTTGCGCTGTAAATGGTTTTCAACCAATAGCGGAACCACCCATAACACATAAGGCGAGAGGGAATGGCTGATTTCATTTTGGGTACGTTGATGAATAAGCGGGTGTAAAAGATCGTTCAGCCATTGTTTTTCCGCAGGGGAAGAAAAGATCTTTTCGCGCAGAATTCTACGATTAAGCGTGCCGTCAGGAAGAAGGATCTCTTTACCAAAATGTGCAGAAATGGCGTTCAGGGCGGGCTGACCGGGTTCAACAACCTGTCGGGCAATCACATCGGCATCAACGACAGTCACGCCCAAGCGGGAAAATTCATTAGCGACAGTGCTTTTTCCACTGCCAATTCCACCCGTCAATGCCACCGTATAAACCATAAAGCCGGACCTTAACACCATGTTTAATCAGAAAAATATAGCATTTTTTTTCCTGAGGTAATCAAGAGAAAAAATGACAAAAAAGGAAAACGAAAATTTCCTCACCCGGGTTCTCTGTTTCTCAGGTAAATTTAAACGATTGTAGCTTAAAAAAGACTGTTTTCGCAGTCTTGCGGAGCCATTATTAGTGCGTATGATAGCGTCACTGGAGTTGGCAGTTGTACCGCCGATAACGTTCCCGCGTCCATCGCCATTTACCAGGAATTCGCAACATGCGTATTGAAGAAGATTTGAAGTTAGGTTTTAAAGACGTTCTTATCCGCCCGAAACGTTCCACTCTGAAGAGCCGCTCCGACGTAGAGCTTGAGCGCCAGTTTACTTTCAAACATTCCGGTATTGCATGGTCTGGTGTGCCGATTATCGCGGCGAACATGGATACGGTAGGCACCTTCGGCATGGCGCAGGCGCTGGCCTCCTTTGATATTCTCACCGCGGTTCACAAGCACTACTCTGTAGAGCAATGGAGCGAGTTCGTTAAATCCGTTCCTGATTCCGTGCTGCGCCACGTGATGGTTTCTACCGGCACCTCTGAAGCCGATTTTACTAAAACCAAACAGATTCTGGCTTTGCATCCAGGCCTGAACTTCATCTGTATCGACGTTGCCAATGGCTATTCCGAGCACTTCACTCAGTTTGTCAGCAAAGCGCGGGAAACCTGGCCGGGTAAAACCATCTGCGCCGGTAACGTGGTGACAGGCGAGATGTGCGAAGAGCTGATTCTGTCCGGCGCGGATATTGTTAAAGTAGGTATCGGCCCGGGTTCCGTGTGCACCACTCGTGTAAAAACCGGCGTTGGCTATCCGCAGCTTTCCGCAGTGATTGAGTGCGCCGATGCGGCTCACGGTCTTGGCGGCCAGATAGTCAGCGACGGCGGCTGTACGGTGCCGGGCGACGTGGCTAAAGCTTTCGGCGGCGGCGCAGACTTCGTCATGCTGGGCGGTATGCTGGCAGGCCACGAGGAAAGCGGCGGCACCGTGGTCGAAGAGAACGGCGAGAAATTCATGCTGTTCTACGGAATGAGCTCCGAGTCAGCCATGACCCGCCACGTCGGTGGCGTCGCCCAGTACCGCGCGGCAGAAGGTAAAACCGTTAAGCTGCCGCTGCGGGGCCCGGTTGAGAACACTGCCCGCGATATTCTCGGCGGTCTTCGTTCTGCCTGCACCTACGTAGGCGCATCCCGTTTGAAAGAGCTGACCAAGCGCACTACCTTTATCCGCGTAGCGGAGCAGGAAAACCGCGTTTTCAATAGCCTCTAAGCTGTTTTTGGCGCAGCGCCCGCTGCGCCATTATCCTCCGCTCATCGCATCCCCCAGCTGGAAAATCGGTAAGTACATGGCGATGACCAGCGTACCGATAATTATCCCAATCACTAGCATCATCACGGGTTCAAGCGCCGCGGCCAGGTTATCCGCCATTTCTTGCGTAGCATCGTGATGCCAGACGGCAAGCTTCTCCAGCATCAGATCCAGCGCGCCGGACTCCTCGCCGATGCGTATTAGCTGAGGACACAGCGGTGTAAAGCGTTCCGTATCTTCGAGCGTCTGCCAGAAGGGGACGCCTTGCGCTACCCGAGCGCTAACCTGCGCGAGCAGCTTTTTCCACAGTAACGGCTTAATTGTCTGTTCCACCGCAGCCAACCCTTGCAACAAGGGAATTCCCGCCTGCTGCGAAAGGGACAAAGTGGTATAGATTTGGCTGAGGATTTGTCCTCGCCACAAGGGCGCGGCCAAAGGGAGTTTGAGCAGAAGTTTTTGTTCATATTCTTTCCAGCGCGGCTTCTGGCGGCGTAAAACAAACCAGCATCCGGTGGCAATAATAGTAGCCATAAGTAGCCACAGGGCGCCCCGGGAAGTGACCCAGCTGGAGATATTCATAACAGCCAGGGTAATCGCCGGTAGTGATGCGTTAAAGGAGCGATAGATAGCGGCAAATTCGGGCAGTACAAATGCCAACATGCCTGCGGTGACGGCCAAAGCTACAGCCAGAATAAAAAGAGGATAACGCAGCGCCTTCGTTACTTTTTTTTGCAGGCGGTAGAGCTGTTCCTGCTGGTCTGCCAGCCGCCGGCTACACTCATCAAGCTTTCCCGTCAGTTCCCCTATATGGATCAGCGCAATAAACAGAGGTGGAAAAATACCCGGCCACTGACGAAGCGCATCAGAGAAAGGCACCCCCATCGATACCTGCTGTGCAATACGTTGAAGCAATGCGCGCCACTCCCGGTAAGGATGCCGATCTGCCATCAGGGCCAGCCCATCAGCGAGAGAAATCCCCGCCTGCAGTAAAGTCGCCAACTGGCGGAATACCTGTATTTTCTGCTGGATATGCCAGCATCCTCTTCGTGTGCCGACGCTTCTTCGCGCGCTGAACAACTGTAAACCTTGTTCGAAAAGCTGCGCCTCCACCGCTGCGCGATTTTCTGCCAGCACGACGCCCTGTCTGATTTGACCCTGTTGGTCAACGGCTTTCCAGGACCAAACCGTAAAGTTAGCCATGGGGAACGCCCAGCACGCGATAAATCTCTGCAAGCGTTGTCAGGCCTTGCGATACGGCCAGACAGCCTCCTTCGAAAAGCGTGATCATGCCCTGTTTGCGGGCAATCGCTTCAATATCGCCGGCGTCGGCTCCCCTGGCGATTGCCATACGCAAAGTAGTATCGACAGGGAGGATTTCAAATAACGCTGTACGGCCATAAAAGCCGCCGTAGCAACGTTCGCAGCCGACAGGCTGCCAGTCCGGTAGCGGGCCCGGCCAAAGCCTGTCCGGCAAAGTAATGGCCTCGGCTTTTTGCTTTTTACAGTGGATACAAAGCTTGCGCACCAGGCGTTGCGCCACCACCATCTGAATCGCAGAAGCCAGCATCCAGCGGGCGATGCCCATTTGCTCCAGACGAATAACCGTCTCAATGGTTGAGTTAGTATGCAGCGTGGACAGCACCAGATGCCCGGTTTGCGCTGCTTTTATGGCTATCTCCGCTGTTTCGCCATCCCTGATTTCCCCAACCATGATCACGTCGGGATCCTGGCGCAGCAGGGCGCGTAGTATGTGCTGAAAGGTCAGGCCCGCTTTGATATTCACCTGAGTCTGATTCAGACCCGGCAGAGGTATTTCAATCGGATCTTCTACGCTGCACAGGTTAGTACCCGTTTTATTTAAAGCGTTTAACGCGCTATATAGGGTGAGGGTTTTGCCGCTGCCCGTTGGCCCGGTAACCAGAATCATGCCCTGTGGATGCGCCAGCGCCAGCTGAAAAAGAGCGCTTTCTTTTGTGGACATTCCCAGCGCGGCCAGCTGCAGCGGATGTTTCGTTTGCTGAAGCAGGCGCAGAACCACTTTTTCTCCGTGTCGAACGGGAAGGGTGGATATTCTGAAGGAGGCTTTCCAACTGCCGGCATCCACATCCATTTGCCCGTCCTGCGGCAGGCGACGCTCCGCAATATCAAGGTTGCCTAGCACTTTTAGCCGCGCGGTTAGCGGGGCCGCAAGGCCAGTGGGAAGCAGAGGCTGCTGTTGCAGCACGCCGTCGATACGTAACCTGATCCTGTAATTTTCCTCCGTGGGTTCGAAATGGATATCTGATGCCCGTAGCCGTATGGCTTTTTGCAGGGTTTCATTCAGCAGGGTGACAACCGAGACTCCCTTTTCCTCCACCTCTTCAGCCTCCGCAGAGGCAGGGATATGTCGGGCCTTTTCCAAACGTTCCGCGGGCCAGAATTCGACATCGACATGTTTGTCACTGATGAAACGTAATGATTCGAACAGCTGCATCGGTGGGTCAGGGGCTACGGCAATGCGCAGCCTGTGCGCCTCTTCGTCAAGCAGCACGGCATTATACCGGGCGCACAGGGAGAGAAGCTGTTGACGACTGGACATGATTATCCTCCCGCAGCCTCGTTAGCCGTTTCACTCTCAAAGCGGAATACTTCTTCACATGCCTGCTTAAGAGAGCCGTCTTCGGCGATATTACAGCTGCGTTTCCAGCCCGTAACGCCTTCCGCGTCTTTCCATATCGGCGTTAACGTCACGCTTAATCCTTTTAGCGTCTCCTGGCCGCTAAGGGTGATAACGCCTTTCTCAACTTTCATGCTGCTGATGTAACGCGTAGTTTTCGCGGAAGGAATGCCATTACTGCCCGCGCCGCAGGCCGTTACTTCGCCTTTGTCTATGGCGCACAGCTCAACGGCCGTCCGGTAGGGGACAAAGGTTTGCAGCATATCGGTGAGAGCCGCTTTGCGCAGATAGTTTTGATAGGCTGGAATGCCGATAGCGCTCAGAATCGCAATGATGCCAATCACCACCATCAGCTCAATGAGGGTAAATCCTTTTTGCTTATGCTTGTTCATAGGTCACTCCTTAATGAAAGTGACGCTACTTTGTCAGGCGCAATTAAGGCTTGCGAGAAGCAAAAGTTTACTCAGGAAGATGCTTTCCAGGATTTTTAACGCGCTTGCAAAATCAGACAGCGATAGTGCGAGGCGCTGCGTAAAAGCGTAGAAAAGATGGGCCGGCCGACCCATCTTCAGAGAACGATTTAGCGGAAACGCATGGAGAGATCGAGGGCGCGTATATGCTTAGTCAGCGCGCCGACGGAAATAAAATCTACGCCGGTTTCAGCAAATTCACGGATAGTTTCTTTCGTCACGTTTCCGGAAACCTCCAGGCGCGCTTTGCCTGCCGTCAGCGATACTGCCTGGCGCATTTGTTCGACGTTGAAATTATCGAGCATGATGATATCTGCCCCGGCCTTCAGCGCCTGATCCAGTTCGTCCAGCGATTCCACCTCTACTTCTACCGGCACGTCCGGATGTAGCCAGAACGCTTTTTCAACCGCCTGGTGAATAGAGCCGGAGGCGATAATGTGGTTTTCTTTGATCAGAAACGCGTCCGATAATCCCAGGCGGTGATTGCTGCCGCCCCCGCAAAGTACGGCGTATTTTAACGCGGTACGCAAGCCGGGTAGGGTTTTGCGCGTATCCAGCAGCTGTGTATTGGTGCCCGCCAGCAGATCGACATAGGTGCGGACTTCGCTTGCGACGCCCGAAAGGGTTTGCACGAAGTTCAGCGCGGTACGCTCACCGGTTAATAAAATGCGGGAAGGACCTTCAAGCTCGAAGAGCGGCTGGTTTGCGGCTACCGTCTGGCCATCTTCCACATGCCACTTCACCTGGACATCCCCGCCCAGCTGGATAAAGACTTCTTCCACCCAGCGTTTCCCGCAAAAAACGCCGTCTTCGCGGGTAATTATCACCGCGTGCGAAGTATGGTTTTCCGGCAGCAGCTGGGCGGTAATATCTTTGTCAGGATCGACTTCGCCGCCAAGGTCTTCACGCAGGGCGAGGGAAACGGCCTGAGGAATATCAAGTCTGATGCGTTCGATAAGCTCGTCACGTCGGCGGTCTGGGTTATAACGGCGGGGCGGCATGATAAAACTCCGAAATGGCTAAGTTAAGGTCGAAACATGCTACTCTGATGCGACGTCAAGTACCACTACTGAGGAGTACCACGCATGCGGCTTGTAGACGGCTGGCTGGCGGGTGTAAAACATGTCCCTTCCCCCCATTTTGATTGCCGACCGGAAGACGAAACCCCTTCTTTATTAGTGGTGCATAATATCAGCCTGCCGCCGGGAGAATTTGGCGGTCCCTGGATTGATGCATTATTTACCGGCCGGCTTGATCCCGACGCTCATCCCTATTTTGCCGACATCGCCCATTTGCGGGTTTCCGCCCACTGCCTGATTCGTCGCGACGGCGAAATTGTGCAGTACGTGCCTTTTGATAAACGCGCCTGGCATGCGGGCGTCTCGGTTTATCAAGGGCGAGAGCGCTGCAACGATTTTTCCATCGGTATAGAGCTGGAAGGTACCGATACCTTGCCCTACACTGACGAGCAATATCAGCAGCTGACCTTGCTTACCTGCTTGTTAATTAAGCACTATCCTTCCATTGCCCATCATATGACGGGCCATTGCGATATCGCCCCCGTGCGCAAAACCGATCCCGGACCTTCTTTTGACTGGGCGCGTTTTCGCCAGTCGGTGGAAGCAACGTCGAATAAGGAGATGACATGACGCTTTTTACACTCTTGCTGGTCACCCTCTGGGAACGGCTGTTTAAGATGGGGGAGCACTGGCAGCTGGATCATCGTCTGGAAGTCGTCTTCCGGCGGGTAAAACATTTCTCCATGCTGCGCACGATTTTAATGACGGCGCTGTGCATGCTGGTCGTTTTCCTTTGCGTACGCGCGTTGCAAGGATTGTTCTTTAACATCCCGCTGCTGGTGTTCTGGATTGCGCTTGGCGTGCTGTGTATCGGCGCAGGGCAGGTGCGGCTGCACTATCACGCCTATTTGCAGGCCGCCAGCCGCGACGATCTGCACGCGCGCGATGCGATGGCTAACGAGCTGACGCTAATCCACGGCGTACCGCCTGACTGCGATGAGCGCGAATATCTCAAAGAGTTACAAAACGCGCTGCTGTGGATTAACTTCCGTTTCTATCTCGCTCCGATTTTCTGGTTTATCGTCGGGGGATTGTGGGGGCCGGTCACGCTTGCGGGATATGCTTTCCTGCGCGCCTGGCAGACCTGGCTTGCCCGGCACCATACGCCGCATCAGCGCCTGCTTTCAGGCATCGATGCCATTTTGCACGTGCTCGACTGGATACCGGTGCGCCTGGTTGGCGTGGCTTACGCCCTGCTCGGGCACGGCGAAAGAGCGCTGCCGGCATGGTTTGCTTCCCTTGCAGACCGTCATACCTCGCAGTATCAGGTGCTGACCCAGCTTGCGCAATATTCGCTGGCCCGCGAGCCGCATCACGATAAGGTTAAAACGCCAAAAGCGGCGGTTTCTATGGCCAAGAAAACGTCGCTGGTGATTGTGGTTGTGGTAGCGTTACTGACGATTTACGGCACGCTGGTTTAGCGTAGCAGGAAGGCAGATAGCAAAACGCCCCGTCTATTAAACGGGGCGTTTTTGTTGCAGCTAAAGGTATCAGGCTTTAACGGTTTTGCCGCTGCGCTGCGTTTTAATCCAGTAACCGATACCCAGGATCAGCACCCAAACCGGGATTAACCATACGGAAATCGCCATACCCGGCGTAATCGCCATAATCACCAGAATCCCCGCCATAAAGATCAGGCAGATCCAGTTACCCAGCGGATAGAAGAGCGCCGGGAAGCGGGTTTTCACGCCCTGCAGATCTTTCTTACGACGGAATTTAATATGGGCAAGGCTGATCATAGCCCAGTTAATCACCAGCGCGGAAACCACCAGCGCCATCAGCAGGCCAAAGGCTTCCCCCGGCATCAGGTAGTTGATCAACACGCACAGCGCTGTAGCGATAGCGGACACCAGGATAGTGGTCACCGGAACGCCGCGTCTGTCTACCTTCAGCAGGGCTTTAGGCGCATTGCCTTGCTGAGCCAGACCGAACAGCATGCGGCTGTTACAGTAAACGCAGCTGTTATAGACCGACAGAGCGGCCGTCAGGATCACGATATTCAGCGCGTTGGCGACTAAAGAATCGCCCAGCTCATGGAAAATCAGCACGAACGGGCTGGTATCAGCGGTGACGCGCGTCCACGGCATCAGCGAAAGTAAAACCGCCAGTGAACCCACATAGAAGATCAGGATGCGGTAGATAACCTGATTGGTAGCTTTAGGAATACTGATCTCCGGGTTATCCGCTTCAGCGGCGGTAATCCCTACCAGTTCGAGGCCGCCGAATGAGAACAGGATGATCGCCATCATCATGACCAGCCCCGTCATACCGTGCGGCAGGAATCCGCCCTGTTCCCAAAGGTTGCGCACCGTAGCCTGCGGGCCTGCGCTATCGCTAAACAGCAGCCAGCCGCCGAACAGGATCATGGCCACAACGGCAACGACCTTGATGATGGCGAACCAGAATTCCATCTCGCCGAACACTTTGACGTTGGTAAGGTTGATGGCGTTGATCAGCACAAAGAAGGCGGCTGCGGAAGCCCATGTCGGGATTTCAGGCCACCAGAACTGCACGTATTTCCCGACGGCGGTCAGTTCCGCCATCGCCACCAGCACATAAAGTACCCAGTAATTCCAGCCGGACGCGAAGCCGGCAAACCCGCCCCAGTATTTATAAGCAAAATGGCTAAATGAACCGGCGACCGGTTCTTCAACAACCATTTCGCCCAGCTGACGCATAATTAAAAAGGCGATAAAGCCGGCGATAGCGTAGCCGAGAATAATGCCCGGACCCGCAGACTGGATAACGGAGGCACTGCCCAGAAACAGGCCCGTCCCGATAGCTCCACCCAGCGCGATAAGCTGAATATGGCGGTTTTTAAGGCCGCGCTTTAGCGTGTCGCCGCCTTGCTGTTGACCATCCATCGTTAAACCTCGTGATTTGGTTGTTTTTATACGCGCGTCACGCGTGTGTAATTTTGTAATTCCGTAAGGTGTAGTCTTTCTTTTACGGTTGTTAATTCCAGTATTTTGCGTTGTGGACTACCGCAGCGCCAAGAATAGTGGTAAGCGCCAGCGTTTGCACCTGCTTTCTTTTAACGCCGTGACGAGTTGGATAAAAAGAGAGCAGCAATAAATAAAGCTTCTGTTTATTAACTTAAATTTAATTCCGCTATTAAGCGCCATCCGTGAATTTATATTCATCCTTTAACAAGCTGAATCGGTTCATTTTGTAAAAAAAGGAACCGTGTGCTGTTTCATAAAAGTTAAACCTGCCCCTTTCGGGGTAAACGCAAGATTTGTGCAAGGTTACATAATTGAAATGTCGTTTCTGTAATCTTGTTAAAAAGTGCCGGCTTTACTGATTTCAATCAAAACCAATATGGACAGAAGGTGAATACTTTGTTACTTTAGCGTCACGAATATGAAATTGGTCATACCAATTGACTCCGGGCTAATGGCAGAGAAAGGGAAGAATGGCCTACAGCAAAATTCGCCAACCTAAATTATCCGATGTGATTGAGCAGCAGTTGGAGTTTCTTATCCTTGAGGGAACCTTGCGTCCCGGCGAAAAACTCCCACCCGAGCGTGAACTGGCGCGTCAGTTTGACGTTTCTCGTCCTTCCCTGCGCGAGGCCATACAGCGTCTCGAAGCAAAAGGATTACTGCTTCGTCGACAAGGCGGTGGCACTTTTGTCCAAAACAGCCTCTGGCAGAGCTTAAGCGACCCGCTTGTAGAACTGCTGTCTGACCATCCTGAATCCCAGTTTGACCTGCTTGAAACCCGCCATGCTCTGGAAGGGATCGGCGCGTATTACGCCGCATTGCGCGGTACTGACGAAGATCTCAAACGCATTAGCGACTGCCACGTCGCTATCGAGCGGGCGCAGGAGTCCGGCGATCTGGATGCCGAATCCGACGCCGTTATGCAGTATCAAATCGCAGTGACTGAAGCCGCACATAACGTTGTGCTACTACACTTGTTGCGCTGCATGGAACCCATGCTTGAACAAAACGTTCGCCAGAATTTTGAATTGCTCTACGCGCGTCGCGAAATGCTGGCGCAAGTGAGCAGCCATCGCGCCAGCATTTTTGCGGCGATTATGGCTCGCCAGCCGGAGCAGGCGCGTGAAGCGTCGCATCGTCACCTGGCATTTATCGAGGAAATATTGCTGGATCGCAGCCGCGAACAGAGCCGTCGTGAACGATCTCTGCGGCGCTTACAGCAACGAAAGGAATAGAGCCAGTTTCAGGCTCGCAAGCGCCAAATTTAGAGCGCGGCAACTAAACGCAGAACCTGTCTTATTGTGTTTTTTCAAGGAAAGCACAATGGGACAGGTTCCAGATAATCAACGTATTAGACACAGATAAGGAATACCACCCATGTCAGAACGTTTCCCAAATGACGTGGATCCGATCGAAACTCGCGACTGGCAACAGGCGATCGAATCGGTCATCCGTGAAGAAGGTGTTGAGCGTGCTCAGTATCTCATCGACCAGCTGCTGGCCGAAGCCCGCAAAGGCGGCGTTAAAGTAGCTGCTGGTACAGGTGTAGCCAACTACGTAAACACTATTGCCGTTGAAGATGAGCCGGAATACCCGGGCAATCTGGAGCTGGAGCGCCGTATTCGTTCTGCTATCCGCTGGAACGCCATCATGACCGTGCTGCGTGCGTCTAAAAAAGACCTCGAGCTGGGCGGCCACATGGCTTCTTTCCAGTCTTCCGCAACCGTTTATGATGTGTGCTTCAACCACTTCTTCCGTGCGCGCACAGAGAAAGACGGCGGCGATCTGGTGTACTTCCAGGGCCACATCTCTCCGGGCGTGTACGCGCGTGCCTTCCTCGAAGGCCGTCTGACCGAAGAGCAGATGAACAACTTCCGTCAGGAAGTTCACGGTAACGGTCTTTCTTCTTATCCGCACCCGAAACTGATGCCGGAATTCTGGCAGTTCCCGACCGTATCTATGGGTCTGGGCCCAATCGGCGCGATTTATCAGGCTAAATTCCAGAAATACCTGGAACACCGTGGTCTGAAAGACACCTCAGCGCAGCGCGTTTACGCGTTCCTCGGCGACGGCGAGATGGATGAGCCGGAATCCAAAGGCGCAATCACCATCGCTACCCGTGAAAAACTGGATAACCTGTGCTTCATCATCAACTGCAACCTGCAGCGTCTGGATGGCCCGGTAACCGGCAACGGCAAAATCATTAACGAACTGGAAGGCATCTTCGCGGGCGCCGGCTGGAACGTTATCAAAGTGATGTGGGGTTCCCGTTGGGACGAGCTGCTGCGTAAAGATACCAGCGGTAAACTGATTCAGCTGATGAACGAAACCGTTGACGGCGACTATCAGACCTTCAAATCTAAAAACGGCGCCTACGTGCGCGAGCACTTCTTCGGTAAATATCCGGAAACTGCCGCCCTGGTTGCCGACTGGACCGACGATCAGATCTGGGCCCTGAACCGCGGCGGCCACGATCCGAAGAAAGTCTACGCTGCGCTGAAAAAAGCACAGGAAACCAAAGGCAAAGCGACAGTTATCCTGGCCCATACCATTAAAGGTTATGGCATGGGTGACACCGCCGAAGGTAAAAACATCGCTCACCAGGTTAAGAAAATGAACATGGACGGCGTGCGTTACGTACGCGACCGTTTCAACGTGCCTGTTGCCGATGCCGATATCGAAAAACTGCCGTATGTTAAGTTCGAAGAAGGCAGCGAAGAGTACAACTACCTGCACGGCCAGCGCCAGAAGCTGAACGGCTACCTGCCGTCCCGTCTGCCTAAGTTCACTGAAAAACTCGAGCTGCCTAAGCTTGAAGATTTCGGTCAGCTGCTGGAAGAGCAAAACAAAGAAATCTCCACCACTATCGCTTTCGTTCGCGCCCTGAACGTGATGCTGAAGAACCCGTCTATCAAAGACCGTCTGGTTCCAATCATCGCCGACGAAGCGCGTACTTTCGGTATGGAAGGCCTGTTCCGTCAGATTGGTATTTACAGCCCGAACGGCCAGCAGTATACCCCGCAGGACCGTGAGCAGGTTGCTTACTACAAAGAAGACGAGAAAGGTCAGATCCTGCAGGAAGGCATCAACGAGCTGGGCGCAGGTTCCTCCTGGCTGGCGGCTGCGACGTCTTACAGCACCAATAACCTGCCGATGATCCCGTTCTACATCTACTACTCCATGTTCGGTTTCCAGCGTATCGGCGACCTGTGCTGGGCGGCGGGTGACCAGCAGGCGCGTGGCTTCCTGATCGGCGGGACTTCCGGTCGTACTACGCTCAACGGTGAAGGTCTGCAGCACGAAGATGGCCACAGCCATATTCAGTCTCTGACTATCCCTAACTGTATCTCTTACGACCCGGCTTACGCTTACGAAGTGGCTGTCATCATGCATGATGGTCTGGAGCGTATGTACGGTGAAGCGCAGGAGAACATTTACTACTACATCACCACGCTGAATGAAAACTACCACATGCCTGCGATGCCGCAGGGTGCGGAAGAAGGTATCCGTAAAGGTATCTACAGGCTGGAAACCGTAGAAGGCAGCAAAGGTAAAGTTCAGCTGATGGGCTCCGGTTCTATCCTGCGTCACGTGCGTGAAGCGGCTCAGATCCTCGCGAAAGACTACGGCGTAGGTTCCGATGTATTCAGCGTAACTTCCTTCACCGAACTGGCTCGTGACGGTCAGGACTGTGAGCGCTGGAACATGCTGCACCCAACTGAAGAACCACGCGTACCGTACGTTGCTCAGATCCTGAGCGATGCGCCGGCGGTGGCGTCTACTGACTATATGAAACTGTTCGCTGAGCAGATCCGTAACTTCATCCCGGCAAGCGACTACCGCGTACTGGGCACTGATGGCTTCGGTCGTTCAGACAGCCGCGAAAACCTGCGTCACCACTTCGAAGTTGACTCTTCCTATGTGGTAGTGGCCGCGCTGGGCGAACTGGCTAAACGTGGCGAAATCGATAAGAAAGTGGTGGCTGAAGCTATCGCTAAATTCAATATCGATGCAGATAAAGTCAACCCGCGTCTGGCATAAGAGGTAAAGAATAAAATGGCTATCGAAATCAATGTACCGGACATCGGGGCTGATGAAGTTGAAATCACCGAGATCCTGGTCAAAGTAGGCGACAAAGTTGAAGCTGAACAGTCGCTGATCACCGTAGAAGGCGACAAGGCCTCTATGGAAGTTCCGTCTCCTCAGGCTGGCGTTGTTAAAGAGATTAAAGTCTCCGTCGGCGACAAAACCGAGACCGGTAAACTGATCATGATTTTCGATTCCGCCGAGGGTGCAGCAGCCGCTGCGCCTGCTCAGGCAGAAGAGAAGAAAGAAGCAGCGCCAGCTGCGGCTCCAGCCGCCGCGAGTGCGAAAGAAGTGAACGTGCCGGACATCGGCGGTGACGAAGTAGAAGTTACCGAGATCATGGTTAAAGTCGGCGACAAAGTCGAAGCTGAGCAGTCACTGATCACCGTTGAAGGTGACAAAGCTTCTATGGAAGTCCCTGCGCCGTTCGCGGGCGTTGTAAAAGAAATCAAAATCAGCACTGGCGATAAAGTGTCCACCGGTTCCCTGATCATGGTCTTCGAAGTGGCGGGTGCTGCACCTGCGGCTGCGGAAACCAAAGCTGAAGCCGCTCCGGCCGCTGCCGCGCCGGCTGCATCCGGTTCTAAAGAAGTTAACGTGCCGGATATCGGCGGCGACGAAGTAGAAGTCACAGAAGTGATGGTGAAAGTGGGCGATAAAGTTGCCGCTGAACAGTCATTGATCACCGTTGAAGGTGATAAAGCTTCTATGGAAGTTCCTGCGCCGTTTGCCGGCACCGTTAAAGAAATCAAAATCAGCACCGGCGACAAAGTGTCTACCGGCTCTTTGATTATGGTCTTCGAAGTTGAAGGCGCAGCGCCTGCTCCGGCAGCGAAGCAAGAAGCAGCGGCTCCGGCTCCGGCTCCTGCTCCTGCGGCTAAAGCAGAAAAACCTGCTGCGGCACCGGCTAAAGCCGAAGGCAAATCTGAGTTCGCTGAAAACGACGCTTACGTCCACGCGACTCCGCTGATTCGCCGTCTGGCGCGCGAGTTCGGCGTGAACCTGGCGAAAGTGAAGGGCACCGGTCGTAAAGGCCGTATCCTGCGCGAAGACGTTCAGGCCTATGTGAAAGACGCCGTTAAACGCGCTGAATCCGCACCTGCCGCCGCAACCGGCGGTGGTCTGCCGGGCATGCTGCCATGGCCGAAAGTGGACTTCAGCAAGTTCGGCGAAATCGAAGAAGTTGAAATGGGCCGTATCCAGAAAATCTCTGGCGCGAACCTGAGCCGTAACTGGGTGATGATCCCGCACGTTACGCACTTCGACAAAACCGATATCACCGATCTGGAAGCGTTCCGTAAACAGCAGAACGAAGAAGCCGCTAAGCGCAAGCTGGACGTGAAGTTCACGCCTGTCGTGTTCATCATGAAAGCCGTTGCGGCCGCGCTGGAGCAGATGCCACGCTTCAACAGCTCCCTGTCCGAAGACGGCCAGAAGCTGACGCTGAAAAAATACATCAACATCGGCGTGGCGGTAGATACGCCAAACGGTCTGGTGGTTCCGGTGTTCAAGGATGTGAACAAGAAGAGCATCACTGAACTGTCCCGCGAACTGATGGCGATCTCCAAAAAAGCTCGCGACGGCAAGCTGACCGCCGGCGAAATGCAGGGCGGCTGCTTCACCATTTCAAGCCTGGGCGGTATCGGGACGACCCACTTTGCGCCGATCGTTAACGCGCCTGAAGTGGCCATCCTGGGCGTTTCCAAGTCTGCAATGGAACCTGTCTGGAACGGTAAAGAGTTTACGCCGCGTCTGATGATGCCTATGTCGCTCTCCTTCGACCACCGCGTGATCGACGGTGCCGACGGCGCGCGCTTTATCACCATCATCAACAATATGCTGGCTGATATTCGCCGCCTGGTGATGTAATCGAAAAAGCCGGCCGGTCGGCCGGCTTTTTTCTGATAATCTCATGATGCTGTTTGAGATTAGCGGTTGCATAACATAAATCGTTTGCCGTTTGTTGTTTCAAATTTGTTAACAATTTTGTAAACTGCGGGCGGATAGAACGTCCCGGTGGATGATGGGCGTTAAGACATAAAAATGACGTCAGACCCGCCGGAAATAAATTAAGAGGTCATGATGAGTACTGAAATCAAAACTCAGGTCGTGGTACTTGGGGCAGGCCCGGCAGGTTACTCTGCTGCATTCCGTTGCGCTGATTTAGGTCTGGAGACCGTAATTGTTGAGCGCTACAGCACCCTGGGTGGTGTTTGCCTTAACGTTGGCTGTATCCCTTCTAAAGCCCTGCTGCACGTTGCAAAAGTTATCGAAGAAGCGAAAGCTTTGGCCGAGCACGGCATCGTTTTCGGCGAGCCGAAAACCGACATCGACAAAATCCGTACCTGGAAAGAAAAGGTTATCAACCAGCTGACCGGCGGTCTGTCCGGTATGGCGAAAGGTCGTAAAGTCAAAGTTGTTAACGGTCTGGGTAAATTCACCGGCGCCAACACCCTGGTTGTTGAAGGCGAAAACGGCTCAACCACCATTAACTTTGATAATGCTATTATCGCGGCGGGTTCCCGTCCGATTCAGCTGGCTTTCATTCCGCATGAAGACCCACGCGTTTGGGATTCCACCGACGCGCTGGAGCTGAAATCCGTACCAGAACGTATGCTGGTTATGGGCGGCGGCATCATCGGTCTGGAAATGGGTACCGTTTACCATGCGCTGGGTTCAGAGATTGACGTGGTTGAGATGTTCGACCAGGTTATCCCGGCCGCAGATAAAGACGTGGTGAAAGTCTTCACCAAGCGCATCAGCAAACAGTTCAACCTGATGCTGGAAACCAAAGTGACCGCGGTAGAAGCCAAAGAAGACGGCATCTACGTCACGATGGAAGGTAAAAAAGCCCCTGCGGAACCACAGCGTTACGACGCGGTACTGGTGGCTATCGGCCGCGTACCTAACGGTAAACTGCTGGACGCGGGCGCAGCCGGCGTTGAAGTTGACGATCGCGGCTTCATCCGCACCGACAAGCAAATGCGCACCAATGTGCCGCACATCTATGCTATCGGCGATATCGTCGGTCAGCCGATGCTGGCTCACAAAGGCGTTCATGAAGGCCACGTTGCCGCGGAAGTTATCGCCGGCATGAAGCACTACTTCGACCCGAAAGTTATCCCATCCATCGCTTATACCGAGCCGGAAGTGGCATGGGTTGGCCTGACCGAGAAAGAAGCGAAAGAAAAAGGCATCAGCTATGAAACCGCTACCTTCCCATGGGCAGCTTCTGGCCGTGCTATCGCTTCCGACTGCGCGGACGGTATGACCAAACTGATCTTCGACAAAGAAACTCACCGTGTTATCGGCGGTGCGATTGTCGGTACCAACGGCGGCGAGCTGCTGGGTGAAATCGGTCTGGCTATCGAAATGGGCTGTGACGCGGAAGATATCGCGCTCACTATCCACGCGCACCCGACTCTGCACGAGTCAGTGGGTCTGGCGGCTGAGATCTTCGAAGGCAGCATCACCGATCTGCCAAACGCGAAAGCGAAGAAAAAGTAACTTTAGCGTTTGATGAAACGGCCCCGCGGGGCCGTTTTTTTTGGCTAAAAGGCCGCCCTTACGAGCGGCGAGTAGCCTAAGTGCCCGGATTCACCACGAACAGAACCGTGCGTCAGCAATATTCCAGCCACCGTAGCTAAGTGCTATTGCCTAACTGAACGCAAGGCTAACCGCATACAGCAGACGCATGTCCATTGCATAACGCTTAACTACGAAGGTTTCATGTCCACCGGGAAAGGCAGCACCAGGCAAACGTATAGGGCTTGCCACATACTTCTTTTCATCGTTTGCTACCACTTTACAGAGACAAACTAAACGCCGTAAGGCGGTTTTTTTGCGCCTGAAGGTCATATCGAAAAGTAATCTTTCGCCTTTAACGATTCAGCAAAAATATAATGTTGCTTTTTTGTAAACGGATTAACAGCCCCCGGAAATCCTGCTATGCTGCCCGACGCGGTATCGGGCATTTACCCTACAAACTGCTGTCTCACAGGAGCGTGAAGAGATTAGCCTGGTGGCGCCATATGACAATGAGAGCGAGGAGAACCGTCGTGCTAGAAGAATACCGTAAGCACGTAGCTGAACGTGCCGCCGAGGGGATTGTTGCAAAACCATTAGATGCAACCCAAATGGCCGCACTGGTTGAGCTGCTGAAGAATCCGCCTGCTGGCGAAGAAGAATTCCTGTTAGATCTGATTACCAATCGCGTTCCGCCAGGCGTTGATGAAGCCGCCTACGTTAAAGCCGGTTTCCTTGCAGCGCTCGCCAAAGGCGATACTATCTCCCGGTTAATCTCCCCTGAAAAAGCGGTTGAACTGCTTGGCACTATGCAGGGTGGTTATAATATTCACCCGCTGATTGATGCGCTCGATAACGAAAAGCTGGCGCCAATAGCGGCTAAAGCGCTGTCCCACACGCTATTAATGTTCGATAACTTCTACGACGTGGAAGAAAAAGCAAAAGCGGGCAACGTCCATGCGCAGCAGGTGCTGAAATCCTGGGCCGACGCCGAGTGGTTCCTGAGCCGTCCTAAGCTTGCGGAAAAAATCACCGTTACCGTCTTTAAAGTGACCGGCGAAACCAACACCGATGACCTGTCTCCGGCGCCGGATGCCTGGTCGCGTCCGGATATCCCGCTGCACGCTCTGGCGATGCTGAAAAACGCCCGCGAAGGCATTGAGCCGGACCAGCCGGGAAGCGTAGGCCCGATCAGACAGATCGAAGCGCTAAACCAAAAAGGTTTCCCGCTGGCCTACGTCGGCGACGTAGTCGGCACCGGTTCATCGCGTAAATCCGCCACCAACTCCGTGCTGTGGTTTATGGGCGACGACATCCCGAACGTGCCGAACAAGCGCGGCGGCGGCGTGGTGCTCGGCGGCAAAATCGCTCCTATCTTCTTCAACACCATGGAAGATGCCGGCGCGCTGCCAATCGAAGTGGACGTAAACAATCTTCATATGGGCGATGTTATCGACATCTATCCGTATAAAGGTGAAGTGCGTAACCACGAAACCGGCGAGCTAATCGCCAGCTTCGAGCTGAAAACGGACGTGCTGCTGGACGAAGTCCGTGCCGGTGGCCGTATTCCGCTGATTATCGGCCGCGGCCTGACGACCAAAGCGCGCGAAGCGCTGGGTCTGCCGCACAGCGAAGTTTTCGTGCAGGCGAAAGACGTCGTGGCCAGCACCCGCGGCTTCTCGCTGGCGCAGAAAATGGTCGGCCGCGCCTGCGGCGTGGAAGGCATTCGTCCGAACCAGTATTGCGAGCCGAAAATGACCTCCGTTGGCTCTCAGGACACCACCGGGCCGATGACCCGCGATGAGCTGAAAGACCTGGCCTGTCTGGGCTTCTCCGCTGATTTAGTGATGCAGTCCTTCTGTCATACGGCGGCTTATCCTAAGCCTGTGGACGTTACCACACACCACACGCTGCCGGACTTCATCATGAACCGCGGCGGCGTGTCGCTGCGTCCGGGCGATGGCGTTATCCACTCCTGGCTGAACCGTATGCTGCTGCCGGATACCGTAGGGACAGGCGGTGACTCTCATACCCGTTTCCCTATCGGCATTTCCTTCCCGGCGGGTTCCGGCCTGGTGGCCTTTGCGGCGGCAACCGGCGTAATGCCGCTGGACATGCCTGAATCCGTACTGGTGCGTTTCAAAGGTAAAATGCAGCCGGGTATTACCCTACGCGACCTGGTTCACGCTATCCCGCTGTATGCCATCAAACAAGGCTTGCTGACCGTTGAGAAGAAGGGCAAGAAAAACATCTTCTCCGGCCGCATCCTCGAGATCGAAGGTCTGCCGACGCTGAAAGTCGAGCAGGCGTTTGAGCTGACCGATGCCTCTGCCGAGCGTTCCGCCGCAGGCTGCACCATCAAGCTGGATCGCGAGCCGATCGAGGAGTACCTGAACTCGAACATCGTGCTGCTGAAATGGATGATCGCCGAAGGCTACGGCGATCGCCGTACGCTTGAGCGCCGTATCCAGGGCATGGAAAAATGGCTGGCCGATCCGCAGCTGATGGAAGCGGACGCGGATGCGGAGTACGCGGCGGTAATTGAAATCGACCTGAACGATATCAAAGAGCCAATCCTGTGCGCGCCGAACGATCCGGACGACGCGCGTCTGCTGTCAGACGTTGCGGGTGAAAAAATCGATGAGGTGTTTATCGGTTCCTGCATGACTAACATCGGCCACTTCCGTGCCGCAGGCAAGCTGCTGGATAGTCACCAGGGCCAGCTGCCGACTCGTCTGTGGGTGGCGCCGCCAACGCGTATGGATGCCGCACAGCTCACTGAGGAAGGCTACTACAGCGTCTTTGGCAAGAGCGGAGCGCGTATCGAAATCCCAGGCTGTTCGCTGTGCATGGGTAACCAGGCGCGCGTCGCCGATGGCGTGACGGTGGTTTCAACCTCTACCCGTAACTTCCCGAACCGTTTAGGCACCGGGGCGAACGTCTTCCTGGCATCCGCAGAGCTGGCCGCCGTCGCTTCTCTGCTGGGCAAGCTGCCAACGCCTGACGAATACCAGACCTTTATGGCGCAGGTCGATAAGACGGCGGTAGACACCTATCGCTATCTGAACTTCGATAAGCTTTCTCAGTATACCGAGAAGGCCGACGGCGTTATTTTCCAGACCGCGGTCTGAAATTAAGCAAAATGTAAAAGGGAGGCTTCGGCCTCCCTTGTTAATGATGAGCAACTTCCGGCATTCATAATGTACAAGGGAGTCGTCATTAAAAATAAGGAAAATCAATTCATTGATTTTCGACAAATAACCACAAAGAAGGAAAAACCATGCTTTTTTCTTCTTTGTCAGTAATCAGAAGGGAGGCTTCGGCCTCCCTTTTTATTTGCGCAAGGCGCTCCACCACGCTGTTTTTCGCCGACTTTGCTGCGATAATTACTCTATACGCGAAGGGGTGCTGGATTTCCCTCGCCCAGCAGAGGAATACACCATGGAATATGAGTTTTTGCGCGATGTCACCGGGCGAGTGCTGGTGCGTATGTCAATGGGCCACGAAGTCGTGGGCCATTGGTTTAACGAAGAAGTAAAAGATAACCTTAAGCTGCTCGAGGAAGTGGAGCAGGCGGCTCAGGCGGTAAAAGGCAGCGAACGCCAGTGGCAGCGCACCGGGCATGAATACACCCTCTGGCTTGATGGCGAAGAGGTGATTATCCGCGCCAACCAGCTGGAGATGACCGGCGATGAGATAGAAGAAGGGATGAGCTACTATGACGAAGAGAGCCTGTCATTCTGCGGCGTAGAAGACTTTCTGCAGGTAGTGAATGCCTACCGGGAGTTTGTGAACCACCGCTAGCCGATTTCTTTGCAAGGCGGGTAACAAAGCGCTACCCGCCGCATCAGCATCAGATATGCGGGATATTGCGTCCGTAATAAATCTCGCGCATCTCTTTCCAGAGTAAATCCGTAATCATCCTGCGTTCCTCCTCGCTCAGATCTTCCGGGCGGGTGTGGAACATATAGTGCTTCAAATCGAACTCTTTTAGCAGCATCTTGGTATGGAAGATGTTTTCCTGATAAACGTTCACGTCCAGCATATCGTATAGCGCCTTCATATCGTCGGACATAAAGTTCTGAATCGAGTTAATTTCATGATCGATAAAGTGTTTCATGCCGTTTACGTCGCGGGTAAAGCCGCGCACGCGGTAATCAACGGTGACGATATCGGATTCCAGCTGGTGAATAAGGTAGTTCAGCGCCTTAAGCGGTGAAATGACGCCGCAGGTCGATACTTCTATATCGGCCCTGAAAGTACACAGGCCGCCTTCCGGGTGGCTTTCCGGATAGGTGTGTACGCAAATATGGCTTTTATCAAGGTGGGCGACGATGGCGTCCGGCAGCGGGCCGGGATGCTCAGACTTGTCGATGCTTTGCGGGTCGACCGGCTCTTCGCTTACCAGAATAGTGACGCTCGCACCCTGCGGTTCGTAGTCCTGGCGGGCGATATTCAAAATATTCGCGCCAATAATGGAACAGGTCTCGCTGAGGATCTCCGTCAGACGGTTGGCGTTATACAGCTCATCAATATACGCAATATAACCATCGCGCTCGTCGGCGGTTTTGGCATAGCAGATATCGTAGATACAAAAACTCAGGCTTTTCGTCAGGTTGTTAAAGCCGTGCAGTTTCAGCTTTTTCAATTTTTATCACCTCCTTAGGATGACTGGCTGGCCAGCGCATCTTGTAAATACTGCGGCAAAGCGAACGCCGCCGTGTGGATTGCCGGGTTGTAATAGCGGCAGCTAATGCCGGCTTTTTGGCAACGCTTCTGGATGGTTTCGGCGCTCAGTTGGCGAAGTTCGGGGTTATCCGTCGCCCAGGCAAAGGTCATGATGCCGCCGAAATAGGTAGGGATCGCCGCCTGGTAAAAGCTTACATCTGCAAAGTAGTGGCCCAGTTTGCGGTGGCTGTCGATGGCTTCATCCTGCTGCAGGAAGCACACGCCGTTTTGCGCCACAAAAATCCCGCCGGGGTTCAGGCAGCGTTTGCACCCTTCGTAAAACGCGGAGGTAAACAGACTTTCACCCGGACCGATGGGGTCGGTGCAGTCGGAAATAATCACGTCAAAGGTTTGCGAGGTCTGGTTAACAAAATTAACGCCGTCGTCGATAACCAGCTTAAAGCGCGGATCGTCGTAGCTGCCGGCGTTATGGTTCGGCAGATACCGGCGGCAAAACGACACTACGCCCGCATCGATCTCCACCATGGTGATGCTTTCAATGCTTTTATGTCGCGTGACTTCACGCAGCATCGCGCCATCGCCGCCGCCGATAATCAGCACGTGCTTCGCCTGGCCGTGGGCCAGCAGCGGAACGTGGGTCATCATTTCATGGTAAATGAACTCGTCGCGTTCGGTGGTTTGCACCACGCCATCTAACGCCATCACGCGCCCAAAAGCGGCGTTCTCGAAGATAACCAGATCCTGGTGTTCCGTCTTCTCGTGATACAGCACGTTGTCGATGGCAAAGTACTGGCCAAAATTTTCATGCAGCGTTTCGCGCCACACTTTTTTATCGGTCATGGGCCTACACCTCTTCGTTAACACCCTTGAAAAATGGGCGCAACATGATAGCCAACAATAGCCGCCTATGCACGGCTATTATTTCAGCAGAGGCTTGAGGAAGACGGATTACTTAACGTAGGCGAGCAGGCTTAAAGAGTCACGGGCCAACGATTTACATTTGTTTGCCGTCGGGATGGCGATGCCGCTCAGATCGCGGTAGCTGTCCTCGCCCAAAGCCTTCATGTTGAAGCTATCGTAGTTGCTTAAATCCCACTGGTTTTGCTGAGCAAAAAAGACCAGCGCGCGACGAATCTGTCCGTTAGGGAGGTTTTGATAGCCGCAATCATTTTTCAGAAACACAAACACCGCAGTCAGATCGGCCATATCTTCTGCTTCGGATTCGCTAAGTGCCTGACTGCTGGTGGAAAAGGCCAGCAAAACACCCAACATTAACGCCCTAACTCCCATCTTCATCACGTCTACCACTTTTTATCAGATGCGAAACGTTATCACAGTTAATTGGACCACGACGAGATTTATTATCTGCCGCAAACTTGACCTTCCCGTTGGGGAAAGGTTTATGCTCACGGACACGCCTGCTGACCTGAAGGACTTGAATATGCATCGTCGTGATTTCTTAAAATATTCCGCCGCCGTCGGCGCGTTCAGCGCGCTGCCGCTCTGGAGCCGTGCGGCGCTGGCGGCGGATCTCCCCGTTTTACCCATCCCTGATTTACTCGTGCCGGATGCCAGAAACAGCATCCGCTTAACCGTGCAGTCCGGCAAGACCGCTTTTGGGGCAAACTCTGCCACCACCTGGGGATACAACGGCAATCTGCTCGGTCCCGCCCTGCGGCTTACGCAGAACGAAGCTGTTACCGTTGATATCTATAATAGCCTGGCTGAAGACACTACGGTGCACTGGCATGGACTGGAGGTCCCGGGCGAAGTCGACGGCGGCCCGCAGGGCGTGATTGCCGCAGGCGGCAAGCGCAGCGTCACTTTTACCCCGCATCAGCGGGCGGCGACGTGCTGGTTCCATCCTCATCAGCACGGTAAAACCGGCCATCAGGTGGCCATGGGCCTTGCAGGGCTGGTGTTAATTGAAGACACCGAAAGCCGCCAGCTGATGCTGCCAAAGCAGTGGGGCATTGACGATGTTCCGCTGATTATTCAGGACAAACGTTTTTCCGCGGACGGACAGATTGATTACCAGCTGGACCTGATAAGCGCCGCGGTGGGCTGGTTTGGTGATACCCTGCTGTGCAACGGCGTGAGCTATCCGCAGCATGCCAACCCGCGCGGCTGGCTGCGCCTGCGCCTGCTGAACGGCTGTAACGCCCGTTCCCTGAACATCGCCGCCAGCGACAATCGTCCTTTATACGTGATTGCCAGCGACGGCGGCCTGCTGGCCGAGCCGGTCAGGGTTACCGAGCTGCCGATGCTGACGGGCGAACGCTTCGAGGTGCTGGTGGATACCAGCGACGGCAGGCCTTTTGATATCGTCACGCTGCCCGTCAAACAGATGGGCATGACCGTCGCGCCTTTCGATAAGCCAGCGCCGGTTGCGCGTATCCAGCCGCTGCGTATTGCCGCTTCGGGCACGCTGCCGGACAGGTTGGCGAAGATGCCCGCGCTGCCTGCGCATGAAGGTCTAAACCAACGCCTGCTGCAGCTAACGATGGATCCGATGCTCGATATGATGGGTATGCAGGCGCTGACGGATAAGTACGGCCAGCAGGCGATGGCGGGCATGAGCATGGCCGGACACGGCAACATGCAGGGAATGCATCATGGTGCCATGGCGCATGGGAAAGGAGGGCAGGGATTTGACTTCCATAACGCCAACAGGATTAACGGCAAGGCCTTTGAAATGAACGAGCCCGCTTTTGCGGTCGTTAAGGGGCAATACGAGAAATGGACCCTCTCGGGCGAAGGCGACATGATGCTGCACCCGTTCCATATTCACGGCACGCAGTTCCGTATTCTGAGCGAAAACGGCCAGCCGGTCGCCGCCCATCGTCAGGGCTGGAAGGATACGGTTCATGTAGAAGGCGGACGCAGCGAGGTGCTGGTTCGCTTTGATAATCTGGCGTCGAGGGAGCATGCCTATATGGCGCACTGCCATCTGCTTGAGCACGAAGATACCGGTATGATGCTCGGGTTTACGGTGGCGTAAAAAAGCGGATAAGCGCTGGCGCTTATCCGCCCTTAGGTTTGGTTTGCCGCAGTTCATCTGTAGGTCGGCTAAGCGTAGCGCCATCCGACATCATGCAAACAAATGAAGAGCAGGGCGGCTAAGCGCGTCTGCGCTTAGCCGCTTTTATATTACTTAGCGTCGTCCGGTAAAGCATAGGCGACGATATAATCGCCCATCTTCGTGCCGAAGGAGCCGTGGCCGCCTGCGGAAATCACGACGTACTGTTTACCGTTCACTTCATAAGTCATCGGCGTTGCCTGGCCACCGGCCGGCAGACGCGCTTCCCACAGTTTTTCACCGTTGCTCATATTGTACGCGCGCAGGTAATTATCTGCGGTCGCCCCAATGAACAGTACGTTGCCCGCGGTGGAAATCGGACCGCCCAGCATCGGCATCCCCATCTTAAACGGCAGCGGAAGCGGCGAGCTGTCGCGCACGGTACCGATACGTTTTTTCCACACCACTTCGTTGGTTTTCAGATCCACCGCAGAGATATAGCCCCACGCCGGTTGCTTACAAGGTAAGCCGAACGGAGAGAGGAACGGGTTGAGCGTTACGCCATAAGGCACGCCGTACTGCGGCTGAATACCTACCTCAGAACCGGTGCCCTGTCCTGCTGCAGGCGGCTCCATCGGGTTGCCCGGGCCGCGCGGCATCAGGCGGGAGACAAACGGCAGCGCCATCGGGTTGGCAATAGCCACCTGACGGTTCGGATCGACGGAAATACCGCCCCATTCGAACATCCCCAGGTTGCCAGGGAACACCAGCGTACCCTGTTCAGACGGCGGGGTGAAGATGCCTTCATAACGCAGTTTGTGGAAGATAATGCGGCAGACCATCTGATCGTAGAGGGTCGCGCCCCACATATCCGCGCCGCTTAGATCTTTCTTCGGACGGAAGCTCAGATCGGAGAACGGCTGGGTTGGGGTAACGTGGTCGCCTTTCGCTGCGCCCTGCGGCACCGGTTTTTCCGGCGCTGGCACAACCAGCTTGCCGTCACGACGGTCCAGCACAAAGATGTTGCCGGTTTTCGCCGGCGCGTAAATTACCGGAACGGTGTTGCCGTTCTTGTCGGTGATATCCGCAAGGGTCGGCTGGGAAGGCATATCCATGTCCCACAGATCGTGGTGCACGGTTTGATAAGACCAGGCCAGTTTACCTGTGGTCGCGTTAAGCGCCAGGATGCTGCTGGCATAACGTTCCTGCTCAGGCGTACGGTTGCCGCCCCAGATATCCGGCGTGGTCACGCCCATCGGCAGATACACCAGATCCAGTTTGGCATCGTACGCAGCCGGCGCCCAGGAGTTAGGTGAGTTGATGGTGAAGTGATGCTCATCGTCCGGAATCGCATTCGGGTCTTTCGCGCCCGGATCGAATGCCCACAGCAGTTTACCGCTGTTGACGTCAAATCCACGAATAACGCCGGACGGCTCGCGGGTAGAGTAGTTATCCGTTACCGCACCCGCAATCACTATTACTTTATCAGTAATGATTGGCGGCGAGGTCGGCTCGTACATGCCAGGCGTGGTGACCGGCATATTCGTTTGCAGGTTCAGAATGCCTTTGTTGGCAAAGCTTTCGCACAGCTGACCGTTATCAGCGTTCAGGGCAAACACGCGGCCGTCGTTCACTGGAAGAATGATACGGCGCGGACAGTCTGAAACCACGTCCGGGCTGGCGTTATCCGCCGTAGCTTCATGATAGGAAACGCCACGACAGGTCACGTGCTGGAACGAAGGATTGGTATCCAGACGCGGATCGAATTTCCACTTCTGCTTGCCGGTAGCGGCATCCAGCGCAAACAGCTGCTGGTGCGCGGTACACAGGTAAAGCGTGTCGCGGATTTTAATCGGGGTAACTTCGTTGGTGATTTCGCCCGGATCGGTTGGACGCTTCACATCGCCGGTCTGGAATGACCAGGCCTCTTTCAGCTGACCGACGTTTTTATCGTTGATCTGTTTTAACGGAGAGTAGCGTTGGCCTTCCTGATTACGGCCGTAAGCAGGCCAGTCGGCGTCAGGAATGGTGGAGGCCGGTGCGGCAGCGGCGGTGGCCTCTGCGCTGAGCGTGCCGTTAATTTCCTGCGGATCGTTAAACACCGCCCAGATAAGAGCTACCACGGTAATGGCCAGAACGGCGCCTAATGCCGGCGCGGCGCCTGCGGAAGGCAGAATGAACTGGCGATAGACAAAGGGCAGCAGCAGCCACACGCCAAAGAAGAACAGCACATCCAAACGCGGCGTAAGCGCCCAGAAGTCAAAACCAACTTCCCAGACCGACCATGCGAGGGTGCAAAGCAGCAACGCGGCATAAACCCACAGCGCCAGGACTTTACGTTGCCAAAGTAACCATGCGGTGACAAGCATCACCACCCCGGCAATTGGGTAGTAATATGACCCACCAATTGCCACTAACCATATCCCGCCAATAAGTAAATAAAGCCCGGTAAGCACCGCAAACAGGGCCGATAAGGTCGTGAAGACACGCCTTTCTGAGTTATTTATTTTCACAATTATCACGCTCTTAAAAGTTTGATAGCAGTTAATTATAGTTATTAACAAGTGTGACTCACATCACATAAATGGCTTTTTTAGCGAAAGCCCATGCAACTGCGTTTTGCTGTTATACTGCTGGCCTGAATATTTTGTGTTGGATAACGCTGCGCCGACATTAAATGATTTGTTTTTAAATCATATGGTTATAGATATGAAACATACTGTAGAAGTGATGATCCCGGAAGCGGAGATCAAGTCCCGTATCGCTGAATTAGGTCGCCTGATAAGCGAACATTATCGTGACAGCGGTAGTGATATGGTGCTGGTTGGCCTGCTGCGCGGCTCGTTTATGTTTATGGCGGACCTGTGCCGTGAGGTGCAGGTGCCCCACGAAGTCGATTTCATGACCGCCTCCAGCTACGGCAGCGGCATGTCTACCACCCGCGATGTGAAAATCCTCAAAGACCTTGATGAAGATATTCGCGGCAAAGACGTACTGATTGTTGAGGACATCATCGATTCCGGCAACACGCTAAGCAAAGTGCGTGAAATTCTCAGCCTGCGCGAACCAAAATCCCTGGCTATCTGTACGTTACTGGATAAACCCGAGCGCCGCGAAGTGGACGTCAACGTCGAATGGGTCGGCTTCTCTATCCCTGACGAGTTCGTCGTGGGCTACGGTATCGACTATGCCCAGCGCTATCGTCATCTGCCGTACGTCGGTAAAGTCGTTCTGCTGGACGAATAGTTAAGCGTAGGGGAAAAAAAAGGGCCGTGAAGGCCCTTTTTGCTATCTGTGTTACTGGGAAACCGCTCTATTCTTATGGCTGCTGTGGGTCAGCTTGAGGTTTGAAATCCCGCTGCGATACCTCTGCTCAAGGGATTCGCGGCTGGTTGCCGTCACTTCCAGATCGCGCAGGCGACCGTCGTGAATACCGTAAGCCCAACCGTGAACCGTGACTTTCTGCCCGCGTTTCCACGCGGATTGCATAATCGTAGAGTGGCCCAGGTTATACACCTGCTCCATAACGTTCAGTTCGCATAAGGTATCAAGGCGCTGTTCCTGCGGGAGTTCTCCCAGCAGCGAGCTATGTTTGAACCAGATATCACGGATGTGCAGCAGCCAGTTGTTGATAAGGCCTAAATCCGGATTCTCAACCGCCGCCTGAACGCCGCCGCAGCCGTAGTGGCCGCAGATGATGATGTGTTCAACTTCAAGCACATCCACCGCGTACTGCACGACGGAAAGGCAGTTTAAATCGGTATGGATAACGAGATTCGCCACGTTGCGATGAACAAACAGCTCACCGGGCTCAAGGCCGGTCAGACGTTCAGCCGGTACGCGGCTATCCGAGCAGCCAATCCACAGAAAACGAGGTTTTTGCGCCAGGGCCAGGCGTTCAAAAAAGCCCGGGTCTTCATCCTCCATCAGTTTTGACCAAACCTGGTTATTGCTGATGAGGGTATCTATATCTTTCATGGAGGTTAACAACCTGTAACCGAATAAGTGCGTTGAGGTAATATAGGGCAACTCGATAAATTTTAAAACTGCTTAACAAATTTGTATCGTGAAAGGTAACCCCAAACAATGACCATTGCATTAGAACTGGAAAAGCTCACGAAAACCTATCCCGGCGGCGTACAGGCCCTGCGCGGCATAGATCTTCGCGTTGAGGCGGGGGATTTTTACGCCTTGCTGGGCCCGAACGGCGCGGGCAAGTCTACCACCATCGGCATCATCAGCTCGCTGGTAAATAAAACCTCCGGCCGCGTGCGCGTGTTTGGTTACGACCTGCAAAAAGACGTGGTGAATGCAAAGCGCCAGCTCGGGCTGGTTCCGCAGGAGTTTAACTTCAATCCGTTTGAGACGGTGCAGCAGATCGTGGTGCATCAGGCCGGCTATTACGGCGTTGAGCGCGGCGAAGCGATAGCGCGCAGCGAAAAATATTTAAAACAGCTCGATCTGTGGGAAAAACGCAACGAACGTGCGCGCATGTTATCAGGCGGCATGAAGCGTCGTCTGATGATTGCCAGGGCGCTGATGCATGAACCTAAACTCTTGATCCTTGATGAGCCAACCGCGGGCGTCGATATTGAGCTTCGTCGTTCCATGTGGGGCTTTTTAAAAGACCTTAACGATAAAGGCACCACCATCATTTTGACCACCCACTACCTGGAAGAAGCTGAAATGCTCTGCCGCAACATCGGCATTATTCAAAGCGGCGAGCTGGTGGAGAATACCTCAATGAAGTCGCTGCTTTCCAAGCTGAAGTCCGAAACCTTTATTCTCGATCTCGCGCCAAAAAGCCCGCTGCCGAAGCTTGACGGCTACCAGTACCGTCTGGTGGATACCTCGACGCTTGAGGTGGAAGTGCTGCGCGAGCAGGGCATCAACAGCGTCTTTAGTCAGCTAAGCGCGCAGGGCGTGCAGGTATTAAGCATGCGTAACAAGGCCAACCGTCTGGAAGAGCTGTTCGTCACGCTGGTCAATAAAACAGGAGAGCGCGCATGATGCATCTTTACTGGGTGGCGTTAAAAAGCATCTGGACCAAGGAGATCCACCGTTTCACCCGCATCTGGATTCAGACTCTGGTGCCGCCCGTTATCACCATGACGCTTTATTTCATTATCTTCGGCAATCTGATCGGCTCGCGCATCGGCGAAATGCACGGTTTTACCTACATGCAGTTTATCGTCCCGGGGCTGATCATGATGGCGGTGATCACCAACGCATACGCAAACGTAGCCTCGTCGTTCTTCAGTGCTAAGTTCCAGCGTAATATCGAAGAGCTGCTGGTGGCGCCGGTGCCTACGCACGTTATTATCGCCGGCTACGTCGGCGGCGGCGTGGCGCGCGGGCTGTGTGTGGGCGTGCTGGTGACGGCGATTTCGCTGTTCTTCGTGCCGTTCCATGTCCACTCCTGGCTATTTGTCGCCCTGACGCTGGTGCTGACAGCGGTCCTGTTCTCCCTGGCGGGATTACTCAACGCCGTGTTTGCCAAAACGTTTGACGATATCAGCCTGATTCCCACCTTCGTGCTGACGCCGCTGACCTATCTGGGCGGGGTATTCTATTCGCTGACGCTGCTGCCGCCGTTCTGGCAGGCGCTGTCGCACCTCAACCCAATCGTCTATATGATTAGCGGCTTCCGCTTTGGTTTTCTCGGCATCAGCGACGTTCCGTTGCTCTTCACCGTAGTGGTGCTGGTGGGCTTTATCGCCGCGTTTTATCTGCTGTGCTGGTATCTGATCCAGCGCGGTCGCGGTCTGCGCAGCTAACCTGTGGCTTCCCCTGCGGGGGAAGCTTTCTGAACGTTTTCAGCCAGAGATTGACTGATATCACACCGTCTGCAGCCCGTTGTGTCACACTGGCGTTTCGCGGAAAGGAGATGCGATATGCTGGGATGGGTGATTACAGGTCACGACTACTTTGCACAGGATATGCTGGATGTCATTCAGGAGCGCTTTGGCCCTGAGCCGCAGTGCTATGCCATTAATTTCTGGGAAGGTCTTAGCACCAATATGCTCGGCCGCATGCTATGCGATGCCCTGTATAAGTGCGATTCCGGAGACGGCGTCATTTTCCTGACCGATAAAACCGGCGCCGCTCCCTACCGTACGGCCGCGCAGCTGTGCCATAAACACTCCCACTGCGAAGTTATCTCCGGCGTTACGCTACCGCTGCTTTTCGCCATGCGTAACTATCGCGATACGCTCTCAAGCGATGCCTTCCGCCAGCTCATTGTAGAGGAGGGCGGCGATGACGTCACCAGCCTCTGGCACCAGCAGAAAAAACATCCGCCCTTTATCTTATTGCATCAGTACTGATTTGAAGGGTTGGTATTAGTTGGGGTTTTGCTAAAATAAGCGCTCCTTCCTTCGTTGTGCAAATGTGCTATCAAACCTTTATGTTAACTCGAGTTTTCTACGGCCTGCTGATGCTGTGCTGCATGGGGCACGCGAATGCCAGTCTGCTCAGCAGCCATGCCACTCCTGCGCAATATATGCAAACTACCGAAGATGCCGTCGTCTGGGCGCAGGTAGGCGATAAAGTCAAAACGGTAGGTACGATTCAGGAAGGGCAAATTCTTGCGGTGGTGCCTACGGCGGCGGATTATTACGAATTTCGCTTTGGCTTCGGCACCGGCTTTATCGACAAAACCCATCTCGGGCCGGTGGCGGGTAAACAGCGCGTTGAAGACCGGCTGGGCGATTTAAACAAGCCGCTCAGCAACCAAAATCTTGTCACCTTCCGCGACGTGCAGATTTATAACGCCCCAAGCACCGGCAGCGCGCCTTTTGGTACGCTGGCGGAAAACCTGCGTTACCCCGTTATTGCGCGCCTGAAAGACCGTCTGAACCAGACCTGGTTTCAGATCCGCATCGGCAACCGTCTGGGCTATATCAGCAGCCTGGATGCGCAGCAGGATAACGGCATTCCGGTGCTGACCTATCACCACATCCTGCGCGACGAAGAAAACACGCGCTTCCGCCATACCTCAACCACCACCTCCGTAGTGGCCTTTAGCAACCAGATGACCTGGCTGCGCGATATGGGCTATACCACGCTGACCATGTACCAGCTCGAAGGCTACGTGCGTAACCGCATGAACCTGCCTGCGCGTTCGGTGGTGATCACCTTCGATGACGGCTTAAAGTCGGTTTATCGCTACGCCTATCCGATTCTCAAAGAGTACGGCTTTAAGGCGACTTCGTTTATCATTTCGTCACGCATTAAGCGACACCCGCAGCAGTGGAATCCGCAGGCGTTGCAGTTTATGAGCGTCTCGGAGCTGCAGGCCAGCCAGGACGTGTTTGACGTGCAGTCGCACACCCATTTTCTGCACCGGGTCGACGGCTACCGCCACCCAATCTTGCTCAGCCGCAGCTATCATAACGTTCTGTTCGATTTTGAACGCTCCAGGCGCGCGCTGGCGCAGTTCAATCCGCACGTGCTCTATTTGTCCTATCCGTTTGGCGGCTATGACGACAAAGCGGTGAAGGCGGCGAATGACGCGGGGTTCCATATGGCGGTAACCACGGTAAGGGGCAAGGTAAAGCCGGGGGATAATCCGTTCTTGTTAAAACGCCTTTATATTCTGCGTACGGATTCGCTGGAGACAATGTCACGGCTGATTTCTAACCAGCCGGCATCCTGAGCAAAAAAAGACCCGCCTAAGGCGGGTCTTTTTTCAATGCTGAAGCTTAAGCGACCTGAACCGGTACGGCTTTTGCCAGGCGCTTCATCTCGTTGTCGCCATCAAAGTAGGCCACTTTCGGCTGCCAGCTGCGGGCCTGCTCGTCCGGCATCGTCACGTAGGTGGCGATAATCAGGATGTCGCCCACGTCGGCGCAATGCGCGGCGGCGCCGTTGACGGAGATAATTTTAGAACCGCGCTCGCCGGCGATAGCGTAAGTGGAGAAACGCTTGCCGTTGGTCACGTTATAGATATCGATGGCTTCATATTCCAGAATGCCTGCCGCCTCCAGGAAGTCCTGATCGATGGCGCAGGAGCCTTCATAGTGCAAGTCCGCCTGGGTCACTTTCACGCGGTGTAACTTGCCTTGCAGCATGGTGCGAATCATAAAATTAAACCTTTCTTACTGGGCTTAAACAGAACCGATACATATCGGCTCCATGAATATATCGCAGCAGTATTGCCCGTTTTTTTCGGACTGTCTACTGCGCTAAATCAACCTGAACGTTATCAATCAGACGCGCCTTGCCAAGCCATGCGGCCATCAGGATCACCGCGCGTTTGCTCCGGGCGTCCAGCTCCTGCAGCGTGTCCGCGTCACGGATTTGCAGATCGTCGGAACGGAAGCCTTTTTCGTTCAGCTCGGCCGCCGCAAGCGCCAGCATTTCTTCGATGTCGCGCTCGCCCGCGCGCAGCTTGTCGGCCAGCGAGTTCATCACTTTCGCCAGGCTCGGGGCGATTTTGCGCTCGTCCGCGGTCAGGTAGCCATTGCGGGAGCTTAAAGCCAGCCCGTCTTTCGCGCGTACCGTCGGCACGCCGACGATCTCAATGTCATAGCCCATATCGGCAACCATCTTGCGGATCAGCGCCAGCTGCTGGTAGTCCTTTTCGCCAAAGCAGGCGATATCCGGCTGAACCAGGTTAAACAGCTTGCTGACGATGGTGGACACGCCGCGGAAATGGCCCGGACGGCTCGCGCCTTCAAGAATGGTGGAAATGCCCGGCACGTCGACAAAAGTCTGCGTATCCATGCCCTGCGGATACACGTCTGACGGAGCGGGGGCAAATACCAAATCGACCTTGCGGCGATTGAGCTTCTCGCAGTCTTCCTGCAGCGTGCGCGGGTAATGCGCCAGGTCTTCCGGGCGGTCGAACTGCATCGGATTGACAAAAATGCTCACCACCACCACATCGGCCGCGGCCTTTGCTTCTTCAACCAGCGTCATATGTCCGTCGTGCAGGTTGCCCATGGTAGGCACCAGAGCGATGCGCTTGCCTTCCTGGCGCCAGCGGCGAATTTGCAGGCGCAGCTGCGGTAACGTCTCGATAATTAACACAACCTTTCTCCTGTCAGTGGAAACTGTGTTCTTCGCCCGGATACGCGCCGGACTCAACCTCGGCGGCGTACTGGCGCACGGCTGCGCGCATATCGCCCGCTTCAGCGAGGAAGTTTTTCGCAAATTTTGGAATATGGCCGCCGGTGATGCCGAAGGCGTCGTGCATCACCAGAATCTGGCCGTCGGTAACGTTGCCCGCGCCGATGCCAATCACCGGGATGGTCAGCGCTTCGGTAATGCGTTTAGCCAGCGCAACCGGCACGCACTCCAGCACTAAGAGCTGAATGCCGGCGGCTTCGAGCGCTACGGCATCGTCAAACAACGTTTGCGCGGCCGCCTCGTCGCGCCCCTGAACCTTGTAGCCGCCGAAGATATTCACCGATTGCGGCGTCAGGCCCAGGTGGCCGCAAACCGGTACGGCGCGCTCGGTGAGCATTTTGACGGTCTCCACAAGCCAGCGGCCGCCTTCGATTTTCACCATATTCGCACCGGCGCGCATCACCTCGGCCGAATTGGCGAAGGCCTGTTCTGGCGTGGCGTAAGTCATAAACGGCAGGTCCGCAAGCAGCAGACAGTGCGGCGCACCGCGGCGAACCGCGCGCGTGTGGTAAGCGATATCTGCTACGGTTACCGGCAGCGTAGAGTCGTGCCCCTGAACCGTCATCCCTAATGAATCGCCGACCAGCATTACGCCGATGCCCTCTTCGGCAAAGAGTTTGGCAAAGCTGAAGTCATAGGCGGTGATGGTGGCGAATTTGCGTTGAGCCTGTTTCCACTGGCGCAACTGAGACATTGTGATTGGTTTCATGGCAGTCCCTGGATTGGAAGAGTGAGGGAGTGTAATTGATGGCTACTTTAACAAAGGAAAAGCTTCGGCGTTACCAGTAAGTAATGCCCGCGCGGGAAAGCGTCGCGAGCACGTCGGCGACGCGCAGGCCTTCCGGGAAAACGCAGTCAGGGGCGATTTCTAGCAGCGGCACCAGCATAAATGCCCGGTTTTTCATATCGTAATGGGGCACGGTCAGGCGCGGCGTGGAAAGGGTTAACTCGCCGAACAGCATGATGTCGAGATCAAGCGTGCGCGGCCCCCAGCGTTCAGCTTTGCGCTCGCGCCCCTGCTCAAGCTCAATGCGCTGGGTATGGTCAAGCAGCGCTTCGGGGGACAGCTCTGTTTCCAGCGCCACTGCGGCATTCAGGTAATCCGGCTGATCCTGCGGGCCGAGCGGGGGAGTACGATAAAAAGAAGAAGTGGCGACCACCCGACTTTGCGGAATGGCCGCGATGGCGTTAAGCGCGTGGGCAATCTGATCCAGCGGCGACGCCTGATTGCTGCCCAGCGCTATATACGCCAGCGTCATGCAGCTCCTCCGCTGCGCGGCGCACGCTTGCGCGGGCGACGATGGCGACGGCGCGCTGCGGGTTCATCACCCAAATCGTTGAGCATGTCTTTTTGCATTGGCGGCGCGGCCACCTGGAACTCGCCCCACCATTTGGTCAGGCGTTGCAGCTCCTGATTGTTTTCCACTTCGGCGCGCAGGGCCAGCAGATCGTACGCGGCGCGGAATTTAGGATGCTCCATCAGCTTCCAGGCACGCTTGCCCTGGCGGCGCGACAGGCGCAGCTGCAGGCTCCAGATATCGCGTACCAGCGTCGTAATACGCTTTGGAATCGCCAGCGCGCGGCAGGCTTCGTCCAGCACTTCGTTCATCGCCAGGGCGAAAGCGTCCATATAGGCAAGGCCGCTTTCCTGGGTGAGCTTCTGCGCCATCTCCAGCTGCGGATACCAGAACATAGCGGAGAACAGGAAGGCCGGGTTAACGCGCATATCATTTTGAATACGGTTATCGGTGTTCTTCAGCACCTGAGCAATGATGTGCTCCATCGGGCTGTCGCCCTGCTCGGTGAAGTAGCGGGTGATAATCGGGAACAGCGGCTGGAACAGCTGGTATTCACGCAGCAGTTCATAGGTTGCGTAGCCGTGGCCCGCCTGCAGCAGCTTGAGGGATTCTTCGAACAGGCGTGCCGGAGGCACATCGTTAATCAACGTAGCGAGGCGCGGAATAGGCTCGCCGGTTTCCGGGCTGATAGTCATATTCAGCTTGGCCGCAAAGCGGACCGCGCGCAGCATGCGCACCGGATCTTCACGGTAGCGCGTTTCCGGATCGCCAATCAGGCGAATCATGCCGTTGCGTAAATCACGCAGGCCGCCAACGTAGTCGCGAACTGAAAAATCCGCCACGCTGTAGTAGAGGCTGTTGATGGTGAAGTCGCGACGCTGGGCGTCTTCTTCGATGGAGCCGAAGATGTTATCGCGCAGCAGCATGCCGTTTTGACCGGTTTGCGAAGTCTGACGATCGGCTTTTTGCTCTTCGTGGTGGCCGCGGAAGGTGGCGACTTCGATGATTTCCGGTCCGAACATCACGTGAGCCAGGCGGAAACGACGGCCCACCAGGCGGCAGTTGCGGAACAGTTTACGTACCTGATCCGGCGTGGCGCTGGTTGTGACGTCGAAATCTTTCGGTTTTTTGCCAAGCAGAAGGTCACGAACGCCGCCGCCGACAAGGTATGCCTCGTAGCCAGCTTTATTCAGACGATAGAGCACCTTGAGGGCATTTTCACTGATATCTTTGCGGGAGATAGCGTGCTGGTCACGCGGAATGACCGTGATTTGCGGGAGATCTTCGCTCTCCTGCGCCACAACATCATCGCGGTTAAGCACCTTGCGGCAAAAATTAGCGACTCGGGTAAAAATAGTCCACCTCGGCAGTGTCAATCATTAGGGACAAAAAAAACAGCGGCTAATCATAGCTCAGTGCGGGGCATTTGAGAATGACGTATTCGTTTGCATAGTTAATGGCACCTTTGCAAGCGACCATTTTTCCACCGCTTCGCTTAGCAGACCCTCAAGCGTGAGATCCTGCCAGGGGGAAATAAGCGGCTGGTTTAAAAAAGTTAAAGCCGCGGCCAGCACCGGGCGCGGGTCGTCCTGCGGCAGGGCGGGAGCATGGTTTTGCTTGGATAATTTATTACCCTGCTCGTTTAGCGCCAGCGGCAGATGAACGTATTGCGGCACGCGCCAGCCAAACTGCTGATACAGAGAAATTTGCCGTACTGTGGGTTCGATTAAATCGGCACCGCGCACAATTTCGGTCACGCCCTGGTAATTATCATCGACGACCACGGCGAGGTTATAGGCAAACAGCCCGTCGCGGCGATGGATAATAAAATCTTCCCGCGCCAGATGTTCGTCGGCCACTAACCTGCCGCGCAGACGATCCTCAAAACTTAATACCGGCTGTCGCTGCAGCAGGCGCATCGCTGCGTTTTCTGGCCCGTGGTTTAACGTCCGGCAATGGCCGTCGTAAAAACCGCCGATCTGCTGAATGCGGCTGCGGGTGCAGGTGCAGTAATAGCTTAAGCCGTGCTGGCGCAGCCAGGCCAGCGCTTCGCGGTAGGCTTCATGGCGCGCTGACTGCCAAAGCACTTCGCCGTCCCAGCGCAGGCCGTAATGGTCAAGCTGGCGCAAAATGGTCCCGGCGGCGCCGGGTACTTCGCGCGGCGGGTCAATATCTTCGATACGGACCCGCCACTGACCCTGATTTGCGCGCGCCTGCAAATAGCTGCCAAGGGCGGCAATCAGCGAGCCGAAATGGAGTTCGCCGGAAGGCGAGGGGGCAAAACGCCCGATGTAATGAGGAGCCGTCATGAGTCTACAAATAATTAAGGCGGGAGAGACTCCCGCCTTTGGAATGTTGTGAAATTGCGGGCCGTTAGCCGGCCATCTGTTTTTCGCGAATTTCTGCCAACGTTTTGCAGTCGATACACAAATCAGCTGTCGGACGAGCTTCAAGACGACGAATGCCAATTTCAACGCCGCAGGATTCGCAGTAGCCAAAATCTTCGTCTTCTACTTTCTTGAGCGTCTTTTCGATCTTCTTGATCAGTTTACGTTCGCGATCGCGGTTGCGCAGTTCCAGGCTGAACTCCTCTTCCTGGGCGGCACGGTCTACCGGATCCGGGAAGTTAGCGGCTTCATCCTGCATGTGCGTGACGGTACGATCAACTTCATCCATAAGTTGGTTACGCCAGGCTTCAAGTATACGCCTGAAGTGCGACAGCTGGGCTTCGTTCATGTATTCTTCGCCCGCTTTCTCCTGGTACGGCTCCACCCCAGCGATGGCGAGGATACTCAGGGACGATGTTTTACGCTTTTGCCCTTCTTGCATGTTGCTTCTCCTTAACACGCACTATCGGTCCCCTGTCGGGGGAAAATCAGGCCGCTATAAATAGCAGATGCTTTTCAGGATGGCAATTATATAAATTCCTCTCTTGACAACCCTGTGAAGAAAAGCGTATTTACGCGAGCGGCCAGAACACAAAACATACAATACGTTAACTGCTCTTTATAAATGTAACGTTATAAACAGACAGGCAACGGCGAAGTTAGAGTAAGCCCTTTGGCAGAAAGTTCTGCCCGGCGGGCAATTATTTCTACCCCGCATTCCTGCGCCTCGCACAAAAGTTGCGCATATTTTGCGTCGATGTGGCGTGCCGGTGAGACACGAGTGATAGCGGAATGTAATACCGCAAACAGCAGCACTGCGCGCTCTCCATGCATAACCACGCTCATCAATTCCCGCAGATGCTTCTGCCCGCGAAGGCTGACGGCGTCCGGGAAAAAGCCACTTCCCTGTTCGGATAACGTGACTGATTTCACTTCAATATAGCAGTTAACTTTATTCTCCGCCTGCAGCATAAAATCGATGCGGCTGCGTTCCGCGCCGTACTTCACTTCGCTAAGGATTTCCGTATAACCGCTTAATTCCGCCAGCCGGTTTTCTTTCAGCGCTTCCCTGACGACGTTATTTGCCTGCAGCGTATTCACACAGATAAAGTCGCCGGTTTGTGTCTGCGTCAGCTCCCAGGTATGGGCGTACTTGCGCTTTAAATTCGCCGAGGTCGAATACCAGACGGTATCGCCAGGCGTTGCGCAGCCGGTCATGGCGCCGGTATTTGGGCAGTGCAGCGTCAGTAATTCGCCGGCGGGGGTGACGACATCGGCCAGAAAGCGTTTATAACGTTTAATCAGCGTGGCGGGCTGTAGCGCCGGGACAAATTCCATCTACTCTTCCTTATTATTTAGCCGCCAGCGCTCCAGCGGCTGGTAGCGGGTACGCCCCCGGGCGTAAACCGACTCGTAAAGCACAAACTCGTCGACTTTAAACTGCCAGCGAAAGTTGGGCGGCGGGAGGGAAACGGCGCCGGTCACGTTACGATACAGCGTCACATGAGGATGAAACGGCTGCGGGCTTTGATAACAGCCGTTTCTTGCCGCCTGAGCGCGTAGCATATTAGCCAGCTGAATCAGGCCGAGCGAAGCGTGGCGCGGGCCGAGCCAGACAACCCGTGAACGGACCCACAGCCCGGCGTCA
>NZ_RCAA01000033.1:10924-12479 GCF_003628475.1 Enterobacter sp. R1(2018) | reverse complement strand
CCGGCCAGCCGGCACAGCGCTTTTTGCTTGTCGCCGCTCACGTCGCCAAGAAAAGCGAGCGTCAGATGCAGGCTGGCCGCGGCGACGGGACGTCCGGCATCCTCGGGAAAGTTTTCGGCACGCCAGGCGATAATCTGCCGCTGCACCTCGGCGGGTATCTCGAGGGCGAAGAACAGTCGGCGGGTGTCGGCCATAGTTGTCTCTCGGTTAAGATTTTGCGGGATGCTACAATGCGCGACTGCGTATGTTAACCCTTTGGAGCTGTTTGTGTCGTCATTACCGGTCGCTGCGGTGTTACCCGATGTTCTTCACGCGATTAAGCATTCGCCGCAGGTGCTGCTTAATGCGCCTACCGGGGCGGGGAAATCCACCTGGCTTCCGCTGCAGATTCTTAAGTCCGGCGTCGTCGAAGGACGTATTTTGCTGCTGGAACCGCGTCGTCTGGCGGCGCGCAACGTCGCGCAGAGGCTGGCTGAACTGCTCGGTGAAAAGCCCGGAGAAACGGTTGGCTACCGGATGCGCGCCGAAACCTGCGTCGGGCCGAATACGCGGCTTGAGGTGGTGACGGAAGGCATTCTGACCCGCATGATCCAGCAGGATCCTGAGCTTAACGGCATCGGGCTGGTGATCCTCGATGAATTTCACGAGCGCAGCCTGCAGGCCGATCTGGCCCTCGCGCTGCTGTTGGACGTACAGCTCGGCCTGCGTGACGATCTTAAGCTGCTGATCATGTCGGCCACGCTTGATAACCAGCGCCTGCAGTGCTGTCTTCCCGAGGCGCCGGTTATCCGCTCCGAAGGACGCGCTTATCCGGTTGCACGACGCTACGTCCCGCTTGCCGCCCATCAGCGCTTCGACGAAGCGGTGGCCGTTGTCGTCGCGAATCTGCTGCGCGAAGAAGCCGGCTCGCTGCTTGTATTCCTGCCGGGCGTGGGTGAAATTCAGCGCGTGCAGGAACAGCTTATGGAGCGTGTAGCAAGCGACGTGCAGCTTTGCCCGTTATACGGCGCGCTGACGCTTAGCGAACAGCGCAAGGCGATTCTCCCGGCGCCTGCCGGTACGCGTAAGGTGGTGCTGGCGACCAATATTGCCGAAACGAGCCTGACGATTGAGGGTATCCGGCTGGTGGTGGACTGCGCGCTGGAGCGCGTGGCGCGCTTCGACGTGCGTTCAGGCCTGACGCGGCTGGTTACGCAGCGCACCAGCCAGGCTTCCATGACCCAGCGCGCCGGCCGCGCCGGACGCCTTGAACCCGGCATATGTTTGCATCTCACCAGCGCTGAGCAGGCGGAAAGGGCGGCCGCGCAGAGCGAACCTGAAATCCTGCAAAGCGATCTCGCCGGCCTGTGGCTTGAGCTTTTACAGTGGGGCTGCCAGGACCCGAAGCAGCTTACCTGGCTGGATATGCCGCCAGCGGCTAATCTTCACGCGGCGCGCACGCTTTTGCGACGGCTCAACGCGCTGGACGAACAGTATCGCCTGACGCCGACGGGCCAGAAAATGGCGCGGCTGGGCAACGATCCTCGCTTTGCCGCCATGCTGGTCGCCGCCAGAA
>NZ_RCAA01000033.1:0-10897 GCF_003628475.1 Enterobacter sp. R1(2018) | reverse complement strand
GCGATCCTGGAGGAGCCGCCGCGCGGCCAGGACGGCGATTTACGTAACGCGTTCGGCCGCCGCCAGGAAAACTGGCAGCAGCGCGCAAACCTGCTTCTGAAGCGGTTAAACAGCCGCGGCGGACAGGCAGATATTGATTTAGCCGGCCCTTTGCTCGCGCGAGCTTTTGCCGATCGTATTGCCCGCCGGCGCGGTCAGGAAGGCCGCTACCAGCTGGCGAACGGCATGGGGGCGATGCTCAATCAGGATGACGCCCTGACCCGCTACGAATGGCTGATAGCGCCGCTGCTTTTGCAGGGCAGCCAGACCCCGGACGCGCGTATGCTGCAGGCTTTGCCGCTGGATATTGAGGCGTTAGCCGCAGGCGTGCCGGAACTGCTGACCCAAAGCGACTCCGTAGAATGGGACGACGCGCAGGGAACCTTAAAGGCGTTCCGCCGCACGCAGATTGGCCAGCTGGTGATTAAAGTTCAGCCGCTGGCAAAACCTACGGAAGATGAGCTGCATCAGGCAATGCTAAACGGCATTCGCGACCGTGGGCTGGACGTGCTGAACTGGACGCCGCAGGCGCAGCAGTTGCGCATCCGCCTGGCCTGCGCCGCCAAATGGCTGCCGGAATACGACTGGCCTGATGTGAGCGAGGAAGCGCTGCTGCGGGAACTGGATAGCTGGCTGCTGCCGGAAATGCAGGGCATCCACTCGCTGCGCGCGTTGAAAAAAATCGATATTATCCGGGCGTTACAGAACCTGCTTGAGTGGAGCTTACGTCAACGTCTGGATAGTGCGCTGCCAACTCATTACACTGTGCCGACCGGAAGCCAGATCGCGCTGCGCTATGATGAAGAGAATCCGCCCGTGCTGGCGGTGCGCATGCAGGAGATGTTTGGCGAAGCGCAAACCCCGGTAATAGCCGAAGGGCGGGTGCCGCTGGTGCTTGAGCTGCTCTCTCCCGCGCAGCGTCCTTTGCAGATTACGCGTGATTTAACCGCCTTCTGGAAGGGGGCGTACCGGGAAGTGCAAAAAGAGATGAAAGGACGCTATCCGAAACATGTCTGGCCGGATTCGCCGGCAACAACGCCGCCGACGCGGCGTACAAAGAAGTATCAATGACTTTGAGAGATTTCTTCTTTCGCTGATGGCGGAAGAAAGGAGAATCAGGCCGTGCGCCTCATTATTTGGTGGAGAAAGCAATGGCGGGGAATGACCGCGAACCTATTGGACGTAAAGGGAAACCAGCTCGTCCGGTAAAAGAGAAGGTGAGCCGTCGTCGACTCAGGGAAGAAGAGTATGACGACTACGACGATGATTATGATGATGAGGAACCGATGCCGCCACGTAAGGGGAAAGGAGGCGGTAATGGCCGTCCGCCGCGTAAAAAACGCCGCTGGCTATGGTTCTTATTGAAGCTGTTTGTCGTCTTTGTTGTGCTGTTCGTGATTTACGGCGTCTACCTGGATCAGCAGATTCGCAGCCGTATCGACGGCAAAGTCTGGCAGCTGCCGGCGGCGGTATATGGTCGCATGGTGAACCTTGAACCGGACATGCCGTACAGCAAAAAAGAGATGATTAATCTGCTGGAGGCCACCCAGTATCGCCAGGTCACGCGCATGACGCGTCCGGGCGAGTTTACCGTACAGGCCAACAGCATTGAGATGATCCGTCGTCCGTTTGATTTCCCGGACAGCAAAGAAGGGCAGATCCGCGCCCGCCTGGTGTTCGACGGCGATCATCTGGAATCTATCCAGAATATGGACAGCAACCGCAGCTTCGGTTTCTTCCGTCTGGATCCGCGTCTGATAACCATGCTGTCGTCGCCAAACGGCGAGCAGCGACTGTTTGTGCCGCGCACGGGCTTCCCGGATCTGCTGGTGGACACGCTTATCGCCACCGAAGACCGTCATTTCTATGAGCACGACGGCATCAGCGTCTACTCCATCGGCCGTGCGGTGCTGGCGAACCTGACCGCAGGACGCACGGTGCAGGGCGCGAGTACGCTGACGCAGCAGCTGGTGAAAAACCTGTTCCTCACCAGTAAAAGAACCTACTGGCGTAAGGCGAACGAAGCGTACATGGCGCTGATCATGGACGCCCGCTACGGTAAAGATCGCATTCTGGAGCTGTACCTGAACGAAGTCTATCTCGGTCAGAGCGGCGATAATGAAATCCGCGGTTTCCCGCTGGCGAGCCTCTACTACTTTGGTCGTCCGGTGGAGGAGCTGAGCCTCGATCAGCAGGCGCTGCTGGTGGGCATGGTGAAAGGCGCGTCGATTTACAACCCGTGGCGTAACCCGAAACTGGCCCTGGAGCGTCGTAACCTTGTGTTGCGCCTGCTACAGGAGCAGAAGGTTATCGATCAGGAGCTGTATGACATGCTGAGCGCCCGTCCTCTGGGCGTGCAGCCGCGCGGCGGGGTGATTACGCCGCAGCCTGCGTTTATGCAAATGGTGCGTAACGAGCTGCAGGCGAAACTGGGCGACAAGGTTAAAGATCTCTCCGGCGTGAAGATCTTTACCACCTTCGACTCGGTTTCTCAGGACGCGGCGGAAAAAGCCGTTAGCGAAGGCGTGCCGGTGCTGCGTGCCTCCCGTAAGCTGAAGGATCTTGAAGCGGCGATGGTTATCGTCGACAGGTATACCGGTGAAGTGCGCGCGATGGTCGGCGGAGCGGAAGCGCAGTTTGCAGGCTTCAACCGTGCGATGCAGGCGCGTCGTTCAATTGGTTCCCTGGCAAAACCGGCGACCTATCTGACGGCGCTAAGCAAGCCGGACAGCTATCGCCTGAATACCTGGATTGCGGATGCGCCGATTTCTCTGCGTCAGCCAAACGGTCAGGTCTGGTCGCCGCAGAACGACGATCGTCGCTTTAGCGGACAGGTAATGCTGGTGGATGCGTTGACCCGCTCCATGAACGTGCCAACCGTTAACCTGGGACTGGCGCTTGGGCTGCCGGCCGTAACCGAAACCTGGACTAAGCTTGGCGTGCCAAGAGATCAGCTTAACCCTGTTCCGGCGATGATTCTGGGCGCGCTGAACCTGACGCCGATTCAGGTCGCGCAGGCGTTCCAGACTATCGCCAGCGGCGGTAACAGAGCCACGCTGTCCGCGCTGCGCTCGGTGATTGCGGAAGACGGGACGGTGCTGTATCAGAGCTTCCCACAGGCGGAGCAGGCGGTTCCCGCGCAAGCGGCCTATATGACGCTCTACACCATGCAGCAGGTAATAAACCGTGGGACCGGCCGTGCGCTGGGCGCCAAATATCCTAATCTGCACCTGGCCGGTAAAACGGGCACCACGAACAACAACGTGGATACCTGGTTTGCGGGCATCGATGGTAAAGAAGTGACCATTACCTGGGTTGGGCGCGATAACAACCAGCCGACCAAGCTTTACGGCGCGAGCGGCGCTATGGCACTTTACCAGCGCTATCTGGCAAACCAGACGCCGATTCCGCTGACCTTAACGCCGCCGGAAGATATTGTCGATATGGGGGTGGATGACGCGGGCAACTTCCAGTGCGCAGGCGGCGCGACGCGTACGCTGCCGGTCTGGACGACCAACCCGGATGCGCTGTGCCAGCAGAGTCTGCAGCAACAGCAGACCAATAATCCGTTCGATCAGTCGTCCGGCGAGCCTCAACAGCCGACGCAGCAACAACAGCAACAGCAGCAGCCTCAGCAGCAGGAAAAAAGCGATGGCGTTGCGGGCTGGATTAAAGACATGTTCGGCAGTAACTGATTTGCGCTAAATGTCATCAAAAACCCCCGTATGTAACGGGGGTTTTTCTTTTCTGTTAATCCCTGAAAATAACCCAGGTTAATTATTATTCCCTTAGCCCGCCAGGGGACGCGATCCGCTTGCCATGCGCTTTCCGTTTCGACTATTATCCCGCGGGCATAATAATAATTATCGTTTACGTTATCATTCCTCACTCATCAGAGATTATACAATGGCGCGTTCAATCGCTGGACAACCAGTCAGCACCTCCGTTCGCAAACTCGCTCTGCTTGTTGCCGCCGCTGTGGGCGGCGTTAGCGCATCAAGCTTTGCCGCAGACAGCGTGACTAAAAAAGAAGACACCATCACCGTTACTGCCGCAGCACCGCAGGAAAGCGCATGGGGGCCAGCTCCCACTATCGCCGCTAAACATTCGGCGACGGCGACCAAAACGGATACCCCGATTGAAAAGACGCCGCAGTCTGTTTCGGTGGTGACGAATGAAGAGATGCAGATGCATCAATTCCAGTCGGTTAAAGAAGCCCTGGGCTATACGCCAGGTGTCACGGTAAACAGCCGTGGTGCTTCAAATACCTATGATTTTGTTATCATTCGTGGTTTTTCTTCCGTTGGCCTGAACCAGAATAACTATCTGGATGGCCTAAAAATGCAGGGCAATTTTTATAATGACGCGGTCATCGATCCTTATATGCTAGAACGCGTTGAGCTGATGCGCGGCCCAACTTCCGTTCTCTATGGTAAGAGCAACCCGGGCGGCATTATCTCTATGGTCAGTAAACGGCCGACCACTGAACCGCTGCATGAAGTTCAGTTTAAAATGGGTACGGACAATCTGTTCCAGACCGGCTTTGATTTCAGCGATGCACTGGATGATAACGGCGTCTACTCCTATCGTCTGACCGGTTTGGCGCGCTCTAACAACGAGCAGCAGCAAAGCGCTAAACAGCAGCGTTACGCCATCGCTCCATCTTTCTCATGGCGTCCGGATGACAAGACCAACTTCACCTTCTTGTCCTACTTCCAGAATGAGCCCGAAACCGGCTACTACGGCTGGCTGCCAAAAGAGGGTACGGTACAACCTTTACCGGACGGTTCACGTCTGCCGACCAGCTTCAACGAAGGCGCGACTAATAATACCTATTCCCGTAACCAGAAAATGGTCGGTTACAGCTTCGAACACGGCTTCAACGACACCTTCACCGTGCGTCAGAACCTGCGTTTTACCGAGATGAAAACTGCTCAGCAGAGCGTGTACGGTACCGGTATCGACGCGACGAATGGCCATATGCTTAATCGCGGTACGGTTGTGGACAACGAGCGGCTGCAAAACTTCAGCGTAGATACCCAGCTGGAAAGCAAATTCGCAACCGGCGCGCTTGAGCACACCCTGCTGACGGGCGTTGATTACATGCGCATGCGTAACGACATCAACGCGACTTTCGGCAGCGCCCCTCAGTTGGATCTCTACAATCCAACCATGGAAGAATTTGATTTCGGCGATGCGGCTCCGTATCAGATGAACGAAAGCAAGCAAACCGGTATTTACGTTCAGGATCAGGCCGAGTGGGACAAGTGGGTGATGACGCTGGGCGGCCGTTACGACTGGTCTGAGCAGGCGACCACGGTGCGCGGCGATGGCGGCGGCTATATTGAGCGTAATGACAAGAAGTTCACCTGGCGCGGCGGCGTAAACTATCTGTTTGACAATGGCATTAGCCCTTACTTTAGCTACAGCCAGTCCTTCGAGCCAAGCGCATTCGATCTCTGGAGCACACCACGCACTTCTTATGCTCCGTCTAAAGGCGAGCAGTACGAAGCGGGCGTGAAGTATGTGCCGAAAGATACGCCGGTTGTTATCACCGGTGCTGTCTACCAGCTGACCAAAACCAACAATCTGACGGCTGACCCAAGCAATCCGTTAGGTCAGGTGCCGGCAGGTGAAATTCGCGCTCGCGGTGTGGAACTGGAGGCGAAAGCGGCTCTGAATGCCAATATTAACCTGACCGCTTCTTACACCTATACCGATGCGGAATACACCAAAGACACCAATCTGAAAGGCAACACGCCAGAGCAGGTGCCGGAACATATGGCTTCCCTGTGGGGCGATTACACCTTTAACGACGGTGCGCTGAGCGGTCTGACTCTTGGCACCGGCGGCCGCTTCATTGGTAAAAGCTACGGCGATCCGGCGAACTCCTTTGAAGTCGGCAGCGCTGCTGTAATGGACGCCGTGGTCAAATATGACTTGGGCCGTTTCGGTATGAGCGGTTCAAGCATTGCCGTGAACGTCAACAACCTGCTCGATCGTGAATACGTTGCCAGCTGCTTCCAGACCTACGGCTGCTTCTGGGGCGCAGAACGTCAGGTGGTTGCCACCGCGACCTTCCGCTTCTAAGTTCATTCAGAGCACCAGGAAAATCAATACGTTGGTTTTCGGCTGTTAACCACAAAGAGGGAAAGCTGCTTTTCCTTCTTTGCCAGCAAACTTTGGGCTCGGTTCGCCGTGCCCTTCAACAAGTTGGGCAACCATGCAGGACAAACACTCCCACCCCGATACTACCTTTAGCCTCACTGACGTCACCTTCCGGGTGCCTGGCCGCACGCTGCTCCATCCGCTGTCCCTCACCTTTCCCATCGGTAAAGTTACCGGCCTGATAGGCCATAACGGCTCGGGTAAATCCACGCTGCTGAAAATGCTGGGTCGGCATCAGAAGCCCTCGGAAGGCGAGATTCGCCTGAACGACCAGCCGTTGGATAGCTGGAGCAGCAAGGCGTTTGCGCGGCAGGTGGCTTATTTACCGCAGCAGCTGCCCGCGGCGGAAGGGATGACGGTTCGTGAGCTGGTCGCCATCGGACGCTATCCGTGGCACGGCGCGTTGGGACGTTTTGGCGTAGCGGACAGGGAGCTGGTGGAAGAGGCGATTGCGCTGGTTGGCCTGAAACCTTTTGCCCATCGTCTGGTGGACAGCCTTTCCGGCGGCGAGCGTCAGCGCGCATGGATTGCGATGCTGGTGGCGCAGGACAGCCGTTGTTTACTGCTGGATGAACCGACCTCCGCGCTGGATATCGCTCATCAGGTTGACGTCCTGGCGCTGATTCATCGGCTGAGCAAGGAGCGTGGCTTAACGGTAATTGCCGTCCTGCACGATATCAATATGGCCGCACGCTATTGCGACCATCTGGTGGCGCTGCGCGGCGGCGAAACGATCGCTCAGGGCAGTCCGGCTGAAATAATGCAAAGCGCAACGCTTGAGCGTATCTACGGCATTCCGATGGGGATTTTGCCGCATCCTGCGGGCGCAGCACCGGTGAGCTTCGTTTACTGATGTCTGAACTGATTAACCCACCAATAAGCCGTCGTCAGCTGTTGACGGCGCTGGCGCTGTCGCCGCTCTTATTCAACATGGGCGGCGCGCATGCGGCGTCCATTGACCCTCGCCGCATCGTCGCTCTTGAATGGCTGCCCGCCGAGCTGATGCTCGCGCTTGGCGTCACGCCGATGGCGGTAGCGGATATGGACAACTACCGCGCCTGGGTTGGCGAGCCCGCATTGCCCGCCGGCGTTATTGACGTTGGCCTGCGCACCGAGCCTAACCTGGAGCTGCTTACCCAACTGAAACCTTCGCTGATCCTCTACTCCGCGGGCTACGGGCCGTCGCCTGAAAAAATGACGCGCATCGCGCCGGGACTGGGGTTCAACTTTAACGATGGTTCCGGCAGGCCGCTGACCGTTGCGCGTCATTCGCTGACTGAACTTAGTGAAAAGCTGGGCATGCAGCAGGCGGCAAAAGACCATCTGGACCATTTCGACCGCTTTATCGCTGACATGAAACCACGCTTTGCGCAGCGCGGCGATCGTCCGGTGCTGCTGATGACGCTGCTCGACCCGCGCCACGCGCTGATCGTCGGGAAAAATAGCCTCTTTCAGGAGGTATTGGATCTGCTGGGCGTGAAAAATGCCTGGCATGGCGAAACCAATTTCTGGGGCACCGCGGTGATCGGTCTTGAACGCCTGGCGGTAATTAAAGATGCGGATGTGATTTGTTTTGATCACAACAACGATGCGGAAATGACAAAAGTCATGGCGACGCCGCTGTGGCGAGCGATGCCGTTCGTACGCCAGCATCGTTTTCAGCGCGTGCCGGCCGTATGGCTGTACGGCGCCACTATTTCCGCCATGAACTTCACTAAAATGCTGGCGCAAGCCGTAGGGAGCGCTGCGTGAGACGTCATCATGTTCTGTTCCCCGCTGCGCTGCTGGCGCTGTTGTTTGTCGTGGCCTGCGCGCTGACGCTTCATAATCTCAATGCGCAGCTGCCTTCGGCTCAGTGGTCGAAGGCCTGGCGGCAGCCCAATATCGACGATATTAACCAGATGCTGTTCCACTACAGCCTGCTGCCGCGGCTGGCGATTTCTTTGCTGGTCGGCGCGGGCCTGGGGCTGGTCGGGGTGCTGTTCCAGCAGGTCCTGCGAAATCCGCTGGCTGAGCCAACCACCCTTGGCGTAGCCAGCGGCGCTCAGCTGGGCGTAACCGTTGCGACGCTGTGGGCGCTGCCGGGCGGCTTTGAGACCCAGCAATTTGCTGCGCTGATCGGCGCAGGCGTGGTTGGCCTGCTGGTGTTTGGCGTGGCGTGGGGCAAGCGTTTGTCGCCGGTTACGCTGATTCTGGCGGGCCTTGTGCTCAGCCTCTATTGCGGAGCGGTCAATCAGCTGCTGGCTATTTTTCACCACGACCAGCTGCAGAATATGTTCCTGTGGAGTACGGGCGCGTTAAACCAGCAGGACTGGAGCATCGTCAACGGCTTATGGCCGCGTCTGGTCGGCGGCCTGCTGCTGACGCTGCTGCTGTTACGGCCGCTGACGCTAATGGGCCTCGATGACGGCGTGGCGCGCAACCTTGGCCTGGCGCTGTCGCTGGTTCGTCTCGCGGCGTTAACGCTCGCCATTGCTCTCAGCGCGCTGCTGGTAAACGCGGTGGGCATTATCGGCTTTATCGGTCTGTTTGCGCCTTTGCTGGCAAAAATGCTGGGGGCGCGCCGTCTTGTGACCCGTCTGTTCCTCGCGCCGCTGATCGGCGCGCTGATTCTCTGGCTTTCGGACCAGGCGGTTATCTGGCTAACCAGCGCATGGCGTGAGATCTCGACCGGCACGGTGACCGCGCTGATTGGCGCGCCTTTGCTGCTGTGGCTGCTGCCGCGTCTGCGCACGGTAGGAACGCCGGCGATGAACGCCGGAGATAACGTGCCTGCCGAACGCCAGCATCCCGGCTGGTGGGCGCTTGTCGGCGGCGGCCTGCTGCTGCTGGTCATGGCTACCGCACTCACCCTCGGGCGCGACGCCCACGGCTGGAGCTGGGTGAACGGCGAGATGTTTCACGATCTCCTGCCATGGCGCTGGCCGCGCATGCTGGCGGCGCTGACGGCGGGGATGATGCTGGCCGTGGCGGGAAGCATGATTCAGCGGCTGACGGGCAACGCGATGGCGAGCCCGGAAGTGCTCGGCATCAGCTCCGGCGCGGCGTTTGGCGTGGTGATCATGCTGTTTATCGTGCCGGGAGATGCCTTCGGCTGGCTGTTCCCCGCGGGCAGCCTTGGTGCGGCGGCAACGCTGTTAATCATTATGGTTGCCGCAGGGCGAGGGGGCTTCTCGCCTCAGCGCATGCTGCTGGCGGGGATGGCGCTGAGCACCGCGTTTACTATGCTGCTGATGCTGTTGATGGCAAGCGGCGATCCGCGAATGGCGGGCATTCTCACCTGGATTTCCGGCTCGACCTATAACGTGACCGGCGATCAGGCTATCAAAACCTTCATTCTGATGGTCGTGCTGCTCGCCCTCACGCCGCTGTGCCGCCGCTGGCTGATGATTCTGCCGCTGGGCGGCGCAACCGCACGTGCGGTGGGCATGGCGCTTACGCCGTCACGATTTGCCCTGCTGCTGCTGGCTTCCGCGCTTACCGCCGCCGCGACGCTAACCGTCGGACCGCTGAGCTTTGTCGGGCTGATGGCTCCGCATATTGCACGCATGCTCGGTTTCCGCCGCGCGATGCCGCAGCTGGTGATGGCTGCCCTGCTGGGTGGGATGCTGATGGTGGCCGCGGACTGGTGCGGAAGGATGCTGATGTTCCCGGATCAGGTGCCTGCCGGGCTACTGGCGACCTTTATCGGCGCGCCGTATTTTATTTATTTGCTGCGTAAGCAAAGCCGGTAGCGAATAATTGTCCTCTCCCGTCGGGGGAGAGGACAAAGAGTGATTAAAGCTTCGCAAACACCCGGCGCGCGGCGTCGATGGTCTTCTGAATATCTTCCTTCGAGTGCGCGACCGACATAAAGCCCGCTTCAAACGCGGACGGCGCCAGATACACGCCTTCTTCCAGCATCAGGTGGAAGAACTTCCTGAAACGCTCCACGTCGCATGCCATCACGTCTTGATAATTAGTGACGGTTGGCGCATCGGTAAAGAACAGGCCGAACATGCCGCCGACGTTGTTAACGACCAGCGGGATATTCTCTTCTTTTGCCGCCTGCAACAGGCCGTCAGCCAGCATTTCCGTGAGCGCGGTTAACGTTTGATGAATGCCCGGCTGGGCAACCGCGGTCAGGCAGGCGTAGCCCGCAGCCATAGCGATGGGGTTGCCGGAGAGCGTGCCCGCCTGGTAAACCGGGCCGGTCGGCGCCAGCGCGTCCATGATTTCACGGCGGCCGCCAAAGGCGCCCACCGGCATGCCGCCGCCGATGATTTTACCCAGACAGGTCAGATCCGGCTCAACGCCGTAATATGCCTGCGCGCCGGCAAGCGCTACGCGGAAGCCGGTCATCACCTCGTCGATAATCAGCAGGGCGCCAAACTCGTCGCACAGCGCGCGCAGGCCCGGCAGGAAATCATCGTTCGGCGGAATGCAGTTCATGTTGCCCGCGACCGGCTCAACGATAATGCAGGCCACTTCCTGCGGGTATAGCTCAAACGCTTCGCGTACTGAGGCGAGATCGTTATAGGTGCAGGTAAGGGTGTGTTTCGCAAAATCCGCAGGCACGCCCGGCGAATTCGGCTGGCCCAGGGTTAACGCGCCGGAACCCGCTTTTACCAGCAGGCAGTCGGCGTGGCCGTGGTAGCAGCCTTCGAATTTAATGATTTTGTCGCGGCCGGTGAAACCGCGCGCCAGGCGG
>NZ_RCAA01000032.1:85705-86956 GCF_003628475.1 Enterobacter sp. R1(2018) | reverse complement strand
CGACGATAGCAGCAGGAATAGCCGGAGGTCTTGCGGGCAACAGCACGGAGGCGGCAGGTGCCGGTGCTGTGGCCGGGAATAATGCGGCTGAGAATAACTATCTGAGCAGTAAACAGGTCGATGCCTGGTCCGCTGAAATGAAGCAGTGTCAGGCTAGCGGCGGTGACTGCGGCGGTATTATCAAGAAGTATGAGGAGCTGAGTACAGCCCAACAGAAGCAACTCATCAGTGATTGTGCGAGCAACCCGGCCACCTGTCAGCAGAAATACGGTGATGTCCTGAGCGACAGCCTGGCAGTGAAGCAGGCCATAGATCGTGCGCTGGGTGAAGATATCCCGATCAAGGTGGTCTACGATCTGACGGCGACGTTTGCGCAGCAGATGCAGGCCGAAGGTATTGTTGCGACTCAGAAAGTATCGGAAGCACTTCAGAAAGAATACGGTCTGGATGAAGTTCAGGCGGGTATTGTAGCGAGTGCTGCTGCATCGGCGTTTGGGGGGATTAGTAAGGCTGGTAAACCTAATTATACCTTAAACAAAAATGGAGTGATGCTCGGTATAAATGGCCCAACAGTTCCGAGTAAAACTCTCTGGATGGGAAAAGGAAAAGAAAGAATTGATGTAGAAAATTCTGCACCAGGAAAAAGGGCTGGTCAAATACATTATCAAGATAACAATAATAACAAGTATTATTATGATCCAATTACGGAAACATTCCCAAGAGCACCGAAAAGTATAAATGATAAGTTGAGCGATCCTGCCTTTAAAAACGCTATAGATAAAGGTATGACAAAATATCTGGGAGAAAAATAAGATGATAGTGAATTATTTAATGCGCCCTCAGCTTGAAACCGTATCGTGGGAAGACATAGAAACACTATCTCTTTCCTGTGAGTTAAATGAAATTATTGAACAAGGATTTATCAATCTATCTGGCTGTTATATATCAAAAAAACTATTTTCTTATTGTGAGGATTATGCTCCTGATAACTTCGAAGATGAGATCGCCTTTGAATGTTTCGTAAACTCTATACATATCGATGACTATGTAAACGAAATGTACTTAGAGCATGCGATCGTCTTTTGTAATTTGCTAATTAAAAAGTGGCAAGATGATCATGTTGAATTATTAAATGTCATAATGTCTCTGGATGATGAAACACTATTCCCCACAATTAAATTTCATTTAAAGAGAAATGGCGTTTCATGGTTGGATGAGGATAATCTTAATTCCAGTATTCAAGGTATTTTA
>NZ_RCAA01000032.1:49599-85661 GCF_003628475.1 Enterobacter sp. R1(2018) | reverse complement strand
CCTCGATCAGCTCCGTCACCTGCCGCTGTTTGCGGGCGAAGAGCTTACAGACCTTACGCAGCGTCTGCATTATCTCCGGCTCCGGCGGTGGAACGGGCAACGGCTCCTGAGCCGTCAGTACCAGGCAGCCCGGCATCACCCGGATCTTAAGCTGGAAATTCTGCCTCATCCAGCCAGCCGCCCTTAAGCGTGCTGGATGTTGCTGCGTTATGCGTCTTCCAGTCGCGGATGTAACCTACGGTGTAACGACGGGTTTTTAACTCCGGCACTTCTGTTGTGACAACTTCTGACTTAGAATCCTGTTCAGCCATAATAACTACTGCTAAATAATTGTTATATTTTAAGTTATTGGCGTTATCAGCACTTTCATCCCGCGCTAGTGGTAACTCTCATGCGTGTCTGGTTAACGCAGGGAAAACGGGGTGATGCTACTGAGGAAATTCCTTGTGTGAATAGTCCGCTCCGAGGGCGTTTAGTACCAAAGCTAACATTGGTATGTGGTGACACGTATAAATTTAATAATGTTTATATAAGTAAGTCCTACGAGTCTTTGAAAGCCAGAAAAATGTTTTCTGCAAATAAGAAATATCCCTGAAGGAAGAAATATTCATACAATGATAGATAACTCATATAAGTCAGGTTTTTTATCTAAAATCAGCACCAATATCTTAAAGGAATGATCTTCATTGCTGTAAGAGGAGATTTAATATAGTTAAAAATTATTTATATATTTTTTATGTCATTTCAATATCGATACGGTTAATAAATGACTTCCTTGATATATATTCATGAAAAGAATGTATTTGTCAGGAGTTATCTTATGTGACGAAGCTCGAAATTTAACTTTTCTCAATTAAAAACTATGTCATTTATGGTTTTAATATTATATTCTCAAAAACCATTCCCACATATGAAGTGGCATGGTTAATATCAGCTAATCTGATGGCAGAATAAATGGAAAGTTTTGATAAGGATATAGAATGAAAAAATATTCCGGAGTAATAATCCTGATAGGTACTTTGATGCTCAGTGGTTGCGCTGGCCCGAAACCTACGACTGTTAAGGCTGTTGACGGGAGTTCAGTTGCAATATTTAGCACATTTGCCACTCCGGATTTAAATGGCAATAATTATGCAGATACCAGACTAAGAATCGTGTCGCCTGTTCATTCGGCAACCGGCATGGGCCTTAAGGTACTCTCTGCCGTACTAGGCGGAGGCGTCAGTCCATATGGTTTTGATAAAGAAGATTACAAAGGTAGAAGTATTGATAGCATGCCGGAACCTACCAAATCCTATTTTCTTCCCAAAGCTGAAGCGCGGATAAGTAAATGGCTGAGCGAAAACGGTAAGGGGCATCAGTATGATCAAACTTTATATATTGCAGCAGCGCGCTGGGCGCTTATCTATAAAGACTTAAGTGCCCAAAACAGTGATTACGAATTGCAATATCGGGTTATCTTCTATAAACGCCCTGAGGGCGGTAACGTATTTTCTGCTTTCATTATTGCGGATTGCTCACCTGTAAAACAGACCGCGCCGCTCAACGAATGGGAAGCCAGTAATTATGCCAAAGTGACTCAGGTTACACAGCAATACATGGATGCTTGCCTGTTGGAGCTGGATAATCAATTACCCCGTTTACTTAAAAAGTAATATTGGCACATAAATATATTGCGTTAGCTGGCGACCTGATTTTTCTGTAGTGGGCGGCCAGCTAATAAAACCGCGATTGTACTTTCTCAATTCCCCAGCATTTCCCCCTTATCCCGCATCCACTCGGCCAGCGAATCCAGCGTTGGGCGCAGCGATTTGCCTAACTCCGTTATCTGATACTCCACCCTCGGGGGCACCTCGGCGAACACCTGTCTTGTCACCAGGCCGCGCGATTCAAACTGGCGTAGCTGCTTTGTGAGCTCTTTTTGCGTGATGGGGCGCACCGCGCGTTGTAAATCGCTAAATCTTACCGGCTCATCTATCACAATCATTCTGTAGAGAATGGGGATTGCCCATTTGCCGGATATCAGATTCACAAAACTCACCATCGGGCAGGCAATGCCTGCGGGTATTGCCGAAAAATTTTTTACCATCGCTTTACCCTGCGGTTAGCTAATGCATCCCATTCGGTTCTTTAGTATCCAAATGGTGCCTACTATCCAAAGGATACTATAGCGGAAATAATGCCCTGACCAGCTAAACATGAGGTAATGACGATGGGCAGACTTGAAGGTAAATATGCATTAATCACCGGCGGCACCAGCGGTATTGGACTTGAAACGGCAAGGCAGTTTCTGGCTGAGGGTGCGACGGTCGCGATTACGGGGCGCAATAAAGCAGGACTGCTGGCAGCCAAAGAAGCGCTTGGTCATGTACATATCATTCATAGCGAGGCGGGCGACATCGGCCAGCAACGGGCGCTTGGTGAACAGCTTGCTCAGCTATGGCCGCGCCTGGACGTGCTGTATATCAACGCCGGGGACGTGACGCATCGCCCTTTGCAGGAATGGGACGAAAACGCTTACGACAGGCTGATGAACACCAATCTGAAAGGCCCGTTCTTTTTGATTCAGGCTTTGCTGCCGCTGCTGGCGAATCCCTCTTCGGTTATCGTTTGTGGTTCGGTAAGCGCGCATATTGGGCTGCCCCAGAGCAGCGTTTATGCCGCCAGCAAAGCCGCGATTCTCTCCCTTGCCAGAACGCTTTCCGGCGAACTGCATCCGAAAGGTATCCGGGTTAACGGTTTAAGCCCCGGTCCCACCGAAACGCCGGCGCTGGGTAAACTGGGCAAGAGCGTTTCTGAAGAAGCCTTGCGCAAAGATATCCACGCTCTGGTGCCCGTTGGCCGCCTCGGCACGACGCTTGAGCTGGCAAAGGCCGCGGTATATCTCGCCTCCGATGAATCCACCTTTATGGTCGGAAGTGAATTACTTATTGATGGCGGAGTGGGTAATTTATAAGTATTGCTATTAACGGGCGACGGAACGCCCTTTATTTTGCCGACGGTAACATAACTATCCTGCTGTTTATTCTCATTAAATACGCGTTGTATCAATAAGCCGCTGAAAAGTACCAGTCATTAAAACCAATTCTGTGTTGCCCCTCACTTGCCGCTTTTTCCCACACTCCGCAATATGTATTTTGCCGCATGTTGCGGATAACCACGCTAAAAATGCCAGGGGAAACGATGAAGAAAATCTTTTTATGCTGCGCTGCGGGTATGTCGACCAGCATGTTAGTAGAAAAAATGAAACAGTCTGCCGCCAGCCGCGATATCGCCGTGGAAATTACGGCGGTGCCGGTATCTGATTTTGACCAGATAATTACCGAAGCCGACGTTATTTTGCTTGGCCCGCAGGTCAAATTTCAGCTTCAGCGTTTATCCAGCGCGGCCGCCCCGCACGGCGTGCCGGTAGCGGCTATCGATATGATGCAGTACGGCTCCATGCAGGGCGATAAGGTACTGGATCACGCTCTGTCTTTATTACCAAACGCACAGTAAGGACGAGCCATGAATTACCGCTTTCCTGATAATTTCTGGTGGGGGACCGCCACCAGCGCAACGCAGTCCGAGGGGCACCAGCCGGGCGATGGTAAAGGTGAGAATATCTGGGACTATGCCTCGCACCAGTTTAATGAACGTTTCTTTGACGGCGTAACGTCGGATGATACCTCCACGTTTTACCGGAATTATCGGGAAGATATCCAGCGCGCCAAAGATATTGGTCTGAATTCTTTTCGCACCTCAGTTTCCTGGTCGCGATTAATTCCCGATGGCGACGGAGAAATAAACCCGCAGGCGGTAGATTTTTATAACTCAGTCATAAATGAATTAAACGCTCAGGGCATCGAGCCTTTTATTAATCTTTACCATTTCGATATGCCGATGGCGCTACAGGAAAAAGGCGGTTTTGAAAATCGCGAAGTGGTGGAAGCTTTTGCCCGGTATGCGCGTATTTGCTACGAGCTTTTTGGCGATCGCGTGCGCTACTGGTTCACCTTTAACGAGCCGCTTATTCCCGCCGAAGCCGGCTATCTGCATCCTCGTCATTACCCTTACGTGACGGATTTTCGCCGCGCCGCGCAGGTTCTTCACCACATTGTTCTCGCACACTGCAAAGCGGTGGCGGCCTGGCGTGAGAGGGATATTGAAGGGCAGATTGGCATCATTATGGACGTTATTCCGGTCTATCCGCGCAGCGATACGCCGGAAGATCTCCGGGCGGCGGCAATGGCCGACCTTTTTTACACCCGCAGCATCAACGAACCTGTTTTGCTTGGCCGTTATCCCGACGAGCTGATCGCCATTCTCCAGGAGCATGGCCAGCTGCCGGAAACTTTACCCGGCGACTGCGAGCTTATCTCCCAAACGCGTATCGATTTGCTGGGAATAAACTATTACCGTCCCCGACGCGTTAAGGCTCGTGAAACGCCGCTGGAAGAGACGCATGGTTTTGTTCCCGAAAGATTCTTTGAGGAGTACATCATGCCGGGCCGCAGGATGAATACTTCCCGCGGTATCGAGATTTATCCGGCGGCGCTTTATGACATCGCGATGGTGGTAAAAGAGCGCTACGGCAATTTACCCTGGTTTGTTTCGGAGAACGGCATCGGTATTTCCGACGAAGAGCAGTTTATGGTTAACGGCCAGGTGCAGGACGACTACCGGATTGAATTTCTGAAAGAACATCTGGGCTATCTGCATCAGGCAATGGCCGACGGCAGCAATTGTCTGGGCTATCACATGTGGACCTTTATCGACTGCTGGTCCTGGCAGAACGCTTATAAAAATCGCTACGGTTTTTATCGCCTGGATTTAGCAACCCAGCAGCGTTCGCTTAAAAAATCGGGGCAGTGGTTCCGCTCGGTAATTGAAAACAACGGCTTTGAGGGGGCGTAGCATGTCTTATTTTGAAAAGCTGGCCGAAAAAATGCTGCCGGTAGCGAACGCTATCGGCAACCAGCGGCACATGCAGGCGATCCGTAACGGGCTGATCTCTATTTTACCCCTGACCATTGTCGGATCGTTTTTCGTTATTTTGCTTAATATTCCGATCAAGGGTTATATGGATTTTATCGCGCCCTGGCGCGATATGCTGGATGTTCCCTTTCGTTTTACCGTCGGGCTGATGTCGCTTTATGCCGCCTTCACCATTGGTTCCTTCCTGGGGAAAAGCTATAAGCTCAACGATATTACCAGCGGGCTGCTGGCCATGTTAGCGACATTGCTGATGATCGTGCCGGTCAATATTAAAGAAGGCGTTACCGTCGCCGGCGAGGCGGTTGCCGGGCGTTATATTCCCATTACCTCGCTCAGCTCGCAGGGATTATTTGGGGCCATTATTTCTTCGCTGATCGCCATTGAAATCTACCGCTTTATTAAAGTCCGCAATATCGAAATTAAGATGCCCGAGGGCGTGCCGCCGGTGGTGGCGAGCTCTTTCTCAGCGCTTTTTCCCACCCTTGCCGTGGTGCTGATCTTCTGGATCCCGCGTCACTTTCTGAATATTGATATTAACGCCATCATCAGCTTTATTATTATGCCGCTTAAAGGGTTTATGACCGGCACCAACCTGTTTGGCGGGATCGTTACGCAGTTCTTTATCGATCTGTTCTGGGTGTTCGGGATCCACGGGCACGCGGTGATGGGGCCGTTGATCCGGCCGCTTTGGGACCAGGCGATCGTACAGAATATGGAGCTGTTCCAGGCGGGCACCAGCGCTTACGCGCTGCCGAATATCTTCACCGAACAGTTCTTCCAGTGGTATGCCCAGATGGGCGGCACCGGATCGACGCTCGCGCTGGTGGTGCTGTTTATCCGTTCGAAAGCGACCTATCTGAAGTCCCTTGGGAAGCTGTCGTTTATTCCGGGCTTATTCAACATCAACGAACCGATGATTTTCGGCGCGCCGATAGTGATGAACCCGATTCTGGCCGTACCTTTTATTCTCGCGCCGATGGTGAATACCATGGTGGTGTACCTGTTTACCATTACCGGGCTGATTCCGCGCATGATGGTGAAGCCGCCGTTTACCATTCCGGCCCCGCTGGGTGCGCTGATCACCACCAACTGGAACCTGATAGCCTGCGGGCTGGTGTTTATCTGCTTCTTTATTTCGCTGGTGATTTACTATCCGTTCTTCAAGGTTTACGAGAAGAAGATGCTGGAAACCGAGCAGCAGCAGCGCGAAGAGGAGAAGGCGAAGCAGTTAGCGGATGCGTGAATGCCAGGTCGGGCGGCGCTTTGCTTACCCGACCTACAAAACCAGTGATTGTAGGGTGGATAAGCGTAAGCGCTATCCACCTTCTTTACATCAAAACGCCGTTTCTAAGGTTTCCAGCACGTTATATTCATCGTCCACCAGCAGTAGCGCCTTCCACTTGTCGAACGTCAGGCACGGGTGGGAGGTGCTGAATACCAGAATATCCCCCACCTGTACGTCGGCGCCGGGACTGAGCTTCAGCATCGCGTGTTGATCCATGATGCCGGTGGTTTCGATAGCGTCTCCCGGATGTGAAAGCGATTTTCCCTGGCGGTAATGCGCGATGGGCTGGGGCAAACCTGCGTCGAAGGCGCTGTCACGTTTGCCGAAGTTGACGATGGCGCGATCGCTTTCCGGCACCGACTGCACCATGGCGACCAGCTCCAGCGCGGAGGCTAAATCCCCGCCCAGATCGCAGGCTACTTTGTCGCGGGCCATCAGCTCGTCCTGCGCTTCCTGATAAATCCCTTTATCGTGCGTGATATAGCAGCCTGGGCGGATGACCACGCGGCAGTTGGCCGGTTTCTTCGCCTCTAGCCAGACGTTGCACACGACGTCATACCAGACTGAACCCGCGCCGGTGAGAATAAATTCCCCTTCCACATAACGCTCAAGCTGGCAGGCAAGGGCGGCCGCATCGCGCAGCAGCGCTTCTACTTTTGGCCGCGGATTTTCGCCGTGCAGCACGCCTTCGTACAGCTCAAGACCGCGTAAGCGCAGCCCCGGTAAGCCCGAAATCTCTTCTGCCAGCGCAAGAGCCTGTTCCGCTGTACGGCAGCCGCAGCGCCCGCCCGGCACGCCCAGCTCAATCAGAATATCAAGCCGCTGGTTTTGCGCGCTAAAGAAAGCGGAGAGGGTACGGGCGTTGGCGACGCTGTCCACGCAGCAAAGATAATCTACGTCCCGATAGTCGTTTTTTAGCTTTGCAACCAGCTGCATATTCGCTTTACCGACCAGCTGGTTAACCATTAATACCCGCTTCACGCCGCTTACCATCGCGATGCTCGCCTGCCAGGCGCTGCCCACACCAACGGCCCACGCTCCGGCCTGCTGTTGCTGCTGGAAAATCCACGGCGTCATGGTCGTTTTTCCGTGCGGGGCAAGGGAGACGCCTCGCTTATCGGCATAGCGCTGCATCCACTGAATATTGTTTTCCAGGGCGGCTTTTTTTATTACCGCGGCGGGCAGACAGACGTCTTCATTCAGGAGGTTAGCCGCGTCGTTCATCAGGGCGGATTTGTGCGGAACGAGGTTACTTTCTTGGTATTTCATAACATTATTCCTTTGCGATTATCTTTTCTTTCAGACTGGGTATCTTAATTAACTTATTGAAAATATACGAAATATATTAATGCATTATGCTTTTATGAATAAAAGTATCAGAAAATCCTATGCATTTTGCGTAGTCTTCCACTGTTTTTCTCGCTTGTAAATGGTTAACTTTAGCCCAGAACACAACGGGGGTTAGGAACACATGAAGTTCGACTATCTGTTCAGAAATGTTACGGTCATCGATGGCAGCGGCGGTGCGGAATACCGCGCCGATGTCGCCATTCAGGGCGATCGCATCGCTGAGATTGCGCCCGCTATTGACGCCGAAGCGCGATATGAAATTGACGGCGCGGGACGCGTGCTGGCCCCGGGTTTTATAGATGTCCACACTCACGACGATATCAACGTGATCCGCATGCCGGAGTACCTGCCGAAAATCAGCCAGGGCATTACGACGGTGATCGTGGGTAACTGCGGTATCAGCGCGGCGACCGCGACCATGAAAGGAAGCGTGCCGGACCCGATGAATTTACTCGGCGACGTTGAGCACTTTATCTACCCGACGGTTGCGGCCTATGCCGAAGCGGTTGAAGAGGCAAGGCCGGCGATTAACGTCGGTACGCTTATCGGCCATACCGCGCTGCGAAATAACCATATGGACGATTTATTCCGCACCGCGACGGCAGAAGAAATTAGCGGCATGCGCGCGCAGCTTAAGCTTGCTTTGCAGCAGGGCGCGCTGGGGCTGAGTACCGGCCTGGCCTATGCCACGGCGTTTCACGCCTCTACCGAAGAGGTGATGGCGCTGGCGGAAGAGCTGGCGGCGGAAAAGGGGATCTACACCACCCATTTGCGTTCGGAGTTCGAGCCCATTCTGGACGCGCTCGACGAAGCGTTTCGTATCGGCCGCCACGGCAAGGTGCCGGTGGTGGTATCGCACCACAAATGCGCCGGGGCGAAGAACTGGGGCCGCACCGTTGAGACGCTAAAGCTGTTCGACAAAGTTCGCCAGCAGCAGGATGTGTCCTGCGACTGCTATCCCTATTCAGCAAGCTCCTCGACGCTGGATATGAAACAAATTACCGACGAGTTCGACATCATCATTACCTGGTCTGAGCCGCACCCGGAAGTCGCCGGGCAGTCGTTAAAGCAGATTGCGGACGGCTGGTCGATGTCGCTTCACGAAGCCGGCAAATTGCTGATGCCCGCCGGGGCGATTTACTACAACATGGACGAGCGCGACGTTCGGCGCGTATTGAGCTATCCGGTGACGATGGTTGGGTCAGACGGATTGCCGAACGATCCGATGCCGCATCCGCGCCTGTGGGGAGCCTTTCCCCGCGTGCTGGGACACTACAGCCGCGACGAAAAGCTGTTCCCGCTCACGGTTGCCGTCCATAAGATGACGGGCATGTCGGCGGCGCGTTTCCAGCTTCCGCAACGAGGGCTGGTGAAACGCGGCTACTATGCGGATTTGGTGATGTTCGACCCGGAAACGGTGCGCGACGTGGCAAGTTTTAGCGATCCCCAGCGGCCCGCTGCGGGCATTGAGGCGGTGATGGTCAATGGCGTGATGAGCTATGGCCGTGATAAACAGGTTATCGGGCGTGCCGGACGGTTTTTGCGCCGCTAGCATTTTGTCGGATAAGAACGTTAGGGTGGAGAAGCGTTAGATGCTATCCACCACAAAAGAAAGGAGCAACCATGAGCATTAAACGTTACGGAGTGGGCGGCAGTACGGGCACCGGCGGTCAGCATCTGCCCTTTGCTAAAGCGGTGGAAGCGGGCGGCTGGCTATACGTTTCCGGGCAAACGCCAATGAAAGACGGCGAGGTGGTGGAAGGCGGCATTATCGAGCAGTCCCGCCTGGCGATTCAGAACTGCGTAGACATTATGGAAAGCGCGGGTTACAGCCTGGCGGACGTGGTGCACGTGAAGGTTTTCCTGACCGATGCGCGCTACTTCCAGTCGTTTAACAAAGTGTTCAGCGAGTTTTTCTCCGACCATCCGCCAGCCCGCGTGTGCTGCGTGGCCGACCTGGTTGTTGATTGCAAAGTGGAAGTGGATTTGACCTGTTATAACGCCGAACGCGCAAAATAAATAAATGTTGGCGGGCTAAGCGTATGCGCTCCCGCCGAACTAACTGTCTTATTAATAAATAAATCAGGTACGTCTTACAGAACGTGCTTAAGGGTTTCCTGTATGTTTTTTTCAGGCGGCTAATTTCATCTTTATTATTGATCTGGAAGTGAGCCATGAATAATTACTCTTTTTTAATTTGGTTTGCGATTTATGCCTGCGCGATGATTACCCTCGGCTGGTATGTCTCCCGTCACCAGAAAAATGGCGATGACTTTTTATTAGGCGGTCGCTCGTTACCGATGATTTTAACCCTCGGCTCGACCGTTGGCACCATGGTCGGCACCGGCTCAAGCGTGGGCGCGGTAGGCTTTGGCTATACCAACGGCTGGGCAGGAATGCTTTACGGCCTCGGCGGCGCCGTAGGCATTTTGCTGGTGGCCTGGCTCTTTGCGCCGGTGCGTAAAATGCGCTTTATGACCATGAGCGAAGAAATTTCTTATTACACCGGCGGCAGCAAAATTATTAAAAACGTGGTGGCGATATTAATATTTATCGCTTCGATCGGCTGGCTGGGCGCGCATATTCTTGGCGGCGGGTTATATCTGGCCTGGGCCAGCGGTATCGATATTAATACGGCGAAAATTATTATCGCCGCGGCCTTTGTGGTGTACGTCGGTATCGGCGGCTATTCCGCAGTGGTGTGGATTGATACCGTCCAGTCGCTGATTCTATTTATCGGCTTTATTCTGATGGCGATACTTGCGGTGCATCACGTTGGCGGCTGGAGCCACATTCAGCAGGCGGTCGATCCGGCGGCGCAAAGCCTGTTTGCGGTGGATAAGCTTGGTATTCTGCCGGCCTTCTCTCTGGCGATGGTTATCGGCGTCGGCGTGCTGGCCACTCCTTCCTACCGCCAGCGCATTTACTCCGCCAAAACGGTCGGCACGGTGCGCAAATCCTTCGTGATTACCGGCCTGCTGTATCTGGGCTTCTCTTTCCTGCCGGCGATTATCGGCATGGCGGCGTATACCATGAATTCGTCCCTTGAAAACAGCGGCTTTGCCTTCCTGTTCGCCACGCAGGTTCTGCCGCCCGTACTGGCGATGGCGGTGTTGATTGCCGGTATGTCGGCCAACATGTCCTCCGGCAGCTCCGACGCCATCGCGGCGGTTTCAATTATGCTGCGCGATCTCTATACCCTGATTACGGGCCATATGCCCGCGCCTGAAAAAGCGATTCGCCTGTCGCGTATTTTCCTCGTGCTGGTGATTGGCCTGGCGCTGCTGTTCGCCCTGACCTCTAACGACATCATCAGCTACATCACCAAAATGATTTCGATGATCATGTCCGGCATGTTTATCTGCTCGATGCTCGGCCGCTTCTGGACGCGCTTTAACTGGCAGGGCGCGCTCGCGGCCCTGATCGGCGGCGCAGGCGCTTCTTTGGTGGTGCTGGCAAACGACGGCTGGCTGAGCTTCTGGGGCAACCCGGTGGTGCCTTCCGTACTGGCGAGCCTGAGCTGTGCTGTGGTGGTGACGCTGCTGACTCCGGCCAGCAAAATGAGCCGCGAAGAGGCGCTGGAGATGATTACCCGCGAACGTGAAAGCCAGCCAGAAGCCGTACCGGTGCCGCTGGGTAAAAGCGCTGCGGGGAACGCACGATGAGCGAAAGCTATATCGCCATCGACTGGGGCTCAACGCACCTGCGCGCCTGGCTGTATCGCGACGGGCAGTGCGTAGACAGCCTGCAACTGCCTTACGGCGTAAGCCGTCTGGTCGGGCAAACCGCGCGGGAAGTATTCGACAAATACATCGAACCCTGGCGGGTACGGGAAACTATGCCGGTGGTGATGGCCGGCATGATCGGCAGCGACGCGGGCTGGCAATCCGTTCCATATCTGGCGTGTCCGGTGTCGCTGCGCGAGCTGAGCGCGCGGCTTTATGAGGTTGCGCCGCAGGTATGGATCGTGCCTGGCCTGAAGACCGAGCGGAACGTCATGCGCGGCGAAGAAACGCAGCTGCTGGGCGCGATGCGGCTTGCTCCTGCCGCCTGTTACGTCCTGCCCGGCACGCACAGCAAATGCGTACGGGTAACAGATGGCGCGGTGAGCGCCTTTTCCACCGCGATGACGGGCGAACTGCACCACGTCCTGCTGAACCATTCGCTTATCGGCAAAGGGCTGCCGGAGCAGCGCAACGACAGCGTGGCGTTTCAGGCGGGCCTGCAGCGAGGGCTGGATTCGCCAGCGTTCGTGAGCAAACTCTTTGAGGCGCGAGCGTCACGAGTGCTGGGCGAGCTGGCGCCAGAATCCGTCAGCGACTGGCTTTCCGGCCTGCTGATTGGTGCAGAAGTAGCGGCGATGGAGCCGGCGGAAAGAGTCACTCTGGTAGGAGGCGAAGCGCTTTGCCGCCGCTATCGACAGGCTTTTGAAAAGGCGGGTATTACGGCCGAAGAAATAGCGGGCGACGCCGCTTTCCAGCAGGGTATAAGGAGTATTCTTGATGCAAGACGCTAAACCTTTAGTCGCCATTTTGCGCGGCATTCATCCTCATGAAGCCGGCGACCACGTCGGCACGCTGATAGAAGAGGGATTTGGCTATATTGAGATCCCCCTGAATTCGCCGGACTGGCAGCAGAGTATTCCACAGACGATCGGCCGCTTCGGCGATAAGGCTTTTATCGGCGCGGGAACGGTGTTGAAAACCGAACAGGTGGATTTCCTGGCCGAGGCCGGGGCAAAGCTGATAGTAACGCCGAACACCAACCCGGCGGTCATTCGCCGCGCGGTTGATGCCGGAATGCTGGTTTGTGCCGGCTGCGCCACCGCCAGCGAGGCTTTTACCGCGCTGGAGGCCGGGGCGCAGTGGCTGAAGATTTTCCCGTCTTCAGCTTTTGGCCCGGCTTATATCGCGGCGTTAAAAGCGGTGTTGCCGCCTTCCATTCCCGTGCTGGCGGTTGGCGGCGTTACGCCGGAAAACCTGGGCGAATATTTACGGGCAGGCTGCGCGGGTGCGGGGCTTGGTAGCGATTTATATCGCGCGGGGCAGAGCCTGGAGACGACCCGTGAAAAGGCCCGGCGGTTTATGGCGGCCTTCAGGTTTTAAAAGCGTTGGATGAGTGTCGGATGGCGCTTATCCGACCGACAAGGTTATGCGAATCATCGGATGGATAAGCGCTATCCATCTGTTTTAATCCCCCAACGGCTGCCGATCCGCCCCGCCGCGGTGGCTGTCCAGCGCCAGCTTGATACGCCGCAGCCGGTCCTTCGCCTGATTTTTATTCGCCATCGCCAGCTCCGTCGCCAGCACGTCCACCATCGCCAGCATCGCATAACGCGAGGTGCTCGGCTTAAAGATGTAGTCATTTTCCCGCACGATAAGCGGCAGGACGATATCGGCGTTGGCCGCCAGCGGCGACTCCTGCGGCGTAATAGCGATAACTTTTGCGCCGTACTGCCTTGCCATCGCCGCGCTTTCAATGATTTCCGGCGTATAGCCGCCCAGCGAGAGGGCGAGCACCACGTCGTTCGGCGTCACGGCAGAACACATCATTCTGACCAGCAGGCCGTCGCTCTGGCTGACCACCGGCAGGCCAAGGCGGAACAGGCGAAACTGCACTTCCTGCGCGCAAATCGTCGAGCCGCCGCCCATACCGATGGCCAGAATCTGCCGCGCGTCGCTCAGCCATTCGACGGCTTTTTTGAGCGATTCCGGGTCGAGCGCCCGGCGATTAATGTCCAGCACGTTAATGATAGTTTCGTAGATCCCCTGTACGCCTTCGAGATCCGGCACGTCGAGGATAAAGCGCTGTCCGACGGCCAGCGACTGTGCGAGTTTCACCTTCAGTTCCCGCACGTCTTTGCAGCCGATGGCGCGCGCAAAACGGGTGATCGATGCCTGGCTGGTGCCGGTAAGCCGCGCCATTTCTGCAATCGGTAAAGTGGCGGCGGACTGTACGTCATCAAGAATAAACTGCGCAATGCGCTTTTCCGTGGCGGTAAGCTCCACAAAGCGGTCGGTGATGCAGGAAATAATATCGATGGAAAAAGCCATGGCGCCGCGTCCTGAAAGTGAAGAAAAATAGCCGGTACTTTGTACCATAAATAAGCGAAGCATGTTGGGCAACAGCAGAGCAAAAATGAAAGGCGGTGCACGCGAAATGTTTACAAAATCGCCGTTTGCAGGCCATTATTCATGCAACTTTCCTCAGTAAAAAGGGCCTGCAGATGACCAGAATGACAGCGAAAGATTTCCCGCCTGAGCTCCTTGAGTACTTCGATTTTTATGTGCACGGTAAAATCAGCAAGCGTGAGTTTCTCGATCTGGCTTCAAAATTTGTCGTCGGTGGACTGTCTGCCGTGGCGCTCGGAACGCTGCTGACGCCCAACTACGCCTTCGCGCAGCAGGTGGAATTTACCGACCCCAATATTCTGCCGGAGTATATCCACTACCCTTCACCGCAGGGGCACGGCAGCGTGAAAGGCTATCTGGTGAAGCCCGCGAAGGCGACGGGAAAAGTGCCTGCCGTGGTTGTGGTTCATGAAAACCGCGGCCTGAATCCCTATATCGAAGATGTGGCGCGACGCGTGGCGAAGGCGGGGTTTATCGCGCTGGCGCCGGACGGATTAAGCTCGGTCGGCGGCTATCCCGGCAACGATGAAAAGGGCCGCGAGCTGCAGCAGCAGGTCGATCCTGGCAAATTAATGAACGATTTCTTTGCCGCAATAGAGTTTCTGCTAAATAACGAAGCGACGACCGGCAGGGTCGGCATCACCGGCTTTTGCTACGGCGGCGGGGTGGCGAACGCTGCGGCGGTGGCCTATCCGGAGCTGGCGGCGGCGGTGCCTTTTTATGGCAGACAGCCGAAAGCGGAGGATGTGCCGCGCATTAAGGCGCCGCTGCTGCTGCACTATGGCGAGCTGGATAAGCCCATCAACGAAGGCTGGCCTGCCTACGAGGCCGCGCTGAAAGCCAATAATAAAATCTACGAAGCCTACGTCTATCCGGGCGTGAATCACGGTTTCCATAACGATTCGACGCCGCGTTACGATAAGGCCGCGGCAGAGCTGGCGTGGAAGCGTACCATTGACTGGTTTAATAAGTACCTGGCGTAAGGTGTGAGGCATTATCCCTTGCAAAAAGGGCTAGGTGAGCACAACGGTACCCAACGCGATGCCGTTTTTGCCGGTACGTTTTATTAAATACATCGACTCGTCGGCGCGGATCACCGCGTCGGCGAAATTATCGCTCTCCCATGACTCGTGGACGCCTATTGATGCGCCAAGGGTAGCAGCGCCGTTGCCCAGCTCAAAGGGGGTGACGGCGGCGTCCAGGCAGCGTCTGGTAATATCGCTAATTTCCTTATTATCCATCGCCCACGGCATCAGCAGGATAAATTCGTCGCCGCCAATGCGGCCGATGGTGACTTCTGGCGGGCAGGCATCCTGCAAACGCTGGCTAAGCTGCATCAGCACTTCGTCCCCGCTGCGGTGGCCAAAGGTATCGTTAACGTTTTTAAAGTCATCCAGGTCGATAAAGGCCAGCGAGAGCGGCCCGCGCTCTTTCATCACGTCAAAACGCGCGCGCAGCGCGTGGCGGTTGGTTAAGCCGGTCAGCGGGTCGTGGTTGGCGAGTTTGGCAAGCTGCTCTTCGTACTGCTTCTCTTTGGTCATATCGATGTGGGTACCGGTTACCCTGAGCGGCTTTCCGCCAGCGTCCCACTCGGTCACCCTGCCGCGGTCCAGAACCCAGGTGACGGTGCCGTTTTTGGCCTGCATGCGGTGCAAAGCCTCGTAAAACGGCGCTTTGCCTTCCAGATGATTGTAAAACGCCGCCAGCACCCTCTCTTTATCTTCCGGATGCAGATGCTCACGCCACACCTCGAAGTGAGCGCTAAGTTCTTTGGGCCGATAGCCCAACATCGAACCCCATCGGCGATTGAAGATCACCAGCTTGCCGCTGGGCACGTCGAGCTGCCACAGGCACAGGCCGGTGCCGTCCAGAGCCGCACTGAGCTTGTTTCGCGCATCGTGGGCAATTCTTTTTAGCCGGGCGTTGTGCTTTTTGAGGTTCTGGATTTGCTGCCTGAGCGCGTCTTCGGACATTGATCATGTCTATGTTTAAATAATATTCATTTTTAACAGTTATAAATGAGTTGTAAATATGACCGGTGAAAAAGTTATCGCGCAACTCCTTGGCCGCTCTCCATTTTTGCCTGCCGGCGGGTTGAGAAAATAAAGGCCAGCATAAATATAAAGGCCGAAAGCACCACGATGGTCGGCGCAGGAGCGCTGTCGATAAAGAAGGAAAGGTAAACGCCGATAAACGAAACGCTAATCGCCACGGCAAGGGCTACCAGCAACATGGATAAAAACGTGCGGGTCAGCAGGGAGGCAATAGCGCCGGGGGCAATCAGCAAGGAGATCGCCAGGATAATCCCTACGGCTTTCAGCGCGGCGACGATGGTTAACGACACCATGCACAGCAGACCGTAGTGCAGCAGCCTGACGTTAAGGCCGGATGCCTGCGCCTGAGCGGGATCGAAGGCGTGCAGCAGGAAATCCCGCCACTTCAGGGCGATAACGCCGGCGGTGAGCAGTGCGATGGTGCCCGTCAGGATGATATCCGTCTGCCCGACGCCAAGCAGGTCGCCAAACAGGATGTGGTCGAGGTGGATATCGGGTTTGAGATAAACATACAGCACCAGGCCCGCGCCAAACATGCCGGAAAAGACGATGCCCATTACGGTATCGCGTTTGATGCGGCTGTTGTCCTGCAAAAAGCCCGTTGCCAGCGCGCAGAACAGGCCTGCGGCAAACGCGCCAACGCCCAGCGGTAATCCCACCATCCAGGCAACGACTACGCCGGGGAAAACCGCATGGCTCATGGCGTCGCCCATCAGCGCCCAGCCTTTTAACACCAGAAAACAGGAGAGCAGGGCGCAGGGAACGGCGACCAGCGCGGTCATCACCAGCGCATTGATCATAAAGCCGAACTGAAAAGGGGAAAGCAGCGTATCGACGAGGTTCATGGAGTGACTCCCTGCGCCCGGCGCGCGCGTTTTCGGTTTGCCAGCAGGCCGTGTTTCGGCGCAAAAACGAAGGCCAGCAGGAACAAAATGGTTTGCATGACCACGATAATTCCGCCCGTTGCGCCATTGAGGAAATAGCTGCTATAGGTGCCGATCGCGCAGGTCAGACTGCCCAGCGCCACGGAAATCATCAGCAGCTTCGGGAAGCGGTCGGACAGCAGATAAGCGGTTGCGCCAGGCGTGACCACCATGCAAATCACCAGAAATGCGCCGACGGTTTGCAGCGCGGCTACGGTGGTCATCGACAGCAAAGTGAAAAACACTCCCTTTAGCAACAAAGGATTCAGACCGACAGAACGGGCGTGGTTTTCATCGAAAAAAGTCACCATCAGGTCTTTCCATTTCACCAGCAGAATCGCCAGGGAAACAAAGCCAATTACCGCCAGCTGGACGATATCCGCAGGGGCGATAGCCAGAATATTACCCAGCACGATGGTCTGAATGTTCACCGAGGTTGGGTTAAGCGACACCATAAACAGCCCGAGGCCGAAGAAAGAGGAGAAGATCAGCCCGATGATGGTATCTTCCCGCAGTCGCGTGCGCTGGTTTAAAAACAGCATGGTCGCCGCCGCCAGCCCGCCGGAGAAAAACGCGCCGAGGGAAAACGGCAGGCCTAGCATCCAGGCCCCTGCAACGCCCGGCACGATAGAGTGCGAGAGCGCATCGCCAATCAGCGACCAGCCTTTAAGCATCAGATAGCAGGACAAAAAAGCGCATACGCCGCCGACCAGCGCCGATACCCAGATGGCGTTGAACATATAGCTATAGGCGAACGGCTCAAGCAGGATGCTCATCGATTATTCCTCTTTCATCCGATCGACAGCGTGGATAAACGGACGTTCGTCGTCGGTGACCACGCTGGTTTCCAGGCCGGTTAACCTGACGTGTCGCAGCACGCCGCTGAAGGCGAGTTCAAGGTTTTGCTGGGTGAAGGTTTCACGCGTTGGGCCGCAGGCGAGGACGGTGCCCTTAACCAGGACGGTGTGGTCACAGTAGTCGGTGACCGCGCCAAGATTGTGGGTGGCGACCAGCATGGTGCGGCCTTCGTCGCGCAGTTCGCGCAACAGGCTGATGATTTGCTCTTCGGTTTTAACGTCCACCCCGGTAAAAGGCTCGTCCAGCAGGATTACCTGACCGTCCTGGGCGATGGCGCGGGCTAAAAAGACGCGCTTTTTCTGCCCGCCGGAAAGCTCGCCAATCTGACGGCGGCGGAAATCGCTCATGCCCACGCGTGCGAGCGCATGGTCTACGGCCGCCTTGTCCGCCCTGCCCGGAATGCGCAGCATGCCCATATGCCCGTAGCGGCCCATCATCACGACGTCCTCCACCAGAACCGGGAACGACCAGTCCACGTCTTCAGCCTGAGGCACGTAGGAAACCAGATTCTGGCGCAGCGCCTGTTTGGTCGGCATGCCGAGAATAGAGATAGTGCCTTTCGCCAGATGAACAAAACCCATAATGGCTTTGAACAGCGTCGACTTGCCGGAGCCGTTCACCCCGACCAGCGCCGCGACGGTGCCGGTCGGGATCTGAAAAGTGGCGTCGCGCAGGGCGGTATGCCCGTTGCGGTAGGTGACGCTGGCGTCCTGCACGGAGATTCCGGCGATCATTTCGCTGCTCCTTCGGTGATGCCTTTAACGAGGGTTGCGGTAGTCACGCGCAGCAGATCGAGATAGGTTGGAACCGGACCGTCCGCCGCGCTCAGGGAATCCACGTACAGTACGCCGCCGTAGTGGGAGCCTGACTCGCGGGCCACCTGACGGGCGGGCTTATCTGAAATGGTGCTTTCGCTGAATATCGCCGGGATGCCGTGCTGGCGAATGGTGTCGATAACTTTACGTACCTGCTGCGGCGTGCCCTGTCGATCGGCGTTAATCGGCCACAGGTAGAGCTCTTTTAATCCGTAATCGTTGGCGAGGTAGGAGAAGGCGCCCTCGCTTGTAACCAGCCAGCGTTTGTCCGCAGGAATTTTGTTTATCTCGCTACGCAGCGGCTCGAGGGTTTGCTGAATTTTCTGCTTATAGGCTTCGGCATTTTTGGCGTAAACGGCGGCATTTTCCGGATCGTATTTGCTGAAAGCGTTGCGGATGTTATCGATATAGATAAGCGCGTTTTTCGGCGACATCCAGGCGTGTGGGTTCGGTTTGCCGTTGTATGGCCCTTCGGTAATGCCCGTCGGCGTAATGCCTGTCGATACCACTACTTCCGGCACGTCTTTGATATGCTGATAAAACTTCTGGAACCACAGCTCGAGGTTGAGGCCGTTGGCTAAAATAAGCTGCGCGCCCTGAGCGCGGCGAATATCACCCGGCGTCGGCTGGTATTCGTGGATTTCCGCGCCGGGCTTCGTGATGGACTCAACCTCTGCCGCATCGCCCGCCACGTTTCTGGCCATATCGGCGATGATGGTGAAGGTCGTTATCACCTTAAACTTATCCTTCGCCCACGCCTGGACCGAGGTGAACATCAGCGCCATCATCACGCCTGTTAACACCAGCGTTTTTTTCGCCGTCGCTTTTCCGAACATATCATCCCCTGTGGTTCGCCTGTTAAATGAACAGATATAGCAATTGCTATAAAACATAGCCGTAGCTATGTTTAAATGCAAATAATTATCATTTGATTAGGCTGCGTAGGGTTTTCGGGCAGAGATAACCCGGCGGAAGCCGGGTTGTTCAGACGGGGAAATTACAGATTAAACGCGTCAAAATCCGCGGCGTCGTGACGTTCCGGCAGCTGTTGATCGCCCCAGGTGCGGTTCACGATGCGTCCGCGCTTCACCGCAGGACGGCTGGCTACTTCGTCCGCCCAGCGGTTGAAGTTTTTGTACGAAGCAACGTCCAGGAATTCGGCAGATTCGTACAGGCCGCCTTTTGCCAGCGCGCCGTACCATGGCCAGATGGCCATATCGGCAATAGAGTATTCATCGCCTGCGATAAACCGGTGGTTGGCAAGCTGGCGGTCAAGCACGTCGAGCTGACGCTTGGTTTCCATCGCGAAACGGTTGATGGCGTATTCGATTTTTACCGGCGCATAGTGGTAGAAGTGGCCGAAACCGCCGCCAAGGTAGGGCGCGGAGCCCTGCAGCCAGAACAGCCAGTTCAGCGTTTCGGTACGCGCAGCGATATCCTGCGGCAGGAAATAGCCGAACTTATCGGCCAGGTAAACCAGAATGGAGCCGGATTCAAAAACGCGAATGGGCGGCGTGGCGGAGTTATCGAGCAGCGCCGGAATTTTGGAGTTCGGGTTCACCTCAACAAAGCCGCTGGAGAACTGATCGCCCTCGCCGATGCGGATTAAATGCGCATCGTATTCCGCGCCGCTGACGCCCAGCGCTAACAGCTCTTCCAGAAGAATCGTCACCTTCTGGCCGTTAGGGGTGCCCAGCGAATAAAGCTGTAGCGGATGCCTGCCTGACGGCAGCGTTTTCTCGTGGGTCGGCCCGGCAACAGGACGATTGATGTTGGAAAACTGGCCTGCCTCGGATTTGTTCCAGGTCCAGACTTTTGGCGGTTGGTAGTTGTTTTCGGACATGCTTGGCCTGCCTTCTGCTAGGAAAATTACACAGGGCGGATAGGGTTACGTTATCCGCCATCGTCGGTATGAAACCACAAATCTGGCGGATGGCGCTGTCGCTTATCCGCCCTACCACTGAGCGGAATAATGACCCTGAAGTGTAGCAGGCGGGAAGAGGGGAAAAGTTTATACAGCCCAAAAAGCAAAAACCCAGCCATAGGCTGGGTTCTTTAAATAGTGGTGCCCGGACTCGGAATCGAACCAAGGACACGGGGATTTTCAATCCCCTGCTCTACCGACTGAGCTATCCGGGCAACGGGGCGCATTAAACCGTAATGGTCCTGCTTCGTCAATCATATTTCAGGAAAAACTGTTCAATTGCTTAACTTTGCGTCAATCTGACGCGTTCTTAGCCCTGTTCGGGTAAAGATGCACAAATCTTCCAGACATTTGCCGGGCGGTTGCGAATGCTGGCAGACCGGATACAGGAGGCGATATGGCAGAAGACTGGCTGGAGTTACATCAGCACGGCGAGACGGGCATTGAGACAATTCGGGCCCATTTTGAAGGGCATGCGTACGATCCCCACTGGCACGACAGTTACCTGGTCGGCATCACGCTTGCGGGCACCCAGCAGTTTCACTGCCGCCGGGAACGTCATCACAGCACGCCAGGGGACGTTTTTCTGCTTGAGCCGGGTGAGATCCACGACGGCGACGCCCCGGTTGCCGGCGGCTTTACCTATCTGACCTTCTATCTGGAAGAGCAGTGGCTCACCCGTACGCTTCAGGGCCTGTTTGAAACCGTGCCCGCGAGTTATTCGCTGCATTTTGCCCGCACCATTGCGCGCGAGCCGCAGCTTGTGCAGGCTATCGCCGGGACTTTTCATGCCCTACACAGCGAGGAAATGCGGATTGTGCAGCAAAACACGATGGATAATCTTTTAGGCCAGCTAACGGCGCACTGCCAGTGGCGAAAGCGCCAGACATCGCGGGTGCAAAGCGCGGCGATTGCCCATCGGGCCAGGGATTATCTTCATGCGCATATCGGGGAAAATATCGGTTTGTCGGATCTTGCGCGTGAAACGCAGACGGACAGATTTACCCTTTCCCGCTGTTTTAAACGCGAATTTCATATGGCGCCCCACGCCTGGCTTATCCAGCTACGTCTTGCGCGCGCAAGGGCGATGCTGGCTAAGGGGGAGCAACCGGTAAACGTTGCGGCGGCGTTGGGATTCGCCGATCAGAGCCATTTAGGACGCTGGTTTCAGCGCGCGTACCGGCTTACTCCGGCCCACTACCGCAGGCTGTGCACAAACCTTCCAGACTTGCCTTAGAAAAAAGTCAAAAGTCAGGGTTCAGATTACCTGGGAGCTTCTGAACCATGAGCCAGCTTTTTGCACCAGCACCGTTTTTACTTTTCGCTTTCGTCGCATCCATTACGCCGGGACCGACCAATATTCTGATTCTGGCCAGCAGCCAGCGCTTCGGCGTAAAAGCCACCCTCTCTGCGGTGATGGGCGCCTGCTTTGCCGCCAGCCTTATCGTGTTTGTTTCGGGGGCGGGAGCAGGCGAGATGCTGCGCCGGTATCCTTTAGTGCGGGACATAATGAGCTGGGCGGGCGCGCTCTGGTTAAGCTGGCTGAGCTGGCAGCTGTTTTCGGCGCCTGCGGCGAATTTGGTGGACGAGTCCCGGCGGCCATTCAGCTGCCGTTCGGCGGCGATGCTGCAGCTTGTCAATCCTAAAACCTGGATGATGGCGCTGGCGGTGGTTAGCCTTTTCGCGCCGCAGGGCGCGCATCCTCTGCGGGAGTTAGCGCTGTTATCGCTTTGGTTTTTGTTGATTTCACTGCTCTGTTTGAGCGGCTGGGCTTTATTGGGAAAAGCCGTTACCAGGCTATTTCGCACAACAACATCACTCGTTTGCTTTCAACGCGTGATGGCATTGTGCCTGCTGGCCTCGGCATGGGCCGGGTTTATCGGCTAGCGTCAGGTTAATGCGCCGCCCAGGCGACACTGGGCGAAGCGCAAAATATCCTCCGCCAGACGGCGGGCGGTATCGATATCGGCCTGGCTGCGTTTAACCAGCAGCTTGCTCAGGCAGCCTTCTAATACCAGCTCCATCTGATGCGCAACCATGGTCGGATCGTCCACTTCCAGTTGGGTGAGCAGCTCGTGCGTGTACTCCCAGGCGGCTTTTTTCTGCTGGTCTGCCAGCTGATGAATCGGGTGCGAGGCGTCCGGGTAAAACGTGCAGGCCGCGATAAACAGGCAGCCGGGATAGCGCTGGTTGCTGACGCACTCCGTCAGCGCCTGGTAGCGTTTCAGAAGCTTTTGCTCAAGCGTTAGCTCGTCATTGAGCATCAGCTGGCGGCGCCAGGCATCCACCTGCTGGCTCAGATGACGCAGGGCGTCATAGAGCAGGGCTTCGCGGTCCGGCCAGAATTTCTTTACTTCCTGCACCGGGTAGTCTGCTTCGTGCGCTACCATTTCAAGCGTGGTGCTGGCAATACCCACACGTTCAAGGACGTGCAGGGCGTGCTCAAGTACGTCTTCGCGTTGCACGGTTTTCTCCTCCGTCGTTCAACGGTTTATCCCACATTAGTGTTGTTTACTGCGCGTAATTGCGCAAATGCGTGCCAAAAGCGCTGGCGTCCATAAAGCCGGTGACGCGCGCCTGCGGCTGTTCACGTCCTTCGGCATCAAAGAACAAAATCGTCGGCAGGCCGAGCACTTTTAAGCGCTTTAACAGCGCCGCATCTTCCGCGCTGTTGGCGGTGACATCCGCCTGCAGCAATATCGTTTCTGAAAGCTGCCTTTGTATCAGCGGATCGCTAAAGGTGTATTTCTCGAATTCTTTGCAGGCAACGCACCAGTCGGCGTAGAGATCCAGCATGACCGGTTTACCTTTGGCATCCGTCAGCGCCTTGTTGAACTGTGCGATATTGGCGACACGCGTAAAGTTCAGGTGCGGCTGGCCGGCGGTGACGACGTCGCCAAACGCCCAATCCTGCAACGGCCTGGCACAGACCAGAGCCGCGCCCAGCAGAATAACTTGTACCACACGCATCCAGGATTTGCTGGCCTTCAGGCTGGTGATAAACGCCCAGCCGAAGAATGCGACGCCCAGCAATCCCCACAGGCGAACGCCCCAAGTGTCATTCAGCACGCGTTCAAGCAGGAATACCGGCAGGGCGAGGATCACAAAGCCAAACGCGGTTTTCACCGTTTCCATCCACGGGCCGCTTTTTGGCAGCAGGCGGTTGCCGAAGACGGTAATGAGGATCAGCGGCAGGCCCATACCCAGCGCGTAAAGATAGAGCGTGCCGCCGCCGAGCCACATGTTTCCGCTTTGCGCGATGTAAAGCAGGATGGCGCTAAGGGGTGCGGTAGTGCACGGCGAGCAAATCAGCCCGGCCAGCGCGCCCATAGCGAAGACGCCGCCTGCGGAACCGCCTTTCTGGCGATTGCTCATCAGGGTGAGGCGGGTTTGCAGCGAAGAAGGCAGCTGCAGCGTGAACAGCCCGAACATGGACGCGGCGAGCAGCACAAACAGCGCCGACAGGGCGATAAGCACGTAAGGGTGCTGCAGCGCGGCCTGGAACTGCAATCCCGCAGCGGCAACCGCCAGGCCCAGCGCGGTGTAGGTAAGCGCCATTCCCTGCACATAGATAAAGGCCAGCAGCAGCGCGCGGGCGGTGGACAAACGTCGTTTGCCGCCCAGCACAATGCCGGAAATCAGCGGGTACATTGGCAGCACGCAGGGCGTGAAGGCGATGCCGATACCGATAAGAAATGCCCAAAGCGCGGAGAAGGGAAGCTGACCGGTTTTAGCGTCGTCTGCGCCTTTCACGTCGGAAGAGGAGAGAGAGGCTGAAGCATCGGCTTTGCCGGAAACCGCGCTCAGCGGCACAACGCGCGTTTCCGGCGGATAACAGAAGCCCGCCTCGGCGCAGCCCTGGTAAGTTACGCTGACCGTCGCGCCTTTTTGCGCGAAGTTGACCGTCACCGGCAACCTCAGGCTGTCCGTGTAAATCTCGGTTTTGCCGTAAAATTCGTCTTCATGCCAGACCGCTTTCGGCATCTCCAGCGGCGCCAGTTCCGCCTGCGTCGGGTTGAGCTTGATTTGCTGGCGATAAAGATAGTAGCCGGGCTTAATCTGCCAGTTCAGGCTGAGCTGGCCGCCCGCCTGCTGAAAGTCAAAAGCAAAGGCCTGATCCACGGGGACGAACTGCGTTTTCCCTTGGTTATCGAACAGACCGGCGAAAGCTTGTGAAGTGAAGAGCGCGAAAATTAGCGCAAAGATGCGTAGAGCCATGACAGGTATTCATTATCTCCGTGGGTAACCGGCAGCACCAGTAATTCAGGCGTTTTATAGGGGTGGCGCGTTTTCAGACAGGCCAGCAGGGCCTCCTGATGGGCGACGTCGCTTTTGAGCAGCATCTGCACCTCATACTCCTGTTCCATTTTTCCTTCCCAATAGTAGAGCGAGGTCGCGCCGGGCAGCAGGGTAACGCAGGCGGCGAGCTTTTCCGTCAGGGCAAGGGTGGCCAGCTCCTGAGCGGTGGCTTCGTCCGGGGCGGTACAAAGAATGACAACGGCTTGGGTAGTCGACATAGCTTTCTCGTCTGCGGGGGAAACAGCGGAAGACTATAGCACGCAGGGAGAGGAGAAGATGTTAAACGGGCCGCTGAGCGACCCGTTTTTACAAGATTTACAGAATCAGACCGCCGACGATAAAGCCAAGGATTACGCACAGGGTGATGGCGATAACGCCCGGCAGTAAGAAGGCGTGGTTAAAGACGTACTTGCCGATACGGGTTGAGCCCGTATCGTCCATTTCAACCGCAGCCAGAAGCGTTGGATAGGTCGGCAGCACGAACAGCGCGGAGACGGCGGCAAAGGAGGCGATAGCGGTAAGCGGGCTGACGCCCAGCATCAGCGCCGCGGGCATTAGCGCCTTGGTCGTTGCCGCCTGGGAGTACAGCAGGGTGGCCGCAAAGAACAGCACAACCGCCAGCAGCCACGGATAGCCCTGCAGCAGGTCGCCTGCGAAGCCCTGGATATCCTGAATATGGTTTTTGACGAAGGTATCTCCCAGCCACGCCACGCCCAGCACGCAGATACAGGCGCTCATACCGGATTTAAAGGTGCTGGCGTTGAGGATTTCGCCGGTGTCGATTTTACAGGTGATAGAAATCAGCGTGGCGATGGTCAGCATAAAGACCACGATAGCTTCGTTACGCGGCAGCACCGGGTTCTGGATCAGGCCAACGGTGTCGCTGATGGCGGTGGCGTAGAACATGACCGCGACGATGCCGACCAGGAACAGCAGAACCGAACGTTTCGCGTGCGGCTTCAGCTTAAAGACCTGGCTGCCCCGCAGCTGCACTTCGCCTTTGGCGAGACGCTCCTGATAAATCGGATCGTCTTTCAGCTCGCAGCCGAGGAAGTTACAGACGATTGCGGTCAGCATAACGGCAACCAGCGTCACCGGAATACAGATAGCCAGCAGCGTCAGGTAGCTGACGCCAAGCGGCTCGAGGATCCCGGCAAAGAAAACCACGGCGGCGGAAATCGGCGAGGCGGTAATAGCAATCTGGGAAGCCACCACGGCGATGGAAAGCGGGCGCGAAGGACGGATGCCCTGCTCTTTGGCCACTTCGGTAATCACCGGCAGCGTGGAGAATGCCGTATGCCCGGTGCCCGCCAGAATGGTCATAAACCAGGTGACGAGCGGGGCGAGGAAGGTGATGTATTTAGGGTGGCGGCGCAGCAGACGCTCCGCGAGGCTTACCAGGTAATCCATACCGCCTGCCACCTGCATGGCGGCAATTGCGGCGATAACCGCCATGATGATTTCGATGACGTCGAAGGGGATAGCCCCCGGCTTAATCTGAAAGAGCAGGGTAAGAACTAATACGCCCAGGCCGCCGGCAAAGCCGATGCCTATGCCGCCCAGCCTTGCCCCCAAATAAATCGCCAGCAGGACGATTACGAGTTCAGCTCCAAACATAATATGCTTCCTTGAAGTTTAATGAGTTGAAAATAATTTGTTGTGTTTTTGTATGCCTGAAACGAAAAAGGCACGTCGCGATGGACGTGCCTTTTGGCTAAGTTAACTACCCGTAATTATCATTGTTCACTTTCATCCGTGTAGCGTTTTGCTTTGTAGACCGGGTGCATCAGGTTATGGATCGAGAATATATCGTCCAGCTCGGCTTCTGTCAGCAGGCCGCGCTCCAGAACGACTTCCCGCACGCTCTTACCGGTTTCCGCACAAATCTTGCCGACGATATCGCCGTTGTGGTGGCCGATAAACGGGTTCAGATAGGTCACGATGCCGATCGAGTTGTAGACGTAGCTTTCGCACACTTCTTTATTCGCGGTAATGCCGTTGATGCATTTTTCCAGCAGGTTATAGCAGGCGTTGGTCAGGATGTGGATAGACTCGAACATCGCCTGGCCGATAACCGGCTCCATCACGTTCAGCTGCAGCTGGCCCGCTTCGGAAGCCATGGTCACCGTGTTGTCGTTGCCGATGACTTTAAAGCAGACCTGGTTTACGACTTCGGGCACCACCGGGTTCACTTTGGCCGGCATAATGGACGAACCGGCCTGCAGCTCCGGCAGGTTGATTTCGTTCAGGCCGGCGCGTGGGCCTGAGGAGAGCAGACGAAGGTCGTTACAGATCTTCGACATTTTCACCGCCAGACGTTTGAGCGAGCTGTGGACCATCACGTAGGCGCCGCAGTCAGAGGTTGCTTCAATCAGGTCTTCGGCCGGTACGCACGGCAGGTTGCTGACTTCAGCCAGCTTCTGTACCGCCAGCTGCTGATAGCCTTCCGGGGTGTTGAGGCGCGTGCCGATTGCGGTTGCGCCGAGGTTCACTTCTAATAAAAGCTCTGCGGTACGCAGCAGGTTTTTGGTTTCTTCGGTCAGCAGGACGTTAAAGGCGTGGAACTCCTGGCCCAGCGTCATCGGCACCGCGTCCTGCAGCTGGGTACGACCCATTTTCAGGATGTTTTCAAATTCGACGGCCTTACGCTGGAAGCCTTCGCCCAATTGGTTAATGGCGTCAATCAGCTTGATGATAGAGGCGTAAACCGCGATACGGAACCCGGTTGGGTAAGCATCGTTGGTGGACTGGCATTTGTTGACGTGGTCGTTGGGGTTCAGATACTGATATTCGCCTTTCTGGTGGCCCATCAGCTCCAGCCCGATATTGGCAAGTACTTCGTTGGTATTCATGTTGACGGAGGTGCCTGCGCCGCCCTGGTAGACATCCACCGGGAACTGATCCATGCACTTGCCGTTGTTCAGCACTTCGTCACAGGCCTGGATAATGGTGTTGGCGATGCTTTTCGGGATGGTTTGCAACTCCTTGTTGGCCATCGCCGCCGCTTTTTTCACCATGACCATGCCACGCACAAACTCAGGAATGTCGCTGATTTTGCTGTTACTGATGTAGAAGTTTTCAATCGCTCTCAGAGTGTGAATACCATAATAGGCATCCGCTGGCACTTCCCTGGTACCCAACAAGTCTTCTTCGATACGAATGTTATTTAACATGTGAACCTTCTTTTTCAAGCTGCCAATAAATGCACCGTTTTCACGCACAGGATGTGTGGTCGTGAGCTGAATAGACCGACGATTATGTCCGTATTCGGTCTTCATGCCGTGATGATATGCTGATCATAGCGAAAAGCAGTTATCTGGATCACTTATTAAAAGCCACATCACATAACTATTATTAATATGTGATACCGATCAATGGATAGAAATTTCCAGAAAAATAACCTGGAGCTTAGATTGATCTTTGGCTAATGCGCCGCCATCTGTTAGCAATGCCCTATCGCTAACCCATTTTTACGAGCGCCGGAAGGGAGCTTGTTATCAACCACAGGAGAATACGGTGCGCTGGATACCGTTAATTGCCATTTTTCTCTATGTTTACATTGAGATTTCATTGTTCATCCAGGTGGCCCACGTGCTGGGCGTCTTCCTGACGCTAATGCTGGTGATCTTCACCTCGGTCATTGGGATGTCGCTGGTGCGTAATCAGGGCTTTAAGACCTTTATGCAAATGCAGCAGAAGATGGCGGCGGGCGAGAGTCCGGCCGCTGAGATGATTAAAAGCGTTTCGCTCGTGCTGTCTGGTTTCCTGCTGCTGCTGCCCGGTTTCTTTACCGATTTCCTCGGCTTGCTGCTGCTGTTGCCGCCGGTACAAAAACATCTGACGCTTAAGCTGATGCCGCATCTGCGCTTTTCGCGCATGCCTGGCGGCGGCTTTAGCGCGGGTGGCGACGGCGGTCAGACCTTCGACGGCGAGTACCAGCGCAAGGACGAGGCGCCGAAGCGGCTCGAAGAGCGTGATAATGACAATCGCCACGATCGTTAAAATTTCGAAAATTTTTTTGTTTTCCCCCTTGAAGGGGGGAAAGCTCATCCCCATCTCTCAGGTCACCAGCCGATAACCCATTTGGGTCGGCGTTACCCAAACAACTGATACTGACTTTCTCAAAGGAGAGCTATCAATGAGTATTCGTCCATTACATGATCGTGTCATCGTCAAGCGTAAAGAAGTTGAATCCAAATCTGCAGGCGGCATCGTGCTGACCGGGAGTGCAGCAGGTAAATCAACTCGTGGCGAGATCATCGCTGTCGGTAAGGGCCGTATCCTGGAAAACGGTAACGTACAACCGCTGGACGTGAAGGTCGGCGACATCGTGATTTTCAACGATGGTTACGGTGTGAAGTCCGAGAAGATCGACAATGAAGAAGTGTTGATCATGTCCGAAAGCGACATCCTGGCAATTGTTGAAGCGTAATCCGCAAGCAAATTAAACGAATTTAAGGGAAAAGAACAATGGCAGCTAAAGACGTAAAATTCGGTAACGACGCTCGTGTGAAAATGCTGCGTGGCGTTAACGTACTGGCAGATGCAGTGAAAGTTACCCTCGGTCCTAAGGGCCGTAATGTGGTTCTGGATAAATCTTTCGGTGCACCGACCATCACTAAAGATGGTGTTTCCGTCGCTCGTGAAATCGAACTGGAAGACAAATTCGAAAACATGGGTGCGCAGATGGTGAAAGAAGTTGCCTCTAAAGCGAACGACGCTGCGGGCGACGGCACCACTACCGCAACCGTGCTGGCGCAGGCCATCATCACCGAAGGTCTGAAAGCCGTTGCCGCGGGTATGAACCCGATGGATCTGAAACGCGGTATCGATAAGGCCGTTATCGCCGCTGTTGAAGAGCTGAAAGCGCTGTCCGTACCTTGCTCTGACTCTAAAGCTATCGCTCAGGTTGGTACCATCTCTGCTAACTCCGACGAAACCGTGGGTACGCTGATCGCAGAAGCGATGGAAAAAGTAGGCAAAGAAGGCGTTATCACCGTTGAAGAAGGCACCGGCCTGCAGGACGAGCTGGACGTAGTGGAAGGTATGCAGTTCGACCGCGGCTACCTGTCTCCGTACTTCATCAACAAACCGGAAACCGGTTCAATCGAGCTGGATAGCCCGTTCATCCTGCTGGCTGACAAGAAAATCTCCAACATCCGTGAAATGCTGCCGGTGCTGGAAGCCGTTGCGAAAGCCGGCAAGCCGCTGCTGATCATCGCGGAAGACGTTGAAGGTGAAGCGCTGGCGACGCTGGTTGTGAACACCATGCGCGGTATCGTTAAAGTTGCTGCTGTTAAAGCGCCAGGCTTCGGCGACCGTCGTAAAGCGATGCTGCAGGATATCGCTATCCTGACCGGCGGTACCGTTATCTCTGAAGAGATCGGTATGGAGCTGGAAAAAGCGACCCTGGAAGACCTGGGTACCGCTAAACGTATTGTTATCAACAAAGACACCACCACCATCATCGACGGTACCGGTGAAGAGTCTGCTATTGCAGGCCGCGTAAGCCAGATTCGTCAGCAGATCGAAGAAGCAACTTCCGATTACGACCGTGAAAAACTGCAGGAGCGCGTAGCGAAACTGGCAGGCGGCGTTGCGGTAATCAAAGTGGGTGCCGCTACCGAAGTTGAAATGAAAGAGAAGAAAGCTCGCGTTGAAGATGCCCTGCACGCTACCCGTGCTGCGGTAGAAGAAGGCGTGGTTGCCGGCGGTGGCGTTGCGCTGATTCGCGTAGCTTCTAAACTGGGCGAACTGCGTGGCGTGAACGAAGATCAGAACGTAGGTATCAAAGTTGCGCTGCGCGCGATGGAAGCGCCACTGCGTCAGATCGTTCTGAACTGCGGCGAAGAGCCATCCGTAGTCGCTAACACCGTGAAAGCGGGCGACGGCAACTACGGTTACAACGCGGCAACCGAAGAATACGGCAACATGATCGATATGGGTATCCTGGATCCAACCAAAGTGACCCGTTCTGCGCTGCAGTACGCGGCATCCGTGGCTGGCCTGATGATCACTACCGAGTGCATGGTGACCGACCTGCCAAAAAGCGACGCTCCTGATTTAGGCGCTGCTGGCGGTATGGGCGGCATGGGCGGTATGGGCGGCATGATGTAATTGCCGTAGCGTCCGCTAATAAAGAAACCCTCAGGCAGAAATGCCTGAGGGTTTTTTCTTTTCGGGCGCAGTCTGGTATAAGGTCTTACCGGGTAACTGAGCCCGCTATATTTCACACAGCATTGATTACGGGGAACAACATGCGCATAAAAGTTTCAGCAGGAATGGCTGTAGCAGCGTTGCTGCTGGCGGGATGTAGTACCAGCAATGAACTGTCCGCAGGCGGCCAGAACGTTCGTTTTGTTGAAGAGAAGCCAGCCAGCAACTGCCAGCTGTTAGGTAGCGCAACCGGCGAGCAGAGCAACTGGCTGTCCGGGCAGCACGGGGATGAAGGCGGTTCAATGCGCGGCGCGGCAAATGCCCTGCGTAACAATGCGGCAGCTATGGGCGGCAACGTGATTTATGGCGTGAGCAGCCCGAGTCAGAACCTGCTGTCGAGCTTTGCGCCGACCGCCAGCAAAATGACCGGCCAGGTTTATAAGTGCCCGAACTGATTTAGAAGTTTGCGGCGGGTGGCGCTTCGCTTACCCGCCCTAAGTTTAAATATATAGATGGGCGTTCGCTTACCCAGCCAACGCGTAAATTTGTAAGGTGGATAAGCGCCAGCGTCCTCCACCGGCCTTTCTTACGACTGCCGCAGCTGCAAATCCAGCGGTGTCTTGCTCGGCTCTCCGCCAATCTCACGGGCAAGCCTCGGCACCATATAGCCGGAAACCAGCGTCAGCAGCTCGCGCATAATCCCTCTCGCTTCATCGTCGCTTACCATGAAATGCGCCGCGCCCTGCACTTTATCCAGCACGTGCAGGTAATACGGCATCACACCCGCATCAAAAAGCGCGTTGCTTAAGTCCGCAAGCGTTCGGGCGCTATCGTTAACGCCGCGCAGCAGCACGCTCTGGTTAAGCAGCGTAACGCCTGCCTGACGCAGGCTTGCCATCGCAGCCCTGAACTCCTCGCCAATCTCCTGCGCGTGGTTGATATGATTGACCAGCAGCACCTGCAGGCGCGAGCTTGCGAGGCGCCCAACGAGCGTATCGGTGATGCGCGCCGGTATCACAATCGGCAGGCGGCTGTGAATGCGCAGACGCTTAATATGCGGGATGGCTTCCAGTTCGCCCAGCAGCCAGTCAAGCTCGTGGTCTTTGGCCATTAAAGGATCGCCGCCGGAGAAAATAATCTCGTCCAGTTCGGGATGCTCGCTGATGTAGGCGAGGGCGGCCTGCCAGTTGCGCTTGTTGCCCTGATTGTCGGCATAGGGGAAATGGCGGCGGAAGCAGTAGCGGCAGTTTACGGCGCAGCCGCCTTTGACCAGCAGCAAGGCGCGGTTGCGGTATTTGTGCAATAGCCCCGGCACGACGCTGTGTTGCTCTTCCAGCGGGTCAGTGCTAAAACCCGGCGCTGCGATGAACTCTTGCTTTGCGGTAAGAACCTGGCGTAAAAGCGGGTCGTTTGGGTCGCCTTTTTGCATGCGCGCGACGAATGCGCGGGGCACCCGTAGCGCAAAAAGTCGCCGCGCATCGCGTCCTGCCAACAACTCTTCGTCAGCGTCTACATTTAAAATGTGCAACAGTTCGTCAGGATCGGTTATAACATCGGCAAGTTGCGTTAACCAATCTTCTCTGCGGGGGGGATTTAGGGTTACAATGTGTGCCATTTTTTTGGCTAAGCTACCAATTAACAATTTCAGAGGGCCTTATGGCGACTTATTCTAGCAACGATTTTCGTTCCGGTCTTAAAATCATGTTCGAAGGCGAGCCTTACGCTGTCGAATCCAGCGAGTTCGTGAAACCAGGTAAAGGCCAGGCCTTTGCCCGCGTTAAAATGCGCCGCCTGCTGACCGGCACCCGCGTTGAAAAAACCTTTAAATCTACCGACTCCGCCGAAGGCGCAGACGTTATCGATATGAACCTGACTTACCTGTACAACGACGGTGAGTTCTACCACTTCATGAATAACGAAACCTTCGAGCAGCTGGCTGCCGACGAAAAAGCCATCGGCGATAACGCTAAATGGCTGCTGGATCAGGCCGAGTGCATCGTGACCCTGTGGAACGGCCGCCCAATCGCCGTACAGCCGCCAAACTTCGTAGAGCTGGAAATCGTTGAAACCGATCCAGGTCTGAAAGGCGATACCGCAGGCACCGGCGGCAAACCCGCTACGCTGTCTACCGGCGCCGTGGTTAAAGTTCCATTGTTCGTACAGATTGGCGAAGTGATCAAAGTTGATACCCGCTCTGGCGAATACGTTTCTCGCGTTAAGTAAGACGTGAAGATATGCGGCGTGGTCTTGTTTTCATACCACGCCGCAGCTTGTTGAAGGCAGGGAAGATGAATCGACTGGCAAAGCTGCTTCTCACCGTCGCCTTTCTGGCGACCTTGCTGAGCGGGTGCAATACGACGCGCGGTTTTGGCGAAGATCTGCAGCATCTCGGTGGTGCAATCGAGCGCGCGACCCACAAATAACTTCCATAACTCCTAAAAAATCCTCCATCTGCGTCAGCTTTCCATTTTTTGGCTATGCTTAAGTGGCTATACACAATCACATAGGCAAAAAAGGAAAAATGTCATGATTAAGAAAACCATTGCAGCGTTCTTTTCACTCCTGGTGCTTTCATCATTGCTGACCGCATGTAATACCACGCGCGGCGTTGGTGAAGATATTTCAGATGGCGGCAGCGCTATCTCTGGTGCGGCTACAAAAGCACAGAACTAATCTAAACCGCAACGGTACGGTAAATGTTGCCGTACCGTTATTCAGCCATGGCTAACGGCTGAGCTAAAAATAATGAAAAGCGGTTGTCAGCGCCTAATTTCATGCGGATATTACGTTTGTAGGTATAAACCGTTTTAGGACTGATTCCCATTACCTTCGCAATCATCTCGTGGCTTGCCGCTTCCGTCCACAGCTTTAAGACGCGCTCCTCGCGTAAGGTAAGCAGCGACGTCGTATTTTGCTGTCGGTACCTGAAAGGCGGACGGGTATTTAGCGTTTGTTCAATCAGAGACTGAAGCTCACCCAAAGGCAACCTCTTGCTGTATATCTCCTGCGTCCCCTGCTTACGGCAATAGTCGTTAATATGTGGATGTTCTCCGCTTTGCATTACCATCAAACGCGTTGACTTACCGCAGGCGGAATAAATTGCCGAAAGCTGTTGGATATTATGCAGGGCGCCTGAAAATCCGGAAAAATCGACAATAACCATATTAGGCTGCCACTGGATAATTTTTTCACGGGCAATAAGCAAATTATCCGTATCAGCAATACAGAAGGTGTTATTTTTATTGATTAATTGTCTAAGACCCACCAGGCTATAGTAACATCGGTCAATCAGTAATATTTTATACATTTTTAACATTCACGACTTTCATTATTACAGCCTTTCCAGCGACACGGGGAAACGTTTTAATCATATGAATGTTTTAAGCAAACTGAATTGACGATCTACGTAACAATCTTAAGCTATTTCCTGGCTTAGCTTTTTAGTTGAAAGCTGGCTTGATGCCCGCTGAGCCTGAAAAATCCTTTTGTTTCGCGCGGCCATTTTTTGAATGCTAAACTATTCTCCTTCTAATCAGCCTTGCGGGACGACCCGTAAGCGTTTCTTTTTCAACGGGGACGGCCCCTTTTGTGGAGCTATTGTGTCCTGGATTATCCTTGTGGTTGCAGGTCTTCTGGAAGTCGTTTGGGCCATCGGCCTGAAATATTCACACGGTTTTAGCCGCCTGTGGCCTGGCGTAATAACCGTCGTGGCGATGGTGGTCAGCGTGGCGCTGCTGTCCTGGGCAATGAAAACGCTGCCTGTCGGTACGGCTTATGCCGTCTGGACCGGCATTGGCGCGGTGGGAGCGGCGATAGCCGGTATCCTGCTGTTAGGGGAGTCAGCAAGCCCGGCCCGTCTGGCGAGCCTGGCTTTGATTGTCGTCGGCATTATCGGTCTGAAGCTCAGCGCCCATTAACCTTTCTGTTTGATCCACAGGAGCTTCTCGACCGGGAAGCCCTGGCGGGTGGCGCTTTGCAGCATCTGTTGCTTCACGTCATCGCTAATGGTCGGCGTGCGGGAGAGGATCCACAGATAATCGCGGTTCGGCCCGCATATCAACGCATGGCGATAGTCTTTGTCGAGCGCAATGATGTTATAGCCGCCATAAAATGGGCCGAAGAAAGAGACCTTCAGCGCCGCGCGGTCCGGCGAGCCGGTAAAGTAGGCTTTGCCGATGCTTTGCTGCCACATCTGCCTGTCCGGGTTGAATCCCCGGTTTACCACCCGCAAACCGCCGTCATCCCTCAGGCTATAGGTCGCCGTCACCTGCTCCAGGCCACGCTCGAAACTGTGGTCGAAGCGGGCAATTTCGTACCACTGCCCGAGATAGCGTTTAACATCGAAATTGTTCACCACCGTCACGTTTGGAGGCGGGGTAGGAGAACTGCAGGCAACCACCAAAAACGCCGCCGTTACGGCGGAAACAATCGGCCAGATGCGCATAGCTTATTCCTTGTCAGCTTTTTGCTAAGTGTAGATTGCGGCGGAAAAAAAGCAGGAGATGGGTGAAATTAAAAAAGGCCTGCCGCAGGCAGGCCCTTTAGCTTACTGCAAAGCCGCAAGGATCTTATAGCCGGCTTTGACCCGCGCCGGGTTAGGGTAGTTTTTGTTGGCCAGCAGCACGATGCCAAGCTGCTGCTCAGGAATAAAGGCCACGTAGCTGCCAAAGCCGCCGGTTGAACCCGTTTTATGCACCCACGAGGCTTTTACCGCCGGGATTGGCGGTTCGATAGCGCTGGCGGCCTGCGGGGCAAGCGCTACTTTTCCGTCGCTGTCATGGATGAGGATCGCCGAATTGACCGGCCAGTTGAGCATCTCCCAGCCCAGCCCCTGATACAGATTTCCTGCCCGCCAGTATCTTGACTGCGCAAGCGCAATGCCCTGCCTGAGTGCGGCATCTTTTACCCGCTCAGGCTCCATATTGGCCTCAACCCAGGCCGCCATGTCCTCAATAGAAGATTTTATGCCATAGGCTTCTGCATCCAGCATTCCCGGCGAAACGCGCACCGCTTTGCCTTCCCGATAGCCCCATGCGTAATGAGGCTGTGCGGATGCGGGGACTTTTATCCAGGTGGCAGAAAGGTTCAGGGGACGCAGTACGCGCTCTGTCATGGCCTTCTCAAAGCTCATTCCCGACGGCTTAACAGCGAGCGCGCCGAACAGACCAATACTGGCGTTGGCGTACAGACGCATGGCGCCAGGCGCCCACTGTGGCCGCCACTGTTGAAAGAAGCGCAGCAGGGCCGCCTCGTCGCTGACTTCGTCAGGCACCTGCAGCGGCAGGCCACC
>NZ_RCAA01000032.1:37939-49589 GCF_003628475.1 Enterobacter sp. R1(2018) | reverse complement strand
GGAGCAGGGTGATATCCCGCCACTGCCTGCCCGTCAGCGCCGGCCAGTATTTCCTCGCCGGATCGCTCAACTTAATTTCGCCGCGGGCCACGCTATCGCCGCCCAGCACGCCGGTAAAAGTCTTGCTGACCGAACCCAGTTCGAACAGGGTTTCTTTCGTCACCGCCAGGTTTTGGGCTACGTCCGCTTTGCCGTAGGTGAAGTAGTATGGCCTGCCGCGATAAATGACCGCCGCCGCCATGCCGGGGATATTCTGCTCCTTAAGCAGCGGAACAAGCGTGTCGTCGACGACTTTGGCTATTTGTGTTTCAGTCAGCGTTTTCGCAGCGGCAAAGGATGAGCATGAGGCGGCGAGCAGCAACGCGCAGCAGATTGATTTTTTTAGCATTGAAATGCTTCCATAAAATGACACGACGGCATATCCGGACCTATCAGACGCGGTCAGTCTGTTGGATTTGAGCAAATAAGCCAATAAAAAAGGCCTGCCCAAGGGCAGACCTTTACCGGCATAGCGCGCAATCAGATGGTAATCACACCGATCAGCGTGACGACCGTCAGGATAGCCGCAAGCCCGTAGAACACCCATTTGCCTGAAGGCACATGAATCTTCAGATCGTGCATGGCGTGGTGAATACGGTGCAGACCACACCACAACGGCAGCACGATCGCCAGGAAGATGAACAGGCGGCCGATAAGGCTATGGGCGAAGGCATAAACCCGGTCATAGCCCAGCGCGTCGCCGGGGAAAAGGCCGAGCGGCAGCATAATGCCCACCAGCAGCACGATAACCGGCGTAATAATCGCGCCCCACATGCCGCCGGCTCCAAACAGACCCCAGAATACCGGCTCGTCGGAGCGTTTCGGATTGGGATTGATCATAACGTCCTCCTTACCAGAACAGAGCAACAAACAAAATGACGACCGTGGCGATCGCGGTCACCGCCCACAGCCCTTTAATCACAGGCCCAGGCCCCATTTTCTCGTCTTTAACGATGATGTTGGCGGCCTTCGGCGCCAGCTCAAACCAGGTTTTAGTGTGCAGCAACGCGGCGGCCAGAGTGATGATATTCAGGATCGCCACAATCGGGTTACGCAGGAAACCGACAAAATGCTCCCAGCTTTCCGGCCCGCTCTTTAGGGCGAACAGGCCGCAGATCAGCAGGATGCTGAACCATACCGTCGGCACCGAGGTTCCTTCGCGCAGCATATAAAAGCGATAGAAGCCCAGTTTTTGCCACCAGGTGGGGGCCATAGTGCGAACGTACGGCTTACGTTTCGTGGTCATTGTGCACTCCTTAGCGTGGTTTCAGGGTGGCTATCAAAAAGTCTTTCGAGCTTTCGACCTTGCCCTGCTGGATAGCGGCTGCCGGATCGACATGCTTCGGACAAACTTCCGAGCAGTAGCCGACGAAGGTGCAGGTCCAGACGCCGTTCTGGCCGTTTAGCTGCGCCATACGTTGCTTCTTGCCGTGGTCGCGGTTATCCAGGTTATAACGATGCGCAAGGGTGATCGCCGCCGGACCGATAAACTCGGGGTTAAGCCCAAACTGCGGGCAGGCCGCGTAACACAGGCCGCAGTTGATGCAGCCGGAGAACTGATGGTATTTAGCCATCTGCGCAGGCGTCTGTTTGTTAGGCCCCTGATCCGGCGTGCGGGGATTACCGATAATGTACGGCTTAATCGCCTCCAGGCTTTCGATAAAGTGGGTCATATCGACCACCAAATCGCGCTCGATGGGGAAGTTTGCCAACGCTTCAACCTTCATGCCCTGGGTGTATTCGCGCAGGAAGGTCTTGCAGGCCAGCTTCGGCACGCGGTTAACCATCATGCCGCAGGAGCCGCAGATTGCCATGCGGCATGACCAGCGGTAGCTCAGGTCAGGTGCTAGATTGTCTTTGATGTAGCCCAGCGCATCCAGCAGCGAGGTTTGCTCATCGTAAGGAACGTCGTAGACCGCGCTGTGCGGCTCGCTGTCCGTTTCCGGGTTATAGCGCACCACTTCAATCTTCAGGGTCTTCATCACATCAGCCATTCGTCGCCTCCTTCTTGTCGGCTGCTTCTGCTTCCGCACCGTAGACGCGTTTTGCCGGTGGCAGGGTAGTGATTTTCACGTCGCTGTAGTCCAGACGGGTAGCGCCGTCCGCATCGCGGAACGCGAGGGTATGTTTCAGGAAATTGACGTCGTCACGCTCGGTACAGCCTTCATCGAGACGCTGGTGCGCGCCGCGGGACTCCTTACGCGCCATCGCCGAATGCGCCATACACTCCGCGACGTTCAGCCCGTGGCCCAGCTCGATGGTGTAGAGCAGATCGGTGTTAAACACGCTGGAGCTGTCGGTAATGCGTACGCGCTTAAAGCGTTCCTGCAGCTCGGCCAGCTTGTCGATAGTCTTCTGCATCAGCTCCGTCGTGCGGTAAATCCCGCATCCTTCCTCCATGGACAGGCCCATTTCATCGCGGATTTTCGCCCAGTTTTCGTTGCCTTGCTGATTGACCAGCTGCTTCAGGCGACCTTCGACATCCGCCGCCTGCGCGTTAAGCGCCGCGTCGTTTGCAGGCTGCGCTGCGTTGGCGCGATGCATCGCCTGCTCGCCCGCCAGACGGCCGAACACAACGAGTTCCGCAAGGGAGTTGGAGCCCAGGCGATTCGCCCCGTGCAGGCCGACGGAAGAACATTCGCCGACGGCGAACAGCCCCCTGATACGGGTTTCACATTGGGTATCGGTTTCGATGCCGCCCATGGTGTAATGCGCGGTAGGGCGCACGGGAATCGGATCTTTCACCGGATCGACGCCCACGTAAGCTTTCGCCAGCTCGCAGATGAACGGCAGGCGTTCGAGAAGCTTTTTCTCGCCCAGATGGCGCAAATCGAGATAAACCACGTCGCCACGCGGGGTAGGGACGGTGCGGCCCGCACGCCATTCGTGCCAGAAAGCCTGGGATACCTTGTCGCGCGGGCCCAGCTCCATGTATTTGTTCTTCGGCTGGCCAAGCGGGGTTTCTGGCCCCATGCCGTAATCCTGCAGATAGCGGTAGCCGTCTTTATTGACCAGGATGCCGCCCTCGCCGCGGCAGCCTTCCGTCATCAGGATGCCGGAGCCGGGCAGGCCGGTCGGGTGATACTGAACAAACTCCATATCGCGCAGCGGTACGCCGTGGCTTAACGCCATCCCCATACCGTCGCCGGTAACGATGCCGCCGTTGGTATTGTAGCGATATACGCGACCCGCTCCGCCGGTGGCCATTACCACGGCGTTAGCGCGGATTTGAACCAGCGTGCCTTCCATCATGTTCATGGCGACCAGGCCGCGGGCCTGGCCGTCGTCCACCAGAATATCGAGGACGAAATGCTCGTCGAAGCGCTGGATCTGCGGGAACTGTAATGAGGTCTGGAACAGGGTATGCAGCATATGGAAGCCAGTTTTATCTGCGGCAAACCAGGTGCGCTCGATTTTCATGCCGCCGAAGCGGCGCACGTTAACCGACCCGTCCGGACGACGGCTCCATGGGCAGCCCCACTGTTCAAGCTGCGTCATCTCGGTTGGGCAATGGTGAACGAAGTAATCCACCACATCCTGTTCGCACAGCCAGTCGCCGCCGGAAACCGTGTCGTGGAAATGGTACTCAAAACTGTCGTGATCCTGTGCGACGGCGGCGGAACCGCCTTCGGCCGCAACGGTATGGCTGCGCATCGGATAGACTTTGGAAATCAGAGCGATTTTAGCCTGTGGATTCGCCTGCGCTGCCGCAATGGCCGCTCTCAGACCCGCTCCGCCAGCGCCAATGATGGCGAGATCGGCTTGAAATATTTGCACGACATTCCTCCAGTTTTTAGTTATTTCGCAACGCCTTTGACCCCAAAGATAGCCCGCCTGAACGGCAGGAGCGATTGCGAAAGGGTTTTTCCCTGCTCCTTTGTAGGTAGGGGATTATAACCGGAGGGATTTTAAGGAAATTTGACGCGTTCGATTTTTTTGCTGTTCTTTGCAGCAATTAATTACCTGCGGTAATGAGTTCCATCACGGAATTGCCTTCGTTGATGCGAAGGTTATTAACATTATCTTCCCTTTTGCTGCGCAAAATTTGTCTCCCTTGGGCGATGCGAGTAGACTTCCTCGCCTTGTTTGACTACGGAGATTACCTCATGAGCGAAACGGCCACCTGGCAGCCGAGCGCATCCATCCCCAACCTGTTGAAACGCGCCGCTATTATGGCGGAAATTCGGCGTTTTTTTGCCGACCGCGGCGTACTGGAGGTGGAAACACCCTGCATGAGCCAGGCGACGGTAACCGATATTCATCTGGTCCCGTTTGAAACCCGTTTTGTTGGTCCCGGCCATTCTCAGGGCGTCAATCTGTACCTGATGACCAGCCCGGAGTACCACATGAAGCGTCTGCTGGCCGCAGGCGTAGGCCCGGTTTTCCAGCTGTGCCGCAGTTTCCGTAACGAAGAAATGGGCCGCCATCACAACCCGGAATTCACCATGCTGGAGTGGTATCGCCCGCACTACGACATGTACCGCCTGATGAATGAAGTGGACGATCTGCTGCAGCAGGTTCTGGAATGCGAGGCTGCGGAATCGCTTTCTTACCAGCAGGCTTTCCAGCGCCACCTGGAAATCGATCCGCTATCGGCAGATAAAACCCAGCTGCGCGAAGCGGCGGCAAAACTCGATTTGAGCAATATTGCCGACGAGGAAGAAGATCGCGACACGCTGCTGCAGCTGCTGTTTACCATGGGCGTTGAACCGCACATCGGGAAAGATAAGCCGGCCTTTATTTATCATTTCCCGGCAAGCCAAGCGGCGCTTGCGCAAATCAGCACCGAAGATCACCGCGTGGCGGAGCGTTTTGAGGTCTACTTCAAAGGCATCGAGCTGGCGAACGGCTTCCATGAGCTGACCGACGCCCGCGAGCAGCAGCAGCGTTTCGAACAGGATAACCGCAAGCGCGCCGCGCGTGGTTTAGCGCAGCAGCCGATTGATATGAATCTGCTGGAAGCGTTAAAAGCGGGGCTGCCGGATTGCTCTGGCGTGGCGCTGGGCGTCGATCGTCTGATTATGCTGGCTTTAGGCGCTGAAAGCCTGGATGAGGTGCTGGCATTCCCGGTCGATCGAGCTTAACAGAGGGTGGATGGCGCTGGCGCTTATCCACTCTGTGATGGTTATGGCTTTGTCGGGCGGGTAGGCGTTTAAGCGCCGCCCGCCTTATTTTCTACAATCCCCCCGCGCCTCTTCCTGATGTCGCCGCGATCTGATCGTTCTGCTGCGCGACCCGCCCATACTCTCTAAACGCATCTGGAAGGGCGGGAACGGCAGGTCGATATTGTGCTCGCGGAAGCCTTGCAGAATCAGCTGGTGAATCTCGTGGCGCAGCGGCATTCGGTGTCCCATCTCCGCGGCGTAAATTCGCAGCTCAAAGATCTGAATGCCGGCCTGTAAATCCACCAGGAATGCTTCCGGCTGCGGGTTGTCGATAACCAGCGAGCAGCGTCTGGCGGCCTGCAGCAGCACCTTCGTCACCTCTTCGCTGTCTGCTTCCGATGGGGCGGGAACGGTGAGCACCACGCGCGTAACGGAATCCGACAGCGACCAGTTGATAAACTGCTCGGTGATAAACGCCTTGTTCGGCACGATGATCTCTTTGCGGTCCCAGTCGCTGATGGTGGTCGCACGGGTATTGATTTTTGTAACGCTGCCGGTGAGATCGCGAATCGTCACGGTATCGCCGATACGAATCGGTTTTTCGAACAGAATCATCAGGCCCGAGATAAAGTTGGCGAAGATCTCCTGCAGGCCGAAACCGAGCCCGACGCCGAGAGCCGCGACCAGCCACTGCAGCTTCGCCCACTCGATACCAATCATCGAGAAGCCGACCAGCCCGCCGATCAGCAGCAGCAGGTATTTGGTAATGGTGGTAATGGCATAGCCCGTGCCCGGCGTTAAATCCAGGTGCTGTAACAGCGCCAGCTCCAGCAGCGCGGGCAGGTTGCGCACCAGCTGCATGGTGATGATAAACACCAGAATAGCGATCAGCACGGCGCCGAGGGTTATCGGTTCCAGGCTTTCCACGCCCCGAACGGTCGAGGTCGCATCCCACAGGGTGATGTTCTCAAGAAAAGCGAACGCGGAATGAATCTCCGACCACAGCACGATGACCGACAGCAGCGCAATCAGCATCAGAATTGAGCGCACCAGGCGCAGGGACTGGGCGCTGATGGTATCGAGATCGATTTCCGCCTCTTCCACCGCTTCCGCCGAACCTTCCGTGCTGTGCCCGTGTGCCGATTCTTCTTCACCGCGTGCGCGCTGGGCAAGGATCTCGGCGCGGCGTTGCTTGGCGCGATCAAAGGCCAGACGGCGACGTTGAATAAACATCCAGCGGCGTATGACGTGGTAAATGACCAGCAGCAGGAACCAGATGGCGACCGAGGTTTCCAGACGGGCCAGCAGCGCCTGCGCCGTGGCCAGGTAGCCCACGGCGGCGGCCAGAATGGCCGACAGCGGCGCGCAGAGCATCAGGTTCCAGAGAATGGTGTTGACGATGTTATCGCCATTGCCCTGTTTATCCAGATACAGCGGAAGGCCCGCCCGCTTGAGGCTAAGGGTAACCAGCGCCAGCGCGCCGCAGATCAGGATAAAGCACAGCCGCCCCAGCGAGCCGGAAAACTCCCGGTCGTTGAGATTATCAAACATGATCAGCGCCATAATGAGCGGCACGATCAGGCCGATGCTCAACAGGTAATAGCGCATCGCGCGGGCAACGCGTTCGCGCGGCCAGCCGAAGTGAACGACGAACAGGCCGGTTGGACGAGCGAAGGTGGCGCAAATCATCACCGCCCACAGCAGCGGCACGGTGGCCGTAACGCCATCCCCGACGGCGACGGCAATAGGATACAGCCAGGCCTCCTGCAGACCGTATCCCAGCGTAGCCCACAGGACGGGCAGCGGGGAGGCGACCAGAATCGACCAGAAAAGCGTGCGCAGCGTTAAGGAGAAATGATCCTGGGTTACTTTGCCCACTTTGGCGCTGGAGCGTTCAAGGAAGGCGGTAAAATGGCGGCGCGAACTGATGCTAAAGCCGACGAGAATCAGCGCGCCAAACAGCGGCAGCAGCGTGGCGCGGCTGGTCAGCATCATGATGGCGGCGCCACCCAGCTGGCTGACGGTATTAAGCGAAATCAGGCGGCGCAGGTCCTGGACGATTTCAACCGGCCAGGAAATTCCCATGGCGCTGACGTCTGACGTCCAGAACAGGTAGCGGTGCGTGGCCTCGTTGACCTCTTTGAGCGCATCTTCGAGCTGGCTGTTTGCCACCTTCAGCTTGGTAAGCTCAAGGATTAACGTATCGCCGCCCTGCAAAAGCGAATTCAGCAGCTCGCGTTGGGTGCGCAGCTGTGCTTCCAGAATGCGATTCTGCTCGGCGGTAAGCTCCTTGCCGTCCGCCTGCCGCAGCTGACGCAGCTGCTGCTGTTTATTGAGCAAATCTTCGTAATGCAGGCGCTGGACGCGCAGCTGGGCAAGTTCGGTGTCCAGCTGCTGTGGCTTTGGCATCTCCGGCAGGCGGGCGACCTGGGCGCGCAACGCTTCGCCCAGCACGTTGGAGACGCCCAGCCACTGTGATTGCTCGCGCAGCGTATTAAGGGCCTGGCGCACCTGAAGCATTTGGCTGGTAGCCTGGCGCTGCTGCGAGGCGACCAAATCCATACGCTGCGCCTGTTGATTCAGAGCCTGCGAAAGTTCGCGGTTGTTTTTAAACTGCTCAACTAACGTCGGCGGCAGGTTTGCGCTGTTCTCTGCCAGCAGCTCCGTACTTTCCAGAGCGCGTTCGGCCTCCCGCTGGCGCTGGCTGTTAAGCTGGTTACGCAAGGCCTGCAGATAGGCGTCTAACTGCGCGCTCTGTTTCTGCGCCAGTTCGGCGCGCAGGCGGGAGAGCTCCTGACGGTTGCTGGCGGAAAGCTGCGCCAGCTCCAGCTCGTCCACCTGCGCCTTTAAGCGCGCGGACTCCGCCTGCAACGAGAGATTTTGCGCCTGAATAAGCGGCGTGCCGGACGTCGGCTGCGTACCAGCGCGGCGCTCCATTTCGTTGAGCTGGCGACGGGCGTCGGTTTGCTGCTGCGGAAGCTGGCTGAGCGAGTCGGCGATTTCCCGGGTGCGCTCCTGCTCCTGCTGCGCCTGGCGGCTTTTGTCCAGCAGCTGACTGCTGACCTGGAGAATTTCCTGGTTTAACGCATCGGTGGACATACCTTCCGGCACGGACTGCGGTTCGTCACGCAGGCCGGCGAGCTGCTGACGCAGGCTTTGCGACAGCTTAGGGAAGTTATCAATAACCTGCTGATATTGTTTTGCGCGTTCTACAGAGGCTTTTTGCTCTTCAAGCGCGTTGAGGGCGGTAGTGAGCGTTTCCACCGTTTCAGCCTGATTGGGCTGATCTTTCGCGGCTTTGGCCTGCTCGAGTTCCTGGGATATCTGTTTTGCGTCAGGCAGCGTTGCGGCATACGCGCCCAGGCTGAGGCACCAGGCCATCAGAAAAGTGATTATCAGGCGCACGTCGGTACCTTTCATTTGCACCAGGCCGCCCGGCGATGCGGCGGCCCGGGAATAGCTCATTAACTTTCGGGTTTGTTTTCCACCAGCGGGCTGGCTTCCAGCTCGGCTGCAATTTCCGCCTGCGGAATTTCGCTTACCGGCACTTCTGGCTCGACTATGGTTTCGGTGGAAACCGCCAGCGGCTCGCCAATTTTGGTTACCGACAGGCTTTGCAGCTGCTCGGCCAGGTTAACTTTTCCAGGCGCAAACAGGTTGATAACGGTTGAGCCCAGCTTGAAGCGGCCCATCTCCTGACCTTTAAGCAGCGCGATGGAGCCTTCGCTTTCGCCCGCAGGCCACGTCCAGCGTCTGATGACGCCTTCACGCGGAGGCGTGATGGTGCCGGCCCAGACGGTCTCAATACTGCCTACGATAGTGGCGCCGACAAGAATTTGCGCCATTGGGCCGAACTCGGTATCAAACAGGCAAATTACGCGCTCGTTACGGGCGAACAGGTTAGGCACGTTTTGCGCGGTCAGATGGTTTACAGAGAACAGATCGCCCGGCACGTAAATCATCTCGCGCAGGATACCGTTGCACGGCATGTGTACGCGGTGGTAGTCCCGCGGCGACAGGTAAGTGGTGACAAAGCTGCCGTTACGGAACAGATCCGCCATCAGGTAGTTACCCGCCAGCAGCGCTTCGAGGCTGTAGTTATGCCCTTTAGCCTGCAAAATCTTATCTTCTTCGATACGCCCCAGCTGGCTGATTACGCCGTCGGCAGGCATCACCAGAATATTCGGGTCGGTGTTAACCGGACGAACCTCGTCGCGCAGCGGACGCACGAAGAAATCGTTGAAGGTGCGATAGCTGGCGGTGTCCGGCTTCTGCGCCTCCGCCATATTGACCTTGTAATATTTTACGAACAGGTCGATTACCAGTTTGGTTAACCAGCCAGCACGTTTACTTGCGCCCCAGCCCGCGAGGCGGGTCAGCCAGAGTTTCGGCAGAATGTATTGCAGCGAAAGTTTAATATTGTCTAACAAGATAGCCTCCTGGCTAAGAGCCCGGTCTGCCGGGCATCGTACAGAAAAAAGGGGCGATTCTAGCGACGCCCAGCTTAATTGTCAGTTATCAGTATCAGAAAAGTTTTTACGCGTTTTTACCTGCGCCATGCTTTCCAGAATGCGGTGGTAGTTTTCGAAGCGCGTTTCGGCAATTTCCCCACGTTCGACCGCTTCGCGCAGCGCGCAGCCGGGATCGTTGTCGTGGCGGCAGTCGCGATATTTGCAACGGCCTAAATAATCATGGAATTCGACAAAGCCGTGGGTGATTTGTTCCGGCTCTAAATGCCACAGGCCGAATTCACGCACGCCCGGGGAGTCGATGACATCGCCGCCGCCCGGGAAGTGGTACAGGCGCGAGGCTGTGGTGGTGTGCTGGCCCAGACCGGAGTTGTCCGAGACATCGTTCACCAGGATCTGCTCGTCTTTAAAACCAAGCAGGTTGTTTAGCAGGCTGGATTTGCCCACGCCCGACTGTCCGGCAAAGATGCTGACGCGGCCGACAAGCGCTTCTTCCAGCTCTTTTAGCCCTTCGGCTTTATGGCTGGAAACCAGCAGGACGCGATAGCCGATTTTGCGATAGATATCCATTTGCTCATTAACGAACGCCAGACCCTCTTCGTCCAGCAGGTCGGTTTTGTTGAGCACCAGCAGCGGCTCCACGTCCAGCGTCTCGCAGGCCACCAGATAACGGTCGATAATGTTTAACGAGAGTTCCGGCAGGATCGCCGAAACGATAATGATTTGGTCGATATTGGCGGCGATAGGTTTTACGCCATCGTAGAAATCCGGGCGCGTCAGGACGGAGGTGCGTTCATGTACCGCATCGACAATGCCTTTAATCGTGACGCCTGCTGCGGCCTCTTTCGCCGGGCGCCAGACTACGCGGTCGCCTGTTACCAGAGAACGTATGGTGCGGCGAATATTGCAGCGGTGCACTTCGCCTTCGGGCGATTCGACGTCCGCATGCTGGCCGAAACGACTGATAACGCGGCCATCGCGGGGTTCGCCAAACTGAGAGTCGTCGGGATCGGCTTTCTCCACGGTCTGTTTAAGGCGACGCTGGTGGTTTGCTGTTACCCGGCGCTGCTGTCCTTTGGAGAGTTTATTTTTGCTCAATCGTACTGGCTCCTGGTCGCCCCTGATGGGCAAAACCTCTATGATACACACTATTTTATACGAATTAACTCATCCGTCGGATGGGCGACAGCGAGAAGGGTGGAAAATAGCATGAGTGGGAACGAAAACAATCTGATTTGGATTGATTTAGAAATGACCGGCCTGGATCCCGAGCGGGATCGCATAATTGAAATTGCCACCCTGGTGACGGACGCCAATCTGAATATTCTCGCCGAAGGGCCGACGATTGCAGTACACCAGTCAGACGAACAGCTTGCGCTGATGGATGACTGGAACGTACGTACGCATACCGGCAGCGGCCTGGTTGAACGGGTGAAGGCAAGCAAGCTGGACGACCGTGCGGCAGAGCGGGCAACAATCGAGTTTTTACAGCAGTGGGTGCCGGCGGGCGTCTCGCCGATCTGCGGCAACAGTATCGGTCAGGATCGTCGCTTTTTGTTTAAATACATGCCGGAGCTGGAAGCTTACTTCCACTATCGCTACCTCGACGTCAGCACGCTCAAAGAGCTGGCGCGCCGCTGGAAACCTGAAATTCTGGCTAATTTTAAAAAGCAGGGCACGCATCAGGCGATGGACGATATCCGCGAGTCGGTAGCGGAGCTGGCTTTCTATCGCGAGAATTTTATTAAGCTTTAACAGTCGACTGAGAGGAGTTAGACTCCTCTCTCGCCCGGATTTTAAACGATTTGTCGATTAAATCGGCATTCAAACAAAATTCGCGAAAAAAAACGTTTCAGGGGTTGCGGCAAAAACGATTTCTCGTATAATGCGCCTCCCGTACCGATGCAGAATTTGCAGCGTTACACAGAGCGGGAATAGCTCAGTTGGTAGAGCACGACCTTGCCAAGGTCGGGGTCGCGAGTTCGAGTCTCGTTTCCCGCTCCAGTTTCTTATCTCCAGTACAAATTATCCACAGCG
>NZ_RCAA01000032.1:37865-37929 GCF_003628475.1 Enterobacter sp. R1(2018) | reverse complement strand
GCGAGTTCGAGTCTCGTTTCCCGCTCCAAAATTTGATTTGGCTTTCATAGCCACGCACCACCCA
>NZ_RCAA01000032.1:35149-37663 GCF_003628475.1 Enterobacter sp. R1(2018) | reverse complement strand
ACATCCTGTGGACATGTCAGGCGTCCCGTTTTAACCCCTTCTCAATAACGCGAACCAGCCTTTGTTTTTGCGGTAGCTGAACCTCCACCTCATTCGCGCTTCGCCGGGCTAATTGTTGCGCAATCGCCCAGTCAATATGTTCGTCAAGCAGCGGATGCTCGCCTTTACGCTGCTGCAACGCCCTGAGGTGCGCTTCATCCCAGGGAGCATTTCCCAGCGCGACGGCGATATTACGCAGCCAGCGTAAATGACCGATGCGACGAATGGCCGATCCTTCCGTTACCTTCAGGAAATGGGCTTCGCTCCAGGCGAACAGTTCAACGAGCTGCGGAGCGTGCAATGCCTGACGCGGGCTGAAATCGTCTTCGCTGGTGAGCTGCGAGAAACGGTTCCACGGGCAAATCAGCTGGCAGTCATCACAGCCGTAAATACGATTGCCGATCAGCGGCCTGAATTCTTCCGGGATCGCTCCTTCAAGCTCTATCGTCAGATAAGAGATGCAGCGGCGCGCATCGACGGTGTACGGCTCCACGATCGCCCCGGTAGGACAGATGGTCATGCAGGCCACGCAACGCCCGCAGTTTTCCTCCACCGGCTGGTCCACCGGCAGCGGGATATCCACCAGCAGCTCGCCAAGGAAAAAGAATGAGCCCGCATCGCGGCTGAGAATAAGCGAGTGCTTGCCTGTCCAGCCAAGCCCGGCCTTTTCGGCAAGCGGGCGCTCAAGAAGGGGCGCGGAGTCGACAAAAGGTCTAAAATTCAGCGTGGAGCAGTGGGACTGAATCATCTCGCCCAGTTTTTTCAGGCGGTTACGTAACAGCTTATGGTAGTCGCGCCCGAGAGCGTAACGGCTGACGTAGCCCAGCGCTGGATTTTTCAGGGTCGAGGCAAAAGCGGCGTTAGCCGGCAGATAGTTCATCCGCACGCTGATCACGCGCAGCGTGCCGGGCAGCAGTTCGTGAGGACGTGCACGCATCATGCCGTGGCGCGCCATCCACTCCATCTCGCCGTGATATTGTTTATCCAGCCACGCCTGCAGTTTCGGCTCGCTGGCGGTGAGATCGGTATCGGCAATACCTACCTGCTGAAAGCCGAGCTCGTTGCCCCACCGTTTGATATTTTGCGCTAACTGATTGAGATCGAGGGGCTGTGACATGACGGACCATAACGAGAAATTAACCGCCAAAAGTATACCACACTCTGTCTGGCCGGCGGACTGGCTGCGCAAGGCCGAAAAGCAGGCCGCAGACAGCCTGGGGATAACGCTGTACGAACTGATGCTCAGGGCGGGAGAGGCGGCGTTTAATCTTGCGCGCGAGCGCTACCCGGATACTCAACGCTGGCTGGTAATGTGCGGCCACGGCAATAACGGCGGCGATGGCTACGTGGTCGCTCGGCTGGCGCAGGCTGCCGGTATTGCGGTGACCCTGATTGCGCAGGAAAGTGATAAAGCGCTTCCCGAGGAGGCGGAGCAGGCGCGCGAGGCCTGGCTAAATGCCGGGGGCGCTATTCACGCGACGGAGATAGCATGGCCCGCTGAGGTCGATCTTATTATCGACGGTTTGCTTGGTACCGGGCTTACCAGCGCTCCGCGGGAAGAGGCTGCCCGGCTAATAGAAAAAATTAATCAGCACGGCGCGCCGGTTATTGCGCTGGATATTCCTTCGGGATTACTGGCCGGAACGGGAGCCGCCCCGGGCGCGGTAGTGAATGCTAACCATACGCTGACGTTTATCGCTCTCAAACCCGAGCTACTGACGGGGAAGGCGAAAGACTACGTTGGCGAGCTGCACTGTCACGCGCTTGGGCTGGAGCCCTGGCTACAAGGCGAAACCGCGCCGATTTCGCGGCTGGATAGCGCAGACCTGCCTCGCTGGTTAAAGCCGCGCAAGCCTACGTCGCACAAAGGAAGTAATGGCCGGCTGGTGATTATTGGCGGCGATCGCGGTACGGCGGGCGCGATTCGTATGACGGGCGAGGCCGCGCTGCGCGCCGGGGCCGGGCTGGTGCGCGTCCTGACCCGTAGTGAAAATATTGCCCCGTTGATAACCGCTCGTCCGGAATTAATGCTTCATGAACTTACGCCAGAGGCGCTGGAAGAGAGTCTGGAGTGGGCGGACATCATTGTTATCGGGCCGGGATTAGGCCAGCAGGAGTGGGGTAAAAAGGCCCTGCAAAAAGTCGAGAACAGCCGCAAACCGATGTTATGGGATGCAGATGCGCTCAACCTTCTGGCAATCAATCCCGATAAACGTCAGAATCGCATTATTACTCCCCACCCCGGCGAGGCCGCGCGCCTGTTAAATTGCGCTGTGTCACAAATTGAGAGTGACCGCTTACTTGCCGCCGATCGCCTGGTAAAACGTTATGGCGGTTGTGTGGTCTTAAAAGGTGCGGGTACGGTTGTGGCAAGCCAGAACGGCGAATGCGGGCTGATTGACGTCGGCAACGCGGGCATGGGCAGCGGTGGAATGGGTGATGTGCTCTCAGGCATAATTGGGGCATTGCTGGCCC
>NZ_RCAA01000032.1:0-35105 GCF_003628475.1 Enterobacter sp. R1(2018) | reverse complement strand
CCCTTATGATGCAGCCTGTGCAGGCTGCGTTGCGCACGGCGCCGCCGCCGACGTTCTTGCCGATAAATTTGGCACGCGCGGCATGCTTGCCACCGATCTTTTTTCGACGTTGTACCTTTTTGTTAACCCGGATTTGAATACCAGAAACCATGATGAATCGTGTTATCGCATTACCTGATGAAGCCGCAACTCTGGCACTGGGCGCGCGCGTAGCGGCGGCCTGCGAAGGGGCAACCGTCATTTACCTTTATGGCGATCTTGGCGCGGGAAAAACGACGTTCAGCCGGGGATTTATGCAGGCGTTAGGCCATAAAGGGAACGTGAAAAGCCCGACCTATACGTTAGTTGAGCCATACGCTCTCGATAATTTAATGGTATACCATTTCGATCTGTATCGTCTGGCGGACCCGGAGGAGCTCGAGTTTATGGGGATCCGCGATTATTTCGCCAACGATGCGATTTGCCTTGTAGAGTGGCCGCAGCAGGGGAAAGGCGTTCTGCCGGAACCGGATATCGAGCTGCACTTAAGCTACGAGGCGCAAGGGCGTGAGGCGCGCATAACAGCAGTTTCCTCATCTGGTGATTCGTTACTGGCGCGGTTAGCCAAATAACAAGGATGACGGGATGATCTATCGCGTTAAGGGTTGGATAATGGCCGTCTGTGCGCTGGTGCTTTGTGCCCAGGCCGGGGCGGCGAGTCTTGCGGATATTCAGGTATCTAACGGTGATAATCAGGCGCGTATCACTTTTAGCTTTATGGGCGATCCGGAATATTCATTTTCGCAGGATGATAAAAAAAGCGTCGCGCTGGATATCAGGCAAACTGGCGTGATTCAGGGCCTGCCGCTGCAGTTTAGCGGCAATAACCTTGTTAAAAGCATCCGTTCCGGGCAGCCGAAAGATGCCGGCTCCTTACGCCTTGTAGTGGATCTTACCCAGCCGGGTAAAACACGCGCGGTAAAACAACAAAACGGCGCGAATTATACCGTCGTCTTTACTATCAACGCAGACGCTCCGCCTCCGCCGCCTCCGGTTGTGGCTAAGCGCGTCGAATCCGCGCCCGTTTCACGCCCATCCGAACCGGCTAAAAACCCCTTTAAATCGCAGCAGGTTACCGGCGTTATCGGCTCTAATACTGTGACCCGGCCTGCCCGTACGCAAAGGGTTAACCAGAATTCAGATACCGTGGTGGTGGCTATCGATGCCGGCCACGGCGGCCAGGATCCGGGCGCAATAGGTCCTGGAGGCACGAAAGAGAAAAACGTCACTATCTCTATCGCCCGTAAACTGCGCGCGCTGCTGAACGACGACCCGATGTTTAAGGGCGTACTGACCCGCGACGGCGACTATTTCATCTCGGTCATGGGACGCTCGGACGTCGCACGCAAGCAGAACGCCAATATTCTGGTTTCGATTCACGCGGACGCCGCGCCGAACCGCGATGCGACGGGCGCTTCCGTATGGGTGCTGTCCAACCGCCGCGCGAACAGCGAAATGGCGGGCTGGCTTGAGCAGCACGAGAAGCAGTCTGAGCTGTTAGGCGGCGCGGGCGACGTGCTGGCAAACAGCCAGGCGGATCCCTATCTCAGCCAGGCCGTGCTGGATTTGCAGTTCGGTCATTCCCAGCGTGTCGGGTATGATGTGGCGACGAAAATGCTGGCCCAGCTTGGGCAGGTAGGATCGCTGCATAAACGTCGTCCGGAACATGCGAGCCTCGGCGTGCTGCGTTCTCCTGATATCCCTTCCGTGCTGGTCGAAACCGGGTTTATCAGTAATAACGGCGAAGAGCGTCTGCTGGGCAGCGATAACTACCAGCAGCAGATCGCAAAAGCTATTTACGAAGGGCTGCGCAGCTACTTCCTGGCGCACCCGCTACAGTCGGCGCCCGCAGCGGGACAAACCGTAAGCGCACAAAGCGCCGACTTAGACAAAGTCGCCATCACTCAATAAGGATTTCTATGCCGATTCAGGTTCTGCCTCCCCAGCTTGCGAACCAGATTGCCGCAGGCGAAGTGGTTGAACGCCCTGCGTCGGTGGTAAAAGAGCTGATAGAAAACAGTCTTGATGCCGGCGCTACGCGTATCGATATCGATATTGAACGCGGCGGCGCGAAGATGATCCGCATCCGCGACAACGGCTGCGGCATCAATAAGGACGAGCTGGCGCTGGCGCTGGCTCGCCACGCGACCAGTAAGATTGCCTGCCTTGACGATCTTGAGGCCATTATCAGCCTCGGTTTTCGCGGCGAAGCGCTGGCGAGCATCAGCTCGGTGGCCCGCCTCACGCTGACTTCCCGCACCGCGGAGCAGAGCGAGGCCTGGCAGGCTTATGCCGAAGGCCGCGATCAGAATGTGACGGTGAAACCCGCAGCCCATCCGGTTGGCACCACGCTTGAAGTGTTGGATCTGTTCTACAACACGCCAGCCCGGCGTAAATTTATGCGCACCGAGAAAACCGAGTTTAACCATATCGACGAGATCGTGCGCCGCATCGCACTGGCGCGCTTTGACGTGTCGATAAACCTTAACCATAACGGCAAAATGGTGCGTCAATATCGCGCCGTGCAGGAAGGCGCGCCACGCGAACGTCGGCTTGGGGCAATTTGCGGCACGCCTTTTCTCGAACAGGCGCTGAAAATCGAATGGCAGCATGGCGATCTGGCGCTGCGCGGCTGGGTTGCTGAACCTTCTGCCACCACCCCTGTGCTGGCGGAAATTCAGTATTGCTATGTCAATGGCCGCATGATGCGCGATCGCTTGATCGCCCATGCTATTCGCCAGGCCTGCGAAGATAAAGCCGGCGCCGAGCGACAGCCCGCTTTCGTGCTCTATCTCGAAATCGATCCCCATCAGGTCGACGTCAATGTGCATCCCGCCAAGCACGAGGTCCGTTTCCATCAGTCCCGCCTGGTGCATGATTTTATTTATCAGGGCGTGCTGAGCGTCCTGCAGCAGCGCGATGAAAATCTTCTGCTGCGCGAAGAGACGCCGACCGATGTCGCCCAGGAGCGCTGGCAGCCGGAAAACCGCGTCGCCTCAGGGCGTAACCATTTTGCGACGCCAGATCAAGCCCCTGCCGCGCCTCGGGAAACGGCGCCTCGTCCGTCTGCGGGCAGCGCTGGCGGACAACGCCCGCCAACCTGGCCAAATGCGGCGCCGGGCTACCAGAAGCAGCAAGGCGCGCTCTATCGTCAATTACTGGATACCCCAACGGTTCCGCCAGCGGCTAACCGGGCTGAAGAGCCGGACGCGCTGGAAGGCCATTCGCAGAGTTTTGGCAGGGTGCTGACGATTATCCCACCGGAATACGCGCTTCTGGAGCGGGATGGCAGCGTCATGCTGTTATCGCTTGCCGTGGCGGATCGCTGGCTGAAGCAGGCGCAGCTGATTCCGGGCAGCGAAGGCGTTCGCGCTCAGCCATTGCTGATCCCGGTGCGGATGAAAGTCTCTAAGGACGAACTGGATGTGTTGCTGCGTTATCAGCCGCTTTTGCTCAGCATGGGCATCGAATTTGCCGCAGATGCCAGGCAGATAACAATTCGCTCCGTACCTTTACCTTTACGTAAACAAAATTTACAAATCTTGATTTATGAACTGCCAGGATACCTGGCGCAACAGGCAGAGGTTAGCGCAACGCAAATTGCCCACTGGTTCGCCCGTCATTTGACAAGCGAACTTGAGCAGTGGAATCAGGCACAAGCTATTGCTTTACTTGCCGATATTGAGCGCCTTTGCCCGCAGCTGGTGAAAAATCCACCTGGCGGTTTGTTACAACCTGTTGATCTAACGCTGGCGATGAACGCCCTGAAACATGACTGAAGTAAGCAAAAACCTGCCGCAGGCAATTTTTTTGATGGGGCCGACGGCCTCGGGTAAGACGGCGTTAGCCATTAATTTGCGTAAAACGCTGCCGGTAGAGTTGATAAGCGTCGATTCGGCCCTTATCTATCAAGGAATGGATATCGGAACGGCGAAGCCGACGGCGGAAGAACTCGCCCAGGCGCCGCACCGATTACTCGATATCCTCGATCCGGCACAGGCGTACTCGGCGGCGGATTTCCGTCGCGACGCGCTGGCAGAAATGGCTGACATTACCGCGAGCGGGCGTATCCCCCTGTTAGTCGGGGGAACGATGCTTTACTTCAAGGCGTTATTAGAAGGCCTTTCGCCGTTACCGCCGGCGGATCCGGACGTTCGCGCGAGGATTGAACAACAGGCAGCAGAGCAAGGATGGGATGCGCTGCATCGGCAGCTGGTCGAAGTCGATCCGGTTGCAGGGGCACGGATTCATCCAAATGATCCGCAAAGGCTTTCCCGGGCACTGGAAGTTTTTTTCATTTCGGGTAAAACTTTAACGGAACTGACGCAAACGTCAGGAGAAGCTCTGCCGTACCAGGTGCATCAGTTCGCCATCGCCCCGGCGAGCCGTGAACTGCTCCATCAGCGCATTGAGCAGCGTTTTCATCAGATGTTAGCTTCAGGTTTTGAAGCAGAAGTGCGGGCTCTTTTTGCCCGCGGAGATTTGCATACGGAGATGCCTTCCATTCGTTGTGTGGGTTACCGGCAGATGTGGTCCTGGCTGGCGGGGGAAATCTCGCATGAGGAAATGGTTTATCGAGGTATTTGCGCGACGAGACAATTGGCTAAACGCCAGATGACCTGGTTGCGAGGCTGGGAAGATGTACGCTGGTTAGACAGCGAAAACCCTGAGCTGGCCCGCAATGAAGTATTACAGGTTGTTAGTGCGAAGCACCAATGAATGTGTACAATTGAATCGACATCGTGCGCAAATTTTTACGCAGTTTTTCAGAGCCTCAGGGTTCTTGAGTTACAAACAACAAGCATATAAGGAAAAGATAGAATGGCTAAGGGGCAATCATTACAAGATCCGTTCCTGAACGCATTGCGTCGGGAACGTGTTCCAGTTTCTATTTATTTGGTGAATGGTATTAAGCTGCAAGGTCAGATTGAGTCTTTCGATCAGTTCGTGATCCTGTTGAAAAACACGGTCAGCCAGATGGTCTATAAGCACGCGATTTCAACTGTTGTTCCGTCTCGTCCGGTATCTCATCACAGTAATAACACGGGCACTAGCGGTTCTGGCAGCTACCACCATGGTGGAAGTGCGCAGGGTTCTGCGCCACAACAAGACAGCGAAGACGCCGAATAAGGCATTTGTTGTTTTCCAGATCGGGGGACCAGGACTGCTGTGTTCCCCGCTGGTCTTTTTGAGAGGTTATACGCTTGTTTGACCGTTATGACGCTGGTGAGCAAGCGGTGCTGGTACACATCTATTTTTCGCAAGACAAAGACATGGAAGACCTCGCGGAGTTTGAATCCCTGGTCTCTTCAGCCGGTGTCGAAGCGCTGCAGGTGGTTACCGGTAGCCGCAAAGCGCCGCATCCAAAGTATTTTGTTGGCGAAGGCAAAGCCGTAGAAATTGCCGATGCAGTTAAAGCCACTGGGGCCTCGGTCGTGCTGTTCGATCATGCGTTGTCCCCGGCCCAGGAACGTAACCTTGAAGCCCTGTGCGAATGTCGGGTTATCGACAGAACGGGACTGATTTTAGATATTTTTGCCCAGCGTGCGCGTACCCATGAAGGTAAGCTACAGGTTGAGCTGGCGCAGCTGCGCCATCTGGCGACGCGTCTGGTCCGCGGCTGGACCCACCTTGAGCGTCAAAAAGGCGGGATAGGTTTACGCGGCCCTGGCGAAACGCAGCTTGAAACGGACCGCCGGCTGTTGCGTAACCGCATCATGCAGATCCTCTCACGCCTACAACGAGTAGAAAAACAACGTGAGCAGGGACGAAGAGCGCGAGCTAAAGCCGATGTGCCGACTGTCTCACTGGTGGGCTACACCAACGCCGGTAAATCCACCCTTTTTAACCAAATTACCGCGGCTGAAGTGTATGCCGCAGATCAGCTGTTCGCCACGCTCGATCCTACGCTGCGTCGTATCGACATTGCAGACGTGGGCGAAACCGTGCTGGCAGATACGGTAGGCTTTATTCGACATCTGCCCCACGATCTTGTGGCAGCCTTTAAAGCTACCCTGCAGGAAACTCGTCAGGCCACGCTGCTGCTGCACGTTATTGACGCATCGGATCTCAGGGTTCAGGAAAACATTGCCGCGGTCGATACCGTTTTAGAAGAGATCGAGGCCGATGATATCCCCGTCCTGCTGGTGATGAACAAAATCGATATGCTGGATGAGTTTGAGCCGCGTATCGACAGGAACGATGAAAATGTACCGATACGCGTCTGGCTTTCTGCCCAGACAGGTGCCGGTGTGCCACTGCTTTTCCAGGCTTTGACGGAACGTTTATCTGGTGAAATTGCGCAGCATACGTTGTGCTTACCCCCCCAGGCAGGGCGACTTCGAAGCCGGTTTTATCAGCTTCAGGCAATAGAAAAAGAGTGGATGGAGGATGACGGCAGCGTTGGCTTACAGGTTCGTATGCCCATCGTCGACTGGCGTCGCCTCTGTAAACAAGAACCGGCACTAATGGATTACATTGTTTGACCGGCGCGCGTTTGTCCTGAAGACTTTTTCCCCTACGGGGGATATCACCGCACAACAAATATGGAGCATAAACATGGCGTGGAATCAGCCCGGTAATAACGGACAGGACCGCGACCCGTGGGGAAGCAGCAAACCTGGCGGCGACTCTGGGGGTAACAAAGGAGGGCGCGATCAGGGGCCACCTGATCTGGATGATATCTTCCGTAAATTAAGTAAAAAACTTGGCGGCTTAGGCGGCGGTAAAAGCGGCGGCACCGGCGGCGGTTCCTCCCAGACTCCGCGTCCTCATATTGGCGGTCGCGTGGTGGGCATTGTTGCCGTCGCGGCGGTAATCATTTGGGCAGCCACCGGGTTCTACACCATCAAAGAAGCCGAGCGCGGCGTTGTGACGCGTTTTGGTAAATTCAGCCATCTGGTTGAGCCAGGCCTGAACTGGAAACCAACCTTCATTGATAGCGTGCAGGCGGTCAACGTCGAGTCCGTGCGCGAACTCGCCGCTTCCGGCGTGATGCTCACGTCCGATGAAAACGTCGTGCGCGTTGAAATGAACGTGCAGTATCGCGTAACGGATCCGCAAAAATATCTGTTCAGCGTGACCAGCGCGGACGACAGCCTGCGTCAGGCGACTGACAGCGCGCTGCGTGGCGTAATCGGCAAATACTCCATGGATAAGATCCTCACCGAGGGTCGTACCATTATTCGTAACGATACCCAGCGCGAACTGGAAGAAACCATTCGCCCGTACAACATGGGTATTACCCTGCTTGACGTTAACTTCCAGGCAGCTCGTCCGCCGGAAGAAGTCAAAGCGGCGTTTGATGATGCGATTTCCGCGCGTGAAAACGAACAGCAGTACATTCGTGAGGCTGAGGCCTACGCCAACGAAGTTCAGCCGCGTGCTAACGGCCAGGCGCAGCGTATTCTCGAAGAAGCTCGCGCTTACAAAACGCAGACCGTGTTAGAAGCCCAGGGTGAAGTAGCGCGCTTTGCGAAGCTGCTGCCAGAGTATAAAGCCGCCCCGGAAATCACCCGCGAGCGTCTGTATATCGAAACCATGGAAAACGTGCTTAGCCACACCCGTAAAGTGCTGGTCAACGACAAAGGCGGCAATCTGATGGTTCTGCCGCTCGACCAGATGCTCAAAGGTGGCGCGCAGCCTGCGGCAAAGAGCGATAACAGCGGCGCAAACAACCTGCTGCGTCTGCCGCCGGCTTCCAGCTCAGGCAGCGGTAGCGCCAGCACCTCGTCCTCTGCCAGCAGAGGCGATATCATGGATCAGCGTCGTGCGGACGCACAGCGCACTGATAACCAGCGCGTAGGGAGTGAATAACGATGCGTAAGTCAGTCATTGCTTTAATTATCATCGTGCTGGTGGTGCTGTTTACCTCGATCTTCGTGGTACACGAAGGCGAGCGCGGGATCACTCTGCGCTTTGGCAAAGTTCTGCGTGATGATGAGAACAAGCCGGTGGTTTACGAGCCGGGCCTGCACTTTAAGGTGCCGTTTATCGAATCGGTTAAGACCCTTGATGCCCGTATCCAGACCATGGACAACCAGGCCGATCGCTTTGTCACCAAAGAGAAGAAAGACCTGATTGTCGATTCTTACATCAAATGGCGTATCAGCGACTTCAGCCGTTACTACCTGGCAACGGGCGGTGGCGACGTGTCGCAGGCTGAAGTGCTGTTGAAACGTAAGTTCAGCGACCGTTTGCGTTCTGAAATCGGCCGTCTGGATGTGAAAGACATCGTGACCGATTCCCGTGGCCGTCTGACTCTGGACGTGCGTGACGCGCTGAACTCCGGTTCCGCCGGAACCGACGATGAGGTGACCACGCCTGCGGCTGACGATGCCATCGCTTCCGCGGCGGCGCGTATCACCGAAGAGACTAACGGTAAAGTCGCCGTGGTCAACCCGAACAGTATGGCGGCGCTGGGTATCGAAGTTGTCGACGTGCGTATTAAGCAGATCAACCTGCCTGCTGAGGTCTCAGAAGCTATTTACAACCGTATGCGCGCTGAACGTGAAGCGGTAGCCCGTCGTCACCGTTCACAGGGCCAGGAGGAAGCTGAGAAGCTGCGTGCGACCGCCGACTACGGCGTTACCCGCACTCTGGCAGAAGCCGAGCGTCAGGGCCGTATCAGCCGCGGCGAAGGCGATGCCGAGGCGGCTAAGCTGTTTGCGGACGCCTTCAGCCAGGATCCGGACTTCTATGCCTTTATCCGTAGCCTGCGGGCCTACGAGGCAAGCTTTAAGTCCGGTCAGGACGTCATGGTGATGAGCCCGGACAGCGATTTCTTCCGCTACATGAAAACGCCTGCGAACAGTTCCCGTTAATTTTCACAGATGACACAATCAAGAGCCGGTCTGACCGGCTCTTTTTTTATCTGCTTCAGGAAAGATTATGAACTCTACAATCTGGATAGCGCTGGCGCTTGTTCTGGTACTCGAAGGCCTGGGGCCCATGCTTTACCCGCGCATGTGGCGCCGCATGATCGCCGCGATGACGCAGCTGCCTGACAATACGCTGCGTCGCTTTGGCGGCGGACTAGTGGTTGCAGGCGTCGTTATCTACTATATGTTGAGTCGTGCGGCTGGCTAAATAAGATTCAGCCAACCGATTACTATTTTGTCGACTAAAAGGGCTGATCATCGGGGAAACCGATGGTAGAATCCTTTTTTAAGCAAACGGTGATTTTGAAAAATGGGTAACAACGTCGTCGTACTGGGCACCCAATGGGGTGACGAAGGTAAAGGAAAGATCGTCGATCTTCTGACTGAACGGGCTAAATATGTTGTGCGCTACCAGGGCGGTCACAACGCAGGCCATACTCTCGTAATCAACGGTGAAAAAACCGTCCTCCATCTTATTCCATCAGGTATTCTTCGCGATAACGTCACCAGCATCATTGGTAACGGCGTTGTGCTGTCTCCTGCGGCGCTGATGAAAGAGATGAAAGGCCTGGAAGACCGCGGTATTCCAGTACGTGAGCGCCTGCTGCTGTCTGAAGCATGCCCGCTGATCCTCGATTACCACGTAGCTTTAGATGTTGCTCGCGAAAAAGCGCGCGGCGCCAAAGCTATCGGTACCACCGGTCGTGGTATCGGTCCTGCGTATGAAGACAAAGTGGCCCGTCGCGGTCTGCGCGTTGGCGACCTGTTCGACAAAGCCACCTTTGCAACCAAGCTGAAAGAAGTAATGGAATACCATAACTTCCAGCTGGTTAACTTCTACAAAGTTGAAGCGGTTGACTACCAGAAAGTGCTGGACGATGTCATGGCTATCGCCGACATCCTGACCAGCATGGTAGTAGACGTATCCGATCTGCTGGATCAGGCGCGTAAACGCGGTGACTTCGTGATGTTCGAAGGCGCGCAGGGCACCCTGCTGGATATCGACCACGGTACTTATCCGTACGTAACTTCTTCTAACACCACCGCAGGCGGCGTTGCGACCGGCTCCGGCCTCGGCCCGCGCTATGTGGATTACGTTCTGGGCATCATCAAGGCTTATTCCACCCGCGTTGGCGCAGGTCCATTCCCGACCGAACTGTTTGACGACGTCGGCGAGTTCCTGTGCAAGCAGGGTAACGAGTTTGGCGCGACCACCGGTCGTCGCCGTCGTACCGGCTGGCTGGACGTGGTTGCCGTGCGTCGCGCGGTGCAGATCAACTCCCTCTCAGGCTTCTGCCTGACCAAGCTGGACGTGCTGGACGGCCTGAAAGAGGTGAAAATCTGTGTCGGCTACCGCATGCCGGACGGCCGTGAAGTCACCACCACCCCAATGGCGGCGGATGACTGGGAAGGCATCGAGCCAATCTACGAAACCATGCCGGGCTGGTCTGAAACGACCTTCGGCGTGAAAGAGCGTAGCGGCCTGCCGCAGGCAGCGCTGGACTATATCAAACGTATTGAAGAACTTACCGAAGTGCCTGTGGATATTATTTCTACCGGTCCGGACCGTTCTGAGACCATGATTCTGCGTGATCCTTTCGACGCATAATCCTGTGACGGGGTGTGGCCATCACACCCCGTTTTGCTTTGTTTCTCTCCGCTTTTTTGCCTTCCCCGAACAAATAAATTAGTCGCCAAAGATATGGCTGGTTTATCATCAATATATCGCCACAATGGCAATGAGCGTTTCCCCTCCCACCCAAGAGGTTGATGTGCAGTTAACGAGTTTTACTGATTACGGTTTACGTGCTTTGATTTATATGGCGTCTTTGCCGGAAGGGAAAATGACGAGTATTTCTGAGGTGACGCACGTATATGGCGTATCCCGTAATCATATGGTGAAAATCATCAATCAGCTTAGCCGTGCTGGCTTCGTGACGGCAGTGCGCGGTAAAAACGGCGGTATTCGCCTCGGCAGGCCTGCGCACACTATTCGTGTGGGGGACGTCGTGCGCGAGCTGGAACCGCTTTCCCTGGTGAACTGTAACAGCGCGTTTTGTCATATTACTCCCGCATGTCGCCTGAAACAGGCGCTGGCGCTGGCGGTGCAAAGCTTCCTGACCGAGCTTGACAGGCATACGCTGGCCGACCTGGTCGATCAAAACCAACCGCTCTACAAATTACTGCTGGTGGAGTAATCCTTATTCCATCTGTGGATGACTTCGGAGGAACCGCAATGTCAAAAGATCCTTTTCAGGAACGAGAAGCCGAAAAATACGAAAACCCGATCCCAAGCCGGGAATTTATCCTTGCCCACCTTTCCAGACGTGAAAAACCTGCCAACCGTGACGAACTGGCGGATGAACTGAATATTAATGGCGAAGAGCAGCTTGAAGCGCTGCGCCGCCGCCTGCGCGCCATGGAGCGCGACGGACAACTGGTCTTCACCCGTCGCCAGTGCTACGCCTTGCCGGAACGTCTTGACCTGCTCAAAGGCAAAGTTATCGGCCATCGCGATGGCTTTGGCTTTCTGCGCGTAGAAGGCCGTAAAGACGACCTCTATCTTTCATCCGAACAGATGAAAATGTGCATGCACGGAGATATCGTGCTGGCGCAGCCGCTGGGCGCGGATCGTAAAGGTCGTCGCGAAGCGCGAATTGTGCGCGTGCTTGAACCAAGAACCGGACAGATCGTTGGCCGCTACTTTACCGATGCGGGCATTGGTTTCGTGGTGCCGGACGACAGCCGCCTGAGCTTTGATATTCTCATCCCGCCAGAAGAGCTGATGGGCGCGCGCATGGGCTTCGTGGTGGTGGTTGAACTCACCCAGCGCCCGACCCGCCGTACTAAAGCCGTGGGTAAAATCGTTGAGGTCCTCGGCGATAATATGGGGACCGGCATGGCCGTCGATATGGCGCTGCGCACCCATGAAATCCCCTATATCTGGCCGAAAGAAGTTGAAGCCCAGGTTGCTTCGCTTAAAGAAGAAGTGCCGGAAGAAGCGAAAGTGGGCCGCGTGGATTTACGCGATCTGCCGCTCGTTACCATTGACGGCGAAGACGCCCGCGATTTTGATGACGCCGTATTCTGCGAGAAAAAACGCGGCGGCGGCTGGCGCCTGTGGGTCGCGATCGCCGACGTAAGCTACTACGTCCGTCCGCCAACCGCGCTGGATAAAGAAGCCCGCAACCGCGGCACGTCCGTGTACTTCCCGTCGCAGGTCATCCCGATGCTGCCGGAAGTGCTCTCTAACGGCCTGTGCTCGCTCAACCCGCAGGTGGACCGCCTGTGTATGGTCTGCGAGATGACCATCTCCGCCTCAGGCCGCCTGACCGGCTCGAGATTCTACGAAGCGGTGATGAGCTCCCACGCGCGTCTGACCTACACCAAAGTGTGGCACATGCTGCAGGGCGACCAGGAGCTGCGCGAACAATATGCGCCGCTGGTGAAGCATATTGAAGAGTTGCACAACCTCTACAAGGTGCTGGAAGTTTCCCGTTCACAGCGCGGCGGCATCTCTTTCGAAAGCGAAGAGGCGAAGTTTATCTTTAACGCCGAGCGCCGTATCGAACGCGTTGAACAAACCGTCCGCAACGATGCGCACAAGCTGATTGAAGAGTGCATGATTCTGGCGAACATCTCGGCCGCGCGCTTTGTTGAAAAACACAACGAGCCGTCGTTGTTCCGCGATCACGACAGGCCGACCAACGACGCCATTACTTCATTCCGTACGGTGCTGGCCGAGCTTGGGCTGGAGCTGCCCGGCGGGCAGAAACCGGAGCCGCGCGACTATGCGGAGCTGCTGACATCCATCGCCGATCGTCCGGATCATGAAATGCTGCAAACCATGCTGCTGCGCTCCATGAAGCAGGCGGTTTACGATCCGGAAAACCGCGGCCACTTCGGCCTTGCGCTACAGTCATACGCGCACTTCACCTCGCCGATTCGTCGTTATCCGGATCTGCTGCTGCACCGCGCGATTAAATACCTGCTGGCGAAAGAGCAGGGGCATAAGGGCAACAGCACCGAATCCGGCGGCTGGCACTACGACATGGAAGAGATGCTGCAGCTTGGCCAGCACTGTTCGATGGCGGAACGCCGCGCTGACGAAGCGACGCGCGACGTGGCGGACTGGCTGAAGTGCGACTTCATGCAGGATCAGGTCGGACAGGTGTTCAACGGCATTATCGCAAGCGTTACCGGCTTCGGCTTCTTTGTACGCCTGGTGGATCTGTTTATCGACGGCCTGGTGCACGTCTCCTCGCTCGATAACGACTACTACCGTTTTGACCAGGTCGGGCAGCGCCTGATTGGCGAATCCGGCGGCCAGACCTATCGCCTGGGCGACCGTGTTGAGGTTCGCGTCGAGGCTGTGCATATGGACGAGCGCAAAATTGATTTCTCCTTGATTTCAAGCTCCCGTGCGCCGCGCGGTGAAGGTAAAACTGCGAAAGACAAAGCCAAAAAAGGCGGTAACGGTACGGGGCCAAAACGCCGTCAGGGTGGTAAACGCGTCAACTTCGAGCCGGACAGCGCTTTCCGTAAAGAGAAAGGGCCAGGCAAGCCGAAAAAAGCGAAAACCGAGAAGAAGGAGAAGAAAGCAAAAACGCCTTCGGACAAAACCCGTAAGATAGCCGCCGCGACTAAAGCCAAGCGGGCTGCTAAAAAGCAGCCGGATTAATACAACCCTCATCCCGCAGGGATGAGGGGAAAACTGATACATAGAAACAGGCGCTTAAGCGCCTGAAACGAGTGACAGCAATGAGTGAAATGATTTACGGCATCCACGCCGTCCAGGCGCTGCTTGAGAACGCCCCCCAGCGTTTTCAGGAAGTTTTTATCCTTAAAGGCCGGGAAGACAAACGTCTGATGCCTTTAATTCATGCGCTGGAAGCTCAGGGCGTGCCTGTGCAAATGGCAAACCGCCAGTGGCTGGATGAAAAATCCGAAGGCGCCGTGCACCAGGGCATTATCGCGCGCGTGAAACCGGGCCGTCAGTATCAGGAAAACGATCTGCCGGAGCTTATTGCCGGTATCGATCAACCCTTCCTGCTTATTCTCGACGGCGTAACCGATCCGCACAATCTCGGCGCCTGCCTGCGCAGCGCCGATGCGGCCGGAGTGCATGCGGTTATCGTGCCTAAAGATCGCTCGGCGATGCTGAACGCAACGGCGAAAAAAGTAGCCTGCGGCGCAGCGGAGCACGTTCCTCTTATCCGCGTTACTAACCTGGCGCGCACCATGCGCATGCTGCAGGAAGAGAACATCTGGATTGTCGGTACGGCCGGCGAAGCGGATCATACCTTGTTCCAGAGCAAAATGACCGGCCCAATGGCGCTGGTGATGGGCGCTGAAGGCGAAGGCATGCGTCGCCTGACGCGCGAGCATTGCGACGAGCTGATTAGCATCCCAATGGCGGGCACCGTCTCGTCATTAAACGTCTCCGTTGCGACCGGCATTTGCCTGTTCGAAGCGGTGCGTCAACGCAGTTAATGACTACAAAGCGGGGTGATTTACACCCCGCTTCAGGGCGCTGACAAACACCAGAAAACGACATTTTCTGGTGTTTTTGGTAGATTAGCAGCCCTTATTCTTTGTTTTTATTAATACAGTCTCTCTGTCTTTCCATTCTATCTAACGCGTTAACATTTTGAGCGGAGGCGATTTACACCCCGCTTTGTGATCCTCCTCCAGGCATAAGCGTCGTCACCGTCCATACTTAATGGCATTGCCATAACTGGAGGGAACGCGATGCGCTGGCAAACCCATACCGTTTTTAATCAACCCATACCCCTCAACAACAGTAACCTTTTTCTTTCCGATATTTCGCTGTGCGAGGCCGTTAACCGCGAAGGCGCAGGCTGGGATACAGAACTTTTGGCCAGCATCGGCCAGCAGTTGGGTTCCGCGGAATCGCTGGAGCTGGGACGACTGGCGAACGCTAATCCTCCTGAGCTGCTGCGTTACGACCCAAGCGGCGAACGTCTTGACGACGTGCGTTTTCATCCCGCCTGGCACCTTTTGATGCAGGGACTGTGCGCGAATCGCGTTCACAATCTGCCATGGCAGGAAGATGCCCGCCTGGGCTCTTTCGTGGCGCGGGCGGCGCGTTTTGTTCAGCATGCGCAGGTCGAGGCAGGCACCCTGTGTCCGGTTACCATGACGTTCGGCGCGATTCCCCTGCTGCAAAAATACCTGCCGAAAGAATTTCAGCCGTGGTTAAAGCCGCTGCTTAGCGATCGATACGACGCGCATCTTCTGCCCGGCGGCCAGAAGCGCGGTTTGCTTATCGGCATGGGCATGACCGAAAAGCAGGGCGGCTCAGACGTGCTCAGCAACACTACGCGCGCGGAAGCGATAGACAAGCGCGGGCCGGGTGAAATGTACCGGCTGGTGGGGCATAAATGGTTTTTCTCCGTGCCACAAAGCGACGCTCATCTGGTTCTTGCGCAGGCGAAGGGCGGCCTGTCCTGTTTCTTCCTGCCGCGGTTTTTGCCCGACGGACAGCGTAATCAGGTAAGGCTTGAGCGGCTTAAGGACAAGCTGGGCAATCGCTCCAACGCCAGCAGCGAGGTGGAGTTTTGCGACGCCACCGCCTGGCTGATAGGCGAAGAGGGCGAGGGCGTGCGGTCCATTCTTAAAATGGGCGGTTTTACCCGCTTTGATTGCGCGCTCGGCAGCCATGGCCTGATGCGTCGGGCTTTATCCGTCGCTCTTTATCATGCTCACCAGCGGCAGGCATTCGGCAAAAATCTTATCGATCAGCCCATCATGCGCCAGCTGCTTGGGCGCATGGCTTTGCAGCTTGAGGGGCAAACCGCCTTTCTGTTCCGGCTGGCTCGCGCCTGGGAATCGCCAACGGATCCGCTTGAGCTGGCCTACAGCCGGCTGTTTACCCCGGCGGCGAAGTTCAGCATTTGTAAGGCGGGAATACCCTTTGTGGCGGAGGCGATGGAGGTGCTCGGCGGCATCGGCTACTGTGAAGACAGCGAGCTGCCGCGGCTCTATCGCGAAATGCCCGTCAACAGCATCTGGGAAGGTTCGGGCAATATCATGAGCCTTGACGTGCTGCGGGTGATTGCCCGCCAGCCGGGCGTGCTGGAGATGCTGCATGCCGAATTTGACGAGGTGAAAGGGCAGAACCGTCATTTCGATCGTCGGTGGCGGCAGCTGCAGCAGCGCATACGCAAACCGCAGGAAGAGTGGGGAAGACATATTACCCAGCAGCTGGCGACTCTGGCGACCGGGGCGCAGCTGTTGCCGCATCTTTCCCCACCGCTGGCGGAAGCCTGGTGCCGGATGATGCTCGACGATCGAGGAGAGTCGGTGCTGCCTGAGCAGGCGGTGATCGATGTACTGCTGCGCGCCACCGGGCGCACAGCATAAGCATCACTCAGACGTTAAGCCGGAAAATGCTCACCAGTTCGTTCAGGTGATGGCCTTTGCTACGCAGATCGTGAGCCGTCTGCTCGGTACGCGAAACGCGGTCGGCGTTGATATGCGTGGCTTCGCCAATCTGCGCCATAGCGGTATTTACCTGCCCGATGCCCGCCGATTGTTCGTGCGAGGCGCTGTTAATCTCGGTGACCAGCAGGTTAATGCGGTCGATGTGGGTGATGATAGATTCCATCGCCAGGCGGGTTTTTTCAGACAGCTGGTGGCCTTCGGTGACTTTTTCAAGCGTATCGACAATCAGCCCGTCGATCTCTTTTACGGCGTTGGCGCTGCGGGCGGCCAGCGCACGTACTTCCTGAGCGACAACCGCAAAACCTTTGCCGTGTTCCCCTGCGCGGGCGGCTTCAACGGCTGCGTTCAGGGCGAGAATATTGGTTTGAAAAGCGATGGACTCGATAACCTGGGTGATATCCGCAATGCGCTGCGACGCCGATTTGATATTATTCATCGTCGCCACGGCGTGGGTGACGGTGCTGCCGCCGCTATGTACGGCTTCCGCGGTACTGCTCACAAGCTGTTTTGCCTGTGAGATATTCCCGGCGTTTTGCAGCACGGTCGCGGCGATCTGTTCCATGCTGGCGGAGGTTTCCTCCACGCTGCTGGCCTGCTTGTTAATTTGCGCGCTGATTTCTTCGCTGTCCGCTGCCAGCGCATCGGTTCCCTGGCCAATATCGCCAGCGGCCAGTCGCACCTGGACGACTATCTTCTCAATGCCTTTGCCAATACCGTTGATCGCCTGCATCAGCTGGCCGACTTCGTCATGACGACTGGTCTGGAGCGTCACCTGTAAATTGCCGGCCGCGTAATGTTCCGCGACGTTTATTACCTCGCGCAACGGACGACTCAGCCAGCGGCGAATGATGACGACGAAAAAGAGAGCAAAGGCGAGAGCGAGCGCCATACCCAGCGCCAAAAACTGATTGCGCATGGTGGTCACGGAGCTTAACAATGTCGGCTTATCCACCTCGCCTACGATGGTCCAGTTCCAGCCCGGCAGACGGCTAAACGCCATGATAGAAACGCTGCCGTCAGGGGTAGTGCGTTCAAGAGTGCCTTTGTCAGCGCCCAGCAGCCGTTTTTGCGTAGCGTCATCCCAGGCCGGGCGTTTGCCTTCCTCGCTGCTGTGGAAGAGATAGTTACCGTAATTTTTGCCCGCCGCGCCATCCAGCACGTAGAAGCGTCCGCTGCTGCCCAGGTGACGGCTCAGTATTTTCTCGCGCATTACCTGCCAGGAGGCGGTGATATCTACCCCGACGAACAGGATGGCGATGGTGTTGCCGGCGCCGTCTTTAACGGGCTGATACTCGGTGATGTAGCGTTTACCGAACAGCAGGGCGAGGCCGCGATAGGTTTCGCCGCGGCTGACTTTCTGCCAGGCCGGGCTTGCCCGATCCAGCACCGTGCCGATAGCGCGGCTGCCGTCTTCCTTGCGTAGCGAAGTCGCTATGCGAACAAAATCTTCGCCGCTGCGTACAAAAAGCGTTGAAATAGCCGAGGTGCGGGCGAGGAAGTCATCAGGGATAGCGTTATTTTCGTGCAATATGCGATCGCCTGCTAGTAACAGCGGCACGTTCAGGCCGTTGATTGACCGGAGCTGGCTCTCATCGCGGGAAAGAAGCTGCGGCAGAAAGCTGTTGAACAGGCGGGTGTAGCTTTCAACCTCAGCGCTGAGGCTGCTGTCGAGCATTTGCGCCATATCGCTAACGCCGCTGACCTGATTGTTTAAATCCTCAAGCGCCAGGTCTTCAAGCTGCTGGCTGGCGCGCTGGCTGAGTGCAAAGGTAAAAAGGAGAAAAAGGAGCGCAACGCTAAAACCGGTCAGCAGCGAAAGTTTCGCGCCAAGTCCCGGATGTCGGAGTGTTTTTATCATAATTACGGCCTGATGAAGGAATCTGGGATGCACCTTCAACGGCAGGCGAACGCTAACGTTTAACCATCAAATGTAACTAAATATGAATAAATTATTTGATCTGGATCATATGATGGTTGTTTTATGATCGACAAAGCCGCGCAGGACGCGGCTTCAGAGCAGAATGGACGAAAGTCAGCTTTACGCGTAAAGAATGGCCTGCGCGCGCCAGCTATCCGCCTGGTGATTTTCCTGCATCTGGATGATGCGATAATAGGAAGCACCCTGTTCATCCGCTTTCAGGGCAATCATTTTTTCCACATCCTGTGCGCTACCGGCAATGCCATTGACGGAAATCAAGCCGATTTCATTCAACCCGGTAACGCGGTCCGCAGCGACATCTTCCGCCGATTGAGCAGCGGTGGTAATCAGCCCCACAGACAGCAGTAATGAGGTTAAGGCAAGAGATCGTTTCATTGTCAGCTCCTTATAAACGGTCCTGGTCAACAACAGGGCATTCCTTCGCTAAACTGAACCCCATCCCTGTTTCCGGGGAGAAGCCCATTGTGCATAAGAAACAATAAAACGCCGAAAAGCTGTGTAAATATCAATAAATAAGCAGCATCAGGATCTCATTTTCGATACAAAATCGCCTGCGCGTACCATTGTCCCGCCACGATGGTTTCGTCATTCAGGACGATGAGATAGTAATCGGCCTTTGCTGCTGCAGCTTTTGCTTTAATCACGGTTTCCGTATCCATCGGAGAGCCGCGTTCCATTGCCGTTACCGTACCGATCTTTATCAGCCCCTGCGTTTGTGAGCGCTGGATCTCCTGCGGCTTATTCGCAGCTGGCGGCGCAGGCTGGGGCGTGCCTTGCAGTACGCTACAGCCGCAGAGCATTGCCGCCAGTAAAAAAGCTGATAACAATCGCATGGTGTTTTCTCATTTCTTAATAGCCATATTGTAGTTCCGGGTTAATGCCTTGATGAGGGATTGTTCCTGTTCTGTTACCTTCGCCGCGCTTTTTTAGCGCTTTCGAATGAAAATCGTAGGCTGGATCTCATCATGACAATAATCCTTTCGCGTGATTTTCTTGCTCCGCACCATACCTTGCCTTACAACAGATGTTCACAGCGAATCGGGGGGAAGGGCAATGACAGAAATTTATACGGAACGGCTTGCCGGCATTGAGGTTTTACACGCCTTTCCTACAGGACGAAAAAACGATGCGCTTCCCTGCGTGGTGTTTTACCACGGCTTTACCTCTTCGAAGCTGGTTTATAGCTATTTTGCGGTGGCTCTGGCGCAGGCGGGAATGCGCGTCGTAATGCCTGACGCGCAAGATCACGGAGCGCGTTTCGACGGCGATGCGAATATGCGCCTGCAGCAGTTCTGGCCCATCCTCAAAACGAATATTGACGAGTTCGCCCGGCTGCGACAGGCGCTGGAAGAGCAAAACCTGATAAAAGAAGGAAGGCTTGCCGTAGGCGGCGCGTCGATGGGAGGCATGACGGCGCTGGGCATTATGGCCCGTCATCCGCAGGTGCGCTGCGTGGCCTGCCTGATGGGCTCCGGCTATTTTATGACGCTCGCCAAAAAGCTTTTCCCGCCGCCGGCAAATCGTCTCGATGAGTGCCTCGCTATGCTTGCTGAGTATGACGTCAGCCACCAGCTTGAACGCATCGGCGATCGCCCGCTCATGCTGTGGCACGGCGAAGAAGATGACGTCGTGCCCGCGATGGAAACCTGGCGGCTGCAGCAGGCGCTTATCCAGCAAGGACTGGACAAGCAGCTTACCTGCCTGTGGGAAGCGGGGGTAAGGCATCGCATTACGCCTGAAGCGCTCGACGCTACCACGCAGTTTTTTGCCCGGCATTTATAAGGTATAAGACCGCCAAAAAAAGCCCCCTTTCGGGGGCAAGTCAAACATTGGCTTTCTATGTCGTTGTGGCATTCCTGGTGTTAACGCTGGGAATAGGGTTATTACCTGTAAATATCCGCGCTGGCGCGCATGTTGCCGTTACTACCGGGCTCTCTCATTAATAGGGTGCGGTAGTACTTCGCGCCATGCCGGTCGGCATCCTCATTGATAGCCAGTTCAGCTTCCTGCTCGGTGGCGAAATTATGGTTGATGTAAATTACGCCGAGGCTTTGCACATCATCCATATTTCTGGCGATTTTGCTGTCTATCTTGATCGCCGCCGTCGCATTTGCACAAAGCAAAAACGCAGCGACAAGGGCATAAGCGATAGTCTTCATAATGCGCTCCACTACAGCAGTATTCTTGGCGGTCGTCGCTCCTGTTAACGTTTAGTGGCGGCCTGTTAAATAAGTGTAACGCGATGTCGTTGAATAAAAAGTGACCATTTCTGTTGGTCTCCTTCAAAAATTTTTAGTAACTCAAGGTAACTTTATAGATTTCACAGCGTTAGCAAGATGCTTACTTATTAACCACCATGCAAAAGAATTAAATTGCTTTCAGCCTTGAGTTTATCGGGTCCCGCTTGTATTATGGCGCGTCAAATTTTCAGCCGCACACAAACACGTTCCTTGCCTCCATGGGCCGCGGTTGACCCTATCAGGAGGCTGAATAATCCGTAAGGAGCAATTCGATGCGTCATTACGAAATCGTTTTTATGGTCCATCCTGACCAGAGCGAACAGGTTCCGGGTATGATCGAACGTTACACTGGTGCAATCACTGCAGCAGAAGGTACGATCCACCGTCTGGAAGACTGGGGCCGCCGTCAGCTGGCTTACCCAATCAACAAACTGCACAAAGCTCACTACGTTCTGCTGAACGTTGAAGCTCCGCAGGAAGTGATTGATGAGCTGGAAACCAACTTCCGCTTCAACGACGCCGTTATCCGTAGCATGGTTATGCGCGTTAAGCACGCGGTTACCGAAGCATCTCCAATGGTTAAAGCGAAAGACGAACGTCGCGAACGTCGCGATGACTTCGCTAGCGAAACCGCTGACGATGCAGATGCTGGGGATTCTGAAGAGTAATTTCTGATGACGGCAAACCGCCTGGTGCTGTCTGGCACGGTGTGCAAGACGCCCCTGCGCAAGGTCAGCCCGTCAGGAATTCCTCACTGCCAGTTCGTGCTTGAGCATCGTTCTGTGCAGGAGGAGGCCGGTTTTAACCGGCAGGCGTGGTGCAGAATGCCGGTTATTATTAGCGGGCATGCACACCAGGCCATTACTCACAGTATAACGGTCGGCACGGTACTTACGGTTCGGGGCTTCATTACTTGCCATCAGGCAAAAAATGGGCTGAACAAAGTGGTATTGCATGCCGAGCAGATTGAATTGATAGATTCTGGAGACTAGCCAAATGGCACGTTATTTCCGTCGTCGCAAGTTCTGCCGTTTCACCGCGGAAGGCGTTCAAGAGATTGACTATAAAGACATCGCTACGCTGAAAAACTACATCACCGAAAGCGGTAAGATTGTCCCAAGCCGTATCACCGGTACCCGTGCAAAATACCAGCGTCAGCTGGCTCGCGCTATCAAACGCGCTCGCTACCTGTCCCTGCTGCCGTACACTGATCGTCATCAGTAATCGGGCACGGTCCATTAATACGACTTTGAGAGGATAAGGTAATGCAAGTTATTCTGCTTGATAAAGTAGCAAACCTGGGTAGCCTGGGTGATCAGGTTAACGTTAAAGCGGGCTACGCTCGTAACTTCCTGGTACCACAGGGTAAAGCTGTTCCTGCTACCAAGAAAAACGTTGAATACTTCGAAGCACGCCGTGCAGAACTGGAAGCTAAACTGTCCGACGTTCTGGCAGCTGCTGAAGCTCGCGCTGCGAAGATCAACGCACTGGAAACCGTTACTATCGCGTCTAAAGCAGGCGACGAAGGTAAACTGTTCGGTTCCATCGGTACTCGCGACATCGCTGACGCTGTAACTGCAGCTGGCGTTGAAGTGGCTAAGAGCGAAGTTCGTTTACCGAACGGCGTTCTGCGTACCATCGGCGAGCACGAAGTGGACTTCCAGGTTCACAGCGAAGTCTTCGCTAAACTGACTGTAAACGTAGTTGCTGAAGCGTAATTTACGCTGACGTATACGTTAAAACGCCGGCCTCGCGCCGGCGTTTTGCATTTCTAAGGCCGCTACATTCAGCGCGCGCGCAGGAAGCTGCCGTCCGGCTGACGGGTGAACAAAACCTGCCGATCGTCGCCGATATCGATAGTTAAGCCAGTCACCACGCCGTTGGCGTTCTGACGAATCTGCACCATCTGCCCGGTCTGTAAATTGCTCAGCGGCTTGTCGTCGCCCTCGGCCTGCGCCATGGAATAGACGTCGGCTGGCGGCAGCTTATGATCGCGGAAAAGCTGCGCCATAGTCTGGCCGGATTGCACGCGATAAGAACGCCACTGCCCCTCAATATCATTATTCGTATTTGGCACAGGCGCCTGCGTCTGCGGCTGTTCTTCAACCTGCACCGGTTCTTCCGGCGCTGCAGGCGCGGTATTAGCCGGCGGATTTACCAGCTCGGCATGCATAGGCGACTGGGACTCAATGGACAGCTGCGCATCCCGCGTAACCGGGCGGGGCGCCTCTTCTGCGGCAGGCCACAGAAAGCCGATAATCATCACCAGGGCTGCGATAATAATCCCCCGGCGGTGCGGGGCAGGAAGCGGATCCATCAGGCGAAAATGCTCGGGTGCGTGCCAGATACGCGCAAGCCTTGGTTTAATAGCGAATCGCATCGGCAACCCTCCTCATATTCACACAGCGTGCAATGTACATTCCCAACTCCATTATAGAATGCTAACTAGTTGATGCCCTGAGCAATACAGCTTTACGTGACCTTTGCCCGCAATTTAACGCACCCGGCACCATTGTTCCCGTTTCATTCGCATTTGTCACCTTTAAGGCTTTTGCATTTTACCCGCCTGGTTGACGCTGTTATGCTGCAGGCCTGCTTTTAAACACCTTAAAGGAAAATTCATGACAACCCCTTCTTTTGACAGCGTCGAAGCGCAAGCAAGTTACGGTATTGGTTTACAGGTTGGTCAACAACTGCGTGAATCTGGTCTGCAGGGTCTGCTGCCGGAAGCGTTGGTTGAAGGCCTGCGTGATGCGCTGGAAGGGAATGCCCCGTCAGTTCCGGTTGATGTTGTTCATCGCGCGCTGCGCGAAGTTCACGAGCGTGCCGATGCCGTGCGTCAGGAGCGCCAGAAAGAAATGGCCGTTGAAGGCGTAAAATTCCTTGAAGAAAATATCAAGAAAGAAGGCGTGAGCAGCACCGAATCCGGCCTGCAATTCCGCGTGCTGACTCAGGGCACCGGGCCAATCCCATCCCGTAAAGATCACGTACGTGTTCACTACACCGGCAAACTGATTGACGGCACCGTTTTCGACAGCTCCGTACAGCGCGGCGAACCGGCAGAATTCCCGGTAAGCGGCGTGATTGCCGGCTGGATTGAAGCCCTGACCCTGATGCCGGTTGGCTCAAAATGGGAGCTGACTATCCCGCAAAACCTGGCCTACGGCGAGCGCGGCGCTGGCGCATCTATCCCGCCGTTCAGCACCCTGGTCTTCGAAGTGGAACTGCTGGAAATTCTGTAAGCGATTTAATAACCCCGCTTCGGCGGGGTTTTCGTTTGGGTTTTAACAGAAAGTCGTGACTTTATCTTGCATATGCCCCCGTTCCGGGTATTTTTGTGAGGTTCGTCGCGTTAACTGAGTGATATCGCACTCAAATTAAACAAAAAATTAACATGTTGCTTGTCATAAATATTCAACCCGCCGATTCTTACCTGGTATCGATGTGCTTTATGAAAGCCTCATCACATCAAATATAACCTTTCAAAGGCCGACAGAGCCTGAACACAACAGACAGGTACAGGAAAATTAAAACATGGTAGATCAGATAAAAGTTGCAGACGTTGCTGAGGCACCGGCTGAGCAGTCGCTGCGGCGCAATTTAACAAATCGTCATATTCAGCTTATCGCCATCGGCGGCGCTATCGGCACCGGCCTGTTTATGGGCTCCGGCAAAACCATCAGCCTTGCCGGGCCTTCGATCATCTTCGTCTATATGATCATCGGCTTTATGCTGTTCTTCGTGATGCGCGCTATGGGCGAACTGCTGCTTTCCAATCTTGAATACAAGTCGTTCAGCGATTTCGCCGCAGACCTGCTGGGTCCGTGGGCCGGCTATTTTACCGGCTGGACCTACTGGTTCTGCTGGGTGGTCACCGGCATGGCGGACGTGGTGGCCATCACCGCTTACGCGCAGTTCTGGTTCCCCGGCCTGTCGGACTGGGTCGCCTCTCTTGCCGTGGTGCTGGTGCTGCTGGGCCTGAACCTCGCGACCGTAAAAATGTTCGGGGAGATGGAGTTCTGGTTCGCGATGATCAAAATCGTCGCCATCGTCGCCCTGATTGTTATCGGCCTGGTGATGGTGCTGACCCACTTCCATTCGCCGTCCGGTGTCGCAGCCTCTTTCAATAACCTGTGGAACGATGGCGGCTGGTTCCCGAAAGGCCTGAGCGGCTTCTTTGCCGGCTTCCAGATAGCGGTATTTGCCTTCGTGGGTATTGAGCTGGTGGGCACAACCGCGGCGGAAACCAAAGACCCGGAAAAATCCCTGCCGCGCGCGATTAACTCGATCCCGATTCGTATCATTATGTTTTACGTGTTTGCGCTGATCGTGATTATGTCGGTCACGCCGTGGAGCTCGGTGGTGCCGGATAAGAGCCCGTTCGTTGAGTTGTTTATGCTGGTGGGCCTGCCTGCCGCAGCGAGCATCATTAACTTTGTGGTGCTGACCTCAGCGGCCTCCTCGGCTAACAGCGGCGTCTTCTCAACCAGCCGTATGTTGTTCGGCCTGGCGCAGGACGGCGTGGCGCCAAAAGCCTTCGCTAAGTTGTCTAAACGCGCCGTGCCGGCGAAGGGTCTGACCTTCTCCTGCATCTGCCTGCTGGGCGGCGTGGTTATGCTTTACGTGAACCCGGATGTGATCGCAGCCTTTACGATGATCACTACCGTATCGGCGATTCTGTTCATGTTTGTCTGGACGATTATCCTTTGCTCGTACCTGGTGTACCGCAAACAGCGTCCGCAGCTGCATCAGAAATCTAACTACAAGATGCCGCTTGGCAAGCTGATGTGCTGGGTTTGCATGGCATTCTTCGTCTTTGTCATCGTGCTATTGACGCTGGAAAACGATACTCGTCAGGCGCTTATTGTCACGCCGCTATGGTTTGTGGTTTTAGGGCTGGGCTGGATGTTTATCGGTAAGAAACGTCTTGCGGCATTGCGCAAGTAAAGGCGACTGGTTTGGCCGTAACCCTCTCCCCCGGGAGAGGGTTGGGGAGAGGGGCGCTACAGTGGCAGGCTTATAATTTTATTCGCCGGCTAAAGCCCGCGGGAACAGCACGTTGTTCTCAAGACTAATGTGATTCATCAAATCATCGATCAGCTCATTAATACCGTTATACATCGCTTTCCAGGTCGTGCAGGCTTCCGGCGGCGGGGTAACGTTATTGGTGGTGTGCTTGATAACTTCCAGCAGTTCGCCCGCCTCATCATGCTCGCTTTCCATGACGCTAATCGGGCCGTTTGCCTGTGAGCCCATGCCGTTTTTAATCATCGGGAACAGGATCTGCTCTTCTTTCATCATATGGCTGCTCAGCTCCTGATGCAGCATGGTGAGATACTTCGCCAGGCCCTTAGGTACGTTTGGCTTATCCGCATGCACGCGTTCAACTTTTGTGGCCTGCAGGATCAGTTCCGGCAGCTGTTCGCGGTGCCTGTCATGGTAACGAACGATAATATGATCGATGATTTCGGCCAGCGGAGCGGTGCGCCACTCTTTCTCAATCGGTTCTTCAGCCAGGGCCGCAAGCTCTGCTTCGATAGCGTCGAGATCCAGTTCTTTGCGGGTCGCCGCGCGCTCAAGCGTTTGTTTACCGCCGCAGCAGAAATCCAGATCCAGTTTACGGAATAGCGCGGAAGCGCGCGGAATGGTTAAAGCCAGTTCACCTAAAGGTTGGTCGCGGAAGGCCATGAATGCATACCTCATCATAGAAATTATAAGATGCATATTAAATGCATCTTTAAAGAATGGCTATGATCCTTTTGAGGTAGCCTGTTATTTGTCCAGCGCGACGGCAACCTCGTTAACTTCCGGTTTTTGCGGTTTAGCCACTACCACCGCCAGCACTACGCCGATAATCAGACAGAGGATGCCCAGCAGCGTCAGAAACGGCGGCCAGCTATGACGCAGCATAAAGGTATAGGCAAGCCCGGCCAGGGTTTCGAAGACGATAAGCGGGCCCACGATCACCGTCGGCAGGCGCTGGCAGGCGATGTTCCAGCACAAATTGCCGAGCCACGAACAGAACAGGGCGATGGCGAGCATCAGCGTAACAAACACCTCCGGACGGGGCCCGAACGGCAGGACGAAATCAGCGCTGCTGCGGGCCATATAAAGACACACGGCGATATAGCCGAGCAGGGAGAACGGCAGCGTGACAAGCCCCTGCGCCGTGGCCCACATCATTGGGTTTTTATCGGGATTCTCGCGCAGCCAGCGGGCGTTACGCAGGGCGTAGCAGGCCCAGCAGGCAACCGACACGAAGGCCAGAGAGATGCCGCTCGCATACCGCCACCAGCTGAAATCAATCTGCCCGCCGCGCAGTTCTGCGGTATTCACCATGGCCAGCCCAACGCCGATAATAACGAGCGCTGGGGCCAGGCGCCGCCACGGCAGTTTACCGTCGCGCTTGCTATATAGCAGGTTGGCGAGGACGGGGATCACCACCGGCAGCGTGCCGATAATCATCGTTGAGATGGGCGCGCCGGTGCGCTGAATGGCGCTTGCGAGGCAAACGTAATAAATGAGGTTGCCGACGGTTGAAAGCTTCAACGCCGTCAGCCAGTCCCTGCCGCTAAGCTGGCGCAGGCGCTGTCGCCCAAGCCAGGACAGCGGAATTGCAATTAGCCCAAGCGCCAGATAGCGCCCGGTGGACTGCAACGCCGCGGGGTAGTCGGGAACGATAATTGGGCCAACGAAAATTAGCCCCCACATCAGCCCCGCGAGCAGAGCATACATCACGCCAGATAACATTTTCTTCGTCCAGATAAGGTCTTTGCGAGGAGTGTAGGGGCAGACGCGACGGGCGTATTGTACCAGCTTGCGGTTTATCTAGCGGCTTACCTGTTTCTGGTAGCGGACGGGCGTAATGCCGTAGCGCTGGGCGAAGGCGCGGGTAAGATGTGCCTGATCGGTCAGCCCGCTCATTGCCGCCACCTGTGCTGCGGGCACGCCATTGGTCAGGAACTGCTTGGCGTACCACAGGCGAATAGCCATCAGCATTTGATGAGGCGTGACGTGGAAATGCGCTTTGAACTGCCGCTGGAAGTGGAACGGGCTGAGCGACACTACGGCGGCCAGCTCATCAAGCGTTAGCGGGCGCATGTAGTTGTCGTGCAGATACTCGCGGATGCGGTCAAAGCGGTGCGCGGCCTCCCGCTGGCCCGCTGGCTGGTGGCGGGCGTAGGGGCGGAAAGTATCGATGAGGTTAAGCAGAAGGCCCTGCTGGGTCAACGCATCCGCTGCGCTCCACAGGCCGTTGATCAGATGCGAAATCTGGCGCGAACGCAGCGGGTCCTGGGTCACCGCCTCGTTAAACCACCAGCTGCGTTCGCCGGTCATGGTTTCGAGCATAGCCGGTTCGAGATAAATCATACGGTACTGCCAGCCATCTTCCGTTGCCGCTTCACCGGTGTGCAGCTCGTCGGGGTTCATCAGCACCAGCGAATCCTGCGCGGCGACGTGCTGCGCGCCGCGATAGCGGAAACGCTCCGCGCCCCAGGTGACGGTGCCGATGCCGAAGGCTTCGTGGGTATGGGGTTCAAAGGCGTAACGTGAGATATGGGCGTGATAAAGCTCAACGCCGGGCAGATGCGGCAGGTGCCGAAACTGGGCGTTATCTTTTTCATCGTTGAAGTGCTCAGGGACGCCTTGCACGCTATCTTCTCCGTCAGGACATCCCTTAAGTATAGGGATGTCCGTCTTTAACAGATAGATAACAATTACAGCGCGGCGCGGACGCTCTCTTCAAGCGGTGTGGTAGGGCGGCCAATCAGCTTGCTGAGCTGCTTGCCGTCGTCAAAAAGACCGCCTTTGGACGCGCCGATATCAGAATTTGCCAGCATGGCGGCCAGGCCTTCTGGTAAACCCGCTCCCAGCAGCGCGGCTTTGAAATCCGCTTCCGACAGGTTTTGATACACCACGTTTTTGCCGCTCTGCTTGCTGACTTCCGCCGCCAGTTCGCTCAGCGTCCAGCCGCGGTCGCCCGCCAGCTCGTAAACTTTGCCGCCCTGATTATCAAGCGTAAGCACTTTTGCCGCCGCCGCAGCGTAATCCGCACGTGCCGCAGAGGCGATTTTGCCTTCGGCTGCGCTACCGATAAACACGCCGTGTTGCAGAGCGGGCGGCACGCTGGCGAGGTAGTTTTCGGTATACCAGCCATTGCGCAGAAGGACGTAAGGGATGCCGGATGCTTTCAGCATTTTTTCGGTTTCGATATGCTCGCCCGCAAGGCTAAGCGGCGATGTATCGGCATGCAGCAGGCTGGTATAGGCAATCAGTTTTACGCCTGCGGCTTGAGCCGCTTCAATCACGTTACGGTGCTGCGCGGCACGCTGACCCACTTCGCTTGAAGAGATCAGCAGCAGTTTTTCTACCCCCGCCAGCGCCTGCAGCATGGCGGCTCGATCGCTGTAATCCGCGCCGCGGACCTGCACGCCACGCTCGGCAAGGTCGTTTACCTTGGACGGCGTGCGTACAATCGCCAGCAGATTTTTAGCTTCCACGTTCTGCAGCAACGCTTCTACAACAAGACGGCCAAGCAGGCCTGATACACCAGTAACAGCAATCATGATCAAATACCTTAATGTTTTGGACTCGTTGTGCCACACTATCACGCCTAACTAACTTTTAGTAAGTACGCACAAAAAGGTAAGTATAAAATGAGTGACACGCTGGAAAGTTTGCCGTCGCTAAGCGAGCAGATGCACAACGGCAACCTGTTTGCGGAAAAGTGCCCGTCGCGGGACGTGTTAAAGCACGTCACAAGCCGCTGGGGCGTCCTGATTCTGGTCGCGCTACAGGGAGGTACGCATCGCTTTAGCGAGCTGCGTCGTAAAATGGGCGGGGTGAGCGAAAAAATGCTCGCGCAAACGTTGCAGTGGCTGGAGTCCGATGGCTTTGTGCATCGCCAATCTTATCCGGTCGTTCCGCCGCATGTGGAATACAGCCTGACGCCGCTCGGCGATGAGGTAGCGGAAAAAGTCGCCGCGCTTGCCGACTGGATAGAAGGAAATCTACCGCAGGTACTGGCGTCCCGCGAACGGGACGCCTGATGCTGTCAAAGCGATAGATGACGTTTGGGATGAAACTATTTACTCAGATCGAGCTGATAAAGGGCGAAACCAATATCGTCATTGCCGACGTTTTGCATCGGGTACTGGGCCTTCTCTTTGATAAATGCCGCGGCTTTTTCGCCGGGCGAGGTTTCAAAGCGAACGTCCAGTTTCTGCTTGCTCTGGATGGGCGCAAGGCGCCAGTTGTTATCCGCCGCCGGATGGATCTCTTGCTGCGAGCTTATCCAGTTAGCCACCACCGAGCGATTTTCATCCGGTGAAGCAAAAGCGATATGGCCGTCGCCGGTGCCGGCGAATTTACCGCCGTAGGCGCGATAGTTATTAGTTGCGACCAGGAAAGTAGCGTCTGGATTGATTGGTTTGCCTTTAAACGTTAGCTGCTTGATACGTTCGGCATCAGGATTCACCAGCTGGCATTCGCCGTCGTAGCGCGCCGGTTGCGATACATCAATCTGATAATCCACGCCGTCGATAACGTCGAAGTTATAGGTACGGAAGCCGTCCCAGTTGATAAGCGACTGCGGCCTGCTGCTGTTGGTATCAATCTGATTAAACTGCCCGGCAGAACACTCCAGCCACTCTTTTACCTCTTTACCGCTCGCTTTCACCACCACCAGCGTGTTGGGGTAGAGATACAGATCGGCGGCGTTTCGGAAAGTCAGCTGTCCTTTTTCGACCTCAACAAAACTGGCCGGATCGTTTTTACGTCCGCCCACCTTAAAGGGCGCAGCGGCGGAAAGCACCGGCAGGTTCGCCAGATCCGGATCGCCTTGAATGAACTTTTCGACGTAGGCGCGCTGGGCGTTATTCACTACCTGCACCGTCGGATCGTCCTGTACCAGCGCCAGGTAGCTATACATATTGTCGGCTGATTTACCGATAGGCTTGCTGACAAATTCGCGCGTGGCGTCATGATCGTGCGCCAGCACTTTCACCAGGTTTGCATCTTCCGCCGCGAGGGATTTCTTTGCCACGCCGTCATAAATTGGACGTGCTTGCGCCTTGCTGCTGGTGATCTTCCACGCGCCGCTGTCGTTATTCAGCACCAGGTCCACTACGCCCAGGTGATCGCCCCACATTCCCGGCATCACCGCGGGAATGCCGTTAAGCGTTCCTTTCTCAATATCCGCGCCTTTGATATTCGCGAAATCTTTCCCCGGGAAGACGGCGTGCGCGTGCCCGAAAAGAATCGCATCCACGCCGGGAACTTCGCTAAGGTAATAGACGGAGTTTTCGGCCATCGCGTGGTACGGGTCGCTTGAAAGGCCTGAGTGTGCGACCACTATCACTACATCCGCGCCCTGTTTTCGCATCTCAGGCACGTAGCGTTTCGCCGTTTCGGTGATGTCCTGAACCGTCACCTTACCGTCCAGATTCGCTTTATCCCACGTCATAATCTGCGGCGGCACAAAGCCGATATAGCCGATACGCAGGGTTTGCGTTCTGCCGTCTTTATCTTTGACCGCCGTTTCTTTGATTAAATAGGGCGTGAACAGCGGCTTACTGGTTTTTGCGTCGATAATATTGGCGTTAACATAAGGGAATTTTGCTCCCGCCAGCGCCTTGTGCAGGTAGTCCAGACCATAGTTAAACTCGTGGTTACCCAGGTTTCCTACCGCATAATCCAGCGTGTTTAGCGCTTTATAGACCGGATGGATTTCGCCTGCTTTCAGCCCCTTCGCCGCCATGTAATCGCCAAGCGGGCTGCCCTGAATCAGGTCGCCGTTGTCGACCAGCACGCTGTTGGCGGCTTCACCGCGCGCGGCATTGATTAAACTTGCCGTGCGTACCAGACCGAACTTCTCGGTCGGCGTATCTTTGTAGTAGTCGAAGTCCATCATATTGCTGTGCAGATCGGTAGTTTCGAGAATACGCAGATCGACCGTGGCCGCGTTTACGCTGGCCGCGATCAGCGTGGCAAGCAGGCTTGCGCTAAACTTGATCATGATTAAGGTCCTTTTTTCGAGGTACGCCACAAAAGGCAGTGAATTTACAGATTGTTGCTTACAAAAATGTGAAGTCTGCCAGAAAACAGGGCAATGAAACCGGAATCGCTTCACAGATAGCGCATCAGCACGCAATGAGATATAAGTAAAACAACAGGTTATTCGCGCGGTGCAGCGTGCGGCGACACAATACGAGGTGAAGAATGTTAGAACAAATTTGCCAACTGGCGCGGGAGGCGGGAGCCGCCATCATGCAGGTTTATGAAGGGGAGAAGCCGCTGGAAGCGACCCAGAAGCTGGATGATTCACCGGTGACCGCAGCGGATATCGCGGCCCATACTGTTATCATCAACGGCTTACAGGCTTTAACGCCGGAGATTCCGGTGCTGTCGGAAGAAGATCCGCAAGGCTGGGAAATCCGTCAGGGATGGAGCCGCTACTGGCTGGTGGATCCGCTGGACGGCACGAAGGAATTCCTTAAACGTAACGGCGAGTTCACCGTTAACATCGCGCTGATCGAGAAAGGCAAAGCCGTGCTGGGCGTGGTTTACGCACCGGTGCTGAAGATTATGTACAGCGCTGCGGAAGGCAAAGCCTGGAAAGAAGAGAGCGGCGTGCGAAATCAGATCCACGTGCGCGATGCGCGTCCACCGCTGGTGGTCATTAGCCGCTCTCATGCCCACAACGACGAAGAACTGAAAGAGTATCTGCAGCAGATAGGCGAGCACCAGACCACCGCTATCGGCTCATCACTGAAGTTCTGCCTGGTGGCGGACGGACAGGCGCAGCTTTATCCGCGTTTTGGACCGACCAATATCTGGGACACCGCCGCAGGCCACGCCGTTGCGGTCGCGGCCGGCGCGCATGTCCATGACTGGCAGGGCAAGCCGCTTGACTATACCCCGCGCGAGTCTTTCTTAAACCCAGGCTTCCGGGTTTCTATTTACTGAGCAATTCCCGCAGCAGGTTTATCACCTGCTGCACTTCCGCCTGCGTCAGAGAACCGTCTTTGGCGTACTGAATGCGACCGTTTTTATCGAGCACCACAATCGCCGACCCGCCGTCTTCCAGCTGCCAGGCTTTTTTCGCCACGCCGTTGCTGTCGACCACAAACTGTGACCATGGATACTGTTTTTTATTGCTCTCGATGCTGCTGCGCACAAACATGCCCGTGCCAACGATGGCGTCATCGGTATTGACGATTGTCGTCGTCTGGTAGCGATCGTGCGGGAACTTCGCGGCTTTGATGGCCTCAATCAGCCCGGCATTTTTCTCCTTTGCGCTGGAGCGGCCGGCGATATGCTGCAACACCCTAACTTTTCCGGCCAGCTGCGCGCTATTCCAGTTTTTATAGCTAAACTTATCGTTATCCAGAATGAGTTCGCCTTTGTCGGCAATGCCTACCGGCGCGACGCGCTGGTTCTTTTCAAAGTTATGCGCTGAAGCCATCAACGGCAGCAGCAGGGCGGTAAGCGCAAGCGTAGCTCGCAGGGTCATGGTTGACTCCTTGTTCTTAAAGAAGGTTTGCAGGTGATCGGACCACTTGGCCCTGACGTTTTAAGCATAAGTGCTGAATGGCCATCTGTCCCGCAACTTGAATGCCAGTTTGCGGGCGAACGCACATATCGCCGCTTTTTGAATGCTTAAACTAAATTTTGTTAACATTTGAAAAGAATACTCTGAGAAATTGTCATAAAACGGTAAATAAGGTTATGTAAACTAGGTGTCGGTTTGTATATGGACTATAGTTTTCGGGCACCAAATTTTTTCGCCTCGTTTTGTCGGACCAATTGTGGAACCGCAGGGGCGTTAACACTGCAGGAGAGAAAGAAGAATGAAAATTTTCCAACGTTACAACCCCCTTCAGGTGGCGAAGTACGTGAAAATCCTGTTCCGTGGACGGTTGTACATCAAGGACGTTGGCGCTTTTGAATTTGATAAGGGCAAAATCCTTATCCCAAAAGTGAAAGATAAGCAGCATTTATCCGTTATGTCCGAAGTAAACCGCCAGGTTCTGCGTATGCAGGCGGAAATGGCTTAAAGCCTAAAGCGTTACAAAGTAAAACGGCCCCGATGGGGCCGTTGAAGTTTCTGGCGTTTATAAAAGACGCGTTAAACCGCGCTTTGCTCTTCGGCATCCGGCAGCTTCGACGCCAGCGGGTTTGGCTTATTGTCGATGCGCGTCACCAGCAGCTGATCGATACGGTAATTATCGATATCCACCACCTCGAACTTATAGCCCGAAAACTTCACCGAGTCGGTGCGCTTCGGGATTTTGCGCAGCATAAACATCATAAAGCCGCCTATGGTTTCGTAGTTGCCGGACTGCGGGAACTCGTCGATATCCAGCACGCGCATCACGTCGTCAATCGGCGTACCGCCTTCAACCAGCCAGGAATTTTCGTCGCGGGCGACAATTTGTTCTTCCATGCCCTGACCTACCAGATCGCCCATCAGCGTGGTCATGACGTCGTTTAGCGTGATGATGCCGACCACCAGCGCGTATTCATTCATAATGACCGCAAAATCTTCCCCCGCCGTTTTGAAGCTTTCCAGCGCTTCGGAGAGCGTCAACGTATCCGGCACAATCAGCGTGTTGCGCAGATGCACGCCGCTGTTCAGCGCCATGCTCTGGTTGCCCAGCACGCGGTTCAGCAGCTCCTTGGAGTCCACGTAGCCGACGATATGGTCGATATCACCGTTGCATACCAGGAACTTGGAGTGCGGATGCTCGGCGATTTTGTTCTTCAGGCTTTGCTCTTCTTCATGCAGATCGAACCAGATGATGTTCTCCCGCGATGTCATCGAAGAGGGTACGGTACGGGATTCCAGTTCAAACACATTTTCAATCAGCTCGTGCTCTTGCTTACGCAGCACGCCAGCCAGCGCGCCGGCTTCAAACACCGCGTACACATCATCGGAGGTGATATCGTCATTACGCACCATCGGCAGTTTGAAAATGCGGAAAATGACGTTTGCCAGGCCGTTGAAGAACCATACCAGCGGGCGGAAGATAAACAGACAGAAGCGCATCGGGTTGATGATTCGCAAAGCAACAGATTCAGGCGAAATCATACCGATGCGTTTCGGAGTGAGGTCTGCAAACAGGATGAACAGGCTGGTAACGAGGGTAAAGGAGATCATAAAGCTGAGCTGGTCGGCCATCTCCGGTGAGAAGAAGCGCTCCAGAACGCTTTTAAACGCCGGTGAGAACGCCGCGTCGCCGACGATACCGCCGAGAATCGCCACCGCGTTAAGGCCTATCTGCACCACGGTAAAGAACATGCCGGGACTTTCCTGCATTTTCAGCACGCGCTGCGCGTTAAGATTGCCCTCATCAGCCAGCAGCTTGAGTTTGATTTTGCGGGAAGCGGCCAGCGAGATCTCGGAAATAGAGAAAAAAGCACTGACGGAAATAAGAATAAGTATTACTAAAATACTGTTTAACATAGTTTATCCGGCTTCTCGCCAGATCCTCGGAAGGGAAAGTTGAAAATACATGGGGCCGTACATAAGAAATGCGG
>NZ_RCAA01000008.1:27593-47421 GCF_003628475.1 Enterobacter sp. R1(2018) | reverse complement strand
TTTTTCGGAAGCTGACAACCCCTAATTTCAAAATAATTTCCGACCGCGCATTTTTTAATCACAAAGGCGATTTTTAGCGCGATTTGATCGCTTTCGGCAGGTCTGCAAGGCTATTAATAACCAAATTCGCCGCGGCTTCGCTTTCCGCCGTGACCGGCTTACCACTACGCACCAGCACCTTTGTCCCTACCTGCGCGGCTGCCGCTGCCTGCATATCTTCCAGCTTGTCGCCAACCATATAAGAAGCGGCCATATCAATATGCAAATACTCAGCGGCGGACAGCAGCATACCCGGCTGCGGCTTGCGGCAGTCACAGCTTTGGCGAAACTCTTCTACTATTGCCTCCGGGTGATGCGGACAATAGTAGATGCCGTCAAGATCTACCCCACGGTCGGCCAGCGACCAGTCCATCCACTCGGTGAGATTTTCAAAATCAGCTTCGGTGAACATGCCGCGGGCGATACCAGACTGGTTAGTGACCAGCACCAGCGCATAGCCCATCTCTTTTAGTTCGCGCATGGCTTCGATCACGCCGTCGATAAATTCAAAGCGATCGACTTCATAAACGTAACCATGATCAACATTAATGGTGCCATCGCGGTCGAGAAAAATAGCGGGAACAGACTGTGCCACCTGGAAACTCCTGAAACTGTATTATTGCGCCTAGTATCGCATATTTTAAGGCCATGGAGAGAGCAGAGGATCACGCCCCGATTGATTTAGACGTCTGGATGCCTTAACATCCATATCGATGACGGTCATCGCCCGTTATCGGCAGTAGAAAATGCCACGGCTAACTCTTATACGATAATAAATAACCTAATGATTAAACTTTCAAACATCACCAAAGTGTTTCAGCAAGGGAACCGCACCATACAGGCGTTGAACAACGTCAGTCTGCACGTCCCCGCTGGGCAAATTTATGGCGTGATTGGCGCATCCGGCGCGGGTAAAAGCACCCTGATCCGCTGCGTGAACCTGCTTGAGCGTCCAACGCAAGGCTCGGTGCTGGTTGATGGCCAGGAGCTGACGACGCTGTCGGAAGCCCAGTTGACGAAAGCCCGCCGTCAGATTGGCATGATCTTCCAGCACTTTAATTTACTGTCATCCCGTACCGTTTTCGGCAACGTTGCCTTGCCGCTGGAATTGGACAATACCCCGCGCGAAGAAATCAAGCGCCGCGTTACCGAGCTTCTGGATCTCGTAGGCTTAAGCGAAAAGCATGACGTTTACCCGGCTAACCTTTCCGGCGGGCAGAAACAGCGTGTCGCCATTGCTCGCGCGCTTGCCAGCAATCCGAAAGTACTGCTGTGTGATGAAGCCACCAGCGCGCTCGACCCGGCCACAACCCGTTCGATTCTTGAATTGCTCAAAGACATTAACCGTCGTCTTGGCTTAACCATCCTGCTTATCACCCATGAGATGGACGTGGTGAAACGCATCTGCGACTGCGTGGCCGTTATCAGCGACGGCGAGTTAATAGAGCAAGATACCGTGAGCGAAGTGTTCTCCCATCCGAAGACTCCGCTTGCGCAGCAGTTTATTCAGTCCACCCTGCATCTGGATATTCCGGAAGATTACGCCCAGCGCCTGAGTGCAGAAACGCGCGATGAATTTGTTCCCTTATTGCGCCTGGAATTTACCGGCCAGTCCGTGGACGCACCTCTGCTTTCCGAGACGGCCCGCACCTTCAACGTAAACAGCAATATCATCAGCGCTCAGATGGACTACGCCGGCGGCGTGAAGTTCGGCATCATGCTGTGCGAAATGCACGGCGCGCAAAACGACACGGAAGCCGCAATTGCCTGGCTGAAAGAACAACATGTAAAAGTAGAGGTGCTGGGCTATGTCTGAGCCGATGATGTGGTTGCTCCTGAAAGGAGTCTATGAAACGCTGGCGATGACCTTTGTGTCCGGCTTTTTTGGTTTTGTTCTCGGCCTGCCGGTGGGCGTACTGCTTTATATTACTCGCCCGGGTCAGATCAGCGCGAATGCAAAACTCTATCGCAGCCTCTCTGCGCTGGTGAATATTTTCCGCTCCATCCCTTTCATTATCTTACTGGTGTGGATGATTCCCTTTACCCGCGCGATTGTTGGCACATCCATTGGGCTGCAGGCGGCCATCGTGCCGTTGACCGTCGGCGCGGCGCCGTTTATCGCCCGTATGGTGGAGAACGCGCTGCTGGAAATTCCGTCGGGCCTGATTGAAGCGTCCCGCGCTATGGGAGCCACGCCGATGCAGATTATCCGCAAAGTGCTGCTGCCTGAGGCGCTGCCGGGCCTGGTCAATGCCGCCACCATCACTTTAATTACGCTGGTCGGTTACTCCGCTATGGGCGGCGCGGTTGGCGCCGGCGGCTTAGGTCAGATTGGCTATCAGTATGGTTATATCGGTTATAACGCTACCGTGATGAATACGGTATTAGTGTTATTGGTGGTATTGGTGTATCTAATCCAGCTATCTGGCGATCGTATCGTCCGGGCTGTTACTCACAAATAAGACGTTCAACACAACATCGTTTTTTACTCAAGTAAGGAAGGGATATGTCTTTTAAATTGAAAACCTTTGCGGCAGTCGGCGCTTTGATTGGTTCACTGGCTCTGGTGGGTTGCGGTCAGGATGAAAAAGATCCAAACCATATTAAAGTTGGCGTTATCGTGGGTGCTGAGCAGCAGGTTGCTGAAGTTGCGCAGAAAGTTGCTAAAGAAAAATATGGCCTGGACGTTGAGCTGGTTACCTTCAACGATTACGTTCTGCCGAACGAAGCGCTGAGCAAAGGCGATATCGACGCTAACGCCTTCCAGCACAAACCCTATCTGGACCAGCAGATTAAAGACCGCGGCTATAAGCTGGTATCCGTTGGCAATACCTTCGTTTACCCGATTGCCGGCTACTCCAAGAAAATCAAATCTCTGGATGAACTGCAAAACGGCGCGCAGGTTGCTCTGCCAAACGACCCAACTAACCTTGGCCGCTCCCTGCTGCTGCTGCAAAAACAGGGTCTGATCAAGCTGAAAGACGGCGTTGGTTTGCTGCCAACCGTACTGGACGTTACCGAGAATCCAAAAAACCTGAAGCTGGTTGAGCTCGAAGCGCCTCAGCTGCCGCGTTCTCTGGACGACGCCCAGATCGCCCTGGCGGTTATCAACACCACTTATGCAAGCCAGATTGGCCTGACGCCTGCGAAAGACGGCATCTTTGTTGAAGATAAAGAGTCTCCGTACGTGAACCTGATCGTCTCCCGCGAAGATAATAAGGATGCGGAAAACGTGAAGAAATTCGTTAAGGCCTACCAGTCTGACGAAGTTTATGAAGCGGCAAATAAAGTTTTCAACGGCGGCGCGGTGAAAGGCTGGTAATTTTCCGGCGGCATTTTTGCGTAAATAATCAAAGACGGGCTCATGCCCGTCTTGTTATTTTTGCAAGAGCTTGATTCAATATTCCCGATTTATCATTCATTGAGGAAAAACTATGCGTGCTTTACCGATCTGTTTATTAGCAGTCATGCTGAGCGGCTGTTCCATGCTAAGCAGATCCCCCGTTGAACCCGTTCAAAGCACCGCAGCACCAGCGAAAGCTGAACCCGCTAAACCTAAGGCTCCGCGCCCGGCGCCGGTAAAAATCTATACCAATGCAGAAGATTTGGTCGGCAAGCCATTCCGCGACCTGGGCGAGGTCAGCGGCGAATCCTGCCAGGTAAGTAATCAGGACTCCCCGCCGAATATCCCAACCGCACGCAAGCGACTGCAGATTAACGCGTCAAAAATGAAAGCAAACGCGGTACTGCTTCATAGCTGCGATGTTACCAGCGGCACGCCAGGCTGCTACCGACAGGCGGTTTGCGTAGGTTCCGCCCTGAACGTATCGGCGAAATGACGGCGTTCACCTTTGAACAAATTGGCGTAATTCGTTCCCCTTATAAAGAAAAGTTTGCCGTTCCGCGCCAGCCGGGCCTGGTCGCGGACGGAGGCGGCGAACTTCATTTACTGCCGCCTTATAATCTGGCCGATGCCGTTCGCGGCCTGGAAGGCTTCAGCCACCTGTGGCTTTTATTTGTCTTCCACCAGACGATGGAAGGCGGCTGGCGTCCGACCGTGCGCCCTCCCCGCCTTGGCGGCAACGCCCGCATGGGCGTTTTTGCTACGCGTTCCACCTTCCGCCCTAATCCCGTCGGCATGTCGCTGGTCGAGCTAAAAGGCATCCGCTGCCAGAAAAGCCAAGTGATTCTGGACCTTGGCAGCCTGGATTTGGTAGACGGCACGCCGATTATCGATATCAAACCCTATTTACCCTTTGCTGAAGCGCTACCCGATGCCGTTGCAGGCTACGCTCAACAGGCGCCGGAAGCTGATATGCCGGTGTTCTTTACCTCCGATGTGCAGCAGCAGCTAGCCGGTCTTGATAAAAAATACCCAAATATTGCGCGCTTTATTCAACAAGTATTGGCACAGGACCCTCGTCCGGCTTATCGTAAGGGCGAAGATGCGGGTAAAAGCTATGCCGTTGCGCTACTTGATTTCAATGTGCGCTGGCGCGTGACGGAACAAGGCTCTGAAGTGTTTGCTGTCGAATCACGCTAATTTATTGCCCCCTGTCTTTTGACATCCCTGCCACACTGGTAAACTGAACCACTTTTTTGAAGCAGGCTGCCTTGCAGCCGTTATCAGCCGTTCAAATGGAACCGTAACAACATGCGTACTAGCCAATATCTGCTCTCCACTCTGAAGGAGACACCTGCCGACGCCGAAATCATCAGCCATCAGCTGATGCTGCGCGCCGGGATGATCCGCAAACTCGCCTCCGGCTTATATGCCTGGCTGCCCACCGGTTTGCGCGTCCTGAAAAAAGTCGAAAACATCGTGCGTGAAGAGATGAACAACGCAGGTGCGATCGAGGTAAGCATGCCGGTTGTTCAGCCTGCGGAACTGTGGCAGGAGAGCGGTCGTTGGGAGCAGTACGGCCCGGAACTGCTGCGCTTTGTTGACCGTGGCGATCGTCCGTTTGTTCTCGGCCCGACGCATGAAGAAGTGATCACCGATCTGATTCGTAACGAGCTGAGCTCTTATAAGCAGCTGCCGCTGAACTTCTTCCAGATCCAGACTAAGTTCCGCGACGAAGTGCGCCCGCGCTTCGGCGTTATGCGCTCTCGCGAATTCCTGATGAAAGACGCTTACTCTTTCCATACTTCCCAGGAATCTCTGCAGGAAACTTACGATGCGATGTATCAGGCCTACAGCAAAATCTTTACCCGCATGGGCCTGGATTTCCGCGCTGTTGAAGCGGATACCGGCTCCATCGGCGGCAGCGCATCCCATGAATTCCAGGTGCTGGCGCAAAGCGGCGAAGATGACGTTATCTTCTCAACCGAATCTGATTACGCGGCCAATATCGAATTCGCCGAAGCCGTAGCGCCGGCAGGCGGCCGTGCAGCGCCGACGGTGGAAATGACGCAGATCGACACCCCGAACGCGAAGACCATCGCCGATCTGGTAGAACAGTTTAACCTGCCGATTGAGAAAACCGTGAAGACGCTGCTGGTCAAAGCGACGGAAGGCAGCGCCTGGCCGCTGGTCCCCCTGCTGGTTCGCGGCGATCACGAACTGAACGAAGTGAAAGCCGAAAAACTGCCGCAGGTTGCAAGCCCGCTGACTTTCGCCACCGAAGCGGAGATCCGCGCCGTGGCTAATGCAGGTCCAGGCTCTCTTGGTCCGGTAAATCTGCCGATTCCAGTAGTGATTGACCGTACCGTAGCGGCAATGAGCGATTTCGCCGCTGGCGCCAACGTTGATGGTAAACACTTTGTGGGCATCAACTGGGAGCGTGACGTTGCGCTGCCGCAGATTGCGGATATCCGTAACGTGGTGGAAGGCGATCCAAGCCCGGACGGTAAAGGCACGCTGCTGATTAAGCGCGGCATCGAAGTAGGCCACATCTTCCAGCTCGGCACCAAATATTCAGAAGCCATGAAGGCTTCCGTGCAGGGCGAAGACGGTCGTAACCAGACGCTGACCATGGGCTGCTACGGTATCGGCGTGACGCGCGTTGTGGCTGCGGCGATTGAGCAGAACAACGACGAACGCGGCATTCTATGGCCGGATGCCATCGCACCGTTCCAGGTTGCTATCCTGCCGATGAACATGCACAAATCTTTCCGCGTGAAAGAGCTGGCGGAAGAGCTTTACTCCACCCTGCGCGCCAAAGGCATCGACGTGCTGATGGATGACCGTAAAGAGCGCCCGGGCGTGATGTTTGCGGACATGGAGCTGATTGGTATTCCACACACCGTGGTGATCGGCGATCGCAATCTCGATAGCGAAGAGGTTGAATACAAAAACCGCCGCGTTGGTGAAAAGCAGATGATCAAAACCAGCGAAATCATTGATTTCTTGCTGAGTCAGATTAAACGCTGATAATATTCTGAGCTGTATATAAAACGCCCTGACCTGTCGGGGCGTTTTGCTAAGGGACACTCGCATAAAGGATTATGTCATGTCACCACGCTCATTGGCTCCATGCCTGTTATCTTTCGTTCTCTTTCTGACAAGCGGATGCACAATGGATATCTCGCTTCCCGTTCCTGCACAAAAAGCGCAATCCGTTACCTCAAATCCGCCTCGTTTTCAATTCCAGCAGATAAATTCGGCTCCTCGTAATACGCTGCTGAACATTGCAGAGAAAGATCTGCGTCCTGGCGATCTTTTACTTTCTTCGAACATCGGTCTGACGTCGGTTGGCATTCGCGTGTTTAGTACGTCTGCCGTTAGTCATGTCGCACTTTATATTGGTCAAAGCGAAGTGGCTGAGGCTGTAGGTTCTGGCATACAAATCGTCACGCTCAAGGAAGCGATGGATCATAGCGATAAAATTTTTGCGCTGCGCATGGCAGACCTTACTGATAAGGAGGCGGAAAAGATCCGTATATTCGCTCAGGAGAAAGCAGGTAGTCGCTATAACTATGCGGGGATCATAGAGATGGCGCCTTTCATGCTCACAAAGCAGCTTTGTTCCCTTAATCCTTTTTCAAAAGAATTCAGGCAACAATGTATTAAAGGGATGGCGGCAGCTCAGTTGAGCACCCCGACAGGAAATGAATCACGCTATTTTTGTTCTGAGTTTGTGCTTGAAGCCTACAGGCAGTCGGGACATCCGCTGACTACGGTGGCGTCAAATTGGGTTAGCCCCGGGGATTTGCTGCATATGCGAGAGGGTGATATCGCCACATTATCCGCGAATAAGCCCCTGCTTTATGTCGGCCATCTCAAACAGGGTATTTATTTCAAAGCACGTGAGCGGATAAAACTTAATTAACGGGCCCTGCTGAACAGGGCCCGGATAGTCAATCGTTGCAGCTTTTCTTAGTTTCGAACTTCGCTGATTTATCAGCCACCAGCGTTTTTCGTAGCTCTCCGCTGTCCGGCGATGCCTGCAGAGTAAAGTGCGCTTCAATCTTCAGCAGCACCGGCTGCATATCCTTACCCCGGGCCGCTGCGTAGCCGCGTTCCAGATCCGCATTGCTGGCCACGGCAAAGGTGCGCCCGGTTGCGCAATCCTGGAATATCGCCGCGTCCGCCATGTATTTATACATACCTTTCATCGCCATAGGCGTGGCGGGCAGCGCGTCGTTCGTTGGTTTTAGCGTGTAGTTGAACTGCGACTCGACCGGGTTTCCTTCGCGATCGAGCATTTCAAGCCCGTCCGCTTTCGGCCGGAAATAGAGCTTGTCGCCGCCGCTTTCTGTCAGCACCAGCTTATCGGCGGTGCGCGCCCATGAGCCGTAAGAGGCGAAGACCGACGGCGATTTCGCCCCCTGGTAGCGCTGGTTCATCACCCAGGTGCCGTCTTTCTCAAGAAATAATGAAGTTTCAATGCCTTCGCAGTCGGCGCAGGGCAGCAGCCCCTTGTAACTTTGCTGCATCGGTTTTAATTCGGCCGCCTGTGTGGGTTGCAAAGTCTGCATTTCAGCGCGGTTGTTACAGCCGAAAAGGGCAAACAGGCTGCAGGCTGCCACCGCTGATATTAAAAGTTTCTTCACCCTCTCTTCCTTATGCTGGTTAACGCTGTGCCCGTCATTACTCAGGACGACGGACCTTTCCGCGCAGCGATTTCGTCGTCGATTTTTGTGCTTTCGACGCCAGGCGGCGTTCTTTTGAAGCACGCGTCGGCCTGGTCGCCCGACGGCTTTTCTGCTCGGCGGTTAATTCTTTAATCAAAGAGACCAACCGAGCAACGGCGGCCTCACGGTTCATTTCCTGACTGCGGTATTCCTGCGCCTTTATCACCACCACGCCGTCAGGCGTGATCAGATGATGGCTCGCCGCAAGCAGCCGCTCTTTGTAATATTCTGGCAAGCTGGAAGCGCGGATGTCAAAACGCAGATGAATAGCCGTTGAGGTTTTATTCACATGCTGACCGCCAGCTCCCTGCGCCCGGATGGCGGTAATCGTCACTTCCTGCTCGGGAAGTTCAACCGTTCGGGAAACGCTAATCATCAATGCTGCAGCCACGCGGTAAAGTGAATTTCAACGTTGCTTTCGGCATCCGACAGCCAGATTGCGCCATCCTGGATGGTCGCCTGCAGATTCATGCTGCGCGTGCCGAATTCGCTAAGCTTAGCCAGCTGTTCATCGTCCAGATACCAGATGCTAAGATTTTTAAACTGGCTCAGTTTGTTCTGATTTTGCTGCCACCAGATCTGGGCTGCACGGCTATTGTAGGTAAACAACGCCACTTCCGCCGACTGACTGCAGGCTTTTTTCACCCGGCGCTCTTCGGGTAAACCCAGCTCAATCCACAGGTCGATGCCCAGGTGGTCGTTGCGCTGCCAGATTTCAGGCTCTTCTTCCGCGCTCAAACCGCGCGTAAATTGCAGACGCTCGTCGGCATATTTAATCCACGCCAGCAGGCGCAGCATCATACGTTCCTGGGTTTCAGAGGGATGGCGCGCCAGCGTCAGGTTGCTATCCAGGAACTTATTGCGATCGAGATCGGCAACATTCACCATCGCTTTATAGATCGTTGCTTTTAACGCCATCACGCTTCTCCAGACTTATTTGGCGCTCATTGTAACGAAAACCTCGCTAAAACGCTGTTATCTATTCACAAGGGCAGGCATTCGCGCTGCTGATATCGGTTTCATGCCTGTGGTATAGTCACCTTGCTAAACAGAGTTTATCTTCGTAGGCTTAAGTTCCATCCACGAGTAAGTCTGAAGTCGAGACTCTGACAGGAGGGCGTGTGGAAAAATATTGTGAACTGGTTCGACAGCGCTATGCGGAGATCGCGAGCGGGGATTTAGGGTATATTCCGGACGCGTTAGGTTGCGTCCTGAAGGTGCTGAATGAAGTGGCCTGTAGCGAAGCACTGCCAGAATCAATCAGGGAACAGGCGGCGTATGCTGCCGCGAACTTACTGGTGAGCGATTATGTCTGTGAATGATGCCTATCAACCCATCAATTGTGATGATTATGACAATCTTGAGCTCGCCTGCCAGCATCACCTGTTACTGACGCTGGAATTGAAGAGCGGAGAGGTTTTGAAAGCGAAAGCAAGCGACCTGGTGACTCGTAAAAACATCGAATATTTGATTATTGATGATGCAGGAAGCACGCGTGAAGTTCGACTCGATAAAATCACCAGCTTCAGTCATCCTGAAATTGGCACCGTTGTGGTCAGTGAAGAATGATGGTCAGCGGATCCTGACGCACAAAATGCAGGACAAGCGGGCAGCCCTGAGGCTGTCCGTTTTTTTATGGCTTCCTGACCTGCCTGCGCCATAGCCCGTGGCGCGTGTCGTCACTCACTTTCCCTTTGCCAGTCTATATGCCAGCACGATCCATCCGTTGCCTGTCCTTCGCGGGTCACAAAAATGCCCGGGGCGGTAATCAGCTGCTCGTCATAAAATACCAGCGGCGTGGTATTGCGCCGCCATGAAGGGATCTGCAGCTCCTGCCAGATTTTTTTCAGGTTGCGGCCGCGATCGCGCCCGACGATATGATGAGTACCGCCAGCTTTAAAACGAATGGTAACGGATTCGTCGCTGCGCGGGGCGCGAACGGCCTGCCCTTTCGTGGCAAATGCCAGCGTGCCAAGGCCTGCGGGAAGGACTAGCGGGGCATAGGGCGCCGCCCAGCGCAAAACGGTATCGCCCTGCTCGCTCGCCGACGGCACCCAGTACAGCGCGCCCTGAAAACGACGCACCTCGTAGTCGCCAAACTTCAGCCGCGGGTTGGCATCGTCCCGGCTGGAAGCGACCTCATCCCAGAGGCGCCGTAACGCCGCCCGTGAAGGCATCGGCGCTTTATGGATAGCAAACCAGCGCCGCAGCAACGCAGCGCGACGGGTTTCGCTCAGGCTGGCTAAAGGGGCGATACGCAAGGCGCCCTCTTCCAGCAGCAGCGCGGCAAGCTGCTCCGCCAGCAGTTCATCCAGCAGAGCTTCCTGCTCGCCGCAAAGTTCGGCGCTACGGGCTACGCTGCGCGCAAAATGCGGCCAGCGCTGCTGTAAAACAGGCAAAACGCGCAGCCGCAGGAAATTTCTGTCGTAAGCGTCGTCCTGATTGCTTTCGTCTTCAATCCACGTCAGCCGATGAAGGCGGGCCCACGCCTCCAGCGTTTCCCGACTTTGCCCAAGTAAAGGGCGCAGCAGGACCGTGCCGGCAAAATCGAGCCTGGCCGGCATGGCCGCAAGCCCGGCCGGGCCGCTGCCTCTTTTTAAGGCCAGTAAAAAGGTTTCGCACTGATCGTCCAGATGCTGTGCCGTCAGCAGCGCTTCCCCAGGCCGTAGCTCATGCGTTAATGCCTGATAGCGAGCCGCGCGCGCCTGCGCCTCAATGCCTTTTCCGTCATCGGCTAAACGTACCCTGGCCACCCGCAGGGGGACGTTCCAGCGCGTGCAAAGCTGCTCACAGTGAGCGACCCATTTGTCGGCATTAGCGCTGATCCCATGATGAATGTGCATGGCGCGCAGTTGCAGATCGGGGGCGATGTTTTCGCGCAGCGTAACCAGCTGGTGCAGTAAAACCGTGGAATCCAGCCCGCCGCTAAACGCCACCAGCAGGCTACGGTACGGATGAATTGATGACAGTAACGGCTGGAGATCCATAATCAGTATTTTGCGTGAGGGTTTGCCCGGCACGTTACCGGGCAACGACGAGAGAGGCAAGAGCTACTGCTGGTAAAGTTCCAGCGGCAGGCCATCCGGGTCGGCGAAAAAGGTGAAGCGCTTATCGGTAAAGGGATCGACGCGGATGGGTTCGCAGGCTACGCCGTGCTTTTCCAGATGCTCAACCGCCCGATCCAGATCGTCCACGCTGAACGCCAGGTGACGTAGCCCGCAAGCCTCCGGACGGCTTGGACGCGCAGGCGGGAACGGAAAGGAGAAAAGTTCGATGACGTACTGCCCGTTTAACGCCAAATCGCCTTTCCAGGAATCCCGCTCTTCGCGGTACGCTTCCGCCTGTAGCGTAAAGCCCAGAATATTACAGTAAAACTGCTTGCTGGCCTGATAATCCGAGGCGATGATAGCGATGTGATGAACCTGCTTTAAACCTAACATATAAGCTCCTTTGTCTTTGTGGCACGTTACCAGCACGCCTCAGTAAATCAATGGGTTATACCGTTTTTAGGACTCGTACCCGGTATATGCCGTCCTCCCCAAGCTTCGCGCCGTGTATATCCGTTTCAAAACCAGGATAGTGTTCGCCCACCGAACAGAGCATCAGCAGAAAATCCAGCACCGCGCGGCTTTCGCTGGTAATCATCTCGCCGGGCATCACCACCGGCACGCCCGGCGGATACGGCAGGATCATGTTGGCAGAAACCCGGTTTAGCAGCTGTTCGATTTCAACCGTTTCCACGTTGCCTCTGACCTGCTGCTGATACGCCTGGTGCGGCGTCAGCTTCATTTCCGGCAGGACGTCGAAGGCCCGCAGCATCAGATCGGGTAAATTATGCTGCTTGATCAGCTTATGGATCCCCTGGGCCAGATCCTGAATGCGCATATTGCGGTAGAAGTCCGGATCTTCGGCATAGAGATCCGGCAGCATATTTTTGACCCGCAGGTTAAGATCGTAAGAGCGTTTAAACTCCGTCAGGCCGCGCAACAGGCTGAGCGCTTTGGTTTTGTCGATGCCGATGCTGAACAGGAACAGCAAATTATAGGGTCCGGTCTTCTCTACCACCACGCCGCGCTCATCGAGAAACTTCGCCACCAGCGCCGCGGGGATCCCTTCGTCAGCCATAGATCCTAATTCGTCCATGCCGGGCGTCAAAATCGTCACCTTAATGGGATCGAGATACATATGATCGGCATCCGCATCTTTGAAGCCGTGCCAGTCTTCCTCGCCGGGTGAGATTGGCCAGCAGGCGGCCTCGTCAATATGTTCCGGCTGCCAGATATCGAAGAACCAGTCCTCCGACTCTTCGCGCAGGCGCTGAACCTCGCGGCGAAAATGCAGCGCCCGCTCCACGGACCGGTTAATCAGACGCTTGCCCGGGTTACCGCGCAGCATGGCGGCGGCCGTTTCGATGGACGCGACCAGCGGATAGCTCGGCGAAGTTGTCGTATGCATCATGTAGGCTTCATTAAAGGTCTGTTCGTCGTAATCGCCTTTAATGTGGATAAGAGACGCCTGGGAAAGCGCCGCCAGCAGCTTATGGGTAGACTGCGTTTCGTAAATCACCTTGCCCGGCACCCGCTCCCCGCTCATGCCGCTTTTGCCCTGATAAATAGGGTGAAAATTGGTATAGGGGACCCAGGCGGAATCAAAGTGAATCGAGGGAACGTCCAGGTTATGTTTAATAAACTCGGTGTTATACAACAGGCCGTCATAAGTTGAGTTGGTGATGACGGCATGCACCGGCCACTGCGCATCCTTCGTGGCGATCACTTTTTCTTCAATGCTGTCACGCAGAAATTCACGTTTTGGAATGCCGCCCAGAATCCCCAGCGCGTTGCGCGTCGGCTTTAACCAGATGGGCACCAGATCGGTCATCATCAGCAAATGCGTCAGCGATTTATGACAGTTGCGGTCGATTAAAACGGTGCTGCCCGAAGGCGCGGCATACATCCCGACAATTTTGTTTGAGGTGGAGGTGCCGTTGGTCACCATATAGCTTTGCTCCGCGCCAAAGGTGCGGGCGACATACTCTTCGGCTTCCAGATGTGGGCCGGTATGGTCAAGCAATGAACCCAGTTCGGTTACCGAGATCGACACATCCGCTTTTAACGTATTGCCGCCGAAGAAATCGTAAAACAGGCAGCCCACCGGGCTTTTTTGATAAGCCGTCCCCGCCATATGTCCCGGCGTACAGAAGGTATATTTTCCTTCTTTAACGTAGTTGAACAGCGCTCTGGTGAACGGCGGCGTGATGGTGTCGAGATACTCGCTGGTGTATTGCCTGATACGCACGGCGATGTCGTCCGCCGCACTGAGGGCGTATTCAAAGAACCACAGTGCCATGCGCATCTCGTTGACGCTGACGTCCAGCGACGAGTGGGTATTGATAAAAGCGTAAAGCGGCAGGTATTCGTTAAGCAGATTAATTTCACTGCACAAATCGAGGCTGTACTCGTCCCAGTCGAAAATCACGCCGCAGATTCTTGGGTTGTGTTCGATAAGTTTCAGCAGGTCGGTGCTGTTGCTCGGGTAGATGAGCTGGAAGCCCTGCTTCTCAAGCTCCCGGTGCAGCTCTTTTATCGGCTCGTCTTTATAAAAAACGCCCTGTGGTCCCATGATGGCGATGATATTCACAGCTTACCTCCTGGCAAAAGTCTCAGCTAAGCATAGCGCAATGCGTTTTTCAGTGGGGCGATAAACGCAAAAAGGGCCGGAAAATCCGGCCCTTATGGTCAAGCTGCGGCAAAATATCAGGCGTAGCCGTAGCTCATTAAACGCTGATAGCGGCGGTTAAGCAGCTCATCTTTGTTCAGCCCGTCCAGATCGGCGAGATCCGCCAGCAGCTGCGCTTTTAAAGACGCGGCCATGGTTGCCGGATGACGATGCGCGCCGCCCAGCGGTTCAGGAATAACGGTATCGACAAGCTTCAGCTCTTTCAGGCGCGTAGCGATAATGCCCATGGCTTCCGCAGCAAGCGGGGCTTTGTCGGCGCTTTTCCAGAGAATGGATGCACAGCCTTCCGGAGAGATAACGGAATAGGTGCTGTACTGCAGCATATTCACCTTATCGCCCACGCCGATTGCCAGCGCGCCGCCGGAACCGCCTTCACCGATAACCGTACAGATGACCGGCACCTTCAGCCGAGACATTTCACGCAGGTTACGGGCGATGGCTTCAGACTGGCCTCGCTCTTCCGCGCCAACGCCAGGATATGCCCCCGGCGTGTCGATGAAGGTGATGATTGGCATGTTAAAACGTTCAGCCATTTCCATCAGGCGCAGCGCTTTGCGGTAGCCTTCCGGCGCCGGCATCCCGAAGTTGCGGCGAATTTTTTCTTTGGTTTCACGTCCTTTCTGGTGACCAATAACCATTACCGGGCGGCCGTCAAGACGCGCGGTGCCGCCAACGATAGCCTTATCGTCGGCATAGGCACGGTCGCCCGCCAGTTCGTCAAAGTCATCAAAAGCGAGACGAAGATAATCGAACGTGTACGGACGCTGCGGATGGCGCGCCAGCTGGGCAATTTGCCATGCTCCTAAATCGGCGAAGATTTTACGCGTGAGTTCTACGCTTTTTTCACGTAGACGCTGCACTTCTTCGTCCAGATTGATATCCAATTTTTCATCCTGACGGCTAACGGCGGTCAGGGAATCGATTTTCGCTTCCAGCTCTGCGATCGGCTGTTCGAAATCAAGGAAATTCAGACTCATAGTATTCCTGTATTAGTCAAACTCCAGTTCCACCTGCTCCGAACCTATCAGGGTACGCAAATCGTTGAGTAAACGATCGCTGGGTGAGACACGCCATGCTGCGCCAAAACGCAACCGCGCACGTGCATCTTCCCTCTGATAGTAGAGATGTACCGGAATTGTCCCCGAACGATGGGGTTCCAGAGACTGACGGAGACGGTTTAAAAGCTGGTCATCAATTTGCCTGTCCGTCAGCGAGATAGCAAGCCCGCGCGCATACTTTTCACGGGCTTCGTCAATGTCCATCAGTTCACGAGCGGTCATTTTAAGGCCGCCGCTGAAGTCATCAAAGCTGACCTGTCCGCTGACGATCAGGATACGGTCTTTCTCCAGCAGGTGCTGGTACTTTTCTAACGCATCTGTGAATAACATCACTTCCAGACGACCGGAACGATCGTCGAGAGTACAGATGCCGATGCGATTGCCTCTTTTGGTCACCATGACCCTTGAGGCAATCACCAGACCCGCAGCCGTGGTCATTTTACCACGTTCTGTCGGGTGCATCTCTTTCAGGCGCATGCCGCCGACATAGCGCTCAATTTCTTTCAGGTACTGGTTGATCGGGTGGCCGGTAAGATACAGCCCCAGCGTTTCCCGCTCGCCGTCCAGCACCGTATGTTCGGGCCACGGAATGACGCTGGCATAGGATTGCTCGATCTGTTCCGGCTCTTCGGCCAGCACGCCGAACATATCCGCCTGGCCAATCGCCTCCGCTTTCGCATGCTGATCGGCGGCTTTCAACGCGTCGCCCAGCGCGTTCATCAGCGCGGCGCGGTGCGGCCCCAGGCGATCGAACGCCCCGGACATAATGAGTTTTTCCAGCACGCGGCGGTTTAGCTTTTTCGTATCCGTGCGCGCGCAAAGATCGAACAGCTCGCGGAAATAGCCGCCCTGGTTACGCGCTTCAAGGATCGCTTCAATCGGCCCTTCGCCTACGCCTTTAATCGCGCCGATGCCGTAAACAATTTCGCCTTCGTCGTTAACGTGGAAATGGTACAGCCCGGAGTTGATATCCGGCGGCAGAATTTTTAACCCCATGCGCCAGCATTCGTCCACCAGGCCCACCACTTTTTCAGTGTTGTCCATATCGGCGGTCATTACCGCCGCCATGAACTCGGCGGGATAGTGCGCCTTGAGCCACAGGGTCTGATAGGAAACCAGCGCATAGGCGGCGGAGTGGGATTTGTTAAAGCCGTAGCCGGCGAATTTCTCCACCAGGTCGAAAATTTTTATCGCCAGCTCGCCGTCAATGCCGTTTGCTTTCGCGCCGTCTTCAAAGCTCGAACGCTGCTTCGCCATCTCCTCGGGTTTTTTCTTACCCATCGCACGACGCAGCATATCCGCGCCGCCGAGGGTATAACCGGAGAGCACCTGGGCTATCTGCATAACCTGTTCCTGATACAGGATAATGCCGTAGGTTGGTTCCAGCACCGGCTTCAGGCTTTCGTGCTGCCACTGAATATCAGGGTAGGAAATCGCTTCGCGGCCGTGCTTACGGTCGATAAAGTTATCTACCATGCCGGACTGCAACGGACCCGGACGGAACAGGGCCACCAGCGCGATCATATCTTCGAAGCAGTCGGGCTGCAGGCGTTTGATCAGATCCTTCATGCCGCGGGATTCAAGCTGGAAGACCGCGGTGGTTTCCGAGCGTTGCAGCATATCGAAGCTTTTCTTGTCGTCGAGCGGAATAGCGGCGATATCAATCGGCTCAAGCCCCTGCTTCGCCCGACGCGGGTTAATCATTTTCAGCGCCCAGTCGATGATGGTGAGCGTACGTAAACCCAGGAAGTCGAACTTCACCAGGCCTGCGTATTCCACATCGTTTTTATCAAACTGGGTGACCGGGTTCTGGCCCTGGTCGTCGCAATAAAGCGGAGCGAAATCGGTGATTTTGGTCGGGGCGATAACCACGCCGCCGGCGTGCTTGCCGGCGTTGCGCGTTACGCCTTCCAGCTTGCGTGCCATGTCGATCAGCGCTTTTACTTCTTCGTCCGCTTCGTAGATCTCAGGCAACTGCGGTTCTGCTTCGAAAGCTTTCGCCAGCGTCATGCCCGGATCGGGCGGGATCAGTTTAGAAATGCGATCGACAAAACCGTACGGGTGACCCAGCACACGGCCCACGTCGCGGATAACCGCTTTTGCCGCCATGGTGCCGAAGGTGATGATCTGCGATACCGCATCGCGCCCGTACATATCCGCCACGTGATCGATAACCCGATCGCGCTTTTCCATGCAGAAGTCGATATCGAAGTCGGGCATCGACACGCGTTCCGGGTTAAGGAAGCGTTCGAACAGCAGGTCAAATTCCAGCGGGTCGAGGTCGGTAATTTTCAGCGCGTAGGCCACAAGCGACCCCGCGCCGGAACCACGGCCGGGCCCGACGGGAACGCCGTTATCCTTCGACCACTGGATAAACTCCATAACGATCAGGAAGTAGCCCGGGAACCCCATCTGGTTGATAACCTGCAGCTCGATATCCAGACGTTCATCATACGGCGGGCGCTTTTCGGCACGCACTTCCGGGTCCGGAAAGAGAAATTCCAGACGCTCTTCCAGGCCCTCTTTAGATTTCACCACGAGGAAATCTTCGGTGGTCATATCGCCCGTCGGGAACTGCGGCAGGAAGTATTCGCCGAGCCGCACGGTGACGTTGCAGCGGCGGGCAATCTCAACGCTGTTTTCCAGGGCCTCCGGGATATCCGAGAAAAGCTCGCACATCTCTTCTTCACTACGCATATATTGCTGCGTGGAATAGTTGCGCGGACGCTTCGGATCGTCGAGCGTAAAGCCATCGTGGATGGCGACGCGAATTTCATGGGCGTCGAAGTCGGAGGCATCAATGAAGCGCACATCGTTGGTGGCGACAACCGGCAGGCCTCGCTCTTCGGCCAGAGCGACGGCAGCATGCAGATAGTTTTCTTCATCGGCGCGGCCGGTACGGATCAGCTCAAGATAGAAGCGATCGGCAAAATATTGCTGGTAGAACGCCAGGCACTGATCGACCTGGGCATGGTTTCCACGCAGCAAGTTTTTGCCAATATCCCCCATCCGCCCGCCGGAAAGCAGGATCAGGCCTTCGTTTAGCTCCGCAAGCCAGCCGCGGTCGATAACCGGACCCGCAGCTCCGTAGCCGCGCTGATAGGCTTTAGAAATCAGCAGGGTGAGATTCTGGTAACCGACGTTGTTGGCGGCAAGCACGGTCAGATGGCTAAGCTCGTCGCCCAGCAGCTCGTTGGCGACGTTGAAATCCGCGCCGATAACAGGTTTGATGCCGGCACCGTGGGCGCCGCCGTAGAACTTCACCAGGCCGCACAGGTTAGTAAAATCGGTAATAGCTAAAGCCGGCATATTCAGCGCCGCGGCTTTTTTCACCAGCGGCCCGATTTTCGCCAGCCCATCAATCATGGAATAATCACTGTGCACCCGCAGGTGAACGAAACGTGGTTCAGCCATTTCTCATTCCGATTAAATGTGTACCCGTTACCCGCAGATCAGGACGCCAGCCCAAGGGCGCGTCTGACCGGAGCAAAACTACGACGATGGTGCTCGGTGGCACCGTGCTCTGCCAGCTTTTCAAGGTGAAAAGCCGTTGGGTAGCCCTTATGTTGGGCAAAACCGTACTGTGGGAAACTTACATCCAGCGTGGCCATTTCACGATCGCGCGTCACTTTAGCGAGTATTGAAGCGGCGCTGATCTCAGCGACCCTGCTGTCCCCTTTCACCACCGCAAGGGCAGGCACAGGTAAAGCCGGACAGCGATTTCCATCAATAAGCACGAATTCCGGCGCGATGGCCAGGCCCGCTACGGCTCGCTGCATAGCAAGCATAGTCGCGTGCAAAATATTTAGCTGGTCAATTTCTTCCGGCTCGGCGCGCCCGAGGCTCCAGGCCAACGCCTTTTCGATGATTTCATCGTAAAGCGCATTACGTCTTTTTTCCGAAAGTTTTTTTGAGTCCGCAAGGCCGATGATGGGCCTTGAAGGATCGAGAATGACGGCTGCCGTAACAACGGCGCCGACCAGCGGGCCACGGCCCACCTCGTCCACACCCGCAACCAGGTGCGTGTGTGGATAGATAAATTCCATCATTGCGCCAGCTCCAGCACGGCGTCGGCCGCCTGTTCGTCCGCATTGCAGCGAATCTGTTCATGCAGAGCGCGGAAGGTGTCATGCATTTGATGACTTTGCGCGCCGTCTTCAAGCAGCGGTTCGAGCGCCGCCGCCAGCGCAACGGGCTCGCACTCTTCCTGAAGCAGCTCTTTTACCAGCTCGCGCCCGGCAAGCAGGTTTGGCAGCGAAACATAATCCGTCTTTACCAGGCGCTTCGCCAGCCAGAAGGTGAAAGGCTTCATACGATAGCCGACTACCATCGGGCATTTAGCCAGCATGCACTCAAGGGCTGCGGTGCCGGACGCCAGCAGCGCGGCGTCACTTGCCACCATCGCCTCGCGCCCCATGCCGTCTAACAGATGAACCTTAAGCTCGGGGGCAATATCGGCTTTAATCTTCTCGAACTGTTCACGCCTTTTGGTGTTAACCAGCGGGACGACGATTTCAAGATCCGGGAAACGGCGGCGAAGCAGCTGCGCCGTACGCAGGAAATCGGCGCTTAACATCTCAACCTCTGCGCCGCGGCTGCCGGGCAGCAGCGCCAGACATTTCACGACGGGCGAAATGCCAAGGGTTGCGCGCGCCACGTTTTTATCCGGATCGAGCGGCATGGCATCCGCCATCGTATGGCCGATAAAGCGGCAGGGAACGTTGAAACGGTCGTAAAACGCTTTTTCAAAAGGCAGAAATGCGAGCACCAGATCGGTTGCTCTACCAATTTTGAAAACGCGTTTTTGGCGCCAGGCCCAGACGGAAGGGCTGACGTAATGAATAGTGCGAATGCCCTGCTTTTTAAGATTGCCTTCCAGGGTGATATTGAAATCAGGCGCGTCGATACCGACGAACACA
>NZ_RCAA01000008.1:17767-27530 GCF_003628475.1 Enterobacter sp. R1(2018) | reverse complement strand
GGGTTAAATCGGCGCGGATATGCAACAGACGGCGTAGGCGACCGAGCACTTCAACGATGCCCATAACCGCCAGCTCTTCCATTTCATACCAGGCTTCGCAACCTTCGGCCTGCATCCGCGGCCCGGCTACGCCCACGAAGCGGGCATCCGGATGACGAGCTTTTAGCGCGCGTATCAGGCCTGCACCAAGAATATCGCCGGAAGTTTCTCCGGCGACCAGGGCAATCGTTAGGGGACGACCAGGCTTCATTTAGCGAATCAAACCGCGCGTGGAGCGCGCAAAGAATTCAACAAATGCGTTAACTTCCGGATGCTGCTTAGCAAGCTCAGCGATTTCCGGTTTTGCCTCGTCGAGGGTTTTGCCGCTGCGGTAGAGCAGTTTATAAGCGTTGCGAATCGCATGCAGCGCTTCTTTGCTAAAGCCACGGCGTTTCAACCCTTCGATATTGACGCCAAACGGCGTCGCGTGGTTGCCCTGCGCGATAACGTACGGCGGAACATCCTGTGCTACGCCGGAACAGCCGCCAACCATCACATGCGCACCGATAATGCAGAACTGGTGCACCGCGGTCATGCCGCCGATGATAGCGAAATCATCAACGGAAACGTGGCCGGCAAGCGTTGCGTTATTAGCGAGGATACAGCGATTGCCGACGGTACAATCATGCGCCACGTGCGCGTTGATCATCAGCAGGTTATCGCTGCCCACCTTCGTCAAACCACCGCCCTGTTCTGTTCCACGGTGAATGGTGACGCTTTCGCGGATGCGGTTGCGATCGCCAATTTCCACGCGGGTGGGCTCATTTGCATATTTAAGGTCCTGGTTAACTTCACCAATAGAGGCGAACTGATAAATCTCGTTATCGCAGCCGATGGTCGTATGACCATTCACGACAACGTGAGATTTCAGCACGGTTCCCTCACCGATCTTTACATGCGGACCAACCACACAAAACGGGCCAATATGGACGTTAGCACCGATGACGGCGCCTTCTTCCACAATGGATGATGGATGAATAAAGGCGGATTTATCAATCACGTATCAGCTCTCCCGGCTGCGGGCACACATCATAGTTGCTTCGCAGACAATTTTACCGTCAACGGTAGCCACGCCCTTAAAGCGAGTCAGACCACGGCGGGTTTTTTCGAAAGTTACTTCCATGACCATCTGGTCACCTGGCACAACCGGGCGCTTGAAACGCGCTTCGTCGATGCCAGCAAAGTAATAAAGTTCGCCAGGCTCCAGTTTTCCTACGCTTTTGAACGCCAGAATACCGGTGGCCTGCGCCATTGCTTCAAGAATCAAAACGCCCGGGAAAATGGGTTTGCCAGGGAAATGCCCCTGGAAAAACGGCTCGTTTACGGAGACATTTTTTACTGCGCGTAGAAAACGACCTTCTTCAAAATCCAGAACACGGTCAACCAGCAAGAACGGGTAACGGTGCGGCAGAAGCTCTAAAATCTCTTCGATGTGCAGAGTATGAGTGTCGGTAGTCAAAATACTCTTCCTGTCCAAATATACTAAATGACAATAATAACACGGCCTGCGGCTATCACGGGACAGCTTGCAGGCCGCAAATCAGAAACGCTACGCGTCAAGGGCTGGCGATGATTAGTCTTGTTGATTGACCTTACGCTCGATAGCTTTTAAGCGTTTGCTCATTTCATCGATATTCATCACTAACGCGGCGGTTTTGCGCCACACTTTATTCGGTTGTAACGGAATACCCGAAGAATAGACCCCAGGCTCAGTGATTGGACGCATTACCATGCCCATACCGGTTACGGTGACCTTATCGCAGATCTCCATATGACCGTTAATCACGCTGGCGCCGCCAATCATACAGTAACGCCCAATTTTGAGGCTACCGGCCATGATGACGCCGCCCGCGACGGCGGTATTGTCGCCAATCACAACGTTATGTGCAATCTGGCACTGGTTATCAATGATAACACCATTACCAATAATCGTGTCGTCCAGGGCGCCGCGGTCAATCGTAGTACAGGCGCCGATTTCAACGCGATCGCCGATAATCACCCGGCCAAGCTGGGGGATCTTCACCCAGTTTCCGCGATCGTTAGCATAACCAAAACCATCCGCGCCGATAACGGTGCCGGACTGAATTAAGCACTGCTCGCCGATCTGGATTTCGTGGTAAACCGAAACGTTCGCCCACAGGCGAGTGCCGGCCCCAATTTTGGTATTTTTGCCGATAAAGCAGCCCGGGCCGATAATGACGTCATCACCCAGCACGACGCCGGATTCTATAACAGCATTAGCGCCAATCGCCACATTGTTGCCTAACGTCGCGGTCGCATCGATCACCGCGCCCGGCGCAATGTTTTGTGCAGGCTGCGGCGTGGAATCAAGAATTTGCGCCATACGTGCATACGTCAGGTAGGGATTCTTCACTACCAGCGCTGCGCTTTTGGCGAAAGGAAGGTCGGCTTGGGTCATTACGACGGCAGAAGCCTGGCAAGTTGCCAGCTGCTCATGATAACGCGGGTTAACAATGAACGTGATATGGCCTGCCTGAGCCGAATGCATGGATGCCACGCCGGTGATGACGATATCGCCATCACCGTGCAATTCCGCATCCAACTGCTGGGCTAATTCAGCCAGTCGAATTGAAGACATTACTTATTTAACCTGTTTCAGTACATCTGCAGTGATGTCTTTTACGCCGCTACCCGCATAGGCAACGGTGCTGGTATCCAGCACGACATCATAGCCTTTGTCGTCAGCAACTTTCTTCACCGCGCTCTGGATACGAGTAACCAGTTTGCCGCGCTCTTCGCCAGAACGACGTTGACGATCCTGCTCAAAAGCCTGAGCTTTAGTAGAGAAGGTCTGGCGCTGAGCCATCACGTCTTTTTCCAGTTTGCTACGATCGCTGGCTTTCATGGTAGAGCCATCGCGCTGCAGACGCTGCATTTTGGACTGCAGATCGTTTTCCATTCCCTGAAGTTCAGTGGCACGGCCTTTGAACTCGTTTTCCAGGGTTTTGGAGACACCGGTGTTCTGTGCAACCTGCTGGAACAGGTTGCCCATGTTTACAACCGCGATACTTTCAGCAGCCTGAACGCTGGCTGATGCAGCCATAGCGATACCAAGACCTGCGGCAAATAACCACTTTTTCACTATAAACTCCTTACCATCCCATATGTGTCCGAAGACACTGTCTTTTGCGTGCACCAGCCCGTTACCTGCCGGGCCGGTATCTACGCTTCACTGCCTTTCGCATTCCTTCGCGCAAAACAATTACCAGGTTTTACCAATGTTAAACTGGAACTGTTCCGCTTTGTCGCCATCGTATTTCTTAAACGGCTGGGCATAGGAGAAGACCAGCGGCCCCAACGGTGACATCCATTGCAATGCTAAACCTGCAGACATACGAATGTTGCTTGGGTCACTGTAATCCGGCACCCCGGCGGCCTTCGTCTCTGCGGTATTTTCCCAGTTGGTATCCCAGACGGTACCGGCATCCACGAACAGGGACGTACGCACCGAGTTGGCGTACTTCTCGCTCAGGAACGGCGTTGGGGTGATCAGCTCGAAGCTTGCCACGCCCATGGCGTTACCGCCAACCGCATCGTCGGAACCGCAGATAGTACCCGTTCCGCAGTTATCCTGATTCGGTCCGTAATAGACCGCTTTCGGACCGATGTTGTTCGACTGGAAACCACGAACCGTGCTGGAGCCACCGGCATAGAAGTTTTCATAGAACGGCATCTCTTTACCGCCTAACCCATCGCCGTAACCCCAACGGGTACGACCCAACACGACCCAGGTATGGTCTTCGTTGATTGGGAAGTAGCTTGCGGTATCCAGCGTGACTTTATAGAACTCGTTATCCGAGCCCGGTACGGTAACTTTACCGTTCAGGTTGACGCGCGAACCGTCCGTCGGGAAGAACCCGCGGTCCAGTTTGTTGTACGTCCAACCATAGTTCAGGGTGAAGTCATCTGCTGCAAAACCGTTGTCATCAGATGTTTTAGATGTGCTCTGGCCCACAGAATCCAGATAACGCCACATCGCCACCTGAGGCTGCATGTTGGACAGGTCGTTATGCACGTAGCCTAAGCCCAGACGCAGGGTGTTGTATTCGTTGACCGGGAAGCCAAGCGTGCCGTCCACACCGTAGCTGGTGTTGGTATAGTCGGACAGATCCGCATCGTCAGCTTTAAAGTCGTTATAGAACAGACGACCGCCGAGGCTCACGCCGTCTACGGTGAAGTACGGATCGGTAACGGACAGTTCAGCATAGGTCTGGTAGTCGTTTTTGGTCCCATTGATGCCCACAGAGTAGCCGGTACCTAACCAGTTATCCTGCTGCACGCCAACCTGGAAGCTCACGCCGCTTTCAGTACCGTAGCCGACACCAAAGTTGAAACTGCCGGTGTTACGTTCTTTGACTTTATAAACGACGTCTACCTGATCCGGACTTCCGGAAACACGCTGGGTATCGACATCGACGGTTTCAAAGTAGCCGAGACGATTCAGACGCTCTTTACCCTGATCGACGAGATCGCTGCCCAACCATGCGCCTTCCATCTGGCGCATTTCGCGACGCAGAACGGAATCTTTACTGGTGTCGTTGCCTTCGAAGCGCACTTTACGCACGTAGTAACGGTTGCCGGAATCAACGCTGACATGCAGTTTTACGGTTTTGTCCGCGTCGTTGATTTCAGGCTGGGTTTGAACACGTGGATAGGCATAGCCGTAACGACCCAACAGTTTCTTGATGTCGTCTTCCATTTTGGTGACTTTGGTGCCGTTATAAAGCTCGCCCGGCTTCAGTTTGGTCAGGCTCTCGATTTCCGCCGAGTGGCCCGCCAGGTTGCCGTTCACCGTCACGCCAGCAATCTTGTACTGGTCGCCTTCGGTGACGTTAACCGTCACGTAAATGCTTTTCTTATCCGGCGTCAGGCTAACCTGGGTGGAATCGATGTTAAAGCGCGCGTAGCCGCGGTCCAGATAGTAGCTACGCAGGGTTTCGAGATCGCCCGCCAGCTTCTGTTTCTGGTATTTGCGGTCGCCCACAACGTTCCACCACGGCACTTCGTCGCGCAGCTGGAAGTGAGAGATTAACTCTTCGGTGGAAAACGCGTGGTTGCCGACAATGTTGATCTGCTGAATTTTGGCGGAAACGCCTTCCTGGAATACCAGTTTCAGGTCAACACGGTTACGCGGTAGCGGCGTAACCACGGCTTTAACGCTGGCGCTGTACTTGCCAACGCTGTAGTAGAAGTCTTCCAGCCCTTTCTCAATATCCGAGAGGGTGGTGCGGTCCAGTGATTCACCGACACGCACGCCAGAAGCCTCAAGGTTCTGCTTAAGCATGTCGTCCTTCACGGACTTGTTACCGGAGAAAGTAATACTTGCGATTGTCGGGCGTTCTTTTACCTGAACGACCAGCGTTTCGCCATCACGCAGCACCCGGACATCTTCGAAGTTCCCGGTGGCAAACAGTGAGCGGATAGTATTACTGATATCCTCGTCAGAGACAGTATCGCCTACGCGAACCGGCATGCTGAGGAGGGCCGCACCGACGGCGACTCGCTGCAGGCCTTCGAAATGAATGTCTTTCACTACGAACCCGTCTGCACCGTATACGGTGGCGCTGCTAAACAGCAGCGACGCTATGAGCAACTTTTTCATCGCCATCGTTGTTATGCGTTCTTCCTAACCTAATTCTCTCTAAAACCGAGAGAAATCATTGAAAAGTGCAAGCCCCATTAACAGCACCAGCAAGATAGAGCCAATGCGGTAACTAAAGTCTTGAACTCGCTCGGAAACCGGTCCGCCCTTCAGTTTTTCAATCGCCAAAAAGAGCAGATGCCCGCCGTCCAGAACGGGGAGCGGAAACAGGTTGATAATCCCTAAGTTGACGCTGATAAGCGCCAGGAACATCAGATAGTAAATCAACCCGAATTCCGCCGACATACCTGCCCCTTGAGCTATGGAGATTGGCCCACTGAGGTTGTTCAGTTTTACGTCACCGGTTATTAATTTCCCCAACATGTTGACCGTCAGCTTCATCAGCTGCCAGGTTTTACCCGTGGCCTCTGCTACGGCGACAAACGGCCCATACTGGCGCACTGTTTTATACTCATCCGGCAGCGGGATAACCTTTGGTACCACACCCGCAAACCCTTCAGCCTTCGCTTTACCCGGTTTTGTATCCGGTATCAGCGTTAAAGACAAGGGCCGCCCCTGTCTTTCTACTTCAACAGCCAGAGACTGGCCCGGATTATCACGCACCAGGCTGACAAAATCCGTCCACTGGTTGATAAGCGCACCCTTGACTTTAACGATCCTGTCTCCGGCTTGCAAACCTGCCTTATTAGCTGCTGATTCAGGCTGTACTTCTGCGAGCACCGTCTCAACCTGCGGACCGCGCGGCCTGATACCTAACGAGACAACGGGATCTTCTCTGTCAGGCTCAAACTGCCAGTTGCGTAAATCGAGCGTTTTCTCGCTGGTCTGATTGGTGCCCAGAGGCGCAAGGCTAATGCGCGCGTTTTCATCACCAATCTTCGCCACCAGAGCAAGACGAACTGCATCCCAATCAGGCGTTTCGATACCATCTATCGCTTTAAGTTCCGTGCCTGGCGCAATTTGTGCTTGCGCCGCTATCGAGTTGGGCGTTATTTCACCAACAACCGGGCGCACGCCGGGAACGCCGATGATAAACACCAGCCAGTAGGCGAAAACGGCGAAGATAAAGTTGGCAACCGGCCCGGCGGCGATAATGGCGGCGCGCTGGGAGACGGTTTTATTGTTGAAGGCGTAATGGCGCAGCTCCGGACTAACCGGCTCAACACGCTCATCAAGCATTTTGACATAGCCGCCCAGCGGAATCAGGGCGATGACAAATTCTGTACCGTGGCTATCGAGACGTCGCCAGAGCGCTTTACCAAAACCAATGGAGAAACGCTCAACGCGCACACCACAACGGCGGGCAACCCAGAAATGGCCGAACTCGTGCACGGTAATTAAAACGCCCAGTGCTACGATAAATGCTGCCAGATTCCAGAGTATGCTCAGCATAAAACCTTCCGTTAAATCGTCCTGAAAACGAGCAAAAGCAGACAGGCAAACACCGGCACCGCCGCTGTCAGACTGTCAATGCGATCTAAGATACCACCATGACCGGGGATCATGTGACCGCTATCTTTAATTCCTGCTTCACGCTTGAACATGCTTTCGGTTAAATCACCCAGCACGGAGGCCAGCGCGGCGACAACTGAACACACCAGCAGGATAGAAGGCGTAACGTCCAGATTCGCCCACATGCCGAACATCCATGAGATGACAGCCGAAGTAAACAGGCCGCCGATAAAACCTTGCCAGGTTTTCCCCGGCGAAACCTTTGGCGCCAGCTTATGCTTGCCGAACATTTTCCCGAAGAGATAAGCGCCTGAATCAGCTCCCCAAACGAGGATCATGACGTACAGCAGCCACATCGCGCCGGTGTAGTGGTTACTGTCGTAATGCCAGCTGCGCAGTACAACCATGCCCCAGAAGAACGGCACGATAGTCAGCAAACCGAAGATCAACCGCAGCGTTCTGGAGTTGCGCCAGATAGCCGCAGAAGCCGGATAAAACAGCACCAGCAACAGTGCCGCAACCCACCAGGCAAGCGAGGCCCAGAGCGAGAACTCAATCAACGGAATATGTACCGTACGATGATATTCCGGTAGGGCAAAAAGCATCGCCGCCAGCAGAAGGCCGCAAAGTACCGCCAGCCATACCCGCTGGGATCGCGCTTTAAATCCAGCAAGCTGTCCCCATTCCCAGGCGGCTAACATGCACACGACAAGGGTAGTGATAGCAAAACCGACCGGCGGAAGCAGGAACAGCGCAGCAATGACAACAGGTATTAAAATAAACGCAGAAATCAGGCGATACTTCAGCAAAAGTGACCCCCAACAGGCTTATTCGCCACCAGGTGCAGTGCCGCCAAAACGACGCTCTCGATTCGCAAAAGCATTTAGCGCACCTTCAAAGTCTTGTTCATCGAAATCAGGCCAAAGAACATCCGTAAAGTAAAGCTCTGCATAGGCAATCTGCCAAATCAGAAAGTTACTGATGCGATGCTCCCCTCCTGTCCTAATTACTAAATCCACGGGGGCCAGTTCATTCATGCAGATCTGCTGACTCAGCAACTCTTCATCAATCTGGTCCGGGCGCAACAAACCTTCCTGCACCTGCTCGGCAAGATGCCGAACTCCCTGAATAATATCCCAACGACCGCCATAATTCGCGGCGATGTTGAGCGTCAATCCGGTATTTTGACTGGTCAGCGCTTCGGCTTTATTAATACGTTCTTGCAGACGCGAGTTGAAGCGGCCCGTATCGCCAATGATTCGCAGACGAACGTTATGGCGATGTAAGCTTTTGACTTCGCTGTCTAAAGCCCACACAAAAAGCTCCATCAACGCACTCACTTCCTGCGCCGGACGATTCCAGTTTTCACTGCTAAAGGCATAAAGCGTGAGCGCCTCGATGCCGTTATTTGCCGCAAAGCTGACGGCGCGGCGGACGGATTTCGCTCCCGCTTTATGACCAAAGACCCTCATCTTCCCCTGTCGTTTAGCCCAACGACCATTGCCATCCATAATAATGGCAACATGGCGCGCGCCATGTGCGGGTGCGGTTTCGCTTAATTGTTGGTTTGCTGACAACATAACGCGTAATAATTCCCTGATAAGGATTAAGCGGTACTCGAGAATGACTTCGGTCTTCACACAAAAAAGCCGTGCTATGACACGGCTTTCCACCTTTCTATCAGCCATATCCGATGGAAAGGTGGCGCAGACTATATCACTGAAGCACAACGCTAACAAATGGCGGGAGGCCAGCCGACTGAATTATCATCGGTAAGCGACGCGCGTCACCAGATTTCTGGCGATTTCACGCGCGGCTGCGTCCACCGCCTGCACCTCGTCGACGCTTTGCGGCTCGGTCAGATCAACCTGTTCCAGCGCCGCGCGGTTAAGCGCAGCGATATCCGTAAACCGCAGACGATGGTGTAAAAAAGCCTCCACCACAATCTCGTTCGCCGCGTTAAGAACGGTTGTCGCTGCCTGCCCTTGCTCGAAGGCTTCAATTGCAAGCTTCAGGCAAGGATAGCGATGATAATCCGGCTCCATAAAGGTAAAGGTGCCGATCTTGCAGAAATCCAGCGGCTCAACGCCTGACGCCACGCGTTCCGGGAACGCCATCGCATGCGCAATAGGCGTACGCATATCCGGCGCGCCCAGCTGCGCCAGCACGCTACCGTCACGGTAGCGCACCATAGAGTGGATAACTGACTGCGGATGGATCAGCACTTCCATCTGTTTTGCGTGAGCATTAAACAGCCAACGGGCTTCAATATACTCGAGACCTTTGTTCATCATGGTGGCGGAGTCAACGGAGATTTTGCGCCCCATTGACCAGTTCGGATGGCAACATGCCTGGTCCGGCGACATTGCCGCCAGATCGCCAATCGGCGTTTCACGAAACGGGCCACCAGACCCGGTGAGGATAATGGAAGAAACGCCATTATCTTCCAGATCAGCGTATCCCAGGTTTTGCTGAATTGTTTCCGGTAAACTCTGAAAAATCGCGTTATGTTCGCTGTCGATGGGCAATAACTGCGCCCCGCTGCGCTTTACGGCATCCATAAACAGACGCCCGCAGGTCACCAGCGACTCTTTGTTGGCCAGCAGAACCTGCTTGCCCGCAGCGATAGCAGCAAGCGTCGGCAGCAGC
>NZ_RCAA01000008.1:0-17736 GCF_003628475.1 Enterobacter sp. R1(2018) | reverse complement strand
GCCGTCCAACGCCGCCATATCGCAGGCGGCCTTCTGCCCGGCCAGCACCTGGGTTGTGCCGCCCTGCTCGCGCAAAATTTCACGCAGCCGCTGAGCTGACGCCTCGTCGTCCATCACCGCCCAGACCGGCCGAAACTCAAGGCACTGCTCTGCCATACGTGCGACGTTCTTCCCGGCGACCAGCGCCATCACGGAAAATTGTTCAGGATTATGACGAACGACGCTTAGGGTACTGGTGCCGATAGAACCGGTGGAACCAAGGATGGTCAGCTGCTTCATCTGGGACTCTGGTTGTAATTGTAAAAAAGACAAATAAGTGTGCGGCGGCAGACAGGGCTTGTCTATGCCTTTGAGCAAAAAGCAAAACGCCGTAAACAAAACCCGTGAAGCGAATCACGGCCTGTGTACGGCGTTTGGTCTATCACGAAGACGCTTAGAACTGCATCAGCTCAGTTTCTTTATCGGTCAGAGCCGCATCGATTTTTTTAATGGCAGCATCGGTCATTTTCTGAACGTCGTCCTGGGAACGGCGATCGTCATCTTCGCTGATTTCTTTATCTTTCAGCAGCGCTTTAACCTTATCGTTAGCGTCGCGACGTACGTTACGCACCGCAACGCGGGCGCCTTCAGCTTCGCCGCGAACGACTTTGATCAGGTCTTTACGACGCTCTTCGGTCAGCGCCGGCAGCGGAACGCGAATATCGCTGCCCGCAGAGCTTGGATTCAGACCGAGGTCGGAAGCCATAATTGCTTTTTCAACGGCCGGGCTCATGGAGCGGTCGAATACGTTGATTTTCAGCGTACGGGAGTCTTCAACCGTCACGCTAGCCAGCTGGCGCAGCGGGGTTGGGGTGCCGTAGTATTCCACTACGATGCCATCCAGCAGGCTTGGGGAAGCACGGCCGGTACGCACTTTGCTGATTTGGGTTTTGAACGCTTCAACGCATTTTTCCATGCGTACTTCAGCATCTTTTCTGATATCGCTAATCACGTTACGAATCCTTGAAAACAGGTTATCAGGCAGACCACGCTTACCTCCGCAGCAATCACGCTGCGAGCTAAGTATAGCCCTGTTTATTCTTAGGTGGTGTTAAAGCCAAATCTTACCCTGATTAGGCTTCGACTGAAATTACTCAGTGATAAGAGTGCCTTCTTTTTCACCCATCACCACGCGGCGTAATGCGCCTGGCTTATTCATATTGAAGACACGAATCGGCAGCTTATGGTCGCGGGCCAGGGTAAAGGCAGCCAGATCCATCACCTTCAGCTCTTTATCCAGCACTTCCGTATAGGTCAGCTGCTCGTAAAGGGTCGCCGTAGGGTCTTTAACCGGATCGGCGGTAAATACGCCGTCTACCTTGGTGGCTTTCAGCACCACATCCGCTTCAATCTCGATCCCGCGCAGGCAGGCGGCTGAATCCGTGGTGAAGAATGGGTTGCCGGTACCGGCGGCAAGGATCACCACGCGGTTATTACGCAGCAGGCTGATCGCTTCAGCCCAGCTATAGTTGTCGCACACGCCATTCAGTGGAATAGCGGACATCAGGCGGGCGTTCACATAGGCGCGATGGAGCGCGTCACGCATTGCCAGGCCGTTCATGACGGTCGCCAGCATGCCCATGTGGTCGCCCACAACGCGGTTCATGCCGGCTTTTGCCAGGCCCGCACCGCGGAATAAGTTGCCGCCGCCGATTACCACCCCGACCTGAATACCCAGTTCAACCAGCTCTTTAATTTCCTGAGCCATACGGTCCAGTATGCTCGCATCAATACCGAAACCTTCGGTGCCCTGCAGGGCTTCGCCACTTAGCTTAAGTAGGATGCGTTTATAGACGGGTTTTGCATTGGTAGCCATGTTTCTTTCCTGAGAACAGTAAACGTTGGGGATGGATAAATCTGGCGACATTGTGTCGCATATCAGCAAGAACTGTATCAGATCAGACTGATATTTGAGGCTGGATAAAAAGGAACCGCCAACTGGCGGCTCCTTTTTTAAAAATTAAGACTGTTTGGACATTGCAGCAACTTCTGCTGCGAAGTCAGTCTCAACTTTCTGGATGCCTTCGCCCACTTCAAAGCGGATGAAGTTGGTCACGTCGGCATTGTGCTCTTTCAGGAACTGACCAACGGTTTTGCTTGGGTCAATAACGAAAGGCTGGCCAGTCAGAGAAACTTCGCCGGTGAATTTCTTCATGCGGCCTTCAACCATTTTCTCTGCGATTTCTTTTGGCTTGCCGGACTGCATGGCGATGTCCAGCTGAACCTGGTACTCTTTTTCTACCACTTCAGCAGACACATCTTCAGGCTTCACGAATTCAGGCTTGCTTGCTGCAACGTGCATTGCAACCTGCTTAACCAGCTCTTCGTCAGCGCCTTTAGCAGCGATCAGAACGCCGATACGCGCGCCGTGCAGGTAGCTGCCCAGCACTTCGCCTTCCAGCGCAGCAACGCGACGGATGTTGATGTTCTCACCGATTTTAGCAACCAGCGCTACGCGCTCTTCTTCGAACTGCGCTTTCAGCACGTCAACGTCGGTGATTTTGCCAGCAACTGCGGCATCCAGCACCTTGTCAGCGAACGCCTGGAAACCACCATCTTTAGCAACGAAGTCAGTCTGGCAGTTAACTTCCAGAATCACACCGTAGTTGCCTTCAATTTTGGTTTTGATTACGCCGTCAGCAGCAACGTTACCTGCTTTCTTAGCGGCTTTGATAGCGCCAGATTTACGCATGTTTTCGATTGCCAGCTCGATGTCGCCGTTAGCTTCAGTCAGGGCTTTTTTGCAATCCATCATGCCTGCGCCAGTACGCTCACGCAGTTCTTTTACCAGAGCAGCGGTAATTTCAGCCATTCTTTAATCCTCGGTTATCTCGTGAAGAGAGATAAGCCCTGGTTCACGTGTGGGCGAACCCTGGCTCAAAATAAAAAGGGGGCCTGAGACAGGCCCCCTAACCAAACTATGCAATACCTGGTTAATAAGGGCTCAAATAAGAGCGAACCTTATTATTCAGCTTCTACGAAGCTTTCTTCTGCCTGAGCCGCCAGATCCTGAGAACGGCCTTCACGCACGGTAGCTGCAACAGCACCCAGGTACAGGGTAACAGCGCGGATTGCGTCGTCGTTACCTGGGATTACGAAATCAACGCCATCTGGATCGGAGTTGGTATCAACGATAGCGAACACTGGGATACCCAGGTTGTTAGCTTCTTTGATAGCAATGTGTTCGTGATCGGCATCGATAACGAACAGAGCATCCGGCAGGCCGCCCATGTCTTTGATACCGCCCAGGCTGTTTTCCAGCTTGTCCAGTTCACGGGTGCGCATCAGCGCTTCTTTCTTGGTCAGTTTGTCGAAGGTACCGTCCTGAGACTGAGTTTCCAGATCTTTCAGACGTTTGATGGACTGACGAACGGTTTTCCAGTTAGTCAGCATACCGCCCAACCAGCGATGGTTCACGAAGAACTGATCGCAGCTCAGAGCAGCTTCTTTTACTGGTTCGCTTGCAGCGCGCTTAGTACCAACGAAAAGGATTTTGCCTTTACGAGAAGAAATCTTGCTCAGCTCAGCCAGGGCTTCGTTGAACATAGGTACAGTTTTCTCAAGGTTGATGATGTGAACTTTGTTACGAGCGCCGAAGATGAAAGGCTTCATTTTCGGGTTCCAGTAACGGGTCTGGTGACCGAAGTGAACACCAGCCTTGAGCATGTCGCGCATGGAAACAGTTGCCATGTTTAAAACCTCTATAGTAATTGGGGTTAAGCCTCCACGTATCCCATATTACCGACCCCTGAGGGCACCCCGGAATATGTGTCGATACGTGTGTGTTATTTACACAAAGTGAGAGTGTTGGCCGCATGCCGAAAAATCGGCAGTACAGTCCGGCGCGCTTTATACCACAAAAGAGACGCAGACTCCAATAGTTGTTGACTGACGCGGCGGCGCGCCATTCTCAATTTGGCACTGTCAGTGGGCCCTGATAACATTGACCTACACCTGCTCAATTATTGTCGAAAAGTCGACACCTGCGGAACGAATTAATGGCCATCTCAATTAAAACACCTGAAGAAATCGAAAAAATGCGCGTTGCCGGCGCGCTTGCCGCCGAAGTGCTGGAAATGATCGAAGCCCACGTCAAGCCCGGCGTGACGACCGGCGAGCTGGACCGTATCTGCGATGATTACATCGTCAACAAGCAGCATGCGGTTTCCGCGTGCCTGGGCTATCACGGCTTCCCGAAATCGGTGTGCATCTCTATTAACGAAGTGGTTTGCCACGGTATTCCGGATGACCAAAAGGCGCTGAAGGATGGCGATATCGTCAACATCGACGTGACCGTTATCAAAGACGACTATCACGGCGATACCTCCAAAATGTTTATCGTGGGCAAGCCTACGATTCTGGGCGAGCGCCTGTGCCGTGTTACTCAGGAGAGCCTGTATCTGGCGCTGCGCATGGTAAAACCGGGCATACGTCTGCGTACCCTGGGCGCGGCAATTCAGAAATTCGTCGAGGCGGAAGGTTTCTCTGTCGTTCGCGAATACTGCGGGCACGGCATCGGCCGCGTCTTCCACGAAGAGCCGCAGGTCCTGCATTACGATGCCGATGACGGCGGCGTGGTGCTGCAGGCAGGCATGACCTTCACGATTGAACCTATGGTCAACGCTGGCGACTACCGCATTCGCACCATGAAAGACGGCTGGACGGTGAAAACCAAAGATCGCAGCTTGTCTGCACAATACGAGCATACTATTGTGGTGACAGATAACGGCTGCGAAATTCTTACGTTACGCAAGGATGACACCATCCCGAACGTTATTTCGCATAACGAGTGATTTTCCTGACGTAAGTCAGCACTCAAAGCCGGCCTGCGCCGGCTTTTTTTATGGATGTCGGAATATGACCCAGAGCTTACCCGAGCAGTATGCCAACACCGTGCTTCCTGAGATTTCCGGGCAACCTGATTATCCCGCAAGCTGGCCTGCAAGCGATCTCAACTGCGGCCAGATCAAAACGCATATCGATATTTTCCAGCGCTGGCTTGGGGAGGCGTTCGATAACGGCATTTCCGCCGAGCAGCTGATCGACGCCCGAACCGAATTTATTGACCAGCTGCTGCAGCGGCTGTGGCTATTCTATGGATTTGGCGAAGTGCCCGAGGCCGCGCTGGTCGCCGTCGGCGGCTACGGACGAGGCGAACTGCATCCGCTTTCCGACATCGACTTATTAATCCTCAGCCGAAAACGTTTGAGCGACGCGCAGGCGCAAAAAATCGGCGAGCTGCTCACCTTGCTGTGGGACGTGAAGCTAGAGGTCGGCCATAGCGTCCGCACCCTCGAAGAGTGTCTGCTTGAAGGATTGTCGGATTTAACCATCGCCACCAACCTGATTGAAACCCGCCTGCTGATTGGCGACGTCGCCCTGTTTCTCGAGCTGCAAAAGCACGTCTTCAGCGACGGCTTCTGGCCGTCGGCTAAATTCTTTGCCGCCAAAATCGACGAGCAGGAAGAGCGCCACCGGCGCTATCACGGCACCAGCTATAACCTGGAGCCGGATATCAAAAGCAGCCCCGGCGGCCTGCGCGACATCCACACGCTGCAATGGGTCGCGCGCCGCCATTTCGGCGCGACATCCCTGAGCGAAATGGTCGGCTTCGGCTTTTTAACCGAGGCGGAGCGTAAAGAGCTGGATGAGTGTCAGCACCTGCTGTGGCGCATTCGTTTCGCCCTCCATCTGGAGGTGAGCCGCTATGACAACCGTCTGCTGTTCGACAGGCAGCTCAGCGTCGCCCAACGCCTTAACTACAGCGGCGAAGGCAACGAGCCGGTTGAGCATATGATGAAGGATTTCTATCGCGTCACGCGCCGCGTGGGCGAGCTTAATCAGATGCTGCTGCAGCTTTTCGACGAGGCGATTCTCGCGCTCGACGCCAGCGAAAAGCCCCGCGCGCTGGACGACGATTTTCAGCTTCGCGGTTCGCTTATCGACCTGCGCGACGAAACGCTGTTTATGCGCGAGCCTCAGGCCATTCTGCGAATGTTTTATATGATGGTGCGCAACCGCGACATCACCGGCATTTACTCCACAACGCTGCGCCAACTGCGCCACGCGCGCCGCCATTTAAGGCAGCCCTTATGCTATATCCCGGAGGCGCGCGACCTTTTCCTCGCGATCCTGCGTCATCCGGGAGCGGTCAGCCGCGCGCTGGTGCCGATGCACCGCCACAGCGTGCTGTGGGCGTACATGCCGCAGTGGTCGCATATCGTCGGCCAGATGCAGTTTGACCTGTTCCACGCCTATACCGTTGATGAACATACCATCCGCGTGCTGCAAAAGCTGGAAAGCTTCTCGAAAGAAGAGACGCGCCAGAAGCATCCTCTGTGCGTGGATCTCTGGCCGCGCCTCTCCCATCCGGAGCTGATTCTGATTGCCGCCCTGTTCCACGACATCGCCAAAGGACGAGGCGGCGACCATTCGGTACTGGGCGCGCAGGATATTTTGAAATTTGCCGAGCTTCACGGTCTGAACTCGCGGGAAACCCAGCTTGTCGCCTGGCTGGTGCGCCAGCATTTGCTGATGTCCGTTACCGCGCAGCGCCGCGATATTCAGGATCCGGAAGTCATCAAGCAGTTTGCCGAAGAGGTGCAGACCGAGAATCGCCTGCGCTATCTGGTGTGCCTGACGGTGGCGGATATCTGCGCCACCAACGAAACCCTGTGGAACAGCTGGAAACAGAGCCTGCTGCGCGAGCTGTACTTCGCCACAGAAAAACAGCTACGTAGAGGCATGCAGAACAGCCCGGATATGCGCGAGCGCGTGCGTCACCATCAGCTGCAGGCGCTGGCGCTGCTGCGCATGGATAATATTAATGAGGAAGCGCTGCACAATATCTGGCGGCGCTGCCGGGCAAACTACTTTGTCCGCCATACGCCGAACCAGCTGGCCTGGCACGCGCGCCATTTGCTTAAGCACGATCTCAACAAACCGATGATTCTGCTTAGCCCGCAGGCCACGCGCGGCGGTACGGAGATCTTTATCTGGAGCCCGGATCGCCCTTACCTGTTTGCCGCGGTGTGCGCAGAGCTGGATCGGCGTAATCTCAGCGTTCATGACGCGCAGATCTTCACCACCCGCGACGGCATGGCGATGGACACCTTTATCGTACTGGAGCCCGACGGCAGCCCGCTGTCCGGCGATCGCCACGAGTTAATTCGCCACAGCCTTGAGCAGGCGATCACCCAAAGCAGCTGGCAGCCGCCGCAGCCGCGCCGGCAGTCGGCCAAACTGCGCCACTTTACCGTCGATACCGAGGTGAACTTCCTCCCAACGCATACCGACAGGCGCACTTTCCTGGAGCTGATTGCCCTCGATCAGCCCGGCCTGCTGGCACGGGTCGGACAGGTGTTTGCCGATCTCGGCATTTCGCTCCACGGGGCGAGAATCACGACAATTGGCGAACGAGTAGAAGATTTATTTATAATTGCGACGGCTGACCGGCGTGCGCTTAATAATGTGCTGCAACAAGAGGTCCAACAACGGTTGACAGCGGCCCTTAATCCAAACGATAAATAACAGTCTGTTAATTTAGTCACAATCAGGAAAAATTTTACAATGCAGCAGCTACAAAACGTCATTGAATCCGCTTTCGAGCGCCGCGCCGATATCACTCCGGCGAATGTTGATACCGTCACTCGTGAAGCGGTAAACCAGGTTATCTCCCTGCTCGACAGCGGTGCGCTGCGCGTTGCCGAAAAGATTGACGGCCAGTGGGTTACCCACCAGTGGCTGAAGAAAGCCGTACTGCTTTCCTTCCGTATCAACGACAACCAGGTTATAGAAGGGGCGGAAAGCCGCTACTTTGATAAGGTACCGATGAAATTCGCCGGCTACGACGAAGCGCGCTTCCAGAAAGAAGGCTTCCGCGTTGTTCCACCAGCCGCAGTGCGCCAGGGCGCGTTTATCGCTCGCAACACCGTGCTGATGCCATCTTATGTCAACATCGGCGCCTATGTGGATGAAGGCACCATGGTGGATACCTGGGCGACCGTTGGGTCCTGCGCGCAGATCGGCAAAAACGTGCACCTGTCCGGCGGCGTTGGCATCGGCGGCGTGCTGGAACCGCTGCAGGCTAACCCAACCATCATCGAAGATAACTGCTTTATCGGCGCGCGTTCAGAAGTTGTGGAAGGCGTTATCGTCGAAGAGGGCTCCGTAATTTCCATGGGCGTCTACATCGGCCAGAGCACCCGCATTTACGATCGCGAAACGGGTGAAGTACACTATGGCCGCGTGCCGGCAGGCTCGGTAGTAGTTTCCGGCAACCTGCCGTCCAAAGATGGCAAATACAGCCTGTACTGCGCGGTTATCGTGAAGAAAGTCGATGCGAAAACCCGCGGTAAGGTCGGTATTAACGAGCTGCTTCGGACCATCGACTAAAAAATAAATGTTCAAAAGGCGGGGTAACCCGCCTTTTTTGCATCCGGGACTGGCGGGAAAGGAATTTTCCGTTGATTATCTATAGGTTAATGATATCGAAAAGGTAACGCTATGTACGATAACCTGAAAAGTCTGGGTATTACCAATCCTGATGAAATCGATCGTTACAGCCTCCGGCAGGAAGCCAACAACGATATCCTGAAAATCTATTTCCAGAAGGATAAAGGCGAGTTCTTTGCCAAAAGCGTGAAGTTTAAATATCCACGCCAGCGCAAAACCGTTGTCGCCGATGGCGTAGGACAGGGCTACAAAGAAGTGCAGGAGATAAGTCCCAATCTGCGCTACGTGATCGATGAATTAGATCAGCTCTGTCAGCGCGATCGCACCGAGGTGGACCTGAAGCGTAAGATCCTTGAAGATCTGCGTCATCTGGAATCGGTTGTGACCAATAAGATCAGCGAAATTGAAGCCGATCTGGAAAAGTTAACCCGCAATAAATAAGTCCCCGGCGGATGACGCCGCGCCTGTGCGCCCTACTTCGCAGCTGAATGTAGGGCGGATAGCGCAAGCGTCATTCGCCCTATTTTATCTCTGCTCATCCAGCTGCAAAGCGACATACAACAACAGACGATCGTCGAAATTTCCTAAATCCAGCCCCGTTAGCTCAGAGATGCGGTTAAGCCGATACTCCAGCGTATTTCTGTGAATGAATAGCGCCTTCGACGTCGCCAGCGGCTGCACGTTGTGGCTAAACCAGGCGCTTAAGGTTCTGCGCAACAGGCCGTTGTTATCCATGCTTTTTAAACGCGCCAGCGGCCGCGCCAGCTCGTTGGCCTGCCAGCCGCCGCGCAGGCTGTCGAGCAGAACGGGCAGCATCAAATCCTGATAGAAGTAGCTGCGACTTTCCGGCATGCGCTGTTTGCCGACCATCATGGTCGTACGCGCGGTGCGATAAGAGCGGGCGATGCTGCCAGGGCCGGTAAAATAGTTGCCGAGCGCAACGCGAAAACGTAGCTGGCCGTTCTCTTTCATACGGCTGATAAGCTGTTCAACGCGCTTACGATGATCTTCGGCATCCCAGCGCCCGAACTGATTAAGCGCGGGTTTGAGCACCACCATCTCCGATAAGGAGACAATCGCTATCAGGTTATTGCGCTCGGGAGTGGTGAGCGCATTCTGTAGCTGCTGAAGCTCTTCCATGGCGCTGTCCACGCTAAGCTGGCCGCTATCTACCTCTACCACCGCCACCACGCGGGGCTGATTGAGATCGATTCCCAGCCTCTGCGCCCACTCGGTCAGCGCCGCAGAGTGCTCATCCGCCTGAATCAGGTTCATCACCAGTTCTTCACGCAGGCGGCTGTCCTGCGCGAGCAGGTGCATCAGGCGCGACTGTTCAAGCATCATTTCCGCGGTCATGCAGACCAGCTCGCCGTACTTACGCAACGAATTCGGCTCGCCCGTGAGGCCGATTACCCCAACGATTTCGCCGTCAATACGCAGCGGCAGGTTGATCCCCTGGCGCACGCCGTGCAAATGGCGGGCTACGGCATCGTCAATATCCACCACGCGCCCCTGCGAGAGCACCAGCAGCGCCCCTTCGTGCAGTTCACCGATACGCTCCCGGTCGCCGCTGCCGATAATGCGCCCGCGGGCGTCCATCACGTTGATATTGGTGTCGATGATGGTCATGGTGCGCGCAACAATGTCCTGCGCCATTTTCGTATCAAGGTGCCAGCCAGCCATTGCTTCCTCTCCCGTCGTGCTAATGGCCTAGCATAGGCGACGGAAATAGCTCAGGCATTGTGCAAATGCCCGAAGCGGCGCGCAGGAATATGGAGTTGTGGCAAGGTTCACAAAAAAGGGCCGCTTTCGCGGCCCTTATCACGGGAAGAAAATAGTTCCGGCTGGCGATTACTGCATCAGCAGATAAATAGTGCTGTCGCCACGCTGAATATTGAGCGCCATCACCGACGGTTTAGTGTCGAGGACCTTGCGCAGCTCAGCGATATTGTTCACCGGCTGCTGGTTGATACCGATAATAATATCGCCTTTTTTCAGGCCGATACGCGCAGCAGGGGTATTACCTTTTACCGAATTAACGATCACGCCTTTTTCATCTTTACCGCTGCGGTTGCTCATCTCAGCGCCTTCAATGCCGGTAAAGATGGTGGAGGAGTCTACCTGAGTCTGGCTGCTCTGCTGCAGTTCCAGATTCACGGAAACCGGCTTGCCGTCGCGCAGCAGGCCAAGGGTAATTTTGCTGCCTACCGGCATAGAGCCTACTTCCGCGCGCAGCGCCGCAAAGCTGCTGATGGCTTTACCGTTCATGGAGACCACCACATCGCCGGCTTTCACCCCAGCCTTCGCTGCGGAAGAGTTAGGCATAACCTGGCTTACGAAAGCGCCGCGCTGCGCATCGACCTTCATGGCTTTCGCCAGTTCGGAGTTCAGCTCGGTACCCATAATGCCCAGTTCGCCGCGCTTAACCTGCCCGTACTGCACCATTTGCGCGGTGAGGTTTTTCACCATATTGCTCGGAATGGCGAAGCCAATGCCGATATTGCCGCCGTCCGGGGCAAGGATCGCGGTATTGATGCCGATCAGCTCGCCGTTCAGGTTAACCAACGCGCCGCCGGAGTTACCGCGGTTAATCGCCGCATCCGTCTGGATGAAGTTTTCATAGTTTTCGATATTCAGACCGCTGCGGCCCAGCGCCGAAACAATCCCGGAGGTCACGGTTTCGCCCAGACCATACGGGTTACCGATTGCCACGGTGTAGTCACCCACGCGCAGGGCGTCGGAGTTCGGCCATTTTAATCGCCGTCAGGTTTTTCGGATCCTGCAGCTGCAGCAGTGCGATATCGGAACGCGGATCTTTACCCACGACTTTGGCTTCGAACCTGCGGCCGTCGCTCAGGGATACCTGAATTTTGGTTGCGTTATCAACGACGTGGTTATTGGTTACAACGTAGCCTTTGGCGGCATCAATAATGACCCCTGAACCCAAAGCGGCGAATTTCTGCTGTTGTGAACCGCCGTCAGACCCGTCCCCAGGACCGCCCTGACAGAATGGAGAGCTCTGGAAAGGCGAACCTTCCTGGCAGAATGGTGAATTGTCGCCGAAGAACTGTTGGAAATTGCGCCCCATGCGCGGAGTATTTACCGTCGTGCTGCCTTCAACGTTAATACTCACCACCGATGGCATGACTTTTTCAAGCATCGGCGCAAGGCTTGGCAGCGGCTGCGTGGCGGATGCGGAAGAAGCCGTCTCAGCGGCGGTAGCGGACACAGGTCCCAGCGCCAAACCCAGACTCAGAGCCAGCGCACTCATTGCTAAAGTGTTTTTTTTCATCTCTTTCACTCTCAAGTTATAAGTCACGCGTAATTGCTGTGCAGGTCTATATAGAGTGGTGTTATAGCGCTTAGTTCCGTCGATAACTCACTGGAAAAAGTAAAAAATTATTGTCCGTCTTTACAAAACTCAACGACGCATTATTCCACCGCCATTAAACGTCGATATTCATCCCAGGCGTATAAATCCGTCATGCCGCTGATGTAATCCTGAATCAGCCGACAACGATAATAATACTCCCGGACGGCATACTCAGGTTCCGCAGGCGTTAAGTCGCTTACGGCTTCAATATAAGCAAGCCGGTGCTTGGTCGACAGTTTATGGTAAAGCCGCGTCTCGATAGGCAAACGACGCAGGCTCTCTTTTTCCACCAGCTCAGCAAAATCCTCGGCGGATATATTGAGGAGCGGGCTGTAAATTTCAAGCAGTCCGCTGATAACCCGGTAGCCCTGCAACTCTAACTGTTCTACCTCAGGATGGCTGAAGACCTGCTCCATCGCCACCTGCTTATATAATTCCAGCAGGCGCGCAAAGGGACTGTCGTCCTCAAGCAAAGCGTGATTAAACTCGCCGTTGTAAATCTCCGGCAGATTATCGATAAAACGCTGCGCCGCATACGGAACCAGCTGATTTAGCGTATTGACCCGCAGATACATGAAAAACTGATCTTCGGTACTGCGGCGCATTTGGTTAGTGCTGGATTTGCGCCACGCCTCGTTAACCACCTTTTCAAACAGATCATCCGGGCGGCGTTCTCCCCAGGCGGCGCAAAGATGCTGATAAAGCTGCTCGACGCTGAAGATATTTTTCTCAACGGCATCTTCCAGGTCCGCCACGCAGTAAGAGATATCGTCCGCGGCTTCCATAATCCAGGTAAGAGGAAAGCGGCTGAATTCTCCCAGCTGCAGCTCCGCACGCAGGCGCTTGATATAGCTCTCTTCGGAGAGATAAAAGCCGGGTTTCTTCATCAAATAGGCGTGGCTTTCCGGCGGGTCGCCGACAAACCAGGCGGGACGGGTATATTTCAGGATGCAGCCCACCTGCGCCCAGGTCAGGTTCATCCGCAGCAGGCTGTGCACCAGGCGAATGCCCTGCGCGTTGCCTTCAAAATGGCAAAGATCCTGACGCACGTTGCGGCGTAGCTCGTTTAAACGATCTTCTCCTTCCCGCAGCTGCAGCGCGTTTACCTTACAACGATCGTCGCTACGCGGCTGGCTGCCGGCGTCTGACGGAAAGAGGCGCTGGCGAAACCAGTCATTGATGGCCGACTCGCCAAAATGCCCGAAAGGCGGATTGCCGATGTCGTGCATCAGACAGGCCATTTCGACAATGCTTTCGAAGGGTCCGGTTAGTTCGCCCAGCCCGTATTTCTCAAGAGACTGCTGCTCCTTAAGACGGCTGAGCACTTCTTTGGCGATGTAGCGCCCAACCTGCTGAACCTCCATAGAGTGCGTCAGGCGGGTACGGACGGAAGCGTTACGCTCAAGAGGGAAAACCTGGGTTTTTTGCTGCAGCCGACGGATCGCCGGAGAATTGATAATCCTGCCGCGATCGCTTTCAAAAATGCGCAGAATCTCATGTTCATTCTTGATGCCGGTAGGCGATCGGAAACGACGGTGCCAGTTAATTTTCTTGCGGAAATCTAGTTCACTCATGCCCTCTCCTTCGCCCGACTCAAGAGCGGATTAATTCCTTAACGCTTGCCATGATAGACTATGCATCCTAACTAACACTATTGCGAGTATCTCTATGAAAGCAGGCATTATTGGTGCAATGGAAGAAGAAGTGACGCTGCTGCGTGACAAAATCGAAAACCGTCAAACGCTGAAACTTGCGGGCTGTGAAATTTACACCGGCACGCTAAACGGCGTGGAAGTGGCGCTATTGAAATCCGGCATCGGTAAGGTCGCGGCGGCGATGGGCGCAACGCTACTGCTTGAGCACTGCAAACCGGATCTGGTTATCAACACGGGTTCCGCAGGCGGCCTGGATACGGCTTTGAAGGTAGGCGATATCGTCGTTTCTGACGAAGTGCGCTACCACGATGCGGACGTTACCGCCTTTGGCTACGAATACGGGCAGCTGCCGGGCTGTCCTGCGGCCTTTGCTGCCGATCCAAAACTGATTGCCGCAGCGGAGGAATGCATTACCGAGCTGAAGCTGAACGCGGTGCGCGGCCTGGTCATCAGCGGCGATGCGTTTATCAACGGTTCCGTGGCGCTGGCGAAAATTCGCCATAACTTCCCGCAGGCCGTTGCGGTAGAAATGGAGGCCACGGCCGTCGCACATGTTTGCCACAGCTTCGGCACGCCGTTCGTGGTGGTGCGCGCGATTTCTGACGTGGCCGATCAGCAGTCTCACCTGAGCTTCGACGAATTCCTGGCGGTAGCGGCGAAACAGTCCACGCTGATGGTTGAAAAGCTGGTGCAGAAACTGGCTCGTGGTTAACAGAGCATTCTGGCGCGGGATAAGCGCCGTTTTGTTTTGCATACCCTTGCTGGTATGCGCCGCGCCGCGGGTGATCTCCCTGTCGCCGGGTAATACCGAGCTTGCCTTCGCGGCGGGCATTACGCCGGTGGCGGTAAGCGCCTGGTCAGATTATCCACAGGCAGCCGAAAAGCTTGAGCAGGTGGCAAACTGGCAGGGCATGAACCTTGAACGCATCGTGGCGTTAAAGCCGGATGTGGTGCTGGCCTGGCGCGCCGGCAACGCGGAACGCCAGGTGAACCAGCTGGCGGCGCTCGGGATAAAAGTCGTCTGGTTAGATCCCACAACGGTTGAAGAGGTCATTTCCGCCCTGCGCCAGCTTGGGGAATACAGCCCAACGCCGGAAATCGCGAATAAAGCTGCCGATAAACTGGCGGCGGAATTCAAAGCGTTGAAAGCTCAGTATGCGCAGACGGCGAAGAAAAAAGTGTTTCTCCAGTTTGGGCAACATCCCCTCTTCACCTCCGGGAAAGATTCGCTGCAAAACGAAATCCTGACGCTGTGCGGCGGGCAGAATATCTTTGCCGACAGCCGCGTCCCCTGGCCGCAGGTCAGCCGCGAGCAGGTGCTGGTGCGCAAACCCCAGGCTATTGTCATCGCCGGCGACAGGACAAAGATTCCACCGGTGCAGCAATTCTGGCAGGCCCAGCTAACTGTTCCGATAATTGCGGTGAATGATGACTGGTTTAGCCGCTCGGGCCCGCGTATTATCCTCGCCGCAAAACAGCTCTGCGCGGAGCTGGCAAAACAATAGCGTCTTGATCTGAGGGTAATAAATGCTGGTCTACTGGCTGGATATCATTGGCACGGCCGTCTTTGCCATCTCTGGCGTACTGCTTGCCGGAAAACTCCGTATGGATCCTTTTGGCGTGCTGGTGCTGGGCGTGGTGACAGCCGTCGGCGGAGGAACAATCCGCGACATGGCGCTGGCGAACGGCCCCGTGTTCTGGGTAAAAGATCCAACGGATCTGGTCGTGGCGATGGTCACCTGCCTGTTGACGATCCTGCTGGTGCGCCAGCCGCGCCGCCTGCCGAAGTGGATTTTACCGGTACTGGATGCCGTCGGGCTTGCCGTATTTGTAGGCATCGGGGTGAATAAGGCTTTTCTGGCGGGCACCAGCCCGCTGATCGCCATCTGCATGGGCGTGCTGACCGGCGTGGGCGGCGGGATTATTCGCGACGTGCTGGCGCGTGAAATCCCGATGATCCTGCGCACGGAGATTTACGCTACCGCCTGCATCATCGGCGGCATTGTGCATGCTACCGCTTTCTATACCTTCAAAGTTCCGCTGGAGCAGGCAAGCATGATCGGTATGGTGGTGACGCTGACGATACGCCTTGCGGCGATTCGCTGGCATCTCAAACTGCCGACGTTTGCCCTTGAAGACAGACAGTAAGGCATAAAAAAAGCCGTGTTTCATAACACGGCTTTTTCTTTCCCGCAGCGCTTAGACGCTGAAGGAAGAACCACACCCGCAGGTGCTTTTCGCGTTCGGGTTGGTTACCACGAAGCGAGAACCTTCCAGACCCTCGGTATAATCTACCGCGCCGCCTACCAGATACTGCAGGCTCATCGGGTCAACCACCAGCGCGACGCCCTGCTTCTCGATGGTCATATCGCCGTCGTTGATCTGGTCATCAAAGGTGAAACCATACTGGAAGCCGCTGCAACCACCACCGGTGATGTAAACACGCAGTTTCAGATTTGGATTCTCTTCATCTGCGATCAGGCTCTTAACTTTATTGGCTGCTGCTTCTGTAAACTGCAGGGGCAGCGCTACGTCATCACTCATTTTTTGCTCCCAACGAAATAACAAGCCGGGTAAATTTTAACCCGATCTTTAGGGCCATTATCTAATACCCTGGTAAATCGTTCAAGTATTCTCCCCGGCCGGGCCCGGCTGCGCTTTGGCCTGCATTTCTGCTTCCTGACGCGCAAGAGTACGCGCAAGTATTGAGGAGTATAGAGGTTTTCCGCCGAGGAACTGTGCTAATAGTGTCGCGCCAAGGCAGGTAATAATCATTGGCAAAATGAGCTGATAATTGTCAGTCATTTCCAACACCAGCACGATGCCGGTCAGCGGCGCGCGCACCGATGCGGCAAACAGCGCGCCCATGCCTGCGATAGCAAATGTCCCCACATCAAGATGATAAGCCGGAAACCATGCGGCGCACACCATGCCAAAACAGGTGCCAAAAAGCGTGCCTAATGCCAGCATCGGCGCGAAAATTCCGCCCGGCGCGCCGGAAGAAAAACAAAGCAGCGTGGTAATCATGCGCGCGATAAATATAAACAGCAGCATACCAACGGTATAGTTGCCCGCCGCCGCGATGGGAATCAGGTTAAAACCGCCGCCTGCGGCTGCGGGCTGGATAAGCCCAAGCACGCCACAAATACCGCCCAACAGCCCGCCAATCAGCACCCATTTTTTTATCTCACCGCCGTGAATGCGATGGAACATATCCTGGGTGCGAAACACCAGCGAGTTGAACAATACGCCGACTATGCCGAACACCATCCCTAACACCAGATACAGCCAGAGTGTATTAACCGGCGCGTTTGAAAGTTTTCCCACCTCGATGACCGCGTTTTCGCCGTTAAAAATGCGGAACACCACGCTGGACATAATCACACCGATAAAAACCGCTTTAATCGAAATCAGGTTGTAGCGAAACTGCGGGCGCATCTCTTCGATGATGAACAAGATCCCCGCCAGCGGCGCGTTGAACGCGGCGGACAGCCCGGCTGCCGCGCCCGTTGCCAGTAAAGTATGTCGGGCCTCCGCGCCGCGCAGGCGGAAAATATCCAGCACCATACGGCCAATATTTCCGCCCAGCTGCACCGTCGGGCCTTCGCGTCCCAGCACCATTCCCGCACCGAGCGTGCCCATGCCGCCGATGAACTTTACGGGAATTACCCGCCACCAGCGCACCGGCCGCAGCTCTTCCAACGCGCCTTCGATTTCAGGAATGCCGGATCCGCCCGCTTCCGGCGCAAACCGGCGCACCAGATAGTAGCCAACCATCGCTAACAGCGCCGAACTGATAAAAGCCGTCGCCCAGACGAGGACGGAACGATCCGCAACCTGCGCCAGCAGCGCCAGGCGATTTTGCTGCATCCAGTTAACGGCTTTTTCAAAAGCCACGCCCGCAAGCCCGGCCAGCGTTCCGACGATAGCCGCCATAAACAGAATCGCCGCCGATGTTTTGTCCTGGCGAATCAGGCGGCGCACGGCGTCGCCTCTGCGCAAACGCACAATCTGCTGCGCTTCAAAAGAGGTTTGGGAAGGGTTCATCTGCGTAATCATTAATAAGTAATACAAATCGAGCGGGCATTCTACTCGTCCGACGCGGCAGGGCAAAACTTTCATAACCCCGAAGGTTTCCCTTAGAATAGCCCGTTGCCACTCTTTCCACGAATCAGGAGCCGATTCATGAGTAAATCAGAAAATCTGTACGCTGCC
>NZ_RCAA01000001.1 GCF_003628475.1 Enterobacter sp. R1(2018) | reverse complement strand
ATTTTAGCTTCCCACTCAGCTTCGCCTTCCAGCGCTTTCAGCGCGGAACCGCGAACGATTGGGGTATCGTCGCCCGGGAAGTCGTACTGGGACAGAAGTTCACGAACTTCCATTTCCACCAGTTCCAGCAGCTCTTCGTCATCAACCATGTCGCATTTGTTCAGGAACACGATGATGTAAGGAACGCCTACCTGACGACCCAGCAGGATGTGCTCACGGGTCTGTGGCATCGGGCCATCAGTCGCAGCAACAACCAGGATAGCGCCGTCCATCTGAGCAGCACCGGTGATCATGTTTTTCACGTAGTCGGCGTGCCCCGGGCAGTCAACGTGCGCGTAGTGGCGAGTCGGGGTGTCATATTCAACGTGGGAAGTGTTGATGGTGATACCACGAGCTTTTTCTTCCGGCGCGTTATCGATCTGATCGAATGCGCGAGCAGCACCGCCGTAGGTTTTAGCCAGAACGGTAGTGATTGC